>NZ_JARKNC010000002.1:165977-408624 GCF_029360805.1 Daejeonella sp. JGW-45 | reverse complement strand
AATAACCATTCGCTCGGATGGTGGATCCCGATAGCAATCGGGAGGTAGACACATCCCGCAGGGTTGTCAGAGCAAATTTAATAACCATTCGCTCGGATGGTGGATCCCGATAGCAATCGGGAGGTAGACACATCCCGCAGGGTTGTCAGAGCAAATTTAATAACCATTCGCTCGGATGGTGGAACTGGTAGACACGCAGGACTTAAAATCCTGTTCGCCCTAAAGCGAGTGCGGGTTCGATTCCCGCTCCGAGTACGAAAAGCCCTCAAATTTTTTGAGGGCTTTTTTGTTTCTATGGCATCGATTTATATATTATATTCTGGAAAACTTGATAAGCTTTATACAGGTAGTTGTATGGATTTGTCCTATCGTATTGTATTCAAAATTTAAAGAAGTATCCGGAAATGATCGAAAAACTGATGCTGCGTTATAGATGATGGTGGTCCCGATAGCTATCGGGATGGTAGACACGCAGGACTTAAAATCCTGTTCGCCCTAAAGCGAGTGCGGGTTCGTACCGATAGTTATCGGCACCCGCTCCGAGTACAAGCCTGAAATGAAAGTTTCAGGCTTTTTAGTTTTATCACTCAGCAATACTTTCCTCATAACTCCTATCTTCGCACATGGAAGAACCTTTCGACATCTACATAGGATCAACAACCTATTCCGTGTTCCCTGAAGAAGATAACACATTCACTATTTTCAAAGAAGGAAAAGAATATGTGCACGTTCAAAAAGATACAGAAGGCGTTTGGTTAAAGCTGGACCACGAAACCGATCTTCCGATCTTCGACGACGATGCCGAGATAAATGAAATTGGCCGGCAGATAAACCTGAATCAAGCCGGATAATGCTTGCACTGATTATTGACCTTGATAATACTATTTATCCGGTAGCCTCCACCAGCGGCACTTTATAAAGAGACAATAGAAGCCGCAAAGAAGGACATTCAGCGTACACCTTTTCATAAGGTTGCAACCATGCATAATTTTCCGGCAGAATTGGCCCGGCAAGGTTCTGAACTCCTCCGCAATATGGAGTATAAAGGCGGGATGGACGTCTATGATGATTATTCATACATCAAAAGCCTTCCGGCGAGGCGATTTCTGCTCACGGCAGGATACACCAGGCTTCAAATGAGCAAGCTGGCTTGTCTTGGCATTACAGATGACTTTGAGGAGATCTTTATTGTTGATCCTGACTTTACTTCCGAGACAAAAAAGGAAGTAATCCAACGGATTATTGACAAATATCAATTGAGGAAGGGAGATATTATAGTGATCGGCGACGACCTCGAATCGGAAATCAAAGGAGGGCGTGAACTGGGTCTAAAAACCTTCCTGATGGATGCGGCAAACCGTTACCCTGAGGAGCCAGGGGAGTCGAAAGGTACAAAGCTTAGCGAGGTAGCTAAAGTTTTGTGAGCTTTCGATTCCTGTTCATTATTTTGTCAGACGCTTAGACTCCCGGAAAAGTACTTATTAGTTTAAACACACTCTTTGAGTTGATATTCCCGCCGCCTTAATCCATAACGGAAAGCCAAAAATTACAGAGGCCGGTCTGACATCCTGACCGTTCGCTGCCGAACATTTACCGTCCGTTTACGAACAGTAGGAACAATCTGCATGTCTCTTTAGTGGCCTGTTTTTCAATTGATTACAGGGTCGGCACGTATTGTGTATTGCATGGTACTGTATTGTAAGGTTTATGCATGTGTAGACATTGGTGGAGCAGACAGTTTAAAATATGAGAAGTATAATGATCAGTTTATTTATTTCCTGTTGGGGATTTACGTATGAATAAAATTTTAAAAGTGGCTTTTCTGGCTGTTGTTTTATCCTCTTCGTGCCGGATAATAAACACGGTAAAAACTGATAATTATATCTATGTACAAAAGGAGCAGCGGAAAAGCAAAAAATGGAAGCTGGTGTGGAACGATGAGTTTAACGGAGCTGCTCTTGATCTTACTAAATGGAGTAAGATCGGCCCCGGCCAAAGCGACTGGAACAAGCATATGAGCACGTTTGCGGGTTGTTATGACCAAACAGACGGGAAGTTATTTCTCAAGGGGATTAGGACGCCTGATACACTAAAGGATTCAAGGCCGTACATCACCGGAGGGGTTTATACAAAGGGTAAATTTGCCTTTCAATACGGAAAAATAGAGATCCGTGCAAAGCTTGAATGTGCCCAGGGTGCATGGCCCGCGATGTGGATGCTGGCTGAGAAGGGAAAGTATGGCGCTTATCCCAGAAATGGCGAAATAGATATTATGGAACATCTGAATAGCGATTCTATAGTTTATCAAACTACACATTCTTACTATACCCTTAATTTAAAGCAGACGAACAATCCTCCGCATTCGGGTAAAGCAAAAATAAATGTGGATGATTACAATACATTCGGACTGGAGTGGTATCCGGATAAACTGGTCTTTACAGTGAACGGAAAAGAAACGTTTACCTATCCGCGCAAGCCAGATGCCGATGCGAGCCAATGGCCTTATGATCAGCCGTTTTTTGTGATGATCGATCAGCAGCTAGGCGGCAGCTGGGTTGGTAGAGTAGATATTAATCAATTGCCTGTGCAGATGATTGTTGATTGGGTGAGGGTGTATCAGTGAGAGGTATTGAGGTATGAGGTATGTGGTCTGAGGGGGAGCTGATAAATAATTAAAAATATATATCAAACAATTTGAAACATGAAAAGTGTAATAATCACATTATTAATCTGCCTGACGGGGACATTAAGCAGTTTCGCGCAATGCGAAGAGAATGCAGTGTTAAGTACGTCAAAAACGAATCTTGCGGATCCATCCGGTAACCCAACTGGTGTAAAGGATGAAAAAACAATACTTAGGTTTTCGAAAACAGCTGTCCTCCTCAATATAGATGGTGTAGACAGGGGCGAGCTGAAGATCGTTTCGCAGACCTGCAAATGGACCACGCCGTTCAAGGAAGGAAAAAGTGTCATTAATGCAATCATGAACGATAGCGATTATACACTCACCATTGAGGGAAAAGATGGCAAGGTTAGCCTTCACGTTGTGAAAAATCTGTCGGATGACAGTATCCTAACGATGACCGCAGATAAATTCGAAAAGACAAACTAATGTTATGATAAAAAACTATCTTCTCACTGCCATTCGTAACCTATCGAAAAATAAGGTATTCTCAGCCATCAATATCCTGGGCCTCGCCCTCGGGCTAGTTTGCAGTCTGTTCATTTATCTCTGGGTAGATGATGAGCGGAATATGAATAAATTTCATGCAAATTCGGAGCAGCTTTATTCCGTATTCAAGCGGGTATATTCAGCAGGGGAGATCGAGGCCAATTATTTTACTCCCGGGGTATTGGCAGAGGAAATGAAGAAAGTTCTGCCTGCTGTGCAACTGGCCAGTTCTGCATCTCAGAGCCGGGAGCATACTTTCCAGGTGAACGACAAGATCCTTAAGAAAGATGGACTATTTGCGGGCGCTGATTTCCTGAAAATGTTCAGTTATACTGTATTGGAGGGCGACAGAAATACCGCATTAAATACTCCTGATGATATGGCCATTTCAAAGAGCATGGCTGAAGCCTTCTTTGGAAGTTCGCAATTAGCGATGGGAAAGACCGTTCGTTTTGAAAATCGGCGTGACTTTAGGGTAACTGCAGTTTTTGATGCCCAGCCTAAAAATTCAACATCCAAATTCGACTACCTAATAAACTGGGAGGCTTTTCTCGCGGATAATAATAATATGAAGAGCTGGGGAAATCATGGAGTAGGCACTTTTGTGCAGTTAAAAAAGGGTACAGACCCGGAAGTGTTTGCTAAACAAATCAAGAATTTCCTGAATAAATATGACCCGCAGGAGGGTGATTTTAAGATAGAGTTTGGCCTGCAGCGCTATGATGATATGTATCTCAACTCTAAATTTGATAGCCAGGGGCAACCGGAAGGTGGCAGAATTGAATATGTACGCTTGTTCAGCATTGTTGCAGTATTTATTTTACTGATCGCTTGCATCAACTTTATGAACCTGACCACTGCCCGTTCTGTTAAACGTGCCAGGGAGATTGGAGTCAGAAAGGTTGTTGGTGCGGTGCGTGCCTCCCTGATCGCGCAATTCATTGGCGAGGCGATACTACTCGTTTTCATATCGACCTTGGTTGCCCTGGCCCTGGTAGCTGTCCTGCTGCCGGTTTTTAATAATATTACTGGGAAGGAAATTGTTTTCCCTGTGGGTAAAGGCCCATTCTGGCTGATCATGGCGGGGGTAACAATTACTACAGGCCTTGTTTCGGGCAGCTATCCGGCCTTGTTTCTGTCGTCATTTAATCCTGTCAGGATCTTAAAAGGGACGATGAAATTAAGCGGCGGGAATGTGGTGTTCCGGAAAGGGCTGGTTATATTCCAGTTTGCGCTTTCGATCATGCTGATCGTGGGAACTATCGTAGTATCTAAGCAGGTGAATTATATTAAGACAAAAAGCCTTGGTTTTGATCGTCAGAACCTGATTTTTGTGCCTCAGGAAGGCGAATTGAATCAGAAATATACACTGTTTAAAACAGAGGCTTTGAAAATGCCTGGTATCGGGTCGATATCCAGAACCGAGCAGCAGCCTGTCAACATCTCATCGGGAACCTGGGGAATAGATTGGGAGGGTAAGCCAGCGGAAATGAAACCTACATTCAGCTATGCAGGCGTTGGGTTTGATTTCGTAAAAACAATGAACATACAGGTACTGCAGGGACATGATTTCAGACCAGGATTTGCTGCAGATTCTGTAGGGTATATTTTAAACGAGGAAGCTGTAAAGCAGATAGGTTATACCGATCCTGTCGGCAGATCATTTACTATGTGGGGACGCAAATCGACCATTGTAGGTGTAGTGAAAAATTTTCATTTTAATTCCCTGCATGAACCGGTAAAGCCAATGGTACTGTGGCTTGGTGATCCGGGTTACAACGGGAATATTCTTGTGAAAACCAAACCGGGCCAAACAACGGAAGCTCTTGCGAGCCTGGCAAAATTGAGCAAAGAGCTTAATCCGGCTTTTCCGTTCAGCTATAAATTCGCAGATACGGAATATAATACGCTTTACAAAAGTGAGCAGATGATCGGTGTTCTTTCCAATTGTTTTGCATTCCTTGCCATCTTTATTTCATGCCTGGGTTTACTGGGACTGGCAATGTTTACCGCTGAACAACGTATTCGTGAGATTGGCATCCGCAAGGTTCTTGGAGCGAGCGTTATAGGAATTACGGAATTGCTGTCTAAAGACTTCCTGGTATTAGTTGGCATTTCCGCGTTGATTGCATTCCCTGTAGCATGGTGGGCGATGAACACATGGCTGCAAAGCTTTGCCTACAGCATTTCAATCAGTTGGGGGGTATTTGCAATAGCAGGTTTACTGACGGCATTTATTGCGCTGGCGACGATTAATTTCCAGAGTGTTAAGGCAGCGTTGATGAACCCGGTGAGAAGCTTAAGGGCGGAATAAAATAATAAGGGGCACTGAAGAGTTCTAAATGAGGGTTACCGGTGGGCTATCCCAAAAAATCCTCCCTCATCGGACTGAACACATCGACCAGTACCCCTGTTTCGATACACAATACCCCGTGAATATGGTGCGGCCTGGCGTAAAAACTATCGCCGGCTTTCAGCACCTGCTTTACACCGTCGATGCTTGCCTCGAATACGCCGCTCGCGACGTAAGTGACCTGCGAGTGATAATGCTCGTGCAGCGGCCCGATTGCACCAACCTCAAACTTTACCTTTACCAGCATGATCTTGTCATCATAACCGCAGATCTTGCGTGATACGCCATCACCAAGGTCTTCCCACTGGGTTTGGTCATCAAGTTGGAATACATTTGTTGCAGGCATAATTAAAACAGCTTAGGGTTGAGGGTATTAATCCTTTAAAATGTCAGAAATCAAGTCCTGTTCAAATCCTTTGGACGCCGCGAATCTACCTAAAAGATAGCGCATTTTGTATGGATCAGGCTCCCTGAGCGTAGCTGCTTTTTTTTCGATCAGGCTTTTTAATTTTGCGATATAATCATCCGGATCGATCGCTTTAAGCGATTTTGCGATCATCTTATCCGGTACCCGTTTTAGTTTGAGTCCCTGTTTGATCTTTATTTTTCCCCAGCCTTTGATGCGGAACTTGCCAAGTGTATAAGCCAGCGCAAAACGTTCTTCGTTGAGGAAGTTAGATTCGATGAGTTCTGAAATGATCTCTTCAACCTCCTTTTGGTGTAAACCCCATTCGTAAAGCTTATTTCTTACTTCATACTGGGAGCGCTCCTGGTAAGCACAATAACTCTCAGCCTTAACCCTGGCCTGTGCTCTGCTGAAAACTTTCGGGCTGCCTGCTTCGTTTCTCAAATCGATGAAATATCGTAAATATTTAATTTATTCCTTAAAATTTAATGAAATTCGCAACAATGAGGCATTTTCTTTATCCTGTGGAAGAACTTGTAGCCGGCATGAACGCCAGGGCTTACATACAGATGCCAGATGCGGTGGTCCGGACTCTCCTTACGGACAGCAGAAAGTTGAGCAATATCGGTCAGGCCTTGTTTTTTGCGATCCAGGGCCGGCGGGATGGGCACACATTTATTGCCGGTGCTTATCAGGCAGGAATAAGGAATTTCGTGATCTCAGACCCTGGATTTGATCACCTTCAGTTTGCCGGTTGTAATTTTTACCTGGTTGGAGATACATTACAGGCTTTACAGGATCTTGCAGCTGTCCACCGTAGGAAATTCAACTATCCGGTGATAGGTATTACGGGGAGTAATGGCAAAACAATTGTCAAGGAGTGGCTTTACCAATTGCTGGCGCCGGGCAGGAACATCGTACGCAGCCCTAAAAGCTATAATTCGCAACTGGGGGTACCGGTTTCTGTGTGGGAGATGACTGAAGAGAACGACCTGGCTATATTTGAAGCGGGTATATCCAGGACAGGTGAAATGAAGCCGCTTGCAGCTATTATACAACCCACTATAGGGATTCTTACAAATATTGGCGAGGCTCACCAGGAGGGATTCAAGTCCAGGGCCGAAAAGATCAGCGAAAAGCTCAATCTATTTAAAGATGCCGGACTTTTTATCTATTCCGATAGATACCTGGATGAGTATGAGGGCGAGATTCCCGGCATGGAGAAGTTTACCTGGGGATACCGCGATGGGGCAGATCTGGAAATTTATAGCCACAGGGTGTCAGAGGGAAATGGTCAGCAGCTCAGAGGCAAATTTAGAGGTATTGAGGTAAGCGCCCTGATCCCTTTCTCAGACCAGGCATCGATAGAGAACGGAATAATCTGCTGGGCGACGCTGCTGGCCTTAGGGTACAGCCCTGAGGAAGCCAGTAAGCGGCTGGGAAAACTCCTTCCTATTGGGATGAGGCTGGAGTTGAAGAACGGGATAAATAATTGTTCCGTTATTGATGATTCGTATAGCCTGGATCTGTCTTCGCTGGCTATAGCGCTCGACTTTCTCAAACATCAGAACCAGCACCCTAAGCGGACACTTATCCTTTCCGATATCCCGGGCACGGATTCAGAATCGGTTTATGCACAGGTAGGCCAGATGCTGCAAAGCAGGTCGATAAACAGGTTAATGGGTGTTGGAGAACGTATGACGAAGCACACTGCCTGTTTTACGTGCGACAAGCAATTCTTTCGAAGCACCGGCGATCTGATAGATGCCTTTTCATCGCTTAACTTTCAGAATGAGACCATCCTTCTCAAGGGTGCGAGGGTCTATGAGTTTGAACGTATAAGCCAGATGCTCACTCAGAAGGTCCATGAAACGGTGATGGAGATAAACCTTAATGCGCTGGAGCATAACCTCAATTATTATAAAGGCCTGCTGACTTCGGGCACCAAAGTGATGGCTATGGTAAAAGCCTTCTCTTACGGCAGCGGGAGTTTTGAGATCACTAACCTGCTGGAATTTAACGGCGTGGATTATCTCGCTGTAGCCTATGCTGATGAGGGAGTGGCTCTCCGGAAAGCTGGTACCAGCCTTCCCATAATGGTGATGAGCCCCGATTTACTCGCCTTTGATGCTATTATTGATTATAAGCTTGAGCCAGAGATCTACAGCCTCAGGATTTTCCAGGAATTCATAAATACTCTTTCTGCCAAAGGACTGCATTCATATCCCATCCACATTAAGCTGGATACCGGGATGCACCGGCTCGGCTTTATGGAAAGTGAGCTTGATCCGTTGCTCCAGGGCCTGAAAGGCAATACATTAGTGCATGTTCAAAGCGTGTTTTCGCACCTAGTGGCAAGTGAGGACGAGCAGCATGATGCATTCACCCAAGAACAGATAGATCGTTTTACGCGCTTGTCGGACAGGATAATATCAACCCTGGACTACCCGGTGTTAAGGCATTTATCTAATACATCGGGCATAAGCCGCTGGCCTGATGCCGCCTTTGATATGGTTCGCCTCGGTATCGGCCTTTACGGGATTGATCCTGTTCATGCTGCAGGCGGTGACAAATCTCCGCTACAAACCGTAACTTCGCTGAAAACCAGTATTTCCCAGATCAAGGATATTCCAGCCGGCGACACGATCGGCTATGGCAGGGAGGGAAGAATGCCTGAGGGTGGGAAAATTGCGACGGTAAAGATAGGTTACGCCGACGGGTACAGCCGTAAGTTGGGCAACGGAGCCGGTAAAATGCTTCTTCATGGCCGGGAAGTGAAAACCATCGGTAAGATCTGCATGGATATGTGCATGATCGATATTACGGGTATTGACGCTGCAGAAGGGGATGAGGTCATCGTTTTTAACGATAAGATCAGGGTTGAAGATCTGGCAAAGCAAATGGGAACAATTGCATATGAGGTCCTTACAGGGATATCACAACGAGTAAAACGGATTTATTATTATGAATAGAATAGTCAGGGCTTTATTTAATTACATGGTCAGGGGCGCCCTGGTGATAGTCCCTATTGCCGCCGCGATTTTTCTGATCTATTGGATATTTGTCAAAGTTGATACTGCACTGAACCTGAGTGATGTTATATGGGTGGACCAGGCCGGGAAGCCGATCTATATCCCTGGCCTGGGAATATTAACCGTATTAATCATTCTTATTGTTGTAGGTATTGTTGTTACTAATTTTGTAACGGACCCTATAAAGAAGTGGTTCGCAGGCTGGTTTAAAAGGTTACCTGTATTTAATGTAATATATACCTCTTTTAAGGACCTGACGGAGGCTTTTGTAGGTGATGATAAGAAGTTCAGCGAGCCGGTAGTGGTGGAGGTGAACGAAACCGGCTTGAAGAAAATAGGATTTATTACCCAGAAAGACCTTACTAAGATCGGCTACCCGGGAGAGGTTGCCGTCTACTTTCCGCTTTCATACTCCTTTGCCGGACAGTTGTGTATTGTTAGTATAACACGCGTAAAGCCTCTGAATATGAGCGCCAGCGAAGCAATGAAGTTTATTGTATCTGGTGGGGTGAGTCAGTTGTGAATGAGATACTAATCAAATAATTCTGCCTGTCTCATCATCATTGACAGTTTAAAATCACTGATCCTGCGCCATTGCTTTCCATCGTGTTTTAACAAACTAAAGTGATCGAGCATAAAGCTGCGCTTGAAGCGGGCATCTTTATATTCTTCCCATATCATAGGGAAAACTTCCGGCAGGATATCGCGGTAGGCGATAGTCAGATGAGGGCGGAAAGGCAGTCGTTTAGCGCCGGCGGGCTTTTTGTCAATCTCGTGCCTGCGGAATACTGACGCGACGGCACGCTGCAGTTTCATAATCTCCGCATTTTTCAGCGCCCTGATCACAACGGCGTGCATATCGAAAGCTTCGAAATTTTCAAGTTCCTGCTTGAACGGGTGCAGGCCCGAACCCGCGGACTGAAGTAAGCGGAACATTCGTGCTTCGAACGTTTCTTCCATTTTAAAAGGAGGGTATAGTGTTATATGCACCGGCGGCTTTAATGCCTTTTGTACACCGAATTTCTCCGCGCAATGTACCCTTATTTCATGGATCTGATTCGAAAGGTCCTCCGGAGGAAGGACTGCTATTAAATATAAGCTCTGCATTAGAAATAGATTAGGGTTTAAATATACTAAAAATATTAGTAATTTAAACCCTGATCTAAAATATGCAGGTCGTAAAGCCTTATTTCTTACTTATCGCGATTCGGTATAACACGACACCCATTATTACAAAGAACCCGAATCCAAGTATTTGAAATCCGCCTTCGCCCAGGGCAGAAGTGAGACTGTGTTCAATATTCAAACTTGAAACCGGTGCCGCTGTATTTTCGAATGCCATCAGGAATGCATATATAACACCCATCAAAGCACCACCCGCAACGAGTCCCGTGGCAAAAAGGTTTCCTTTCCCCAGGTCCTCATCCTCGGTTTTCTCATGTTTGTCTTTAGACCTGCGGTCAACCAGTCCCTTAATTGCCCCGCCGGCGAAAATAGGAAGCGTTGTTGCTAGCGGTAAGTAAGCTCCCACGGCGAATGATAGCGACTTAACGCCGCAAAGTTCCATCGTGATAGAAAGGAATACTCCGACAAGCACGAACTGCCAGTCAAGATTAAAGGAAAGCAGGCCCTTAATGAGTGTAGCCATCAGTGTTCCCTGCGGTGCCGGATACATTTCTGTTCCAATAGCATGATTGATACCCTGTGATAGCATTTCGGCATTTGGCCTGTCGAGAATAGATAATGTTGCGCCAATGACTACTGCTGAGACTATTGCTCCGACAAACAGGGCTAGTTGCTGATACCTGGGAGTAGCGCCGACTATATAACCTGTTTTTAAATCCTGGGAGGTAGCGCCAGCATTTGCTGCAGCAATACAGATCATACTTCCCACAACGAGTGCCATAGGTTCATAGAGCTGGCCCGACCAGCCGATACTGATAAAGATCAGGCAGGTACCCATCAAGGTTGCGATGGTCATTCCTGAGATGGGATTGGAGGAGGTGCCGATCAATCCCACGATACGGCTTGAAACAGTTACAAAGAAAAAGCCAAATACTACTACGAGTACGCCGATAAGAAGTTTATTGAGAATAGAATCACCCGGGATCTGGGGTAAGACGGCCATGAGTACAATCAGGGCAATACTGCCCAAAATTACAGTATTGAAAGATAGATCGTCGTCAGTACGTTTAACAGCGGTCTTACCATCCATTTTATTGATCGATGCAAGGCTCGATTTAAACGAGGACACTATAGTTGGAATGGTTTTAAGCAGGGTAATAAAACCACCGGCTGCAACTGCTCCTGCACCAATCTGCCTCACATAGGCCAGATAAATAGCTGTTGCAGTATTTTCAAATGTTTTGGTCGCAGGATCCCATCCGGCAGAACTGCCGGGACTTAATACGTCTTTCAAGTATCCCAGCTTGACAAGCTGCAGGGCTACGCTTTCTGCGGGCACAAGGGTAGCGAGAAGAGGTATAAGGCCAAGCCATGCAAGCACCCCGCCAGCTACGAGTACTCCGGCTATCTTCGGTCCGATAATATATCCTACACCCATGTATTCCGGGGTGATCTCTCCATTGACAGTAGCAGAGGGAAAATATTTATTTGCCTGAGTAGTTGCCCAGGTAGGAGTTTCGGCAATGACATGAAAAACCTTTTGCAGTATGGCGTATGCAAATGCAAAGCCCAGCCCATAATATGCAGTTTTTGCAAAGTCGCCGCCTTTCTCACCTGCGATAAGAACCGAAGCGCAAGCCGTACCCTCAGGGTAAGGCAGGTTATTATGCTCTTCAACGATGAGAGATTTACGGAGTGGGATCATCATCAGCGTTCCGAGGATCCCGCCCAGGGCAGCTAGGAAGAATATTGGCCAGTATGAGAAAAAGGACTCGCTGTTGCTGCCGGCAGACAGGAACAAAAATCCCGGCAGGGTAAATACAACTCCGGCAGCTATCGACTCACCTGCCGATCCGGTTGTCTGTATTATGTTGTTCTCAAGGATCGTGGTCTTGAAAAATTTGCGGCCTATGGAGATCGCTAATACAGCTATGGGAATAGATGCAGAAACCGTCAATCCAGCCTTCAGGGCCAGATAAACCGTTGCTGCGCCAAAAATGACCCCGAATATTGCCCCGAGCAATACGGATTTAACCGTGAATTCGGCAACTTTGCTGTTAGCAGGAATGTAGGGTTTAAATTCCTTCTGTGTTTGAGTTTCTGACATATTTTGCTTCGCTTTGCTCGCAATGACACAGGGTGTAGTAGCGAGGTGATTTAATTAAATTTTGCTGCGCTTCGCTTGCAATGATATCATAACTTTGTCATTGCGGCGAAGGCACGGCTAAGTAATAAAGATAATCTTTTTAGACAATCACAAATAGCAATTTTAATATATGAATAAGGCAGTTTTTTTGGACCGCGATGGGGTGTTGAATAAGGAGTTGGGCGATTATGTCTGCAAATTCGAGGACTTCTGCGTGCTGGAACATAATTTTGAGCCATTAAAAAAACTGCAGGACAGTGGTTACCTGCTGATAGTTATTACAAACCAGGGGGGGCTGGCAAAAGGCTGGTATACACCGGAAACCCTAAAGCAAATGCACGACCATTTAATAGAAACTTATTCCAAACAAGGAATAAGGATCACCGAAGCCTACTACTGTAATCATCATCCCCAATATAATGGCAACTGTCTTTGCCGTAAACCAGGTTCATTGATGCTTGAAAAGGCTATCGCGCGTTTTGAAATCGATGCCTCAAAATCTTATTTCATTGGCGACAGGGAACGGGACGTTATTGCTGGCGAAGCAGCAGGGGTAAGGGGCATTTTAATCGACAGCGATCAGCCGATTGGGGAGGTTTTGGGGCTTATTGCATAATGAGTGTTCGGTGATCAGTATTCGGTGATCAGTAATCGGTGATCAGTAATCAGTGACCAGTAATCAGTATGACTGGTAATCAGTGATCAGATGTCGTACGCACCGATTACCGATTACCGATTCCCCATTACCGATTACCCATTACCATTTACCGATTCCCCCTCTCTCTTTACAATATGCCCAATGATCCGGTCCCCATGCTCCCGGGAATTTTCGATAAACCATTTGTGGGTATTCATTCCACCGCAGACCACACCGGCCAGATACAGGCCTTTGACATTGGTTTCCATAGTCTCGGGGTTATGCTCAGGAAGGCGGACCTCATCGTCTGAAAGATTAACTCCCAGGTTTTTAAGAAAGGCAAAGTCAGGCTTGTAGCCCGTCATTGCTAAAACGAAATCATTAGGAACGCTTATCTTGCCCTCAGGAGTTTGTATATCAGCCTCTGCCTCACGAACAGCCAGCAGGTTAGAGTTAAAATATGCTTTTATACTGCCTTCCTGTATGCGGTTAATTACATCAGGCCTGACCCAGTACTTTACCCGTTCGCCGATCTGGTTCTCCCGGATCACCATTGTCACTTCGGCGCCCTTTCTGCAGGTTTCAAGCGCTGCATCAACAGAAGAGTTGTTCGCCCCGACAACGATCACCTTTTGTCGCGCATAAAAATGAGGGTCCTGGTAATAGTGTTTCACTTTAGGCAGGTCCTCACCAGGTATATCCATTAAATTGGGGATGTCATAAAAGCCGGTGGAGACGATGATATAGCGGGCGGAGTAGCGCGATTTATCCGTTTCAATAGTGTATCGTTCGTCCGTCTTGCTGATCGTTTTTACACGTTCGAACAGCCGCAGGTTCAGATCAAATTTCGCCGCAACCCGGCGGTAATATTCGAGTGCTTCGGAACGTGTGGGTTTAATATTGTTTGAAACGAAGGGAACGCCGCCTATTTCCAGTTTCTCTGAAGTGGAGAAAAAGGTCATGTTCGCCGGATAATTATAAAGAGAGTTAACGAGGCATCCTTTTTCGACGATCACATAAGACAAACCAGCCCTTTGCGCCGCTATCGCACACGACATACCGATAGGCCCTCCGCCGATTATTAAGGTATCAAATTGGGGGTTCACTTGGATAAATTACGAAAAAAAGTTGTACGTGGTACGTTTTACGTTGTAAGTTACTAGACGCTGTGCTACGTATAACTTAAACGTGAAGCATCTGCACAGACGTATAACGTATAACTTACAACGTAAAACGTGAAGCGTCTCCGCCCAGACGTAAAACGTACCACGTAAAACGTTTAACTATTACTTGCCCGCTGCCTTTGCGTGATCTGCCAGGAAAGTAGCCAGTCCGCTATCAGTTAAGGGGTGTTTCATTAAGGCAATCATCGCAGCTAAAGGGCCTGTAATTACATCAGCTCCGATTTTAGCGCAATTAATTATATGCATAGGATGACGAACAGATGCTGCAAGGATCTCCGTATCAAATCCGTAGTTATCGTAAATCAGCCGGATATCCTCGATAAGAGTTAAACCGTCAGTAGAAACATCATCCAAACGACCTATAAATGGCGAAACATAGGTTGCACCAACCTTAGCAGCAAGCAAAGCTTGTCCGGAGGAAAATACCAGGGTGCAATTTGTTTTGATACCTTTTGACGTAAAATATTTAATAGCCTTAATTCCTTCAGCGATCATTGGGACTTTGACAACGATCTTCGGATCAAGAGCAGCTAAAATCTCTCCCTCTTTCACAATATTCTCGAAATCGGTAGCAATAACCTCGGCGCTTACATCACCTTCTACCAGATCGCAGATAGCCTTATAATGGTTGATCACGTTGCCATGGCCGGTGATACCTTCTTTCGCCATAAGGCTGGGGTTGGTGGTAACACCGTCTAGAATTCCAAGAGCCTGCGCTTCTTTTATTTGTGCGAGATTTGCTGTGTCGATGAAAAATTTCATAATAGCGGTTTGTAAATATTTATGATATCCTGAGTTCGGTGAACCATCCGGTTAACGGATCAAATATGACTAGATTATTAGAGAAGAAAAAAATGGGCAAGCACCTTTTATCGCACCGCTACAACCTTCTACCCTTGCTGCGTTCCCACCCTGGGGGAGTTCAAAGGGAGCTGGTCGTAAAAGACTTGCCCGCGACAAAAGTAGGAAAAAAATGCAATTTTAGCTCCGGCAGTTTGAAATGAAAGATGAAATATTAATTTGTTAATGAATGTGGGAGTTAATTGCGAAATTGTTAATTCGAGCCGAAAATAATGCTAGTTTTTGATTGAATGACAAAACTTATTGACAATAAAGTAAATCAGCGCCATTTTCTGTAATTTAGGCGGATTTATAAATTCTAGATTTTTGATGACAAAGACTGACAGCCAACAGCAAGGATTATATAGTGCGGATTACGAGCATGACGCTTGTGGAGTTGGTTTTATTGCAAATATTAAGGGCCGGAAATCGCATCAGATCGTAAGTGATGCCCTTACTATTTTAGAGAACATGGAACACCGTGGAGCCTGCGGTTGTGATCCGGATTCGGGTGATGGTGCGGGGATCTTAATGCAGATTCCTCACGATTTTTTTAAAAGTGAAGCTTTAAAGCTCAATATCAACCTGGATAAACCAGGTAGTTATGGTGTAGGAATGCTATTTCTCCCCAAAAAGGCCACCATCAAGGAAGCCTGCCGCGCGGGAATAGCCAGAAGTGCTGAAAAACTTGGATTGAAGGTACTCGGTTATCGTCAGGTTCCTATTAATAAAGGTATAGTGGGCGAGGCCTCGTTTTCGGCAGAGCCGGATATTGAACAGGTATTTATTGAGAAACCAGCTTCATTACACACTGCGGAGGATTTTGAACGAAAGCTTTACGTGCTTAAGAATCTGATTACGAAAACTATTCGTGAGACAGTTAGAGGTGCGGAACAACAGTTTTATATCTGCTCCCTTTCTCAGAATGTCATTATATATAAAGGAGAGTTTACCAGCAGCCAGGTAAGAACTTATTTTCAGGATCTGAACAATAAGGAACTAACATCCGCTTTTGGTATGATCCATTCCAGGTTCTCTACCAATACATTTCCTTCATGGAGGCTTGCGCAGCCATTCAGGTTTATAGCGCACAACGGCGAGATCAATACATTAAAGGGTAATCTGAACTGGTTCTACTCTGGCATCCGCTCATTCGCTTCGCCGTTCTTCAGCAAAGACGAGATGGACATGTTATTGCCTGTAATTGATAACAATCAATCGGATTCTGCCTGCCTCGATAATGTGGTGGAGCTCTTATTCCATTGCGGCAGGTCCCTGCCTCATGTGATGATGATGCTGATCCCCGAAGCATGGGATGGTAATGAGCTGATGGACCCGGTTACTAAAGCATTTTACGAATATCACGCAACCCTTATAGAACCCTGGGATGGACCGGCAGCTATCGCGTTCACCGACGGGCACATGATCGGGGCTACGCTGGACAGAAACGGTCTTCGTCCACAACGCTTCGTGGTTACCAATGACGATCAGATCATTGTAGCTTCGGAAGCAGGTGTACTACCTGTTGATGAATCCAAAGTAGTTAAAAAGGGCCGCCTGCAGCCAGGCAAGATGCTGGTTGTAGATACTATAAAAGGCGCTATCATTGAAGACGATGAGATCAAAAAGCAGGTTACTACACAGCAGCCTTATGCGCAATGGCTTGAAAATTATAAGATCAGGCTTGAAGACCTTGCTGAACCAAGAGTAGCCTTCACTCAGATGTCGAATGAGTCGACGTTTAAATACCAGCAGGTGTTTGGTTATTCGAGGGAGGATATCGATACCTTGATTAAGCCGATGGCACTTCATGGTAAGGAGGCGATCGGGTCTATGGGTACAGATACCCCTTTAGCCGTATTCTCTGACCGCCCACAGCATTTATCGAATTACTTTAAGCAGCTTTTTGCACAGGTAACCAATCCTCCGATCGATCCTATCCGCGAGCGTCTTGTAATGAGCCTGGCCGGGTTTATGGGGAACAATGGAAATATTCTCGATGAGGATAAAATGCATTGTCACTGTGTGGCTCTGCCTCATCCGGTATTGAGTAATACTGAACTTGAAAAGATCAGAAGTATTGATACAGGTTCCTTTCAGGCAAAAACATTACAGACTTATTTTAAAGCCGACGGGCAGCCGGGATCCCTGCAACGTGGATTAGACCGTTTATGCAGATATGCTGAAGATGCTGTTCATGACGGCTTCGAAGTCCTAATTTTATCAGACAGGGCACTGGATTCTGAACATGCTCCTATACCATCTTTATTAGCGGTTTCTGCAGTTCATCACCACCTTATTAAAAAGGGTTTGAGAGGAGCCGTTGGAATAATGCTTGAGGCAGGCGATGTATGGGAAGTTCATCATTTCGCATGTCTGATCGCATTTGGTGCAACTGCCGTAAATCCATATCTGGCCCTTGCAACAATACGCAAGCTTAAAACAGACGAGAAGCTGGATACAAGCCTTGATTTAAAGGCGCTTTATAAGAATTATACCAAGGCTGTTAATGATGGATTGCTTAAGATATTCTCTAAGATGGGGATCTCTACCTTGCAGTCATATCATGGAGCCCAGATATTCGAGATCGTTGGTTTGAATAAGGAGGTTGTAGATCACTATTTCACAGGAACAGTTTCAAGAATTGGTGGGCTCGGCCTGGATGATATCGCTCAGGAGGCCTTGCACAAGCACTTCACAGGCTTCAGAAGGGCTGGTATCGAAGCCAGGATCCTTACGGCGGGGGGTGTTTACCAGTGGAAAAGGCGCGGCGAAGCCCACCTGTTTAATCCTGAAACAGTTCACCTGCTTCAACATTCAACAAGAACAAACAATTTTGATGTGTATAAAAAATACGCATCTCATATAAATAAGCAAACCGACAGTCTTTATACCATTCGCGGGCTTTTGGATTTCGCTCATCACCGTCAGCCTGTTCCCTTGGACGAGGTCGAACCTATTGAGTCTATCCTGAAACGTTTTGCCACAGGAGCGATGTCTTTTGGATCTATCTCGCACGAAGCTCACAGCACGCTTGCTATAGCCATGAACCGTATAGGGGCAAAAAGCAATACCGGTGAAGGCGGCGAAGATGAATTGCGGTACGAGGTGATGCCTGACGGCGGCTCGATGCGCTCTGCCATTAAGCAGATAGCTTCGGCGCGCTTCGGGGTAACTGCAAATTACCTTGCCAATGCAGATGAGCTGCAAATTAAAATGGCTCAGGGTGCTAAACCCGGCGAAGGGGGGCAGCTGCCGGGCGACAAAGTTGATGAATGGATCGCAAAGGTTCGTCACGCTACACCGGGAGTGGGATTGATATCTCCTCCGCCACACCATGATATTTACTCCATTGAAGATCTTGCGCAATTGATCTTTGACCTTAAAAATGCCAACCGTGCCGCAAGGATAAGTGTAAAGCTTGTTTCTAAAGCAGGGGTTGGGACGATAGCCGCCGGGGTAGCAAAAGCTCATGCAGACGTGATTCTGGTGTCTGGTTATGATGGTGGTACAGGCGCATCGCCATTAACTTCTATTGTTCACGCCGGTTTACCATGGGAACTGGGTCTTGCCGAGGCGCAGCAGACTTTGGTAAAAAATAAACTCCGGAGCAGGGTTGTGCTTCAGACAGACGGACAGTTAAAAACCGGAAAGGACATTGCTATCGCTACGCTTCTCGGAGCTGAGGAATGGGGTGTTGCTACAGCTGCACTTGTTGCAGGCGGATGTATCATGATGCGGAAATGTCATCTGAATACTTGTCCGGTAGGTGTTGCAACCCAGGACCCTGAGTTAAGGAAGCTGTTCAGCGGTAAACCGGAGCATATTGTTAATCTTTTCAGATTTATTGCTGAAGAACTCCGTGAGATCATGGCCGAACTTGGCTTCAGGACGGTTAACGACATGGTAGGAAAGGTTCAGTTCCTTAAGATGCGTGATGATGTGGATCACTGGAAAGTAAAAAATATTGATCTTTCAGGGATCCTGCATTTCATGGATAACCCATCCGGAATGACCCTGCATAACAGCGAGAAACAAGATCACGGTCTTGACAATGTAATAGACTGGGAATTGCTGGAAAAGGCCAAGGACGCTATTGAAACGAAAACTCCGGTGTTTGCGTCGTTTAATATCAAAAACACTGACCGTACCGCGGGTACCATATTGTCTAACGAGATCACTAAGAAATATTTCTCTGCCGGCCTACCCCAGAACACGATCAATTACAAATTTACAGGCTCGGCCGGACAAAGTTTTGGTGCTTTCTGTACGAAAGGAATTTCATTCGAGCTTGAAGGAGAAGCAAATGATTATGTAGGTAAAGGCCTTTCCGGAGCGCAGCTGGTGATCTATCCATCAGAGAAGAATACAACAATTCCTCAGGAGAATATTATCATCGGAAACGTTGCCCTTTATGGAGCTACATCGGGCGAGCTCTTTGTAAGAGGACAGGCTGGTGAACGGTTCGCAGTACGTAACTCAGGCGGTACAGCCGTTGTTGAGGGCGTGGGTGATCATGGATGTGAATACATGACAGGCGGCAGGGCGCTGATCCTGGGGAAAACCGGAAGGAATTTTGCCGCTGGTATGAGCGGTGGAATTGCATGGGTGTATGACCCGGATAACTCTTTCGTGGCCAATTGTAACTCTGAGATGGTTGATCTGGATCCGCTGTCACCGCAGGATGAAGAAGAGATCCTGGCGTTGCTTAATAAGCACGTACAGCTTACAAAAAGCCAGGTAGCAAAGTATATTATTGACGACTGGGAGCAACAGTCAGTATGTTTTATAAAAGTATTCCCTAAAGAATATAAAAAAGTATTGAACCTTCAAAAAGTTCAGCAATCAGCAGGATAATGGGAAAACCAACAGGATTTAAGGAGTATGGCAGGGAGCTTCCTTCAAAAATAGCCCCTGCGGAGCGTGTGAAGAACTACAATGAATTTGTACATGAATATCCCGCGGAGAAGTTAAACGAACAGGCTGCCAGGTGCATGAATTGCGGGATACCGTTTTGCCACTCGGGGTGTCCGCTGGGAAATGTTATTCCAGAGTTCAACGAAGCGGTTTATCAGGGCAAGTGGGAAGAGGCTTATCTGATCCTCAATTCCACAAATAATTTCCCTGAATTTACAGGGAGAATTTGCCCTGCGCCATGCGAAGCGGCATGTGTGCTCGGTATAAATAAGCCACCCGTTGCTATCGAGGAGATCGAAAAGCATATTATTGAGATCGCCTATTCCAAAGGCTATGTGAAGCCGAATGCGCCGATTTTAAGATCGGGCAAGCAGATAGCTGTTGTTGGATCCGGGCCTGCAGGCCTGGCTGCTGCTGTCCAGATGAATAAAGCCGGACATACCGTTACTGTTTATGAAAGGGATGATCGTCCCGGAGGTTTACTTCGTTATGGTATTCCTGATTTTAAGCTTGAAAAGAACGTTGTTGATCGTCGTATCCAGGTGATGGAGGAAGAGGGGATCACATTTGTCTGCAATACCGAAGTAGGTGCAAACGGTAATATGAAGGAGTTTATCGATCAGCATGATGCCATTATTATGGCTGCTGGCTCGACTATTCCGCGTAACCTCAATATTCCGGGCCGCGAATTGAAGGGGATTCATTTTGCGATGGATTTCCTGAAACAGCAGAATAAAACGGTAAGTAATGTTTCGTTCGCTGATGAGAAGATCCTGGCAACAGAAAAAGACGTGATAGTAATTGGCGGTGGTGATACGGGGTCTGATTGTGTCGGAACTTCAAATCGTCAGCATGCGAATACGGTAAAGCAGTTTGAACTGTTAAGCCAGCCGCCGGCTGAACGCAACGAACACATGCCATGGCCAACCTACCC
This sequence comes from Daejeonella sp. JGW-45, assembly GCF_029360805.1. Taxonomy (GTDB): domain Bacteria; phylum Bacteroidota; class Bacteroidia; order Sphingobacteriales; family Sphingobacteriaceae; genus Daejeonella. The sequence continues at coordinate 387,878 of NZ_JARKNC010000002.1, read as the reverse complement.
TATGGTGTTGAAAACTACCAGCTCGCACGAAGAAGGCTGTGAGCGTTTCTGGGGAATAAATACTAAAGCATTTTTAGGGAACGAAAAAGGTGAGCTTCGCGCGATATTAGTTTCTGATGTATCGTGGGAACTGGATGCTAATGGCCGGCCAGTTAAATTCTCAGAAGTTGAAGGTTCCGAAAGGGAGCTTCCATGCCAGCTGGCATTACTTGCCATGGGATTTTTGCATCCTCAGCATTCAGGCCTGGTAGAGAACACCGGACTTGAACTGGATTCAAGAGGAAATGTTAATGCCGTGGAGGGTCAATATATGACCAATATTCCGAAAGTATTTGCTGCAGGTGATATGCGCCGCGGTCAGTCTCTGGTTGTTTGGGCAATTTCAGAGGGTCGTGAAGCAGCAAGAAGAGCAGACGAGTTCCTGATGGGCCGCTCAAGTTTGCCTAGTAAAGACCGGGTTCGGGAATATATGATCGGATAGGAAGTTTTACGTAATATGTTATAAGTTATAAGTGGTCCTCGGAAAGAAGACGTATAACTTATAACTTATAACGTACAACGTATAACTACCCAAGTCCCCCGCTTATCCTGTGGAAGATCCCTTCCCCATTCCAGTTTCTTTTTTGCCCCAGTATCATTCTTTTGGATGAACCGGTCACCTCGTAGCCATTGCTGATCAGGAAATTAGTGCATGCTGTGTTATTGGCCGGAAAGCGGGCGTTGTATTTTGTTCTCATTCTTAACTTCATAAGCTCTGTACCCGCCTCAACGGTCAGGGCCAGTACAAAGCCGTCGAGCAGGAGGGGAAAATAAGCGCCAAGCAGTTTGCCTTCGTGCAGGCATAGGAGGGATGATGTCAAGTGGTTTTCGAGTACCCTTACCCGGTCTTCCGCTGAAATTGATCTATCCATCGCAAGAAGCTCATCCCTGTATTTCGAATGATAAGGTATAATCGTTGTCGTATCTGAAAGATAAAGATCCTGATGCTTTCCACTGAGGTGAATGTATTCGGCTTCGACTTCGAACCCCAGTTTTTTATACACGGGATATCCCATATCGGTTGCATCCAGATAAATGGTTTTAAACCTGTCGGGATCGAGGTCCTTTACCAATGCGGAAGCAATTTCTCTGCCCAGGCCCTTGTTTCGATGGTCGGGGTGGACGATGATATGAGCGAGCCAGGCGGAGTCCGTATGATGGATGCTGGTTCCCACAGCAATGATCTTTTTATCCTCTGTGATCTTTAGGGGCTGGCAATAGTCTGAACCTTTGTAAAAGTAAAAGTACGGTCTTATATCTGTCCATGTTTCGGGCTGAAGTTCTTTAAGCCGGTCTATATCCGCACTTTGCAGGTGCTCTGTTTTCATAATTACTTTGCGTTTGGATTTTTTTTATTTGACGCGAGCATTTCAACGGTCTTTTGAACTCTGTCCGCCCGTGTTTTCTCTTGTTTAGCCGACAATATCCAGACCACATACTCCTTTTTATGGGACCAGGCAAGTGATTCGAAAAATAGCAGAAGGTCGGGCCGGCCGCTTAATGCAGCTTTAAGGTCGGAGGGAAGCGTAACAACCTTGTTTATGACATCCAGGTATTGACTCATTTCACTGTTCTGAATTTCAGAATTTCCCAGGCCTGATTTTTTTACCTGATCTGCCGGCTTCAGTCTTAATGCCGTCCAGGTTTCATCTACTGAAGCCGAAGAAACAGGGCGCAATCCATATTTTTCAGGTTCTTTCCAGGAGTTCATCATGTCCAGGTCTGATTTTATTCCCGAAGATTTCTTAGGATACATTACCCATATAACCGTGTCTGGTTGTAGTGTGGCGGAGATTTCGGCGAGGGCCGCGGCAAGCTCTGTGCTGTTTTTTACAAATAGCTGGACGTGGTTATACTCTTTCTGAACGGCGGTGGAAACAGTTACATTTTCCGGCAAAGGTTCCAAAAGACCCTGGTAATACGCCGGGGCATTGACGATCATGATCGTTTGCCCTGCCTTAAGTTGGAGTTTTTTGTTCAGGTTATTCATTACTTGTTAAGTATTGGATTCAACTTGGAGAAGAAATCCCACAGAACGATCCCGGCCGAAACGACGATGTTAAATGAATGTTTGGTGCCAAACTGTGGGATTTCGATACAAACATCAGACGCCAGCATCGCATCATCGCTTACACCTTCAACCTCGTTGCCAAAGATCAGCGCATACTTCTTGCCTGCAAGAGGCGTGTGATCAGTTAGCATAATACTATTTTCGGCCTGTTCAATTGCTACGATCGTGTAACCGGTATTCTTTAGTTCTGAGATCGCATCGTTCACATGCTCGTAATACGCCCATTCTATGGAATGTGTCGCCCCAAGCGCGGTTTTCTCAATTTCCCTGTGTGGCGGTTGTGCAGTAATGCCACATAGACAGACCTTTTCGACAGCAAAACCATCAGAAGTGCGGAAAATAGAGCCGATATTGTGCATACTGCGTACATTGTCCAATATAACTATTACAGGCAGCTTGTCTTGTTTCTTAAACCCTTCGATATCCACACGCGCCAGTTCTTCCATTTTCAGTTTCCGCATGCTCAAAAATAAGAGGTTCTGATATAGCTTAGCGTATCCTTCTTCCACTTTCTTATAGGTTCTACATGATTAATAACCATAAAACCTAATGCGGAGCATACGCAACTGGCTGCGAGGAACCAGAAAAACATGCTATACCCACCGTGCTCAATTAAAATTCCCCCATATATAGGCCCGATTATCTGGGCTACCGACCATGCTATCGTATATAAAGCCGAGTATTCACCCCGGTTATTTTCATTGGACCGGCTAATCCAGAATGCGTTCATAAATGGCATGGCAAGCATTTCTCCAACTGTGACCAGAATTACAGCTATAACTGCTGCCCAGGCAGCCGGGGGAAGTATGTTTAGGGCGACATAACTAAGTGCGGCTACAAACACACCCAGGGTAATGAAATACAGCGGCGTTCGCCGCCCCTCGAGGTTATGAACGAGGACCATTTCACAGCTAACGATCAATAGCCCGTTCAGAGCCATGAGGCCTCCGATGAACTGCTCTGAAAGATGCCACTCTGATTTGTAGAACACTGGCTGAAGGATAAATAATTGAAAGAATGATGCGGCGAATGGAATGGTCAGGAAAATAAAGGCAAGGTATAGGCGATCACTGTAGGCCGACCGGATCACAGGTTTATCCGGTTTGTCTTTTACCGTCTTGTCTTTCGCTTCAAACGGTAACAGTTTTAACAGGAGAAATCCAGCCAGAATATTAGTGCATCCGTCGACGTAAAACAACAGGTGGTAATCGATCGAAGCGATGAAGCCGCCCAGGGCACCGCCAAATGACCAGCCCAGGTTTATGGCCAGCCGGTTTAACGAGTAAGCTCGTGTACGGACCTTTTCGGAACTATAATGTGCAATGGCTGCCGAATTTGCCGGTCTGAAGGATTCGTTGCACAGGCTCAACAGAAACGTGCCGATTGCAAGGCTAATGAACGTCTCCAGAAAGGCCAGTAAAATAAAAAATACGCCACCACTGAATAGTGCGCCAAGCTGTAAATGATGAAAGCCCAGCTTATCGGTTATTTTACCACCAGCAAATGCTCCCAGAATGGATCCTAATCCGAATAGGGACATGATAAACCCCGCCTGAACAATGCTGAAATTTAACTTTTGAGTACTGTAAATAGTCATGAAGGGTATAACCATAGTTCCGCTACGGTTTATAAACATGACCAGTGATAAATACCAGTTCTCCCTGCTTAAGCCAGAATAAGCATTCCTGTACAGCTTTAGAGGGTTCGTGATCATGAGCAAATATAGAATATTGCATGAATTTACTTTGATATTTATGCGGCTTGAAAAAGGTTATTTATTGAACTTAAACTGGATCTTGTTTAGTAATTAACTTTAAGCCTTTTTTCAACATCTCTTATAAAACCTTAACAATCCATTAACTTTATAGCCTTACGAAAACAGCCTTGTCAAAGAAGAACGAACAGAAAGAAACGCCATTAATGCTTCAGTACAATGCGATCAAGGCTAAATATCCTGGCGCATTACTGTTATTTCGTGTAGGGGATTTCTATGAGACATTCGGCCAGGATGCTGTCAAAGCCTCCGGAATACTTGGGATTGTATTAACTAAACGAGGCAACGGTTCGGGTACTCATACTGAGCTTGCCGGTTTCCCACATCATTCCCTGGAAACTTATCTTCCAAAACTGGTAAGGGCGGGGCAAAGGGTAGCGATTTGCGACCAGCTCGAAGATCCTAAAACAACCAAGACGATAGTCAAACGTGGCGTAACGGAATTAATCACGCCCGGTGTTTCTTACAGCGATAATATCATCCAGCAGAACACCAATAATTACCTGGCTTCGTTATATTTCGAGAAGAATTCGTTCGGGATTGCTTTTATTGATATTTCCACAGGCGAATTTCTTGTCGCCCAGGGCAATGCCGCCTATATTGATAAATTGTTGCAGAGCTTCAAGCCCAGTGAAGTGATTTTCCAGAAGAGCCGTCAAAGGGATTTTATTGAGACATTCGGCGACCGTTTTTACACTTACCACCTGGATGACTGGGCTTATAGCGGTGATTATGCGCCAGACTTCCTGCTTAAACATTTCGACGTAAAATCGCTTAAGGGCTTTGGTATCGAGAAGTTCCCGTTGGCAATTACCGCTGCAGGGGTAGCTCTTCACTATCTGAATGAGACTGAACATCGCAATCTGCAGCATATTTCCTCTGTGGCGAGGATAGAGGAAGACCGGTACATGTGGCTGGATCGTTTTACGATCCGCAATCTGGAGCTGATCGGTTCATCTAATGAGAATGCAGTAGGCCTGGTAGATGTGCTTGATAAAACCTGTTCTCCCATGGGTGCCCGATTACTGCGCCGGTGGATCATCATGCCGTTAAAGGAATTAAAGCCTGTTCAGGAAAGACTGGACGTGGTAGAGTACTTTGTCGGCAACGAAGATTTAAGGGAAAAACTTCTGCACGAATTAAAGCAGATAGGAGATCTTGAAAGGCTGATCTCTAAAATAGGCCTTCTGAAAGCCAATCCAAGGGAAGTTTTACAGCTTAAGCGTGCGCTTTATGCAATAGCCAACTTAAAGACTCTTTGCGAGGTCTGCGATAATTACGCCTTAAAAACTATCGCAGGGCAGTTAGATAATTGCACTCTTATCCGCGACAGGATCGAAAAGGAACTGAATCCGGACCCGCCGGTTATGCTCGCCAAAGGCAGTGTGATCGCCGACGGGGTGGACGAGGAGCTCGATCGCCTCAGAAAGATCGCCTTCGGAGGAAAGGGGTACCTCCTGGAAATCCAGAAGCGCGAAGCCGAAACTACTGGAATTCCATCATTGAAGGTTGCGTTTAACAATGTATTCGGCTATTACCTTGAGGTTACCCATACTCATAAAGACAAAGTTCCGGCAGAGTGGCTCAGAAAACAGACTCTTGTCAACGCCGAACGTTATATTACGCCTGAACTGAAAGAGTACGAGGAGCAGATCCTGGTTGCTGAAGAAAAAATTCAGGTACTGGAAACGCGACTATACGGTGAATTAACCTTCGCCCTGTCTGAGTACATTAAGCCTATTCAGTTAAACGCTCAGCTCGTAGCCCAGCTCGATGTCCTGCTTAATTTCGCATGCCTGGCGATCAAAAATTATTATGTAAAGCCGGAGATAAACGAAAGTAAGGTGATTGACATCAAGGGAGGACGACACCCGGTGATCGAGAAAAACTTACCCGTGGGCGAGGAGTATATAACCAATGATGTCTTTCTCGATAGTGAAAGCCAGCAGATAATCATTATTACCGGACCTAATATGTCCGGTAAATCGGCTTTGTTACGGCAGACCGGCTTGATCGTTCTGATGGCGCAAATGGGTTGTTTTGTTCCTGCCAAGGAAGCAAGTGTGGGTATTGTGGATAAAATATTTACCCGGGTGGGCGCCTCGGATAACCTGACCTCGGGCGAATCTACGTTCATGGTAGAAATGAATGAAACAGCCAGCATTCTAAACAATCTTTCTGAGCGCAGCCTGATCCTGATGGATGAAATAGGACGCGGAACAAGCACCTACGACGGCATATCCATCGCATGGTCCATTGCCGAGTACCTTCATAATCATCCGGCAGCCAAAGCAAAAACGCTCTTCGCCACGCATTACCATGAGCTAAATGAATTAACGAATTCCTTCAGCCGGATCAAGAATTTTAATGTGTCTGTAAAAGAAGTTGGAAACAAAGTGATCTTCCTGCGTAAGCTGGTACCCGGCGGCAGCGAACATAGCTTCGGTATACACGTAGCTAAAATGGCCGGGATGCCTGCTAAGCTGGTGGGAAGGGCTCATGAGATCCTGAAACGCCTGGAACAGGAGCGAACCGGCGGTGAAGATATTAAGGAAAGCATGAAGAAAGTTCAGAAGCAAGCCTATCAACTGCAGATGTTTTCAATAGACGATCCGGTTCTGGTGAAGATCCGGGATATGCTGAATAATCTGGAAGTTAATACTCTTACCCCGGTAGAGGCGTTGATGAAACTGGACGAAATACAGCGGGTTATTAAGGCGTGAAAATGAATCGGGAACACAAGAATCAGGAATCAAGAATCAGGACAAGGGCGTGTTAAACCAGGTAATTCCTGGCTAAGACAAAATTTGGTTTTGATTTTTGGTTACTGAATCAAAAGCCCCCAAAAAAGCCCCAACCGTTAAGCTGAGGCTAATATTTATTTATTAATTAAACACAAAATTATTGTGCTCTTCCGGTCTTTTTGTCCTTGCTACGTCCAATAACGTATCCGGTACCTGCGCCAAGTACGCCACCAATCACCGCACCACGGCCATCTTTCTTGTCAACAAGGATTCCCGTTGCCGCACCGGCAACACCGCCAATTACCGCACCCTTAGCAGCTGAACTCCAGCCTCGTTTTTGTGCTTCCTGCGGAGTAGTATAAACTACCGAGCCATTATCCGAAATGTAGGCAGCCCGGTTAGATGAACCGGATGAACGGCTGGATGATGTTCTGGCTCGTTCTTTAGCGACCGCTACTGCTGCTGCTTTTTCGGCTGCTTCAGCTCTTTCAAAGCTATCTAACTTTGCTTTCTCCTGAGCGATCCTGATTGAATCACGAACTGCCTGAGCTTCGGCTATTTCATCTGCTTTGTTGTTGCATCCTGCAACTATTGCAGCAAATGCAAATCCTAATAAAATACGTTTCATAGTTTTTTAATAAGCAAGCGACAATATGCGATTGCACTATAGCTTAACGAAAAATGATGCCAAAGAATATTAGCCATATATCTTTTGGCAAATGGAAACGTTCATCTTACTACATCCATGAACGATTTGGAATATCTGGGATATGCCCGTTTCTGAATTGCATCTTGAGCCGTTTCTCGCCTCTCGTTTCCTGCGTCCCGGCTTACTTATTCACATTATGTTCATAATCTTTGGTTTTATTCAGGTCCGTTTAGATTGAACTTTGCTTCATGACTTGTAAACTGAAGAATAATATCTTTTGCGTTCTGTTAGCTATAGCCCCATTATTGTACACTTCCTGTTCGAGCAAAAAAATATTGACCGATGCATCAAAGTCAAAACCTGTGACATCGGGTTCACTGAAGGACAGGTATGCATCCTTATTAAACGTAAAAGAGAAAGACCTTACCAACGAAAAACTGTATCGTTTTATAGACAGTTGGATAGGAGTTCCCCACCGGGCAGGCGGAATGGATAGGAAAGGAGTAGACTGCTCGGGCTTTACTACTATACTGGAAAAGGAGATCTACGACCGTACAGTTCCCAGAACCGCGAAGTCCATGGCTGAATCTGTTAAAAGGAAATACGAAGAAGATTTGAAAGAGGGCGACCTGGTGTTCTTTGATTTTGCCGGGCAGAAGTTCAGCCATGTGGGCGTTTACCTGCACAACAATAAATTTGTCCACGCGTCAACCTCCAAGGGTGTCATTATTAGTGACCTGAAAGATCCCTGGTATTATAAATACTTTTCAAGGGCGGGAACTATCAAATAATAGGTTTATGTTGTTTTAATCCTTATTTTTGTTAAATTAATTGTCTACTTCTATGGAGCAGCCTAAGGGCGATTACTCTTTCTGGACCAGGTACAAGCACTTCGCAACGACCGAGATCCTGTTATATCTTATTATGATAGTCGGTATTACCCTCGGTATCATCATTTGGGGCTAATATACCTTTCTAATAAATATTCGCATTATCTCTCTATTATAAAAATGATTTTGCGATGTTTGTTTTTCACTATATACTATGAAGCTAAACCTGAAACGCCCCCTGGCATTCTTCGATCTTGAGACTACAGGAGTCAATGTTGCCTCCGACAGGATCGTAGAAATATCTATTCTGAAGGCTATGCCCGACGGGACTGAGGATATCAAAACGATGAGGATCAACCCTGGTATTCCGATTCCGCTCGAGTCTTCGTTAATTCACGGTATATACGACGAGGATGTTCGCCATGCTCCTACATTTAGGCAGGCAGGAGAGGAGCTTGCGAGGTTTCTGGATGATTGCGACCTTGCCGGATACAATTCAAATAAGTTTGATATTCCAGTACTGATGGAAGAATTTCTGCGTGCCGGGATTGATTTTGAGATAGACAATCGTCATTTTGTTGACGTTCAGAATATTTTCCATCAGATGGAGCAACGTACGCTCCGCGCTGCCTATCAATTTTATTGCGGTAAAGTAATAGAGAATGCGCATTCAGCGGAAGCAGATATTAAGGCAACTTATGAAGTTCTACTGGCCCAGATAGGTAAATATGAAAATCAGGACTGGGAAGATAAAAAAGGTGTTATCTCAAAGCCGGTTCAAAATGACATAGAAGCCCTTCATAAATTCACAAACCTGAATAAACCGGTGGATTTCGCCGGGAGGATGGTGTACAATGACGAAGGTGTAGAGGTGATAAATTTTGGCAAGCACAAGGGAAGGTCGGTGGAGGACGTTTTTCAGGCCGAACCGAGCTATTATAACTGGATGCAGAACGGAGATTTTCCACTCTATACAAAGCGCTGCCTGGAGAAGATCTGGAAAAGATGGAACGCCAAGAAGGAAGCGCTGAGATCTGAAAAGCAAAATACACCAAACCCAGTACAAGCTGCTCCAGTCCAACCTAAAGTCGTGGAAGAAGCTAGGCCCATAGATACTGATATGTTGCAGCAGTTGAAGATGAAGTTTGGGAAATAGCGCTTTGTTGAAAATACCCGGTTAGCAATATATGTGCGATTTTCCGCCACTGTGGGTGGCTTTATTCCGTAGGGTATACCGGGAATTTAATCACTCCTTCATCACTTAAAAGACTACTTAGGGTTTCAGAGGCCAGAACTTTCTGAAGTGAAGTCTTTTTCCCATCTACCCAAACCTTATTCTGCACCATGCGGATGCCGTGGCTGTAATCGACATGGATCGTACTGTGTCCATTATATAAAGGTTGGATGGCTTTTCCATCAGGTTTATGCCAGCCGTAGATCACCACTCTCAGGGCACCTTTCTCGTTATAGATCTTATTTGAGATGACCACATCTTTTTTATTTCCGGCAACAAGGCTTCCCATGGGATGCCGTGCAAGTGATAATTTCCGCTGGGTGTTTACAAGTGAATTATGTTTTTCAAATACCGGAATGGTGACCATTTGGGGAGACGGAGGAATAGGTTCGGGGACCATTTTTACAACTGCATTCTGGTAGATCTTGTCTGATATTTTCCCAGTGGGAAGGCTGCATTTTAAGAGGCTGGCCACTTTCTGAGCCAGCTGAGGTTTCATCGGACAGTAGAAATAATCGTCATTTGATCCTATTGCGATAAAATCAGGGGTGACATAATAACGAATGGTATGTATAGCGCCATCTAATGCTACCGTGTCTTTTATTTCAACGAGTTTCCTGTAGAAATCGGGAATGTTGCCTGATCGCACCTGTTCAAAAATGATCTTTTCACGATCCTCCAACGTAATAGCTGTATCACGCAGGCTTTTTGAGAATTCCGATCCGCTTAATGCCCCCGGAGCACGTTTCTTTAGTTTTAACTCCTGACCAGAGGAATAAATGGAGCCGAACGCCAGCAGAATTAGCATAAGATATTTCATGAAACTTATCTTTTATCCAGGCCTGTGAGGTTCTGCATGTAAGACTCACTTACCGGAATCGGTTTGCCGTCAATATGAACCTGGTGCCGTTCTATTTTATCTACGTTGCTGATGGCGACGATATACGACCTGTGGGTCCTGATAAATTTATTTCGCGGTAAAATTGCCTCCAGTTCGGCAAATGTCATTCGCGATAACAGGCTTCTGTCTTTCAAAACAAAATTCACGTAATTACCCGCTGCTTCGAGGTACAGTATATCTGCAAAGTTTACCTTTTCCTGCTCATAGCCGGTTTTTAAAAAAACATAGTCGGCACTACCGCTTTTGTTCCTTAACTGGTAAAGTTCGTAAGCTTTGTTACAGCCTTTAATAAACCGGCTCAGAGAGAAGGGCTTTAATAGATAATCAATTGCGTCCAGCTCAAAACTGGTCACGGCGTGTTCTGTATATGCCGTAGTGAAAATCACCATAGGCTTTTTGTTCAGACTTGTCAGAAAATCTATTCCAGAGATATCCGGCATCTTAATATCCAGAAATATCAAGTCTATGTTTTCTTTTTGCAGGTATTCCATGGCCTGGAAGGCATCCGTGAAGTCAGCTTTCAAATTCAGGAATGGAACTTTGGATGCATGACTGCGTACCACTTCAAGTGCTAACGGTTCATCATCAAGTGCAATCGCATTCATTATATAAAAATAGTGTTTTCAGGATCGAATTACCAGCATCTATAAGCCTTTCGCCGAAGTTTATTCCAACGCAGATCAGCAATACAAGTAATACCTTTTTCATCTTAGTCAAGCTGAATAGTAAGGTGCACAAAGAATTCTTTTCCGCTCTCGCGAATGGAAAGCTCATGGCGGTTTGCATACATCAGCTTTAGTCTTTGTCTCACATTTGATAAACCTATTCCGTTATTATCCTTTTCGGGGTCATTGGATGGCTTAGGGTGCATGCTATTGGAGATGTCGAAATAAAGAGTGTTGTCTTTGGTCATCAGAACTACTCTGATATGTGAACGTTCTTTGAGGCTAATGCCATGTTTAAATGCATTTTCGATAAAAGGGATCAATAGCATCGGAGCAATTTGCAGTGTCCCGGTATGATCTTCGATCTCCGTATAGATCTGAATATCCGGCGACGACTGGGTGCGCAGGGATTGCAGGCCGATGTAATTATTAAGATATTCAATCTCTCTTGTGAGTGAGATCTTTTCCTGCAGGTTCTCGCGCAGCATAAATCTCATCATGTCGCCCAGTTTTTGAATGCCTTCTGAAGTCCGCTCTGCATTTTCCTGAAGAGCTGTACCATACAAGGTGTTTAAGACATTAAAGAGGAAATGCGGGTTAATTTGCGAGCGCAGGAAGTTAAGATCTGCGGTGGATCTGCCCAAAGCAGTTTGAAGCCCTTTTATCTCGTAGTCGACAGAGATCCTGTGTTTATATACATACCAGGCCAGTGGGGCAGTAAACAACAGCTGGAACATGATGTTGAACAGTGATGTAATAACAGCGACCTCTTTGTGCGGTTCAGAAATAAGAATGAGCAGGATTGCAAGGATGGGGATGGAGCTTAGCAGGGCAATCCAGAAAAATGCTTTCATATAGGCCCTGAACGGTTTTGCTGCGCCCCTTATATTAGGTAATATAGCATACATCGCATAGCAGTATACAAATATCGCGGCCAGCGGACAAGCAGCGCATGCCAAAACAACATCAGAATCTTCCTGGCTGATCAACATCAGGAACAGGGCTATCATCCAGATGATGAAAGCGTAGATCCCATCTCTTGTAATCACCCGGTATTTTGCCTGTATGAGTTCTGAATTTTCAAGAAGGTATACAGCAAGATATTTTATGATGTTATACAAGGCAAACATCATAAGTAACCAGAATGAAAAGACTGTGCTCTCCTGGAAGAGTTTAGCGTATAATTCAGCTTCAGTGTATGAGCTGAAAAGATGCCCCTGAAGCCAGGTATCAGTTACCGCAAGAACCACGCTGATCAAATAAAAGATCACCACAGTAAAGATGATATTCAGGGTAATATTCTTCTTTTGGCTTAATGGCGGTACGATGAAAAATGCCAGCAGAAGATAGCTTCCGTAAAAGGTGATATACCGTACCAGGGAAGGCAGGAAATAGTTGTTGAAATAAGAATATTCCTGGTGTGCGTCGTTAAACCTGGTCTCGAGGTCTCTCAGTCGCCATTCCTGAACATTTACAGAACCAGACACCAGGAAGAATATCGAAAACACGAACATAGCGGTAGCAGCCCAGTATTCTATCCGGTTTATATCTGAGGGATTCTTGATTAAATTTTTCATTGATTTATATGTTAAGTATAATGTGGTTATGGTTTTTTGCTTTGGCATTTGGCTATGAGCAGTCAGATTTTGTGAAATCCATAACCCATAACCCATAGCTCACAGCCCAAGCCCAAAGCTCAATTCTGTCCACTGTTCGAAACATCATCATTCCTGATGCCTCTTGAATTCTTCTTAATGGTCGATTTCAATTTACCAAACTTGTAGCTTAGGTTCGTATTGAAGCCCCTGTAAAATGCGCGGTTATTACTGGTTTGAAAAAAGTCGGGACCGAAAGATTCCCTGATGTTCGTCCGGTATTTGCTAAAAGGGTTATTGGTCGCAACAGAAAATGAAAGCTTGTCTTTTATGATATCTTTATTTATACTAAATGAACTGCTAAAGTAAGAATTGGATGACCCCTGTACTGAAAGATTCGGACCATTCATGTAAATGTTGGTGCTCGCACGCCATCCTTTTTCAAAACGATAGTTTGCAGAAGACGAGAAGTTATACATAAAGCCCTGATTTCTTACAATAATATTGTTTACCAGGGCATGAACTCTTCCGTGCGCCAGGCCACCATTGAAACTCACATTCATCTTTTTAGTGACCGGGTAGTTAATATTGACGTTAAGTGAGAACAGCCGGGCACGTCCTGTGTTATCATAGGTGTTTTTTGTAAGGTAAGAAACAGGGTCAAATACTGAAACCGGCATGATCAGGTCTTTAAACAGCCCATAACCAAGTACATAGTTAAACGAACCTTTCTTCGATTTGCTGTAGCCGATGGAAAGGTTACTTCCGACAGTGGGATGGAGGTTTGGATTTCCGCTCGACTCAAAATTCGGATTTGACCTGTCGACAAAAGGGTTTAATTGATGAATGCCGGGACGCTGGATCCTTTGTGAAAAGCCCAGGTTAATATTGCTCATGTTCTTAAACTTCCTGTTGATGCTTACTGAAGGTATCAGGTTCAGATACTCCTGCCTGACCTGTGAGTTAGATGATGTGAAATCAGCATCAATAATTGTCTGTTCGAGGCGGAAGCCTCCTTTAAAGCCCCAGTTTTTTGTATTTAACTGGTATGTGTTATAGGCACCAAGCACTTCCTGAATATTGTCGAATACGTTACTTCGCCCGGGATCGGTCTCGAACTGTTCGTTAGCGGGATTAAACGACATGTATTGAAAATCGCTCTCATTTTTACGGCGGATCCCTTTCAGTCCGGCTTCAATGGTAAGTTTCTTTACGGGATGAACATAGTCCACCTGGATCGTTTGTTCCGCCGAGCTGCCCTCATTGATCTGATTGTAATCCGGTATATCGTAATTAAACTGGTCTGAGCTACGCAGAAGGTTATTTTGCCCATTGGTGTAATCGTAAAAACGGTATGAGAATGTTAGCAGCCGGGCCTTGTTTTTCCTGAAACCCAGCTGATAGTTAAATGAGGCATCCATGCCGCTGCCTTTGTTTTCGTTATGGCCCAGAAGATTATATCGCTGAAGGATCTCTGCCGGGTTATCCAGCTGCGAAAATTGATTGCTAAGGCTTTCATTACGGTTTCCGTTAATATTAAATTGCCCCGAGATCAGGTTTAGACTGTCTATTTCATAGCTTAGCTCAGTGCCCATATATCCATTTCTGTTCTCAGATTCGCGGGTCAGAACCTGAGAAAGGTTACTCGCGTTCGTACCGGTTGTTGTTCTAACTATCCCATTTTGCGTTAAAGGCGTTTCCGCTGAATTAGCGCCGCCAAATGCAGATATCCCAAACTTGCCTTGTTTTAATGTAAAGTTGCCCCCAACACCCGGTCCGCCGGCCGGGAAACGGTGACTCACATTTACAGACGCATTATACCCATTATCGACTTTCTTGTTCGTGATGATGTTAATCAGCCCTGCAATTCCTTCTGCATCATATTTCGAAGGAGGGGTAGTAATTACTTCAATATTCTGAATACTGGATGCGGGCATACTCTTCAATATGTCTTTGGCGTTTCGCTCCATCATACTGGATGGTTTGCCGTTGATCAGTATCTTATAATTTGCATCACCCTTTAGAAGGATATTATCCTCAGCATCGACTGATAGCAAAGGCACTTTTCTCATCATCTCGAGGACGTTATTGGTCTTGCTTTCCGGATCAGCCTGGAGGTCGTATGATATCCTGTCGACTTCCTGTTTAATTATGGGTTTATCAGCCATTACCACTACCTCTTTAAGCTGGTTAGTTTTAGCTGAAATAAATATAGTTCCCATATCTCTTGATTTTAGACCGTCTGTGAGATCTACGGCGATTGTTTTTGTCTGATATCCGACAGAAATAACCGACAACAGGTATTTCCCCGGCTTAATGCCGGCCAGAAGGAATGAGCCATCCGCCTTTGTCAGGGATGACTTAACCGGAGCATTTTTATCAGTTTTTAAACCTATGGTAGCGTAGTCCAGAATTTTCTGAGATGCCGAGTCGGCTGCAATGCCTTTTACTTCGTAGACGGTTTCAGTGCCTTGTTGCGCAAATACACTGGTACTTACGAAGATGAGCAGCAGGAGTAAATATTGTTTCATTGTTCTTTAGATTAGGGAGTTAGCCCCCGGTATATTTTCGTTTGAATTATGGAACAATATTACCCTGTCTTTTAACGGGCTGCCAATAAATGTGACGGGTGGGGGGAAAAATGTGACGAAAGGGGAGTTACGTTATACGTTGTACGTGATACGTTGTAAGCGACAAAAGAGTTGACAGGGGAAAGGTGAAAGTGAAATGCATAGACTAATGTAGACTGCCGATAGGTACGTAAGCACGTATAACGTACAACGTATAACTTACAACTTACAGTCCTTTAAGGAATTCAATATTTCTCTTCAAGCCCTGAAACTTCGTCCTTTTTACGGCTGATTTGCTAAATACGCGGCTGAAGGTATCCTGAGTGATTTCCTGCCATTCTGAGGAAGTGAATCCCAACAGGTCGGGGGCTGGCTTAAAAGCTGGCTCCTGATGTAAGACCGAAAATTTATTCCAGGGACACACGTCCTGGCATACGTCACAGCCGAACATCCAGTTATCCATCTTTCCTTTGAATTGGGAAGGCAGCTCATCCTTTAATTCAATAGTAAGATAGGAAATGCATTTGCTGCCATCAACCACGTATGGCGCAACGATAGCTTCGGTAGGACAAGCATCGATACATCGTGTACAGGTACCACAATGGTCTTCTGTTGGGGCAACATCATAATCCAGTTCAAGATCCGTGATAAGTTCGGCAAGAAAAAAGAAAGATCCTGCCTTCTTATTTATGAGGTTAGCATTTTTACCGATCCAGCCCAAACCGGCTTTTTTGGCCCAGGCCTTGTCCAGGACTGGCGCTGAATCAACGAAGGCCCGGCCGTTCACTTCACCGATATTTTCCCGTATGCTTTCAATAAGCATCCTCAGCTTATCCTTAATAACGGTATGGTAGTCCTCGCCATACGCATAACGGCTTATTTTTGGAGCTTGAGGATCGGATTGAATTTCGTCTGTATAATAGTTCAGGGACAAGGAAATTACTGAACGGGCCCCCTCAACCAGCTTCGTCGGGTCAAGCCGCTTATCGAAGTGGTTTTCCATATAAGCCATCTTGCCATGAGAGCCTGCCTTTAACCAGTTTTCAAGCAAAGGTGCCTGTTCTTCCAGGAAACCGGCTTTAGAAACACCAATAGACTGAAACCCGAGCTTCCGGGCTTCTTCCTTTATAAAATTGGTGTAGTTTTTTTTACTGATCATGACTTCACAAAGATAAAATTATGCGATGGAGCATCCTACTGATTAACAGTTAAATACTTAACGTATGGTTAAGTTTATTTTTAGAAAGCCTCTGAATTTTGCTTCTGGTATAGCTTTTGTTATACAGGGCAAACAAACACTAAGACTATGAACTCAAAATTTCTAAAACTTTCAGCACTAGCTCTGGGGCTGATTGTATCTTCAGAAACCTTCGCTCAGGATTCCGTGGCAACGGCATTACCGGTTCCACCGGTATTTTCACCCTCAACCTCTTTCAGTACGTGGTCATTTGGTGTGAACGCGGGAGTACTTGCCCCAACACTTATTTACGGCAAGAACGACTTTACAAGCTGGAAAGCTGATATTGGTTACGGTGCTTATATCAAGAAGCAAATATGGCCGGCCTTTGGTATCCAGGCTAATTTCCTTGGAGGTAAATTAAAAGCAGACAATTCCAGGGAACTTGGGAATGGTTCAGCCCCGGCCAGCCCTTATTCTTCGCACGAAACCAGTGTGAAATATTCGGGAAGTATTAATGCTTATCTGAGCCTGGCAAACATCTACTGGATGAACAGAACCAATGTGATCCAGCCGTACGTAACCGCGGGTTACGGCTTAATGGGATACGATGTCGACCTGACAAGCAGTGCGGGAACTACTCGCTTCAATCCCGAAACCATCAACGAATCATTTATCCCGGTAGGAGCCGGACTTAAATTCGGCCTGTCTAACAACATAATGCTGGACCTGGGTTATCAGATGAATTTTGTTGATGGCGATAACCTTGACGGTTACCATTCAGGACCTCAGAACGACAAGTTCTCGTATACTCACATCGGGCTTGAATTTGCCCTGGGCGGTAAAACGAAACCTCAGCTATCAACCTATAATCCTGTGGCAGCCATGGAGGCTGATTATATAGCACGGAATGCTGCATTGCAGTCTGACCTTGCTGCTGAGCGCGCTAAAAATGCACAACAGTTAGCACAGGTAACTACAGACTGGGCTCGTTTCAAGACCGATTCCGATGGCGATGGCGTGTCAGATTATTTTGATAAATGCCCTAATACCCCAGCTGGAAAACAAGTTGATGGCGCCGGTTGCGAGATTAAGGTTACAACCGTTAATCCGGTTAAAGTTGTCGTAACTGAGGAAGATAGAAGAATTGTAGCAGAAGCAATTAAGAACCTCGAGTTCGACTTCGCCAAGTCTACCATTCGTCCTTCTTCTTATCCTAGCTTAAACAGGGTTGCGGATCTTTTGAAATCAAAAGACTTCAGCCTCAAGTTAGCCGGTCATACTGACAATGTAGGAAGTAATGCTGCTAATCTCAAGTTATCTAAAGACCGGGCTGAATCAGTTAAGTCCTACCTGGTTAGCCAGGGAGCGAATCCTTCACGGATAGAAGCAACCGGATATGGTGAGTCTCAGCCGATCTCCAGCAATAAAACTGCTGCGGGACGTCAGAATAACAGAAGGGTTGAGTTTACATTGTATTAATCCGCTCAGAGGTTGGTGATCAGTAATCGGTGATCAGTGATCAGTGATCAGTAATCGGTAATCGGTAATCGGCGGTCAATAGTAACATGTTTACTGGCTACTGATTACCGATTACTCTTTACAGGCCATTTAAAACAAGGACGGATTTCCTCCGGACTTCATTCGTCCCAGGTGCTTATACGCGATCTCCGTACATTCGCGGCCTCTTGACGTCCGCATGATGTAGCCTTCCTGGATTAGAAAAGGTTCGTAAACTTCTTCAATAGTCCCTTCTTCCTCGCCTACGGCTGTAGCGATCGTTTTTAAACCCACCGGACCGCCTTTAAATTTGTCAATTATCGTGGCAAGGATCTTATTATCCATTTCATCCAGGCCGTGCTCATCCACGTTCAACGCGTTGAGGGCATACTTTGCTATCTCGGTATCGATACTTCCGTTTCCTTTTATCTGGGCAAAATCCCTCGTTCTTCGCAACAGTGCATTCGCTATTCTCGGTGTGCCGCGACTCCGTCTTGCAATCTCATAGGCGCCTTCATCAGAGATAGAAGTTTTTAGGATCTGTGCCGAACGGAGGACGATGGTAGTCAGCAGCTTGGCATCATAATATTGCAAACGGCTGTTTATGCCGAAGCGGGCTCTAAGGGGAGCCGTCAGCAAACCGGAACGTGTAGTAGCCCCGACAAGTGTAAAAGGGTTCAAGGATATCTGAACAGAACGGGCATTGGGACCTGTTTCAAGCATGATATCGATCTTGAAGTCCTCCATTGCAGAGTAAAGGTATTCCTCGACGAGGGGGCTCAGCCTGTGTATCTCATCAATAAAAAGAATATCGCCTTCCTCCAGATTGGTCAGCAGGCCGGCGAGATCTCCAGGCTTGTCGAGTACAGGGCCGGAGGTGATCCTTATGTTAACTCCCATTTCATTAGCAATGATATGGGATAAAGTAGTTTTCCCTAGTCCGGGCGGGCCATGAAGGAGAACATGGTCTAATGCTTCACCCCTCAGTTTTGCAGCCTGAACAAATATTTTAAGATTCTCAAGTATTTTATGCTGTCCGGTAAAATCCTCGAAAGCCTGCGGGCGTAATACTTTCTCTATCTCCCTTTCTATCGGGGAAAGATTCTCATCTCCAGGATCAAGGTTTTCGTTCATAGGTGGCATTTTTTAGCCTGGCTAAAGGTAGGTAAAGATAAAGTTTCAGTCTTGGATTTTAAAGCATGCGCTAGCGGCGAAGCCTTGAATAATCCCTGAATAAGCTCGTCAGTTTGATCTGGATAACACCCCAGAATGCTTCCTTAAAGATCTTGGTACTCATTTTAGATGTTCCCTCAGTTCTGTCAGTGAATATTATGGGTACTTCCACCACGTTAAAGCCATACTTAATCGCAGTAAATTTCATCTCGATCTGGAAGGCATACCCGATAAACTTGATCCTGTCCAGCGGGATTGTCTCGAGGACTGTCCGCCGGTAACATTTAAAGCCCGCTGTTGCATCCTGAATATTTATGCCCGTTATGATCCGGACATAAACGGAGGCGAAATATGACATGAGTACCCGGCTCATAGGCCAGTTTACTACATTTACGCCTTTAATGTAACGTGATCCGATCGCGAGGTCAGCCCCGTTTACACACGCCATCCTCAGCCGCGGGAGATCTTCAGGGTTGTGTGAGAAATCGGCATCCATTTCGAAGATGTACTCATAATCCCGTTCCAGAACCCATTTAAATCCCTCTATATAAGCGGTGCCAAGACCCAGCTTGCCCTTTCTTTCCAAAATATGAAGCAGACCCTGGTATTCAGTTTGTAAATGCTTCACGATATCAGCTGTCCCGTCCGGTGAGCCGTCATCAACAATAACTATGTGAAATACCTCTGTGAGAGAAAAAACCTTCCGAATGATATTTTCGATGTTTTCTTTCTCGTTGTAAGTTGGAATGATGACAATACTGTCTGACGTCACGAATTAAGGTTTTGAGAGGCGAAGATAGGAGTTATGGGTTATATTTTAATCAGTATTTAGTATCCGCAACAAAGTATTCAGTAATCGGTATGCCATTAGCAGGCCCCTTACAGATTACAGGCCACTGATTACAGAATACTGATCACCGATTACCGCTCACAATCACCAGTCGCTCCGAAGACTAGGCATTCGCGGTTTTCCGCATAGTTTCTTCAGAAAAATCCTCGGCACCATGTGTAAGCCTTTTTAATGGTTCCTTAATAGCAATTACTAATCCGCCTATTATCGTGCAGAAAATAGCGATACCGGTAAATATTTCCAGTTCTCCAGCACTTTGCGACCATACTCCAACCCACGAAGCAACGTAGTTGCCAAGGCCTGAAGCTGCAAAAAATAGACCCATCATGATTGAGGCGTATTTTAGCGGGGCAAGTTTAGTGATGAATGAAAGAGCAACAGGAGATGCACAAAGCTCCCCAACTGTATGGAAAAGATAGGCCAGGACCAGCCAGTACATTGCTGACGACCCATCAGACTGGTACTGAAGTGAGGCTGCAGTCATAAACAGGAATCCCCAGCCCATAATTATCAGTCCAATTGCCATTTTGAAGATCGACGAGGCTTCTTTACCTTTTTGCTTCCAGTTAAACCAGAACGCCGCTACCGGAACCCCCAGCGTTATAATAAAGAATGAATTAACAGACTGAAACCAGGTTGCAGGTACAGTCCAGTTTAAAAATCCGATCAGTCGGTTTGTCTTTTCTGATGCATATAAATTCATCAATCCACCCGCCTGTTCGAAAGCGCCCCAGAACACAATGATCATCAGGAAAGAGACCAGCATAACCTTTACACGATCCTTCTCGATCGCGGTAAGCGGCTTGTTCTTTATCGCCTGGTCCTCTTTCGAAAGTTGTTTTGTTGCTTCGCCAACCCCTTTCAGATATTTATGTCCGAGGATGAAGATGATCAGCCCGATTGCCATCCCGATTCCGGCTAAACCGAACCCATAATGCCAGCCCATTGTTTCACCGACATAACCTATTATAATGCCTGCCAAGAAAGCACCGACGTTTATACCGATGTAAAAAATAGTAAAGCCTTTGTCGCGGCGGTCATCGCCTTTTGGATAGAGCCCGCCGACCATCGTTGAGATATTCGGTTTCAGGCACCCTACTCCGGCAATGATCAGCCCGAGGCCGATGTAAAATGCAGTTATGTTCTGAACCGCTAAAATGCTATGGCCTATTACCAGGAGAGCGCCGCCGAGAATAACCGCTTTCTTCTGCCCGATGAGCTTATCTGCTATTATTCCTCCTGGAATCGAGGATAGATACACAAGAAAGGTATAAATACCATATAACTGAAGTGCTTCACTGCTGGTCCAGCCATATCCGGGATTTTCTCCGTTGACCGATGAAACGAGAAAAAGTACTAGAAGTGCCCTCATGCCATAGAAACTAAATCGTTCCCACATTTCCGTAAGGAAAAGAATGTATAGCCCACGAGGATGCCCAAAAAGTTGTTTTTGCTGAATTTCCATGTTAATATCTAATAAAAATTGGTTAAGAAGCTGTTTGCCTGGTTAGTGAGGTTCGCTTCCTTAAGTTAAAAAGAGTAAAAAGTTCAATTATAATTAAATTTTGCTAAAATTGGTGCTCCAATGCTGATAATTAAATTCTCATAGATGACAGATCAAGTTCCTTTAATTACCAATGATGCCGTTGTATTAGGATTATTAATGAGTATTCTGGGCCTGGTTTTCTGGTCGTCTGAAAGTAAGATCCCATTTTTTACAAAATTCTATAATATCTTCCCGCCGATACTGCTTTGTTATTTTCTGCCGGGAGTTTTAAATTCTATCGGCCTTATTTCGGGGGCAAACTCTTCACTATATACAATTTCATCCAGGTATTTGTTGCCGGCCAGCCTTGTTTTATTTACACTAAGCCTCGATCTGAAGGAGATATGGAAATTACGTAAAAAGGCAGGAGCAATGTTTATTGTATCATCAATCAGTATTATGCTGGGCGGGCCGGTTGCGGTTTTCCTGGTATCTCTTTTCGCACCTGAAATTGTAGGCGGCACCGGGCCGGATGCCGTATGGAGGGGCCTGGCAACGGTGGCCGGCACCTGGATAGGGGGCGGGCCCAACCAGGTTGCGATGTTCGAATTGTTCAAGCCGAGCGCGGATCTATTTTCCGCCATGGTAGCACTGGATGTAGTGATTTCCTATATATGGATGGCACTTTTGCTTTTTGGCGCAAGCAGGTCTGTGAAAATAGATTCTCTCCTCAAAGCTGATTCGAAGTCAGTTACCGAGATCAAAGATAAGATTGAAAAGTACCAGCTTGGTATTATGCGGATTCCGACCATGCAGGACATTATCGTCATCCTGGCAATAGGCTTTGGAGTTACAGGCCTTGCCCACTTCGGTGCCGATAATATAGCGCCATGGATTACCGTTCATGCTCCTTATCTCAGTAAATTCAGCCTTACGTCTGGTTTTTTTTGGATCATCATCATTGCTACGACTGTAGGGATGTTCCTGTCTTTTACCAGGCTGAGAAGGCTTGAGGGCGCCGGCGCTTCCCGGATAGGCAGCGTGCTGTTATATGTGCTTATAGCTACCATTGGAATGCAGATGAATATTATGGCGGTTTTTAATAATCCCGGTATACTTGTCGTAGGTCTGATCTGGATATCAATCCACGCATTAGTCGTTATTATTTTCGCCAAGCTGACCAAAACACCGCTATTCTTCCTGGCTGTAGGAAGTATGGCAAATATCGGCGGGCCAGCCTCTGCTCCGGTTGTAGCGAGTGCCTTCCATCCATCACTCGCACCGATAGGGGTGCTGCTGGCGGTATTCGGATATGTTATCGGAACGTATGGTGCCTATGTATGCGGATTGCTGATGCAGGCGGTTTCGCCTTAATTAGCCCGCAGTTTCACAGGATCATTAAAATTATCATCCTGATCAGTAGGAAGGTTCTTTACCTCAATATCCTCTATAAGTCGCCAGCGGCCATTGGCTAATTTGTAGCCGTCGTAAGAGAAATCAGGACCATAGAGTTCAAACCTGCCTTTAAGCTTATCATCCGGGGGCGCCAGGTGGTCAAATATAATGGTGCCGGTCTTCGGGTCGAAGTTAAGAACCATGGATGCCCTCCGGTCATATTCAAAGATGGTCCTCTTTTTCGTGGGGTTCTCTTTATCCCCGTCGAAAACAGGCATCCCAAAATAAGCCTTATTGTCCTTAAAGTAAAGGACATCAATTACCTTTTTTGTGGATTTTGCAGTGTTCCCCTTCCATCCCAGCAGGATGTAATAAGGCGTTTTAACGCTGTTGATCACCGGAATGATGCGGTAATACTGTGAGCCATACCACTTGTCGTTTGTCGTAACCGTATCAGATGCGTTTTTAAATGAGCTGGTATAATCCACCAGCGGATACATCTGTAGTTTGCCATCCGGATTGTTCATTTGCACTGTGCCGTAGTATCTGTAGCTGCCGTCGGCATTCATTACGTGCCAGCTAAATATCCTGAACCGCTTGTCTGAAGAAGCCTGAATAGAGATGGCCTTGAGCGAATCAAATTGAAAGTTAAAAGAATAAGGAACCTTTAACGCGCTGACAAGGGTTTTGATAAACTGGTAGCTGGCGTTGTAGCGCTGCGGTTCCAGGCTGTCGTTTATCATTTTATAACTAAGCGCCTTCAGGGTGTCCTGGTAGCTCAGCAGTTTCTGACTTGCTGAATTGGACGTGTGCTGTGCCTGTGCATTAATACTCAGGCACACGAAGAGAAAGATAACTATAACAGACCTTAACATTTATTTAACAAGATTTTCAATAACCATTGCACTTGCTCCGCCGCCGCCATTACATATTCCGGCAACGCCGATCTTTCCACCGCTCTGCTGCAGCACATGGACAAGAGTTACTATAATTCTTGCACCTGAGGCGCCGAGGGGATGCCCCATGGAAACCGCTCCGCCATTCACGTTCACTTTCGCCGGATCAAGCTTCAGGATCTGGTTATTTGCTATTGAAACCACAGAAAAGGCCTCATTAATTTCATAATAATCTACTTCTCCTGCCTGAATGCCAGCTCTTTCCAGCGCCCGTGGTATAGCCTTCGACGGCGATGTGGTAAACCATTCCGGCGCCTGCTGGGCGTCGGCATAAGATATGATTCGTGCAAGTGGCTTTATGCCAAGCTCCTCGGCTTTTGAACGGCTCATTAACAGCAATGCAGCAGCACCATCATTTAAAGTGGAAGCATTTGCTGCTGTAACCGTTCCGTCTTTTTTAAATACCGGCTTTAACGACGGGATCTTTTCGAACTTAACCGCCTGAACCTCTTCATCATCGGCTAGTGAGGTTACGATACCTTTTTTGTCGGTAATCTCTACAGGGACAATCTCATCCCTGAATTTTCCTGCCGCCTGCGCTGCCTGCGATCGTTTATAAGATTCAATAGCAAAGGCGTCCTGATCTTCACGGCTTATATTGCAGTCTGCAGCGCAGAGTTCAGCTGCCGAGCCCATGTGGTAATCATTGTAAACATCCCACAAGCCGTCTTTAACCAGACCGTCGATGATCTTACCATCCCCCAGGCGATAACCGTTCCTGGCTTTGTCGAGGTAGTAAGGGACGTTGCTCATGCTTTCCATCCCGCCGGCAATAACGATGTCGTTCTGACCTAATGCAATACTTTGAGCAGCAAGCATAAGGGCTTTTGTGCCTGAAGCGCAAACTTTATTTATCGTCGTTGCGGGAATATCAGGGAGTCCGGCAAACTTCGCAGCCTGCGTAGCGGGGGCCTGGCCTATATTGGCCGACATCACATTTCCCATAAAGACTTCCTGCACCTGGTCAGGTTCAATTTCTGCGCGCTCAACGGCAGCTTTGATCGCAATCGCACCCAGCTGGCTGGCAGTTAATGTTGATAATCCGCCGCCAAAACTTCCTATGGGAGTGCGTACGGCGGATATGATATAAACTTCGTTCATCAAATTGGTTTGTTCTTAGGCAAATTTAGTGATCTGTCTTTGCATATTAACGAACTGAAGCCCCTTTTGTTACAGGCATTAAGTTCCGGCGAATACCTGCCTCGATGCTGATATAAAGGGTTTAAATAACAGTACCATAACCTGCCTCGGGGGACACACGCTGGCATGCGCAAGCGGTAGTGAGCCGGTTCTAAACCATTCCTAAATCATTCCCAAACAAGTATTCAAGCCGAGGCTGAGCGGACAAAACAGCACCTTTACCGGTGATCCTTTCTTGAAATCCCATTAAATCCGATTACGGAATCAGGCAGACTCGACAGGCGTATTTCTTCATTTCCGGGTGTATAGGTCTTATAGGAAAAATTCTTCGCGCCATTGACAGGGATATTAATGATCGTATATGATTTCCTTGCTTCGGCGGGATAACCCATCAGCTTTCGGGGCCCGTCGCCGATAGCGCCCATATTCAGGAAGCGTACGCCGTTTTTTTCTGCCGGGTAATAAGCGTGCTGATGGCCGCTGATATACAGATCCAGGCCATAGGTCTTAAAAAAGTTCAGGGCAGCCGCCGGGTCGGAGTTCACTTCGCCAGGCTTGTTTTTGCTGTCAACGATGGCATATAAAGGCAGATGCCCTATCAGGATTCGCAGCCTTGCTTTCCTGGCGATCTTTCCTTCCATTTGTTCTTTCATCCAGCTATAAACTTCAGGTCTTATTTCCGCACCAGCAGCATCCCAGCTCATCATAAATACATTGTTTTTTACGTAGCTGTAGTAGAAGGGGTAATGAGTGGAATCTACAAATGTGAGATTCGTTGCAGCAACATTTTCTTTCCAGAAGGCTTCCGAAATAGCGCGGTCCTTCACGTACGAGGGTGATGCATCGTGATTGCCCACCGTAAAGCCAAAAGGGATCTGCAAGGCACTGACCGGGGCCAGTACGGTTATTTTAAAGGCATCCCACATATCCCGGATATTCTGATCAGTGAGTGATGCTTTTTGTCCAGCTACCATATCGCCTGAGCACAAAATGATATCGGGTTTAATACCTGGCATCTGACCGAGAACAGAACTAACCTCCGCCGGATAACTGGTTGAACCGTAACTGGCATTAAGATCGCTTATTACGCAGATCTTTAAGGGTCGGTTTTGAGTTTCAACCTTTATGCCTGCGGGCTCTACTTTATTACTGAGTCTGTTGTTTGTGCCGCAGGCGACAGATACTGAAAAGGGGAGCAGAAAAAGAACTTTAAGTCTTAAGCGCATTGGATTTTTTTGTTCAAAACTAATTTAAATCTGTTTAGCAGAAATTATTCCGCGTAATTATTTCTTTAAATTCGCAGACACCTTATGATAAAATAATGATCAGAACACGATACTATTTGCTCCTGGTTGTAGCGGCTTTTTCATTTTTAACAGGCTGCGCGTCCCTAAGATATACCGAAAACTTCTCATTTTTCCAGATGGCGGATACGCAGTTCGGGTTCTTTAACGAGAATAAAGAATTTAGCCGGGAGACCGTGAATTTTGAGAAAGCCGTCGCTGAGGCCAACCGCCTGAAGCCTGCTTTTGTGATCGTGTGCGGCGACCTTGTGAACAAGCCGGGTGATATGGCGCAGATAAATGAATATAACAGGATTGCGCGAACGCTTGACCCTGCTATAAAGATCTATAATGTATCGGGTAACCATGATGTTGAGAATGTGCCCACGCTGGCGGCGATAAAATTGTACAGGGAGCACTTCGGACCGGACAGGTACACTTTCCGTTCGGGAAACGTATTTGGAATAGTGTTAAACTCATCGCTCATCAAGGATCCCTCAAAGGCGCCGGATGAGGCTGCAGCCCAGGAAACCTGGGTTAAAACAGCATTGGAAGAAGGGAAGAGCTCCGGCAGCCGCCATATTATTATATTTATGCATCACCCTTTCTTCCTTAACAGTGCCGACGAACCCAATGAGTATTTCAATATAGACATTGAGCGAAGGAAAATGTACCTGGCCTTATTTGAGAAATATGGTGTAACGAAGATATTTGCAGGCCATTATCACCGCAACGCCGGTGGCAGGTCGGGTAATATTGAGATGGTAACCACCGGGCCTGTAGGCAGGCCGCTTGGGTCAGACAGCTCCGGATTCAGGATAGTAGATGTCGAGGGAAGATCGATAAGTCATAAATATTTTCCACTGGATTCCTTACCGCAAAAGCTAAGCTTCGGCCGGCAGAAATAATAAAGTTTCCCCGGTAGTAGTGTAATATCTATACCTGGAATACGATAGGATCGGATAATTTTATTTATTTTGAACCTTCAACTTTATTATCTTATGATCCTGGACACCTATCATATTCTGATTGTTTTAAGTATTGTAACGATAATTTCTTATCTGTTCAATATCATTTCCGAGAAACTGAGAGTACCCTCGGCTATACTCCTGATCGGGTGCGGAATCCTGACCCAGGTTGTAACCGGGTACTACGGCATGACCGTGTATATTCCCCGCAAGATCCTGGAAATACTCGGCGTAGTTGGCTTGATAATGATCGTCCTGGAAGGCGCCCTGGATCTGAAAATTACCAAATCCAAAAGGAAACTGATCACCCAGTCCTTCCTTGCCGCGTTATCCGTGCTTTTGATAACCGCAATAGCTATCGCTGACATACTTCACCTGGCCCTGGATATAGACTTTTTTAAAGCTTTGCCCTATGCGGTTGCCATGGGAGTGATCAGCAGCGCCATTGCTATTCCAAGCGTTCATAACCTGGACGGTGGTAAAAAGGAGTTTATAATTTACGAATCTACGTTCTCAGACATCCTGGGAATTCTGTTGTTCAACTATGTGATCTCCGATAAGCTGTTATCGCTGGCCACAGCCGGACTGTTTGTCTGGAACCTTGTCCTGATCACAGTAATCTCAATACTAAGCACTATTCTGTTAATGCTGCTTTTTAGATACCTGAAAGGACATATAAAGGTATTTCTTATCCTCTCGATAGTTGTATTGGTGTATTCGGTCTCGAAGCAAATGCATCTTCCTTCCTTATTCTTTATCCTGGTGTTCGGTTTGGTTTTGAATAATTCCGAGCCGTTTCTTAAGGGTAAGCTCAAAAAGTTCCTTCATCCCGAAAAGCTGATCAGTGTGAATACTGAATTGAAGAGTATGACTGCGGAACTGGCGTTTCTGATCCGGACCTTCTTCTTTTTGCTTTTTGGTTATAGTCTTGATGTTACCCTGGTGCTTTCAGGCACTGTACTTCTTACCGGCTCAGCGATTATGCTAGTTATTTTAGTGATCAGGTATGTGTTCCTGAGGTATATATCCCAAACAAATATTTTTCCTGAACTTTTTATTGCACCTCGCGGACTGATTACAATACTTCTGTTCTATAGCATACCAACGCACCTGGTCAGTGATAAGTTTAATGAGGGAGTATTATCCTTTGTAATAATTGTGTCCGGATTGATCATGATGCTTGGACTGTTATTTTCGAACAGGAAGGTGGATCAGAAGCTGATGACGGAGGTCTGATGACGGAGGTCTGATGTCTGAGGATGGCGCTACGCATGCGCTAATAAGCGAGGAGATCCGACACAGTTAATTGAGCACTACCGGAGATCCCCGATCAAGTCGGGGAAGAGCCGCTCCTACATTTCCGCCCTCAGACCCTAACCCTCAGACCTCAGGCTTCCGATCTCAATACCCTCTTCAATGCCATTACATACCCGAAATGCAGCCCGTCGTGAAACGGCAGCAAGGTCAGGCCGTCATTAATGCTCTCCATGTCGAAACCATACCGGGTTTTCCATGGAGTATAATCGCCGAATATCTTCAGCTCAATATCCTCTTCCAACTTATCTACGCTTGAAAAAAGCAAACTTTTGATCTCTTCAAACTCCTTGCCTGATAATGCTCTTTCAGGCTTAGAGCCTGGTTTGTACGAATCAAAGTATTGCTGACTGATGTTCTTCAAGGGAAGCCCGGCTTTAACATAGAAGATGTTGTCCTGGGCGGCGACAAGGTGCGCGACGTTCCAGATAATATTATTGTTAAAGCCCGCCGGAATTTTGTTTAGTTCCTCGATGGTCATGTCACTAATTAGATTGAGGATCGCTGTTCTGGTTTTTCGGATTATGTCGAGTTGTTTGATCATGTGAGTTGTAATATGATGGTGAAAATAGGATTTTTTAAAGAAAGTGATCAGCTTGCATCTCAAGTTTTAAGTGGGGCTGGCGACTGCTGGCTTAATTATCGAATGATATGAGACTTGGTGTATCAAGCCTGAAGGGCTTGAATATTAATAACCACAGGCGAAGCCTGTGGTTATTAAGCCGGTTAATCTCAACCCCGGAGGGGTTGAACAATCGATGAATGATTAAAGCCAAATTGCTACCATACACGATGTGGGTGCACGGTAGTTTGAAAATAAGGTAAGCGGCAGACGTATGCCAATAAAAAAGCCCCCAAAATATGGAGGCTTTAATCGACAAAATTTTCAATCAATCACTCAATCT
This sequence comes from Daejeonella sp. JGW-45, assembly GCF_029360805.1. Lineage (GTDB taxonomy): Bacteria > Bacteroidota > Bacteroidia > Sphingobacteriales > Sphingobacteriaceae > Daejeonella. Next base: position 358,659 of record NZ_JARKNC010000002.1, on the reverse strand, counting down.
TTAACCAGTCTGAAGTTATAGACCTTCTCTGGTGTAGTTAGCCGGGCGTTGAAAAATTTTCCCTGGAAGTTACTGGCATCCACTGCGAATGAATAGGTCTCATTTGCACTCGCCTGGCCTGCGTACAGACGCTTCAACTTGTTACCTGCAAGATCATAGATATCGAGGGTTATGTTGTTCTGTTTCTTCTCCAGGGTAAATGTTACTGTTAGCCCTGAAATAAAAGGATTAGGATAGGCCTTTATGACTGAATCGTTATTATTTTCCGCGATATGATCTTCAATTATATCTGTTACGCTTGTTCCATCGGCACATTCGCCAAGGCTCGCACCTGCGGACAGCAGGGCCGGTACAGCGTTCGAAGAGATACATAGCTGCACGCATGGAAAATTATTACTGCCGGTATTCTTATAGACAAGCACTTTACTGCCACAGCGTACGTCAATCACATGGATGGTAACAGAAACTGTTTTAATACATCCGGATTCGCTTTTCGCTTCGGCTGTGAAGACGTAAGTTCCTGCCGCAGTTGGTGTGAAAGTAGTTACAGCAGTGCCTGTGCTGCTTAGTCCGGCAGACGGTGTCCAGGTGTATGCTGTGCCCGAGGTGGAAGTACTGTCTGACGCTGTAAGATTGATACTTTGCGCACCGTAGCCGAGAGCCAGCGTGTTATCTGACAGGCCTGTGAATGTGTTATTTGTTTTAGACAGGCTTATAGCAGGTTTAGGTATCCTTCCTATAATGGTTACGATAGCAGTAGCGGAGTCGATATTTCCCGCCTTGTCTGTAACGATGAGGCTTACAGTATTCTGGCCGATATAGCTGCAATCAAACGAGCTTTTACTGAGGGTTATGGTATCGATTCCCCAATTATCAGATGACCCGTTATTGATATCTGCTGCAGTTATTGTTACCGCGCCGTTTATAAGTGTGCGGGTAATATCCTGTGCAACAACGACAGGCTTGATCGTATCGTTGCTAACTGTGTTGGCCGGGCTGCTTTCATTGTGCAGCCGGTCAAGTGAAGTAACTGTGTAATAATAAGTGCTGTCTGCTGCAATTGTACTGTCGGTATAAGTTTCCTGATCGGTATCAGTTAAACCGATCAAATTAGCGGAGTTTTCCAGGTCAATGCTGGAGCTGGATGAGCGGTACACAGCGAATCGTCGCACTTTGTCGAACTCACTGCCGCTAACCGGAGGTCTGGTCCATGAAAGTGTAACAGAGCCTGAAGTGCGGTTGAGCGCCAGAGCCGATGGTGCCAAGGGGGGCACGCTGTCTTTCCAGGTCATGGCCGGCAGCAGGGCGGGTTTATTGTAGAAGTGGTTTTTAAGGGAATCACGGTAGTTCAGGAGATTTCCCACGAGAAATGCATGCCTGAAATGCGTCTGACCAAAGACATTTGGGTTGGCCCGGTTCAATCTTACCTGGTTAGGTATTTCCGAACGGCTAAGCCATCCGGCGGTGTTTACCTTATAATCGGCCATGCCTATATAAATGTGACGGCCAAAGGAGTTATTATTCCACCAGGGCACCAGGAGCTTATAATCGGAGCCAGCCTGTCCGATATACCAATAGACCTGTGGCGTCAGGTAATCAACCCACCCCGACTGGATCCATTTCTTAGTGTCAGCAAATAAGCTGCTATAGTGCTGTAGCGCACCGGCCGATGTAGGTGAGCCTATATTGGGATCAGTACTGCTGCGGTAGATGCCGGAAGGCGACACACCGAACTTGACCCAGGGTTTTAAAACATTAATACTGTCTGATACCCGTTTGATCAGCAGATTGACATTATCCCGCCGCCAGTCGGCACGGCCGGCGACAGTAGCAGGAAATCCCCTTGGATCAGCATTGTACGCAGCATCATCGCCGCTTGTACCGTTAGGATAGAAATAATCATCGAAGTGTATCCCATCCACATCATACCGTTTTACAATATCAACAATAACGTTCGTAACATGGTCTCTTACCTCCGGCAGGCCGGGGTTTAAGATCTGAACATTTCCTACAGTCAGCATCCATTCAGGATGAGTTTTAGATACATGGGTAGGAGCATACTGCGCGGGATTGTTAGCGTTTGCAAGAGTGGCTACTGCGCGATAGGGATTTATCCATGCATGGAATTCCATTCCCCGTTTACGCGTTTCTTCAATGGCAAATTGAAGAGGATCCCACAAAGGCGAAGGTGCGGTGCCCTGATTGTTGGTGAGGTAATAAGACCAGGGCTCCAGTGCGCTCGGGTACATGGCGTCCGACTGGCTTCTGACCTGGAAATAGGCAGCGTTCATGCCTGTTGCCTTATTGTGATCGAGAATACCCTTGAGGGCGGTTTGCTGTTGTGCAGGTGTATGCGTTCGGTTAGGCCAGTCGAGACTGATGTGGGTGCTGATCCACACTCCCCGAAGCTCACGCTTCGGCGGACTTTGAGCGAAAGCATTCAGCACACATAGAAACACGCATAGCAGGGGTAGAAGTTTTTTCATAGGGTAGGTTTTTAGGGTTTAGTTTACATAGCGAGAGCGGTTAAGGTTTGCGTTATTATAATTAAATTTAATGAAAACCCGCAGATATCTGCAAGTATTATGCAATAAAAGTTTAAGTTTTACGTTATGGGCCGTCTGTTCATGGATTCATACGGTGGAAGCTAAATTAGGTTGCTGCAAATGTTAGGTTAAACCCGTTTGCTGTTCGCACTTTTAAATTTATCTTTACCCTCAGAATGGTACGAAGCCTGATATCCCTGGTTTTAATTGTCGCCTTGCTTGGTGCAAATTATAGCAGGTATTTCATTTATGCGGGATTCGAACTCAATGATAAATATATAGCTGCCGCTCTTTGCGAGAATATTGATAAGCCGATGCTTAATTGCAAGGGCAAGTGTTATCTCGCTAAAAAGATCAAAGAAGCCGAAGAAAAGGAAGAAAGCCGCGAAAAGCAATTGCGCAAAAGCCATTTCCAGGATGCCATGGCTGTGCAGGAAGTAACCATTGATTATCCGCCCATTCACATTCAGTTAATATCTTATGACCTGCCGTTCGCCCTTCCTCAAAGGTCTGGCAGTATCTTTCATCCCCCGCAAACCGTCTGATATCTTCTTAATTATTAATGTATTGCACCTCGTTAAAACAACGATGGCGCGTTTGTCTACGTATGCTCTTTTATGAGGGCGTAAAAAAAATATCATGAGTTTAACTTCTATGATGAGGTCGGCTGGTCTTGCCCTGCTGTGCCTTGCTGCAATATCCTGTAAAAAGGATGCTGATCCGCAAACGAGCGGTACAGGTAATGTAAATTTCGAATTTGAGCACCGGGTAGGAACCCAGGCTCTGCAAATGAATACCCAAACCTATACCAATGCTAATGGTGACGATTTCAAGGTTACCGGATTTAAATACTATGTGAGTAATGTCACGCTTGTAAAGACTGACGGCTCGAAGACTAAAATACCTGAAAGCTACCTGCTTATTGATGCTGCTGATGCTGCTTCCCGGTTGCAGAAGCTTGAGAAGATCCCTGCCGGAGATTACACCAGCGTCGAATTTGTTATCGGCGTGGATGAGCCCAGAAACTTCGCCGGAGCTCAGACAGGTGCCCTGGATCCTTCCAAAGGCATGTTCTGGACCTGGAACACTGGTTATATATTCCTCAAATTTGAAGGCACATCGTCAAAATCAACGCAGCCCTCAAATCAGCTTTTCTTCCATGTAGGAGGGGCTAAAGAACCAGCGAATGCTGTGAGGTCTGTCAGCCTCGCCCTGCCTGTTGCCCTCCGTGTAAGGACTGACACAGAGCCCGATATGCATTTTATCGTAGATATCGCAGCGCTGTTTAAAGGGAAAACCAATATCAGCTTTGCCAGCATCAGCGGCTTCCACGGTGGGGCTAACGGTATCCTGGTTGCCGATAACTATGTAAACGGGCTGTTTAAGGTAGATCACATCCACAATTAGTATGAAACGTTTATTTGTTTTATTCTCATTGCTGGCTTGCTGGCTTACCCTGGCTATTGGCTGCAAAAAGAATGACAGCGAACCACAAACCGAACTCCGGTTTGTGGTACCCTCTAATTTTCCTGAAGCGGTCTATAAATTTGAAAATAATACAGTAGGTCAGGCAGGTTTCGAACTGGGCCGCCATTTGTTTTTTGAGGATGCTCTCTCAATTGATAATAGCGTGAATTGCGGTACCTGTCATCAGCAGTTTGCTGCGTTTGCCAACCTGGACCATTCTGTAAGTCATGGCGTAAATGATTGTTTCGGTACCCGGAATGCCCCACCCTTGTTTAATCTTGCCTGGCAAAAGGAGTTCATGTGGGATGGCGGGGTAAATCATATAGAAGTCTCAGGCCTGAATGCGTTGGTTGATCCCTGTGAAATGGCTAACAGCCTAGACAATATCACCTCTACGCTTAGTAAGAAGCAGCCCTATCCAGATCTGTTTAAGAAGGCCTTCGGTACTCCGGAGATCAATTCACAACGGATCTTCAGGGCGCTGACCCAGTTCACTGCCATGATGGTCTCTGCTACCAGCAAATATGATAAGCATATTCGAAAGGAAGTGGGTGGCGAGTTCACAGCAGCCGAGCAGGCGGGATATATACTCTTCAGGGATAAGTGTTCAAAATGCCATTCGGAGCCGCTTTTTACCGATCTGTCCTACCGCTCCAACGGTTTAGACCAGGATCCAAAGGAAAATGGCCGGGAAAAAATAAGTCGCCAGGCCTCCGACCAGGGTAAGTTTAAAGTTCCTTCATTACGGAACGTAGAGCTGACCCGGCCATATATGCATGATGGTCGCTTTTTCTCGCTTGAGGATGTGCTTGAGCATTATAATTCAGGAGTCATGGATCATATAAACCTGGATCCTGAGCTAAAAAAGGACCCGGTACGAGGCATTGCGCTCTCAAAAACCGAGCAGCAACAAATTATTTCATTTTTAAAAACTTTAACCGATAATGAATTTATTCGTGATAAGAGGTTTGCCGAGCTTTAAGAAGTTTGGAATCTCGTTCCTGATATTGCTGGCTGCATTTACCTCTGCTTCAGCTTGCGACATATGTGGCTGTTTTATGGGAATTACTCCCTACGATAATCAAAGCAGTATTTCCTTATTATACCGGTACCGGTCCTTTAACGGATACCATGGGCAGAACCAGTCTTTATTTCCTTCCGGCGCGAATTTCCTGCCTGCGGGAAATAAGCTGGATGCACCCCTCACCAATCATAATGGCGACCCATCCGACCTGGAAGTTTACCGCGCCCTGGAAGTAAGAGCCAGGTACTTTCTTAGTAAGCGGATAGAGCTGAATGCGATCGTACCCTATAACTCAAATTCAGAAAGATATAATGGCAACCTCAATACCGTAGCGGGTATCGGGGATGTCAATATATACTCGGGGTATCACCTCCTGCGAAAATTAGACCAGAAGAAGGTAAATCAACGTCTTATAGTAGGAGCGGGCTTTAAACTGCCTACCGGAAGTAACGATGCTACAAATTTTCAGGGCTTGCGGCTGAGTACCCTTTCTCAAACAGGTACGGGCAGTACCGACGGGTTTATTTACTTTAATTACCTGGTAGGGTACAAGAGGTCAGGAGCCAGTTTGAGCAGCACCTATAAAATGAATGGTGAAAACGCTGAAAAAGAAAGTATTGCCAATAGCAATACTACATTCTTAAATTTCTTCCATAACGTAACTTTAAGCAAAAAGCTGCAGCTGGTTCCTTCTGTTCAAATTGCCTACGAATATTCGGCAGGCGAAAAGTACAATGGGGTAAAGACAGGGGAGCACAGAATGAATAATTTAATGACGGGTATAGGCGCTGACCTGTTCATTAATAATATCACCTTAAACATGGCTTTACAAAGCAAAGCATGGACAGTTAAAGATGACCATCCGATGCCAGCAGGCAGAGTTGTTCTGGGTGTAACCTATAATTTTAACCAGCTCTATTATCTTTTGAATTAATAATGAAAGCACAGATTGTCTTAATAATTTGTATTGCATCCCTGCTGGCCTGCCAGCCAGCAGAGGATTATAAAATAATCCGTAAGGAAATAGTAGAAGAGCATGATAAAGTAATGATCGACAGCGAGCGGGCAATTGAGGACAGAACGCGTCTTGAAAATTTGCTGCTGAATATGGACAGCCTGAAAAGCGCTCACCCAGTGGTCGATACGCTCAAAGAAAAAGTAGAAATAAGCAAGCTCGTTGCAAAGCTTGATGAGGCGGATCAGCAGATGGAAACCTGGATGAAAGAATTTGATGCTGAGCTGGGTAAGAAATCTAACGACGAGGCTGTAGCATACTTTAAAAATGAAAAACTGAAGTTGAAGCAATTAGATAGTCTTATAAAAGATGCGTTGGGCGAATCGGAAGAGTATTTAAAGAAGTACTGACGAGATACCGTCGAAAGCCTCTTATCGCATTTTTTACTCATGTCAGTTTACCGGATGAATCTAATTTGACTAAAAGACTACTAAATCTATAGACTTTATTTGTATTATTAAATCTTCCTTCTATATTTGTGTCGTAATCGTTAAGGTTACCTGTTTAAAACAATGGCTTTACAAAAGAACGCAAGTACGTTTATCCAAACCAGAACGGTAAAAAACTTTACCAGCTATTGTTGCATGTATTGCTGTTAACTATTCATTGCAGCATTCTGCAGTTGCGCAGGAAGTAAGCCCTGGGCGAAAGACAAACCATTAATAAGCATATATTATTCGAAAGGAGGGGGATCAAAGATAATTCTACGCCAGCACTAAATAAAAAAGGGAAATGCTAAGAGCATTTCCCCGGGATTTAAATCAAAAGAAACAGGCCTCAATGCGACTTGCCACCTGCTTCGATCTATCATAAACCTTATAGTAAAAGTATGCAAAAAAATGCAAAGATCAGGTCTTTACACAACCTGGTTTTCTCCGGATACCTGATTCCATTAGGTCTGGGGCTATTAATATTATTTATTCCTTCATTTGTTTCTGCGCAGACACCAACAGTACCTTTGATCAATTCCACTCTCCGTGGCACGGTCATAGACGGCAGGACCAAAACCACACTTCCGGGAGCTATCGTCCAACTGCAGGGCACTACCCATAAGGCGTTCACCGACAGTGAAGGAGAATTCAATTTCGTTACGGGGCAGAAGTTCCCGTATACCATCATAGTTAGCTATATCGGCTATAAGACAAAGGAAGTGGTTGTCGACGGAAGCCCGGTAGAAGTTTCACTAGAGGAATCTATCAACCAGCTGGGCGAGATCATCGTGGTGGGCTATGGTACCCAGGAACGTAAAAACCTGGTAGGATCAATCACTAAAGTAAACCCGGCAGAAACCAAAGATATCCCGACAGGTAGTTTCGATTCACAGCTGCAGGGTAAGGTTCCGGGAGTACAGATATCATCTAATACGGGTGTGCCGGGCGAAACTGTGAACATCCGCGTTAGGGGAGCGACGTCCATCAACGCAGATAACGATCCCCTGTATGTTGTAGATGGTGTTTTTATAAATACCAACAGCCTTCAAACTATCAGCACAGGAGGTAAGGCATCTTCCCCGATAGCAGATATCAATCCTGCGGATATAGAAAGCGTTGAAGTGCTTAAAGACGCAAATGCAACCGCCCTTTACGGATCGCGCGGTGCGAATGGCGTGATCCTGATCACTACCAAGCGGGGAAATTACAACCAGAAATCCAAGATAAGCTTCAACGCGTCCCAGGGATGGTCTAAAGCTGAAAAGCTATGGGAATTAACTACAGGTCCGGAGCACGCAACATTGGTAAACGAATGGTGGGTGAATACGGGGAACCCTGCATCGACAGTCCCATTTCGTCCGGTTTCTGCCGGCGGCCGCGGCCGCCCTTCCGAGCAGCAGACGTACGACCGCCTGGGTCAGGTATTCCAGACTGCAGGTATGCAGAATTACGATCTGTCCTTAAGCGGCGGTACGGCAACGACCAAGTACTACATCGCTGCCGGTTATAACGATCAGGAATCCATCCTAAAGCCGATTACATTTAACCGCGGGAGCTTTAAAGTAAATCTGGATCAAAAGATCAATGAAAAGATCCAGGTCGGCGTAAGCAATACTTTTGCCCGGACAGGCCGCAACCAAGCCCGGGCGGGTGATGGGCCTGCAGGGGGACTGCTTCAGGCTGCGTTGCATACGCCGACCTATTTGTCGCCGGTCAATGAACTGGGTATACCTGTTGGCCGCGCCGGATTCGACAATGTTGACCTGCTTTTGAAATACTATGATGTGCATTCAACAAGCCTGCGCTATATAGGGAGTCTATACGCACAGGCCAACCTGCTGCCGAACCTGGTTTTCCGAAGTACAGTGGGCGTCGACTACAATAATTACGACGAATCAGAGTACTGGAATACCTTTCTCATCTCCGGAAGCCCTAATGGCCTCGCAACGTCCTCCGTGGGCCAATCTACCTCTTTGCTGAATGAGCAGACTCTTAACTACCGCAAAACTCTGGGCCGCCATGGTTTCGGTGTGCTGGTGGGGAACACACTCCAGGCCGATATCTCAGAAGGTACCTCGAGCACAGGCCGTGGTTTTGCCAATAACTCATTTAAGCAGATCTCCTCAGCAGCCGTTACAACGGGGTCACAAAGCTGGAACAAAGCTACCTTAGTATCCTTCTTTTCCAGGATCGATTATAACTTTTCCGGCAAATACCTGCTGGAGGCTAGCCTGAGAGCGGATGCATCCTCGCGCTTCGGATCAAATAACCGCTGGGGATATTTCCCGTCTGTCGGCGGGGCCTGGAGGATAAAGGGTGAGAACTTCCTAAAGGACGTGGCTTTTATCAGCGATCTGAAGCTTAAAGGAAGCTATGGAGTTACCGGTAACCAGAATGGTATCGGCAGCTTCGCTTCATTGGGCCTATGGAGCGGCGGCAGTTCTTACCAGGACAGTCCCGGAATCGCTCCGCAGCAGCTGGCAAATCCCGACCTGAAATGGGAGCGGACCAACCAGTATAATGCCGGGGTCGATATTTCCCTCTTCAACGAGCGCCTCAACCTTGAATTTAACGCTTATCACAAGCAGACCGTGAACGGATTGCTGCGCTTAACCTTACCGGCAACCACGGGCTTTGCGAGTTATATGAGCAACGCTGCTGAGATCAGCAACAAAGGCTTTGAGTTCAATATCAACTCCGTCAACATCAGGAAGAGCCACTTTACATGGAGCACAAGCCTGAACATTTCGAGGAACGTAAACAATATAGACAAGCTCGAAACGCCACTAAAATATGGCAGCCGCGACCTGATCCTGCAGCAGCAGGGTAGTCCGCTTTATTCATTTTGGGTATATAATGAACTGTATGTCGATCCGCAGACCGGGAATTCTGTATACCAGGACTATAATAATGACGGGAGGATCACTGTGGACGACAGGCGGATCAATGGGAGTATATGGCCTAAATTCTTCGGGGGCTTAACCAATAATCTTACCTACAAGGGCTTCGATGTATCGGTCTTCCTGGCGTTCCAGTCGGGCAATAAAATATATAATCACAATCGCTTTTTTGGTGAGGGCGGGGGAGCCCGTGATGCGGCGCGCATAATCTTTGCGAGCAACAACGCCAGGTGGCAAAAGCCAGGCGACATCACCAATATACCGAAACCTGACGGGATCAATATCAATAACTACCGGGATGGAGGAAGCCGCTGGCTGGAGGATGGGTCCTTCCTGAAATTGAGATCGCTCAACATTGGCTATACGCTGCCGAAGTCGTTGACCCATAAGGTAAGGATCGAAAATGTCCGCCTGTTCGTGGTGGGGACCAACCTGTTCACTATTACCAATTACACCGGCCTGGATCCCGAATCTGCAGCCAGCAGCTCGCAGAATGAGCAGGGAATTGACTTGGGTACGCCTCCGCAGCCTCGGGGCATACAGTTCGGGGTAAATGTAGTTCTCTGATATACGGCAATAAAAAAAATAAAGACATGAAGACATTAAAATATATAAGCGCATTCCTGATCCTCGTCGTGTTTGCTTCCTGCGAAGGGATATTAGAGGTAGAGCCGCGATCATCGATCTCAGACCAGCAGACCATTGTAGACAAGGGCTCTGCCGAAACTGCAATCAGGGCGGTATACGAAGCCTCACGTGGCTATTACGGAACAAGCTTCCAGTCGATCGCCTACCTTTCGGGCGACAACGTGCAATGGACAGGCTCTCAATCGCAGGTTCAGGAATTTATAAACCACAAGGTAAACCCGGAGAACTCTACCATTGGCGGGGTGTGGAATGGGATATACAGTGCTGTAAACCGTGCAAACCACATAATAGCCAAAGTTCCGGCCCTTACAGATCCCCTTCTTACAGGGGCCCTGAAGAACCAGATCACCGGGGAAGCCTATTTTATCCGGGCCCTTGCCTATTTCGACCTCGCCAGGACCTGGGGCGGCGCACCGATAATCACTAAACCCACGCTTGCCGCAACAGATAACCGGGGTGTTGCTAAAAGTACCCAGGCACAGGTATATGCTCAAGCTTTGGCCGATCTTGACCTGGCTGAGCCCTTACTTCCGCTTAGCACGGACAGATATCGCGCAACGCGGAAAACCGTTTGGGCTTTAAAATCAAGGTTCTACCTGTACCAGAAAGATTGGGCGAAAGCTGAGGAGTTCGCCGACAAGGTGATCGCGGATGTTGCCAACTACGAGTTGCTTGCGCCTTACAACTCCTTTTTCTTCCCTGAAAGTAAAAGAGGAACAAAAGAATCCGTTTTCGAATTCTACTACAGCAGCAATGAAACGAACGGGCACCGCGGGCAGTGGCAGCCCCAGTCTAACGGCGGCACCCGGCAATGGGCTCCAAATGATGCCTTCGTTGCCCTTGTTAACAACCCGGCAATTGGCGGAACACGCAGCGCCCTCGTAGCAAAAGACAACCAGAATCGCTGGTTCGGTAACCTTTACTACAGAAGCCCGGCAACCGATCCCACCTACGTAATCCGCATCGCCGAGCTATATCTCATCAGGGCAGAAGCACGGGCACAGCAGGGCGGAGCTAAGCTTGCAGCTGCGCGGGCAGACCTTGATGCCGTAAGGAACCGCTCCGCATTGGAGGCCACACCAGCACTTACGCAAGCAGATATCCTGCTGGCCATTGAGAATGAGCGCCGGTTTGAGTTTGCATTTGAGGCCCACCGCTGGTTCGACCTGGTGCGCACAGGAAGGGCGGCAGCAGTATTAAATGTAACTGATCCCAACCGCCTGCTGATGCCAATCCCGATCGATCAGATCCAGGCGGATAAAGCTTTGGTTCAAAATCCCGGATACTAATCTATTTACACCAGGGCCGGTATAAGCCGGCCCTGTTAAAAACCTATCGTTATGGCTACGACTTTTACTAATCCGAACCCTGGTCCATGGACAGACACACAGAAGGCTTTCTTCAGGTTCATCTTTATTTACCTGGTGCTGCAGGCTGTTCCGCTCGACTGGAAATTCTATCGCGATCTGTTCTCTATAAATTGGGCAGATCTCTATTACGGAGATATTTTCACTATTAGCCGCTATTTCCCGCGATTCTTCTCCGGCGCAGAAACCTTTGCTGACTGGTTCCTGCTCGTCATTATTGCCGCCGTCGGGGCGTTTGTATGGACAAAAAGAGATCCTCAAAACACAGACTACAATACCTTATATTACTGGCTGCGCGTGATCGTGCGTTACCGGCTCGCTATCGGGATCATAGGCTACGGGATGATCAAATTCTTCCCGGCACAAGCGCCATTCCCTTCGATCAGTAACCTGAACACAAACTACGGCGACTTCCACGCATGGAAAATATTCTCACTTAGCCTGGGGATCGTCCCTGGGTATGAGTCCTTCCTTGGAGGAGTGGAAATCCTCGCCGGGCTGCTATTATTCTTCAGGAAGACAGCCAGCGTGGGAGCATTGCTCATCCTTGTATTCACCGGGAATGTGTTCATGTCGAACCTGGCCTATGAAGGCGGTGAGTATGTTTACAGTTTTTACCTCATCGTACTCGCTTTATTTGTACTGGCCCATGATGCTCAGCGGATCTATAACCTCGTCTCTCTCGAACGCCCTACATCTCCCGATACGTTCAAACCGGAATTTCCCGGTAAACTGAAGAACGTCCGCCTGGCTCTTAAGGGCTTTGTCATTTTCTTCTTTGTTTTCCTATACGGATATGCGACCTATTCAGATTATAAAACCGATCCCTACCAGTTTCCCGTAAGCAAAGGAATACCCGGAGCCAGCGGCATCTATAATGTTTCCGAGTTCAGGATCAATAATAAGGTTATCCCTTATTCTCTCACAGATCCTACCCGGTGGAAGGATGTGGTTTTTGAGAAATGGGCGACCATCAGCATCCGGTCCAACCGTCTCGTAATACTCGATTCGACTAATGCAGAAAAGATCTCCCGGAACGATAAGGACCGCAACTACGAGCTTGCCGGTTCGGGCGGCAGGCATTATTACTCGTATAAGGCAGACACCCCGGGTAATGTCCTGCGACTTGAAAATAAAAACAAGAACTACCCGGATGAAACTTTGACCCTGCAATATACCAAGCCTGACAGCTCTACTATTATTCTCCGCGGACTTAATGAGAATAAAGACTCCGTATACGCTGTGCTCAATAAGATCCATAAGAAATATCCCGTCAAGCTGGGCCGGCTCGGCAGCTTGAAACTCTAGATCATAAGGAAACCAAATCTAATATCATGTCAGATAAAAAACATACATCAGCTCCCGGGCATACGCTTAGTATCGCTGATAAGAAAAGGGTCGTACCGCCTGCATCCTGGAAGGGCTATCAAAAGGTTCTTTTCCGCATAGCATTTGGATTCTTTATACTTATGTCGATCCCGCTCAGCGGCGGATGGTACCGAAATCTGGCCAGCATAGACTGGCTCAATCCACATTACAGGGATATCTACGACATCGCGCGGTTCAGCCCGAGTGTGAGGAGTTTCATGGGCTTGTCGAGAGGCGGAGGAGGTGATGAAGGAATTGCACCGGAGGGTGCACGGGGAGAAAGAACACCTGTGAGGGGCGAAGGAGTTAAAGACGCAAGCGAAAGGAGAAAGAAAGTTGACGGAGCGCAGTTGAAAAACGAAAGTAATTTGCCCGACAGCGGCAGGGGGCATAGAACCAAGTTATCCTCACCGGAAGACGGAGTGGTTTCCGCAAGAGACCATTCTGGTAACGAAACTCAACAGGTTTCTGCATCGCGACTCAATCCTGCCAGTTCTTCTGAGCCGGTGCAAAAAAACCGGAACTCGCAGCCCGCAGTTCAAACCCCTCCAAAAAGGAGCTTCCTCGCCGATTATGCCGATTGGGGCCTTGCTCTCCTCATAGCAACAATCGCCGGCCTGATATGGACAGCCTTTGACCGGAAGAGACAAGAGTATAACGTGCTGTATTACTGGCTTAAAGTTATCGTGCGATACCGCGCGGCAATAGGAATAATCGGTTTTGGATACACCAAGCTATTCCCAACTCAGATGCCATACCCCTCATTGGGCCTGCTGAACACAGACTTTGGCGACTTCACCGCTCAGAAGATCTACTGGCTGTCCGTAGGTATTGTTCCCTGGTACCAGGTCTTCGGCGGAGTGGTTGAGCTTCTCGCAGGAGGCTTGCTGCTGTTCCGTAAAACGACTACTTACGGGGCGATCCTGCTGATCGGAGCTTTGGGAGACATTACTTTCGTAAATTATGCCTATGACGGCGGGGTACATGTCTATGCCTTCTATTTCGTTCTGTTAGGAGCATTCCTGCTCGTAGATGATGTACCAAGACTTTACAATCTCCTTATCCGGCAGCAATATACGGTACCCAATAGCTACTACCCTTATTTTACCCGCAATTGGCTGGGATACACGCGCATCGGGCTTAAATTGCTCGTATTCATCATTTTCTTTGGGATACTCACCTATACCGAAGTGATCAATTTTAAATACGATCCATATAAGCAGCCGTCTACCGCCGGTGTAAAGCAATTGCGCGGCAACTATGCAGTCACGGAGTTCAGGCTTAACGACTCGATCATTCCTTACTCTCCCGTCGACAGCATCCGCTGGCAGCAGGCTACCTTCGAAAACTGGACCACCCTGACCTTTAAGGTCAACAAGCCGGTAACGATAGACCCTTCAAACGGGGGAGGCAGCCCAATGCGCGATATTCAGCGGACCTTCGAAATAGCGGGTACTGCCGGCGGACAACGGGCTTTTCATTACTACGCGGATACGATTGAAAACGTGCTTTACCTGCAGGATAAGAATGCTGTAGCGGCTATGAGAAGAGGCCGCGGCCGGGAAACGGCCGGTGCGGCAACAGCGAAAAGCGACCCCCGCAGATATCCGGAAAGCTGGATAAGTCCTGCAGCCTGGAAGAACATCGGTGACGAGAACCGGATGATCGACCCGCGGGCGTATTCCACCCGCCGCGACCGTGAATTCGCAAGGCCTGCACGGGATATAGGACGAAGCAAGATGATATTGAACTACAGTACTAAAGACGGCTCAAGAGTGATACTGAAGGGGCTCGACGAGAACCGCGATTCCATCTATGTAGTATTGGACAGGATCAACAAGAGATACAACCTGTCGGAGAGTACATTGAGCGCCGGTAAGTATAATTAACCAGAATATTTATGTTTAATTAAATAGATTTTATGATATTCAAGCTTAAAGGAGAACCACGTGAATACAGAATGTGATGCGGTAGTAATAGGGGCCGGCCCCAACGGCTTGTCGGCGGCAATTGCTTTGCGGCAGGCCGGCTTGTCGGTCCTGCTTATCGAAGCTAAAGATACTATTGGGGGCGGTTTGCGTTCGGCCGAACTTACTCTGCCGGGTTATATTCATGATGTATGCTCCGCTATTCATCCCCTGGCCGCAGGATCTCCTTTCTTCAACACCCTGCCTCTCGCCCAGCACGGACTGGAATATATTTACCCGGAAGTACTGGCTGCTCACCCTTTCGACGATGGATCTGCCGCGGTGCTCAGGAAGTCGCTCGACGAAACAGCAGAAGGCCTGGGTGCAGACGCCAGAGCTTATAAAGACCTTCTGGCGCCGCTGGTGAAGAGCTGGCCCGGGTTGGCGGCAGATGTACTCGGTCCGCTGCATTACCCGAAGCACCCACTGGACCTGGCTGCTTTCGGCCTCAATGCTTTAAGGCCGGCGTCGTCGCTGGCCGGTAAGTTCGCTACCAGGGAAGCCCGGGGGCTGTGGGCGGGTATGACAGCGCATTCGATTCAGCCGCTTACGAACCTCGCTACCTCGGCTATCGGTCTCGTGTTAATGGCTGCGGGCCACCTTCACGGCTGGCCCTTGCCAAGGGGCGGCTCCAAGGAGATCGCCAATGCCCTTGCTTCATATTTCCTCAGCCTTGGCGGGAAGATCCAAACCGGCGTTCATATCCGCGTGATGAGAGATATCCCATCCGCGAAAGCAGTTCTCTTCGATCTTAGTCCGAAACAGATCCTGGAGATAGCAGGCGACCATTTTTCACCGGTTTATAAATGGCAGCTCAGCCGTTACCGTTATGGCATGGGCGTATTCAAGATCGACTGGGCCTTATCCGGTCCGATTCCGTTCACCTCCGCAGAAGCGCGGAAAGCCGGGACGATACATCTGGGCAATACCTTCGAAGAGATTGCCGCCGGCGAAAAGCTCGCTGCGGGCGGCGGGCATCCGGGAAGGCCGTTCGTACTCCTCGCACAGCAAAGCCTGTTTGACAGCAGCCGTGTACCCGAAGGAAAACAAACGGCTTGGGCTTACTGCCATGTGCCGAACGGCTCGGAAACGGATATGACCGCAGCGATAGAGTCGCAGGTAGAGCGTTTCGCGCCGGGCTTCAAAGATCTTATCCTGGCAAAGCATACCATGAACACCCGGGAGGTCCAGGCTTATAACCCCAACTATATCGGCGGGGATATTAATGGAGGCATCATTGACATCGGCCAGCTATTTACACGGCCGGTGTTAAGAAGCTCACCTTACCGTACTTCTGCAAAAGGCATTTACATCTGCTCGGCATCGACCCCGCCGGGTGGGGGCGTGCATGGCATGTGCGGATACTACGCAGCCAGACAAACACTTAAAGACGTTTTTAATATTAATATTTCCCTATAACTATGTCAGAAAATAACAAATTTGCCCTCCACGAAGATTGGGTGGTCGTCATTCTCGGAGCCCTGATCATTGCGGTCTCTATCGGCGGACTAATACTACCGGTGCCGGCGTTCAGTTGGAGCAACGCTTCCGAACTTAGCCAGACAGTTTTGGAACCCGCGAACCTGGGCATTATCGCGACGCAGTTCCTCTTTGTCCTGGTGATCGCGTTGATTGGCGCGCTGCTCACCGGCAAGCCGCTTAAGAATTACCTGCTTGGATTTCCCATTGTTTACATCATTACAATGTTTGCCCTGGTATTGGCCGGTAATGACCAGGTAAAGGCTATAAACCTTGAAGCGGTAATTTTCAGTCTCGGTCTCGGACTGATCATCAGTAATTTCTTTAAGCTGCCTGAATGGCTGAAATCGTCTCTTTCAACGGAACTCTTTGTGAAGATCGGGCTGGTGCTCCTGGGTACCGGCGTGATATTCACGGATATTCTGAAAGCTGGCTCCCTGGGTCTTATCCAGGCACTTGTTGTAGTAGTTTCCGTCTGGTATTTTGCCTACTGGCTGTGTAAAAAGCTAAAGATCGACGATGAGCTGACGATGATGATCTCCAGTGCCGTTTCCATTTGCGGCGTTTCGGCGGCGATAGCCACTTCCGGTGCAATAAAAGGCGATTCAAAAAAGCTCTCTTATGTGATATCTATGGTGCTGATCACGGCGATCCCGATGATGGTCTTCATGCCGATGATCGCCAATGCCCTCGGGCTGTCGCAGGAAGTGACCGGCGCCTGGCTTGGGGGAAGTATTGACACTACCGGTGCGGTCGTAGCTTCCGGTTCTCTGGTTGGGGAGGAGGCTCTTAAGATCAGTACGATCGTTAAATTCTCGCAGAACGTGCTTCTGGGACTTGCAGCTTTCGCGATCTCAGTGTTCTGGACCTATACCAAACATGATAATGCCAAAGACCCGGACACCAAGCCTACGCTCGGTGTAATATGGGACAGGTTCCCAAAATTCGTTCTCGGTTTCGTTGGAGCGTCGCTGCTGTTTTCCTTTGTCTTGGATTCTGAGACTACTGGTGCAGTTAAGGGTAGTCTGAAGAATCTGCAGGGACTATGGTTCGCACTGGCTTTTACGAGCATCGGTCTGGAAACCAATTTTGCCGACCTCTTTAATAAGCAGAGCAAAAAGCCTTTTTATGCTTTTCTTGTCGCGCAAGGCTTTAACGTGGTAGTTACCCTGATAGTTGCACTTTTATTATTTAACTAGCTCATATGTCATACAGATCCAGATTGAAGTACGGGATATTCCCGGCTATTATCACCGCTGTGTTCATTTTGCAGGGGTTTTCAGGGAAAGACCAGCAGTTTTCCAGGAATATATTTAATAGTTTAAGCCCACAGGATACCATTAAAAAGAAGGTCCGCTGGCCCGGCAGCTTCGGCCTGGGCCGCAGTGCCGGCCAGAAATATATCGACAGCCTCGATATTGATGTGCGTCCGGATGGCCAGGGTTTACCCCCCGGAGCCGGAACAGTAAAGCAGGGGCAGGCGATCTATCTTGCTAAATGCCTGGTATGCCATACCGGGAAGTCGTCCCGCGGGCGGGCCTCCGCTGCTGAGAGCCCGGGGCCGGCACTTATTACCGATTCGCTTTCCGGTGCCCGGGTAAAAACAATAGGCAATTACTGGCCTTATGCATCAACTGTGTACGATTATATTAACCGTGCGATGCCTTACAATGCGCCCGGATCATTAAGCCCCGACGAAGTCTACAGTCTCACAGCTTATCTTTTATATGCGAATAAGATCATTCCCGCCGATGCGGTAATGAACGCCAAAACACTGCCCAGGGTGAAGATGCCGGCAGAGAAAATGTTTGTACCTGATGACCGGACTGGCGGAGCAGTTATCCGGTAAATATTAAGCTGTAGTATCATGAAATTTAAAAGCGAGGAGAAGCAAAAGGCCAGAGCGTTGCAGCAAAAAGGTGCAAGCGCGGAGCAAATAACTACAACGTTGCAGCAGAAAGATGCAAAAGCGGAGCAAATAGTTACAACGTTGCAGCAAAAAGATGCAAGTGCGGAGCAAATAGCTACAACGTTGCAGCAAAAAGATGCAAGCGTGCAGCAAATAGTTACAACATTGCAGCAAAAAGGTGCAGGCGGGGAAATAGCTGCAACATCACAGCAAAAAAGTGGAACCCGACTAAAGAAAACTCAGATCCCGCTGTTTGAATTTGATACCCCGCAGGAATCGGGTATCTCGCTTCCCGCACCCAATGGCTCTAAAATATCACGCAGAACCCTTCTCGCCGGTATGGCGACAGCAGTGGTCGTCCTTGTACAAACATCTGCCGGAAAAGCCTTCCAGGCAGCTGTGCCCGAACGCGAGTTATACGACGACCCGACTAAGAAGCTTGGCCCGCCGCCCGGTAAGTTGGGAACCCGCTCACCGCACGAAAAGTTATTTAAGCTGCCGTCTGGCACATCTTCGCGAACTCCGCTGCAAGATCTTTACGGTACCATCACCCCTTCAGACCTTCACTTTGAGCGTAACCACGCCGGTGTGCCTGCTATCGATCCGGATAAGTATGAGCTGCTGATCCATGGGATGGTGGAAAAGCCGATGATATTTAAGCTCGCCGACCTCAAGCGTTTTCCTTCAGTAACGCGGATCTGTTTCCTGGAGTGCTCAGGAAATTTCAGGACAGGACGGGAGACTCTTAGTCCGCAGGAGATCTGCGGTCTGACCAGCCAGACGGAATGGACAGGGGTCATGCTATCCACGCTGCTCCGGGAGGTGGGCGTAAAAGAAAAAGCAAGCTGGTTTCTTGCCGAAGGTTCAGACGCAGCAGTAATGACCCGGAGCATCCCTTTAAGCAAGGGCCTTGACGATGCCATGATCGTGTATGCCCAGAATGGTGAAGCAGTACGGCCGGAACAAGGATATCCGGCGAGGCTGCTGCTCCCGGGATGGGAGGGGAACACCTCCGTAAAATGGATAAGGAGGATAGAGCTCAGCGATCAGCCATTTATGACCAGGGAGGAAACCTCCAAGTATACCGAACCTGTTAACGGCAAATACCGCCAGTTCAGTTTTACGATGGACGCCCGTTCGATCATAACCTTCCCGGCATATCCCGCTAAAGTAGAAAAGGGCTGGATCGAGATCCGGGGAATTGCCTGGAGCGGGCGCGGCAAGATAAGGGCGGTAGAGGTCAGTACCGACGCCGGCAAAAGCTGGAAGCTTGCCGATATCAGCGGACCGGTGCTCGACAAGGCGCATACCGGTTTCCGTTACTTATGGCAATGGAATGGCGAGGAGACCCTGATCGTGAGCCGTGCTATTGACGAAACAGGCTATACTCAGCCGACCTATAAGCAATTGCAGCAAGCCAGGGGCGCCGGAGGGGGCTATCATTACAACCCGATCACCGCCTGGATCGTCAAACGCGATGGGCAGGTTCTGCTCAATCCAGATCGCGCCTAATAAAAAAGGCCTTTTGAGCTTGAATCAAAAGGCCTTCTTGTTTATAGGTAGGTGAGTAGGGTTCGGTACAGGTATGTGGCAAGAACTGTGCCACGGGACGTTACCCCACCATCTCATCAACCTTGACATTTTGCATCGGCATACTGATCACGTTGCCATGATGCAGGCTGTTATTGCTCCAGAAGTTACCTGCAAGCTTGAAGATCTTATAGAACTGGTTGGACTCATGAAGGAGGAAAAACTCCAGCCATTGGCATATATTCATTCGCCCGAGCACAGAATGCGTGCCCACCCTGGAGCACTCGGCAGCGCTTAAGTTAGCAAGCATATATTTCATATCGTCCCGCAGCCGGTAGATCTCATGAAGCAACGCTCCCGTCGTCCGTGCAGCGGTAAACTGATATTCAGGGTCATTTTCCGGTTTGTAGGCCATGAAAAACGGGTTTACTTCATTGCTGATGCATTTTAACCGTTCCATAAATACATACTGGTACCTGCAGAGATACGCTATGGTTTCGTGAATAGACCATTTGTCTGGTACAAAGCGCGTATGAATTGCCTGTGACGGCAGGTCTTCTATATAATGCTTAATAATCTTATACTGATTGCAAAAGCGGTTCAAGGTTTCAGCGTGGATTTCCATCGTTTTAACTTTAGTCTCCTATTAACGACAGGAAGTACGCACTTGTTTGAAAGACCGGGAAGTAAACAATGCTTTTTGACAAAAAAGTTGTTTAAGGAATTTTGTGAGAGTAATGGTTTATATTATTTCGGAAAAGGAAACCAGTTTTATGATGTACGTTTACATAGTATGTGTTGGTCGGATAAAGCATTTGATCCGTCCCGGGACTTAGATCCGGGATCAAGTCGGGGACGTAGTTGGATCCTCCCCCTGACTCGATCAGGGGTCCCCTCATCAGCATGCGAAGCATATGCCTTGCAACGCATTTGAATGTAGTGGATTTTAAACCTCGAACGCAGCTGGATTTAATTTGCACTGCTGAATGTCCAGGCTGACACTTGCGGCGGCCGCGCGTCATTACGCGATCCTGCCTACCGCAGGGAAGAAGCAACCTCCATTAAACCGCGAAATGTCAAACTACCCAGCCCAGCACGTAAAACGTATCACGTAAAACTTACAACTCCCCTAAATCGTTGATCCGAAAAACCAATACGCAAGCAATATTGCAGCTACAACTCCCACAAAATCAGCGATCAATCCACATACCAGTGCGTACTTGGATTTCTTAATCCCCACGGATCCAAAATACACTGCCAGGATATAAAAGGTAGTTTCTGTAGAGCCCTGCATGATGCAGGCCAGCCTGCCTTCGAAAGAATCCGCGCCATAGGTGTTCATTACGTCAACCATCAAGCCGCGGGCCCCGCCGCCACTCAGGGTTTTCATTAATCCGACCGGCAGGGCGGGAACGAAGGAGGTGTCGGCTCCAAACATCGCAACAAACGACCCGATACCATTCACTACATAATCCATGCAGCCTGTCACGCGAAACGCAGCAATGGCAACCAAAATGGCAATTAGGAACGGTATGATCATCACAGCAGTGGTAAAACCCTCTTTGGCTCCATCTATAAAGGCTTCATAAACATTAATCTTCCGTGCTGCGCCGTAGACGATAAATAATACGATCACTGCGAAAATGATCACGCCGCCCAGCAGGCTGGCATACAGTTGGATCTTGTCGGGCGGGAGGCTGCCGAGCCAGAAATATAGTCCGGCCATCAAAGCAATAAAGCCGCCGAAAAAGGCCAGTATCGGTCCCTGAAAGAGATTGATCTTTTGGTAGACAGCAACTGAGATCATGCCGGAAAGAAAGGAGATAAACGTACCGATCAGGCAGGGAATAAATATGTCAGCCGGGTTTGCTGCCCCGCTTGCCATCCGCATAGCTATCACGGATGTCGGGATCAGGGTGATCCCTGCGGTGTTAAGCACCAGGAACATGATCATGGCATTGCTGGCTGTGTCTTTCTGAGTATTCAGCTCCTGAAGCTCTTGCATGGCTTTCAAGCCGACGGGTGTTGCCGCGTTATCGAGCCCCAGTGCATTCGCAGAGAAATTCATAATAATAGAGCCGTTTGCCGGATGGCT
Organism: Daejeonella sp. JGW-45; assembly: GCF_029360805.1. Taxonomy (GTDB): domain Bacteria; phylum Bacteroidota; class Bacteroidia; order Sphingobacteriales; family Sphingobacteriaceae; genus Daejeonella. The sequence continues at coordinate 336,913 of NZ_JARKNC010000002.1, read as the reverse complement.
TTTCGGCACCTCAGGAAATAAACGGCTAAAGAATGGGCTTACGCCCCTGGCAAAAAGGGAGATCATTCCCGCGCGCTCGCCGATCTTCATGATCCCGAGCCAGAAGGTCATCACCCCGATCAGGCCCAGCGAAATTTCTGCACCTGTCTTCGCGCCGTCAAACATTCCGTTCACTACGTTATTGAAAACCGCGGTATCACCAAGCACGACAAGCTTCACCAGCGCAACAATAAAAGCTATGACGAAGAATGCGATCCAGACGTAGTTTAGAGCCATAGGGGAGTTGTAAGTTATACGTTGTACGTTATAAGTTAGGGAAATCCGTTTAACTAAGCCGCTTCAGGCTTGCCTGTTAATTTCCAATTCTAAATTTAGAATAATTATGATAAAGCTGGGAGTAAAGGTAAAAGTAAAATCCCCTATTACGAGCAGCGAGTAATCACACCGTCTTTGACGCACAATGTGTCACGTAAAACTCAAATTCGTCACCACTCCCTTTTCAATCGCCAGCAGTACCTCCAAGCCATCCAGCAGCACAATGTCTGCTAATTCTTCAACCTGCAGTTTCTGCGTCTGAATGAGACTAAACCCGGCGCAATCTAATTCTTTATAGCCATGCCGGTTCGACAAGTCCCCGATATCTCCCACGGTATACTCATAGCGCATCGAACGGAGATCATCATTTACAATTTCCTTGGCGATCAGGCCTATATCTACTTTATAGAGGTTTCGGGAAGCTAGAGACGATAAACGAGTTTCGGACGAGTCGCTTCCAGTTTTCAGTTTTCCGCTTTCAGCTTTCCACTCTCCACTCTCCACTTCCAACCCGATAGCTATCGGGTTTCCACTCTCCACCCGATAGCTATCAACTTTCCACTCTCCACTTTCAACTTCAATAGCGCAGTTCCTCAGCAGTATCTGAAAATGGTGAAGCTTATTTTCAGGAATATCAAAATAATCCACTGTTTTCCTCATGAGAAAGGAGCGCTCTGAAATAGACATCAGCCCCGATATCATTGAGATAAACACAAGCTTCCGGATGTGCTGCTTTTCAGGATCATCGGCATAGCCGCCGGCTTCAATAAGTATTGTGCTTGTCCCGGCTGCCTGAAAATTGTCGCCAAATGCGCGGGGCTCATATTCATCATCGAAGCGGCCTACATGACCAGGAATAACTTCCTGTAATGTGCTGTTCATCTCCGCAATAACAAGCATAGCCATTTCACGAACGGTATTCACACTCAAGCCTGCGTCATAAGCAGGTGCCAGTAATGAAATGGTAGCCGGGTTGCCGGTGTCGCCGGCCGACCACATGGTGGTTTGATCGTGCAGGTTAAAGCCGAACTGGGGATTGATTTCGTCTCTTAACTGTCGTAAGACTCGTCCCTCAGGCGTCTGCTGCGCATGAAAATCACGGTTGATGTCAATTTCCTGTGCATTACGCCGGTTAAATACCTCGGCTCCGTCAGGGTTCACAATGGGCAGGATGTAAAGCGTACAATTCTTCAGGATGATGTCTTTCACCTCATCATCATAATCATCTCCCAGGAAATTGAACAGGTCTACTAGGGCCATAGTAGCCGTAGCCTCATTGCCGTGCATCTGGCTCCATAAGAATACCTTAACCGGGCCACTGCCACATTTAACCAGGTTAAGTGAACGGCCCTGAAATGACTTTCCGACCTCGCGGATCTCGAATTTCGCGTTGCCCCGCATATTATCCAGTACTGCAAGCAGATCAGAATGTTTAAAGAAACGGTTTTTGATTGCCTCCTGATGGAAGGTGTGATAGGAGTGGAGAAGAGGTATGATCTGCGACATAAGGGTTAATGTAGGATTTCAGGTGCTCAGCTACAAACGCAACTTCGGCGAAGTCCCGTATGATGCGTCAAAGCAACGCAGTCTCTTTCAGTAATTGCTCTTTATCTATTGGAACTACCCCCACATGTTCGCAAACCAGCCCGCCGGCAAGGTTTGCAACGGCAGCAGTTCGGAATTCGTCGAGGCCGGATGCAAGACATAAGGCAGCTGTTGCAATGACGGTATCACCGGCACCTGAGACATCAGCAATACTCCTCACATGCGCTGGTATTAGTTTTTGACCTTTTCCCGTACTAATGAATACACCATGTTCTGAGAGGGTAAGCATGACGTTTTTAGCATTTAACTTTGCCTTGATCTCGTCAACCGCTGCTTCAATTTGGGTCATGCTAACCGGGTCAATGTTTGTTTTCAGGCCTTCCTTCAGTTCCTTGAGATTTGGCTTGAAAAGGCTGACGTCTTTGTAAAAATGGAAATTTCTCTTTTTAGGATCTACGGCTGTAACGATGCCTTTTTGATTGGCAAGGGTGACGGTAAACGTTATCAGTTCCTCAGAGATCAAGCCCTTGTCATAATCCTCAAAAATGATTGCGTCAATGTTTTTTTCGGTAATGATCCCGGCAATCTTAGCCTGAACCAGGCGGCTCAGGTCTTCAGAAATATTCGTGTCTGTTTCAGCATCGACCCGGACAACATGATGATTGTGGGCTATTATACGGGTTTTAACCGTGGTGAGGCGACCCTCAGTCGATATAATACCTTCACTGCTTAGCTGCGCACGTTCCAGAAGGGACAAAAGATCTCCGCCTTCAGCATCGTTTCCGATAATGGCACAGATAATAGGATTCGCGCCCAGTGACTGGACATTCAGGGCAACATTAGCAGCACCACCCAGCCGGTTCTCTTTTTTTGTGACCTGTACAACGGGTACTGGTGCTTCCGGCGACACTCTATCTATTTTCCCCCATACATAGCTATCAATCATCACATCACCGATAATCAGGATATTCAATGAGTTGAATTTATTGAAGATACCAGTCATGTGATGATTTTATAGGTTCTGTGATACGAAACCAGTAAGAATGTTTTTATTTCAAGGCGCCTAATGCTTCTTTGATACGTTTCATAGCTTCTACCAGTTTCTCATTTGCCGCAGCGTAGGAAAGACGGATAGAATTCGGATCGCCGAATGAATCCCCGCTTACAGTAGCTACGTGGCCGGTATTAAGCAGATATAATGAAACGTCTTCTGCATTTTTTATAGTTGAGCCATCAGGAGTGGTTTTACCAAAAAAGGAACTCACATCCGGAAAGAAGTAAAACGCTCCGCCTGGTAAATTGACTTTCAACCCGGGAATATCTTTCAATAAACCATATACAAGGTCGCGGCGTTCCTTAAATACCGCTTTCATCTCCCGGATAGTATCCAGTCCGCCTTCGTACGCGGCAATACCCGCTTTCTGAGTGATGGAGCAGGTACCGGAGGTGATCTGGCTTTGAAGTTTATCGCAGGCAGCAGCGAGAGCTTTGTTAGTTGCTGAATAACCAATTCTCCAGCCAGTCATAGCATAGGCTTTAGAAAGGCCATTGATAATGATCACGCGGTCTTTGATGCTGTCAAACTGTGCGATCGACTCATGATCGTTCAGAAAATTGATATGTTCGTAGATCTCATCAGAGATGATATAGATCTCAGGATATTTCTCAAATACCTTCGCCAAACCTGCAAGCTCCTCTTTGGTATAAACGCTTCCCGTAGGATTGTTTGGAGATGAGAACATGAAAAGCTTAGTTTTAGGGGTTATCGCAGCCTCAAGCTCCTCAGGAGTGATCTTGAAATCACTTTCAAGTGTGGTATTGATAAAAACAGATTCACCCTCGGCCAGCTTGACCAGTTCAGAATAGGATACCCAGTATGGAGTAGGGATGATCACCTCGTCGCCAGGATTTACTACACAAAGAATTGCATTAGCAAGCGATTGTTTAGCCCCGGTTGATACAACGATCTGATCGAAATCGTAATCCAGATTATTTTCACGCTTTAATTTGGCGGCTATAGCCTTTCGCAGTTCAGGGTACCCGGGAACCGGTGTATAGTAGGAGAAATTCTTGTCAATTGCGTCTTTCGCCGCCGCCTTGACGAAATCAGGAGTGTAAAAGTCTGTTTCTCCCAAACTAAGACTGATAACGTCTATGCCTTTAGCGGCCAGTTCTCTGCCCATTTTTGCCATCTTTATCGTGGCAGATTCGGATAAATAGTTTATTCTGTTTGATAATGTGCTCATAATTAAGGCAAATATAGGAACCTGCTTAGCGAATGCAAAAATTATAGAGAAAAGACCCTGGAATTTCGAATATTTTAAAAATTGCTTTAATGTATTGTCTAAATTTGTTTGAACTAAGCTTCTGATTTGCAAAGTCAAAAAAAAGTAATTCTTATTTCGCTTGGTATCGGTATCCTGCTGATGCTGGCAAAGTTTACGGCCTACTTTATCACTTCGTCTAATTCTATCCTCACCGATGCGGCAGAGAGCATAGTTAATGTACTGGCAAGTGCGTTCGCTTTTTACAGCATTTACGTGGCCGCGCAACCCCGGGATAACAACCATCCTTATGGGCATGGTAAGGTGGAGTTCTTCTCGGTTTTCATTGAAGGCAGCCTGATCGTGATCGCCGGCATCCTCATTATCTTTAAGTCAGCCTATAACCTGGTTTACCCTCATGAAATCAATGACCTGATAGACGGTACGATAATCATAGCTGCAACAGGGTTTGTCAATTTTGTACTGGGCTACTACCTGGTTAGTCAGAGTAAAAAACTGAATTCCCTGACCTTGTTTGCGGATGGGAAACATCTTCAAGCCGATGCATATACAAGTGCCGGACTCGTAGCCGGCTTAATACTGATCTATCTGACCGGACTGAACTATCTGGACAGTGTTTTTTCCATAGCCATCGGCTTCTTTATTATTTTCAGTGGTTATAAACTGGTGAGAAGGTCGGTTTCAGGCCTGATGGATGAATCGGATCTGGAAACAGCCGATGAAGTCATCTCGATTTTGAACTCATACCGGAAAGATAGCTGGATCGATATGCATAATCTTAGAACTCAACGCTATGGGCCTGATATTCATATCGATTGTCACCTGACACTACCTTATTATTTTGATCTTAACAAGGTTCACGAGGAGGTTTCAGAAGTAGATGCTATGATGAATAGCAAAGCTAACTCATCTGTCGAGTTTTTTATTCATGCCGATCCGTGTATTCCCGAATGTTGTCACTATTGCAGGATGCAAGCCTGCCCGGTGAGGTCAGAGCCAAGAACGGCAGATATCGTTTGGACTATTGAAAACGTAACCCGCAATAAAAAGCACTTTTCTTCTGATGTATAAATTCAATGTACGTGTTTACGGTTTGCTGATCAATCCCCTGGGCGAGATATTGCTGAGTGATGAGGAGGAGTACGGTTTCCGCTTCAGCAAATTCCCCGGCGGCGGACTGGAGTATGGCGAGGGGCTGATCGATGCACTAAAAAGAGAATTCATTGAGGAGTGTGATGCCGAAGTGGAGGTTGTCGAGCACTTCTATACAACCGATTTCTATATTAAATCAGTGTTTAACGACAGCCAGATCATAAGTGTTTATTATTTAGTTAAGCCACAGAAAGAACTTGTATTGAATTTCAAGGATAAGGCCTTTGATTTCGATACGGAAGGGAACCTTCTGCAGGCTTTCAGATGGAAGAATATAGAGGACCTGACTGTTGAGGATGTTACCTTTCCCACCGATCAGCGGGTTATAGAGTTATTGAAAGAGAAATGGCAGAAAGATCTTTAGCAGAACGCGATCAGGCAGTAATATGGCACCCGTACACCCAAATGCAGAATGCTGCACTACCCGTTCCGATAGTGAAGGGAGAGGGTGTGTATCTGATCGCAGAAGATGGCAAGAAGTATATTGATGCAGTTTCATCATGGTGGGTGAATATTCATGGCCACGCGCACCCCTATATAGCCGCAAGGGTTGCCGAACAACTCCTGACACTTGAGCACGTGATTTTCGCGGGCTTTACCCATCCTGCGGCAGTAGACCTTGCCGAAAGGCTGCTTGCTATCCTGCCCGATAATCAGAAAAAGGCCTTCTATTCAGATAATGGATCTACGGCCGTGGAAGTGGCACTTAAGATGTGTTTTCAGTACTGGGCCAATACCGGTCAGGCCAGAACGAAAGTGCTTGCCTTCAGAGATTCCTATCATGGGGATACGTTTGGCGCGATGTCGGTAAGTTCACGAAGCGCATTCACCAGGCCATTTGAGCAATTGCTGTTTGACGTAGAATTTATAGACCTCCCCTGCGCAGAGAACATTGACCGCCTTAAAGCGCAGCTTTCAGCTCTCAGCTCTCAGCTTTCAGCTTTCATCTTCGAGCCCCTGATTCAGGGTGCCGGCGGGATGAACATGTACGAGGCGCTTTACCTGGACGAATTAATGGCTCATTGCGGGGAACTGGGAATATTAACCATAGCCGATGAAGTGATGACGGGGTTTGGCCGAACCGGTAAATTGTTTGCTTCTGCCTGGTTAAGTTCACAGCCCGATATCATGTGCTTTTCGAAAGGGATAACGGGTGGGACAATGGCGCTCGGGTTAACTACATCCAGCCAGAAGATCTATGATGCATTTCTTTCGGAGGACAAGCTTAAAACCTTATTTCACGGGCACTCCTTCACGGCAAACCCCGTTGCATGTTCTGCCGCGCTGGCAAGTCTGGATATACTCTTAAAGGATGAAACCTGGGATGATATTAACCGGATCGTCCACCGGCACAAATCGTTTGCAGCAAGAATCAAAGGTAACCCAAAGCTTAAAACGGTACGTCAGACCGGGACCGTTCTGGCGCTTGAGTGGGAAACCGGGAATAGTACGTCGTATTTTAACAGCCTGCGCGATACCCTGTATAATTTCTTTTTACAGGAAGGTGTCATTTTACGTCCTCTGGGTAACATCATTTATATAATGCCTCCATATTGCATCAGTAATGAGCAACTGGATTATATTTACCAAAAAATAGAAAAAGCCCTGGAGCAATTTTAAGATGGATTTCAAGCAAATACTTACGGCGATCGTAGCCGATACAAGCAAGCACGCAAAATGGCTTAATACGTTATCCTTAATGGAGAATACAGGTGCGCGTAAGATATCAGCCAGCGAACACAAAACAGACGTAACGCTGATCATACTTAAGCATGCAGCCGAAGAACACCGGCACGCCTTTTACTTAAAAAAGCAGATATCGAAATTAGGTGCAGGCCTATGCGCTGATTACAGGGACGAATACCTGCTGGCAACACACGATAGCCGGTACTACCTGAATATGCTGGATGTTCAGGTCTGCAAATATCTTAAATCAGAACTCAGCTTAAGCGGTAACGAGCTGAAGTTCGCGGCATACCTCTTAGTGACTTACGCCATCGAGGTCCGCGCCGACGAACTTTACCCGGTTTACCAGGATGTTCTTGATTCAACCGGCAGCAAGGTCAATGTAAAATCGATTATTCTGGAAGAAGAGGGACATCTGGAGGAAATGCTGGTCCAGCTCAAAAACTTTTCGCCGGAGTGGGAAAGACATGCTGAGAGAGCAGTCCAGTTTGAGGCGGACTTGTTCAGGAAATGGTTAGTAGGTTTGGAGAAGGAAGTCGTATAAGTATCAGGGGTCAGGTATCAGGTATCAGGTATCAGGTATTAAGATACGCGGGTAAAACCGGGTATTATCTTCCACCGAGCGGTCCTGGCGTTATACTAATCCTTGCTGGTGCCCCTTCCAAATGACTCAGCCGGAATATTTAAGACAATCATCAATGCCATCAACCCTCAAGTCTTGATTCTTGGTTCTTGATACACTAGTGTCCGGTTAAAAGATTTTTACTTTTCGACCCCCGAAGGCGGTCGGATGTTTATAGTAATCGATATTTCCGACAAATCGACCCCGAAGGTGGTCGCATGTGAAGTTTCAAACACATACGACCACCTCCGGGGTCGGAAAGGGCTAGAATGATTTCTTCTATTAAACATGTGACCCCGTCCGAACGGTGTTCATCCGGGCGGGCGCCTTCGGGGTCAAGCCTACTTGTATTTATAGAGGGGCTTGCTTTTAAAAATCGGCAAAAAACATCTGATGCAAGGCGTAAAAACATATTTTATAGAGATTCCAATTTAACCGGACAACAGTGGTTCCTGATATTTAGCTCTTAAAAAAACTTTTAGCAGAGTCTTCATACTTACCGCCTGTTTCGCGTTCGGTGTACTTCCGCCCGGGCGGACTCACCATACTAACGGCACCATTGGGGAATCGAACCCAATAACTGTAATGCACCAGTATTTGTGTTTAAAGCAACAGTAAGCTATTGACCATGTGGCAGGTCTTTCTTTGCCTGGTTACTCCTTCATCCAAACGAGCCCGAAATCTAATTCCTGCTCATCTCTCATTATTCTTTCCTTTCTCTATACTTAAATTTTAATGGTTAAAAAATACACCCATACGCCAGTACGGCCTTAATAAATCACGGCAGCCTAAATCGAATGTATACTCCCCGGCGTGGTTTAGCAGAGCCTGGCTGCATATAAGCCCTATACCTAAACCGTTCAAAACGCCCATTCGAGACGAATCTATTTCATTCACTATCTATTCACTCTCCATTCACTCTCCATTCACTCCCAGAAATACTCTCGTATCCTATCTCAGTAATCTGGTCCTTGATCACCATGATTCTTCAGTTTTCAGTTTCAATTTTGTGCTTTATTTCCTATTATAATATACTCAAAAAAGCCCTCATTTCCAATGAAAATGCACTTTTACCATATTTTCAATGCCGGTTAACCCGTAATTACGTATTTCGCAATGCCGGTTAACTCGCAATTATGAAATTCGCAACGACGGTGAATAACGAATTGTGAAATTCGTAATGAAGAATTCTCTTAATTATGAATATTTTAGATAAATAAGGAGAAATTCTGCGTGATATTCAGTTTTAACCGAAATAATTTGCGGATATCATAATTCAGCTTCTGACTTTAGACGACACACTCCAATTGCAGCGTCTAAACCGCTAGTCCAAGCGCAGCCTTCGACATTTGGCCTGCCAATTCAGACCTCCGGCTTCCGACTCTGGTTTCAGGTTTCATCCGACCTTCTCAACAGAAAGCATATTCCTGCAAACACCCCCAATCCAAGCTTTCAAACCTGCACAAAGACGCGGGCTTTATCCCAGTGTTATCTTAGTGTTATCTCAGTACTTAGACAGTACTTAAGCAGTGCTTAGCATGTACCATGAAAAGCCGATGAGATCTTGCGGTTTTCTTGCGGGTTTAATTCGTTTTTTAACTTCCGAAATAAGTCATTTCTCAATACCACCTACCCCCGAATCTTGATTCAGTAGCATCCGGGGAAAGCTGGAACCTCATTGTGCTTATCCTATAATTTTGATAATAGGGGGCTTGCTTTAAAAACATTAATAAAAGCCCCTGTTTTAAAGTTATAGTTAGCGCATTTGAGTAGTAGTTTAATTTTAACTGGACACTACTGATTCCTGATACCATTAATACTCAAGATACTCCTGAAACACCCTCTGCATATAGGCTTTCCCATAATAGGTTAACTCCTTGTCAGTCCGGGCATCAGCAGGCTTCTTTCGTAAGATAATGTTCTTCCCAACATTGTCAAACGACACTATCTGCTCTTCCGTCCCAAAAGCAAAACCATTATCCCAATTAAAAAAAGCAAAGCCTTTGTTGCCGGGGTTGAGTAAGTCCCTGCTCCATTGGTATCGCGAGGGGTCGATGCTTAGCTGGGTAAGCAGAGTGGCAGCCAGATCAGTTTGATTTCCGGTCTTGTTGACCGTTTGCCCACGGAATTCAGGTTTGACTACATCTCCATAGAATAAGAGCGGGATGCGGTAGCGTTTGGGATCATATTCGGCAAGATTGCCCGGCAGCCTGTGACTGTGATCTGCAAGGATAACAAATAATGTATTTTTATACCAGTGGGTTTTTCTGGCCTCCCGGATGTAGGCACCAAGGCATGAATCGGTATAAAAGAACGTGCTCCTGAATTTATTTTCAACGTTTTCTCCCGGAAAATGTGGTTTTCCCGGCAGTTCGAAGGGCTCGTGGTTCGTTAGGGTTAAAATGGTAGAAAAGAAAGGCTGTCCTTCTTTTCCGAGGTCGTTAAGATTTTTTCTGAAAACCATATGGTCATAAGTTCCCCACTTCGAGTTCATATCTTTCTTCTCGAAAGAATGCTGGTCTATGAGCTTATCATAACCGTGACCTAATATATACGACTTCATGTTAAAGAACTCACTCTCACCGCCGTAATAGAACGAGGTGTTATACCCGATGGACTTGAAATCCCGGGCAATCCCCGGCAGCTTTTCCTGTTTGTCGTTCTGTTTCATGATACTCCGGATAGCCTGACCGGGGAACGCACTGAGGGTCGCAATCATACCCTTATCTGTACGGCCCGCTGCAGCATAGATATCAGTAAAAAGCAGTCCATCGCGGCTTAATTGTGTCATATTAGGAGCGACTCCTTTCTCACCGCCAAGGCTCTCGATCAGTTCGGCTGTAAAGCTTTCAATAACAATCAGGACGACATTGGGCTTAGTGGTGGTAAGGATGTTTGTGCTCTCGTCGGTCGGTTTTTCGAATAAGCTGTCAACGATCTTTTTGGCTTCCCCGGGACTATAGTATTTATAAGGGTTATCGTTTCCGTATTTATTACTCAACACATCCTGCAAAAGGTTCCATTCTGTATTTACAGCGGCGTGGTTCAAGATCGTTTCGCTCGAGAAATAGGCCATACTCTGGTTTATCGGCGAAAGCTGCCATCCGCCCCGGATAACCAGCGCACAAATGGCGACTACGAGAAAGCTTCCCGAGATCTTTTTTAATAAGGAAGCCCCGGTATCCTGCAGCCGGTAGTCAATTAATTTCTCCGATAAAAATATTCCAACAGCAATTAGTCCTAAAAGTATCAGTGCCGATAAAAGAATTGGAGATGAGGAGCCCGACGCAATTGCTTCATTGGTTGAGTTAAATGCCATATCAAGAGCACGGTAGTTGATCTTTGATCCCCATTCCCGGTACAGGTTGAAATTAAAGGCGGTGATAATTGAAAACGCGCAAATAAGAACTATAACAAAGACCCGGGGTACTGATCGTGAGAGGTAGCTGCGTTTTAAAAACAGGAAAAGGATGTAAATGATTAGCGGCAGCGCCGAGATATAGGCAACCATTGATGAATCGAGTCGCAGGGCATACCAGAAGGAGGCAGCCTTTTCGCCAAAACTGACCGCTTTCAATTTATCTGAAAAGTATAGCAGGAAAACTAATCTTTCAATGGCGAAGAAAAGGATCCAAAACACGTAGAACCGAAAAAAAACGACAAAGCTTTTTAACATCAGCGCAAGTTATGAAAACCGTCCAATACCTGTTACCTACCGTTGAATAATTTCATTTCTACCTCGTGCTGCTCCTTTATACATTCAGGTATGAAGTACTTTCTTATTCTTTTTATCCTGAGTTTTAAGATTTACGGTCAAAAGAACCCTGGCCCCAGGTTTGTATCGATGGGCTCCGGGGGAATTGCGATGCAGGATGTATGGGCAGTGCAGCAGAATCCGGCTGGTATTACTGGTATGAAGAGGCCCGTTCTTGCCCTGGCTTTTCAGCGACATTTGCTGGATCCCGACCTTAGTACCCAATCGGCTGTGTTCGTAATCCCGCACAGGCGATCTGCATTTGGCCTCAGCCTGGAAAGATATGGGTTTGATGCCTATAAAGAGCAGCAAGCAGGGATCAGCTATGCTATGGGATTTGGCCATTCATTAAGGCTTGCCATTGGCGTCAGATACAGTCAGCTAAGCATTGTTCAATATGGGTCATCTAATTCGTTTGATGTGGAGGCCGGCTTTCAGTTCCGGATAACTGAAAAGTTCACAGTAGCCAGCCACCTGGCAAATCCCGGTGGTATGCGCAGCGGTGCAGGTACGCCGGTGCGATTGTCATTTGGTGTCTTATATACTTTTACCGACAGGCTGGTGATGATCACCGATGTGAGAAAATCGTTCGATTACGCCCTGGATGTAATGACGGGGCTTGAATATAAGATTGTTGACTGGTTTTCGCTCCGTGGCGGAGTTTCTGCGAATCCTTTTAAACAATATGCCGGTTTTGGGTTGGAGTACAGGAAGGTTTCTATTGAGGGCGCTGTGTCATCTCACATCACGCTGGGATACACTCCGCAAATTTCGCTGGGTTATGAGTTTTAAAATGAAGAAACTCGTAGTGGTGCTGTTGCTGGTGCCTTCTGTCTGCCTGGGGCAGTTTGATACAGAAACACTTATGGCTCGTATTCTGGAATACATCGCTGAAAATGCTGCGGAGGATACGGACTATTCGGAAATTACCGAGCGACTAAATTTTTACAAAGCACATCCCATCAATATCAATAAGGCAGATAAAGAGGAGCTTCAGGGTCTTTTCTTTCTTTCACCTGTTCAGGTTGATAACCTGATCGCCCACCGGGCGGAAAGTGGTTTGTTTCAACATGTATTGGAGCTGCAGGGTATTGATGCGTTTGATGAGGAAACAGTGCGCTGGCTAAGCAATTTTGTAGTGATCGATCCGCCAGAGCTATTAAGGGGCATTTCCTTCAATGGTCTGCTGCGTAAAAGCGAACATGATCTGATCATCAGGTTGGGGCGCGTCCTGGAAAGACAGGAAGGCTTCCGCACATCAGGGGCTGAAGACCCGGTTTATTCGGGATCGGCCGTTCGGGTTTTTACAAGATACCGGTATAATTACGCTGATAAGCTCTTGCTGTCCCTGAATATGGAAAAGGACGCGGGTGAGTCATTTCTGGCCAAGTCTGGAAAGGGATTTGACTTTTATTCTGCCAGTGTTTTTATAAAGGGCGGGAGGTTAATAAGAAAGTTTGTCGCTGGTGACTATTCCCTGCAGTTTGGCCAGGGTCTGACGATGTGGTCGGGACTCGGTTTTGGAAAGGGCGCGGCTTTAACCTCGGTTGCGAAGCAGGATATGGGCTTACGACCGTATAGCTCCGTCAATGAGTCGTCCCTATTAAGAGGAATCGCAGCTACAATAGGGTATAAGAAGTTTTCGGTTAGCCCATTCATCTCTTATAAAAGGATGGACGCGTCCTTAAGTGATGACCGGCAGGAGATTAACTCTTTAATAGTAAGCGGCCTTCACAGGTCGGATACGGAAATGGAAAATAAGAACAACGTTTCCCAGCTGGTGTATGGCATGAATTCAAAGTATTCGAGCTCGGGGTTAAGCCTGGGATTTACTGCCTACAGAACGAAGATGAACAGGCCGCATGCTGAAGGAAGTTCACTTTATGAAAAGTATAACTTTGAAGGAACATCTCTGACGAATATTGGTCTGCATTATAGTTACACATTTAGAAATACTTATTTCTTTGGAGAAGCTGCCCACAGTATTTTATCGGGATCCGCTTTTTTAAATGGCCTGCTTTCTAGTATTTCCGACCAGGTTTCCATAGCCGTTCTATATCGCAATTATGCAAGGGATTACCACTCTTTCTTTAATCAGGCACTTTCCGAGTCAACTATTGCAGCTAATGAGAAAGGCCTTTACTCGGGGCTCACGATAAAGTTCAGCAATAAACTCGAACTGGCAGGCTACTTTGACTATTTCAGCTTCCCCTGGCTTAAGTTCAGGGTCGACGCGCCTTCACGCGGATACGAGCTGTACGCCCAGTTGGCTTATAATTTCGATAAACGCTTCAGGATTTCCGCAAGGTTCAGGAAACAGATCAGGGAAGAGAATTCAGACGTGGAGAGTCCTGCCGGCGGGCTTGACCATGTCGATAAGCAGACTTATCGTTTAGAACTAAATTACAAACTAAACAGTTCCTTTTCACTAAGGAACAGGGCAGAGGTATCAATATATAAAAAAGGCTGGTTAGCCAATGAATATGGTTTTGTAAGCTACCAGGATGTAATTTATAATCCGTTAAATTCGAGGTTCTCCGGTAATATACGCTTTGCGATATTCGATACCTCCGGCTTTAATTCCCGGATCTATGCGTACGAAAATGACGTGCTCTATGGGTACTCGGTTCCTGCTTATCAGGGGAGAGGTTTGCGATGTTACATAAATGGCCGTTATAAGATGGGGAAAGGAATAGATGTCTGGTTACGATATGCAGTACAAAGCTTTAGCGGGCAGGAGACAGTAGGTTCCGGCTACGATATGATCAACGGCAATCGAAGATCTGATGTCAAGCTGCAGGTTCGCCTTCAGATCTGAAATGTTTTATCAGGGTGAAATACCATTTGTAAGACTGGTAATTCCGTTAATTACCGGGATCTTCCTGGGATATATCTTCATGCAGGATGCAGCCTGTGATGCAGCTTTTGTCCTTGCTCTAGTGAGTTTGCTGGCGTTTTCGTTTCTCATAGTTAGCTATAAACGGCTTTCCCTTTATCGATGCAGGTGGCTGGTGGGCTCTTTGCTGCATGTTTTTATTTTTCTGGGAGGTTACTGGCTTACTGTTAGTTTTTCGGAGAAGTTTGATGATACACATTACAGTCGCCAGAAAGCAGAGGCACTGCTTGTGGCAGTTAAAAGTGAACCCAGATCCTCCCGGCATATTTTAAGGTTTGAATCTGAAGTAAGGGGGAGTTATGACCTGGGCAAAAAAAGTTCCGCAACGGGAAAGATCATGATTTCTGTTCAGGCAGACAGCACCGGGAATTTTGATCTCCGTTATGGTGATGTTATCCTTATGCCGGCTTCATATAACCCGGTTGAGCCTCCCTATAACCCCCGAGAGTTTGATTACCGCTCCTATCTTGCTAAGCGGCAAATTTATTATCAGGCATTTTTAAAGCAGAACCAGGTATTTATTGTAGAACGCAACGAAGGAAACAAACTGATTTCATTTGCATTATGTCTTCGGAAGCAGCTAGTGAACAAATTCACTGAATATCTGCGCGATAAGGACGCAGCAGCATTTGCGTCAACTCTGATCCTGGGTTATCGTGCAGAGCTAAGCCGGGAGCTTGTCGAAGCATATTCTAAGACCGGAACGATGCACGTGCTGTCGGTTTCGGGAATGCATGTCGGAATTGTGTTCATGGTTCTTTCAGCGCTGCTGAAATTTATGGACAGGACCAGCCGCACAAGGCTGATCCGGGCAATACTTATCATCTTAGCCATATGGTTTTATGCCATGATAAGCGGTTTCTCGGCACCAGCGTCACGCGCAGCGGTGATGCTCAGTTTCATCGTATTGGGCAAAGCGTTAAACAGGCATCAGAATACGTATAATTTAATAGCAATATCTGCATTTTTCCTGTTGCTGTACAATCCTTTTTACCTGGTAGACGCGGGCTTCCAGTTATCCTATCTTGCGGTAACCGGCCTCGTGTACTTTCATCCAAGGATCTATCGGGCCCTTTATGTCAGAAACCGGCTGCTTGATCATATCTGGAGCTACAATGCACTTTCTGTCGCCGCTCAGCTTGCTACATTCCCGGTCAGTATCTATTATTTTCATCAATTCCCCCTGTATTTTCTTTTAAGTAACCTGTTTATTGTAGTGCCTGTTGCTGTGATCATGTATGCGGGCATCATATTTATGTTTCTTCCGGGATCGATGTTGTTATTTTACCTGGGTACAGCCCTGTCCTGGCTGATCAACTTTACAAATAGCATCCTTTACTACATCGAGAACTTACCTTTGTCAAGCTGGGATGGGATTTGGATCAGTGCGCTTGAGTGCATATTGATAGGGTTGACTTTGATTTTCATAAGCTTGCTAATCTCAAAGAAGTACGGCAAGCTCATATTTCCCGCAATATTCTTAATCATCATTCTTTGTATAAGTTTTAATGTACGCTGGCTTGCGAATTCTAAACTGAATCAGATTATAATTTATGTCCTCAGGAAGAATACCGCAATAGCTTATATTTCTGATCATAGAAGCGTTATAATAAGCGACCTGGATAAATCTGACAAGGCGATGGGTTTTTCTGTTATGCCGGCAGTGAAAAGCAGAGGGTCAGAATACGAAAGATTTCACCACTCAGGAGATACTTTCGAGGACGATTCCTACGCCATTGCCCCCAACTTTTACCAGTTCGCTGACTATAGGATCCTGAGATGGAACAAAGACCTTGATAAACTGCGCTTCTCAACTATCCTGAAAATTGATGCAGTCCTAATCAGCGGCAGTCCAAACACAACGGTGGGGAACATCAGAGCTAGCCTCAGATTTAACAGGCTTATTATAGAAGCAAACAATCCGGATTATAAAGTTAAGAAATGGGTTTCGGAAGCTAAGCTGCTAAACCTTCGCTGCGATGTGTTAAAACGAACGGGGGCACTCGTTATTGATCTTTAAGACATGGCGTGGAAAAAAATGCTTAATCCAAAAACAAAAAACAGACAAGTTTTAGAATTTGAGCTATTTTTGGTTAGGTACCAAAACGATGAGCCTTGAACGAGCTAGCAGACTATAAGACCCAAAACCGCGTTGCCTACATTACTCTCAACCGGCCTGAGAAAAGAAATGCCCTAAACCCGGAGCTGGTAGAGGCTTTGACCGACCTTTTACTTCGGGCCGGACATGATGAGAACGTGAAAATTATTGTGCTTAAAGCCAGGGGCGAGGTTTTCAGTGCGGGCGCCGACCTCGAATATCTTCAGGCGCTTCAAAATAATTCTTCGCAGGACGATCTCGAAGATACGATCGCAATAAAAGAACTTTTGTACAGTATTTATACGCTCCCCAAGCTTGTTATAGCTCAGGTTGAGGGCCACGCAATAGCAGGGGGCTGCGGACTCGCTGCTGTATGTGATATTGTTTTCGCCGTTCCGGAAGCCAAATTCGGTTATACAGAAGTAAAAATTGGATTTGTTCCTGCACTTGTTACCTGCTTCCTGGTAAGGAAGCTTGGCGAAGGGCGTGCCAAGGAAATGTTGCTGACAGGCGACCTTGTTGATGCGGCTACGGCATCTGATTATGGGCTTATCAATTTTGTAGTAAGTAAAGACGGGATCGCCGTTGCTGTCACAGAGTATGCCGAGAGACTATCCGTAAATGTTTCCGGACAATCAGTTTCCCTGACCAAGCAACTTCTTAACACCGCGCATAACCTTCCGCTTGAAGATAGTCTGGAGGAAGCCATCAAATTAAACGTCCGCACACGATCATCGGCCGATTGTAAAAAGGGCATCGCCGCTTTCCTGAATAAGGAAAAAATGGAATGGTAGCTAAAACAGGATCACTCTTATCCGGTTTGTAATAGTATACTTAGCAGATGCAAGCCAGGAATATTGAAAATAAGCCTTATGAAGTATTCCTGATAGGAGATACAGGAAATGTCAACCGCCATAAGCCCGACCCGGTCCTCGAAACTCTTAAATGCCATTTCGATAAGGACCAGCACTCGGCCGTGATGTTTCTCGGCGATAACATTTATCCCCGGGGTTTGCCTCCCAAAACCAATATTCTCTATAAGGACGCTGAGGATGCGCTAAAAGCGCATCACGAAGCCATGAAAGATTACCATGGCAAGGTGCTGTTTATCTCCGGGAATCACGACTGGAACAAGGGCCGCAAAGACGGCTATGAATATATTCTCAGGCAGGAGAAATACCTCGAAAAATTGTTTGATCAGCCGGTAATGTTTCCCTCACAGGGTTGTCCCGGACCCACGGAAATTAACATAAATTCTGCACTCACGCTGGTACTGATCAATACCCAGTGGTGGCTGCAGCCCGGTTTCCGGCCGATCGGACAGGCATGCGGTTGCAGGGTCGGATCAGAAAAGGAATTTTTTGAGCACCTGGAAAAAATACTTGATAGCAATAAGGGAAAGCAGGTAATTATTGCTGGTCATGCGCCTGTTTACAGCTATGCCATCCACGGGGGAAGATACAAGCTCCGTCATCACCTTTTTCCCTTCACTATCTATCATAAGAAGGCCTATGTCCCTTTGCCATTCCTGGGTTCACTATTGCCTATGTATCGTAAATATTTCGGTGCCAGGGAAGATATCGCTCATCCCAGGTACCGCTATCTGCGCAAGCGGCTGATCGAAATATTTAAAGCCCATAAAGGTCTTATCTATGTCGCCGGTCATGAACATAACCTGCAGCATATTATCAAAGACAACAATCATTATGTTGTTAGCGGCGCCGGGTCAAAGCTTAAGTATGTATTACAGGAAGGTAAAAATCTCCGGTTTGGAATGAAAGCTAAAGGTTTTTTTAAGATCAGGTTTGAGGATAGCATGCCTCCCGTTCTTTCTGCCTGGGTTGTTGACCCTGTATCACAAAATGGAGTAATGGTTTATGAGAATAAACTTTCTTAAGGAGTAGGTGGAACCAGTACCGTTAAGGCTTTGGGCATAACAAAAAGGTTTATTTCTTTAACCTTGCCGATCACTTCACCATCGATCTGAAGGGTGGTCTTCCTGTTGCTGACAACACTTGCGTTTGTACAGGGAATGATCTCCACGTAGTCAGAAGTGTGGAGCTGCCCCCGGAACATTTTCCAGGCTATGCTAAGTAATTGTACCCGCGGGAATGGTTTAACGATGACCAGTTCAAACCTGCCATCATCTATAACTCCCTTAGGATTTATGACAGCGCCTGTACCATATTTAGATGCATTGGCGAAGGTAATGGACACGCCTTTCCGCCGTATCTCCTTATCGTCATAAGCAATCTGAAAGCGATAGTTCTTCAGGAAGAACATCTCTCCAAAGAGATGCTTGGCATAGGTTAGCTTCCCGCGCCTTGGGTCTTTTTCGAAGCGCTTGACAACGCGGGCATTTAATCCCACATCAGCGAGATGGATACAGACCTCGTTATTGATATTTATCAGGTCGATAGCTTTCTTCTCACCCTTTGACAGTAGTTGAAGAGCAATATTTATATCATTGATCGCAAGTTCTTTGGCCATGCCATTGGCAGATCCGTAGGGAATTATTGCTAACACAGTCTTAGTGCCTGCCAGAATTTCGGCCATCATTTTTATCGTGCCATCGCCGCCCGCAGCAGCTACGATAGCCGGTGAAAAACGTTTGATCTCGGCACGGATGCGTGCTTCATCATTACCGCTCATGCTATAGATCTGCGGGTCAAAATCCTGTGATTTCGCTTGTTCGGCTATCAAGTCTTTAAGCGAATCATCATTTCCCCTGCCGGATTTATGGTTTATAACGAATAAGATCTTAACTGGCTTCCCGGGAGGTTTTTGAGCTTGCGTCATACATTAAAGCTGTTCTTTAACTTCAAGAAGAAACTGCTTTAAACGCTCTAACGAATCAATGACTTTTTGGTTTTCCTTTACCTCACTTTTATTATTCCTTAGATAATCTTTGGCGCCTTGTAATGTATATCCTCTTTCTTTGACCAGGTTAAAGATGATCTTCAGGTTTTCCACGTCATCAGGGGTGAAGAGCCTGTTGCCTTTTTTGTTTTTCTTGGGCTGCAGGATCTCAAATTCACGCTCATAGAAGCGGATCTGGGAAGCGTTTACGTCAAACATATCGGTTACTTCACCCATGGTGTAGTAGAGTTTGTTTATGTCGCGTTCTTTGTAAGGCATGCCAGGGAAATTGATGGTATAAAAGTAAGATAAATTTGAGAATCGAAAGCATGAGTTTAAATTCATTGGCGTTCCTCGTTTCTCGCTTCTCATAACTCGTTTCTCGCTCCATCTCCTTATATTTGCACCTTTCATATAAAGCATGACTACCAAAGAGATACGACAGGGATTTTTAGACTTTTTCAAGAGTAAAGGGCACCAGATCGTGCCATCAGCGCCGATAGTTGTTAAGAACGATCCGACACTGATGTTTACGAATGCGGGGATGAACCAATTTAAAGACCTGTTTTTAGGAGAAGCGCCTGTTAAATATCCAAGGGTGGCCGACACACAGCGTTGCCTTCGTGTTTCGGGCAAACATAACGACCTCGAAGAGGTGGGAATTGATACTTATCACCATACGATGTTCGAGATGCTGGGCAACTGGAGCTTTGGAGATTATTTCAAAAGGGAGGCTATTGCCTGGAGTTGGGAACTGCTCACCGAAGTTTATAAAATTCCTAAAGACCAGTTATATGTTTCTGTCTTCGAGGGTGACGAAAAGGAAGGGCTTCCCATGGATCAGGAAGCATTCGATATCTGGAAACAATACATCGCCGAAGACCGGATCATCTTAGGAAATAAGAAGGATAATTTCTGGGAGATGGGCGAGACCGGCCCCTGCGGCCCCTGCTCGGAGATCCACGTGGATATGAGACCTGAAGCCGAACGTTTAAAGGTTAATGGTAAGACGCTGGTAAACCAGGATGATCCCCAGGTGATCGAAATCTGGAACAATGTGTTTATGCAGTTTAACCGCCTGAAAAACGGGGCACTGGAGAAGTTACCGAACCAGCACGTTGATACCGGAATGGGACTTGAACGCCTTGTGCGGGTGATCCAGAAGAAAGAATCTAATTATGATACGGATGTTTTCCAGCCTTTGATCCAGTTTATTGCCGGCCGTTCCGGGATTATATATGGTAAAGACGAGAAGACGGATATTGCTATGCGTGTGATGGCCGATCATATCCGGGCGATCTGTTTTTGTATCGCTGATGGAACATTGCCGGCCAATAATAAGGCAGGATACGTAATTCGCAGGATATTGCGCCGGGCGGTGAGGTATTCATATACATTCCTGGATTTTAAAGAGCCATTCTTGAACCAGCTTGTGCCAATTCTCGCGGAGCAATTTGACGGCGTTTTTCCTGAATTGAAGAAACAGCAGGATTTTGTGCAGAAGGTGGTGCTGGAAGAAGAGAACTCTTTCCTGAGAACTTTGGCTACCGGAATTCAGCGCTTCGAGCGTTTTGAAACAAATGATAAGCGCATCAAAGGTGACTTTGCTTTCGAACTGTACGATACTTTCGGATTTCCCATAGATCTCACAGAGCTTATGGCACGCGAAAAGGGCTGGACAGTGGATATGACTGGTTTTGAGACAGAGCTCCAGCAGCAAAAGAACCGTTCCCGCGCAGCTACAGCTATTGACACCAGCGACTGGGTGATTGTAAATGAGGGCGACGATGTTGAATTTGTAGGTTACGATGAGCTGGAATCAGAATGCAAGATACTTAAGTACCGCAAGGTCACCGCGAAAGGCAAGGACCAGTTCCAGCTTGTGCTGAGCCGTACGCCGTTCTATGCGGAAAGCGGCGGACAGGCGGGAGATACAGGTAAGCTGGAGGATGCTTCGCGTTTGTTTGAATATCCGGTAACGGATACAAAAAAAGAAAACGGGCTTATCATCCATTATGTGGATACATTGCCTGATGAGCTTTCGGGTCCTTTCTGGGCCATGGTCGACCCCTCGAAGCGCATACCAACAGAGAATAACCACTCCGCCACGCACTTGCTGCATGCGGCCTTAAAGCAGGTGCTGGGAGATCACGTAAACCAGAAGGGCTCTTTAGTGAACGCAGACTATTTAAGGTTTGATTTTTCACATTTTTCTAAAGTAACAGCGGAAGAGATCACAAAAATAGAGCAGATAGTGAACGCCAGGATCCGCGAGAACATATCCCTGAAAGAGGAGCGTTCAGTACCTTACCAGGAAGCTATCAAATCAGGTGTAACTGCGCTTTTTGGTGAAAAGTATGGTGATTATGTGAGGGTAATAACCTTCGACGATCAATTTTCAAAAGAGCTTTGCGGCGGGACCCATGTGAAAGCAACCGGCCAGATAGGATTCTTTAAGATAATTTCAGAGAGTGCTGTTGCTGCGGGGGTACGACGGATCGAAGCAATTAGCGGCGAAAGATCTGAACAGTATCTAAACGATCAGATCGGCCAGGTCGCTGCGCTTAAGGATCTTCTTAAAAGCCCGAAAGACCTGCATAAGGCTGTTGAAGCATTGATGGAGGAAAATGTCCGTCTAAAAAAGGAAATTGATAAAAATATCCTGGAGAGATCTGCCGGTATGAAGCATGAGCTTGCTAAGCTGGCTGAGAATATAAACGGTATAAACTTCCTGGCTCAGAAGGTAGATCTGCCCAATGCCGATGCCATCAAAAACCTGGCTTATTCCCTGAAAGATATATTAGATAATCTTTTCCTGGTACTTGCATCAGACATTGAAGGCAAACCAAGTCTCACGGTGATGATCTCAGAAAACCTGGTAAAAGAAAAGGGCCTTAATGCGGGAGTTATTGTACGCGAACTGGCTAAAGAGATTCAAGGCGGCGGCGGCGGACAACCTTTCTTTGCTACGGCGGGAGGGAAGGATGCTTCGGGGATAGACAGGGCTTTAATTAAGGCGAGGGCTTTTATAAACTGAAAACTGAAAAGGGAAAACTGAAGCAGCTGTAACGACCGAATGAGCACGGTAATAGCCAATCTTCCACTTTCAGCTTTCAGTTTTCACCTTTCAACTCTCAACTTATACTATCTTTGCATAGATTTTAATTTTAATGAAGGTTATTCCAGAGAGCGTTAAAGATAAATACGAGTTAGTTGTCGGGCTTGAGGTGCATGTGCAGCTGTCGACCGAAAGCAAGATATTTTCGACTGATTCTGCAGGTTTTGGTGCAGGCCCGAACGAGCATATCAGCCCCGTCAGCCTTGGTCTGCCCGGGACCCTTCCGAAGCTGAATGGAAAGGTTGTCGAATATGCCATCAAAATGGGACTGGCAACTCACTGCAATATAAATACCTATACACACTTCGATCGAAAGAATTATTTCTATGCGGATCTGCCCAAAGGTTTCCAGACTACCCAGGATAGCGAGCCGATATGCACATCGGGCTATATCGATGTAGAATCTGCTGACCAGTCCAAAAGGAGGATCAGGATACACCGGATACATATGGAAGATGATGCCGGTAAAAGCATGCACGACCAGGACCCAGCTGATTCTTTAATTGACCTTAACCGGGCTGGCGTACCGCTTATAGAAATCGTTTCGGAACCCGATATCCGGTCTGCAGCGGAGGCTGCGGCCTATTTAAATGAGATCAGGAAGCTGGTTAAATACCTCGATATCAGCGATGCTAATATGGAAGAAGGAAGCATCCGGTGTGACGCGAATATCTCCGTTCGTCTGAAGGATTCACAAGGATACGGCAACAGGTGTGAAGTGAAGAATCTCAACTCGATCCGTAATTTGCAGCGTGCTATCGAGCATGAATTTATACGCCAGGTTGGTATTCTCGAGGATGGTGGCTACATTGACCAGAACACCCTGAATTTTGATGCCGAATCGGGAAGCACCAGTCCTTTGAGGAGTAAGGAAATGGCTAATGATTATCGCTACTTTCCTGAACCTGATCTGCCGCCCCTGATTTTGAAAGAAGAATACATTCAGAAGATAGCAGCAAGTATTCCCGAACTTCCGGCAGAAAAGATAGAACGCTATACCGCTGAGCTGGGCTTATCAGATTATGATGCTCACTTACTGTCGTCCGAAAAGGAAACGGCTTTATTTTTCGAAGAATTGATATCCCATGCCAGTAATTATAAGGCGGCAGCTAACTGGCTGATCGGACCTGTAAGGTCGTATTTGAACGATCAGGGTAAATCTATTTCTGAATTCAGCCTGAGCCCAGTAAAACTGGCAGGACTGTTAAACCTGGTGGATTCGGAGAAATTAAACTATTCCGTAGCTGCTCAGAAGGTATTTCCGGAAATGATCCGGAAGCCGGATTTATCGGCAGAGGATGTTGCAACAGCTTTGGAGGTTCTGATCGACACTGCCGATGATGAGTTAGGCCTGATCATTGATGAGGTGCTTGGAAACTATCCGGACAAGGTAAAAGAATATCGCAATGGTAAAAAAGGTGTTTTGGGCTTGTTCATGGGCGATATAATGAAACGGTCTAAAGGAAAGATCAACCCACAGACCGCGAGTAAATTAGTAGTTAAAAAATTAGAAAGTAAATGAAGAAACTAGTTGTAGCAGCCTTTATGGCTATATTATTTGCGGCTTCCTGCAAGAATAATAATGAGCTTAGCATTTCCGGGAAAGTAGATAACCCCGGCGAACTAAAAAAGATCCTTCTTTATGAGGCAGACTCGCTTGTAGATTCGGCTTTCCTGAACGAGGATAGTAAATTTAAATTCAGACGGGTTGCGCCTGAATCTAATTTCTACACGCTGGTTGTAGGTGAGAAGAACTTTTTAGTAATAGGAAAGAACGGGGAGGAGATAGAGCTTAATACCAATTACGCAGATACCACAAATGCCTATACTATTTCGGGATCGGAAGAGTCGAAGAAAGTTCAGGATATAAACAATATTCAAACTGATTTCGGAAAAATCTATCAGCGGCTTCAATCAGAATATGCTGAAAAGGTAGACGCAGATCCTGCAAAAAAGGACTCTATATTCAATGCTATTATGCCAGAGTTCCAAGCTAACCTGGATAAGTATTCGGAAACAGTGTTTAAGTTTGTCCAGGAAAATAAGGACAACCTGGCGGCCTTTTATGCTGCGGGCACAATAGATCAGAATAAATACGAGTTGGAGCTGATCAAATACGCTGAAGAAATAAGATCAAAGTTCCCTAACAATAAGGCTGTACAGACGTTCGTGGAGAAAATGGCAGGACTCAAGCTGGTATCAGTTGGGCAGCCGGCACCGGATTTTGTATTAAACAATCCTGATGGTGTTCCCGTGAAGTTGTCAGAATATAAAGGGAAGTACGTGCTGCTTGATTTTTGGGCATCCTGGTGTGCGCCTTGCCGCGAGGAAAATCCTAATATTGTGAAACAGCATAAAGCTTTTGCTGCCAAAGGATTTGATGTGTTCGGTGTGTCACTGGATGATGATAAGGGCGATTGGGTAAGGGCAATTAATTCCGACAACCTGAGATGGAACCATGTTTCTGACCTGAAAAGATGGGATAGTAAAGTTGCTGCCCTGTATAAGGTTGACGCCATACCTGCATCGTTTATGATAGACCGTGAGGGTAAGATCGTAGCTAAAAATTTGAGAGGCGCCGATCTTGAAAAATTCCTGTCTGAAACATTGAAATAAACTTAATAAATTGTTAAGCTATCAGCCTTGTTTACAATTTCTTAATGCTGGGTTAACCATTTAGTGCCATTAACCGCGTACTATTGTAAAAATATTTCATGTATGAGTACAGCTAAGCATAAGATTCTGATTGTTGATGATGAACCGGATATCCGGGAGCTTATAGAGTATAATCTCAAGAAAGAAGGGTACCAGGTTTATACAGCTACTAATGGCCAGGAGGCGGTTACGGAAGCAAAACGCATACTTCCGGATCTTATAATACTCGACATCATGATGCCTAAAATGGATGGTATCGAAGCCTGCCGCATACTGAGAACCATGAATGAATTCAAGAACACATTTATGGTATTCCTGACAGCCAGAAGTGAAGAATACTCCGAAATAGCCGGTTTTAACGTAGGAGCCGACGATTACATAGCCAAGCCGATTAAGCCAAGAGCATTGACCAGCCGCGTTAATGCAATATTGAGACGGAACGTTCAGACGGAAGCTGAGGAAGATAATAAGTTGGAGATAGCTGACCTCATCATTGACCGCGAGGCGTTTCTTGTCTTCCGTAAAGGAGAACGGATCACGCTGGCAAAAAAGGAATTTGAATTATTATACCTTCTGGCGTCTAAGCCGGGAAAAGTTTATACCCGTGATGTGATCCTGAAGAATATTTGGGAAGAATCTGTGGTTGTAACCAACCGTACAATCGACGTACATATACGGAAACTCAGGGAGAAGCTTGGAGATACGTATGTGACCACTGTTAAAGGGGTTGGGTATAAGTTTGAGGCGAAGTAGCTCACTGCAATTTCCTACCTTTACGGCAAAACCCGTTCCCGTGAAGTTTCCAAAGTTCGAAGACCTGATTATTTTTGAGAATGACAATCTGATCGTTGTCAATAAGCCTGCCTTTTTAAGCTCGCTCGATGACCGGGAAGGCGGGGAGATAAATTTGCTGCGTTTAGCGAAGCAATATTCTGCTGATGCACAGATATGCCACCGTCTGGACAGGGAAACCTCGGGAGCTCTGATAATCGCCAAGAATCCTGAGACCTATCGTCTGGTGTCAATGCAGTTTGAGCATCGAAAGGTAAATAAGGTTTATCATGCGATTATTAACGGCACCCACGTTTTCGAAGACCTTCATGTTGACCTGCCGATCTTAAATCTTGGCGGAAAAAATGTGGCTATAAGCCGGCAGGAAGGAAAGCCGGCGGTGACGATCTTCAACACGCTCAAATACTATAAACATTATACACTTGTAGAGTGCAGGCCCATAACCGGGCGTATGCACCAGATCAGGATCCACCTGGCCTCGCAAAGAGCTAATATCGCGGGAGACGAGATGTATGGCGGGCAGCCTGTTCTATTGTCGCAGATAAAGCGCAGCTACCGGATCGGGAAAGATCAGGAGGAACTGCCGGTTATGAAACGTTTTGCTTTACATGCCAGGCAGGTGAGCTTCAAAATTGACGAGAACACAGAAATGACCTTCGAGGCGCCGTACCCCAAAGATTTTGCGACACTTGTCAAATTGCTTGATAAGTTTGATTCCTAATTCTTCGCCGGAATTGCTTCATAGAAGGAAGCGACTGCTTCCCACTCCGGATCCGGTTCGAAAGTGTACGATTCGAATCGCGGATTTTCCTGCTTTATCTTGTTTAGGACAGCTATTGCTTTGTCCTGGTCTGACGGACTGATGTATAACAGGATGTCTCTGTAGCCATTCATGGTTGTAGTTCCTGTATGGCAATAGGGTAATATCAGGCCCAGGTCCTTCATAATCCTGGCCTGAAGTTCATGGAATAACACGGATTCCTTTTCAGTGGGATGTCCGTTAGCATCTTTCTCAATGGTTTTTACCGTTAAGAACAGCGAAAGCGAATATTCTGCTTTTCCTTTGAAATCTTTGAACTTGTTGTTGATCACCGCCATGCAGGGTTTGCCGTCTAACTCAAATTTGAGCGTAGTGAAAGTGTCAGGAAGGCTTGTCTGGGTTATTGGCGGACTAACCGTTTCTTTTTGATTGCTTTGCGAGCAGGATGTGAATGGTAAGGCGCATAACATTAAAAGACAAATATTTTTCATGAATGATAAGATTATACTACGCGTTTATTTAAACGCAGAGGACGCAGAGTACACGCAAAGAGTGCAAAGTTTTTATAACGCCTTATAAGGGTCAAGCTGGTACTCTACGACCTTTGCGAAAACCTTTGCGCCCTCTGCCCGTCCGAACGGTATTCATCCGGGCGGGCGTTAAAAATTCTACAACCGGTTAGTATCCCAATATCTTCAACACCTGCTTACTATTCTGCTCCTCACCAAATACTTCAAAGTTAAAAGTCTCATCGCGGTTGCGGCGAATGATCACATGTTTAGGTGAAGGCAGCAAGCAATGATGTATCCCACCATAACCACTAAGTACTTCCTGGTAAGCCCCGGTATGGAAAAATCCCAGATATTGGACTTTCCGTGTCTTTGGCATGAAAACGTTGTTCATATGGGCCTCCTGGCTGTAATAATCCTGACCATCGCAGGTAATGCCGCCCAGGTTAACGCGTTCGTATTCAGAATCCCAGTTATTAACCGGGGCAAGGATGTATTTCTGGTTCAATGCCCAGACATCAGGCAGGTTTGTAATAAAAGAACCGTCAAGCATCAGCCATTTTTCCCGGTCGTTCTGTTGTTTACGGCCCAGTACTTTATATAATATTCCCGAAGCCTCAGCAACAGTATATTTCCCGAACTCAGTGATAATATCCGGCTCAATAACATCATGCTCTGCGCAGATCTCTTTAATACGCTTCACGATCTCATTTACCATGTACTCATAATCGAAGTCGAAAACCAGCGAATCCTTAAACGGCATCCCGCCCCCGATATCAAGCGTATCCAGGTCAGGATTTATTTTTTTAAACTTGCAGTAAAGGGTCACATACTTCTCGAGCTCATTCCAGTAGTAGGGAGTATCTGAAATTCCAGAATTAATAAAGAAGTGCAGAAGCTTAACTTTGAAGTTAGGGTTCTGGGCTATTTTATGATTGTAGAAATCGATTATATCCTCAAGCCTGATGCCAAGTCTGGATGTATAGAACTGTGAATCCGGCTGCTCTTCAGCAGCGATACGCATCCCAAGATTGCAGGGAATGTCCAGCTCGTCATCATATATATTGAACTCTTCTTTATTATCCAGTACGGGAACGATATTCTTAAATCCATCATGAAGCATGTCAATGATGTATTGTTTGTATTGAAAGGTTTTGAATCCGTTACAGATAACTGTGATATCCTTGTTCAGTACTCCCTTTTTCTCAAGCGCATCGATCATGGGCATATCGAAGGCGGAGGACGTTTCGAGGTGAATGTCGTTCTTCAGTGCTTCCTCTACAATATGTCTGAAATGCGAGCTTTTTGTACAGTAGCAATACTTATAACTTCCGCGGTAATTGTTTTTTACAATAGCAGTCTGAAACAGAAGCTTAGCCTGTTGTATTTTCTTGCTTATGATGGGAAGGTAGGTAAACCTAAGGGGCGAACCATAGGTTTCTATCATTTCCATGAGGTTAAGATCGTGGAAATATAGTTCGTCATCGATGATATCAAAACCATCCTGAGGGAAACCAACGCTTAAATCAAGAAACTCCGCGTAACTCTGCATTTTTTTATAATTTTGGCAAAGATATAAAAAGCATATAGCATAGAACACATAGGGTGGCGTAAAATTTTACGCCTGCCCGTGCAAAGCTTGGGCAAGGCAGGATCATGCGTGAAATAAGAATTTTAGAGGTTAAATCTGAATTAGGGGCAGGAACGAGGGGATCCAGTTTGGGCAGTGATGCAATTAAGATCGCTGCGCTGGATGTCGGCAGCAGGTATTTTAAGCAGCACAAGATCACCGAGGTTCCGAATGAAAACCACCTGCTCCTGGAGTCGTCCGGAAGCGCCCATGCAAAGCGGATTTCGGGTGTGCTTACAATGACGGAGCGTATCGCAGACGAGGTTTGCAGGACACTTCAGAATAAAGAGTTCCCCGTTCTTCTTTCCGGAGATCACAGCTGTTCGGCAGGCACCGTATCAGGTATCCGGAAGGCCTTTCCTAAATTGAAGGTCGGGGTAATTTGGGTAGATGCTCATTCCGATATCCATTCACCATACACCACTCCATCGGGTAATATGCATGGGATGCCAATTGCGGTATTGCTGGATGAAGATAACCTGGATTGCCGTGTTAATAAGCCTGATCAGGAAACGCTGAATTACTGGTACCAGTTAAAGAATATCGGAAATATTGCGCCTAAGATCGGTTATGCGGACCTCGTTTATATCGCCCTGCGTGATTATGAAAAGGAGGAAAAATACCTCCTGGAAAAGAATAAGGTTATGATATTCCGGGTTGCAGATATCCGGGAGGAGGGTGCAGGCAAGATTGCGGATGACGCATTGAAATATCTCTCTCATTGCGACCTTATTTATATTTCTTTTGATGTAGACTCCCTCGATCCGTCCCATTTAAAAGGGACAGGTACCCCTGTTCCCGGCGGCATGACGATCAGAGAGGCTGGTGATTTGGTGAGCAGGCTGGTGACTAATAAAAAAGTTTGTTGTTTCGAGATCTCGGAAGTGAACCCCACGCTGGATAAAGATAACCTGATGTCTGAAAATGCTTTCGAAATTCTGCAGCGCGCAAGCGATGCTATAGTTAATGCTTAGAATACGATAGGGCAGGCGCCCGGATGATATGGCCATAGAACAGAAGATAATCAGTAATATTATAGACGCGGTAGGCTCACTTTACAGTACGAAAATTGAAGCCGATAAGATCGTTATACAGGAAACCAGGAGAGAATTCGAAGGGCAAATAACGGCTGTAACGTTTCCATTTACAAAATTTTCCCGGAAAACCCCGGAGCAAACAGGTGCTGAGATCGGTGAATACGTCAAGGACCATATCGATGAAGTAACTGATTTTAACGTAATTAAAGGTTTTCTGAATTTCTCCATTGCCGACGCATACTGGACTGACCGCTTGTTAAACACCATTATTAACAGCAACTACGGCCAATCTGAGCCCAGCGGAAAAAGGATAATGGTCGAGTATTCCTCACCTAATACTAATAAGCCGCTCCACCTGGGCCATGTCAGGAATAACCTGCTTGGATATTCAGTAGCCCAAATATTGTCGGCCAATGGCTACGAGGTTATCAAAGCTAACCTCGTGAACGACCGTGGTATTCACATCTGCAAGTCGATGCTTGCGTGGCAGCAGTTCGGAAATAAGGAAACGCCAGAGACAAGCGGGCTAAAGGGCGACCACCTGGTTGGAAAGTATTATGTGGTTTTCGATAGGGAGTATAAGAAGCAGATAGCGGAACTCCTTGCATCCGGAGCGACCGAGGAAGAGGCAAAAAAGAATGCCCCGGTCATTAAGCAGGCGCAGGAAATGCTTTTGAAATGGGAGGCAAATGACCCGGAAGTAAAAGAGCTTTGGGCCAGGATGAACGGCTGGGTATACGAAGGTTTCGGAGAAACATATAAAAGATTGGGTGTTGACTTTAAGAAATATTATTATGAATCTGATACTTACCTTCTCGGTAAAGACATAATTGACGAAGGCCTTGCAAGCGGTGTCTTCTTCCGGAAGGAGGATGGTTCGGTGTGGATAGACCTTACCGCCGACGGACTGGATCAGAAACTGGTTCTTCGTGCCGACGGTACTTCGGTGTACATAACCCAGGACCTTGGGACCGCACAGCTTAAATATGACGACTTTAAAATGGATGAGTCTATTTACGTGGTGGGGAATGAGCAGGACTATCACTTTAAAGTGCTTTTCCTGATCCTTGATAAACTAGGTAAGTCGTGGGCGAAGGGGCTGTTCCATCTTTCTTATGGAATGGTTGATCTGCCCTCGGGAAAGATGAAGTCGAGGGAAGGTACAGTTGTCGATGCTGACGATCTGATGGATGAGATGATCCAGACTGCGAAAGACCGGACTGAGGAGTTAGGGAAGGTAGAGGGTTTTACTGAAGAAGAAAAAGCCAGGCTTTACGAGATGATCGGACTGGGAGCGCTTAAGTTCTTCCTGCTTAAAGTTGAGCCGAAAAAACGTTTGCTGTTTGATCCGAATGAATCTATAGACTTCCAGGGGCATACCGGGCCATTTATTCAATATACCCACGCTAGAATCCGGTCGGTACTTTCAAAAGCCTTGTACCAGGGCAGGCTTACGCAAGACTATCCTCAAAAGCTTACGGCTCTGGAGAAGGAACTGATCGTTGATCTTGCAAAATACCCTGAGGTAATAGCTGCGGCAGCAAAGGAATACAGTCCGGCGCAAATTGCGAACTATGTATTCGAGTTAGCTAAGCTGTTTAACAAATTCTATCACGAAGAAAGCATTCTGAAGGCAGATGATGCTGCGGTCAGGAATTTCAGGCTGGACCTGGCATCAGCAACGGCCTCGGTCATTAGTAAGAGTATGGGATTGCTTGGGATTTTGGTTCCGGACAGGATGTGAGGGGGGATCAGTAATCAGTAATCAGTAATCAGTAATCAGTAATCAGTAATCAGTAATCAGTAATCAGTAATCAGTAATCAGTAATCAGTTGCAAGCGTACCTATGTCGATAAGGTGTTACCGAATACTGGTCACTGGTCACTGACCGCTGATCACGTCGTCCATCTCTTTGAAACAACCAGCTCGTTATTCTCTCCACTATAGTCATAGAACCCCGACCCTGACTTAACTCCTAGCTGCCCCGAAGTAACCATGTTTACAAGAAGAGGGCACGCGGCGTATTTGGGGTTTCCAAAACCTTCCTGCAATACATTCATAATAGCCAGGCATACATCGAGACCAATAAAATCAGCAAGTTGCAGCGGTCCCATGGGATGAGCCATCCCGAGCTTCATTACGGTGTCAATTTCTGTAACACCTGCAACACCTTCGTGAAGCGTAAATATGGCTTCATTGATCATTGGCATCAGGATGCGGTTAGCTACAAATCCGGGATAGTCATGTGCTTCGACAGGTATTTTGCCTATCCTGATTGCCATATCCATAATGGCTTTCGTGGTATCATCAGAACTCTTAAATCCCCGGATCACCTCAACCAGTTTCATAACAGGTACCGGGTTCATGAAATGCATACCAATCACTTTGTCAGCACGATTTGTTTCTGCTGCGATCCTTGTGATAGAAATAGAGGATGTGTTTGACGCCAAAATTGCTTCGGGCTTACAGAGTCTGTCAAGTTCTTTAAAAATATTCAGTTTTACCGACAAATTTTCCGTAGCCGCCTCAATTACCAGGTCCGCATCTGCCACCCCCTTTTCCATCTCTGTAAAAACCTCGATGTTACCCAGGCTGGTGTTTTTTTCGGCTTCGCTGATTGCCCCCTTGCTAACCTGTCGCCCGAGATTAAGCGTTATGGTATCTAACGCCTGTTCGAGTTTCTCCTGGGAAATATCAATTAAGTTCACCCGCAAACCAGCCAAAGCGAAGGTGTGAGCTATTCCATTCCCCATCGTACCAGACCCGATAACCGAAATAAGATTCATAATGATATTATAAGTGAGCGGACAATATCGGCAGAATTTAGTTTGTTACTGCGCGGCAACGGTAAAAAAACATCCTCTTTCTCAGGAACTCTTTGCATTGCTGGTTTTTCAAGCAGAAGCTCTTGTGAAGTAAAAACACCTCTGCAACAAACTTGTTTCGCAAATTAATTAAAAGGCAAAGGATTTTTTTAGGGTATTCCTAACTAGTTAAAGTTCACTAGTTTGAAAAATCAAAAAAGATACAAACAAGTTGTATATTATTTGAATACAATCGCATTTGCAACACTTTTGTTACATTATTGTTACATATCAAATACATGCATTTCGGGCAAAAACAGGTAATCTTGCGCATTAATACCCCAGCCTATGCGGGTAGATAACCAATTAATTAATTAAAACATATTCAAATGAAAAGAAAATTACTAGCTTTCTTATTGCTAGGGCTATTCGCAATTACAAGTGCAATGGCTCAGAATAAGACTATCACTGGTAGAGTAGTAGGAGCTGATGACGGTTTGCCTCTACCCGGTGTGTCCGTGCGCGTTAAGGGCGGAACTGCCGGCACTACCACGGGGGCAGACGGGAATTTCTCGCTCAATGCTCCTGGGAATGCTTCAGTGTTATCGTTTACCTATATAGGTTTCGTAGCTCAGGAAGTAACTATCGGGGCTAACAACAGGGTAGATGTTCGCCTGGTAACTGATGCTAAGCAGCTTTCAGAGGTTGTTGTAGTTGGTTACGGTGCTCAGAGCCGGGCTTTAAGTACGCAATCTGTTTCTACGGTAAACTCTGAATCCTTTAAGAACCAGGTAGTAGTAAGTCCTCAGCAAGTTCTTCAGGGACAGGCTGCCGGTGTTAACATGGTAAATTCATCAGGTATCCTTGGTGCGTCTTCATTTATTACTATTCGTGGAGGTTCGTCATTAAGTGCAGGTGGACAGCCTTTATACGTTATCGACGGTGTGCCATTGAACACAGGTAACTATACTCAAGAGCAGGGAGCTCCAACCGGTGCCGGTCTTAACCCATTATTGAATATCAATGCGAATGACATTGAGAGTATGACTGTTCTTAAAGATGCAGCGGCTGTATCTATCTATGGCTCAAGGGGGTCAAATGGTGTAGTATTGATCAAAACTAAATCGGGAGCAAATAACTCTGCTACGAAGATCAACGTCGATTATTACACTGGTACTTCTAAGCCAACAGATATCTTAAAGTACATGACTGCAGATCAGTGGCGTAACTTCCGCAGGGAATACCTTACAGCCAACGGAACGGCTGTCCCTGCTTACCCTACAACAAGTTTTGACTGGGCTGACGCAGTTATTAGAACTGGTATTGTTAATAATTTCAACGCTAACGCTTCAGGTGGTGATGAGAAAACAAGATACTTTGTTGGTGGTACTTTCTCTGATGAATCAGGCTATACCCTGGGTAACGACCTTGAGCGTTTGTCAGGACGTTTCAACTTTAACCACAATATCAGCGATAAATTAAGATTTGGCGTTAACTACAATCTTGCGCGTGTTAATTCTGACCGTATAGGTGCTGAGAACAGTACTTATGCACCATTGACTGCTGCTTATCTTCAATTACCGTACGTTGTTCCCTACGATGCTGCTGGTAATTTTGTAAACACAGGTTTCGTACAAAACGTAATTGGTCTTGAAGAAACTGGTTTTAATAAACTTAACTCTGTTCGTAATACAGGTAATGCCTACGGTGAATTTGATATTACAAGCGGCTTAACATTCAAAACTGACTGGGGTATTGATAACGTTCTGTTCGATGAAAAATACCGTGAGGTTGATGTGTTCACACCGGGTGGTTATGGTTATATCTCAAGAAGAGGTGATAATAAATGGTTAACTCAGAATACCCTGAGCTACAATAAGATCTTCGGACAAAAACATTCATTCAGCGGATTGTTAGGTTATTCTTTTGAAAAAGCCAGATATACAAGCGGCTTATTTGAAGGACAAGGTTTTGCCAGTGATGATCTTCCAAATATTGGTTCTGCTTCGACTCCGCTGACCGCATCAGAGACTGCTCAGGAATGGGCTCTTGAATCTCAGTTCGCACGTTTAGGATATACTTATGATGACAAGTACCTTTTCGAAGGAACGGTAAGAAGAGATGGATCTTCACGTTTCGGACAGAATAACAAGTACGGTACATTCTACGCTTTATCAGGAGGCTGGATTTTGTCAAACGAGAGCTTCTTTAACAAGGATAGCAAATTTGCTCAATTCCTTAAGTTAACAGCAAGTTATGGTACTTCAGGAAATGATCAGATCGGTTACTACGATTACCTGGGTACATTTGCTGCCGGCGAGGCTTATAATGATGCTTCTGCGTCTATCCCTAGCCGTGTTGCTAACCCTAACTTAAGCTGGGAAGAAACTGCACAGTTTGACATCGGTTTAACAACAAGACTATTCAATGCTGTAGATCTTCAGGTTAATTTCTATAACAAAGAAACCTCAGGTCTATTGGCTAGTGTTCCTTACCCTTACACTACTGGTTTTGCTTCTGCAACCCAGAACGTAGGTGAGATGAGGAACAGGGGCTGGGAATTCACAATTGGCAGCCAGAATTTTAAAACCACAAACTTTAGCTGGAACACAAGTTTCAATATTGGGTTTAACAAGAACACTGTATTATCATTGCCTGAGAACAAGGATGAAAACGGCAGAAACTTCCTTCAAATAGGTTCAACCGCTCAAAGAGCTATTGTAGGTGAGTCAAGAAATACTTTCTATGTAATTAAATACAAAGGTATCAACCCTGCAACCGGAGATGCTGAATGGTTTAAAAAGGACGGAAGTGTAACTACAACTCCGGTTCAGGCCGACCGTGTGATCGTTGGTAAGGCTGATCCTGATTTCACCGGTGGTTTTACAAATACCTTCCGTTATAAGTCATTCGACCTTAGCGCGTTTTTTAACTTCGCTTATGGAAATAAAGTTCTTATTGACGGACTTCGTTTTACAGAAAACTTTGGAACAGGATCGTATAACAAAAGCACTGATCTGTTAAATTACTGGAAAGCAGCTGGCGACAATGCGTTTGCACCACGCCTGAACAGCCCAACACGTTTAACCTATCACCAATTATCAAGCAATCAGGTACAGGATGGTTCATATGCGAGACTTAAGACTGTCACTTTAGGTTACAACCTTCCTGAGTCTGTATTGGCTAAGTCAAAAGTGATCCGTTCTGCCAGAATCTATGCACTGGGACAAAATCTATTAACTATCCAAAACAAAGATTTCCGCGGACCAGATCCTGAGGTATCAGCAAATGGTGCAAATAACCTTGTAATGGGCGAAAGCTTCTTTGCACTTCCTCAAGCTAAGTCTTGGACGTTTGGTATTAACTTAGGGTTTTAAATAAAGAAATAATGAAACTAAAATATATTATAGCAATTACAGCGTTCGCATTTTCACTAAGTTCATGTGAAGATGAGTTAGCGCTAACTCCCGAACAGGATTTGACGGAGGAGGTAATTTTTAACAATGCTTCCACAGCGAAAAGTGCGGTCTTAGGACTGTATAGCACCGCTCAGACTCTTGAATTTCAAGGCTCTATGCCTCAACTTATCGAGGAGTACATGGGAGACAACGTTGAATTTGTGGGATCATTCCCGACTCTTCAGGAGTTAAGGGATTTTACTACGGTTTCTACCAATTCCAGCATCCGCGACCTTTGGTTAGTTCATTACCGTGTTGTTACTCGTTCAAATAAGATTATTGCAAAGATTGGAGCAGTTCCGGGATTGACTCAGGCTGAAAAAGACCAGTACGTGGGAGAAGCTAAGTTTATGCGCGCCCTGGCTTATTTGCAATTAACTAATCTCTTTGCTCAACCATTCCAGGTCAGCGGCGGAACCAATTTAGGTGTTCCGTTAGTTCTGGAAGATTTCACGGGAGAGATTACATATCCTTCAAGAGCTACTGTTAATGAGGTACATGCTCAGATCAAGAAAGACCTGACAGAAGCAGCGGCAGCATTGCCTCCAACTCATCCTGATGGTGTTGGTCGCGCTACTAAAGGTGCAGCAAACGCTTTGTTAGCAAGAATCGCATTGTACCGTGAAGAATGGGCAGATGCTATCACGGCGGCGCGTGCTGCAATAGCCGGTCCTTATGCACGTGCAACAGACTATACATTCTACGATAAGAATACCAGCGAAGATGTATTAGCTATCCAAAACTCTGCTGTAGACAATGGACGTACAGGTTCAGGCGGCTGGGCTTCATACTTTAGCCCGACTAACGTTAGCGGCCGTGGCGATGCGCCTTTCTCTGCAAGTTTGACTGCAGCCTACAACGCTGAGCCAGCTGACAAGCGTTTTGCTCTTAAGAGAACAGGTACTGCGGCAGATGGTTTATCACGTGTTTTCACAAACAAATTCCCTGATGCGGTTACCAATTCTGATAATTCTCCTACGATCAGAATTACAGAGGTTTATCTGATCCTGGCTGAGGCTCTGGCACAAACAAGTGCGTTGCCTAATGCAGAAGCAATTGGGATAGTAAATTACTTTAGAAACCGAGCTGGCCTGCTTCCTGTTGCTCCGTTAACTAAACAAGCAACTATCGATGCGGTTCTTCTTGAAAGAAGAAAAGAACTGGCATTCGAAGGCTTCAGAAGAATGGATATGCTTCGTTATAAGCAAAACCTTAGAGCAGGAAATCCATTAGCGGCTTTTGGTGGTCAGAAGACTATTCTTCCAATTCCACAGCGTGAGGCTGATAATAATAAAAATCTAGTTCCTAATCCTGGATTTTAATCCGGATATGCTACTGATAAAAAAAGTCCCGCAATTTGCGGGACTTTTTTATTGCCTTAATTTTTCTACAAAACAAATTCTTTTGAGAAACTGCTAATTACTTGTTTATTCAGCGGTTCAAAGAAAGGGATATGCAGTATTTCTATGCCGGATTTTATCCTGATAATATTCTCCGAGTCTTTATTCTCTTCACCGCAGATCACTAAAGCTCTTAATGAGATATTTCTCGATTTTAATAGCTCCAACGACAAAAGGGTGTGATTGATGCTGCCCAAATAATTTTGCGATACCAGCACAACCTCTGCATCCAGTTTCTGAATCAGGTCTACCATCAAATCCGTTTCATTTAGCGGAACCATTAATCCCCCGGCACCTTCAATAATAAGCCGGTTGTCGGTTTGAGGCAACACTATCGCATCCATGCTGATTGAAATATTATCTAAGGCAGCTGATTTATGAGGGGAAAAGGGTTGTGTTAAGCGATATGCCTCCGCGTGAAATAACGACTTGCCGTTGGAAACAAGTGCCCTTACCCGATCAGTATCTGTCAAGTCGAGATCTCCGGACTGCACCGGTTTCCAGTAGTCTGCCTGTAAGCTTTCCACTAACACGGCAGAAGTTACCGTTTTTCCTATACCAGTTCCGATTCCACTGACGAAGATTGGTTTGTGCTTCATAGGTTGCTATTAATAATCTCACAAAGGCTTGCGATTTCAGCCATAGCGTTATGATTGTGCAGGCAGATACGTAAGCGCTCCGAGCCGGCCGGTACAGTAGGAGTCAATATAGGCCGTACGTCGAAGCCGCTAGTTTGTATCAGTAGGGCCATATCCTTAACCCGTGAATTACCAGGCACCAGCAATGCTTGTATACCAGACCTGCTGGGTATAAGCCCGAGATCTTTTCTGATGTGCGAATGGAAAAGATCTATCCGTTTATAAAGTTCCGACTGGTGGTCATGTGCATTAAGGAAATCATAAGCGACCTTTACCCCTAAATGGTTTAAGAATGGCGCCGCTGTGGTATAAATAAAGGAGCGTGAAAAATTAATTAGATAGGTCCGGAGTTCTGCGCTGCCCAGGACGGCAGCGCCATGGACGCCCAGGGCTTTTCCAAATGTGACCACCCTTGCAAACACGCGGTCATTTAACCCGAGTTGATCGGTAATTCCCCGTCCGCGGTCTCCAAACATTCCCACTGCGTGGGCTTCATCCACAATAACCGCAGCACCAAATTTTTCAGCGAGGTCACAGATCCCCTTCAGGGGCGCCTCATCGCCATCCATCGAATAAACGCTTTCAACCGCGATAAAGATTCTGCCCCTGGATGCCCTTAATTTTTCTTCAAGACTGGTAAGGTCATTGTGCCGGAAGACAAAGCGTGTGGCGTGGCTCAGACGGACACCGTCAATGATAGAGGCGTGAATATATTCATCGCAAATGATGGTGTCACCCCGTTGAGGGATACAGGAAAAAAATCCCACATTGGCGTCGTAACCAGAGTTGAAAAGGAGGGAAGCTTCTGCGTGGTGGTATTGGGATATGCGGGCTTCGAGGCTTTCGGAAAACTGGCTATTACCGGTGATAAGCCGTGATCCTGAAGCACCGAGCTGGTACCCGGGGTATTTTTCTAATTCGTGTTTAAAGAGTTCTTTTAGCTCTGCCGATCTCGCAAAGCCCAGGTAGTCGTTTGAGCAGAAATCTATCAACCCGCTTTCGGTTCTCAATGAACGTAAGGAGTTGTCAATTTCACGCCGCTTCAGACTTTCTGCAATAAAATCATGAACCACCCTCATATTTTTTGCTAAAAATAAGAAAAGCGGCCTGAATGAGGCCGCTTTAATCAATAGTTCGGTGGAAATTATTTTACCCTGCTTCGAGGACCGCTATGGCGGGATTTCATTCTTTCACGTGATTGTTTTTTCATCTCATCATAAGACTTTTGCTGTTCCTCAGTCAGGATCTTAGCTAACTTCTTATCGCTTTCAGCCATTAGTGACCGTTGTTTCTCCATTTGAGCTTTACGGAATTCACGCTCAGACTTCATCGCCTTTTCCATCTTTTCAGCACGTTCCAGATTTAAAGCGTAAACTTTAGCTTTCTGATCTGCTGTTAAGCTTAATTTCTTTTCTAAAGCATCTGTCGCCATCTGTGCACGCTGCTCAGGGGTTCTTTCCTGACGCTCAAGCCTGGTGCGTTCCGGCCTTTGTCCATCTACATGCGGCCTTTCCGGTCGTTGTCCTTCTGTACGCGTTCTTTCAGGCTTATCCTGCGAATATCCTACTGTGATCAAACTGGCTACTAAAGCCGCTGTTACCATTAATCTTTTCATATCTATATTGGTTATTTATATGGATAGATAAGATTTCCGTCA
Organism: Daejeonella sp. JGW-45; assembly: GCF_029360805.1. Taxonomy (GTDB): domain Bacteria; phylum Bacteroidota; class Bacteroidia; order Sphingobacteriales; family Sphingobacteriaceae; genus Daejeonella. The sequence continues at coordinate 297,243 of NZ_JARKNC010000002.1, read as the reverse complement.
GGAAGTTTAATAGCAATATGTTAAAATATGTTAATTGTTGTCCCTGTCAAGCTTAGAGATTGATTTCTGCATCTGCGAAACCATACTAGTTAATGTTTCAAGGGTGGGTTCGGGGGCAGGCTCAGGGAAATGCGTGCTTATAAATGCTTTGGCCTTCCAGATCTCGAGAACATCTTCTCCCGGTATTGAATAAGGCTCGTAAACGGGGTTATCTGAAATAAGCTTAAGAGCTTTATTCTCCTTAAACTTATTGCCTACGCGCTTATAAACAATTCCATCGTCTTTACTTATAACTATATAGGTATCACCGGGCTTGAGGTCATTCCAATTGTTTAAATACTCGCCGACTACAACTGTGCCTGACTGAAGGGGAAGCATAGAGTCACCTTTTATTTCAAAAGCCCGGTATGTGCCCTGGCGGAACATTGGCAGGTGGAACTTGGGAAGTTCGCTGATATATTCGGGATCGCCATAACCGTTGAGGTAACCCGCACTGGCCTTTACCGGAACAAGTTCAATGTTTTCCCTGTCCTGGCTGTCGACAGAGATGCTCAGAACCCGGATGTTTGCAGGATCACCCTTAGGTTTCGGTTTCCACTTATCGTCGATCCTGTCATTGATCAGTTCATCCATGGAAAGTTCATAAAATTCAGCGAATTTTTTTAGCAATTCGTATTTAGGCTCCGCCCGGTCTTCTTCGTATGCTCCCACAAGGGAACGCTTGATTTCAAGGGTATCTGCGAATTGCTGCTGTGTGAGCCCCTTTTTCTTTCTTAAGTACTTGAGGTTGGAAGAAATATTTGCCATTTCGAAAATAAATTTGGAATTACTAATATTGTTAGTAAATTTATGCTCATAAAATTAGCAATTAATTTCAAAACACACAATTTAATTTTAAATATATGCCGATCCTGACAAAACCATTAGCAAAAGCAAAGAAATACGTTTATTTAGTAACCGACCGCAATCGCAGCTGTCTGCATGTGGGAATGAGTACAGATCTTATGAAGACTATGGCATTCTATCGCCAGATGCCGAATTTATTTTTTGATGCCGGGCAGCAACTAACCCGCCTGGTTTATTTCGAGGAGTTATCTTCAGAGAATACCGCTGTACAGCGATTTAACCTGATCAGCAAATTTACCCGTGTCCAAAAGGATAGGATGATCAGATCTGTAAACCCCGATTGGATCGATCTGACTGTAGGGCTTGATTTTGAGCAGATACTTATATCGGGTATCCAGCCCGTGAAGCCTTTAATGCGGAATTTTTCCTGATCACTTTCGGATAAACTTTAATGCGGCAGAGTTCATACAATATCTCTTTCCGCCTTTATCCCTGGGACCGTCATTGAAAACATGGCCCAGATGAAGCCCGGTCTTTGCTTCAATAACTTCATCCCGGACCATGCCATGAGACTTATCAGTTATGATCGCAACAACCCGGGCGTTGATCGGCCTCGAGAAACTTGGCCAGCCTGTACCTGAATCGAACTTATCTTCTGAGCGGAATAGTGGTTCCCCTGTAGCAGCGCTGACATAAATGCCCTTTTCATGGTTGTTATGATATGCATTCCTGAATGCGTGCTCTGTACCTCTATTGACCATGACTTCAAAGGCTAGGGGACTTAGTATTTTCTTCCATTCGGCTTCTGATTTTTGAACAGGATATACCTTTCCTGTTTTCGGGTTTGGGATTTTCTTACCGGTTTGCGCATATATGGACATGGTTAAGAGTAATGCTGCCGTAAATATTGTTGCGATAGTCTTCATGATTTTTGACCCTTCTTCATTGAATTTACGAAATATACAGCTAACCGGTTTTATGCGATGCAGGTGCAGACAGCCGGAGCAGAAAGTTTCGGATTTGGATATGCACTCCATTCAGTTGTCGGGACGTGTTGCAGGCGAAGCGCTTAGTGTTTTTTCGTTTGCTTTATAGAGCTGTTTTACTGTTCTTCTGATTTTGAGTTTTAACTAAATTCTGCGCCGCAGAAATAGCATTTGGTTAAAAAAGCCGAATTGTCTTTTATCTATATAAATCGGGTTTTTATACTAAAATGAAAAACAGTGCAAAAAATAGGTTTTGTTTGTGACTTCTTTGCCTTTTCTTCGTCTCGAACCCCTTTTTTGCTAATGCCAGGGCAGTAATAGACAAAGAAAATACGAAGGAGAACACTAGAAAGGGGTTTGGAGGTGTTTTCGGAGCTTTGCAGTTTAGCTAAAAACGTATTAAATGTGAAATTCGGTGGACTATGCGGGAAGCATTTGGTTCATAGGAGTTAAAATCCGGCTCTCTAAGACGAGTTTGGACCGGTCGGGGATCTGTTGCATGTCTTGTTATAAATCGTCTAATAGGGGCATTCTTTTAACTGGTAATTCCGTTGATTTTCGAAAGCGAGAAGCATTTAAGTGTTTCCGATACTAAAACAAGCCCGTGATCCTGTTCATGTCTAATCTTTTTTGAACAGGTAAACAGAAGGCCTTAGTGTATTTTATTGATTCGGTTGCATAAAAAAAAGCGACCCCCGGGGCCGCTTTTCTGTTAAGTTCTTTTCGATTACCAACCCGGTGCAAATACCAGCCCGAATACGCCTGTATTAACGTCGCTTCTCTGGAATGGTATAGCGTAGTATGGTTCAAGTACGAAGTATCCGAAAACGTTTACCCGAAGTGATACACCGGCGCTCATTGCCGGAACACGCTCAGGATAGGCCCCCGCACCTGTGCCGATCATATTTGGTTCTTTACGAAAGGCGATTTTTGAATCGCTGTCGTAGGCAAGGCCCATGTCAAAGAACAGGTTAAGATCGGAGAATAAGAATTTAGATTCGATCTGTGCAAGTTTCGCCGGACCAGTAAATGGAAGACGGACCTCGAAATTTGCTACGGCTATGCGCGAGCCGACTAACTGGTTTATATCAAAGCCGTTGGTCGACGTTGACCCGTTTTTATAGAATGAATTGGCTTCATAGCCTCTGATCAGGTAGCCATATCCGGCGTACATCTGGTAAAGACGGTTCTCGTCACGGCCAAATCTGGAATAACTATACAGACGTGCTGCTAAAGTAATGGGCTTGAGACGTACGTATTTTCTGCCATCGGCTGTCAGGGCGCCTAGTTTGTAATCGCCCATATAGTTCTCAATCCCGAGGCGGTAGCGGAAACCATCCAGGGGCGAGGTTACTCCCGAAAATGAATTGTCTCCCACGAAGGCCGCATTAAGGGTGACAGTGGTAAAGGGATCAAAAGGAACCCCGTAAGTCTGTTCGGCTTCTTGCTTAGATAATTTTTCTTTATCAGACCCGATCGCATAACCTATAAAGCCATTGTTGTAATCGTAATAATTGCTGTAGCGATCTATGCGATAGCTATATCTGGAGATGCCGCTTCCCGCTTCAAAACGGTGATTCCGGGAAAAAGGATAGGAGCCGAAAACCGAAAACTGGTCTTCAAAAGTCCGTATGATATCGTAGCGTTCATTATAAGCCGTACCGTAACCCGGAAGGGTTTCCAGTCCTGCAGAAACCTGTCCGGATACATAAGGGATATGCGAAGCCACGACACCCCAATTGATCCTGCTCTCCTGATTAACATAGGCTACCTGCCCTCCAAAATCATAGATCTCGCCGTTAACTGCAGCCGTTGCATAGATCTGGTTCCTGCCGAGAATATCGCTGAATACACCCTGGATACCGCTGGACAAACCGGTTCCAAAGCGACCTACAGATGCACCCACGCCGTTGCTTGAAAGGTAGTCAAGTTTAAATTTAGGTTTATAGCCTATTGTTCTGATGGAGTCGTTTGGTATTCTCTCAAAGCGCTCAAAGTTATTCAGGTTTGCATTAATAATATTGACACCTACCGACTTCGCCGGAGGTAATAAAGCAGCATCAAAATTCAATGCGGTGGCATCTACGTTTACCGGGGTAAACTGTGAAGCCTTAGCGTTATAGATGGTATATTTCTGAGCCCTGTAATAAGAATAAACAACGTCATCATTATTTGACAAACTTAAAGCAGGAGAGTACTCGGTTATACCGCTTATACCTGTGAAATAGTTGGTTAGCTGCTGGATATCGCCGCCGGCAAGGGAATAGCGATACATATTTCTGAATCCGTCCCTGTTTGAAAGGAAATAGATGCTTTTATTATCAGATGAATATTGCGGGTTTAAATTATTAGCCCCGTCAAAAACCGGGAGATCGGTTACTTTTTTGCTGGCTATGTCGATAACAGCCAGGTTCATGGTGATGTCTACATTAACCGATGACCTGTCGAGCGTACTGCGGTCGCTGCTGAAAACTATTGATTTGCCATCTTTTGAATAACTTGGCTGATACTCAGAGTATTTATCATTAGTAAGCTGAGTAAGGATCTTCGAGCTAAGGTTATATTGATAAAGATCGCTCTGACCCTCCTTTAGTCCTGTGAAGGCTACATCAGTGCCATTCGGCGACCAGGTAATATTACTGAATTCCTCGACGGCACCCATACTCTCGGTCGATAGTGTTCTGCCCGTGGAGGTATCTACAATGATCAGCTTGGTTACTCCGGCACTGAATGCGCTAAAGGCAAATTTCCTGCTGTCGGGCGACCAGGCGCCAGCGGATTCAATAAAATTAAACTCATCAATATGAGAGTTTTTAGCTTTGCTTGTAAGCTTACGTACGATCTTTCCCGTTCGCGCATCAGCAAGGAACAGGTCGATGCTCAGGAGATCTTTTTCGGAAAGGAAGGCTACGTAATTTCCATCCGGAGAAATGGCGGGGGCAACGTTATAGCTTTCACCACCATTCTTTTCATTAATGATAAGTTTTCCCACAGGAACCTGTGAAGTATCTTTCAAATATGGTTTGTAGGAATTTTCAATACTCGTTTTCCAAAGGCTGGACAATGTTCTTTCATCATAACCGAAAGTACGTCTGATCGCCATTTCATAACCATACTTTGCGGTTTCTTTGAAGAAGGGTACGATTACCGTATCACCGTAAGTTGAACCTATATAAGACCAGAAAGCCTGTCCGTAGCGGTACGGGAAATATTTGTTAGACTCTGTAAGGTCTTTCAATGATGGAATGTCGTTGTTCAAAAAGGCATCACGCATCCACATGGCTGTATAGGCATCCTGTTTGCCGACAGAAAGATATTCGGCCATACCTTCAACCATCCACAAGGGGAGGTTGCCAATATTTTCAAGATTGGTTGAATCTCCTTCTATCAGGGAATGGTATTGAAAAGCGTGCACCAACTCGTGCCCTAAGACATGCCTTGTTTGATGATTCAGCTGAGAGATTGGCATAATAACCCGGTTTTTCATCCCCTCAGTAACCCCTCCTGTTCCCACACCTATCTCGCCATCGAGCGCAGTCGTTTGCTGAAAGTCGGGATGATTGGAATAAAGAATAAATGGATTCTTTTTAGAGAATGTATCCCGGAAAACCTGCTGATGCAGGTCATACCAAACCTCGGCTTCCTTCGCAAACCTCTTTACCAGGCTATCGTTTTTCAGATAATAGTAAAGCTCGAAGTGAGGTGTTTCATAAACCTTGAACTTAAGGTTCTTGTATCTTACTTTATTTTGTCCAAAGTATTGTGCCTGGGCATCGCTTGCCAGGCTGAAAAAAATAACCAAAAACAAAGACGAAACAAGCCAGAATAATGGTTTCTTCGGGACGTTAGTATTTTCTCTCATTATAAGTGCGGAATGTATTAACTAAACTACGTAAAATTTATGATTTCAGTTTTCACCACAAATGTTTTTTCTACTATAAGTTAATAATGAGATCAATTGTTTTGTTTGGCTTTATTTTCTCTTCTTTCCTCGCGTAATTGTTTCCTGGTCTTCTTTTCTTCGATGACTGGTTCGGTTTTTACCGGAGCCGGCGGACGGTTGGCAGGTTGTTGATTCGCCTTGTTTTCCTGGTCTTTTGGGGTATTGATATTAATTGGTTCCGGCAGGGGTAATACGGCGCTGTCAGTATTTAAATCAGGAACACTCAGAGAATCAAGGAACATACTGTCGACCGATAAAGTATCTGCCTGATACCGTGGCGTCGGGCACTGATATTCCCTTGATATTTTTACTGTCGATTTCGGGAAGGGCCCCAGTGTGATGCCCAGGGAGGGATCGCGGTATACCTTCTCCATAAATTTAGCGAAGATCGGCAGCGCTGTCCGCGAACCTTCGCCGGTTTCCGAGGTTTTAAAGTGTACGCTTCTTTCGTCACAGCCAACCCAGACACCGGTTACAAGGTCTTTGGTCACACCCATATACCAGCCGTCCACATAATCGGATGAAGTACCGGTTTTGCCACCGATCTGATTGTTTTTCTTCCAAAGATCCCATTCCCATAATGCCTGGGATGTTCCGCCTGGCTCTTCCATTCCTCCGCGTAACATGTAGAGCATCAGCCAGGCTATTTCCTCGCTAAGAGTTCTTTCCTGCTTCGCGCTAAATTCTTCGATCAGCCGTCCATCCTGGTCGGTGATCTTCTCAACCAAAATAGGGTCTGAGCGGACCCCTTTGTTTAAAAAGGTGCCATAGGCCCTCACCATCTCAAATACACTGACATCATTTGGCCCCAGACTGACCGATGGCACCGCTTTGAGGTCGCTCTCAATACCGCTCAGGTGCGCGTATTTTACTACGTTTTCTGCACCCACTTTTTCGGTGATCTGAGCTGTAATCGAATTCACCGATTTACCCATCGCCCATCGCAATGACATTTCCCTGCCTGAGAAATTCCAGTCAGCATTCTTTGGCTCCCAGTATTCGGTTTTTCCCTTATTCCCATACGGAATACTTACGGCTTTATCCACAAATTTATCACATGGAGTCATTCCAGACTCCAGGGCTGCCAGGTAGGCGAAAGGCTTAAATGTTGAACCAGCCTGTCTTTTCGCCTGATTTACATGGTCGTAATTGAAGTAATTATGATCGATCCCGCCAATCCAGACCTTGATGTGGCCATTAAAGGGGTCAAGGGTCATCATCCCCGTATTCAGGATCTTAGCATAGTATTTTATAGAATCTATCGTAGAAAATTCGACATCTTTCTCGCCGCCCCAGTTAAAGACAGTCATTTTTTTAGGCTTATTCAGGTAGAAGTCAATCGAATCCTGGTTTGCCGGATATTTTTTCTTTAAAGCCTGGTAGTAGGGAAGTCTCTGGGCAGCTTTCTGCGGAAAATCAAGTATCTCCTTCCCATCCGATGTTCGCCATGGATTCTCATTTCCCCAGGCATTTTCAAGCCTCTTTTGCAGGATCTTCATCTGGCTGTTAACGGCTTCTTCCGCATACTGTTGCATCCTTGAATCTATGGTTGTATAGATCTTAAGACCGTCGGTATACAGGTCGTAATCGTTTTCCTCACACCATTTCTCGAGATAGCGGGATACGGCAGAGCGCAGGTACGAACCGCCGTCACTTCCTTTGTCAAATTTTCCCTCTTTTAACTTGAGCGGCCTCTGGCTGTACTTCTTAAACTCTGCCGGAGTCAGGTATTCATACTTTTCCATCTGGGAAAGCACTGTGTTTCGCCTTTCGACTGATTTTTCGGGATTCCTGAAAGGATTGTAAGTGGTTGTTGCTTTGAGCATCCCCACAAGCAAAGCCGCTTCTTCCACATTCAGGTTATTCGCATCTTTATCAAAATAGGTCTTCGCGGCAGTCTTTATGCCGAAAGTATTGCTGCTGAAGGGAACCGTATTCAGGTAAAGAGTCAGGATCTCATTTTTCGTATAATGGCTTTCAAGTTTATAAGCCGTCATCCACTCTTTCAACTTATAGACCAGCGTCCTGACGAGAGGTATGTATTTTACCGCTCCCTGGGATTTCTTGTTCCGGGTACTGTAAAGATTTTTAGCTAACTGTTGGGTAATCGTACTGGCCCCGCGTCTATCACCCGTCGCGGTAGAGATCATGCTTGAAATGAACGATCTGAAATCCACTCCGCCATGCTGGTAAAAGCGAATGTCCTCGGTTGCTATAAGTGCATCGATCACTGCCGGTGAGATACGGTCATATTCTACGGGCGTACGGTTTTCTGTAAAATATTTTCCAATCAATTTACCGTCTGAAGTGTATAGTTCAGACACAATGTTCATACTTGGTGTCCTGATGTCCTTAACAGTCGGCGAGTAGCCAAAGAGCCAGAGGAAGTTTAATTCAAGCGCACAAAAAAATAAGATAATGAAGTATAAAGTTATGACAGAGTAGCGAAGCGGCTTATTTTTTATTCTTCTGAACATGCGGTAAAGATGAGGAAAACGTAAGTAATATCTGCAAAATTATGGATTTTTAGAATTTCATGGATTTAACGTAATCCCGCCTGAAAAATTTTTAAATTGCCTTTCACTCTAATGTTTTCATTATGAAAGACGAGATAGAACTATTTAAAGTTGTTAATCCGAAAGAGTTCAGGATAGCAGATTTCGATCCCGGGTTTACCGGAAAGTACAAGAAGGACGATGCAGAGGCTATTCTGAATGAGCTCAGGGGGGAGATGAGCGAGCTGCAGGAAAAACTGTATGCCGCCAACAAATATTCAGTGCTTATCATTTTTCAGGCCATGGATGCTGCGGGCAAGGACAGCGCGATCAAACATACTATGAGCGGTCTGAACCCACAGGGCTGCCAGGTGTTCAGCTTTAAGCAGCCCAGCGCCGAAGAACTCGATCATGATTTTTTATGGAGACATGCCAAAGCCTTACCAGAGAGGGGCAGGATAGGTATTCATAATCGGTCGCATTACGAGAATGTTATTGTCTGCAAAGTGCACCCGGAATATATCCTGAATGAGAATATCGCTTCGGTTGATTCGGTAGAAAACATCGATAGTAAATTCTGGGATGCGCGGTATGAAAGCATACGAAGCTTCGAGAAGCACATCCATGACAATGGAACGGTGATCATAAAGTTCTTCCTGAATGTGTCAAAGGAAGAGCAGAAGGAACGCTTTCTTGAGCGCATCGATGATAGCGCTAAGTATTGGAAATTTTCATCAGGAGATATCGAGGAGCGAAAAAAGTGGAACGACTATATGGATGTATACGAGCAGGCAATAAAGGAAACTTCCGTTGAACAGGCGCCCTGGTACGTCATCCCGGCTGATAAAAAGTGGTTTACCCGGATAGCGGTCTCAAAAGTTATTATCAACACCCTCAAGGAATTAAAGCTCTCAGTTCCGGAACTATCTGATGAGGAAAAAGGAATGCTGGACAAATGCAGGACGGAGTTGATGAACGAGAAATAGAAATACAAACCGAACCCGCAGATAGTATTTATTCGCTGCAGATCTTAAAGCCATCTGCATCTTTAAGGAAAGGATGATGAGTGCGGGCATTCTCCACCTCTTCTTTATTAATACTGAACGTATATAAATCCTCGTCGTTTGGTTTATAATACACCACTTTCCCGTTAGGATCTATGCACATCGAATCCCCCGAATGGTAAACTTCATTACCATCATGGCCAACGCGGTTAACTGCAATGACAAAAGCCTGATTTTCGACAGCCCTCGCGGGGATCAGGGTGCGCCAGTGTAAGGAACGCTTCTCCGGCCAGTTGGCCACCACCAGAAGGATATCATATTCTTCGTTTTTATTTCTCAGCCAAACGGGGAAACGAAGATCGTAGCAGATTACCGGACAGATCTTCCATCCATTCAGCTCAACGAAAAGCTTTTTATTCCCGCCTGTATAATGCTGGTCTTCATCGCCCAGACCAAATAAATGCCGCTTATCATACCATTCATGAGAGCCGTCAGGACGCATCCATATAAGCCGGTTATAATATTTACCATCTTCTTTAATGATGAGGCTGCCGGTAACTACGCTGTTGAATTTTTTGGCCTGTTCCAGCATCCATTTCATAGACCTGCCGCCCATATCTTCTGCAAGTTTTTCCGGGTTCATAGAAAATCCTGTGTTGAACATTTCAGGCAAAACGATAAGGTCCGTCTTTTCACGTATCGACGATAGCCGCAATCCCAGGTTTTGAAGGTTCTTCTCAATATTCTCCCAGAACAGGTAGGCCTGGAAGGTAGTTACTTTAAGTGTATTCATTTTTGATACTCATACGGTTAAATAAGGCAAAGGTTTCTATTATACCCCGGATAATCTATCAACGGCTTTTTCGAGGGTTTCTTGCTTTTTCGCAAAACAAAACCTCAGAACACGGTGATCGGTGCCATTGCCGTAAAATGCCGATACAGGTATACTGGCAACGCCGAATTCTGTTATAAGCCGTTTAGCCAGATCTGTGTCCTTCTCGTCGCTGATGCGGGTGTACTGAACCGATTGAAAGTATGAGCCAAAGCAGGGCAGAAGGTCAAATCTGGTATCTTTCAGCAAGTTAGAGAAAAAATCTTTCTTAACCTGAAAGAAATTATTCAACCCGGAATAGTTTTCTGCATTTCCCAGGAAATCTGCAATTGCATATTGGACGGGGGTATTAACGCTGAAAACCAGGAACTGGTGCACCTTACGGAATTCGGTCATAAGCCATTCAGGAGCCAGGCAGTATCCCACCTTCCAGCCGGTTGTATGGAACAGTTTGCCAAAAGATACCGTAATAAAACTCCTTTCTTTTAACCCGGGATAGCGGGAAACGCTTAAATGCTGCTTTCCGTCGTATATGAGATGCTCGTAAACCTCATCGCTGAGGATCAGGATCTCAGTATTCTTTATAAGAGAGAGCAGCTCCTGCATATCTTCGTCGCTCAGTGTGATCCCCGTAGGGTTGTTAGGCGAATTGATCATGATCATCCTGGTCCTGGGGCTCAGAAGATCCTTTACTTCATTCCAGTTTATTGCGTAATGCGGCGGACTTAGTTCGACCGGCTTAACAACTCCGCCAAGAAGTGTAACAGTGGGAGCGTATGAATCATAGGCAGGCTCGAAAATGATCACTTCATCACCGGGCCTGATCACACAGGCCAGGGCTGTAAAGATCGCCTGGGTGCCCCCGGCTGTAATAGTGATCTCGGTATCGGGGTTATAGTCTGACTGGTGCAGCAGCAGCTGCTTTTCTGCAATCCGCTCTCGAAGCTTCATTAACCCGGCCATTGGGGCATATTGATTATATCCTTCCTTCATATACTTATCCACCAGGCCGATTAGCTCGGGCGGGGAATCGTAGTCAGGAAAACCTTGCGAGAGATTTATAGCGCTATATTGAACTGCCAGTTGGGACATGACGGTGAAAATGGTTGTCCCAACCTTGGGTAACTTTGATTTTAACAACATAATGCCACTAAAATAGGTATTTTTGCGTCGTTTCACTCACAATGACAGTGAAGGCGCGCTGTCAGTATAAGGGAATAAAGCAAAGGATTAGCAGGGATGACCCGGTTGCAGGATTCATTTTATTTGCTAATTTCATCCTCTCTAAGCCAACGAAATGACCTTCAAAACCAAAGAAAGCCGCTTACTGCTAGTCCTGGGATCTTTTTTTGTAGCAAATGCTATTTTGGCTGAATTTATTGGTGTTAAGATCTTTACGGTAGAAGGCTCGCTGGGGATCCCCAAATTTGACATCAATATGTTTGGTGTAAGGGACCTCTCATTCAATATGTCGGCCGGCGTGGTAACCTGGCCTATTATCTTCATTATGACCGATATCATTAACGAATATTTCGGTATAAAGCAGGTTCGTTTCCTTTCTATACTGGCGGCGATATTAATTTCCTATGCCTTTTTAGTGGTTGGCTTCGCTATGGGGCTGGTACCGTCCGATTTCTGGATCACCCAAACCGTGGATGGACAGTCGCTAAATATGAACGCAGCCTTTAACGGCATTTTTGGCCAGGGCATGTGGATCATTGCTGGTTCCATCGTGGCATTTCTGATCGGTCAAATGGCCGATGTGATCATCTTTCACCGGATCAAAAAAAGCACAGGCGAGCGTCTGTTATGGCTGCGCGCTACAGGTTCCACCCTGGTGTCACAGTTTATTGACAGCTTTGTAGTCATCTTTATCGCGTTTTACATTAATCCCCAGTATAATTGGAGCTGGCAGATGGTGGCAGCAATTGGCCTGGTCAACTATACTTATAAGTTTGTTGTTGCCATTGTGATGACTCCCTTATTATATGGAGTTCATAAAATTATAGACGGCTACCTGGGTAAGGGCTTGTCGGCAAAGCTCGTTGCTGAAGCGGGCAGGTAAGGTCCACTGTCAATTTGTTAGGGAATTTCTGGTTGACGTAGGTTGAATAATTTTCTATAAACATGCGACCCCGTCCGAACGGTGTTCATCCGGGCGGGCGCCTTCGGGGTCGGACAAACGCGCTGAATTTATCTATACACATGCGACTCCTTCGGAGTCGGGAACGCATGGAATAATTTCTATAAACATGCGACCCCGTCCGAGCGGTGTTCATCCGGGCGGGCACCTTCGGGGTCGAAACAAGATCATGACATCCACCTATAAACATGCGACCGCCTTCGGGGTCGGACAAACGCGCTGAATTTATCTATACACATGCGACTCCTTCGGAGTCGGGAACGCATGGAATAATTTCTATAAACATGCGACCCCGTCCGAGCGGTGTTCATCCGGGCGGGCACCTTCGGGGTCGAAACAAGATCATGACATCCACCTATAAACATGCGACCTCCTTCGGGGTCGGGAAACGCGTTGAATAATTTCTATAAACATGCGACCGCCTTCGGGGTCGGACAAACGCACGAAATTCATCTATACACATGCGACTCCTTCGGAGTCGGCGAATTTTGTCTTAAGATGTTGCATTCAACAAGCAGAAGGACATAGAAAATCCTTAACTTAATGGCATCCCGGGCGAACATAAAAACCCTATTAATTTAAATCACGATCCATGAAGCGCAATTATCTTGCAGCCCTAACCGCAACCCTTTTAATAAGCGGCTCTTGTTTTTATTCTGAACCATCATCCGCACAGGAAACGCTGTGGAAAGAACAAACTCCCTGGGAGGGGGTTCCCGAACCCTATCAGAAATGGAAATTCCCTGATTTTAACTTTCCATCCAGCTTAGCGGCCTGGACCAGCGAGCGCAAGAACGTTGAAAGCACCCTGGTGAAGTTGCTGGGCGATATTCCGGCACGGCCGCGGAACCTGAAAGTAGAAACGGTCTTTAAAAAGCAGATGAACGGTTACACGATCGAAAAATTACTCATCGATAATGGTGTCGACAGCCGGATACCCGCTTACCTGGCCATACCTACGAATGTCAGGGGGAAAGTACCGGTCATCCTGAGTATGCATGGGCATGGCAGCAGCAAAGACAATATTTTCGGTTCCAGTTCAACCACTGCTCAGGATGTGCTTGCGCTGCTCATTTCCAAGGGATATGCAGTTATGGCTATTGACAGCTATTTTAATGGCGAACGACGCGGTACAGGTCCGGCGGGTGAGCGCGAGACCCAGGCCCGGGGAGCAGACCAGGAGAACTCTCTTTTCAAGATGAATCTTTGGTTTGGGCGTTCTTTATGGGGCATGCAGCTTCGGGACGAGCAGATCGCCCTGGATTACCTGAATACGCGCCAGGAGATCGACTCTGAACGGATAGGAGCGCAAGGTATGAGTATGGGAAGTACCCGTGCATGGTGGCTGGCGGCAATCGATAAACGCGTTAAGGCCGTTGTAGGGGTGGCCTGTTTTACGCGGTACGAAGAGCTCATAGCCCAGCGCGAATTAAAGGCCCATGGGATCTATTATTTTGTGCCGGGCATGCTTAAGCATTTCGATACTGAAGCCGTAATGGGACTTCTGGCACCGCGGCCCTTTCTGGCCCTTACCGGCGACAGTGATGCAGGCTCACCCCTTAGCGGGATGAGGACCCTGGAGAAAAAGCTGGGCCAGGTTTATTCGCTTTACAAGGAGCAGGATAAATTCCGGAGTATTATTTATCCCAACACCGGCCACGTGTATACCGATGATATGAAGATCGAAATGGTAGAATGGTTCGGGAAGTACCTGTAATTACCGGATCCGGCGGGAACAGATTACTTCCCGATCTTGATCAGCTCGACTTCAAATATCAATGTACTGTAAGGCGTGATATCAGGGCCGGCAGCTCTGTCCCCGTAAGCCAGGGCGTAGGGTATAAAGAAGCGGTACTTTGAGCCGACAGGCATCTGCTGTAAACCTTCCGTCCAGCCGGGAATAACCTGATTCAGTACAAAGGTGGCAGGCTCGCCACGGTCGTAAGAGCTGTCGAACTGTTTGCCGTTCAGCAGGGTGCCTTTGTAATTCACCGTTACCTCGTCTGTAGCCTTTGGCTTTTCGCCAGTGCCAGCGGTCAAGACCTCATATTGCAGGCCGCTGGCAAGGGTAACTATCCCCGGCTTCTTAGAATTGTCGCTCAAGAACTTAGCTCCATCGCTGATAGTTCCTTCATATTTCTTTTTTTCTATAGATCCCAGGAAAGCCATAATGAGTTCCTGTGATTTCTCAGGGCTTATCATAGTGGCTTTTCCCTCGAAGGTATCGCTCATCGCCTTAGCTAACAGCGAGTAGTTCAAGGCGGTAACACCCCGTGACTTGATGTCGCCCGCGATGCTTAAGCCGAATGCGTAGCTGGCCGAATCTACCTGCGTTTTCATCGAAGGTGCGGTAACAGGCTTCGGATGTGCAGCAGCGGCTGGTTTAGCTTGCGTGCTCGCGGGCTTCTTAACCGCAGTTGCGGGCTTGGTCTGCGCGTTTGCATAGGTATAACTTGCAGTCAGGGCAAGCATTATCAGGATCCTTTTCATAGCTCTATATTTAATGAGGGCGCTAATATAGAAAGCTAAATTAAATAAGAACTACGGCAGGCTGTTTTTTGTTTCGCGAATAAACCTTAATTTGGAATATGGAAGATAACTATATAGCCTCCCGGTTCCGGTACTGATCTCACTCACCGGTTCTACCGCATGCAGAAATTAAACCTATGCTAAAACGCCACCTTGCCTTTACGCTCATCTTCCTGATCATTGCCAGTGCCAATATTTTTGCGGAGTTCGATTTTGTACCCGGCTTGAAGCTGTTCGCAAAACCGCTGATCTGTATATCCCTGGCCACTTACCTGGTAATGAAAGCGAACATGAATGCGGGTTTCAACCGCCTGGTGTTTGCTGCCTTGGTTTTCTGTTTTCTTGGAGATTGTTTCCTGCTTTTTGCCGGTAAAGCCAGCCATTTCTTTATTATAGGCCTGCTCTCATTTTTAACCGCTCACATACTGTACTCGCTTGCTTTTGTCCGCGATTTTAAGAATAACCCGGAGGCACCCAAAACTTACGGCCACCTTATGCTATTCCTGATGGGTGTATTTTCAATGAGTTATTATTCCTGGATTCGTGATTATCTCAACGAGCTGCGGATCCCCGTGATGGCGTATATGTTTGTCATTTCCATCATGGCAATCCTTGCGGGCTACAGGTACAGGCGCGTAAACCTGCTAAGCTTCAGGCTGATCTTTTTGGGGGCGATATTTTTTATAGCATCAGATTCATTGCTGGCTTATAACAAGTTTGTCGAACCATTTCCCCTGTCCGGAGTAGCGGTTGTGGGCACCTATATGCTGGCACAGTACCTGATCATCATGGGGGTTGCGGAGCGGGTTGTGGTTACACCCCGGCAAAACGCGAAATGAGGCTGGAATCTAAGGTTAGCTGGTCTATTTAAACGTATTCACTACATCTTCAACCTTTTCGAGTATACCCGGCTTGTGATCGTAGGTTTTGTACTCTTCGCCTTCGATGTAATGTTTGAAATTGGTCACATCGCTGCGCACCATTTTCTCGAATAATCCGTTTAACAGGCGGGCAATGCCCTGACCCAGGCTCCCTGCAGGGGGGAAATAGCTGATGTCTACAGTTAGTTCCGTACCTGAGCCATTAAGCGCATCATGGAACGTGACTTTCCCGGCGTTCTCTACCATCGATCCTTCAACAGATTGCCAGCCGATATAGTTATTTTCATCCTCGCGGGTGATCTCGGCGTTCCAGTTCAGCTTTAGTATCTCGCCCGGGAGGTTGGCACGCCAGTGCGAGCGGGTGCGGTCGTGCTCGTCGACCGAAGCCAGGTGTTTCATAAATCGTGGAAGGTTCTCCAGTTTTCGCCAGAAAGCATAGACCTCTGTCCGCGGCCGGTCTACAATAAAACTTTCCGTAATGTTAATTGCCCCAGGGTCTGTACCATCTTTATCCAGAACGGCATATACCGGGCAAAATCCGGTAGCCGCACGGTATAACATCAGCCCGCCGGCCGCTGCTTCCTGTAAGGCCAGAAAGGGATGCTTCCTTATCTGCTTAAGACCTTGGTATGTGAGGAATACTCCTCCCAGAACAGATAAAACCCGTTCGGCAAGGTCGACATTTGGATGCTGTGATTGAATTGAAGAAAAATCTACCTTCTCCTTCAACTTACCGGTTATTTCTTCTAAAATCATAATCGCGTTTTTGCTTATTAACAGTAAGCCTGATCAAAGTGTTTTAAATCGTCCTTTTTAAAATACCTGATCATAAGTATTTTACAATTTGTATGATTTATATTACATTTATGAATTGTGCCCTGATCTATCCTGTATTATAAAAACTTTATGAACGAACTATACGATCATTTATGAGCAAATGCCTTCTTGCGGTCTTATTCCTTTGCTCATTTTTCAAGATATCCTATTGTCAGTCCGGTGGTGCTAACGAAACAAGCGCATTGCAGCACGCACGGCAGCTGTATGTCAACAGCCTGTCGCAGCAGGCAGGCATTTACAGCGGACCTGATTATTTAGGATACCCTCATCCGGTAAAAGATGGTCACCCTTTCTTTTTATCAGCGGAGCCATTTAAAGGAGAAATATATTATGATGGGATACAGTATAAGGATATCCCTATGTGGTATGATCTTGCGAAGAATGAGGTTATTATCCAGCGTTACGATAATTTTTCCAGGATAAGCCTGCATCCGGAAAGGATCAGGGACTTTTCCATTTCAGGTCATCATTATATTAAAATAGACGAGACGGCATCCGGGCGCACCGGACTTGCAAAAGGCTTTTATGATCAGCTGTATCACAAAAAATCGGAAGTGCTTGTCAGGCGGTCTAAAGACTTCCTGATCAACACCAACATAGACGGCGTATGGGTAAGCTTTTCAAATGAGAAGAACGCGGTGTTTATTCGCACCGGTACAGAATATAAACAGGTTTCGAGCCAGAAGTCGGTGCTGCAGGCGCTCGGCAAATATCAAAAGGAGATCCAGGCCGATCTTAAACAAACTAAGATCAGGTTCAATAAAGAACGCGAAAAAGCCATTATTATAATGGTCGCTTATTATGATGAATTAAATAGTCAGCTATGAGAGCCATTCGCAACCTGATCCTGATCTGCTGCTTGTTTGTCGCCATTAGCGCCGGCGCGCAGGTACCGCCGCGGGTCCTGAGCATAGACCTGTCTAACGCTACCATAACGCAGCTGGCAACTGACATCGAGTCAAAAACCAGCGTACGCTTCTATTTCGATGTGAAACAACTGGACAGTATTCGCATAACTGCCAGGGTCGACTCCGAACCGCTTGCTGTGGTGCTGAAGAAAGCATTTGAAAAGACACCGGTTAAATTCACCATCGACCCCGGGGGGAATGTCTTCCTTACAAAAGGCAGGGAAATATTTGCCTCACTTCCTTACGGACTATTCGATGCGGAACGCGATGCAGCCCGGATAGCGAGCCAGAAGGAACCTTCAGCTCTGGCCCAGCTGTATAACCAGGACGAACAGGGGAGCGTAACATCTTCGCAGGAGAATAAACTTGTAGAGATCGGAAATAAATCCGCTGCGGGCCAGGGGGGAAGCGTTTCCCTTGCAGGATATGTAAGGGATGCGGCTAATGGCGCAGCGATCATCGGCGCTGCCGTATTTACGGAAAACCCGCGTATTGGAACATATACCGACCAGTTCGGCTATTATTCCCTGATACTGCCGCGCGGAGCTCATAACCTGAACATTAAGGCGCTGGGCATTACCGATTCCAAACGAAGGATCATGCTTTATTCCGAAGGAAAACTGGATATTGAGATCAAAACCCAGGTGCTGTCGCTGCGCGAGGTAGTGATCTCTGCAGAAAGCTCGGCCAACGTAAGAAATGTGCAGATGGGAGTCGAAAAGCTAAACATCGCTACCATCAAACAGGTGCCGGTGGTGTTTGGCGAAGCTGACGTGGTGCGGGTGATGCTCACTCTTCCTGGTGTTAAGACCGTGGGCGAAGCTGCCAGCGGCTTCAATGTCAGGGGCGGTGCGGTAGACCAGAACCTCATCCTGTTTGACGATCTCACGATATATAACCCTTCTCACTTTTTTGGCTTCTTTTCTGCCTTTAACCCCGATGTCGTAAAAGACGTGGAACTGTATAAAAGCAGTATCCCGGCGCGTTACGGCGGGCGTCTTTCGGCTGTGCTGGATGCAAACAGTAAAGACGGGAATACCAAAAAACTGGCCGGTACTGCCGGTATAGGACTGCTTACAAGCCGTCTGAATGTGGAAGGCCCGATCGTTAAAGATAAGACCTCGTTTATTCTGGGCGGGCGAACTACCTATTCGAACTGGCTGTTAAAGCTGCTTCCGGAAGACTCGAATTATAAAAACAGCAAAGCTTCTTTTTACGATGCAAACGTGAGACTTAGCCATAAGATCAGCGAAAAGAGCAATCTGTATATTACCGGCTACCTAAGCAATGATGATTCCAACCTGAACAGCGATACTTCATACGCGTACAGCAATAAAGCCCTGTCAGTAAAATGGAAGCATGTGTTTAACAATAAATTCACCAGTGTCCTTGTAGGCGGCTTTAGCGGGTACCAGTATAATACCCGTTCGGATGTTAATCCGGTCAACGCCTACAAGCTTGGCTTCGATATTAAACAGCTGAACGCCAAAGCCGATTTTAATTATTACCTGAGCCCTAAGCATACCCTGGATTTCGGTGTGAGCACTATTCAATACAGGCTCCAGCCAGGGTCGTTTACGCCTGTCGGCGGAGAGTCGCTGATTGCGCGGGATATAATAGACACCGAGCAGGCCCTGGAAAGTGCTGTGTACTTTGGCGACCGCTTTGATCTTACCCCGAGTCTTTCTTTTGATCTGGGAGTGAGGTATTCGATGTTTAATTACCAGGGCCCGCAAGACATTGACTCCTACGCACCAGGCCTGCCGCGGTCGGAAGCTAACCTGACAGGAACGACCGCCTTTAACAAAGGTGATTTTATTAAAACTTACCACGGACCCGAGCTGCGATTTTCGGCCCGCTACCAGATCAGCGAAGACCTGTCGGTCAAGACCGGGTATAACACCCTCCGCCAATACATTCACGTGCTTTCCAATACGGTAGCTATGGCTCCTACAGATATCTGGAAACTCAGCGATCCTAATATCAGGCCGCAGTATGGCGACCAGGTTTCGCTGGGACTTTATAAGAACTTTAAATCCAACACCATCGAAACCTCTGTTGAAGGCTACTATAAGCGTATTAAAGACTACCTGGACTATAAGAACGGCGCTATCCTGGTCATGAACCATAACATAGAACGGGACGTGATCAACACTAACGGAAAGGCCTATGGGTTAGAGTTTTTAGTGAAAAAGCTCACCGGTAAGCTTAATGGCTGGCTGGGCTATACCTGGTCGCGGACACTGCTTCGTATGAATGATCCCACTGCTGCCCAGTTGATTAATAATGGCGATTATTATCCCTCGAATTTCGACAAGCCTCATGATTTCACCCTGGTGGGCAATTACCGTTTCTCTCACAGGTTCAGCATGTCGCTGAATACAACGTACAGCACAGGCAGGCCGATAACAGTACCCGTTGGCAAATATTTTTATGCCGGCTCACTTAGAGCACGTTATTCCGGAAGGAACGAACTTCGTATTCCGGATTATTTCCGGACAGATGTCTCCATGAACATTGAGGGCAACCACAAAATTCATCAGCTTACACATAGCTCCTGGACTGTCGGAGTATATAATTTAACCGGCCGGGATAATCCATATTCTACCTATTTTACTTCTGAACAGGGGATGATAAAAGGCTATCGGTTATCCGTTTTTGGCAATGCGATACCCTACGTGAATTATAATATTAGATTTTAAATACATGATCAGGAAGTTATTAATTCTGTCTTTATTTTCAACTCTCCTAACGTCGCCCGGATGCAGGAAGCCATTTAATCCCGAAACCATTAAGGGTTTTTCAAGTGCATTGATCGTTGAGGGAGTGATAAATCCTTCAGGAGTAACTAATATCTATTTAAGCCGTACGCTTGATCTTGATGATAAAGTCGCGGTTAAGGCTGAATTAAAGGCATCTGTTCAGGTGCTCGCTGAAAATAACGCGGCATTTACATTAACAGAAAAAGGGAACGGGCTTTACTCAATTCCCCAACTAAGCCTTAATAGCGCCCAAAAATACCGGTTAAAGATCAAAACCGCCGCCGGCGCCGAATACATGTCAGATCCTATGGGCGTAAAAAATACGCCTCTGATCGATAATTTGGCATGGGTAAGAGAACCGGGTGGTGTGGGAATCTATGTAGATGCGCATGATAGTCAAAACAACACCCGGTATTATCAGTGGGATTACGAGGAAGATTGGGAGCTGCGGTCTCTTGATGAATCCCTGTACAAAGGAATGCCCTTATCCAACGGGAAGGGCAGTGTCGTGTCCAGAGACCCAAAGGAGACGCCGCTTATGTTAACCTGTTATAAATCCGGCCGTTCCACCAATATTGATATATTTTCAACCGCTCCGCTTACAAGTGACGTAGTATCAAAGCACCGGGTGGTGTTTATTCCTGATAATTCAGAAAAACTGGCGGTGAGATATAGCGTCCTTGTAAGACAGTATGCGCTGCCTTTTGAAGCATTTGAATACTTGAGTATGATGAAAAGGAATTCGGAACAATTAGGATCATTCTTTGACGCTCAGCCATCAGAGCTGATCGGTAACATCAGGAATATAAATGACCCGAAAGATATTGCGATCGGTTTTATCGGCATCGCATCTGTCCAGGAAAAGCGGATCTTTATTGAAAGGAACGAGCTTCAGTCGTGGGGATTTCGGTTAAGCTGTGTAAATCCTATAGTGAAGAATAATGCGGACAGCCTGGTAGCATTTAATTCGGGACAGCTGATACCCCGTACCCCGATTATCAGCGCTGGAGGGGGAATAGAAGCCTGGGAAGGCCTAAGTATTAACTGTATGGACTGCAGGAGCCGCGGAGGGAACAATAATAAACCGGCTTTTTGGTAAGATGAAGATGAGAACAACGCCAGGATATAAACTGAAAGCCCGGTTATTAACAGCAAGCTGCGCCTGCTTCCTGGTACTGCTGCTTTCCGCTCAAACTTTGCTGGCGCAGTCTGCCGTACTTGATACAGTGACAGCACGGTTTAACAGCTATGCAAAAAAGAGCCTGCAGGAAAAGATCTACCTGCATACCGACAAGAGTATGTACCTGCCGGGTGAGATCGTGTGGTTTAAAGCCTACCATGTCGGAGCCGCAAACAATACTCCGATCGATTTTAGCGAGATCGTTTATACCGAAATCCTCGACAAGGATAACAAAGCAATTTTCCAGGCCAAAAATGCTATCGCAGGCGGCAGCGGAAACGGCTCCTTCCAATTGCCTGCTGATCTTGCCTCGGGGACCTACCGCATCAGGTCGTACACCAATTGGATGAAGAACTTTAGTCCCGGCTATTTCTTTGAGAAACCCCTTTATATTGTCAACACCCTGGCTAAGCCGGCGGTGCCTGCGGAGCTGAGCCCTGGTCATGATATTCAATTCTTCCCCGAAGGCGGGGAGCTGGTAGCGGGCCTGACTTCTAAAATTGCCTATCGCGCCATCGATGAAAGGGGCAAAGGCATCGTATTCAGCGGCTCGGTTACAGACGAGAATAATAATACCCTTGTAACCTTCCGGCCCGAGCGGTTTGGTATCGGAAGCTTTATGTTTAAGCCCGAGGCAGGCAAAACCTATCGTGCAGTGATCAGCATTCCTGGTAAACAAGCTTTCACCACGCAGCTACCCGCAGTCAGGGAGAGCGGCTATGTTCTGGCCGTTCAGGAGCTGGGCGGCAATAAACTGAAACTTTCCCTCTCTTCTAAGGGGAAGGGTTCAGAGCAGGCGCTGCTGCTGGTCCATACAAGGCAGGAGACTAAGATTTCAGAAAAGATCAGCCTCGCCGCGGGCATGGGCAGTTTTGAACTGGATAAGGACCGGTTGGGCGACGGGATATCGCATATAACTGTTTTTAACAGCGCCGGCCAGCCGGTGTGCGAGCGCCTCTATTTTAAAAGACCATCAGCCGAACTCAGGTTCAGGATACAGCCCGACCAGGAGCAGTATGGAAGCCGTAAGAAGGTAACAATCAGCCTGGAAGCCACTAACGAAAAGAACGAAGCTTCTGATGTTAATGCTTCGGTTTCTGTCTATACGCATGACGGCTTGCTGCCGGGTTTAGACATTGTAAACTATCTCTGGCTGAAATCCGAGCTGAAAGGGAATGTAGAAGACCCGGGCTATTATTTCAGGAATAAAAACGCGCAGGGAGACGCAGACCTCGATAACCTGATGCTGACACATGGCTGGCGGCGGTTTGTTTGGGATGACGTTCTGGGGCGGAAAGCTCCGGCCACTGAATATCTGCCCGAGATCCAGGGGCACATCATCACCGGAAGCCTTAAAGATATCCGCTCAAACTCGCCGGTCAGCGATATTGTCAGCTATCTGTCGGTGCCCGGCAAGAACTTCCAGCTATACGCGGCGCGCAGTGATAATTCAGGTAAGCTTACATTCTATACCCACGACATCGCAGGTCCATCGGAACTGATAGCCCAAACCGACTTCAGGCGGGATTCGACATATACCATTGAACTGTCAAGCCCTTTCGCCGGCAAGTTTTCTCAAAGCCCCCTTCCCGCCTTTAGCCTGTCTGAGGGCTTCCGGGAATCGCTGCTCGGACAAAGTGTGGGTAACCAGGTTCAGAATGTGTTCCTTGGCAACAAGCTGCGAACATTCTATCCTGCCGTAACAGACAGCGGCTCCTTTTACCTCCAGCCTGTGAAAAGCTACCTGCTCGATAATTTTGTACGGTTCAATACCATGGAAGAAGTGTTGAGGGAGTATGTTACCGAGGTGCCGGTAACCCGGCAGCGGGATGAATTTAGTCTCTGGGTAGCCTTTAAGCGGCATTATAATGACCCCTATAGAAATGTCGAGCCGCTGCTGGTGTATGACGGGGTTCCTGTATTCGACCGTGGTACCAGGATGGTCAGATATGATCCAAAGAAGGTTAAAACCGTTGAGATCCTCGACAAGAAATATTACCACGGCCCGGTGATCTTTAACAGCATAATCCAGTTCAAGTCGTATAAGAGCAACCTGCCCGACTTCCAGCTGGACCACAGGGCTACTGTCCAGGATTATGAAGGCACGCAGCTAAGACGGGAGTTTTATGCGCCGGCCTATGAAACTGCGGAGCAGATGGCCGACCGTATGCCGGACTTCAGAAATTTACTATACTGGTCGCCGGATATAAGCATTGACAGTTCCGGCAAAAAGACTATCAGTTTTTATACTTCCGATAAAAAAGGGAAATACAGGGTTGAATTGCAGGGCATATCGGCTGCGGGGAGAGTTGGGACCGGCGAACTTATACTGGAGGTTAAATAGCCTGAGATCCGTGATATGAGGAGCACCTCCGGATGATTTTTTGTAATTTAAGAATATGAACAGATCTGTCTTCTTTAAAACCGCGTTTCTTCTGTTATTAATTCTGCAGGTTTCTGCCTTTGCGTATAGTCAGAGCCCGGATTATAAACTCAGAGTAGAGTGGCAGCCGGCCCGGAATAATTTCGAGGGTAACAACCAGTCGCTTTCGACCCTGAGGATCATAAATGACTCGGCTATCGACTTGCCGTCCGGGGGATGGACGCTGTATTTTAACTACAGCGGCAGCTTCCCCAAACCTGAGAGCCACGGCCTGCACATGTCATATATAAACGGCGACCTTTACAAGATCCGGCCTGATACAACCTTTGCGGGTATTGCGGCAAATAGCAGCCTGAATTATCAGATGGTCAGAGGCGGAACGATCGACAATATCACGATGGCACCCATGGGGTTTTACCTGGTGTTTGACAAAGAACCTGCAAAGGCTATTGTGGTACCTGCAACCTATCCCGACCCCGATAGGGCCTTTCTTCAAAGTCTGGCATCGGCTCCTAACAGTTCAATGAATCCGGTTAATATTTTTGCAAAAAGTGCCGCTGTAAAGGATATTGATGAAAGTGAGCTGGTTAAAGTGTTTCCAAGTCCCGTATCATATAATACCGGGAGCGGAGAATTCTCACTTTACGCCGGTACCCGCATTTATGCTGACCCTGCTTTTGCTAGAGAGGCTGCCTATCTCTCGTCCGAACTGGGTAAGGTACTGTTTTTAAAACCCGGTATTGTTAAACTTGTACCTACAGGTAATTCCATTGTCCTTCAAAAAAATATGCGGATCGTTCCCGAAGGCTATTCCCTTAAGGTTTCGCCTAATGGAGTTGTTATTTCTGCTTCCACACCGGCAGGAGCCTTCTATGGTATACAGTCCTTAAAAACTCTGTTGCCTCCCTCCAGCTGGAAGGAAAAACAAAAGGCTATCCCGCTCCAGGGAGTAGAGGTTGTGGATGCACCCCGTTTTGGCTACCGCAGCCTGATGCTGGATGTATCACGCAATTTTCAGCCCAAAAGCGAAGTGATCAAGATACTGGATGTGATGAGCCTGTATAAACTAAATACTTTGCACCTTCATTTTTCGGATGATGAAGGCTGGCGCATTGAGATCCCTTCATTACCGGAACTGACCCAGGTAGGAAGTGTCAGGGGGCATACTGTTGACAACAGAAACAATATCCAGCCATCATTCGGGTCTGGCGGGGCAACAAAGGTGCTTCCCGGCAGCGGTCATTACAGCCGTTCTGACTTTATCGAAATACTCAGGTATGCTGCCGGCCGGCACATCAGCGTGATCCCCGAGATCGAATCGCCCGGCCATGCGCGCGCCGCAATAAAATCGATGGAGAACCGCTATCATAAACTGATGAAAGCCGGTAAACCGGCCGAAGCAAGCAGGTATCGCCTGACCGAACCGGCAGACTCCTCGAAATACCGCTCTGTACAGGGCTGGGATGATAATGTGATCAGCGTTGCTTTGCCATCGGCCTACAATTTCATGGAGCGGGTTACCGACGATCTGATCCTGATGTATAAGGAAGCTAATGCACCTCTTAAGACCATTCATTTTGGCGGCGATGAGGTTCCTGCAGGTGTTTGGGAAAGGTCCCCGGCATATCTCCAGTTAAGAAAAACAAATTCATCCATAAAAAATACTGACGACCTCTGGTATTATTACTTTGGGAAACTGAATGAGATGGTAAAAAAGCGGGGCCTGTATCTTTCCGGTTGGGAAGAGGCGGGTATGCGGAAGACCATTCTCGACGGCAGGCCTCATTATATTTCCAATCCGGATTTTGCGGATGACCATTTCCAGCTCAACGTTTGGAATAATACCATCGGCTCCGGTTCCGAGGATCTTGCTTACCGTTTGGCCAACGGTGGGTATAAAGTAGTTCTGTCCCCCGTGTCGAACCAATATTTTGATCTTGCTTATAACAATTCATACTACGAGCCGGGTTACAAATGGGGCGGATTTGTTGATACCGATAAGCCCTTCTACCTGATCCCGTTTGATATGCTCAAAAATGTAAAGGAAAATGGACAGGGTAATCCCATTGGCAAGCTCGACCAAACCGGGAAGATCAGGCTCACCGATTACGGCAAGTCCAATATCGTGGGCATACAGGGACTGCTATGGTCCGAAAATAATGTGGACACCAACCGGGTGGAATATATGCTGCTACCCAAATTATTAGGCCTGGCCGAACGGGCATGGGCTAAAGATCCTGAGTGGGCTGCAAGCGCTGACAAGGCCAGGTCGGATGAGCTGTATGCAAAGTCATGGAACCAGTTTGCAAACCTTCTGGGTAAACGCGAACTTCCGCGCTTAAGCTATTATAATAAGGGATATTCTTATCGTATTCCTGAACCGGGACTGAAAGCAGAAAATGGCCGTATTACTGCCAAAATACAATACCCGGGGCTGGATATCAGGTATACTGCCGACGGCTCGGAGCCTTCAGCGGCAAGTAAACTTTACAGCGGACCGGTATCTGAGAGGGGCCTGATCCGCTTTGCTGCATTTGATGTAAGGGGAAGAAGGGGAAGGGTTGTGGAGGTGGAGAACAGATAGATCAGCCCGGCAGACTGCCGCAACGGTCAGACAGAATGTTTATAAACCGGTACCTTAACTAAAATAATAAAATGAAGAATTTTAAACTTGTATTCCTGCTGATTGTTTCACTTTCAGCCTTTAGCGTTCAGGCCCAGGAAAAAGAAAAATCAAAGCCTGAAAAGCAATATGTTGTGTATGAGAGAAGCCGCCAGATAACGCGGTTGGATATACGCAGAAATGCAAAGGCCACGGCGAACGTGGTCGAGATAGAAACCCAAAGTGTAACCGGCGGTTCTGCAACCCTTTTGCAAGGCGATGTCCCAACTGTAGAGATAACCAGTATGGAAGTTGTTGCCGGAAGTTATGGGAGAAAAAATGAAGTCTCCAGAACCGGCCGCGCAGTAAAACTGCAGCTGCTGGATGTGGTGTACCCGCTAAGATTAAGACTTACAATTGCCGACCGTCCCTTGCTTGAGTTAGAATTGAAGCAGCCCGGTACCTGGATCATAGGGGCAGGGGTGACGTTATAGGTTTTTTGAAGCGATGCCGGAAATCTCTCAGAATACAAGGGACGAGGAAGCGGGGAGACATTGAAAAAATGAAATCAACGTTCATTGATTAGCCTGGTATTGATTGGATTTGTGATAGGAATTTTGTTTCTTTGCAACCTGATCACATGACTCCTTAGCTCAGTTGGTTAGAGCTACTGACTCTTAATCAGTAGGTCCTGGGTTCGAGTCCCAGAGGGGTCACATTTAATGGTGCGCAGCACGGGAGTTATTTTCTTCTCCGGGACGAGAAGTTCACCCCGTTGCAGAACGGGGAGTCCCAGAGGGGTCACAAAATCACAAAAACCGCTTCTAGATACATTTAGGGCGGTTTTGTATTTTAGACTCTTTGGTAGAGACTGCATTTCCATCCACAGAAGTCACTTTTTGAGTTCGATACTCGTCAGGTCGTTAGGTTTAATAAACATCATTATGAGTGCCAATATCTAACAAGACGATATTTTCTAATTCGGGATTCAATAGATCTTTTTCTATCACAAAGATAATCCTGCAATCATAACCACATGAACAAGCCAAATAAGAAGCCAACTTGCCGCTAAGTTTATGAGTTTTCAGTGACGGATTAAATGCATCGACCTGCAACTTATCCAAAGTTTTGAAAATGGCAGCCTTTAACGTGTTGTTATTATTCGTAAACTTTTTATATGATTTTTCGAAGGCTTTTGATAAAACCAGTTTACGTTCCGGCAGCATCCGTTTTAAAGAGAATTTAACCTGGTTTTCACTTCATCCGCAGTAGCCGGAGTGATCCTGCCAGAATGATAATCTTTTAAAGACTGCTTAGCTGATTTAGCAACATCATTACGACGAGCTTCTATCTGACGTTTTTGCAATATCTCCAATAGCATTTCCCTGGAATTATAATCCATTCGCATGATCTCTTGTAATGCCGAGTCTATTGTTGTCATAATAACACTCTATTAAATACAAAATTAGTCAATTCCAATATAATAAACAATGTTAATAGGAGTATTCCATTTACCAGAGCGTTACGAAACTGTTCTTTATTTTCTTGGTAATTTCAATAGCCATTAATTTAAGTTCTTTTTAACGCCGTAATTTTCATGATGTTTTATATAACTATTTCTGTACCATCAAGTTCACATTTAATGGTGCGCAGCACGTGAGTTATTTTCTTCTCCGGGACGAGAAGTTCACCCCGTTGCAGAACGGGGAGTCCCAAGGGGTCACTAAGGGAGACACTATACGTTAGTTGTCTCCCTTTTTTATACCCATACTGGTATTCCAATATCCCAAAGTGCATTTGAACAGGTCAGCTGCTCCCTTTGAACGGCTGCTTTCATTCGCAAGGTTGGAATAGGTCATTTCATAACCTGTATAGGAAGGTGGTCGCATGTAACAAAACGACACATGCGACCACCTTGGGGTCGATTTGCCCGGGAACACCGGTTACTATAAATATGTGACCGCCTTCGGGTTCGGGAAAAAAGGCAACGTTGATTTTCTATAAACATATAACCCCTTCGGGGTTCAAGAAATACGTTTGTAATCGGAGTAATAGGGTTAATGCAGCGTTTTGACGTTCTTTTGCTTGTTAAATGTAGTGTCTTAAAGCAGATTACAGACCCCGAAGGGGTCACATCTTTATAGGATCATATTGTCAGCTAATCCCGACCCCGGTTTCTATGATTTTATAATATCTACGATTGCTTTAAACCCCTTTGCCCGGGCATGTTGTAATGGTGTGATCCCATCGTGGTCAGGAATATCCATTTTCGCCCCTGCATTTTTTAAAATTCGAACAATCTGCTGGTATTTTTCGCTTCCATCTCCCAGTACAATGGCTTCCATTAAAGCTGTCCAACCCAAACGGTTAATATGGTCAACCGGATAATCCCTGGTATTCGCCAACAACCTGACCGTCTCTACATGGCCACGTTCGCAAGCGGGTATGAGTGCCGATCCGTTGTAACGGTTGAAAATGTCAAAGCGTGCGCCATTGTTTAAGAATAACGCTACCAATTCCGTTTGCCCGCTGGCCCCTGCATATAAAAAGGGACTGTCTCTGTTTTCTGCCTGCTGATTGACATCCGCGCCGTGCTCTACCAAAAGCTTGGCCATCTCGGTTTGCCTGTTATTTGTGGCGAGCAACAACAGGGAACGCTTGTTTTTATCTGTTGTGTTGACGTCCGCTCCATTGTTCAAAGCTCTTTCTACAGCCGGCAGATCGTTGTTTTCTACAGCTTTTAAAATATCGTGTCCATTCATATTGTCTGTATTTGGATCTTCTGCCGGAGTTGAAAAGCATGAAGATGCTATAGTCATCATTGTTAATATCAAAAAGAAAATTTTCATAAGCCTCAACTTTTAATAAACAATATTCCCTTTATATATCAGCGATTTCACAGGCGATACCCGGGAAACTGCTTCTGCCGAACAGCTTGCATCGATCAGCACGATATTGGCATCGTCTCCTGCTTTGGGCCATTGTTGTACACCTTTGTCATCCAGGGGAATAGGCCCCGCCGTTGCCAGTTTCAACATCCGGGATAATCCGAATTCTGAAACCTGGCCATACAATTGCGCTGCGAGATTGGCTTTCTGCAATACACTTCCGGTTCCCATGGTGCTCCAGTAATCCACAATGCTGTCATTCCCCGTTATCACATCTACACCGTGTTTTAACAGTGCGGGAACCGGCATAATCAATCCTCCGAATGGAATAGTGGAAGCAATGCCGATCCGGGCTGCGGCCAGCCGTTCAGCTATGGCTTCTTGTTTGTTCTTTTCTAAAGTTCCCAGTGCAAAAGCATGACTGACAAAGGTTTTTCCTTTTAGGACGGGGTTTTCATTCACTTTGGCGATCAGGTATTCGATGGTGTCAAGACCTGATTTCCCCGATTCGTGTAAGTGGATATCAATTCCTTTGTTATTGTCCAGGGCGAGCTGAACAGTGGTATCTAATGTTCTTTCGATCGAGCCGTCTACGTTGGTAGGGTCTAAACCTCCGATAAAATCAATGTCCATTTTTGCGGCTTCCTTCATATAGGGAAGCGAATCCGTATAATAGAGACCATGTTGCGGAAAGGCGACTAATTCCGCACCGAAGACATCTTTTTTATTGGCCAGGGCTATTTCCAGGTTTTTAAGCGAATCAAGTCTGGATGTCGGTTCTATATTGACGTGGCTGCGGGCGAACCCGGTTCCTTGTGACTGCAATAGTTCTATCAGCCTTTCAGCCTTATAGGTGGAGTTTTTCAACATTTCCCGTAATGTTCTTTGCTCCAGTGCTATCATTCCCTTTATTCCCCCCGAGCGGCGTACTGCACGCCATTTATCTGCATAAAGGGTTTTGTCCAAATGGATGTGCATATCCCTGAAAGAAGGAAGCATAAGCATTCCCCGGGCATCTATGGCATTTGCTCCCGGCTGGTTTGGGATTATTCTTTTTATTGTTCCGCCTTCAATTTCTACGCAGAAAAGCTCTGTATTGGTGGCGACTATCTCATCGGCCTCATAGTCAAAGCCGGTTTCCAAACGAACGTTTTTCAATGTGTACATATTGCCTGATGTTATGGTTTTGGATTCTTGTGTTCCGCCAGTTTGTGTATGGAGCAGTCCCGGGACAAAAGCCAGGCCTGCAAGACTCAATCCAGTGCTTTTGAGGAAATCTTTACGTGATATATCTGACTTTTTCATCGTTTTTGCGCATTGATTTTGACAAGTCGCCCCGCTTTAAGGGAAAGCGAGGGATTGATCACAAATGTACCCAACCTGCCTGGCATAAGGCTTGTGGGATTCCTGCCGTTACTTGAAGAATTTATTTCTTTTCCCTGAATTCAGTAGGAGATATTCCTGTCCGGCTTTTGAAAAAATTAGAAAAATAGGCGTGATCCGCAAAACCTAGTTTAAAAGCGATTTCTTTGATGGATAGCGAGGTGCTTTGCAGCAGTCTTTTGGCTTCTGTACTTACACGTAGTTGTATCAGCTGTGTTGCAGATATTTTCAGGTGTTTTTTGCAAAGGACGTTGAGGTAGTTGGCAGAAATATTCAGCCTGTCCGCATAGAATGTCACAGATTGCTGCTGCCGGAAGAATTCATCTATCAACATGTTGAAAGCAGCTAATCTTGCATTGGACTGGTAAACCTTGAATTCCGTAAAAGCTTGTTCTGCCTCCCTGCTCAAAATGGACGCGATGACCGCTGAACGGGCGCTGATCAGGTGTGCCAGGGAATCCGCTCGTTCCAGTTCGTTTCTGATCGCATCGAATTCATAATGCAGCATCTCGAATGCGCTGTCTGACAATTGTATGACCGGGTGATTTTGGTAGTTGGTAAAAGAAAACCTGAAATAAGGGGCGAACTTTTCAAAGAATGTCCGTTCGATCATGAGCTGGTAGCCGATCGTTTCTGCCTTGATGTCCCATTTGTGCAGCTGTCCGGGAAACAAAACATGGACCTGGTGATTGCCGATAGGATAATCTATGGAATCGATTGAATGTACGCCCTTGGCCCGGTCAAAGAGATTGATCGTGAAGAAATCATGTGCATGGGGCTTCTCAATGCTTCTTTCCCCGTGCAGTTCGTTGAATAAAAGCTCTTCACGGCCGGCGAACTGACCTTCCCTGAATCCCTGGATGCCAATCACCGATATTGAACTATTACTTTCGTGTTTATTCATCTATAAGCTCATGGGAAGGTTACAATATCATCTGCGCTTTGGTATCCTTAGACATAGCAGGTGGAGATAATGGATCGAATATCGAAACTTTTTTTGAGTAGTTAGGATTCTTGAAAGTTTTTAGCAATAGAGTTTATAATCTCCCGATTCAGCTGCGTTGATCTTCGCTTAAGGGGCGGCCTCTTGTCATGAAGGGTTTATCATAGTTTTTCTTTATTTTCGGCACGAAGTCCAATTTCTTCACTTGAGCGTATGATGGATATTGCATTACAGTAATTACCGTTCGGGTAATTACATCTTCAGCTGATAATTTTATTCATGACTTCTGCGTCTTCAGCAGAGGTAAGGTCTCCTATTTTTATTTAATTCTTAGTAATGCACAAACACAATTATACTATCAGGAGGGAAATGCCTTCTGATATCGAGGCTATCGATCAGGTAACAAAGGCTGCATTTGCCTCCGCAGCATACAGCAGCGGAACGGAATCGTTCATCATAAGATCCCTGCGCGAAAATGGTCAACTGGCCGTTTCTCTGGTAGCAGAAGAGGAGGGAGTATTGATAGGACATGTTGCTATGTCGGCTGTAATCATTTCATCAGGAAATGAAGGCTGGTTTGGCTTAGGGCCTGTATCGGTGATCCCTTCGAAACAGGGATCAGGAGTAGGCTCCGGCCTGATCAGGGCCGCCATTGACGCATTGAAGGAGCTGCATGCAGCCGGCTGTGTGGTGCTGGGCGAGCCTTCCTATTATGGCCGGTTCGGATTCAGCAGCGATGCCCGTTTGCAGTACCTGCATGCTCCTGCCGAATATTTCCAGGTACAGTCATTTACAGGAAATATACCGGAGGGAACTGTGGAATATGATGATAGTTTCAACGTCACCAGTTGAAATTAATCAGGTGTAGCTTGAAGAGGCTGTCTCAGGAGAGCAGCCTCTTTTTTAAAAAACTCCAGGGTCTTTTCATCTTTGGGATCGCAATCAATGCTGGTGGTGTAAATATCTTTGATCTTCTGATAGAAGAAACGTTCCGAAATCCGGATCTCCCGGATGCGATCCTGCAGCTCATTAAAATAAATCATAGAACTGCCCGACTTGAAGCGATCATCGTTCAGCGCAAATCCTTTAATAATGTATTCTTTAAGCCGCTGCGTAGCCCAGATACGAAATTGAGTGCCCTGGACGGATTTTACACGATAGCCTACTGAGATTATCACATCCAGGTTATAATATTTTACTTCTTTATCCTGAGTCTTCCCTGCAATAGCACCATGGGGAGTGGTATGTCGGAAATTCCGACATACCACATTTTCATCCAGTTCCCCTTCAGTAAATGTGTTTTGTATGTGTTCAGTGATGGTTGTCCTGGCTCATCTCCTATTGGCTTGTATTACATGTTCTAAACTGTAAGCTAGGCCGCATATTGTTAGGAATTTACTGTTTAACCTACTTTACATTTTTAAGGACACTCAATACGACGGGCAGGAATTGGGGTGGGTATTAAGATCATTCCTAAAGTTTGCGTGTAATTTCAAAACATTTATATTGCATCATGAACACCTGGCAATCCCTCCAAGCAAAACTCATCAAATTCCGAAACGACCGCGACTGGGCCCAGCTCCACAACCCAAAAGATCTAGCACTTGCACTATCTATAGAGGCCGCAGAACTCAACGAGTTATTTCTATGGAAAAACTCAGAGGATGCAGACCTCGAAAAAGTAAAAGAAGAACTAGCCGATGTTTTTGCCTACGCTTTGCTTCTGGCAGAAAATATGATTTGGATATTGAGGAAATAGTCAACACCAAGATTGAAAAGAACGCCGCCAAGTATCCCATTGATAAATCAAAAGGCACAGCAAAAAAATACGACGAGCTCAAATGATCATATACCAGGCAACAAAAGCACCGAACGCGAAATAGGCGGTAATATGAAGACTCTGCTAAAAGTTTTTTTTGAGAAGCGAGAATTGAGCAGCGAGCTTCTACGGACGTAACTGATAGGGTAAAGCTGTGCTGGACGTTTGAATTCAAGTAAAATGGATATATCACCAGGCATATGCTACGCATGCCCATGACGAGACCTGTCCCGGGCTCGACCCGGGACCTATCGGGGGAGAACCCTCTCCGCCCAGCCTCATACCTCATACCTCATACCCTCACTTCACCTCCCCAACATTATCCCCCATATCCGTATCCACCAGCAAATGCCTCGGATCGATGCCGGCTTCAGCGGGCCGGGCGGCTACGTTTATGATAATGCGGTTTGCGCCGGTACGGATACGGTGCTTTTTCAGGTACAGGGGTGTTCGGCGACCCTCTTTGCCGCGTGCGAAGACGCCAATCTCGATCAGGTCGTTCATGGGCAGGGCGGTTTCGGCCCCGGCCGGATCAACTTTCGACTTTTTTGCCGTCACGTCCAGGGTAAGCTGCCAGTTCCCCTTGTTGGTCTTCCGCGCAGCGGCACGCCTGGTCGCCAGGTCCCAGAAGGTGTTGGTTTCAAAAAGGTCTTTCAACAGGTATTGGACCGAGTCGGGAGTCACTGCCCGGACTTCTGAATATAAATCCTGTGAAGTGGCGTAGGGCGGCTCGCCCGACCGGAAATTGTACAGCAGCTTTCTCAGCGCCAGGTTCATTTGTTCTTCACCGATATATTCCCTTAGGGCATACATGGCAAAGGGTCCCCGGCGGTAGGCGTCAAAGCTGTCGGCCGACTCGAGAAGCGGCACGCCGGCCCTGCTCCTTGGCGCCAGGTATGCCGTTCTCATGGCATCCAGCAGGTTCCGGAGATGCTGAGATCCATAGGTTTGTTCCACCACTCCCAGGGCGCTGTACCAGGCCAGGCTTTCGGTGATGAGCGCCCTGCCTGCCACCCGGGCGGCACCCAGTTGGTGAGGCCACCATTGATGGGCGATCTCATGCGCTGTCACGGCAAACGGGAGGTCGAAGCCCCGCACGTCGTTCGCGGTGTTCAGCAAGGCGAAATTCGTGGAGTAGCCAATGGACCCGGGCAGCGATATGCCCCCTGTTCCGGGATCGGCGTACTCAACCATCCGCAGCTCGCTAAACTCATAGGGACTAAAGTTCCTGGAATAGTAGTCCAGGGAAGCACTCATTGCCTTCCCGATCTGGCCGAGATTCAGTGTGCTGGAAGGATGATGGAAAATATTCAGTTCCTTAGACTGCCAGCTGGAATTCCGGACCCGGTAATCTGCGGAGTAAATATGATAGGCGTTCCGGATGGGCTTCTCGCTTACATAATGCGCGTATCGCCGGTCATTTTCAGACCAGGTGCGTTTCAGCGAGCCCGGTGCCAGGGCGAGCTGCCCGGCGGCGGTGCCGATCGTTGCCTCAAAGCTAATCTTCTCCATACCACTTCGGTCGTACCGGGCAGCGGGATCCTGCGCGATGCTTAATGCCGGCTGCAGCTTTGGCAGTCCATGGTCTTCCCGCGCAGCGGCATCAGTGATCTCCCGGCTTTCCTGGTAGCCGATCGCCGGCAGCCAGTCCGAGCTGCCGAAATAGCTGCCGTTAGGGAGCACATCGGTCTTAATCCCCTCATTAGAAAAGCCTGACTGCGTATAACGTACCGTAAAATTCATCTGCAGCAGCTCGCCCGGCTGCAGCGGTTCTTCGAGCAGGTAGATCAGGTAGCCCTGCTTTTTATCGTTCAGCAGGAGGCGGGCTGTTCTGTTGAAACGGATGCCGCTGGTGCTTACTTCCGGTGCGGGTACAATGTGGATCGAATCCATTTCGTTCTTGCTGCCATTTTTTAGCAGGTAATGGCCCGAGATGACGGCTTCCTGCTTCCGCGGATAGATCTCAATATCCAGTTTGGTGGCGGTGTGGTAGGGCTGGGGTACTTGCTTATACTGCGCGTATTGACGCTCATAGCTGGCCTGCGCGGCGATCTTTTCTTTGCGCGTCACATAGTCGTGCAGGATATTGGTATTATAAAACAGGAGGCCTCCCGTGCTGATCAGCAGGACCAGGGCAAGCCGGCTGAGCCGCGATGTTCTCATGCCGGTCCATGACTGCGATAGCCGGCGGGAATAGTTCAGCTCGCGGCCCCTCGGCAAAAGATGTGTTGCCACGATGAGCAGGAGGATGCCCCATGCGATCCAGTAGAGTTTAAAGAGTATCCATCCCGGGAGGAAAGGGCTCTGGTCATAGAAGGCAGAATGGGCTAAGCCGCTGTCGGAATTAAAGATCAGGAGTTTATGTTCGATGCCGAAGCGCCGGGGAATGGCGGTATACAGATAAAAGATAAAGACCACCAGGTGCGCAACATATTTCTGGTTGATCAGCACATGGATGAAGACTATCGCTGCGGCGATGGTCAGGTGCTCCGCCAGCTGGAACACAAAGAGCTCCCTGAGATAGGCTGCGATTTCGAATTCGTAATATCCCTGCGATGCCTGCAGTGCCATCGCCGCAAGCAGTAAGGTCAGCTGGATGCTGAGCAGGATCAGGATCAGCCCTGCATACTTGCTCAGAATGATGACCGCGTTGGGAACCGGCAAGGCATCCGAGATTTCGCTGCTCCGTGAATCACGCTCCCGCCAAACCAGTTGTCCGGCGAGAAAGGATACCGGGATCACCAGGATGATCTGCAGCGCTGAATGATTCAGGAAAAAGTTCATGCGCCCGGTGGTGGGCAGGATAGGGACCATCATCGGACCGGCGGAAATGTTTGGGATGAGGATAAAGGCGTAAATGCCGATCACCGGGAGGATCAGTACCATGGGGCTTTTCAGGAATTCCATAAAAAAACTCCAGGACAGTGCGCGCACCTGGTAGATCCTGGCCCGAAGATCAAGGCTGCGAACGGGCTCTGACATCGCTGCCAGCGGCTTTATTTTACCGCGCAGGTCTTCATCGGCCAATGCTGCGGCTTTATTTCTCCTTCTGCCGCGCCTGTTTGAAAACCGGAATTGCCGGAATGTGAAAACCGCTGTCATCAGGGATATCGCCAGCCAGAGTATCCTGTTACCGAACAGCGGCGTGCCGACTGACAGCTCTTCTGTATTCATATTCTGTGGCGTGAGGGTCTTGCCAAACGCTTCCAGTATAACGATCCCCGATGGGTCGATCAGTCGCGCTACCTCCCGGTTATTTCCTGAGAGTTCCATGCTGAAGGTGCTCAAAATTACGATCAGCAGGGCGCCCAGGTAGGCAGCCATGGCCTGCCTGCTAAGCAGCGCGCTGGTATACATCGCCGCGGTGGCTATTATCACATTCGGCAGGGCGATAAAGAGCGCAGCCTGGAGGTATGCGGATGGAATAAACGGACCGATGCTTTCCGCGTCGATCGTTTTGGTGCAGGCGGCCAGCCATAGGCTGAGCCATCCGGCGACAATGATCAGTCCCGCGGAGAGGCATGCCGTGCCGAGAAAGCGGCCGCCTAAATACGCGGGTTTTGAAATGGGGGTGGTGTAGATCAGGGGATCGATGCGTGCATTAATATCGCGCATCGCACCATCGCCAGTCAGGGCGGCGATCAGCAGGAGGCCGATATTGCCAGAGTAAGCGGAAAACTGGGCGATAATGATGGGAGCGGTGAACAACTGGTTCTCCACGGAACGCACCGAATCTGCCAGGTCTCCAATTACCATGAAGTTAAGGCCGGTAAGGGCAAGGAAAAATATCCAGGTGGAGGGCCGCCTTAACTGGTACCAGATCTCGAAGCGGAAGATCTCACGAAAGATCATGGCTGCTGCTCCTTCCCTGCACGGCTGCCCGGTGAAGGGTAGTACCCCGACATGGTGCTAAAATAAACATCCTCCAGGTCGGGCCCTACTGCTTCAAAGCCGGGTCCGGGGGCGGTATCACTGAAGGCATGAACCACCGTCTGTCCGCTCAGGAGTTTGGTGGAGATGACCTGGTGATTCTGTTCGAGCTCTTTAAGCTGGCTTTTATCGATCAGGCGGCGCCAAACCTTGCCTCTTAATTCGCGGACAGCCTGCAGCGGTTCGGCTTCCAGCAGGATCCTGCCTTTATCAATAATGGCCATGCGGGTGCACAGTTCGGAAACGTCCTCCACGATGTGCGTCGACAGGATCACCACGCTGTTTTCACCCAGCTCGCTCAGCAGGTTCAGAAAGCGGACGCGCTCGGCCGGGTCAAGGCCCGCGGTAGGCTCATCGACAATAAGCAGTTTAGGATCGCCGAGCAGCGCCACAGCCACACCGAAACGCTGTTTCATGCCGCCGGAAAAGCCGTTCAGTTGCTGCTTCCGCTTATCCCAGAGGTTGGTCTGTTTGAGGAGGTGTTCCACCACTTCCCTGCGCGATGCGCTTTGGGTGATCCCTTTGAGGATGGCAAAATGATCGAGCAGCTTCTCCGCACTTACATTTCTGATCAGTCCGAAATCCTGAGGAAGGTAGCCCAGGGTCTTGCGCAGTTCATCTTTCTGGTTCACTACATCCACATCACCCAGGAAGATCTGCCCTTCATCCGGGTCCTGCAAGGTGGCCAGGGTGCGCATGAGTGTAGATTTGCCCGCGCCGTTCGGGCCCAGCAGTCCGTACATGCCTGCCGGGATCTGAAGGGAGATATCCGTTAATGCTTTTATTCCATTGGAATAGGTCTTTGAAACATTACGGATGGACAAGCTTATTTTGGGATATTCCATATTCAATACAGTGTTTCTCTACGAAGGAACAAGAATAAAGGCTTGAGGGAAAATTAGCATTAAATTGTGATGAAAGGGGGGAATAATGTGATGGAATGCCCGGCTCGTGCCGGCGGTACTAAAATCTAATTCCCGCCCCGCTCATAGCCGCGGGAGGGCCTAGTCCTTTTGCTGTAGGTCAAAAGGACCAAAACCCCACCGCTGCGCCTGATGCTTTGGAAGTTTCTGCTGGGGCTTGGCCTGAAGTTGCCGCACCAGCCGATGCGGAACGAGAGCTGAACGGGGATTTAGTGCTGAGGCCTTAGAAACGTACATGGCGTTGGCTGGTGTAGATGGGGCCGGCCTGCGGCCCGCTCTGGAAACGAGCATGCGAATCAAGATATAACGATGTGGATATCTGGGAGCTTACGGTGGGTACGGTGGGTAGCTAACATTAATTCATCTTCTGTCACTGCAGGTTGCAGAACTCGCCCTCCTGAGATTTGGCAGTAAAGGTGCGCTTTATCCTTGCACAAACATTCAAATTTCCACTGCGGTCAAGCATCCGATAGCTATCGGATCCGGAGAAGTGTTGTACATTCGTTCGCTTCTGCACCAACACTGACACGGCTCGGATTGCACCCACAGGAGAAAGCGTGCATTTACAACAAATATCAGGAAGGCGCGGGCTTTTTGCTTACTTTTTTGCCTGCAGAAAAAAGTAGGTGCCCCTCCCGCGGCACGAGCGGGAACAACTAATTAAAAATATTTCCTATCTTCCTCTGCACAAACAACCTAGACTCCTGAAAACAAAATGATGAAGAGAACCATTTTAATCGCGCTAATAACCTGCTGCTTCATCTCTCCTGCCAGCAGCCAGCCTAAAGAAAATAACCTCACCTACGACATTGCCATTTACGGGGGCACCTCTGCAGGAGTGATTGCTGCTCACACTGCCCGGAAAATGGGTAAAACGGTGGTCATCATTGCTCCCGACAGCCATATAGGCGGACTCTCATCCGGGGGGCTGGGGCAAACCGACATCGGCAACAAGCAGGTAATTGGCGGCCTTTCCCGGCAGTTCTACCGGCAGCTGGGCAAGTTTTACGGTGAGGACGAATCCTGGGTGTTTGAACCCAGTGCGGCTTCGAAGCTGTTTGCCGGTTATATTAAGGAGGGCAATATGCCGGTGATCTATAACCGGCGGATCTCTGAAGTGGTCAAGGATGGCGCGAAGATCACCCAGGTTAAGCTGGTAAATACCTATGGCCCGGCAAAGCAAAGCCAGATCATCAGCGCTAAAGTGTTTCTGGATTGCACCTATGAAGGCGATCTCCTGGCGCTTGCAGGGGTTTCTTACACCGTAGGCCGCGAAGATAACCGTGTTTACAACGAGAATCACAGCGGCTTTCAGCTGCCTGAATACCATAAACGTTCCGGGTTCCACCAGTTCCCGGACAATGTGAGCCCTTATAAGATTCCCGGAGATCCCGCCAGCGGTTTGGTCTGGGGCATAAGTACTGATACGGCCCGGCCTCAGGGCGAGGGCGATAAAAAGGTGCAGGCTTATAATTTCAGGATCTGTCTGACGGATGATCCCGCGAACAGAATCCCGATCAAAAAGCCAAAGGGGTACGACGCTTCTAAATACGAGCTGCTGGTACGCTTGTTTGATGCCCAGCCTAACATGAGAAAGATCAACGATTACTTTATATGGAGCAACATGCCCGGGCGAAAAACCGATATCAATAACCGGGGAGGCTTCTCGACCGACATGATCGGGATGAACTTCAGCTGGCCTGAGGCTAGCTTTGAAGAGCGCCGGAGGATCTTTAATGATCACCTGACCTATACGAAGGGCCTGCTGTATTTCTTTGTGAGCGATAAGCGGGTACCGGATACCCTTCGCAACTTTGTCGCTAAATGGGGTTACCCGAAGGATGAGTACGTGGGCAATAAAAACTTCACCCCGCAGCTCTATGTGCGCGAGGGAAGACGGATGATCGGGGAGTATGTAATGACCGAGCACAATGTTACCGGTAAAAGGGTTATAGAAGACCCGGTAGGCATGGCGGCCTATACCATGGACAGCCATAACATTCAGCGTATCGTAGTGAACGGGATGGTAAAGAACGAGGGTAATGTCGAGATCGGCGGTTTTAAGCCGTACCCGATTTCATATAAGTCAATTACTCCTAAAAAGGCCGAATGCAGCAACTTACTGGTTCCGGTATCCTTGTCCTCATCGCACATCGCATTTGGATCGATACGGATGGAGCCGGTATTCATGATCCTGGGACAGAGCGCGGCAACGGCAGCAGTTCATGCTATCGATGAAAATAAGGCGGTTCAGGATATCAGTTATGAGAGGCTGAAGGAGCAGCTGCTGAAGGATGAGCAGATTTTGGGGAACTAGGGGGGTGAGACCCGATAGCTATCGGGTGGAAAACTGAAAACTGAAAACTGAAAGCTGAAAACATGCGACCACCTTCGGGGTCGGAAAAAAGGATAATGATGATTTCATCTATAAACATGCGACCACCTTCGGGGTCGGAAAAATGGATTATAATGATTTCATCTATAAACATGTGACCCCGTCCGAACGGCGTTCATCCGGGCGGGCACCTTCGGGGTCAAACCTGCTTGTATTTTAACAGAGGGACGTTTTTTTTTTTAAGTTGGCAATGCATCAATGCAAAGCATAGAACATATTTACAGAGATTCCAATTTTTCGCTGACATAAGTGGGTAGACAACTTAATGACATTGCCCAAAGACGATCGCATGTAAATTGTCAGGCACGTATGACCACCTTCGGGCAATGTCATTATTTAAGGAATTTGATATTTAAGGAATTTGATGTCCTTTTGTTAAATGCAATATCTTAAGGCAGTTCGCTGACTCCGAAGGAGTCGAATGTTTATAGAAAATTATTTAGTGCGTTTTCCCGACCCCCGAAGGAGCCCGCCGGGAGAACACCGTTCGGTCGGGGTCGCATGTGATAAACACCTTATCATTCAATCCGGCAGATACGACCACCTTCGGGGTCGGGTAAAAGGATTATAATGATTTCATCTATAAACATGTGACCACCTTCGGGGTCGGAAAAAGGATTGTAATGATTTCATCTATAAACACGTGACCGCCTTCGGGGGTCGGAAAAAAGGATTATAATGATTTCATCTATAAACATGTGACCACTTTCGGGCAATGTCGTTATTCAAGGAATTTGATATTTAAGGAATTTGATGTCCTTTTGTTAATGCAATATCTTAAGGCAGTTCGCTGACTCCGAAGGAGTCGAATGTTTATAGAAAATTATTTAATGCGTTACCCGACCCTGAAGGTGGTCGCATGTGATAAATACTTTATCGACAATGGAACCAGATGGGAATTCTATTTATTTTTTAGGTAGTGGAATTTGAATAACGTTGTTTTTTTTTATATTAGACTTTGAGATTTTTGCTTTAACCTGTATTAGAATATGCCCGTTGCATCGGCAACACCTTACTAAATTAACCTGATGAGTAACCATATATCTCAGTCTTCCGACGACTCAACGCTTTTTGCGGATATCCTGAAAGGAAATAAGCAGGCGTTTAGTATTCTGTATGAGCGATACTGGGACATAGCCTACTCGGCAGCTTATAAGCGTTTAAAAGATGAAGATCAGGCCAAGGATATTGTTCAGGAAATATTTGTGAATATCTGGTTGAAAAAGGACGCAATCATCGGGAATTTTCCGGCCTATCTTAATGTCGCGGTCCGGAACCGTGTTTTCAAGCTGGCTGAAAAGCAGAAAAATAATTCTCCGTTTTTCGATTGGATCGAGAAGATCCCTGAATTACACAGCCAGGCGGACAGCAAGCTCTTATATCAGGAGTTTTATGCTGCTTATGAATCGCTTATTGAGACTCTTCCACCAAAACGTCAGATGATATTCCGGATGAGGTACCACAACGACCTGAGTACGAAAGCCATTGCCGATCAAATGGGGATCTCACGGAAAACGGTTCAGAATCAATTGGGAAAAGCTGTAGATCAGTTACGTATCGGGTCTTCTACCGGTTTTAATCCTTATTACCTTCTTCTATAAATTATTCCTGCGTCTCCTGCAGGTCTCTTTTACTTTTTTTATATTTAATCAAAAAAATATCTGCCGGGGTGGGATTTTTTTTTGATCGCGGGTCATGTCCTTATACGGCCCGGCCTCTATATGGATAAGAAATTTTTTATTCACCTTCTTCATAAGTATAATAATGGAACTGCGACCCCGGAGGAGCGTCGTTTGTTGTTCAGTTATTATGAGCTGTTTGATGCTGACCCGGAAGTTCCGGACTTGTCTGATACAGGTAAGGGCCAGCAGATTAAGGATCAGGTACGCGGCAATATATGGAATGAAATAGACAGGTTGGAGGCCAGGCAGGATGCTCCGGACCCAGGGCGTCATAAATTATGGTTCTCACTGGCCGCGGCGATATTGATCGTTGTCAGTGCGGGATTATATTTCTATCCGCAGATCCCTTCTGTAAACGCGGGCCGCATCACCCAATCCTACCAAAACAAAGAACACCGCCTTATCAATTTACCGGACGGCAGTACAGTTATTGTAGCTGCGGGCAGTAAATTGAATTATCCTTCTTCTTTTGATGGCTTCGCAACACGAGAGGTTTATTTAGAGGGGGAAGCCTATTTCGATATTCAGCATAATGCCAGCAAACCGTTCATTGTCCGCACGGGAAAGGTCGCTACGACGGTTTTGGGTACAGCCTTTAATATCAAAGCCTGGCCGCTGGATGAAGATATTACGGTTACTGTTAACAGGGGAAAGGTTCGCTTAGCTGCCGGCCGGAATACCCTGGGTATACTTACACCTAACCAACAGATTACTTACAATAAGCATAAAGCGGACGTAGTAAAACGCCATGTCCAGGCTGCCGAATATCTTTCCTGGAAGCAGGAAGACCTTCTCCTGGATAATGTTACGGTTTTGGAAGCGGCTAAAATTCTGGAAGACCGTTTCAGGGTTAGTATCTCCATTACCGAGGAGCCGGTCCGGATCAAGCGCTTTACAACCACTTTTCTGAAAGGCGAAAGCCTGGAGCAGGTGCTAAAGAGTATCTGTGAATTTAATGACGCCGTCTACACGTATGATAAACAAGAGGCTAAAGTGATCTTAAGTAGTAAATAATCAAAGAAATATGAAGAAACGATTACCACCATAAAAAAAACCCTCTGAATTTCTTTCGAGAGCATTCAG
This sequence comes from Daejeonella sp. JGW-45, assembly GCF_029360805.1. GTDB lineage: Bacteria > Bacteroidota > Bacteroidia > Sphingobacteriales > Sphingobacteriaceae > Daejeonella. The sequence continues at coordinate 253,866 of NZ_JARKNC010000002.1, read as the reverse complement.
AGGGGAGAATTGTTGTCCGACTGCCATCGCACATCAATTTGTGTTTTAAATCCTGTCTGCTATTAATCGCAGACATTTTGATTACTTTTAAAACGATGTAAAATTATGATTTTTTTTACTCTTCCTGCTGAACGCCAGCAAAAAAACTTGTTTGCCTATCATCTAAGGCTATTTTTTGATAAAATATATTTAATAATTATGCAACTCCGATTAGCATTTTTTATTGTTTTAACAACCTCGATTCAATTGTTCTCTGCCCCTCCGGTAAAGAGCCAGGCAATCGATAAAGTTGAAATAAAACTTGAGCTTAAAAGCGAGTCCTTAATAAAGGCATTTCAAAAAATTGAAAAGCAAAGTCCATTTCAATTTATGTATCGTTATGCCGATGTAAAGGATGTCAATAAACTGGAGATGACTGCAGAAAAGATGTCTGTTGCAAATGTGTTGAAAGAATTGTTATCGAATACCTCGCTTGATTTTAAACAGGTGGATAACAGAATAATGATAGTTAATAGTCAAAAGGGCTTAGACGTTCATCGATTAACAGAAAATGATGTTACCAGGTTACTGGACATTGTTGTCAGAGGTCAGATAAAGGATGCAAAAGGGGAGACGCTTCCCGGAGTTAGCGTTAAGGTAAAAGGGACTGAGATTGGAGCATCATCTGATGCGGATGGAAGATTTTCTTTAAGTGTTCCTGAAAATGCGACCCTGGTATTTACCTATATTGGCTATAACACGAAAGAGGTTGCGGTAAACAACCAGGAAATGATCAACGTCACTTTAGATCAGTCTTCCACTTCTTTAAATGAAGTAGTGGTGACTGCCTTAGGTATAAAACGGGAATCAAAATCGCTGACCTATGCCACACAAGGTGTTAACGCAGAAGAACTCACAGAAACACGTACACTGAATGTTGTGAATGCCTTACAGGGCAAAGTGGCCGGTATGTCCATTGAAACTGCCGGTACAGGTTTGGGCGGCACAGCCCGGGTTGTTCTGAGAGGAAACCGTTCCATATCCGGCGGCAGTGGCCCCCTTTATGTTGTTGACGGAGTTCCAATGACCACGGCAATATCGAACTTCAGTCCGGATAACATTGAATCTATCAACGTGCTGAAAGGTCCGAATGCCGCGGCTTTATATGGCAGTGCTGCTCAGAATGGTGTTATTATTATCGAAACCAAGAAAGGAAAAGAAGGGCAGGTTCAAATCAGTGTGAATGAAACATTCCAGACAGGAAGGCCGCTGCTTTATTTTGAGCCGCAGAATGAGTACGGACAGGGAGTTTCCGGAGTTTATAACCCTACGTCTGAAGAATCATGGGGCCCGAAAATGACCGGTCAAATGGTTCCTCACTGGTCGGCAGCTCCTGGTTTAGCAGGAACCCAGTATGCATTTTTACCGCAGTCAAATAACTATAGGGATGCTCTCCGGAACTCTACTTATTTAACTCATAACGTTAACGCTACCGTAGGCTCAGCGACTACACAAACGGCATTTTCTTATACCAGGGAAGACGCAAAAGGAATGCTCGAAACTAATGAATTAAGGAGGGATAACGCAACGGTCAGAGTGACCAGCAAGCTGAAATCATGGCTTTCTCTGGATACCAAGCTAAACTATATCAGGAACGAAATAGATAATCAAAACGGTACAGGTGATAATGCGGCTAATAATCCGTTTATGAATATCTATCGGATGCCCCGCAACATTGCGATCGGGGATCTCAGACAATTTGAATATACCGACGCGGCTGGTAATAACAAGCAAAATTACTGGAATCCGGGTTCTACAATTGGAAGGAACCCTTTCTGGATTATGAACCGGGTTGTTAATTATGCAACAACTGATCGTATTATCGCATTAGCTTCAGCGACTATTGATTTTACGCCTAATCTTAAACTTATGGCGCGTTCATCATTTGATGGCGGATCAGGCACAAATGAGAGAAAAGCATGGATTGATTCGTACGGCGGGGGCCAGGACAATTTCGGCAGTTACAGCGCGAGCATCTCCGGACCTGGCCAGGTTTGGAACCATGATGCTATCCTGTCTTTTAATGATGACATTACAAAGAACCTGAATGTCTCAGCGCTGGCCGGCGGTACGCTGAGAAAGTATAATGGTTCAGGCAGCATCAGTGCAAGTACCCAGCAAGGATTGACCATTCCTAACTTCTTCTCATTCGGTAATACCCCTCTTACACAAGGGGCATTTAATCCAAGTACCAGGGAAGAATTACAATCAGTTTATTTTTCTGCTAATTTTGGATGGAAGAATCTCCTTTACCTGGATGTTACAGGCCGGAATGACTGGAGTTCAACCCTTCCTGCAAACAGCCGGTCATATTTTTATCCGTCGGTGGGTATTTCCACGATCCTTACGGATTTGATCCCTGGTCTTCCGGACGTGTTTTCATATTCCAAACTCAGAGCATCGTATGCAAAGGTAGGAAGCGGTGCTTCACCTTATCAATTAAGCCGCTCTGCTACATTTGCAGGAACGGGAGGAAACTTTGGATTCATAACTCTCGGGGCTACTTTGCCTAATGCAAACCTGAAACCTGAAACCACTGAAGGATATGAGATCGGGCTCGATACCCGCTTGTTTAATAGTCGTTTAGGACTTGATATCACCGCCTACAAAACAAATACCTTCGACCAGCTATTCACAATCAGCCTGCCATCAGGTTCTGGTGCTGCCTCATTCTTCACTAATGGAGGAGATGTTCAGAATACAGGTATTGAGGTTGTTTTATCGGCCACACCAGTCCAGAATGCAAATGGCTTAACCTGGGATATCAGCAGTAATTTCGGAAAGAACAGAAACTGGGTTAATAAGATATCTGATGATCGTCCGCGCATTATCGTTGGCGGGGATTCGTATATGTCTGATTTCGTTGTTGCTCAGGGACAGGAATTCGGAAATATTTATACAAGAGGATGGGCAAGAAATGCGCAAGGGCAGGTAATTGTCGGAGCAAACGGTATTCCAACCCTTACTGCGGGAAGAACCGTGTTAGCTGCCAATTTTAACCCGGACTGGATGGGTGCCATCACCAATAATTTTTCATATAAGAACTTCGATTTTGGTTTCCTGATAGAGCACCGTCAGGGTGGCAGTATGGTTTCCATAACCGATGGACTTCTTTATGGAGAAGGGATTACCAGGGAAACGCTTGCCGGAAGAGATGGCGGATTGGTGTTCGGAGAGAATCTGTTTCCAAACGAGACAGGAGTTCTTGCCAGCGGCGCTCCTAATACTACAGCAATAACGTCACAGGCTTTTTGGAGATTAATTGGGGGAAGGAATGCGCCGATCGGTGAAGCATTTATTACAAGTGCCACCAATACCCGGGTCAGAGAGGCCACACTTGGTTTTACGTTTCCTAAATCGATGCTGAACAAAATCGGGTTTATTTCCGGCGTTAAGTTATCCTTAGTTGGAAGAAACTTGTTCTTCCTGAAGAAGACAGGTAACTGGGATCCGGAAATTCTTTCGGGAGCCGGTACTGCATCAGCGGGTTTTCAAACCTATGTTCAGCCTACTGAAAGAACTTTTGGGTTAAACCTGAAGGTTGATTTTTAGGATTTATAATAATGTTTAAACAGAGATAATAAAATATTATGAAAATAACTCATTATATACAAAGAAGCATAGCCGTTACGGCAGTCCTTCTTACTATCGGTACTTCTTCCTGCACCGACCACTTCGATGATCTCAACACGCCCAGGGCAGCGCTTACGGTAGAACAGATGGACGCGAGTATGATTGGATTTGCATTCGCCCAGGCTCAGCATTTCGGCATGAGGTCCTGGTACCAGGGGAATAACCTGTTCGCAGGTGAGTACTCACAGTTTCACGCTACCATCCATCCTAACTTCGCTTCCTCCAATTTTAACGGGCCAGGCAGCTGGGCAAACCTGTTAATGGAAGGGTTTTATTCGAACACCACTTATGGAGCGGCAGCCAACCAGCTTGATCTGGTGCTTAAAAGTACAGCGGAAAAAAATCTTAAACCTGAAAATGCGCTTGCTAAGATCTGGAAAGTAGCTCTTTATCACCGTCAGACTGATTACTGGGGACCAATTATCTATTCGGAATTTGGTAACGGTAAGACCAGTGTTGCATTTGATTCTCAAAAGGACATTTATTATGATTTCTTTAAGATATTGGATGAGGCAGCAGCAGACCTGAGGGCAGCTAATAAGGCGGTAAAGATCTTTTCTATCAGTGGTAGTTCTCACGACCTGGTTTACGACGGAGATGTGTTAAAGAACCTTAAATTTTTGAACTCTTTACGTTTGAGACTCGCTATGCGGATTTCTTATGTTGAACCTGCAAAGGCAAAACAAGAGGCTGAAAAAGCTGCAGCGGCTCCTGAAGGTTTTATTGTAAGCAATGCTGATAATGCGCTTTCGAAGGTTAAGGTTGACGGTACAAACGTTAATAAGTTAAGTACGATCACTTATATAAGCGAATTCGTACTTAGCTCTACTGTTGCAAGTCTTATGAATGGTTATGAGGATCCCAGGATTCCGGTTTATACCCAACCATGCTGCGGACGCCTAACCCCGTCTACTGCAGTATTCGGCGGACTGGTAGGATTCCGAAACGGGTATCCGGCCGCTCAAAGAGGTACCAACCTTGATCTGCAATATTCCTATGTTGGAAAAAAATGGTTGCCTATAAATAATGGCGGCGCCAATGAACCTGATCATATAATGGAGGCTGCAGAGGTATTTTTCCTTAGAGCTGAAGGAGCTCTCCGGGGATGGAATATGGGCGGAACGGCACAAAATCTTTATAACGAAGGAATCAAAGCGTCCCTTAAATTCAGGACAACGGCTTCTGATGCTGTAATTGATGCTTACGTTAACAGTACCAAGAAGCCATCAAAACCATTAGACAGGTTTGGTAACCCGGATGCCCGGAATAGTCCGCCGGTAACAGATATTCCCGTTCTTTATGAAACAGGTGGAAGTTTTGAAAGGCAGCTGGAGCAGATCATCACCCAGAAATGGCTTGCCCTTTTCCCAATGAATGATACGGAAGCATGGGCTGAACGCCGCAGGACAGGTTACCCTAGAGGATATGCAATTATTCAGTCTGATAACACCGCTCTTACCCGGACTCAGTTAGCAAGAAGATTGATCTACCCTCCAAACTCTTATTCTACCAATAAGACAGCAACAGAAGCTGCACTGGCGCTATTGGGTGGCCCGGATACGTATGCTACCCGGCTTTGGTGGGATGCGAAGCCTTTGGCATCGTACCCGACACCAACAGATTGATGTTGTTAATAGCAGTTATTGGCCTGACAACCAATAACTGCTATTTTACTCACCTGTAAGGTTTATTACTGGTTCTTATAAAGAAGATTTTTCCATTTATCACCCGTACTGCGATTCAGGGTAGAGCGATCATTTAAATAAACAGGATTCTAATTAAGAACTTACAAGTTCCTTAAAATCGCCGGACGCTATCACTGATGCAGAAGCGCCCTGATAAATCCTAGTGTTTAACTCTAATCAAGAAAAAATGAGAAAATCGTTATCTCTTCTGGCATTGTTAGTAATTGACTGTTTTGCGGTGTTTTCACAATCTGTGCAGGTTAAAGAAGAACGAAGGTCAGGGTTCATGGAACTTGCCGGTATGGTAAGACCGGAGGACCCGAAAGACATTTCAAGCCTCAGATTTAAGGAAGCTGATTTAAATGCTGCCGGTATTGAGAAGGATGCGCGATTGATCAAACTGAAGTTTGACCAGGCCAGGGGGATCATCAGGCTGCAGGATATGGAACTTATTGAAGATGACGCACCTGCTGCTGGTCTTCCCCAGGGGTATAAATACTACGATAAGGGCCCGGTAGAATGGGTTGAGGATTTAAAAAAAGGGATTGTTATTAAGAAAATTCTTGTAGTTGATAATCCTGCTGTTGCTTCCGCCAGACTGGTATTTAAAGGAATGGAGGTTCAAGGTAATAGAGAGCCCCTTCATTTGTCCCTGAATGGGGAAAAGCTTATCAGGCAGGCTTCTGTAATTGCATATCCTCATGCGCGTCAATACATTGACATGGCTGGTCTCGACCGATGGTATTACATCGATCTTCCGCATGAAAAGTTAAGAAAGGGGAATAATGAGATCCTTATGTGGACGGAGTCTGATTCAACCTCGTGGCGGGTACTAATTGCACATATAAACGAGTTTAAACGGGGATCTTTAACGCGTACAAGTCCGAACCGTTCGATGAAAAGCCTTAACAACGGCGGATCCTGGAGTGACTCAAGGCTTGGCGCCATGAATCTGATAGATGGCGAGTACTCCATACGACTTAGTCTTGATCGTTTTCTCCCCTCCGGAGAGTACCTCTCTCCCTTAATGGATCTCGTGAACGAGGATGATCCGCTTAAACGGAATTCGGGGAAGATTGCAGCTACTTTTTGGCCCGACTTCGATGTGCCTGCCCAAACCAGTTTAAAATCCTATGTTCGTTTTGGCTCCAGCCCGTTTATCGGAGATGAATCATGGACAAAGTGGCAGCCGCTCGAAAAGGGACATGAATATTCTCTTTCCGATAAGCGTTACATACAATGGAAGGCAGAACTTTCAACGACTGATCCTTTAGCTACTCCGGTAATCAGAGGACTCAGGATAAAGATCAGATGGGAAGACCTTTCCACAAATGCAAATGCCGGTATTGAGGCCCGCGTGATCAATAACGGAAAAATTATAGAACCTTCGTACCCATTCTCATATGAGAATTTAAACCACCTGGACCTTGCAAAGTACAGAACGGATCATAAGCTCGACCAGATTGTGAAGGGAGCAAGGAACGAATTCGAAGTAATGATGCGCCTTCTAAACTGGTCGTACCGCGTGCCTCTCACGAGCGAAGGATATTCATGGAACTGGAATGACGTCACTGTAACTCCGGTGATTGCAGAGGGGAGCGGAATGCCCCAGCTGAACGGCCCGGTTTTCAAGGGAAGACGTATGGTGGGAATGTGTCTTTACCCCAATCAGGCTTTAATAGGTGCGCTTCTTTCAATGGGATATCAGGCACGGCATATAAACATTCATAGCGAAGGTGAAAGCGGCCATGAAGTAACAGAAGTATGGTCCAATCAGCTGAATAAATGGATATATATGGATTCCACCCGTGATTATTATTACTATGATCCGAAGACCGGCGTACCATTTAATCTGCTGGAAATCCATAATCTTCTTGCTGAACAGATGCCGCGGGTTGAAACCTGGCAACGCCCATTTGCACCTGAAATAGGAGAGGAGCTCGTCGCCAGATTAAAAGTCGGACAGCGTCAGGGTAATAACCCCTTTCCTATACAAAGTGGCGGCGGCAACCATCTTCTGGAAATTATGGGACACTTCCGGATCATACCGCGGAATGACTTTCTCTCGAACCCTTTGCCAGTGCCAGTCCGTACCGGTTTTACCATGTGGGGATGGGACGGCTTTTTAAACTGGTACGATAACGTTTTTCCAAAACGGGATGAATATCAACGATATACGAATCGTGCATCAGATTTTTATCAACCGCTTAACCAGGCGAAAGTCTATCTTACTGAAACCCAAAAAGCCGGAACTCTGAAAGTAGAAGTTGACAATTTTACTCCCGGAGGTTTCGACAGTTTCCTTGTTGCAAGCAATGATGGTGAATGGATAAGCAGAAAGGAGAATCTATGGAATTGGGAACTTCAGAGCGGGCTGAACAGCATAAAGGTCCGTACAAAAAATAGCAGGGGAATACTTGGCCCGGTCAGTGAACTGCAGGTTATGTACAATCCCTGAAAACGAACAATTAAAACATAAATAATAACAGACCATATAATTTAACTAGAATAACATGAAAATTGCCGTATTTGCTGCATTACTTTTTACAGCCGGAATGGCCAATGCCCAAACGGGTTCTGGCTGGTACACAGAGGGGAAGGATTATGCTCCCACGCGAAGAATAAAGATCACAGTAACCAATCCTTTAAATGTACCGGTCAAAGGGTGTCCGATCGTTGTCCCACGCACTATTTTACCAATGCAGAACATTCCTGAGCGCTGGATAGGTATTGTAGACCCCAAACTTCCATCCGATCCTGAGCCTACGGTTGAACAGCTTAAGACCAATAGCGGGTATGTAAGAAGGAAGGAAACCAATGGCCATTACGTGGAACTTCAGGTAGACGATAAGAATAAAGACGGCATTTGGGATGAGATATTTTTCATGTCAGATCTTGCAGCTAAAGAATCCAGAGATTTCTACATCTATATCGATCATTACGAACGGGGAATGTATGAGCATCAGGTTCATGGATCGATAGCCAATTATGGCCGCCACACTGTGCCGCTATGGGAATCAAAGGACATGGGTTGGAAATTATGGTATCCGCATGAGGTTGACCTTCACGGTAAAAGAGCGCCGATGCTGACTGCATATTATGAGTATTCAACTAATAAGTCTGGTTATTATATGCCTTGGGAAATGGGGACTGATATTATGACCGTTGCCAGTACTTTCGGTGCAGGAGGTATGTGTGTGTTTGAAAATCCAATGGATATGGAGAATCCGGCACGGGCTTACCATTCTCCGTTCAAGAACAAGGGTCCCTTAAATGACAGCCGCTTTGCATTCGATCTGGTTTATAACGGTCCGCTTCGCAGCATGATCAAGGTTAGGACCACAAACTGGAATTCAGGTCAAGGTTTCTATGAACTGGATCAGTATTATACCGCGTATGCCGGCAAAAGCTGGAGTACCGTTGAAACTAAATTCAGTGAGTTTAATGCTCCGAATGCAAATGCAATGTTCGGTGCCGGTATCCGCCGGATAATGAATGAATATACTTCAGTAAATAAAAAGGGGATCGCCATTTCCATGGGTAAAGATGTCGAGGCCAGGATTCCCGATGAGGATATCGGTGATGAAGTGCTGATGGTGCCTTGGCAGGGAATCGGTATAGCCATAAGGGATAAATATAAACCTCAATATCAAGCTATTAAAAGTTTTGGTGGTAACCATGTTTTTAAAATGCCGGTAACCAGCGACCTGACTTATGAGTACATGATATTTGGTGCATGGAGTTTTGGTGAAGTGAATAATAACGAAAAGGATTTTGTAAAGTACGTGGAAGACGAGACTTTGAAATACAATAATCCTCCCCAGATAATGGTCCATTCCCTGGAAACAAAAGCCAAATAATATAAATGGGATTTCCCGGTCAGGAGAAGTATCAGGCTATGAAACCTGCATGAGCTTACCGCTCACACAACGACATGAATATAAGCTCATGCAAGCCCGCCCGGCCAAAGCCGTTCGGACGGGCTTCATAGCCATTAAAAGACAATTATGCTCTGATGAAAAAATCGACTTATTTAAAAGTATCTTTGTTTACTCTGATTGCTTTGGTCAGTTCATTTGACAGTCTTTCAGCGAAAATAAAAGTAGGGGTTGCCGAGACCATAATTACACCTCCTAATCCAATCGGTGTCAGGATGGCCGGATACGACAGGGGGGCCAATACCTCTACCGGCGTACATGACGATCTCTACGCCCGAAGCCTTGTTGTTGAAGCTGCCGATGGAACCAGTTCTGCCATGATCACTGTTGCAGTGGTTAATATGTCTGAACCGGTGATGGACCAGATCCGCACCGGGGTGAATAGGGAGACCGGGATTCCGTTCAAAAATGTGATCGTTTCTTCTACTCATACCCATTCAGGCCCGGTTATGGGCAGTCCGGAGGATGAATACATTAAATTTTTCGTCAGCAGGACTGTACAGAGTGCGGTGAACGCGTGGAATAGCAGAGTTTACGGAAAGATCGGAGCAGGCTCAACAGAAGTGTTTGGAATGGCCATGAATGACAGGAGAATGGAGCATGGAGGCGTTCCACCTGACCCTGAAGCAGCTGTTATTAAGGTTGAAAATGTCCAGGGTAAATTGATCGGGGTGTTTTTCAATTATGGCTGTCATCCTTCTGCTTTAGACCTTCATAATCTGAAATTTACAGAAGACTGGCCGTATTTTTCGATCAAGGGGATCAAAGAAAAATTGCCAAAGGGTGTTATCGTTGGTTATTTTCAATCGGCACAGGGTGATGCCAAGGTGGGATATCAGGCCGAGCTATCTGCGGTAGGGGCTTTCATGCAGGGAATAAGAAGCTTTGAATTTGCCGAGAAGAAAGGCCTTGTTCTCTCTGATGCGGTTCTCAAGGTATTGCCGGAGATCAAAACTTCTGCCGACCTGGACGTAAAGGTTACTTATGATAAATTCAAGATCCCGATCCGTACAACTTTTCCATACACACATGAAGAAGCTCTTCGCTGGCAGGAGCAGGCCAAAAAGACTTTAGATGAAAAGGAAAAGCTGGTCATTTATTATCCCAAAGATCTTGAAGGTGTTGCACGGCTCAACGAAGCTGCCCGTGACCTGGTGGCGAAAGGAAGTATAGGGAAAACCATCGGGCCCAGAACTCTGGATAAATACAAAGTTGATTACTGGCTGGCCACCCAGGCGGTCAACCAATCGAAGCGGATCGAAGCAATGCCGGCTAATCCTGCACCCTTTTTAATGCCTATGCAGGCGATAAGGATCGGAACAACAGTATTTGTAACCTTCCCGGCTGAAGTTTTTACTGAAATCGGTTTAAGCGTTAAACAGAAATCTCCCTTCCCAAACACGTTTATATTGGGCGTTGCGGGCGGATTTAATGGGTATATCGCCACCGCCGCTGAATATATTGAGGGCGGTTATGCGGTTAATGGAAGTCCGTATGCACCACAGGCAGAGCAGGCATTGATCGACGCGTCGATGGAACTGATAGAGAGGGTAAAATGAGGGCCAACAGACAACCGATAGCTTTAGGTTGACGACAACAAAAACAGATTATGAAAGTAAAAGCAATCCTACCTTTTGTGTCACTTTTCCTTTTTGTTATTGCGCTAAATGCACAAACATCAGGAAGCAGGGTGCCTTATGTCATTTATGATAATTTCGATACGGGTGAAATGTTCACCTGGGAGCCTTATCCATATCAGCAGGATACGGGTTATGATCCCTTATTCACTACGAAGAAGGAGCCTGCGTATGGCGGAAAAGGAAGTTCGCTCTGGCGCTTAACCAAACCTAATGATGCCAATGATCTTACCCAGGGATTCACCAAGCGAATTGATATGTATGCCAATCAATCCACACGGCTGAAGTTTGCTTTCTTTTTTATGAGTGACCGGAAACCTGCCAGCCTGGAGGTATCTCTCGGGACTTTCCAGGGGACATTGTATACCCATACGATCAGTTCACCAAAAGCAAATACCTGGGTAGAAGTAGACCTGCCGATAGAGGATTTCAAGTCTTCGGGTAAGTCTTTGAGTGCAGGGGAGCATCTCCAGGTTGTGGTTATGAAAGCCTTTTATCCCGTGGTGAACCATCTGCCAAGCTATTCCATGCTGATGGATGAGTTCCGGCTAAATGGAGAGAGAGCCAGACAGTTTATTTCAACCCAGCCAGGATCGACCTGGTTCGAGCAATTCGGTCAGTCAGTAATACACAGTCATTATACTACCGGACAGACCATATCATTGAGCGTTAGTCCGGAACAGGGGGCAAAACCTGTTGCAGTAAGCGCTGATCTTATTGGTCCGGATGGGCTGACCAGGATAAAGAAAGTCAGATTTTATGATGATGGAAGTCACGGCGATTTCCGGGCCGGCGATGGTATCTGGTCTAATAATGCGGTGCATACGGTGAAAGCCGGAGATCCCCGTGGACAATGGAAAGCAAGATTTACGGCCGAAGGGGCACAAGGTTTTACATCGGATCTGAGCTTTATCATCCAGCTTCCGGGTGCAAAAGGCCATCCCAGGATCTTTTTTACTGGCGCTGAGCTTGCTGCCAGGAGAGCCGGGGCTGAACCTGCACCTGCAAAAAAGCTCTTAGAGAATTTTATAAATAACTACAAGCCGTCGACCCTTGATATCAATACCCTGGCTCAGCCTTTTTCTGAAGCACCTGAATCTGTGACCGGCGGGCCTTATGCGAGTGCAAGTATGGGCGGCTGGTATAACACCCAGAATACCCTTGCGAGGATTATTAACAGCGAAGCCTGGCAATTTTACCTGACCGGCAATACGGAGGCTGGAGAAAAAGCTAAAGCAGCACTCTATAAACTTTGTACCATGCCATCCTGGAATCACCCATGGATGGAAGCAAATGGAAACCATACCTATTACCCCGGAGCTCCTGCCGCAATGGCCGCAGCTTTGGGATATGATCTTCTTTTTCAAATATTATCAGAGCAGGAGCGCAAAACTATCCGCAAAGGAATAATGGATAATTCGATTAAGCCTTTTTATCGCGATATGGTTGAACTAAATCGTATGCCAACCAGCAATTCGAATCACATTGGGGTAATACTTTCCGGGGTGGGGCTTGCTGCAATGGCAATTGCCAATGATGATCCGGAATTACCGGGTCTTGAACCTTATCTCTCAGGCATCCTCGCAAAATCGAAGCAGTTTATAGACCGTACGATGCTGCCTGAAGGAAGTTATAATGAGCCATACACGTATCAGGAGATGGGCTACCGGGAGTTTGTTGAATTCCTGTTTTCTCTTGAAAAAAACTATGGGATAGATTATACTTCAACTACCTATTTAAAAGAGTTTTATCAATACCCATTGTATGTAACACAGAATAACCGGGGAAAATATCAGGATCTGGGTGATGTTTCACCTACCTATAATTTCACTCAACAACCCATGCAATGGCTTGTTTATAAGATGAAAGATCCCTTCATGTATAAATATGTTAAGCCCTCATGGGATTCGGGGGCAGGCAGGGGAGGTATATTACCCTATCTCTGGTATACTGAAGGCATTACGCCAGTCAGCAGGGAGACTCTGCCTACATCTAAACATTTTGAAGGCAAGGGTCACATGGTAATTCGTTCCAACTGGGATGATTCAGGTAGTATCCTGATCTATAAAGCGGGTCCTAACGGAAATCATTATCATTATGATCAGGGTACCATACTGCTGACTCATAATGGAGAAGAGCTTTTAAGTGATGCCGGACATAGCAGCAGCTATTATGCAAACCTTTACTTCCCGGGGTATTATACACAGGCCATAGGTCATAATGTGATGCTGGTGGATATGAATGCCGAAAGTCAGGCACCCGGTGATTTTAATAATGGGATTGCATCTCTGAAGACCTGGCCTGAAATTACCAGTTCGTTTGCAGGCGACAGATTCAGCGGGGTGGCCAGCGACCTGACAAGCGTTTACAAGGGAGCGGTGTCAAGTTATACCCGCACGTTACTCAGCATTAAAAATGGACCAGTTTTTTTGTTTGACCGGGTGAAAAGCCCTGATGCACATTCCTACAACTGGCTTTTTCATGCCGAACATACGAATGGTAAGAGTTCAATTTCTTATGCGGATAATCGAGTGAGTATAAACCGCCCCAAAGCTCGCCTTACCCTGGATGTGCTTTCACCCCAGCCATTAACGGGCGTAATTCGTAACTCCGACCGTGATGAAAGTTTTATCGCCCTATCATCTGCGAAGCTGAAGGAGGCCGATTTTCTTGCTGTAATGGTACCTGAAGGCAAGCCCGCCAGTGGTGATTATGCAGCAAGGCCAAAACCTACGCGAATTGATTCAAATGGCTGGACCGGTGCTGTATTAAATGAAGGCAATACTAATTATTACGGATTTTTCAGGGTGAACCAAAGTTCAGGCGCCGGCATTGAAGGTTTTAAGACCGATGCATCGAGGCTTACCGCAGTCGTTTCAGGAGATCAGCTAAAAGAGGCCTATTTTGAAGGGAAGACTTTTGAAGGCTACGGCTCCGGATTCAGATTCACTGTTCCTGTGAACGCTTCAATTACACTTTCGGCTTCGGGTACAGCCCTTGAAATAAAGTCGGATAACCCTTATGAACTCAGTATGGCAAGCCCGGTAAAGCCATCTTCTGTTGTTCGGAACGGAGTTAGTATAAAGAACTGGAAGTACGATCAGGATTCAAAAACTTTAACAGTGAGCCTGCCGGCCGGGCAATCGAAAATCGCAATAGAATAATGTGTTAGAAAGTGATAACAAGAATTTTTTTAGCTCACAGCTGATAGCTGATAGCTCACAGCTCACAGCCCACAGCTCAATAAAAATAAAACAGATGAAATTTACAGTGTTAATTATCGCGTGCCTGACTGTACTAAGTTTAGAATCGTATGCTCAGAAAGGTACCCTGAATTGGGTGCAGGAAAGTAAGGAAGCGGCCTGGCAGGCCCGGGATTCTCAGGGTGAGTTTGTGTTCAAAGGCCAGATGTGGATTCTTGGCGGATGGTTTACGCCTCAGTTACCCAACCCAAGGGATGTCTGGAAATCACCTGATGGAAAGAACTGGACCCGTGTAATCGAAACAGCACCCTGGCAGCATAGCGATCTGCCTGCGGCAGTGGTTTTTAAAGACAGAATGTGGATGATGGGGGGACGTAAGCTCCCCGGTACCAATACCAGTAATCAGGTTTGGTCGTCAAAAGATGGCACGGACTGGGTGCTGGAGACACCTAACGCGGGATGGAGCCCGAGATTAGCGCCCGGCTTCGTCGTTTTTAAAGACCGTATGTGGATAATGGGTGGTACCAGCGACTTTTATAAGAACAATGACACAACTGTATTCAATGACGTGTGGTCATCTGCCGACGGCAAAGAATGGAAGCTTGAACTGGCTAATGCGCCCTGGTCGAAAAGAACCCATGGACAGGCACTCGTGTTTGACAATAAGATCTGGATACTGGGCGGCGGTAACAGAAACCCGCACCCTAAGGCCATGAATGACGTATGGTGTTCTGAAGATGGCATTAACTGGACGCAAGTGACAGGCTCGGCTGCCTGGAAGCCGAGGATGTGGTTTTCGACACTAGTCTATAGAGATAGAATGTGGGTGTTGGGTGGCTGGGAAGAATCCGGAAACTTGGGAGACGTATGGTATTCCAGGGATGGCAAGAACTGGACTGAATTAAAGTCGGATCTCATCTGGTCAAAGCGCCATGAGCACTCGGCGTTTGTATTTGATGATAAGATCTGGGTTGCCGGCGGTGCTGCAGAACCAAACTATTTGCTCGACAGCCAGGTATGGAGTTTGAAAGTGCCGAAGGGGTGGTTTAGGGAATAGGGAATAGGGAATAGGGAATAGGGAATAGGGTTTAGGAAATAGGGAATCGGACACGGAATTATTTCATTAAGACATCTGATACCTGATACCTAACACCTAATCCCTAAAACCTAATCCCCAACACCTCAAAAAAATACAAGTATGAAAAAAACATCATTATTACTGTTATTAGCCTGCGTCTTTATGATTCCCGGAGCTCACTCATCTGAAAAGCCTGCGATGTACAAAGTCAAAAAACTTCAGGGATCAATGAAAATCGATGCCAGTTGGAATAAGGCGCAATGGAAGAAGGTGAAGGAAATTCCGATCGAGAATTTTATGGGTCAAATACCCGCATTTCAACCTCGTGTTGTCGCAAAAATGATGTATGACAGCCGGAATATTTACATGATCTATAAAGTTGAAGATCGTCATGTAAGAATTCAGAATACCAAATTTAACAGCCCTGTTTCAACGGATGCCTGCGTTGAGTTCTTTTTCGCACCGGATAAGGACTGGCCGCTCAGATACTTCAATATTGAGATCAATGCCGGCGGAACGGCGCTTATGGCCTACCATAAGGATGGAAAAAGGACTAATGTGACCGAAGCGGATTTTAATGTCGCAGAGGTTGCACATACGTTGCCAAAGAAACTGGACCAGGAAATTTCGGAACCTGTAACCTGGTTCCTCGAGTTTAAAATGCCTCTTTCTTTGCTTGCAAAATATGGTAATTACACGCAGCCGGAAAAGGGTGTTAAATGGAAAGCTAATTTTTATAAAACATCAAGCAGAAGCACTAATCCGCATTATATAACCTGGTCGGTTGTTCAGAACCCGGTGCCGCAGTTTCATCTGCCGCAATATTTTGGAACGCTGATGTTCAAATAATGATTGGTGAAATGCTTATGAAATTAACTATTGCCGGATCAGATGGTCTGTCGTTTAAATACTGTTATAAGAAATGAAGAGATTAATGAAGGGACTTTTCATAGCAAGCATGCTCTTATCAAGTCCTGCTTTGGCCGAATGGCAGGCTGGTGTAGCCAAAGCTGACATCACACCTACCGAACCGGTGCCGCTGGCAGGTTATGGCGGCAAAACCCGTATGTCGCAGGAGGTTGTGCATCCTATCTGGCTTAAGGCAATGGCCATTCGCGATGAAACGGGACAAACTTCAGTTATGGTGACTGCCGACCTGGTTGGTCTGAGTGATAAAATGGTAGGTATAATTGCGGCTAATGCACTCGCAAAGTATCAGCTGCCAAGAGAACGCCTGATTTTAAATACTTCTCATAATCATTCCTGTCCGGTTACTGAAGATGTATTATGGATCTATTATGAATTTAATGATCAGGAACGGGCAGCGAAAGACCGGTACACCCAAATGGTTTATCAGCGATATGATGAAGTAATTGCTGCTGCACTGAAGGATCTTTCTCCTGCACAGATCAATTTTGAACAGGGACTCGCCGGTATTGCTGTGAACCGCAGGAGATCTCGCGGTGCGGAAACACGATCATTCGGCGGACAGGTTGATCAGGATGTCCCCGTATTGACAATAAAGTCGGGGGAACAGATCAGGGCTATCCTTTTCGGCTATTCATGTCATACCACCGCTCTGGGTGGCTTAAGCATCAGCGGCGATTATGCCGGGTTCGCCCAGATTGAACTGGAAAAACAATACCCGGGATCACTCGCCATGTTTGTTCAGAATTGTGGCGGCGATGCAAATCCACTGCCCAGGATACGTGGAAATGAGAGTGAGGCAATAAAACTTACCTCGATGTATGGTCATATTCTTGCTGAGTCCGTTAAGCAAGTGATTGCAGCTCCTATGAAACCTGTCACCGGTCCGCTGAAAGCGGTTATGGGTGAAACGGAGCTCTACCTTAAACCGGGATTATCCCTTGCAGAACTTCAGAAAAAACTACCGGGCCTGAGCGGTATGGAAAAAACTGAAACTGAACATCAGATCAATCAATATCAGACTCTGGGTGCTCCGCCAGACCGGGTGAGATACCCGGTTCAGGTTTGGAGGTTTGGCTCGGGATTTACCTTTATCGCCTTAACCGGAGAAACCGTAGTCGATTACTCCCTCAAATTTAAAGGCCTGTATGGCTGGAACGATACATGGGTCTTTGGGTATAATAATGATCTCTTAAGTTATGTTCCAAGCCTTCGGGTATTGAAAGAAGGCGGATACGAGGGTGAAACCGGAATGGCTGAATACGGACATCGCGCACCCTATACCGAAACGGTAGAAAAGCAGATCAGTAAAAAGGTGGCTGAACTGGTTAAAAGATCCAGGGAATAATATTTTAATTTCTGAATGGGGCTTTTCGGGTTTTGGAGGTCATCTAAGTAAAGAGTTAATAAACTGTATTATACTTTAATATATGAAAAACCGGACTGATTTTGGTTTAAACCGGAGAACATTTTTAAGTACCACAGGTCTCGGGCTTTTGGGTGCTTCCATGTCGGGCGTTCTTTGCAATGTTCCTTCAAAGGAAGAATCTGAAAAAGCTGCGAACACCTTTCAGAAAGATGGCTGGAAAGCCATTATGGAATCGGCAAAGAAATATCCGAAACTGGATGCTCATAATCACGTTTGGGACGGCAGTAATGCTGCCCAGGTAGACGAAAGCTGCGAAGCCCTGGGTATTACAAAAGCTGCCTGTTCAATTCCGGGAGGGAAAACTGTGGCAGATATCCGCGCCAATAATGATATCATCATTCAGGCGATGAAATCGCATCCGAAAAGGATCATGGGGCAATGTTACATCAATCCTATGTTCAAGAAGGAAGCACTGGATGAAATTGATCGCTGCGTGGATAATGGAATGGTAATGCTTGGCGAACTGTACGATGCAGTTAAGATAAATGATCCGCTGTATTACCCGGTTGTAGAGCGCTGCATCAAACATAAAATTCCATTAATGCTTCATGGTGTTACTACCCTGGGAAACTGGCGTCCGGGATACCTGCCAACTAATCCTCCAAATTCATCTGTCCCTGAAGATTTTGTTGAAATAGCTAACCGCTATCCCGAAGCTATGATTATTTGCGGTCATATTGGCGGGGGTGGTAACTGGGAATATATGTGCCGGGTTTTAAAGAAAGCTCCAACATTATATCTGGATACCAGTGGCAGTGTAAGTGATGAGGGTATGATCGATATGGCTGTTAAATACCTTGGCGCAGACCGCTTATTGTTTGCTACAGATATGAATTATGAAACCGGGGTTGGGAAGATTATATGGGCCGACCTGAGTGAAGAAGACAGGAAAAAGGTATTCTTCGAAAATTTTAACAATTTATTAAGAAAGGCGGGTAATCATGCTGGTTGATATTAATGCATTCGTTGGTCACTGGCCATTCAGAAACCTGAGAGGAAATAATCTCAAAGAGCTTTTGAAGCGGATGAATACTTATGGAGTGGATAAAGCAATTGTATCCAATCTGAATGGTATTTTTTATGTGGATGGGCAGATTGCAAATGAAGAGCTATTTGCTGAGCTGAATTCCGATGCATCATTTAAAGATCGTTTTATTCCCTTTGCAACTATAAATCCGATTCTGCCCTGGTGGAGGGATGCACTGGAGACCTGCAGCAAAGAGTTTGGAATGAAAGGGATACGGATATTTCCGCTGTATCACCATTACAAACTGACGGATGAAGCCTGTATTGAAATGGTTAAAGCAGCCAGAGATCTGGGCATGCCGGTTTCAATTCCTCTCAGAATGACGGATCTGCGTGAAAGGTCGTGGCTGGATGTGGATAAGGCGATCAGCTATAATGATATTGCTGCTTTAGTCAGTAAAGTGCCTGATGCAAAATATATGATCCTCGAAGCCAGGATTACTGACGGACAGGAGCCAACGACAGCTGAATCTGTTAAAATACTGAAGGCCGCTGATGTACTTTTCGACACGTCAAGAGGCAGCGGGGTGGCTGTAAAAGGCCCTAACAGTGAAAGTTTAACGTATTTGCTGGAGAATTTCGGAGCTGATAAACTGGCTTTCGGAACAGAGACTCCGTTTGTGGATTATACCTCCCCGTTTTTAAGGCTCGGAGCATTTAAAGCAATCAACGAGACCGAGAAACAGAAAGTATGGTCGGGCAACGCCCTGCGTATGCTGAGAATTTAACCGCAAAGACCAAATAGAAACATGCTATAAACCTCCCGCACAGGCGGATATCACAAACAAATGATAGACATATGAAGAAACAATTCCTTTTACAAATTCTTGCTATTTGCATGATTTTTAATCTTGCCTATGCTCAGAATCAGGTGGGCAGAACTCCTTATACCTTGTTTAATGATTTTGAAACGGGCGAGCTTTTCGGTTGGGAAACTTATCCCTATGCACAGGATATAGCCTTTGATGCGCTGTATTTTGCAGTTAAATCCCCGACTTATAAAGATAGCAAGTATGCACTTGCCCGTCCGTTTAAAGCCCATGATGTCAATGAGTTATACCAGGGTTTTACAAAACGCTTAAATCTTTATACGGTTTCAGATAGCCGTGTGAAAGCTGCTGTTTATTTTCAGAGTGACCGGAATGCAGAGTCTCTCGAGCTTTCTCTTGGAACCTTTGATGGCAGGCGCTATTTCCATAAGATCAATAATCCAAAGGCAAATTCATGGCTAGAACTGGATCTGCCAATTTCATCATTTAAGCTGAATGGTCAATCTTTAGGTGCGAATGAGCACATTCAGGTGATCACATTGAAAGGAACTTATCCGATCGTTAATTATTTGTTCACCTACACTATTCTGATGGACGATTTCAGCATCAATGGTGAGCGTGACAGACAATTTATAGCTACTTCACCCAGCTCAACCAACCTGGAAATGTTCGATGTGTCTATTTTGAATAAGCACTTTTTCTATGGTGACAACATTAATCTTAAAGTGGCACCGGAAGGAAATATAAACCTTAAGCAAGTAAAGGGAACATTGGTAGACAGCAAAGGAAATATTGTCAGGGATAATATTTCATTCAGCAAAAGCGGTAATGATTGGGCCAATACTTCTATTTATAAACTGTCTGAAAAGGATGCCCGGGGCCAGTGGGAGATCAGATTAAAGGGTGAAGATGAGCAGGGGGGAGAACTGAGTTGGGCTTTACGTTTTCTGATGCCTGGAAAACAAGTAAACGGCCATCCGAGACTATATTTCTCTGCTGATGAATTGAAGAAAAGACTTGCGAACGAAAAATCGCCGGTCGCAAAAGGTATACTTGATAATGCCTTAGAGCATAAGGCTTTTATGAAAGTCAATGTGAATGCCATCAATGAGGGGAGAGACTATACTGCAGAGAACCTGGTGGGCGGACCTCATTCCCGGACTTCAGTGGGATTAAATTCCTATGCTGTCTGGAATAACCCAAATTCTACACTTGGGAAAGTTATCGAAGAAGGCAGTTTTCAATATGCATTTACCGGCGACCGGGCTGCAGGTGAGCAGGCAAAAAAGGCTTTGCTGAAACTGTGCTCATTCAAGAAATGGAATGCTGACTGGATGCTTGAACGTAAATTCTGGACTTATTATCCCGTAGGATATACAATTAAGCCTGTTGCTTACGGTTACGATATGCTGTATGACCTGCTCTCTGAATCAGAACGAGCTATGGTAAGGACAGCAATCATGGAAAAAGGATTGAAAATGTTCCACCGTGATATGGTTGAAATGAACCGCATGCCTTCCAACCAGACCAATCACATAGCAGTTTTGGCAGGTGGTATGGGATTAGCTGCAACCGCTATTTATGGGGATGATCCATCAAATCCGAATCTGGAACCATACATTTCCGGAATCCTGACTAAAACCAAAACCTTTATTGACCGGACATATTATGAAGACGGAAGCTATGGTGAACCAAAAAGCGGCTATATGAATATGGCAAGCCGGGATATGGGGGAATTACTTCCGGCACTGGAACGGAATTTCGGTGTAGATTATACGACAACCACGAACTTTAAAGATTTTTATAAATACCTGGTTCAGGCAAGTTATTCAAATGGTTTGATGCAGGATTATGGCGATGGAGGGGGTGCAAAGGGTTCAAAAGTGGATCTTGGCGGTCAGATACATTCCTGGTGGCTGGTGAACAGGACCAAAAACCCATTGTTGTACAGTTACGTCAAGCCGTTCTGGGAGGCGGGCAAAGGCGGATATTTAAGTTACCTATGGTTCAGGGACGATATCACTCCTGTATCAAGAGAAACCTTAGCGCCATCAAAATTCTTTTCAGCACAGGGCATGGTCATGCGTTCAGGCTGGGATGATGCAGCAACGGTGTTGAGTACCCGCGTTGGGCCAAATTCCAATCATTATCATTATGATCAGGGGAGTTTCCAGATCATGAAAAATGGGGAGACGCTATTAACTGATCCGGCGTATGGCCCCCTGGGCTATTATGCGAACCTGGAGTACTTGAGTTATCACGTTCAGGCTAACGCTCACAATGTTATGCTTGTGGATCATGATCCTGAAAGCCAGGCCCCGGCCCATTACGATAATGGTATCAAATCATTGCGTGACTGGCCAAAGGTATTGCATTTATTCAACGGGAAAGATGCTGATGGAATTGAAAGCGAGTTGAGTTCTGTATACAAGGATAAACTTGAAAAGTACTCGCGTACGATCCTTTACACCAAGACCGGGCCTTTTTTCTTATTTGATGAAGTAAAAAGTAAATCACCGCAGGGACATGTTTACGATTGGTTGTTTCATGCTCCGCCGGGAGAGAATAATCAAACTGCTATCACTTATGACAAAGGCCGGATGGTCATTGACCGCCCAAATGCAAAATTGACAATGGATGTCGTTAGTCCGGAGATTGAGGCTTCAAAGATCTATGATAAAGGCGTTGGGAAAGTGTTCTATGAGTCATTCCTCGACCTTGCAAGTAAGCCGGATCTTAACCAGGTTAACTTCCTGGCAGTGATCCTTCCGGAATCCAAGTCAGGAGGCAGCGCCGGTGCCGCACCGGTAACCACTAAAGTGGAAGCTCCGGGATGGATCGGTGCGAAGATGGTGCACAGCAATGGTTCCGACCTTGGTTTGTTCAGAATTGGAGCTGAAAACGGAGCAGCGGCCGGTTTTACAACCGATGCGAAACGATTCACAGCCAGTTATGACAAGTCAGGTGCTCTTCAGAAAATTTATTTTGAAGGAAGTTCGATATCCGGCAACGGCCTGTCATTAAGTTCAGACGTGGGTGTAAGAGGCACTATGGCTATTGTTCCTGGAGGAATAGACGCTGAAATCAAATCAGCCAATGGATGTAATTTAAAGGTTTTATTGTCTGGAAAACCTTCCTCTGTTTTAGTTAGCGGAAAGGCGGTTAAAGACTGGGGCTTTGATGCAGCAACAAAAATGCTGACAGTGAAATTGCCGGGAGGAACAGTTCCTTTGAAAATAAATAACTAAGTTTTTTCAGGGTCTTCAGATCAGGATCCAGGTATTCCGGGAGGCCGGTGGTAACACCGGCCCCTGCGGTATTCCGATTTGTGTACCACCAATGTGAAATGACGTTCTTGCAATCATGGATAGAAAACGCAATCTCAGTATCAGCATTATTGTCTTTCTGTCTCTTTTTGGACTTAAGGATAGTTTTTGCTCCCTGGTAAAAAAAAGTGAACGCGAAGGGTCGCTTCGGTCCCCGATCTACTGGAAATTTTCCGATGCGAAGTCAGTAAAGGATACCCTGAAAGGCAAGGTAGCGAAATGGACTGCCGCTGAATTATGGTCCCAATCTATTTCTCAGAACCTTAAACTTGAAGGAAATGCCATTGTGCCTGAGGACAATCTTTTGATTGAAAACGATGCGGTAAGTTTAGGTTCTATTCGTTCTGAAGCCTGGGATACGCTGTCGAAAGGTGTTATCATCAGGAAGCATCTCGAACTGCCGCTGCAGCCTTCTGAGAATGCCTGGATTAGTATGCTGATCTATCCATTGGTACCGGCTGAACCCATGAGCGGAGGGAAACTTGTGTTTGTTGTGAACGGCAATAAGCCCATTGTATATGAATTGTTGCATTTCTGGACCAGTGTTCCGGTGCCGGCATCTTACCTGAAAAAAGGTAAAAACCTTATCGAGGTCAGTGTGCACAATCAAAATGAAAAATTCAGGATCCCAATGGCTCTGAATTCTATTATCATGCCCTCCAACGCAGCGAAAGCGTCATCTACGGGTAATAGCGAACGAAGTCAGGACAATGGAAAAACCTGGAAGTATGCGGGTAACAAGTCGGATTTAGCAGAATACCCTCTGCGCCTGAAATTACAAGATTTTGGCAAAAAGGCATGGCTGCAAACCCCGGTAATTAATCTGGCAGAAGACGGCGTGGGGAATGTGATGTTTCTTCCGGTGGTTTTGGAATCCGCAGAGATGAAAATTGAGACCAGGGATTCTGAAGGTTCTAATTGGCAAGCATTTATAAGAAGCGGGGATACCCATATCCCCGAGGCAGGCGGATGGACTCCCTGGAGGAAAATGGAGAACGAGTCATTAATTGATGGAATGAATCATCGCTTCGTCCAGCTCGAATATCGCATTGAACCCGGGTCAGGAAACAGCAAGCCCAAAATTCTGGGACTTAATTTGAAAAGCCAATGGCGCACGGCTTCATCCCCCCGGAATATCTTCATATCTGAAGTGCAAAATTACCCCCTTACCCGATCCTCATTTGATTTTGTTCATGAGAATCCTGCGTTGCCCGAACTTCAGGAATTCAGAAAGCAATATAAACTCGATCAGGTGGTAGAGGGGGCAAAAACCGAGTGGGAAAAGATTAAGCGCCTGAGAGCATGGACAGCTGGCTATTGGGATTGGTTCCTGCCGAATTCCGAATTTGAAGACCTGTTAAGCTGGAATGCAGCTAAAATACTCAGCGGTCCGGCAGCTTCGGGGAATATGTCAAAAAAAGGAGGTAACTGCCTTCATTATGCAATAGTCTTCGCACAGGCTTGCCAGAGTTTTGGTATTCCGGCAAGGATAGTAAATACCAATTATGCCATCTGGGGAGGACATGAATTAGTTGAGGTCTGGTCAAGGGAGTACCAAAAATGGATCATGGCTGATCCAAATTTCGACTCTATGTTCTATAACAAGAAAACGGGAATACCATTAAATATTCTGGAATTACATGATCTGTTTCTGGAGACCTATTACCCGGGAGGAGAGCCTGTCGACCGGGATAAATGGTCGTTCGAGGACAGAGACCGCCGTGCAAGCCGAATTGATCCTGCTACACTTCCTATTGCCATGGAAAACGGAGGCCATGCCTTTTCCGGTAAAATTAATCAGGATTATACATGGTGGAAAGTAACATCTAACAAGGAAAACCCGGGATATTCAGGTGGATACGGCTTCTATAATACCGCTGAAGTCCGTTGGCTACCCCGCAGTAACTGGTTGAGTCAGATATCACCTTTGCCGGTAACCCACGGGAGGACACACTGGGGATGGGATGGCTATTATGCATGGACCGATGATCAAACGCCGGAGACTCCCGAGCACCGCTATTTTGTCCGGCGTGCCTCAGATATGTACGGTTCACTGTTTACTGTCGATTTTGCTGTATTCCCGGTCAGAGAGGGTTTGCTTAAGATTTCCATGGCAACAGACAGCCCCGGGTTTAAGCACTATGAGCTGATTGCCAATGGTGAGAAGATAATAGTCAGCGATTCAACTTATCAATGGAAGCTGGCGCCGGGTTTAAATAACCTCGAGATCCGTGGCATAGATGCACTCGGTAACCCGGGAGCGTTAAGTAGTTTAAATGTTAAGTATTTACCCGGTGTGAAATAATATTATCATTGGAAAATACTCAACGAAGGAAACGATAGACGATGTCTCAGCAAAAAGATACTCATTAGATTATATTCATCCTTGGCAGCATTGGTTTATTAATTTCATTGCTGATATATTTGGGAATGAGGAAAATGATTTTAAAAGGCAAAGAACTTTAATTTTTGATACTTTTAACAATGGTTGATTGATCGATCAGGCAAGCAAGGCCTTGGCAAAGTTGTGGCTTGTCTTGCAATTATTCACATACCTTCATGTTCCCGGGCAACGGGTTATGCACTGAAACAAACACTTCAAAACGATAAATAGCACACATGACAAGATCTATTACTGTATTATTCCTGGCTTTTTTTAGTTTAATTTTTACCTCTACGGCAATGGGTCAGAACACCCAACTTTCCAATGCCAAACAGAAGATGCTGGATGCAACTAAGTTTATGGTGGAAAAAGTCAGTACAAACGGAGGTTACGTAGGATTATATCTTGAAGACCTTTCACGTCGCTGGGGCGAACTCGAAGCCTATAAAACGATGATCTGGGTACAAAATCCAGGAACAGTTGATATGGGTCATGTTTTTTTAGATGCTTATAAGGTTACCAAAGATGAATATTATTATAAAGCAGCAGAAAAGGTAGCCGGAGCGCTGATTTTTGGTCAGCAGGATTCAGGAGGCTGGAATTATATGATTGATTTCGCCGGTGATGCTTCTAACAGAAACTGGTATAATACTATCGGAAAGAATGCCTGGGGTTTTGAAGAACATAATCATTATTATGGCAATGCTACTTTTGATGATGAAGTTACTTCCCAGGCAGCCCGTTTCCTTTTACGCATGTATCTTGAAAAGCTGGATGTTTCCTTTAAGCCATCCCTGGATAAAGCTATAAATTTTATAATTCAAGCGCAGTATCCTTTGGGAGGATGGCCTCAGCGATATCCGCTTAAGCATGATTACCCTCACGGTGATTACGAAGATTATACTTCTTTTTATACTTATAATGATGATGTTATATTAGGCAATCTCAATTTTTTGATTGACTGTTATGTGACCTTAGGTGAAAAGCGTTTCCTTGATCCTATACAACGGGCGATGAACTTTTTCATTATCAGTCAGCAGGGAAACCCTCAGGCGGGCTGGGGACAACAATATGATATGGACCTTAAACCGGCACATGCGCGCTCGTATGAACCGCCGGCACTTCTTCCAGGGCAGACATTCAGAAACAGTATGTCCCTGATAAGTTTTTATGAATATACGGGCGATCGAAAGTTTATTGCCAGAATTCCCGATGCCATTAAATGGCTCGAAAGTATTCAATTGCCAAAAAGTGAAACAGCGGATGGCAGATATACTCATCCTGTTTTTGCTGAGATAGGTTCAAATAAGCAACTTTATGCCCATCGTACGGGTACAGGAGTGAACAATGGGCGTTATTGGTGGGATTATAACAGCGAGAATCCTCTTTTGCACTATGGTGCGAAAACCAAGTTAAATATGGATCAACTAAAGGACGAATACGCGAGAGTTAATGCCCTTTCGCCTGCGGAAGTTACCAGGAACTCCCCGATAAAGAATCGAATGTTTACAGGAGGTGAATTACCTCAGCGGTATTTTGATGGACGAATAAATCCACCTGCCGCAACACCGGATGAATCAGCGGTAAAGGCAGTTATTGCTAAATTGGACAATCAGAATCGGTGGCTTACCAGGCACGAATGGGCAAGCCGCCCGTACTCCGTAACAGCAGGAGGCGAAGAAAGCAATACAGCCCGGGACAGTGATGCAGGAGGCAGAGCTATAATGGATGCCTCTGACCAGCAATATATTTCGTTGCGTGAATACATGAAAAATATGAACGTCTTGATCAATTATGTAAGGCAGCCCCAACAAAGGAATTAATTATTGTCGTTGTGGCTTTTGAGACGATTAAATGATTTCTTATCCCGGTGAAAATTCACTCGGCACCAGGATAAGAAATCTAAAAGAGTATTTTCCTCTGTCAATTATTTAAAAACGCTCCGGTCGACCGAATATCTGCCCGGCCCGGTGAAGAATATCGTCAGAAATACGCCGAGGTAAAGCAGTGACATCTCTTTGGTAGCGAAATCATCGGCGCTGTGAACGATCAGGCACGCAACCGCCATGTTAATGATCAGCGGGATCGTGGCTAAGCGAGTGAGGAAACCCAGTATGACCAGGATAGCGCAGATAAATTCCGCAAAAGCCGAAAGATGGAGTGATGTAGCCTGGCCAATGCCAAGCGGATCGCCGAACTGCATGTCGCTGGCTATTACTTTTTGAAATTTAGGATACCCGTGGGATAACAGGGCAGCCCCCGAAACTACGCGAAGGATTAATAATCCAAAGTCAGATGCAATTGCATTCGCTGAAAGGAAGGTTGATTTTATGGACATAGTTTATTCATTTGGTTTACTCTAAGTTAATGAAATTTCTATTATTGTTCCGCGATGAAATCGGGATCTCGTAAAGGCACGAGGCGACAGCCTCTGTTGCGTGGCGGGAATTTACATCTGCAAATGAAAATACAATATGCTGGATTAATTTGTTTTACTTCAAATTGCCTGAAGATGCGAGCTACGCCGGATCTTCACGAGACCCCCGATTAAATCGGGGGACATCAAAAAAAATCAATTATCTTCATCCTTAACGAATTTTCCTGCACCATGAAACGCGTCCTCTATATTTTCAGTATCCTGATCCTTCTCCTGGCCGTCAGCTGGATGCCGCCTGCCGGCGATATTTATCTTAGCTGGCAAACCTTTGCCGGAACGAACGAGGGGAACCGTTATTCTTCCGGTGACCAGATAAACCGGGAGAACGTTTCTTCCATGAAGGTTGAATGGGTTTACGATACCGGCGATAAAACAAACAAAACTACCATTCCCACTACGCCGTTGATGATAGACGGCACGCTCTATGGCGTATCTCCGCAGCTCAGGCTGTTCGCGGTTGATGCTGCAACCGGACGTCAGAAATGGGTGTTCAGCCCGCCCGATTCAACGGCGAGAGGCTCGGTAAGAGGCTTGTCCTACTGGCAGGATAAAAGAGGTACGGTAAAAAGGATATTTTACTCGACCGGCCCATACCTCTATGCCGTTAATGCGGTCGACGGGAAGATCATCAGCAGCTTTGGTAAGGGGGGCTTTATCGACCTGCGTGAGAACCTTGACCTTGATTACCCAAATGCTAATGTCGCGGGTAACGCTGCTCCGGCAATCTATAAGGATCTCCTGATCACATCTATGCGGGTTTCTGAAGGCAGCGACGCCCTGCCGGGCCATATCCGCGCCTTCGACGTTCTGACCGGTAAACGGAGGTGGATATTTCATACTATTCCTCAACCCGGCGAGCCTGGCCATGAAACCTGGGAGGATAAGGACGCCTGGAAAAGAGTGGGAGGAGCTAATAATTGGGCAGGCATGGCATTGGATGAAAAAAGAGGTATAGTGTATGTCCCGACAGGATCGGCCACGCCGGATTTCTATGGTGCAAATCGCAAAGGCTCCAACCTGTACGCCAATAGCCTGATCGCACTGGATGCCGCTACAGGGAAATATCTTTGGCATTTTCAGGTGGTGCATCATGACCTGTGGGACCGCGACCTGCCCGCAAATCCCAATTTAATAAGCATCCGCAAGGATGGCAGGAACATTGATGCGGTGGCCCAGATCACCAAGCACGGGTACATTTTTATGTTCGACCGGGTCACAGGCAAACCTGTTTTTCCGATTAATGAGGTGCCAGTACCGGCCTCCGATCTTCCCGGTGAAGAGGCATGGCCTACGCAACCCATACCAACACTGCCTGTACCATTCGCCAGGCAGCGGTTCACCGCGGAGGATATCAGCGACAGGAGCCCGGAAATTAAAGCCCAGCTGCTGGCTGAGTTCTCGAAATATAAGAGCGGACGGGAATTTATACCGCCGAGCTTCCAGGGCGCCATTACCTTTCCCGGCTTCGACGGAGGAGGCCAGTGGGGCGGGGCCGCTGTCGATCCTGTTACCAAGATCATGTACATCAGTGCGAGCGAGCTTCCCTGGTGGACGCAAATGGTGCCGAATCCTGCACTGAATAAGGTCGGCGGGAAGACTTTCAAGGAAGTGGGCAGGAGCGTTTACGCTAAATACTGTATTACCTGCCACGGCCCGGATCTTAAAGGCGATTTCTCGGCGATCCCCTCGCTTGTCGATCTCAATAAAAGGTATAATGAGCAGCAGCTCCGCCAATTGCTCGATAACGGTAGAAATATGATGCCTTCGTTCCGGCAGATCGTCGAGGGCGAAAAGCTGCCGCTGATGACGTTCCTGCTCGACCTGGAAGATAAGGAGGCACTGCCTGCGAGGGCTGGCGACGTGCCAAGCCGTGAGCGCGATATTTCACCGCTGTATTCTATGAACGGCTATCACCGTTTTTATGATAAAGACGGCTTCCCTGGAATTAAACCTCCATGGGGTACGCTCAATGCCGTGAACCTCGTCACGGGCAAACTTTTATGGAAGGTACCGCTTGGTGAATTTGAGGAGCTTAAAAAGCAGGGGCTGCCGCACTCAGGAACAGAAATATATGGCGGCCCGGTGGTCACCAAAGGAG
This sequence comes from Daejeonella sp. JGW-45, assembly GCF_029360805.1. Lineage (GTDB taxonomy): Bacteria > Bacteroidota > Bacteroidia > Sphingobacteriales > Sphingobacteriaceae > Daejeonella. Next base: position 224,257 of record NZ_JARKNC010000002.1, on the reverse strand, counting down.
GCCTGGTATTTGTCGCTGCCACCCAGGACGAGAAGATCCGGGCATTCGACAAGACCACCGGCAGGATGCTCTGGGAAGGAAAATTGCCGGCGGCCGGCTTTGCAACACCCGCCGTATATTCCATAAACGGTAAGCAATACGTAGTGATAGCCGCGGGCGGTGGTAAGCTTGGGATGAGATCGGGGGCAAGCTATGTTGCATTTGCGGTTAAGTAAAAGCCAGGCCGCGGGCTGTCCCGAACAAACAATTTGCCACCAATTTGCTTAAAAGGATATGGCCGGTCTATCTTCACATACTCAGCAGATCCTGGACAAGGTAAGCTATTTTGCCGACCAGGCCCATGGAGAGCAAACGCGGAAGTACACCCCCGACCGATATATAGTTCATCCCATCCGGGTGATGAAAATGCTCAGCGAATACACGGGGGATATCAGCATGCTGGCCGCAGCTTTGCTCCATGATGTACTTGAAGATACTCCTGTAAGCAGTACTGACATCAGAGCCTTTCTGCAAGATCTCTTACCTCCCCCTGAAGTGCGAAAAACGATCAAACTGGTTGAAGAACTTACCGATGTTTACGTTAAATCCGCCTTTCCCCATCTCAACCGCCGCCAGCGGAAAGACCTTGAAGTGGAGCGCATTGCAAAAACCAGCGGCGACTCCCAATCCATTAAATACGCCGATATAATCGACAACTGCACGGAGATCGTCAGGCACGACCGCGGATTTGCCGGCAGGTTCTTGTCCGAATGCCGCGAGATCCTGCGAAAGGCACCGCATGGCGATCAGAGGCTTTATGAACGTGCGGTAATGACCCTGGATGCGGCGATGAGGGAGTTGAGGTGATTTCATGGTTATCCATTAAGCCCCTGTGCCTTATTCGTTAACTTCATGTTACATCGTTTCTCATTTCCGCACGATAACTTGGAAATATTAATATAGACATAAAACAGGCTTAATCTCAGGTGCATAACAGGAAAATAGCTTAGCAGAAAATTTAGAAAAGCTATGAATATTTTTACCCACCTGACTAAGCGTGCAGGCCTGGCAGTTATGCTGCTGCTTGTGAGCTGTTTAAGCGCACTTGCGCAATCCCGTACACTCTCCGGCAGGGTTGCAGACAAGCTAGGGGAGCCGCTTCCCGGAGCTTCTGTTTCTATCAAAGGGACACAGATAGTCGCAAAGACCGGCATCAACGGAGATTATAAACTGTTAATTCCGCCAACCATCGGCAGGCAGGCGCTGATCGTCTTTAGTTTCATCGGCTTCCTTAATACCGAGCTGCCATATAATGGCAATACAGAGATGAACGTTACGCTTCGTGAAGATAATAAGATGCTGAACGAGGTAGTTGTTACCGCACTTGGCATTAAGCGAGAGGAGAAATCTCTCGGTTACGCTGCCCAGAGCGTAGGCGAAAATGCGATCAAGGATGCGCGGACGAATAACTGGGTGAACTCTCTTTCAGGGAAGGTCGCCGGGTTAACCATCCAGGGAACAGGCTCCGGGCCAATGGGTTCTTCAAGGATCACTTTGAGGGGCGAATCTTCCCTCAACCTGGATAATAATCAGGCCCTGATCGTGCTAGACGGCGTTCCGGTAAGCAGCCGCATAACCGGAACCGGATTTTCAGCGCATCTTTCCCAGGATAGCCCGGTAGATTTCGGATCGGCGCTTTCTGATATCAACCCCGATGATATTGAAAAAGTAACCGTCCTCAAAGGTGCCGGGGCAACAGCGCTTTATGGCAGCCGTGCTGCGGGAGGAGCTATCATTATTACGACGAAGAGTGGTCAAAGCAAAGATAACGGCCTAGGCATTACCTTCAATTCCAACATTAGCATCGACCAGGTTAACCGCTGGCCGGACTATCAGTTTGATTACGGAGAAGGCCGTACTATGGCTTACTTTTCTTATCTGGATAGTCCGGACGGCCCTAATACAGCAACAGGCGTTGCGGCAGGCCGGGCATGGGGGCCAAAGTTCAACGGCCAGTCCTACTTTCAGTATAACCCGGATGTTCCGGGCAACAGGCCAACCGAGCGCACGCCATGGGTGGCCGATAAGAACTATATATCTGATTTCTTCCAGACAGGGCTTACCAGCTCCAACGGTATCTCCATTGACGGAAATACCGGGAAGGGGTCGGCGCGATTATCGCTCACTCAGTTTAAGAATAAGTGGATATTGCCGAACACAGGCTATGAGCGTATGAATGCGGCCCTGTCGGTGAACCAGCAGATCTCAGACAGGCTGAAGATCAACGGTAAAGTAAACTATACCAATAAGAAAAGCAATAACCTGCCCGCAGCCGGTTATAATAACCAGTCAATCATGTATTTCCTGATGATAGGCACTACGCCGAACATCCGTGCCGACTGGTTTAAGCCTTATTGGGAACCGGGGCTGGAGGGTGTTAAGCAGAAGAACTCGTTCAATACCGGCCCGGATAATCCTTACCTGGACCTGTATGAAATGCTTAACAAGATCAATAAGCACGGTGCAATCGGGAACCTTTCAGCCACCTACCAGTTCAATAATAAACTGGAACTTATGCTTCGCTCCGGACTGGATATGTCAAATGAATTCCGCTCCCAGCAGCGTCCGTTCAGCATGACCAAGTATCCGCGTGGTATGTACCGCGAACAGAATGTGTTTAGCTACGAGCTGAACACTGACGCTTTGCTTACTTACAAGGATGTTATCAGCAGCAATATCAGCTATTCAGTTTCAGGCGGTGCGAATGCTATGCAGCAGACCTATGATTTCGCAGGAATGAATGCCGACCAGTTATCGCAGCCCGGCATTTATCAGATATCCAATAGTCTTGACCAGGCAGTTGCAGATCCGCAGAAAACCAGGAAGGCAATTAACAGTCTCTACGGCCTGGCCCAGTTATCATACAAGGAAAGCATCTTCTTTGATATAACCGGGCGTAACGACTGGTCGAGCACCCTGCCTTACGGTAATAATTCCTTTTTCTACCCTTCAGTGAGCAGCAGCTTCCTCCTGGATGAACTGTTTACCCTGCCGTCCATGTTCTCCTTTGCCAAATTCAGGCTATCCTGGGCGCAGGTGGGAAATGATACGCGTCCGTATCAGACCGACAAATACTACGACCGCATATATGGCAACAGCTTCACTAACCCTTCAACGCTCTTTAATGCCAGCCTCAAACCTGAGATCACCTCGAGCGTTGAGACCGGCTTAGACCTGAGGATGTTCCGGAACCGTCTTTCCCTTGATCTATCCTATTACAACAATAATAGCCGTAACCAGATCCTGGCCATCCCGCTCGACCCGGTTTCCGGCTTTTCAAGCGCATTGGTCAATGCCGGTCTTATTAATAGCAGGGGGGTAGAAGTGGCCCTGACCGGCAAGCCCTTTGCAAAGAACAAATTCAGCTGGAGCACTACGCTAACCTGGAGCAGGAATAGAAGCTACGTCAGGGAACTTGCCGAGGGCATCACCAACCAGGTGATCTATAGCCACGGCAGCAACGTCAGTATCGAAGCACGTGTTGGCGGGAGGATGGGCGATATGTATGGTAAGGGCTTCCAGCGCTCACCGGATGGTCAGATAGTCTATTCTTCTGTTGGTTTGCCTGCTACACTAGACCCTGTAACCAGGAAATGGGGTAATGCCTTTGCAGACTGGAAAGCCGGCCTCATGAACGAGTTCACCATAGGCAGTGTGAGGATCAATATCCTGCTCGACGGCCAGAAGGGAGGACATACCTACTCGCAGACAAATCATAAGAACAATACGCTTGGAAAAACTAAGGTGACATTACCGGGGCGTGATGAGGGTATCATCGGCCAGGGCGTAGTTTATAACGCCGCGACCAATACGTATTCGCCGAACACCGTACGGGTGCAGGCCTCTTCGTACTATGATAATTACTACGGGATCAGCAACGTGGAGACAAACCTTTTCGATGCGTCCTTTTTGAAGCTGCGCGAAGCAAGGGTAGAATTTAAGCTTCCGCTGAAATGGGTAAGCAAGATCGGAGTGAAGAACGCAAATCTGGCCCTTTATGGCCGCGACCTGTTCAATATTACCAAATTCCCGGGCTTCGATCCTGAGGGTGGTAACCTCAACAACGGAACCCTTACCCCGGGCGTCGAGTTGGCCCAGTTCCCGTCAACGCGCGTCATAGGCACGAACCTTACTTTAAAATTCTAAAACCTCAACATACACAACATGAGAAAAATATATATTCTTTTAGTCGCCGCCTGCTTGCTGCAGCTTGCCTGTACTAAGGATTTCGCTGAATTAAATACCGATCCCAACCGGCCTAAGGAGATCACTCCCGGCGTTATGCTGGGGCAGCTGCAGTATGGTATTGTAAATGCCAGCATGACTTCCGCGCGTAACTTTACACATCAGCTTATGCAGATGGATGCACCCCGCTCAAGCAGTGGCGGCGGCGGCTTGCACCGCTACCAGGTAAACCCGGGAGCGGGTGTATGGAGTAACTTTTATACGTATATGACCGATGTCGAGGATATCTATAAAACCGCCGACCGGCTGAAGGAGAATAACTATAAAGCCATAGCCCTGGTTTACAAAAGCTGGGCCTACTCCATCCTTACCGACCTGTATGGCGATGTTCCGTATTCTGATGCGACCAAGGCAGCCGAAGGAGGGTTCATTGTAAAATTTGATAAGCAAAAGGATGTCTACACCGGCATCCTGGCCGACCTGGAACAGGCCAACAACCTGTTTAATACCTCTGCGGCGCTCACTTACGGCGGGGACATGGTTTATAATGCCAATACAGTTTCAGGCGGTACAAATGCCGGTATAGTTAAATGGAAGAAGTTTACCAATTCCTTAAGACTGAGGCTGCTGCTCAGGTTATCTAAACGGGATGGTGAGATCAACGTCAGCCAGCAGATAGCTGCTATCCTGGCCGATCCGGTAAAATTCCCGGTGTTTACATCTAATGCCGACGAAGCAATCTTCAGGTACCCGGGCACTTTCCCTTACTATAATCCTTACTACAACCAGCGCCAGCTGGAATGGAAAGATGGTACTTACGTCAGCAAGTTCTTTATAAATAAGATGAATGCCGATAACGATCCCCGCCGTGCGCTGTGGTTCACGCCAGTAATGGAGAACGGGCAAAGTGTTTACCGCGGTATAGAAAGTGGCTACCCTGTTTCCCTGGAATATGCGGTAGGGCAGAACACCAGCTATAACGATGTGATGAAAACCCTGCCTCAGCTTGGAATAATGATGACTTATTCTGAACTTGAATCCATTAAAGCCGAGCTGGCTTTGCGTGGGATGAACACCGGTAAAACACCAAAGCAGCATTATGAATCTGCTATCGCTGCTTCCATGACGCAGTGGGGAGTTAATATGCCGGCAAACTACCTGTCGCAGGCAGGTGTGGCCTATAATAGTGCGGCAAGTGCTGAGCAGCAGCTTGAGAAGATCATGGAACAGAAATATTATGCATATTTCTTCGTGGATTACCAGGCCTGGTTCGAAAAGAGAAGAACAGGTTACCCCGTGCTGCCACGTGGTTCAGGCATCCCGGCAGAGAACCAGTTTCCTAACCGCGTGCCTTACCCGGGTTACCTGCAGTCGATGAATGCGGATAACCTTGCTGCCGCTATCGCTTCTATGGGCGGCGACAATAGTGATATCAAGGTTTGGTGGGCTAAATAATTAACTTAAAAAATAATATATGAAATCGAGATACTATTTCCTCCTGATCCTGGTCTGCGCCACCCTGTCTTCGCAGGCGCAGCAAACAGCCGGCGAGCTCAGAACGCTGATCGTGTTCTTCGACGGCCTCAGGCCTGATTACATCACTGAAGGCAATATGCCCAACCTCTTTGCTTTCAAAAATAAGGCAGCCTATGGCAGGCAGCACCATAGCGTATTCCCGACTGTTACCCGTGTAAACGCCTCATCGTATTCAACCGGAAGCTACCCGGGCACACATGGCCTGATGGGCAACAGCGTTTATTTTCCGCAGGTAAATAAAGCCAAAGCACTTAATACAGGAAATGCCCTTGAGGTGGATGAGATCGCAAAGGCAACCGGCGATAAGGTGCTTACCGCAGCTTCTCTTGCAGAACTGCTGCAGCAGGCCGGCTCAAGCATGATGGTATTCAGCTCCGGCACAACCGGACAGGCGCTGATGCAGAATCATAAGATCAGCGGCGGGGCCGTGGTTAATCCCGATCTGATAAGGCCTGAATCGTTTAAGGATAGAGTGCTGTCTGAGATCGGCACTGTTCAGTCTGCCGGCAATAAGCATATATGGGTAGCCAACGCACTGATGAAGTACGGATTGCGGCTGGATGGCCCTAAGGTAAGCGCCATCTGGTTCGGCGATCCTGACGGTACCGCTCACCGCGATGGCATAGGTACTGCAACAGCAATGGCAGCGATAAAGACTGTCGACGAGCAATTCGGAAGGATCCTGGCAGATATCGAGGCTAAGGGCCTGGCAAACAACTTCAATATCCTCATTTCATCCGATCATGGATTCGTTACGGATATAGGAAAAGAGGGCCTGGGCGAATTCCTTATCAGCCAGGGCCTGAAAAAGGACCAGGCTTCTGATGATGTAGTACTTGCCGGCGGAGCCATTTACGTGAAAGACAGTAACCGCGAGCTGATCAGTAAGATCGTCCTGGCATTACAGCAGCAGGAATGGGTAGGAGGGATCTTTACTCCCGCCAGGAAAGCCGGAGATACTAAAGGCTGGGTTCCCGGTACGCTTTCTTTCGACGCGATCCACTGGGATCATCCGGAAAGGTCCTCTGATATTTTAGTGGACGTGAACTGGAATGATGCAAAGAACGATAAAGGTTACGCAGGGTCAAGCTTCGCCAGGGGTGTGGCAGGTCACGGAGGCTTCAGTCCTTATGAGGTCAGGATTCCCCTGATCGCCTACGGTCCGGGCTTTAAGAAAGGTTATGAAAGCGACCTGCCGACATCCAATGTCGACCTGGTGCCGACCATCCTCCACCTTCATAAGATCGCTATACCGGAACAAATGGATGGCAGGGTCATGCATGAACTTCTTACGAAGAAATCTCCTGCATCGGCGCCAACCAGTTCGAAAGTACGGCTGGTAGAAACGAGTACAAAAACACCGCGGGGCAAGTACACATTGATTCTCGAGCAATCCGTTCTCGGCAGATATATTTATTTGAATAGTGCGAAGGTGGTGAGGGATTAATAGAGGACGGGCCTGTTGAAATGAAAATCCCCGCTTGTATGGCGGGGATTTTTTTATTTAAGAGGATTAAGATCAATCTGCCGCTCCGGTTCTTCCCCAACTTGATCGGGGATCTGGTGATGGCACGCGGCCAAAGCCGCAGGTGCGACCGGGACATTCCGTTTTGCAAAACTCGGTTGAAATTAAATTCCAGTTGTGCCGGTGTTTAAGAAGGGTCAGCTACATCTGAATGCCCGGCAGGGGCATATGCTGCGGGTGCTTATGAGGAGATCCCCGATCAAGTCGGGGAAGAGTCCCGCGTCACCGTCCATTCCCCATTCCCCATTATCCATTACCCATTCCCCATTCCCATTCCATTCCCCATTCTCAATGCCCTCTCACCACTTCATCCAGATGGCCCGATAACTTCATAATACTTCCGGCAACGATATGGATCTGGTCTTGTGCCTCTTTCCAGTTCCTTTGCTCGATAGCTTCACGCACACCCGGGATAGTCTTTACACCATAGCCAGTATAAAAGCCGGGAGCATATAAGGTATGCTTATACCATCCGCGGCGTGGGAGGCCTGTCTCGTTCAGCAGCATTTGCTCTGCCTGGTAAAGTTTCCTGTTCAGTTCCGACCTGTCAGCCCCTGCAGGCAGCTTAGTTATAGCATCAGAAAGCCTGGAAGCAGATAACTCTAAAGAACGCAGTGCATTATGAAGCGGGGAGAAGTCAATAAAAGGTACTTCAGCCTTAGCCACCGGCAGCTTCGAAAACAATGTTGGGTCGGCTGCAAGCCGGTAATTATTTCCCTTGATGATTTCATTTTGAAGAAGTGTCGATTCCCGCATTTGATCTGTCAGGCCTGCCAGCTCGGTCACGTAACCTGAGGCAGTCTTATGAAGGTTCTTAAATTCGAAAGGCAGGATATCAGCGTCCGCCATCCGCAGTACCGCGCGTCCGATAGTTTGCGCGAGGGTAACCCCATAGCTGAATCCCGGATCGCCAAAACGACTGTAATGGTCATATGAATCATAAATAGAATGATAGGAACCGCCTCCGTCTTCACCACCGTACCCAATGTTCAGGGAGGGGATACCGGCATGCTGAAGGAAGGCAGAATAGTCAGACCCCGAGCCCAATGCTCCGATAGTCATTGTCTTCCTGGCCAGGTTCTCCCTCTTTACTTTATCAGAACCTGCAGTAGCCACCTGGCGGGCTTTTAAGCGTTCGTAGACGTTCACATTGGTCTGCGGGTCCTTAACATCCTTCGCTATCTCATCTATAAAATTCTCCAACCCATGCGAACCGCCGGCACTCAGGAAGCCGCGCCCGCTGCCGTCCGTATTGATGTATACAACCGCCTTTTGCTTCAGCTCCTCCTTGTGATGCTCCACCCATTCCGTAGAGCCAAGCAGACCTGGTTCTTCGGCATCCCATGCTGCAAATACTAAGGTACGTTTTGGCCTGTAGCCATTTTTTACCAACTCACCGATGGCTTTTGCCTCTTCCATCATCGAAGCAACCCCGCTAACGGGGTCGTTGGCGCCGTTCACCCAGGCATCGTGGTGGTTACCCCTTACGATCCACTGGTCCGGATACGCCGAGCCTTTGATCTTGGCAATTACATTGTATGCAGGCACCAGTTTCCAGTCCGACTCAATATTAAGACGCACCTTTGCCTTGCCGGGCCCGATATGATAGGTAATCGGCAAAGCGCCGCGCCAGGCTTCCGGCGCCACCGGGCCCTCCAGCGCCTGTAAAAGCGGCTGCGCATCATGATAACTGATCGGGATAACCGGTATCTTTAAGAGGTTAGGCGCATCCATCCGGTCGAGCCGGCTGGCATTTTCCGTAGCCCCGGTCCCCGGTGTAAGAGGATCGCCGGGGTAAATAACCATATCCAGCACAGAACCCCTCTGCACACCGAATTCATTCTTAAATGCTCCCTTCGGGTAAACATCTCCCTGGAAATAACCGTCTTCCTTCGGATCTGAATAAATGATACAGCCTATTGCACCATGCTCCTGGGCGATCTTCGGCTTGATACCGCGCCACGACCGGCCGTAACGTGCGATAACGATCTTACCCTTAACATCTATGCCCAGCGATTCGAGGGTTTCATAGTCCTCCGGCAGACCAAAATTTACAAACACCAGTTCACCGCTGACATCTCCGTCGGCACTCCAGATATTCGAAGTAGGAAGCTGTCCCTGCTGACCAGAGGTGCCGTCTTCTTTCAGCGCGGGCTCTTTGAGCAAGGCTTTGAACTTTTGAGGGCTCACCATTTCCAGCGACCTCACCTTTGGAAAGGGGAAGAGCACCTGGTAGGTCTCAATATTGGCATCCCAGCCATAGCTTTTAAACTTTGCCAGGATATTCTCAGCTACTTCCTTACTTCCGGGCGAACCTACGAAATGCGGCTTAGCCGAAAGCTCCTTAATCGTGTTTCCGATGCTCTGGGCGCTGAGAAACGCGTCAAATTGGGTTTCAGTCTGTTTCCGGGCAGGGTCCTGAGCATATGAGCTTAGTGCACCAAGGATGAGGGGGATTAAGAGAAGGGTGTTTTTCTTCATTTTTATTACTGGATATTTCTTACCAAACACGGTTACTGGTTACCGATTACCGATCACTGCTTACTCACATCTCACATCAAGGTGGACTCCACACTGATTTCCGTATTCAGTAATTTACTGATCGGGCAATTTGCTTCGGCATCCTTGACAGCAGCGTCAAACTGCTCCTGTGAAATTCCAGGGATCTTTGCAGTCAGCGTTAAATGCGAGCTGGTGATAGCCCCGTTCTCGAGCGTAATATCACATTTGGTGCTCAGCTCCTCGGCGGTAAAACCGGCAGCATCAATGTTAAAGGAGAGCTTCATCGTAAAGCATCCCGCATGCGCCGCAGCGATCAGCTCTTCCGGGTTTGTGCCTGTGCCTTCCTCAAAACGTGATTTATATGAATATTGGGTATTGCTAAGAATTCCGCTTTGGGAACTTAGGTTTCCTTTTCCTTCTTTTCCGGATCCTTGCCAGATCGCTGTTGCGTTACGTTTCATAGTTTAAAATATTAGGTTAATAAATTTAATGAGCAAGATAGCGAAAAGATAAGTTTACAAACTTATTCTTCCGGCACATTTTTCAGCTGCATCAATAAAGAGTAGGCGCCCTCCGTTACGATCTTCCGGTTAGTCAGGTCGGTGTTCACGGCAATAAAGCCGCTTTCGGTTTCTCCCGTTTCCACTTCGGTCATCTCATAGATCATATTTCCCCGTTCGGTAAATACGTATTGCTTCCCTTCAAAGCTTACTACGCTGTTTTCGGGCAGGGTAGCTTTCTGCTGACTGGTGATGGCGATCTCGGCGTTCATGTACATGCCCGGCAGCAGGGTCTTATCATACGCTTCAAAATGGCAGTGCACCTCCGCGCTCCGGTCGGGCGCAAGGTCGCGCGTGATCAGGAAGATCTCCGTTTCATACTTCTTTCCCGGCGCGTTGTTTGAAAAAGCAAGCGCCTTCTGGCCGATCGACAGCTTGTCGAGGTCTTTCTCAAACACGGTCAGGTTAAGATGGATATCCTTCGGATTTATCAGCTCGATCAAAACGTCCGAAGGGTTTACATAGCTGCCGATATTGCCGTTAACCTTGCTTACAAAACCCGTGATAGGAGAGCGCACCACGATCTGCCGGGTAATGGTCTTTTCATTCAGCCGGGCCGGGTTAATTCCGATCAGCCGCAGCTTCTCGCCCAGGGCGCCCGCCGATATGCGCAGTCCCCTGTACTCAGCATCTGCCATCTGCAAAGCCTTATCGCTTCCCGCCTTCGCGGAGTTCAGTTCTTTCTGCCGTTTTTGCTCTTGCTCGGCGTACGACATTTTCGCAACCGTAACCAGGTAATCCTGCTGAAGCTGAATGTACTGGGGGTCTTCCATTACCGCCAGGATGTCGCCTTTGTTGACATGGGTTCCCGGAAGCATTTTAGTAGATCTCAGGTATCCGCCCAGCGGAATGCTGATCGAGATCATATTCTGCGGCGGCACATCGATCTGGCCGTTCAGTTTCAGTATGGTCGATATTTGCCGGGATTGGACAGCGCCGGTTTTAATTCCCGCATTTTTAAACTGGGCTTCGTTCAGCTGCACCACCGTAGTTTCACTTGCTGCGGCTTCGGTTTTGGCCTCTGTATTCTTGGTCCCGCATGAGCTGCCCAGGATGATCAGCGCAGCGGCAAAGGGAAGGTATATGGATCTTAAAGAAGAAGGTCTCATGTTATTTTGAATTAGATTGTAGGTATTCAAGTTCTATACTATGCTGGTTCAGCTCATTGATGGCATCCAGGTAATTGCTTTCGATGGTAAGGGCCTGCTGGTTCAGCAGCGTCCATTCCAGGTAATTGATCTCGCCCTTGCTTAACTGCAGGCGCAGGGTAGTGCGGATCACCTGGGCATCTTTCAGCGCATCGTTCTCAAAATAGTTCACATCAGCAAGGCTGCGCTCATAGCGTGCCTTCGCTTCCTGGTACTGCTGTCCGATCAACTGCTTCTCACGCTCAAACGCAATGCGGCTCGCCTGCTCGTTAACCTTGGATGCTGAAATCCGGGCTTTCTGCGCCCTGGTAAAGACCGGGATAGCTATACCGGCTTCCACCGAGCTGAAGCGGTCGCCGGGGTGCAGGTCCAGCCCGTTGCGCAGGCTCAGGTTATTATAGCCCAGCGACAGGTCGGGCAGGAGTCGTGCTCTTTCCAGGCCGGTATTGGCGCGCTGTACCTGTTCCTGCTGTGCAGCGAGCTGCAGCACCGGGTGATCTGCCGCAAAGGGCGCCTGCGGGTTAGGGCCGCCTGCAATTTTCAGCGGACCGGTTTCGGGCAGGTATGCCTGGCCGGAGTTCAGCAGCATCCGGAAGCGCACGCTCAGCAATTCCTTGTCCTGCGCAACCTGGTTCAGCTGCAGCCGGATCGCTCCCTTCTGGTTAGAGGCGCTGGCGCTTTCCAGGATATTAGTCTCACCGCTTTTAAGTCTTACCTGCGTTACCCGCAGGAATTCCGCATACATGCTGTCCGTCCGTTTCAGCAGCTGCTCTTTCTCGGTGAGATACCTGAACAAGTAATACACTTGCGACACGTGCCGCCGTACCTCGGCTTCACGCAAGCCGGTTTTAAGAACGCTGCTCCGCCATTCATGCTCATAAAGCTCCCTCTGCCTTTTGTAGACGGTTGGGAAGCTGGAGCTCTGCACCAGGCTGAAACGGCTGTCGTTATAGGGTCCGTTGAATTTGCCATATTCCGCGTTAAGCTGGGTTTTAGGTAAGTCGTGCGCCGTCGCAATAAGCTCCTGCCGGTAACCGGCGCCCAGTTTTTCCTGTCTTACCTGCAGGTTGTTCTTTAAGGCTGTATCAATGGCAGCCTGAAGACTTAATGTTTCCTGCGCCTGGGTGTATGACGACGATAACAGCAGTATAGCCAGTATTCCTGCCGCCAGTGATTTCTTTTTCATCTTAAATCCTTTTTCAAACTGTATGTATAATACCGGCAGCACGAACAAGGTCAGGAAGGTGGCAATCAGCAAACCACCGATCACCACCGTGGCCAGCGGCCGCTGCACCTCGCCGCCGGCACCGGTACTCAGCGCCATAGGCAGGAAGCCCAGTGAAGCAACGGAGGCAGTCATCAGTACTGGTCTTAACCGCGTAATAGTACCCTGGATCACAACCTGCCGGATATCCAGCCCGCCCTTAGCCTTGAGCCGGTTAAATTCTGCGACCAGCACGATGCCGTTCAGTACGGCAATCCCGAACAGCGCGATAAAGCCAACGCCGGCGCTGATGCTGAAAGGCATACCCCGCAGTGCCAGGAAAAATATACCACCAATCGCGGAAAGCGGTATGGCTGAGTAGATCAGCAGGCCATGCCGGATGGAGTTGAACGCAAAGTATAAGAGCAGGAATATCAGGGCCAGGGAAACAGGAACAGCTATCATCAGCCGGTCTTTTGCCGCGTTCAGGTTCTCAAAGGCCCCGCCATAGGTTACGGTATATCCCGGCGGCAGTTTGATCGCAGCATCCACCTTGCCCTGTAACTCATCGACGATACTCGCCACGTCGCGGTCCTGCACGTTGAAGCCAACGAGGATCCTGCGCCTGGCATCTTCCCGCTGGATCTGGTTCGGGCTGTCCTTCAGGCTTACGTCTGCCAGCTGGTACAGCGGGATCTGGGAGCCGTTCGGCACCGGGATCAGCAGGTTCTGCACGTCTTTCAGATCCCTGCGGTTCTCGCTCTCCAGGCGTACAACCAGGTCGAAGCGCTTTTCACCTTCAAATACCAGCCCGGCCGACTGCCCGGCAAAGGCTGCATTAACGATCTGGTTGATCCCGGCTACGCTCAGGCCGTATTGGGCAAGGGCGGGCCGGTTATAGTCGATCACGATCTGCGGCAGCCCGCTCACCGTTTCCACGTAGAGCTCCGTGGCGCCCTCAACCTGGCTCACAATAGTGCCGAGCTTTTTGGCGTAATGCGAGAGGGTATCCAGGTCTTCACCGAAGATCTTTAAGACCACATCCTGTCTTGCGCCGGTCATCAGTTCGTTGAAGCGCATCTGCACCGGGAACTGGAAGCTCGTAGTAACTCCCGGAACCTCCTGCGCGGCTTTCGTCATCTTCTCAGAAAGCTCATCAAACGACTCAGCCGAAGTCCATTCGCTCTTGTCCTTGAGCGTAATGATCATATCGCCCATGTCCATCGGCAGGGGCTCGGTAGGCACCTCGCTGCTGCCGATCTTGGTGATTACCTTTTCTATTTCAGGGAAACGCGACTTCAGGATATGCACCACCTTCTGGGTGCTTTCAATAGTGGTATTCAGGTTACTCCCCGCCAGCACGCGCGTTTCAACGGCATAATCGCCTTCCTCGATGGAAGGGATAAACTCGCCGCCCATCTGCGATAGGATGATCATCGCAATAGCAAACAAGGAAACCGCTCCGCCGATCACCACCCTTGGGAAGGCCAGCACGCGCTGAATGGCGTTTTTATAAGCCGATTCAATATTCAGCATAATGCGGTCCGACAGGTTCAGCTTTTCTTTCTGCCTGCGGCTCAAAAACAGCGTGCTCATCATCGGGATATAGGTCAGCGACAAAATAAAAGCACCCAGCAGCGCGAAGGCAACCGTTTGTGCCATAGGCTTGAACATCTTGCCTTCAATACCCTCGAGGGTCAGGATAGGAAGGTAAACGATCAGGATAATGATCTGCCCGAATACGGCGCTGTTCATCATTTTAGAGGAAGCGCTCTTCACCTCCTGGTTCATATCAGCAGTGCTGAGCTTCGCACCGTTAAACTTATTCGAGTGTGACAGCTGGTGCATCACCGCCTCTACGATGATCACCGCCCCGTCTACGATAAGGCCGAAATCGAGTGCTCCCAGGCTCATCAGGTTACCGCTGACGCCGAAGATGTTCATCATGATCACGGCAAAGAGCATGGACAGCGGGATGACCGAGGCCACCAGAAGCCCTGCCCGCAGGTTTCCCAGGAAAATGACAAGTACGAACACCACGATCAGCGCGCCCTCCATCAGGTTGGTCTTCACCGTGTCTATAGCATTGTTCACCATTTTTGTGCGATCGAGGAAGGCCTCTATGATCACCCCTTCGGGCAATGATTTCTGGATCACCGCGATGCGCTCCTTGATATCATCGATCACCACGTTGCTGTTGCCGCCCTTAAGCATCATCACGATAGCGCCCGAAACCTCGCCCTCGTCATTGTAAGTCAGCGCACCATAACGGGTGGCATGCCCCATCCTGACATCCGCCACATTCCTGATCAGGAGGGGAGCTGTGCTTCCGGCTCTTGGGATGGCAATATTGCCGATGTCCTCCGTATCATTCAGGAGGCCTTCGCTGCGGATGTAAAGCACCCCGGCGTTACGTTCAATATAGGAGCCGCCGGTATTCTGGTTATTGCTTTCGAGCGCTTTGAATACATCGTTGATGGTAAGGCCGTACGACTGTAATTTATTGGGATTGATGGCCACCTCGTACTGTTTAAGCTTGCCGCCGAAGCTGCTCACCTCGGCCACACCCTTTACGCCGAGCAGCTGCCGCCGGATGATCCAGTCCTGGATAGTCCGCAGTTCAGTGATCGAATACTTGTGCTCATAGCCTTTCTTGGGCCGCACCACATACTGATAGATCTCGCCGAGGCCGGTAGAGATGGGCCCCATTTCCGGGGTGCCTATCCCGTCGGGGATCTGCGCCTGCACCAGCTGAAGGCGCTCGGCAACCTGCTGCCGCGCCCAGTAAATGTCGACATCGTCGTTAAACACAATGGTGACGAGCGAGAGCCCGAAGCGGCTGTAACTGCGGATCTCTTTAAGTCCGGAGATATTGCTGTTAGCCTGTTCTACCGGGAAGGTTACCAGTCGCTCAATATCCGTGGCGCCATAGGAGGGGGCAATGGTAATAACCTGCACCTGGTTATTGGTAATGTCAGGAACGGCATCTATAGGCAGACGGGTCAGCTCAAAGACGCCGTATATGACCAGGGCTATGGTGAATAGCCCGATTAAAAGTTTATTTTTTATGGAAAATCCAATGATCTTATTTAACATAATTCATTTCATCGTAACATGTGCGGAATAGCTGAGGGGCGCGGCAAGGAAATGCGCGAAACACAGCGATACATGCAGTCATCCGGTTTTTCCTCAAGTTCTTAGCTCAGGAAGCGGGTACTGCGTGGAATTTACGAGATGATGAATTTAGGCGGCTGCCAGATGCGTGACAGGTAAGCGGAAGGGATATCAGGTTCTTTATAGGTACTTCCGGCAATAACCGAAGCCTGGGAGAAAGGGGTGAGGTGCAATTTCGTCAGCACCATCGGGAACCCGGCATTGCTGCCCTGGCTATGCGAATTATCGTGTGATTTAAAAGGAAGCTGGCTGTCGCGGTCATTGTCCTGGTCATTTCCGTCATCATCCTGGTAATGCTGGTAAATAAATGCGGCGAACGTGATCGAATTATTGTCAGCACGGTGCTCAATAAAATGCAGCAAAAGTACAGGCGCCTTGAGGAGCTCACCCATGCAGGTGCTTGCACAGAGATAGATGAACAGAAAAGAAAAGATCACCGGTTTCCTCAAGAGAGATGCTTTTCGCAAAGATTAATATTTTTAAAGGGATGTGCAAGAGGGAGGTGGTTTTTCCCGGCTTGTACCGGAGGCACGACATATTAATTCCCGCTCGTGCCGCGGGAGGGCACAAACTTTTTTTCGCTGTTGTTTATTGTTTTAAAGGTGATCAAGCTTGTGGGTCAAATCCCGCCTCGTGCCGGCGGAAGGGCACATACTTTTCCCTTCAGCTGGAAAAGTATGCAAAAGAGCCGCGCCTTCCTGATATTTCTTGTAAATCCACATTTTAGCCTGTTGGTACAATCCGAGCCGTGTGAATGGCTTTGCAGAGGTGAGCGTTTGTACGACACTTCTCCGGATCCGATAGCTATCGGATGCTTAACCGCAGTGGAAGATGTGAGTGTTTGTGCAAAGGCTAAAACGCGTCTTTCTGGCGAAATCTCAGGAGGGCGTGTTCTGCTACTTGCAGTGACAGAAGAAATGATTAATGTTTGTTACCCAGCGTACACAACGCCGCATGCAGATATAGTAAGACCTCGCCTAGCTTCGCCCGGTACGTTTCCACGCAGGCCGCAGGCCTGCCTCATCTACACCAGCCAGGCAGTATGGTACGCTTCTAAGGCCCCAGCACCAAATCCCCGTTCACTTTTCCTTCCGCATCGGCTGGTGCGGGCTCCACAGATCAAGCCTCACCACTAACTTCCATAGCGCCAGACGCAGCGGTGGGGTTTTGGTCCTTTTGACCTAAAGCAAAAGGACTAGGCCTTCCCGCGGCTATGAGCGGGAACAATTAAATTACCATTACCAAATTCAAAACAGAAAGAATATCTTGCTAAATAATTAAGCCGGACGAGCTCCGACGCAAAAAAACCTAAACCTACAATGATGAACAGAGACGAATTTCTGAAAAAGAGCTTTCTTTTAGGACTGACAGCAACCTTTGCCAACTCAACCATGGCTTCGGCCCTGATGGGCGGTGCCGCGGCAGAGAAAACCTTTAACCTGGATTACGCCCCTCACGCGGGCATGTTCGAAAACCATGCCGGGAAAGATTTTATCGACCAGATCAAATTTATGCACGACCAGGGTTTCCGCAGTATCGAGGATAATGGTATGATGAAGCGCAGTGCCGAAGAGCAAAGCCGGATCGGGGATACCCTGGCAAAGCTGGGTATGACCATGGGGGTGTTCGTGGTCGATAAGGGCGGCAACGGCGCAAACAGCCTCGCTGCCGGCAAAGCCGAATATGTCGAAATCTTCTTAAAGGGCTGCCGCGAAGCCGTTAATGTAGCCAAGCGCGTTAATGCAAAATGGGTAACCGTAGTGCCCGGCGATTTTGAAAGGAGCCTGCCTATAGGTATCCAGACGGGCCATGTGATCGAGGCCCTGCGCCGTGGTGCCGACATCCTCGCTCCGCATAACATCACCATGGTGCTCGAACCCCTGAGCGATACTCCGAACCTGTTCCTCCGCCATGCCGACCAGACCCACCTGATCTGTAAGGCCGTGAACAGCCCCGCCTGCAAACTTCTGTATGATATATACCACATGCAGCGCAACGAGGGCAACCTTATTCCCACCATTGACAAATGCTGGGATGAAATAGCCTATTTCCAGATCGGCGACACCCCCGGCAGAAAAGAACCTACAACCGGCGAGATCAATTACAAGAACGTCCTGAAGCATATCCACAGCAAAGGCTATAAAGGTGTGATGGGAATGGAGCACGGGAATGCGTTCAAAGGAAAGGAAGGGGAGGTGTCTTTGATAAAGGCTTATAGGGAGGTTGATAGTTTTATTTAGGTTTATTTTCCGCCTCGTCATCGTACCTACCGTCTGCTCGTTTCCACAGCGGGCCGTAAGACCAGCCCCATCTACACCAGCTAGACGTTAGGTGCGTTTCTAAGGCCCAAGCACAGCATCTCCGTTCACCTTTTTTCTTCGCATCGGCTGGTGCGGTTAGCACAGTCCAGACCTCAGTACTGACTTCCGAAGCAGCAGGCGCAGCGATGGGGTTTTTGCTTACTTTTTGACCTATAGCAAAAAGTAAGTGCCCTCTGCCGGCACGAGGCGGAAAATAATGCCCTCACATGCACGTGAGGGGGAGTAAACTTATTTAACCACTCCCTTTAACCAATTTTCCAACCTCCCCATCCACAAATCCCCCGAAGTCGGATTCACCATCCCAAACCCATGCCCTCCCTTTGGATACAGGTGCATTTCTGCAGGGATATTATTCGACGTTAAGGCTTCATAAAGCTTGATGCTGTTTCCTACTTTAACCGATTTATCGTCCTGGGCATGTACCAGGAAGGTTGGCGGGGTTTGGGCATTCACCTGCAGCTCGGCGGAGTAGGCCGCTTTCTTCTCGGCAGAAGGCGTTGCTCCCAGCAGCTTCGTGCGCGATCCCGTATGGCCCAGGCTATCCGAGAAGCTGATCACCGGGTAGATCAGTATCATAAAGTCGGGACGCAGGTTAACATTGCCCAGGTCCTTCCTCACCGGCTTGCTGAAATGCGTTCCTGCCGTCGATGCCAGGTGCCCCCCGGCCGAAAATCCCATAATGCCTACCTTATTTACATCAATATTCCATTCAGCGGCGCGTTTTCTCACTACGTGTATGGCTTCCTGGGCATCCTGCAGCGGACCGGTTTCTTTAGCGGTCATAATCCTGTCGCCCGGCAAACGGTATTTCAGCACGATCGCTGCCACGCCCATCTTATTCAGCGCGGCTGCCACGTCATAGCCCTCATGAGAAATAGCCAGCAGGGAATACCCGCCGCCCGGGCAAATGACCACTGCCGCACCCGTCGCTTTCTCTTTGGCCGGCAGAAATACCGTCAGCGTAGGAACCGATACATCCCGTACACGGATCTTGCCGTCGGCTTTCGTGGTGTCCGACTTTTCTATATTATCAGCATCAATAGAATTAGGGATCTTTCCTTCATAAAGCGGTACGACAGTTTGAGCAGATGCGGCTGAAAGGATCATTAGCGGGAATATTAGGATTAGGAGGGACTTGAGCATGTTTTGTTTGTAAGTTAGAGTTTGCAAGTTAGAGTTTGTAAGTTATAAGTTATAAGTGAAAAGTCGAATAGTGTTCAACTAACCTTCTGTTGCAGGCTCAACCAGCTATGCAAAACTGTCACTCGTTATGAACGGAAAGCAACGCCTGGGTATTGACTTTCTAAAGCTGATCCAGAAAGATATGGGTGCTGATAACGTCCATACCGCACTATATTCCATTCAGCTGTTGAAATAGGGAAGATCTGCCAACTAACACCCAATAACTTTTTTTATATCTTTACGGGTACCGGTTTTAATCGATGAATTTTTTTAATACATACCGTCCCTGCAATGAATTGGGAGATATTGTCGAGCTTTATTGGCATTCAAAGTGTTATTTGGAGCAACCTTTGGTTCAAGAAATGTACACACCTACTTTACAGGCTATGACCTTTAATCTCGGTGGTCAATCTGAAGATATTTTATCTGAAGAAATGTCTTTGCGGATGGACAAGGATTGCTACCTGATCGGACAACCGCTTTCCAAACGGGTTTCGGTAAGCAGTTCGTTTGGAATTGATATTTTGGGCGTAAAGTTTACAACCTTGGGTTTATACAGGCTTACAGGTATAGATATGAAGCATATCTCCGACAAGATTATCAGCGCCAACGATGTGTGGAATTACGAGATCGATCTGCTGCATGAGGAAATTCTCGACAGACAAAATATATTTGAACGCATAAAGGCGATAGAAAATTTTCTCAGAAAAAAGAAAGCACAGCAGCGTTTTGACGAAAAGACTTATTTGCTCCATCATAGCATCCAAAAAATGGAGTCGGATAAAATTTACGATATTCATAAACTTCGCCAAGGTGTATTTACCACAAAGAAGACCTACGAACGGTATTTTTTGAACTACATAGGTGTTACACCCAAACAATACGCTAACATTTGCCGTTTCAACAACGTCTTTAAGTATCTGAAAACAGTATCGGAATTACCAGATTGGCACGACATCGTAGTAAAGTTCGGCTATTACGATCAAAGTCATTTTATCCGGGAGTTTAAAAGATATTCTGGAAAGACCCCCTCGGAATTCTACTTGCAACAAAGTCCCGTTATCGCTCCTGAGCCAATAGTTGCTCTTCAACAGATTTTTGGTTAGAATCAGCCCCTTTCTTTAATTTTCATCTTAAGTCGGATTGTCTCTTTTATACAATGGGCAGAAAACCTTTTGCTCTAATTTGCACCCGATTTAAATTTCTAAAGATGAAACTACCAATCATTTATTTTATTGGACCAAAAAGAAAATTATGAAACCGATAGTTCAAAAAACAGTATGGCTGCTCTTCATAGCCATAGCGTCAACATCCTGCTCTAAAGATAAGGAAAACTGCGATCCGAGTGATGAAGAAAGCCGTTGCTATGCAGGTGTGGGAGCCGCTAATAAACTGCTGCTGACGGAAGAAAAAACAAACGGTAAAACGGAATTGCAATTTGAGTACAATGACCGGAATCAAGTCGTATTAAGACATGTGCATGGCATCGATGGCAGCATAACGAGCGAAAATCTCACCTATACCGGTGATAAGCTGACGAAAATGGAACGAAAATCAAATGGCCAGCTTGTCATGAGCGAGGAATACTCCTACGGCACGGCGGATAAACCAACTGCAGCTGTTTTGAAAGATAACAAAGGTAGGGTCAACGTTAACATTATATATGCTTATTCTGGTAAAAGGGTTACTGAAACATCGTTTGATACAGATGGTAATCAACTAGGAATCAACACCTATACATTCGATGATAAAGGTAACCAGCTAACGCGACAAATAGCGATGAGTGGCAATTCGGTGAATGAAACACTAGGGGATTATGATGACAAACCAAATCGCTATACCAATTATCCCTGGACATGGAAGGTGGGCTCAGTTAACAATGAGCGATCGTATTCACAATCCGTACAGATACCAGGTGGGGCAGTGTCCACGAGGAATTTGCGTTGGGAATACGAGTACAATGAAGCTGGTTATCCCAGCAAGGCAGAAGTGTACGACAAGGCTTCCAACACATTAGTGGAAACCCGGACTTTTACCTACAAACAAGCAAACTGAAAGGAAAATCATTAAACTAAAAACAATAAATCTACAAACCATGAAAAAAACAATCCTTATTCTCCTGGCGATCTTTATCGCTTCAATAACTTATGCTCAGCCTTTTCAAAAAGGAACTACTGCAGCCAATGTTGGTATAGGCTTAGGAACCGCTCTTGGTGGTCTTGGCAAATCACGTCCTGCTATCAGCGCTTCTGTTGATCACGGATTATGGGAAATCGGAGGTCCCGGGGTTATTAGTTTGGGTGGGTATCTCGGAAATACCGGTTATAAGTATACCGATTTGGGCTATACCGCCAAATGGAACTACGTCGTAGCCGGTGTCCGCGGAGCCTATCACTATAACGGTTTTGCTTCGGTTCCTAATCTGGATGTATATGGAGGTGCTATGTTGGGCTATAACATGGTCAAATATTCATCAGATGGAAACGATAATAGTCTCTCGGGCAATTATGGAAGCGGTATGGGCTTTTCTGGTTTTCTGGGGGGGCGTTGGTTCTTTAACGAGCGTATAGGTGTTTATACCGAACTGGGTTACGGTGTATCGGTACTGAATGCCGGCGTCTCATTTATATTCTGAGAAGTTAAACATATCGATCTGTCTTCAAAAAAACGAAAATTGGCCATGAAATTTGTGACCGGACATTGACTTCCTTAAAGCTGTCCACTCCGAACTTCAGGTCGATGCAGAGTTTATCTTACGGCATGCCTGAGGGGCGTTTAGAAACGTATAATTATTGAGTGCCTTCGGCACTGTTTTTAACGCAGAGGGCGCAAAGTTTTACACGGAGTGCGCGGAGGCTTTTTGGAGATTTTGCCTTATGCATCAGGAGGTCCCCGCTTTCGCGGGGATGACAGGCGTATACGGGGAAATGGGAGATTCCGGATCAAGTCCGGAATCTAAGCACCTCGTTTAGAAAACGTACAGCGTACACTGACCTTTACGATTTTAAAGATTAGATTAGTAATACACAAATCTAATTATCAAAGATCATGGAACTAAAACGAAGATCGGTACTAAAAAGACTTATGGCTGCAGTTGCAGGGGTGGCAGCGGCAGGAAGCCTGGCAAGCGCAACGGAAGTTGAAAAGGATGAGAAAATATCCCGCGATGTCACAAATTTACAGGATGTACCGCTATTTGCCGGTTCAACCCAACTGGGCCGGCTCGTATTTATATCCGGTACAGGCGCCGATGCCGCTTCCGTACATGATATCAGGAAAGACACGGATTTTGTCCTGAAGAAAATGGAAAAAAGGCTGATTGATGCCGGCTCGTCTATGGAAAAGGTTTTAAAGGTCACCGTGTTTTTAGATGACCTGGCGGATTTTGAGGGGATGAACGAGATTTATAAAGGGCGTTTTGGGAAAAACCCGCCTGCGAGGTCTACGGTAGCGGTGGCAAAGGGAGGGATTCCAGGGAAGTCGATTTTGGAGATTGATTGTATAGCGTATGTGTAAGGGTTGAGGGTCCGCTCGTGCCGGCGTGAGGGCTATTTCCGCCTCGTGCCGGCGGGGAGGGCACCTACTTTCCCTGCAGCTGGAAAGTAGGCAAAGAGCCGCGCCTTCCTGATATTTCTTGTAAATCCACGTTTTAGCCTGTAGGTACAATCCGAGCCGTATGATTGCATGTGAGAGTATGAAAGCTTTTGCAACACTTCTCCGGATCCGATAGCTATCGGATGCCTGACCGCAGTGAAAAAATGAATGTTTGTGCACGGCTAATACGCAGCTTTCCTGCGAAATCTCAGGAGGGCGAGTTCTGCAACTTGCAGTGACAGAAGGTTGATTAGTGTCAGCTACCCACCGCACCCACCGTAAGTCAGATATCTACATCGTTAGATCTTGATTCGCATGCTCGTTTCCAACGCTGGCCGCAGGCCGGCACCTCTACACCAGCTAGCCATCAGGTACGTTTCTAAGGCCCAAGCACAACATCTCCGTTCACCTTTTTTTTCGCATCGGCTGGTGCGGCATGCACAAGCCAGGCCCTGGCAGAAACTCCCAAAGCATCAGGCGCAGCGATGGGGTTTTTGCTTACTTTTTGACCTACAGCAAAAAGTAAGTGCCCTCCCGCGGCACAAGCGGGTTCATTTACTTTTTAAAACAACTTTGAAGTGTCGCCAAATCAGCTACTGGCGAAACTTTCATATTCCAGCTTTTAGCCCTAAGTTTATTCAAAAAACCTTTCACCCTGTCATCATGAAATTATACCTCTTTATAGCCTCCTTTCTAATAGGAGTTTCTGCTACCGCCCAGCCCGTGAAGAATACTCTCCCCAACGATCCGTACATGGAGATCAGGGGCGGTTTAGGCAATACCCGGAAAGCCATTTTAGAGGACAAAGAGCTTACGGTGGCTTACCTGGGCGGTTCCATTACGTTCATGGAGGGCTGGCGTAACAAAACTTCAAAATACCTGGAGGAGAAATACCCGCAGACGCGGTTTACGTTCATCAGGGCGGCTGTCCCTTCGCTGGGAAGCCTACCGCATTCATTCAGGATCAGTACCGACGTACCTGATTTAGCTGATGTAGACCTGCTGTTCTTTGAAGCTGCAGTGAACGACCGTGCCAACGGTACCGACAGTATTACCCAGGTGAGGGGACTGGAAGGTGTTGTGCGGCAAGCGAAAGCCGCCAACCCGAAGATCAATATTATTATGATGGCTTTCGTGGATCCCGATAAGATCAATGATTATCACAGCGGGAAAGTGCCCGTTGAAGTGATCAATCATGAAAAAGTAGCCGGTTATTATGACCTGCCTTCCATTAACCTGGCCAGGCTGGTAAACGACCGGATTGATAATGGGGAGTTCACCTGGAAGGATGATTTTAAAGACCTGCACCCTTCGCCTTTCGGACAGGAGGTTTATTTTTCGGCCATAAAAACCCTGATCTCAAAAACCATTGATAGTCCGCCGGCCGAAGCTGCCACAACCACGACCCTTAAAAAGCCGCTTAACCCGTACAGCTTCACCAATGCTTCTTATTACGATATTAAGAACGCCCGCTTACAGAAGGGCTGGCAGCGTATAGAAAGCTTTAAGCCCGAAGGTGTTAAGGGCCGCGACGGTTTCATTAACGTGCCTGTATTAGAAGCCACCACCCCCGGCGCCATGCTCAGCCTTCCGTTTAAGGGCCGGGCGATAGGAATAAATGTCAATTCCGGTCCGGATGCCGGGATCCTGGAATACTCCATTGACGGCAGGCCCTTTGAGAAACTGGATCTTTTTACCCAATGGAGTCACAGCCTGCACTTACCCTGGTTCCTGCTGTTTGATGCAGAGCTGCCTGCTAAATCGCATGTATTGCGGCTGAGGGTGAGTGAAGAAAGGAACAAAGGGAGTAAGGGGAATGCGGTGAGGGTGGTGAGGTTTTTAGTGAATGAGTAACATACCTTCGGCGGCAATTGGGAAGACGTCGCAGCTTTTTTCACCCCTGGGTTTTTATTAAGACAGATCATACCACCTAACCCCATTACCCAGTTCGTATCCGAATTCAATTTGAAGAATCCGTCTTCGCGCAGAAGAATGAGAGGGGGGCGAATCATGCAATAATAAGGGCTTCATGATCATTATCCCGCCGCTGTCAACGGTACACAAACGGCAGCCTGATCCTTTAGCGATCCTTTGAATGTCATCATTATCAATAACACCCTTTTTATGAGAACCGGGGACAACGTGGATAGCGCCGTTCTTTTCCGAAGCTGAGTCAAGGTGGATCCGGATCGTGATAAGCCGTTCCATTACATGGACCGGTGGATGTACGTGTGTAATCCCGGCTTCGACCGACCAGTTGGTATACCCCTCGGCAGCTACCTGTTGCTCGACTGCAATTTTTAAATCCTGGTGCCAGGGGATAGCCCAATTGTTGTCCAGCGCTTTATCTAAAACAAATGCTTTAACGGGAAACATTTTCCGGTCACAGATATTGGTGATAATTCCGTTTAATTCCGGGTTGTTCGCTGTCTCATGAACAGCTTTACTATGCTTAAGCAGGTTGACACGGCTTGCGTCGCTACTAAATTCGAAGACCTTTAACTCCGATAACTCTTTCTCCAGGCTCTGAATCCTGCTTGTATCGATACACTCATTCAGAATTGCAAAACCATGGTGTATTATTTGTGATTCCGGCGTCATCGTGTGGTTGAAAATATCGCCTCCGAAGTAAGAACAACTAAATGAGCCAGAATGACCAAAAGCTCCCCGGATACCGCATTAAGAGATCTAAAAGACATGATCGAAAAAGGCATTAATGGAAGCTGAACTCACAATCAGCTTCTCATAGCTTCATTTAGAATAATTTTTGAATACATGGGAATTCACTGATACCATCAGCCTTTAGACGTCAAGGTACGCCCGCACTGATTACCGTTTACCCATCACTTGATACCAAAAATAAAACATTATATTTAATAATAAATCTGCGCGATGCCCAAAATATCGGTACTCCTGATCTGCTATCCGCTCCTGGTGTGTCTTCTGGCCTGCGGTAGAAAAAAACAGACAAAAACAAGGGGAGATGAACAGCCAGCTAAATTTGCAATCCTCGACAGCATGCCAGCCCGGCATATGATTTCCCTGAAGCCTCCTGCACCGGATACGATTCCCTATACTGATATGTTTGATAACATCAGGGCAGACAGCATCGCCGTAGGAAATAATAATGGGAACGTGTATTCTACAGGTTCCGTAGAATCATTTCTGGCAGCATTTGGACCGGCCAAAGAAAAACGGATATTCTCAGAAATGGTGGATGAAATGAGGATCTTTTACGAGCTGGACGGGTTGGACGCTGAATTTGATACGGCTGGCAACAATAGAAACATTAATATCACAAATCCAGCTTTCAAAATGAGGCTGGGGCGCCATTGGTACAAGCCCGGTGATCACATCAGCATGTTAGCCAAGCAGTTCCCTAAATCGTATAAATCGCGGGATGATAACCGGATATATATAATCATGTCTTTACATGGCGTATTTCTTGATGCCTGTGTTGCGATCTTTTACGACGAAAATGGGAAGATCACCTGGTTGACCAGTGGTGCTAATGAGTCGTAATGGAATAGCCTGTCATTCTGATCAATATTCTCCAAATTCGCGAAAATACTCAGATAATCTTCCAGAGTTTTGTTTTTAAGTGCGCATCTACCCTGCCAAAAACGTGAAGCCTTCATATACGATTTAAGAACGTAAATTTGGAAATGCAAATCTTCCCGACACAGACAAACCTAACTTTAAACGTTCGTTAAACGTCCTAAACATCTGCGGGACGAAGTGCAATCCGGTCAGCCGGGTAAGTTTATTTAAATTATGTCTCCAATAGCCCTCATGAATGTCGCTCAAGCCCCCCTTGTTTAGTTGCCATAGGTACTATTTTTGAACAAAAGCGATATTATGATACTAAAAGATAAGAATGCTGTCATTTATGGCGCCAGCGCATCAATGGGCGGTGCGTTTGCAAAGGCTTTCGCGGAAGCAGGTGCAAAGGTTTTTGTAACAAATCACAGGTTTGAAACTGCTCAAAAGGTTGCGGAGGAAATAATAGGGAATGGCGGAAAGGCGGAGGCAGCAGCGGTAGATGCGTTGGATCCGGATGCTATTGAAGCGTTTCTGAAAAGCGTAATAAATAAAGCAGGCAGCGTCGACATTTCCTATAATGCGATAGGGATAAAAGACGTTCAGAATATTCCTTTGATCGAGATGATCGTAGAAGAGTTTCAGCAGCCAATCAACATCGCTATGAAAACGCAGTTTTTAACTGCTACTGCTGCGGCCAGGTATATGATTGAGCAAAAATCTGGCGTCATTTTATCACTGACCGCCACCCCGGGTGGTATTGGTTATGCCAACGTAGGCGGGTTTGGACCTGCCTGTAACGCAATAGAAGGCTTTTCAAGGAACCTGGCGGCCGAAGTTGGCCCGTCGGGGGTGAGGGTTGTCAATATTCGCTCGGGGGGCTCGCCGGACTCAAGGCCTTTTAAGGAAGCTATAGAAGCAGGAGGTGAGGAGGTAAAGGAATTCATCGACAAGATGGCGAACGACACCATGCTAAAGCAAATGCCGATGATGGCAGAAATTGCAAATACCGCTGTATTCCTTGCTTCGCCCCTGGCTGCGAAAATTACTGGCGTTACTATAGATGTCACTGTTGGTACTACAGCTGCCCTAAACTACAAAGTAACGAATGTGGCGTTTTTGAAATAGAACTAAAGAAGATCATTTGGATCAGCCGTTTTATGTGAACTTGTATTGTGCCACAATGATTGGTTCATTCTATTCGGGAATACGGCACCGATAATAATTAATCCGCAAATTTGCGGACTTTTATTCACTTTGCGGAGAATAAACCGTAAATTAACCGCATAATTGCGGAGAATAGGTATATCTATCAGTCGAATAATTGGCCAAATTTTACCTGGGACGCAGAAGCGCTATTAACCCGGCTCGGTGAAGTGCGTCATCGGCAGGGAAGAATACTAGGTCTGATGGGTTCGGCGGGATTTAAGATAAATGAAACGGCAGTATTGGATACGCTGACCCTGGGATGTAACCAAATCAAGTGAGATAGAAGGCGAAAAACTAAATACGGATCAGGTCCGCTCATCAATAGCACGCAGGTTAGGTATAGAATTTGTCGGGTCGGTATCGTCAGATCGCAATGTAAAAGGCGTTGTGGAAATGATGCTGGATGCTACCCAAAAATATACGGATGATTTAACCGCAGATCGCCTGTTTGGCTGGCAGAGGGAAATAGGGCCTGAACCAACACCACGACCAACGTTCAGAAGGGCACGTAAAAACGCGGGTGAGACCGTTGCCTATCATTTTCCTGATCTTAGGAAAATGATACTGATGCCCAAAAGCATTTGAACGTCGCCAAATTGAAAATCCTCAAGATATCAAAAATAAACAGTCCTCCTCAATCCTCTTGGCTACTAATTTATGATCTGGGATAGTATTTCTTAAGCCATATGGACACCTGATCCTCGGGAATATCATCCCATTCCTTCTCGCCTGCGACCACTTTGAAATGACCGACAAGCCGGTAAGGTTCATTATTAACGGAGTTATCAAAGAAATATGCCTGGTAAGCGATTTCTGCGGCTTTTTTAAGCAGTTCCATCGAACGAACATATCGCTTTTCAATTCGATCGGCCGGAACATGATGCCCACCTTCTCTAACTCTTAGCGTTACGCGGAACTTATTAATTTCAGGAGATTCCGTTCCAACGAAATAAAGATAAACCTTGTAGCCTGCTTCAGCCGCTAAGCGCATGTCATCCAGGTTGGACTCGTGCGAAAACACCGTTTCAAACGAAAACCTTCTCTTCGCTACTATAAATGCATGTCTGAGGAACCTTGCAATAATTTGCGCCACGCGATCTAAACTTTCTGCTTTGATCAAAGAAAGCTTATATCCAGAAATTTTAATTGAGTTACTAAATTGTTGGACAGAGAAGTCCTTGGATAAGAGTCCGGAGATTTTACCAAAGTTAGCAAGATCCGCTAACGTACAATTTACCTCGTATGATTGAAAGGAGAATTCACCGGCTTTTAAATTTTGAGCTATATCGTCGGCATTAATGTATACCCCCAGGTCAAGTTTGACATTCTCATTTATTTCCGTTTCACGAATGCTTTTTATAACGGTACTTTTACCTGAACCATTTGGACCAGCAAAAACCCGAAGACGAAGTTGTGGTGAGATCTGCTCCAACAATAGAATTAAGCCTCTTGAAGCTTCTCGATTTGCTCGAAGTTTCCATCCTGATATTCCTTCACTACCCAGCCACCTTTAACAGTCACTACGTAGCCCATCAGTTTCATTGCATTCTTAGCGGCAGCTTTACCAGCGCTCTTTGCTTTGCTTACAACAATACGCTTAGTAAGATAAGCAAATCCATCGCTTGTTCTTGATCTATCTGTTGATTTACTTGCCATAATAATTAAAGATACAAAAATAACATCTTGTTTTAAAATCCTGTTTAATTTTAGCACTAGTAAGATCACCAATTTGACCTTTCATTACATATAAAAGTCTGTAAGGCCGAAAACAAATAAGCGTTGGGTTCATCCTAACGTATTCCGGTTTCCCGTATTCTTTCATTCCATTGAAGCCATAAGTTTGATAAACGATATCCAAAAGATCGTTCCCAAGTCAAACAACATGGAATTCAAAGATTCAGTCCTCCAATTCTCCTCCAGGGTTGAAAAACTATGCTCTCAGATTCAAACTGAGGAAGCTACCAAGAATACCTTGATCATGCATTTTATTCAACTTCCCGGATATGATATGTTCAATCCCTTTGAAGTAAGCCCTGAATTTGTTGCAGATCTCGGCATTAAGAAAGAGGAGAAGGTGAACTATGCCATCATCAAAGACGGCCAGGCAATTATGCTGATTGAATTGTAAGCACTATTCGGAGAAACTCCCGGTTCCGGCGACGTGATAACTTTGTTTCCTTAGAGATAACAACAGAAATGAACTTAAAGCTTAAAACTGTAGCGGAATCGTGTGGTTGAAAATATCGCCTCGGAAGTAAGAGCAACTAAATGGGCCAGAATGCCCAAAAGCTTCCCGGATACAGTATAAGAGACATACAAAACTTGATCGAAAAAGGCATTACAGAAAAAGAACCCGGAGGTGGGAGGAATACCTCCTAAATTAGTCACGCAAGTATCAAGAGCTTTTTCACCCGCCCGTTATCACTCCCCCTTCAACCCCAACTTCTCCTCCAATAACTTATTATACTTATCCGATAGCCTTTGATACCGCTCAGTCTGCTCCTGGTATTTAGAAAGCCATTTGTCCCGGTCCTTAAGCAACTCATCATAGCTCAGTTGATTATTGTAGAGGTTGCGATCATCATTCAGAATATAATCAGCCATTTCGGGGAATTCATTCGTGAAGTCATGATTAAGAGCCTTACCGTATCTGGCGAGGGTTTCATAAGGAAGGTCAGCTTTTTTAATATGAACATAAAATGTAGGGTACTTGTAACCTGCTTTCTTTATGATTTCCTTTAAACTCAAAGGACTTGATTTTGCTACCTGGTGGAGTACTTCACCCCGTGACAAACTATGCAGAGATTTCTTCAATTATACTTCTTTAGATTGAAATACAATATAATTGATAACGATATCTAGTATTTATAACAATTTAGTTGTTATATTGTATAATATTATATATTATTGTATATACAGATATGGTAGCGCTTCTCAATTTCTTGAATTAACCGTTTCGGTTGTGCAATTTGTATCTGTGCCGGTTATTAAAATCTTTAACAATCAGGATGGCATCTAAAAATAATAAGGCAAAAGATAACAGGGATAAAGAGGTGAGCAGCTTCCCGTTGCTATCCTTTGACCAGCTAACTGATTTTTGCTCCGGGGCCCCGCTTTTTAAAGGCGATGAGGATCTCCGCGATTCCTTTGAAAGCTTTTTTGTCAACGATTACCAATTCCTGGAAAATGTCCCCGGTGAAGAATTTCTCGGCGATTTCGAAGCAATCGAAGATATTCTGCCTGTGTTGTATGAATTGGGAAAGCAACTTGTTGCAGAAGGTGGCCAGCATGAGGCGAGAGAAGTTTTACTGTCAGATTCCAGTAACCGTTTGTACGCTTCCCTAAAACGACATCCTGAATAAGCTCTACCGCTTTAAACGGCAGCCGATTTTTTGAATATGGTTAATTGGTTAGATCAGTCCAGGGCTGCCGTTTTTTCTTCAATTTTTCGGAATCAATTTAACAAAATCTAAATGAAAAAAACGATACAATTAATCGCTGTGGCCACGCTTTGCTTTTTTTTAAGCAGTGTCGTGTATGGCCAAACGGCAGCTCTCAAGATAGGGGATAAAGTACCCGATCTAACTATAAATAATATTCTAAACTATAAAACAAGCAGTGCAAAGCTTTCCGATTTTAACGGCAAGCTCCTCATCCTGGATTTCTGGGCTACCTGGTGCGGAGCATGTATCCAGAGCTTCCCGAAAATGGAATCGCTCCAGGCGGAGTTTAAAGACAAGCTGCAGGTGCTGCTGGTGAGTTCTGATGGCAGTGAAAAGAACGAAGCTTTTTTTACTAAACGTAAAGCTTCGACCGGGAAGGCGTTCACTCTGCCACGAGTAGATGGTGACCAGAGCCTGAAACAATTGTTTCCTTACAAGCTATTGCCGCATTATGTGTGGATTGCGGATGGGAAGGTGAAGGCGATTACCAGCAGCTACGAGGTAAGCAAAGAATCGATCCGGGCGATGCTGAATTCGGATGTTAGATTAGTGACGAAAACTGACATCAACCTGGAAATGCCGCTTTATCTTTCGGACAAAGCTCCTGCAGATCGCCTGGAACATTATTCGATCTTCCTTAAGGGTTTTACAGAAGGCTTGGGAAGCAGCAACCGCTACCGCAAGGAGAACGGAAGCGTTTACAGCTGGATGAGTACTAACAGCACCCTGCTCTGGTTTTATAATCATATCGCCAGTAAGTTATTTTCTGAAATGGGAGAGAGCTTTGTCTCCAACCGGGTTATTGTAGAAACCAGGGACAGTGCCCGCCTTTACTACACGGCGGATCGTGCCAAAAGCCCTGCGTGGCGGAATGCTAACCTATACTCTTATGAGCTGCTCGTACCGCTGCACGATACTGCACGACTCTACAAGTATGCGCTGGAAGATCTCAACCGCTATACTGACTTTACCATGCAGATTGAAAAGCGACGCGTGAAATGTCTGCTGCTGGAGAGATCCAAAAATGGCCTACTCACCACTACCGGGCAAAGTCCTTCGGTTAAAAAGGTCGACGACACCATGGTATTTAGCAATACCGGCTTAATTGATCTGATCATACGGATGAATGGGGAGCTGGGGATGAAAGTGCCGGTGCTTGATCGGACCGGCTATTCCGGCAAGATGGATATGAAGATCAGGCCGGCCTGGAATAACCTTCCTCTCCTCAATGCTGAACTAGCCCGGTATGGTCTTGTCCTGCGAGATTCGGAAGAAGAACTGCTGATGATGATCATCAAAGAAAAATAAAGTTCACAGGGATACACCTTAACCAAGAAAATATGAAATGGATCTATATCATACTAATAATACTTGCCGGTTTATCAGCTCATGCCCAGAACCGGGTGAGGGGCACCGTCCTTAGTGCGGAGAACAGTGCACCGCTGGCCGGTGCGACCGTCCGGATAAAGAACAGTACAGCCAGCGTATCAGCTGGGGAACAGGGCACTTTTGAGCTGAATGCCGGCGCAGCCAAAGAACTAACCCTGCTGGTCAGCTTTGTGGGTTATGATGACAGGGAGCTTGAACTCAGGCTGCCACTGAACAATCCCCTTATCATCTACCTTTCCGACCGCACTGGCATGCTTAGCGAAGTGACCGTATCTACCGGCTACCAGGAAATACCTCGTGAACGCTCAACAGGTTCGTTCGCGCAGGTAGGCAATAAACTTTTTAATGAGCAGGTAAGTACGGATATCCTCAGCAGACTGGAGGCGGTAGCAGGCAGTGTATCGGTCGACCGGGCAACAAATCCCGGCGGGCAGCTGATGATACGCGGCCTGAGCACCATTCAGGGACCCAAAGCTCCGCTGGTGGTGGTCGACAATTTTCCTTATGACGGCGATATTAATAATATCAATCCGAATGATGTCGAGAATATCACCATTCTTAAAGATGCAGCCGCTGCCTCAATATGGGGAACACGCGCAGGAAACGGCGTTATCGTAATCACTACCAAACGCGGTAAGTTAAATCAGCCGCTTGTGCTGAGTTTAATTCCAATGTAACGCTGGGCGAAAAGCCTGACGTGTACAGCTTTCGCCAGATATCTTCTTCGGATTACATCGATGTAGAAATGATGCTCTACGGTAAAGGCTTTTATAATAGTCAGATAAACTCTACGGGCAGGCCATTCCTCTCACCTGTGATAGAGCTTCTTATCCAGCGCAGCGCCGGAACTAAAAGTCCCGCCGAGGTAGAAAAAGAGATCAACAGCCTCCGCAGCGAAGACGTCAGGGCTGATTTTGACCGCTATATCTATGGGAATTCGGTCAGCCAGCAATATGCACTCAGTTTACGTGGAGGAAGCAATATGATGGCATGGGCTCTTTCTGCCGGGTTCGACAATAATTCAAGCTCCCTGGATGAAACATACAAGCGCACGAATCTCAGGTTCCATCACAACCTAAAACCACTGAAGGACCTTCAGATCACTACCGGTATTTACTTTACCAGGAGCAACACTGGCAGCGGCAAGCCCTCATTCAGCAGCATGAGTTTTAAAGCAGGAGGAGCTGTTCATCCCTATGCCAGCCTGGCTGATGAACAAGGTAATTCCCTGGCCCTTGCTAAAACCTATCGCCAGAGTTACATAGAAACCGCCGGCGCCGGTAAGCTTCTTGATTGGAAATATTATCCGCTGGAGGACTATAAGCATAACACCAACATCATTAACCTGCAGGATGTGATCGCCAACCTGGGTATAAACTATAAACTGTTTGATGGATTTAATGCCGATCTGAAGTACCAGTATAACCGGCAGCAAACAGAAGGGAGAAATTTGCAGGACGAGGAAAGCTATTTTGCCAGAGAGATGGTGAATTTATACACCCAGATCAATCCCTCAACGGGTGCCATAACCTACAAGGTTCCTAGAGGATCGGTGCTGGATACCAAAAATGCTTTGCTGGATGCCCATCAGGTAAGGGGGCAGTTTACGTATGACCGGAACTGGAAAGCGCATGCGCTTACTCTGCTGGCCGGATCGGAAATCCGTCACGCACAAAATAACGCGAATGTTCAGCGGGTTTACGGGTATAACCAGAATATTCTGACCCGGGGAAATGTAGATTTTACCAATCCTTATCCGCATTTTATTACCGGCAGCAGTGACCTGATACCTGACCTTTCCGGTATGAACGAAACCGTCAACAATTTCGTATCCTTTTACGGTAACGGGGCTTATACCTGGCAGGACAGGTACACAGTATCGCTTAGCGCCCGGAAAGATGCTTCTAACCTGTTTGGCCTCAAGACAAACGATAAATGGAATCCACTGTGGTCGGCAGGGCTGAGCTGGGCGATATCCCGGGAAGAGTTCTATAAATGGGACAGGCTGCCGTACCTTAAGCTGCGGGCAAGCTATGGATTCAGCGGTAATATTGACCCTCAGAAGTCAGCGCTAACCACGATCGAATTTGTCTCCGGCATTTCTCCATACACCTTAAGCCCGTACTCCCGGTTTAACAACTATGCAAACCCCTCGCTGACCTGGGAGACCTCCCGCATGGTGAATATCGGGCTGGATTTTATGGCGGTAAATAACCGGCTGACCGGGAGCCTGGAATATTATACCAAGAAAGGGAGTAACCTGTTTGGCAATTCCTCGCTTGATTATACTTCGGGGATAAATAGCGTGATCAGGAATGTAGCGTCTATGAAGGGTAGCGGAGCGGACCTAACTTTGAATAGTCTGAACGTCGATTCGAAATTTAAGTGGTCCAGTCATCTGAACCTGAGTTATAACCGGGACGAAGTTACCGCCTATTACCTGGCTAACAGGGTAGGTAGTAACTTTGTCGGAGCCGTGCCCAGGATTGCTGGTATAGAAGGGAAACCCGTGTTCTCTATATTCTCTTATCGTTGGGCGGGCCTGGATCCAACCACCGGTGACCCGATGGGCTATGTGGATGGAACTCGCACAAAAGACTACACAAGGCTTACCGGCAATTCAACGCTGATAGAACACCTGAACTATCACGGGCCGGCACTTCCGCGTTGGTTTGGTTCGGTAGGCAATACTTGGACCTGGAATAATATTTCCCTCAGCGCCCGTCTCACGTTCAAAGCGGGACACTATTTCAGGAGATCTTCTATCCAATACTTTACACTCTTTAATAATAATAAAGGTCATGCTGATTTCAATGTACGATGGCAGACACCGGGCGATGAATCACGAACTACGGTGCCTTCGATGACTTATCCCCTTAGTTCCCTTCGGGATAACTTTTACGGGAATTCGGAAGTGCTTGTTGAAAAAGCGGATCACGTACGTTTTCAATACCTGAACCTGGGGTACGCGCTGAACAAAAGTCAATGGAAATCGCTGCCTGTAAAAAATCTCAATCTGTTTTTGAATATAAATAACCTGGGGGTATTGTGGACGGCCAATAAATCGGGTATTGATCCCGAATATGGGAACGACACCTTTACGTTATTGCCGGCAAAGACGCTGACTTTCGGACTTCGAACTAATCTTTAAACCTACGATCATGAAAAAATATATCTTTTTAAGTTGGATGGCATTTTTTGCCGTGCTGTTCAGCAGTTGTGAAAAATTCCTGGACGAAAAGGCAGATAAGAAGCTGGCGGTGCCCGTAACCCTGACCGACCTGCAATCGATGCTGGATAACTACGGCACGCTGAATCACAGTATGCCCTCTTCTGGTGAGATCAGTGCAGATAACTATTATCTCAGTGATGCGAATCTTAACAGCATCAGCCAGGAAGGTCTGCGCCGCATGTACGTCTGGGAAAAAGACCATTTGTTTGCCCCTGGCAGCAGCAGTAACGACTGGAGTTATCTGTTCAAGTCAGTGTATGTTGCCAACGCGGTTCTTGAAGGACTTGAGAGTCATCCATCTACCGATCCGGACGCACGGCATTTAAAAGGACAGGCTCTGTTCTTCCGGGCTTTTGCCTATCACGATGCAGCGCAGATCTGGGCATTAGCCTATGACCCTGTGAGTGCTGCAACCGACCTGGGAATCCCTCTGCGTTTGAATACAGATTTTAACGAGGAGTCGGAGCGGGGCAGCTTACAGGAAACATATTTGCAGATAGAGAATGATCTGAAACAGGCTATTCCAATGCTGCCTGTAAAAGCACTCCATGTAGTCAGGCCCTCGCGCGCAGCGGCTTATGGATTGATGGCCCGCATGTACCTGAACATGCGTAATTACGAGCGGGCAGGGGCGTATGCCGATTCATGCCTGCAGCTTTATAGTACGCTGATGGATTATAATAAGCTTAACGCAGCTGCGGCAGCACCAGTTGCCCGGTTTAATGCTGAAATTATTCTTGAACGGCTTCTCAATAGCCCCTCAATGGTACTTAGTGCCCGGATAGTGCCTGAATTGTATGCGCAATATGAAAACAATGACTTGAGAAAAACTATCCTGTTTAAAAAAAACACCGATGAGACAATTTCCTTCAAGGGTGGTTACGGCGGAAGTGCAGCATTTTACGGAGGATTAACAACCGATGAAATGTTCCTGATACGTGCAGAATCCAATGCCCGGAAAGGAAATACATCTGCGGCAATGTCTGATTTAAACACGCTGTTAGTCAAAAGATGGAAAGCAGGTACTTTCCTGAATTTAAGTGCACCAAACCCGCAAAAAGCACTAGAGCTCATATTAGCCGAACGAAGAAAGGAACTACTCATGCGCGGCTTGCGTTGGGCCGACTTAAAGCGGTTTAATAAAGAGGGGGCAAACATTACCCTGACAAGAAAAGCCAATGGTATTACTTATACCTTGCTTCCCAATGACCTGAGATACGCATTGCCCATACCCGACGATGTGATTGCTTTATCCGGAATGACCCAGAATTACCGGTGAGAGCAGGAGCACAGATCAAGAGAGAAGTGTTCCGCTTCTCTCTTGATATTCGGATTAAGGTCTTCTTGACGGACTCATATCAAGAATATTCTGCTCACTTTTGCCGACAAAATACGCTGCAAGGGCGGTTTCATCATCCGCTTCTACACTAATCGAACAAGGTAAATCACCAATTTCGCCACATTCAGATCCACCCGGTGAGCGTTTTTCCCATTCGCTTGCTGTCAAAATTTGACCAGTCGTACCAACGAATGTCCAGGTAGAAGTCAGGCGTGGCTTTGCAATCGGCGCTTTACGGTTAACTAAGCTAAACGCACTAACAGTAGCCGCAGTAACCAGTAATGCGACTATTAACAATAAATTTATTCTTAGATTTTTCATGGTTTTGAACTTTTTATTTATCAAAAAAGGGCTCCAAAAACTTTATATTTAGAATGCAAAAATGGTTGTGCCGGCTTAGGTGGGCATTCCCGGAAAGAGGTCATTCGTTAAGGGTGGCCTTTTTCATTATAAGCAGTTCACAGCCCCGCGCTGGAACACGGTAAACTTTTTCCGATAAATAATTGGTTCAATCACCACGAACGTGATGGATATCTTTTGGACAATAAATTGGAGAAGAATCAAAGAGAAAACTTTGAACGTACCAAACAAGGACATAGCAAACAGCAGCACCCAACCCGGACCGGGTTCGATCACTGCTGATAAATAATCGTATGTCTTGTTTAGATTCATCACATCTAGTTTAATCCTATTTGGTACATATGCACCGGTGTCCTAATACCTAACCCCTAATTCCAAAGAAAAACACTAAAGGGTAATAGAAAGCCCAGAGTAAAAGTGGACAGCAGAAATGGAGATACCTATAACCTGAGGTTATAATTTACAAGCTCAGGTTGTTGGATTTATGCGGAAAAATCATTACATCCAAACGCTATTTCGGAAAGAGGTAGCACAACCCGAAAGAGCGGATACCTGCAGGAGTTTCTGGAACGACAGGGCAAATAGCATAGTAATCCTGTGCACTGAACAGATGAGTTCTGAAATTGGGGTCGTTACAGCGCATCCCTCAACCGTGACTGCAGTCCCGCTTTTCTTTCTTCTGCCCAGGTGGTCATCAGTCCGTATTTGTCCTTGAATGGTTTCCAGATCCCCCTGACAACGCCCGATGCTCCGAATGTTTTTGTTTCGGTATTCCAGGTAAACCTGACATCAAGTATTTTTCGCAGGTAATCTGCATCGTCTGCCGGGTAGAATGACAGATGCATTTGCGTGGGATCTGCGACTACTATCGAGAGGTGGGCCACAACGCCATCGCATGCCGGTAAATCCTCAGAACTTCGCTGGGCGCCTCCAACCGTGTCTTTGAAGGCACCGCCAAATGTTGCTTCTAATAAAGGCAAGCCATAGACAACTTCTTCTCCGATAACTTCGATACTTTCTGCAATTACTTTGTCGCCTTCTAATTCAAAATTAATCTGATCTCCTATGCTGAGATTCACACCCACGGGAATCGCAAAGCTTTCATCTATCTCTTCCGAATAAATATATACTTCGTCATCGTCCGGGATGGTCGACAGTACTACCTCGCCGCGAACCATCTGGACAGGGGGCAGGGGTGGGAGGGACTGAACTTCTCCTTTAATTGCCACACGCTGCACTACGTCTGGCCCGGAAGCCGGAGGTGCCATTAATCCGGCAGTTTCAGCCGCTTCGGGGCGCTCCTCCTCCTCGCTCATCAACTGGGTTACCTGGGTCAGACCGTCTTCGGTATATGGCGACCATTCAAATTGCAATGTCATGTCATTTGGCGCACTGGCCCGTCCATCGGCGAGATCATCATGCGAACTGCCAAGCCGCGAATGCAGGGGCCCTGCCCAGGTGGCATCGTTATTGACAATAAAGGATCCGGGTAAACGGAAGCCCTCGTAAAAACGGGCGGAGCCCCGGAACAGGTAACTCCCTTCATAATTATGCTCGTCAAGAGTCGGGCCTGTATCATCATCATAAGGATCTTCATCAATTTCTGCTTCGTCAGCGCCGGAATTCAGCGCCTCCTGAATTTGCCGGTTTTGTTCAATCGTATCCTGGATAAACCCTTCCGTAAGAGTGTCCCCGGCATTCAATTTCCAGGCTTCCTGGTAGACACAGCTTTCCTCACGCTCTTCGCCCGTAGGGGACTCATTATGCTCTTCAGCAATAACATCCTGGATCACCCATCCCGAAGCAACAGCAGGCCTGTTCAGTGACCAATTGGTTTTCCAGGTAACATCGCCCCAGTTGCCAACTTCGTTTTCTACAGCGTTTCTATTCAGCCCGGGCGGGGCTATTCCGTTAACCGTGCCGGCTTCCGCTGAATTGCCTGACTCGTCCAGGTCAAAACTTACAATATCCCCAACGGCAACTCCCTGGCCCGGGGGAAGCCCGAAGCTCTCATTGATCACTTCGCTGTACAGGTATACTTCGTCGTCCCCCTCGTCCTGGGTCACCTGGCCGGATACACGCTGAACAGTTTGCATTTGAGCACCTGAAAAAGCGCCGCTGCTTATTTTTACAGGCCTGCTTTCCGGGCCATCCTTACGCACGGACGAGAGCTGAAACGCTTTTGCCCCCATCTCATCTGCCTCTTTCTCCAGCCCGGCATCACTATTTACAGGTACCCCCTTTGTTTGTACCGTGGGTTTCACTCTTCCCTGCTTTTGCTGTACTACATGCCAGGCCTCGTGCGGGAGATGTTTCTCCTGTCCGGGTGCGACATGAATATCGGTTCCCTGTGCATAGGCGAGAGCCTGCAGCTGGGCAGGCTTACTGGAATTAAAATGCACGGTGACGTCGTCCATGGAGTATCCGGACAGATTTTCAATGCCTGATTTGAGCGTATCAGGCAAACCTGTTTTATTTTCTTTTCTCTGCACCTGTGGCGATACAGGAGCCGGAGAATTGTCGGCCGGTTCTGCTTGTTTTGCCCGCTGGCGGTTATCGGCCATTTCCTGGTAAGCTCTCAATTGCCGCACCCGGGGACTTTGATTTGCTATTTCCTGAAGTTCACTTTGTTTGACGTCTCCCAGCTGAGTAGCGGATTCAGCCTGCCCGGCCTGCCCATGGAACGTGTTTGCAACAGCCCGGCTCGCATTTTCCTGTGATTTTCCGGTGTGAATATTCATAGGTTAAGTCTTAATTGCTCTTATGAGCTTCGGGCAACTGAAACCCGGGGTGTTCAGGTATACGCAAATTAAGGCTGCATGTTACCCCCTTTATCTATATTCGTGAAGTGATATTTCTTTTAAGGGGTTCCCACCGTCAATAAATAATTTCCCGGTCTTTTTTAATGCTTTTGCAATCTTAAGTAATGATTGTTTTTCAATTTCCGGGTGTCGCCCATCCAGGGCTCCAACCCGTACAGCGATTGCTATGTCAAAAGGTTTTTCGTTATCTCCAAGTTCAAATTTCTCAATGAGAACTTGTCTGAAAGAAAGTCTGCCTGTTTCGATTTCAGGCTGCGAGCCGGAAATAGCCTGTTGTATGGCTTTGGCTGAACGGTCAATGGCAAGGACATGTCCTTTACCAATTCGTTTTGAAATTTCTCTCGCCATGGCGCCTGGTCCGCAACCAATTTCTAAAACTCGTATATCCTTTTCTAATGGGAGTGCGTCCACAATATCAGCAAGTCGCTTTGATAGTTTACTATTCATTTGAATTTGTTATATCACACCAAAGTTGAACTAATCCTGAAATTTATAAAACAGAATCCCTGTTTTATTCAAAATGCAGGTGACCCCGAAGGGGCCACATGTTTATAGAGGGGTTAACGGACATGATTCACGACCCTGAAGGGGTCGCATGTGCGATGCGAATTACCTTTTAATAGTCTAATACATACGACCCCTTCAGGGTCTTTGTCTGGAAAGGCTTCTGACAAGTAACAAATTTTTATCTGCCAGACACACGCAAACCACCTCCTAGTGTTCTCGTTCGTACCTTCTTCGTCTATTATTGCCCTGGCGGTAGTTAAAATGGGGTTGGAGACGAAGAAAAGACGAAGAAGGTACAAACAAAACCTATTTTTTGTACTCAAACGTGATTTGGTTTAAAAAGAGGATTTAAGGATGCGTCAGCAAAGAATAGCAGCTATCGGTCGATTCCAGCGAAAGCTTGGCTGCCGCAGGTTCCGGCTCACATTACATGTTTTTCATCCGGCACCCTTACTTATCAGAGCCCCGACCCCCCCGCGCTACCCAGATCACAATACACAGCCCGATTCCCGCAGGAAGAGCGAATGATGATCCCCAGTCCAGTAGTCTTCCCAGCAAAAATACCGGCGCATATTCAGGACCCGGGAAAATAAACGTACGTACCAGTATGAAAACAACCGGGATGGACAATATTAGAATGGTCAGAATGATTTCCAGTGCGTGGTGCCGGAATCGCCGCCAGCCCACTTTACGGTGCTCCAGCCAAAAGAATATTTTTAAACGCAGATTATAATAAGGGGAGATATGGAATCTTCGATAGTCGAGAATCGCTTCGTCAATTCTGGCTGCTTCCGCCTGGTTGATTTTTCTTTCTCCGCTTTCAATAAGGAGATAATCGGCCGGCTCAAAACCTGCTAAGCGGGCGATCTTTTCCGGGCTGGCACCGACCTTTTTCC
Source organism: Daejeonella sp. JGW-45 (assembly GCF_029360805.1). Classification (GTDB taxonomy): domain Bacteria; phylum Bacteroidota; class Bacteroidia; order Sphingobacteriales; family Sphingobacteriaceae; genus Daejeonella. Next base: position 182,550 of record NZ_JARKNC010000002.1, on the reverse strand, counting down.
GCCAGCTGACCAGTTCGTCAGTAATATACGGAGGGCATTCAGATGCCCAGTAAAATTCTTCCGGCAGTGACTCCCAGTAATCCTCGCACTCGGGCAAGGGGCCGTATACTTGGTTTTTGTCTTTCATAGGTGATGAGTAAGACAGGTGCCGGGGCTCGCGACAATCCACGATCGCACCGGCAGCTATTTAAAGCTAATTAATGAAATTAATATTTTAAAATACATTAATTACCGTTCCCTCAATGATCCCTACCGTTTAACTGCCGGATCCGGCTTCAATGACGATTTTTAGCCTTTCTCCGCAGCAGCGAAATCCCTGGCCCACAAGCCCAGTCCTTTTTCCCTGGCCCTGCGCTGCAGCCTCACGAACTCCGCCGCAAACCTTACATTCGGGGCAATGGTCAGCACCTGGGCATAACCATTCCTGATCAGGAGTGCATTCACAAAGGTGCCGTCTTCCAGGTAGGCGTACGACAAGGTCCGCCCGTAGCGGTCGCGCGGCGAAACATCCGCCATCAGCTTTACCTTTTTTCCGGCGATCAGCCTGGTCAGGTACGCTGCCGACTCCTTGCCGAAATGCTGAACATCCTTGTTAAAGGATTTCCGCGATTCGGGCGCGTCAATCCCCAGCAGGCGCACCTTCAGCCCCTTCTCTGTCCCGTTATCCACCCAGAAGGTATCGCCATCTACCACCCGCGTAACCTGCAGATAGCCCTCACCCGGACCCGGAGCTGTCGTCCTTATGGCCTCCACAGCGGTTCCGCCGCCCCGCATATCGCAGGAAGTGAATAAAATGAAAAGGACTAGGGGAGCAAGGGTTCTCAGTATTAGCATATTGTGGTTTAGCATCACGGTTATACAGCAGGCCGCATACTAGTGAATTTTAGGTTCCCCCGCAAGGCTGATAATTAGGATAATTAGGTCTCTCCGCCCAGCTCATACCTGATACCTGATACCTGATACCTCTTCAGAACTCCCGTGAACGGCGGTGTCAAACCTTTAATAATTAAAATATACCTCTCGCTCATTATGTCAGGCTTTCTTAGATAGAATACCAGATTTTGCATCATACATCGTTGTTTTTTATTGTCTTCCGGGAAACTAATTATAGAGCTTGATGATGAAGCACATGATCATCCTGATCAGATTGTCTATGACCGTAGGAAGATGTTAAAGTTTGAATTGAAATATATGATACGTATCTTTGTATATATAATTACACGTGTTATTATGACAACCAAACTCACGTTAACGATTGACGATACTGTTATAAATTCAGCCAAGAAATACGCCCGGCAGAAAGGGAAAAGTCTGTCGCAGATAGTAGAAAATTATTTGAAGTCGATCAGTGCACAGGATGAAAGCCCGCCCAGCTTATCTCCTAAGGTTAGCAGCTTAATGGGTAAAATACGTTTGCCCGATGATTTTGATTATAAGAAGCAGCTAGGTAAGGCCCTGACAGAAAAATACAGGAAATAAATATGAGGCATATTTTCATGGATACGAATGTAGTGATCGACTTCCTGGCTGGCAGGGAACCTTTTGCTACAGATGCTGCCAGGCTTTTTAATTTCGCGGTAGAGGGCAAGGTCAAGATTTACATCTCAGCAGTTTCCTACAATAATATCTACTATGTCTTGCGTCAATCAGCACCCGGGACCGTGGTCATTAAGTTACTGGAAGGACTTGCAGATATTACGCAGATAACCGATGTGACCGGGGCTGTTATCCGGCAGTCTTTAGGGTCAGATTTTAAGGACTACGAAGATGCTGTACAGTATTATTGTGCCCTTGCGATCCCCGGGGTTGATTTTATTGTTACCCGCAATACGAAAGATTTTAAGAAAAGTGCTCTGCCCGTAATGAGTCCTGTTGAAGCACTGAGTTCGTTGGTATAACGAGCTATGAGTTTATTTATCGGCCCATACCTCATACCTCACACCTGATACCTCATACCTCACCCCCCTATATTAATTCTCCATAAAAATAATTACATTCGTTCAAGCGCATCTCAAACAATGCCGGGATATAAATGTTTAAGCGATCACGAATTGGCTGTCCTCTTAAAAGAAGGGGAGGAGAAGGCTTTTACTGAAATTTACGAGCGTTATCATTCCCTGCTTTACATCTACGCCCATAAGAAACTCCGTGATAAGCAGGAAGCGCAGGACGTTGTGCAGGAGGTTCTGAGCGTTTTATGGAACAAGCGCTTCCAGCTGGCAGACGATCTTTCGCTCACTGCCTATCTCTTTACGGCTGTGCGCAACAAGGCGCTGGACATCTTTTCCCATCGTAAAGTGGAAGCCAAATACCTGAGCGCGGTGCAGCACCTGATCGATACGTCGGTAGATTCGGCCGACTTCCTGGTGCGTGAGCACGACTTAAAGCGCCTGATCGAAAAGGAGATCGAGGCCCTGCCGCCGCGCATGAGAGAAGCCTTCCGCCTCAGCCGCGAGCTCAGGCTCAGCCATAAAGACGTTGCAGCCCGCATGGAAATCTCGGAACAAACCGCGTCCACGCAGATCAAGAAAGCTCTTCGGATATTGAAGATGCGGGTCGGGACGGGCTTATGGACCCTCATAATGCTATATCTGGGCTGAGGTATGAAGTCTGAGAACCGATTTCCGGCTTCCTCACACAGCTCCTCCACCCAGCTCATATCCCATATCTCACATCTCACATCCCACATCCCACATCCCCACCTGATACTTTCTTCCGGATTCCTGATACTCCCTTACCAATATTCACTTCTTACTCCTTTTTCTGCTGTTCGCAGTACCCATCGCATCTGAGCTCGCCGTTTTAGTATATAAAGAGGCAAAAGAACACATGAAAGAAGCAAAAGAGCTATTTGAAAAGTATAAGTCCGGGAAATGCACCCCGGAGGAGAAATTGCTTCTTCAAACCTGGTTTCATCACCTTGCCGAGGATGAAGACTCAGGGCTTACGGAGGCCGAGCTCCGCGAGGCTCAAAAGGCTTTCCGTAAACACAGCTATACCTTATTCGGGAAACCCGTTTCCCGGCTCTGGCAGCGCGTGGCATCAGCCGCAGCCATTATCCTGGTGGCGTCACTGGGCATATACCTCTACCGGACCAACCTTGCCGCGGAGCCGCAGCCGCTTGCCGGGGTGCAGGAAAATGATATCCTGCCGGGAGGGAACAGGGCTACGCTGACCCTGGCCGATGGGCGCAGGATCGACCTGAACGAGGCCAGGAATGGCGAACTCGCCAACCAGTCGGGCATCAGGGTCACAAAAACAGCCGATGGCCAGCTGGTATATACCATATCAGATTCGGGCCCGGCATCGGAAGACCTTTCTTATAATACGATAGAAACTCCTTACGGGGGACAATACCAGGTGAACCTGCCCGACGGCAGCCGGGTTTGGCTTAACTCAGCTTCCTCTTTAAAATATCCTGTTCACTTCAGCGGCAAAGAGCGGAAAGTGGAAATTACCGGGGAAGTTTATTTCGAGGTTGCCCGGAATCCGGCCATGCCTTTCAGGGTGAAGAATGAAGGTCAGACGATAGAAGTATTGGGTACCCACTTTAACGTAATGAGCTATCCGGGCGAAAGCACGATCAATACCACGCTGCTGGAGGGTTCAGTAAAAGTCTTTAGCAGCAAGGGCAGCAAGCTCCTTACGCCGGGGCAGCAGGCCAGGAACGGGAACGGCGGTATTGATGTGGTCACTGTAGATACCGAGGAGGTTATAGCCTGGAAGAACGGCTTCTTTATTTTCAAAAGCGAGGATGCACAAAGCATCATGCGCCAGATCTCACGCTGGTATGACGTCGATATAGAAATTCAGGGAGATATTTCCCGTAAAAACTTTGGCGGAAGGATATCCCGCTCACGTAATATTTCAGAAGTGCTGGAGGTACTTGAATCTACCGGTTCTATAAAGTTCAAAATTATAAACGGCGGAAGCCATGAAAATGAAAGGAGGATTATAGCTATGCCCTGAACTATACCTATAGGGGAGCTTAAAAAAACCGGAGCGCTACCAACGCACCGGCTTTCTGTCGAACGCGACATGTCTAAGCTTACTCGTCTATAATATGCGATATCACAAAACTTATAAACTTAAACTATTCAAATGTATGAAAATTTCTTCTGTTGGGGAATGCCGCGGGTATTCCGCTAAAGCCAAAATACTGCTGATTATGAAACTCACTCTTGTTTTAATAGTCGCTACAATACTTCAGGCCAATGCCGTGGGGTATGCGCAAAAGATTACGCTGTCAAAGAAAAACACTTCGCTCGAGCAGGTGTTTTGGTCGATCAGCAATCAGAGCCAGTACGAATTTATTTACGATACGGAGATGCTTAAAGAAGCAAAGCCGGTAGATATTGAATTGAAGAATTCAAGCCTTGAAAGGGTGCTGGCTATCTGCTTTACAGGGCAGCCTCTTACCTATACCATCAAAAACAATATGGTGATCGTGAAGCGGCGCCCGCCAGTGTTTAACATCGAGCCCGCGCGCGACCTTTTTACCGCCCCGGAGGCTCCTCCGGTAGTGGTAAAGGGAGTGGTGAAGGACGTGGATGGAGTGACGCTCCCGGGCGTTAGCGTGCGTGTTAAGGGCTCGAATGCCGGCACATCTACAGATGCCAACGGCGCTTATACACTTACAGTGCCGGATAATAACAGTACGCTGATCTTTACTTATATCGGCTACATCACAAAAGAAGTTGCGGTGAGCAACCGCACCAGTCTCGATGTAACCCTCGATATTGCCAATACCGCGCTGACTGAAGTGGTGGTCACGGCGCTTGGTATTGAACGGTCGTCGAAATCACTGACCTACGCTGCTCAGACACTTGATGCGGCAGATCTTAGCCAGGCCAAGGAAACAAACATGATCAATGCACTGGCAGGTAAGGTTGCCGGTGTAACCATCACCAAAAATGCGACCGGCCCGGGAAGCTCAACCAAGGTTCTGCTTCGCGGCAGCCGCTCGATCTTTGGCAATAACCAGCCATTATATGTGATAGACGGGGTACCGATGGATAATACCAGCCGTGAGCAGGGTACTGGCCAGACAAGCGGCAGCCGCGACGGCGGTGACGGTATTGGGATGATAAACAGTGACGACATCGAATCGATGACCATCCTGAAAGGGGCTTCCGCAGCTGCTTTATATGGTAGCCAGGGACAGAATGGTGCGATCGTGATCACAACCAAAAGAGGAAAAACAGGAAAGGTTACTGTTGATTATACCGGCAGTACCACTATTGACCGTCCGTTTATCTTACCTGATGTGCAGGCCGAATATGGTCAGGGTGCAGGAGGTGTATACAATGCGAATAACGAAAGCAGCTGGGGCCCGAAGATCACCGGCCAGACAATTACCTTATGGAACGGTACGCAAATGGCCATGCAGGGCCAGCCTGACCGGATCAAGGATTTCTACCGCGATGGGTCAAGCTTATCTAATACCATTGGCATCAGCGGCGGCAGTGAAAAAATGCAGACTTACTTCTCCTATGGAAATAGCAATGCAAAAGGTATTCTCAGGAATCATGAATACGACAGGCATAATTTTGATTTCAAGATCGACAATACGATCTCGGATAAGCTGTCATTCTTCTCGAAGCTGACCTATATCATGGAGGATGTTGACAATAAGCCGTTCACGGGCGAGAGAAACGACGCTACAGGTAGTATATACCATGCCCCGGCGTCTATTCCATTAAGCGAGATGCAGAAGTACGAATACACCGATGTTTTGGGTAACCTCAGGCAAAGCTATTGGGTTCCGGGCTCAATTTATTTATCGAATCCATACTGGAAAATGAACAGGCAGCTTTTTTTCGAACAGAAACGACGCCTGATAGGTTTGATCTCTGCAAAATACAAGTTCACAAACTGGCTGGATCTCCAGGTGAGGGGTAGTCTGGACAGAACGGATGAGAATACAAATGAAAAAATGTATGCCGATTCTTATGAACTTTCAGGAAATGGAAACCTTTTTAACCTCTATGACGGGAACAGGCGCGCGACCAACCTGGATGCCTTGTTATCTTTCAGGCAGGATATCAGCAAAACCTTTAACCTGACGGGATATCTGGGTGGTTCTATACAAGAGACTAAATATGAGTCTGTTGCAACAGTAGCCAACGGACTGAACAAGCTGGACTTTTTCTTTATGTCTAATGCCAAGAACCCGCGGACGAACAATTCTTATGGCCGTACGCCGCAGGTACAGTCCTTGTACGCTACTACAACCTTGTCGTATAAAGATTACTTATACCTGGATCTGACAGCCCGTAACGACTGGTCGTCAGCACTTCCAAAAGAAAACCAGTCTTATTTCTATCCTTCTGTGGGTTTAACAGCCATTGTCAGCGATATGGTCGATCTGCCAAGCTGGGTTTCTTACGGTAAGGCAAGGGTTACGCTGGCAAATGCCGGTTATGGCGGACAGCAATACCTGACCGACAACTACTTCTCGGTTGGCGCAGGCGGTACCATAAATACACCGGGTACCCGCTCGCTGGGCAACTACAAGCCAGAACTTACCCAGTCGTTCGAGGCTGGTCTCGACTGGCGCTTCTTTACCAACCGTCTTGGTTTGGACATTACCTACTACAGGAGCGAGACAAAGAACCAGCTGATCTCACTGGCGGTTCCGAACGCGACCTTGTTTAATGCCCAGTATATCAATGCCGGCCTGATCCGCAATAGCGGGGTCGAGTTTATGCTGAACGGAACACCGGTCAGATCCAGCGCATTTTCATGGGACGTGATGTTTAACTTCTCGAAGAATGTGAATAAGGTTGTCAGGCTTTCCGACAGGCTTAAAACAGCTGTCCTTGGGGATGACCGCCAGGTGCTTGAGACCGTGGAAGAAGGCAAGAGCTATGGCACCATGTACATGGCAGAATGGAAAAAGGATGCTCAGGGCAGAAGGATAGTGAACGCAAATGGTGTTCCTGTAGTTACGCCTAAAACAGCCTATGCCGGGAATTATAACCCTAACTATATGCTGGGTATGAACAACTCCCTCAACTTTAAGAACCTTTCGCTTAGTTTCCTTGTGGATTACAAGAACGGAGGAACTGTAATTGGCGGTACCCTGGCTGCAATGGATGCCAGCGGCAACTCGAAGACTTCACTGTACGGACGGGAAAACGGGATAGTATTGGACGCGGTCACAGAGGCAGGCGTGCAAAACACCAAGTCGATCACAGCAGAAACCTACTGGCAGTCGCTGGGTAACCGTACCCCGGTAAAGGATTTCTACGCTTTCTCTGCAACTAACCTGAGGATGAGAGAAGTTGTATTAGGCTATAAATTGCCGAATGAGCTGGTGCGGAAATCAGGCTTCGTACAGACAGCGAGATTATCGCTTGTAGGAAGAAACCTCTTTTTCTTCTACAGGGATGCTCCTTACGATCCTGAAATCGCTACCGGCGTTGCTAACAGGGGTGGGTTGGAGTATTCATCATTGCCAACTACCCGCAACATTGGCCTTAGCCTGAACGCAACCTTTTAACCGGCTATTGAAATAAGTATTAATATTAAACAGAATACGATGAAATCTCAAAAATCATTATATAGAAAATGGGCCACCAGGGTGATGCTATTTTTAGCGCCCATTGTAATACTGACTGCCTGTACCAAGAACTTCGAGGAGATAAATACAAACCCGGCAGGGCTGAAGGAACTGGCAGCGCCGGATCTGAGAAGTTTGTTTCCGGGTGCCTTAGTTACAGGACTGGGCGCCGGTTATAACGAGACAACGATGTTGCTGTTTGCGGGGGTATATTCCCAGCATTTTGCGAGCACTAATCCTGCCCAGGAATCACACCGGTATGTTATTGTTCAGAGATGGCAGGATATCTGGCCGCAAACTTACACAGGTACCATGCCTAAGCTGGTGAATATTATCGAGGCAACTAAGGGAGGCAAGGAGCCAACTATGAACGCCATCGCCAGGATCTGGAAAGTGTATGCTTTTATGCGGGCAACCGACTATTGGGGGCCGATCCCTTATTCCAAGATCGGTAAGGATACTACCGTTGTAAACTATGACGATCAGAAGAGTATCTACTTTGATTTCTTTAAGGAGCTGGAAGAAGCAACTACCGACCTGAAGGCTAATTTAACCAGGCCCTCATTTGAGAGCAAGGACCTGATCTATAACGGGTCAAATGAGAAATGGCTGAAGTTTGCCAACACGCTTCGTCTGCGCCTGGCGCTCCGCATTTCGGATGTGGAGCCTGCAAAGGCTAAAGCTGAGGCTGAAAAGGCTTTTGCCAACGGGGTTATGACCGAGGTTGCCGATGGGGCTTACTTTAAGACCTCGGCAGATTTTAATCACGGCCTGGCCAACTTCATGGCCCGGAACGGATCGCGGATGAGCACCAGTATGGAAAGCTTGCTGGTTGGATATAATGACCCTCGCCTGCCGATGATGTGGAGCCCTGCACTGGGTGATGGTAAATTCCATGGCGTGCGAAACGGGATGACCGTAGCCCAGCAAAATATGCCTCAGAACGGCATAAACAACAACTCCGCGGTGTCGCTTAAATACGCAGCGGCCAGTATGACCACCACTCCGCAGGCTGTATTCTATGCTTCAGAAGCCTATTTCTTAAGGGCAGAGGGTGCGCTGAACGGCTGGAATATGGGCGGAACAGCACAGGCCATGTATGAAAAAGGAATTGAGATCTCGATGCGTGAGAATGGGGTAACTGATGCGGGGGCGATAGCGGCTTATATTAATGGTACGAGCCTGCCAATTGCCCCTCCGAATGCATTTCCTACTCCGCCGCTGACGGATATCCCGGTAAAATTCTCAACTGTGCCTGAAAAACAGCGTGAGCAGATAGGCACCCAGAAATGGATCGCTCTGTTCCCCGAATCGCATGAGGCCTGGGCCAATATGAGGAGGTCGGGTTATCCGAAGATGTACCCGCTGATGAGCTCACAGAATCCGGACATCGCAGCTGATAAGATGATCCGCCGGATCTCGTTCCTCGACAGGGAGATCATTGCCAATGGTGTTGCTGTAAAAGCAGCAGTTCCTTTACTGGGCGGTGGACCTGATAATGTTGCAACCCGCCTGTGGTGGGATAAGTCGAAATCAAACTAAGCTATCTTAAGGGCTTAACTCAATGCTTTCATCATAATACCCCGGGCATGCCTGCGAAAGCAGGTATGCCCTCTTTAACCAAAGGATCCCTATTTTTTACCGGATGATAGAACCTAACGAAACTTTCCCTGCCGTGACTGATTACGATCTTGCGGCTGGAAGAAATGATATTATCAAAACAAACCTGAAACGACGGAAGTTCCTTGGCATGGGCTTGCTGGGCATTGCCGGCCTGAGTATGCCCCTGGCTGCCAGGGCTGCCGCCGGCAATCGTGCTGAAGAATTTGTGAAAGGTATAATGGCTTCAGAAACGGAGCTGTTCAGGAAGCATTCTGACAGTTTTGAAGATAAAATAAAACTCATACAGAAAGCCTGGGATGAAAAGGATTACCGGCTGGTGCGATCTTTAAGTGATTCCATCCGGAACACCGGGATCCAGGCTCAGAACGAATATGAAGACCCGGGCAAACCACTCTTAAATGCCAGCGAGTTTGGATCGGTTGCTACGCTTCCTGCCGCCTGGAGGACCTGGGCCAAAGGATGGAAATATTATAAAGTTGTAAGTATTGAAGAAGAGGCAGGCATAGCAAGAAAGGCCGAGCCGGTAGAAGTGCTGCTGGGCTTCCGCGACGACCAGGTGAACTCGCTGGCGCGGGAGATCCGCGTGGCAGAGGTAAATGAAGGCACACTCCGCGAAGTCACTTCACAGGTTTTCGGCGTGGTGCGCCGGAACTCGGAGATGTTATGCAGGGTGATGTTCCTGGCCGATAATAAAGGCAGGGAGAAGCGTCAATACCTTGTTTTTTACGGCAACGCTGACGCGGAGCTGCCTGATTATGATACCGACCTGGAAGTACGGGGAGAGGGCTACGACCTGGAGATCGAGAACCAGCATTTTATTGCCTACCTGTCTAAACAGACCGGGCAGCTGGAGCGCATGCTGCTGAAAAGGGAGCATGGTGTGGAGCTTTATGCCGGCGGACCTGCTCATGCTGAGACTCCGTGCATTGACTGGTCGCACGACTACGTGGCAGAAGATTTTTTCATGAAGGTCAGGATCCAGTATTGGGGCGAATGCCCTGATTATGAGATCACCCGCGGGCCGATCTGCACGATCGTCAGGCGGTGGGGATTTCCGCACTCGGCACTTCATCCTGTGTATAATCCTTCACGCTTAAATATTAACGTAGAATACCGCTTTTATTCGGGCTTGCCGTATTTTTATAAATCCAGCAAAATGAAGGCTGTTAAGTCGTTCGTTATCCAGACGATGAGAGATGACGAATGGGTCTTTACAGGCCAGCCGTTCACCGGCAGCCTGTGGATCGGTGCCGATGAAAAAGTAAAGTTTGGTGAGGTGGATGCTGCCAACAAGAACAGCGTGAAGGGCTTTGGATATTACAATAAGGATTCGAAGGACTCCTTTGTAGGCCTTTACCTGGATCATTCTTCAGAAGTTATTCCCGATCTGCTGGATGCAGGTTCGTCCCTGTTCTATTACAACTGGCATGGAACTGTATGGGTGCGCCATCCCACCATCGAGGGCATTAAGAACCATACGATACCGGAGGGAGCTATACTGCGCCAAAAGAATGCTTATGTCACGATCGCCTTTACCGAAAAGGAAGGACCGGGAAAGATAGAAGCGCTCAGGAAGGAACTGTTAAGTCCGATGGCGAGTTCGTCCACGGCCTTAAACGCTTCGGCAAAGGAAAGTCCTGGTTCACTGGCCAATCCCGGCGAAGCCGGCGACAGCGAGATACCGAAAGCCCTTCTTTGGGAGGCTTTGAGGAGCTGTATCGACCAGCAGATGTATATCTCAAACGTAAACCTGGTCGAGTTGGGCTATATCTACAACCTCTCTGTCAGGGATGGTGTTGTCAGCGTGTTGATGACCATGCCACACCGCGGCCGCCCCTTATCAAGCTTCTTTATCTGGGGTTCCAGCGTAGTGCACCGAACCGTGTCGAAGACAATTAACGGCGCGTTAATGGAAGTGCCCGGCGTGCGGAAGGTACTTGTGGAGCAGACCTGGTATCCCGCATGGAGCTCCAACCTGATATCTGCCGAAGGGCGTAAGAAGTTAGGGATTTAATAGAAAATAGTATTAGCCGTATAGCTCAACTGAAAGGATATTTGAGCAAGACCTTATGAAATGAACGAATTTAACCTAAACCACACTGATCTGATGATGCATACCGAGTCCCTTCCTGAGAATACCCCGCCAGCTTTGCCGGGGTCTGAAACTATTGCCAACGAGAGTGTACTGCCCGTAGCAGAACCTATCAAGCGGAGAAAGTTCCTTGGCATGGGCCTGCTCGGTATAGCCGGGCTTAGCTTACCGCTGGGTGCCAAAGGCGCTGCTGATACCTCTGCCGAGATATTTGTGAAAGAAGCCCTGGCGGCAGAGACTGATCTGTTCCGGAAACATTCTGATAGTTTCGAGGATAAGATAAAACTGATTGAAAAGGCCTGGGCCGAAAAAGACTACCGCATGGTCCGGTCATTAAGTGATTCCATCCGGAACACGGGTATCCAGGCCCAGAACGAATATGAGGATCCGGGCAAGCCCCTGTTATCAGGCGGCCAGTTCGGTTCGGTGGCAACGCTTCCTGCCGCCTGGAGAACCTGGGCGAAGGGATGGAAGTACTACAAGGTTGTAGGCGTACAGGAAGAAGCCGGAATTGCCAGAAAGGCTGAGCCGGTAGAGGTGCTGCTGGGCTTCCGGGCCGACCAGGTGAATTCCCTGGCGCGCGAAATACGCGTGGCGGAGGTCAGCAACGGTACCCTGAGGGAAGTAACCTCGCAGGTTCACGGTGTGGTGCGCCGTAATTCGGAGATGTTATGTAAGGTCATGTTCCTGGCCGATAATAATGGTTCTGAGAAACGCAGCTACCTGGTCTTTTACGGCAACCCCGATGCGGAGCTTCCTGATTACAGCACAGACCTGGAGGTCAGGGGTGAGGGCTATGACCTGGAGATCGAGAACCAGCATTTTATAGCCTATCTGTCAAAGCAGACCGGTCAGCTGGAGCGGATGCTGATCAAAAGAGAGCATGGTGTTGAGCTCTATGCCGGCGGTCCCGGTCACGGGGAGACTCCGTGTATCGACTGGGCGCATGATTACGTGGCAGAAGATAATTTTATGAAAGTAAGGATCCAGTATTGGGGTGAATGTCCTGATTACGAGATCACACGCGGGCCGATCTGTACCATCGTCCGGCGCTGGGGATTTCCGCATTCAGCGCTTCATCCCATTTACAACCCTTCGCGTTTAAATATAGACATCGAGTACCGTTTTTATACCGGCTTGCCTTTCTTTCACAAATTTGGTAAGATGAAGGCTGTCAAGCAGTTTGTAGCTACCGCCCTGCGGGATGATGAGTGGGTTTTCACCGGCCAGCCGTTTACCGGAAGCCTGTGGATCGATGGCAGCGACAAGCTGCGTTTTGGGGAGATCGACGAAGCGAATAAGTTCAACGTGAAGGGTTTTGGTTACTATAACAAAGACTCTAAGGACTCTTTTATAGGGATGTACCTGGAGCATTCAGCGGAGATGATCCCGAAGTTCCTTGATTCCGGGCACTCGCTGCTGTACTACAACTGGCATGGCACTACCTGGTCGCGCTACCCGCTTGAGCGGAACCAGGTGGTCCCGGCAGGGGCAGTGCTGCACCAGAAGAACGCCTATGTTACCGTGGCCTTCACCGAGAAAGACGGTCCTGCGAAAATAGAGGCATTGAGAAAAGAATTGCTTAAGCCAATGCAGAGCCTGGCAGGCTCCCTGCCGGCAGGCTCCGGTTCACAGGCTGTAAAAGGCTCTTTGGCAAACCCAGGCGAGGCCGGAGACAGCGAGATCCCGAAAGCGGTTTTGTGGGATGCCCTGAGAAATTGCAAGGACCAGCAGATGTATATTTCTGATGTGAACCTGGTTGAGCTGGGATATATCTACAACCTTTCCATTAAAGACGGTGTGGTGAATGTACTGATGACCATGCCGCACCGCGGCCGCCCCTTATCGAGCTTCTTTATCTGGGGTTCGAGCGTGGTACACCGTGCTGTGTCGAAGACAATTACCGGAGCTTTGTCTGAAATTCCGGGTGTGCGAAAAGTGCTGGTAGAGCAGACCTGGTTTCCGGCATGGAGCAGTAATTTGATGAGCGAAGAGTGCAGGAAGAAGCTTGGACTGGGGTGACGGTGTAAACTCACTATCAAGCTTCATTACCATTAAAAATTAAAATAATGAAAAAACATAAACCACTTCCGGCAGTCAAAAGCCCGGATTCTTTGAATACCGTTGCCGCGGATGCCATGAAAAGGCGGAAGTTCCTCGGTATGGGCCTGCTTGGCTTCGCCGGCCTTGCGCTGCCGCTCGCGTCGAGCGCTGAAAGCTGCGCTGCGGTCAGCGATTTTGTAGGCAATATCATTAACCCGGTAGCGGACAGCTCACGGCAGTCGGATACTTTTGATGAAAAGATGAAGTTGCTGAACGCGGCCTGGCAGAAGAAAGATTACCGGGTTGCGCGGGCGCTGGCCAACTCGCTGCGTATTTCGGGCATACAGGCACAGGCCGAACAGGAAGATCCCGGTAAACCTCTTGTTACAGCGAGCCAGTTCGGACTGGTATCGTCGCTGCCGGCTGACTGGAAGAACTGGGCAAAAGGCTGGAACTATTATAAGGTGATAAACCTGGAGGAGAAGAAAGGTATCCGCCGCAAGGCAGAGCCGGTAGAAGTTCTTTTAAGCTTCCAGAATGCCCAGACAAATTCTCTGGCACGGGAGATCCGGGTCGCAGAAATGAAGGACGGGGTGATCACCGAGATCATTTCGCAGGTGTTCTCTGAGCTGCGAAGGGGCGACCAGAAGATCTGCAGGCTGATGTTCCTGGCAGATAATAACGGAAATGAAAAGCGTCAATACCTGGTGTTCTATGGAAACCCTGAGGCCGAAACTCCCAAATATGAAAGCGACCTGGTGGTCAGGGGTGAGGGTTATGGGCTCGACATTGAGAATGAATATTTTACAGCCTACCTTTCGAAGCAGACGGGACAGTTAGCCCGCATGATCCTGAAACGGGAACATGGGCTCGAGATCTATTCGGGGGGGCAGGGCCATGGCGAGCCGGCCGGTATCGACTGGGCGCACGACTATGTATCTGAAGACGGGTTCCAGAAGATGCGGATCTCGCTTTGGGATGAATGCCCCGATTTCGAAGTGGTAAGAGGCCCGATCTGTACCATTGTGCGGCGCTGGGGCTTCCCTTATTCTCCTGTACACCCTTTGTTCTCTCCGGCGCGGCTTAACGTGGATATTGAATACCGCTTTTACGCCGGACTGCCATATTTCCACAAGTTCGGGCATATGACGGCTATCAAGGAGTTTGAACCGGCAGCATTGCGTGATGACGAATGGGTGATTACCGGTCAGTCCTTTACCGACATGGTCTGGATGGGTCCTGACGAAAAGATCCGCCAGGGAAATGTACCTGCTGATATGAAAGATAAGCTATGGGGAATCGGCTTTATTAATAAAGACACCCAGGACTCTTTTATCGGGCTGTTCCTCGAGCATCGCGGCGACGGCCTTCCTGAGCTGGCCCATAACGGCTCGCCTGCATTGTATTACAAGTGGCATGGCCAGATCTGGAGCCGATATCCCTTACCGGCAAATAAACCGGTGCCGGCAGGAGCTGTACTGCACCAAAAGAACGCATATATTACGATACCTTACAGCGCTGCAGAGGGGGCAGCCAAGATTGAGGCCTTGCGGCAGGAACTGCTAAATCCTCTTTCTGCTTCAGCATCGGCTTTCGTGCCGGGAAGCGGAGCAAATACAGGCTCGGGAAGGCTCGCACGGGCAAGTGAGCTGCCGGCTGAGAACCGGATCTCTAAAAAGGCTCTCTGGGATGCCTTGCGGCTGGTAAAAGATCCGCAGCTCTATAAATCTGATATTAATATTGTAGACCTGGGCCTGGTTTACGATGTTGCCGTGCGAGGCAGCGTGGTAAAGGTCACGATGGCTATGCCTCACCGCGGCCGGCCGCTGGGTACCTACTTTAATTACGGCTCGAACGTAGTTCACGGAACGGTGTCCAAGAATATTTCGGAAGCGCTATATGAAGTGCCCGGGGTGAAGAAGGTTATCATGGAACAAACCTGGCATCCTGAATGGTCGTGGAATATGCTTACAGATGAAGGACGTAAAAAACTGGGATTATAATGGCACGCAAAATAAAGAATTACCGCTGGATCATTCTAACCTTACTGGTTACAGCCACGACGATAAATTACCTCGACAGGCAGGTCCTGGGCTTGCTGAAGCCTATACTGGAGGTAGAATTTAACTGGAGCGAAACCGACTTTGCTTATATGGTGATGGCCTTTACCGGCGCCTATGCAGTCGGACTGATTTCCTGGGGATGGCTGGTCGACCGGATAGGCACCAAGATCGGCTACGTCTTGTCGGTGTCGGCATGGAGTATTATGGGCATGCTCCACGCAGCTGCGCGGAGCGCGCTGGGGTTTGGTTTAGCGCGTATCGGCCTCGGTCTCACCGAGGCCGGGAACGTTCCTGCCGGAATGAAAACCATAGCGGAATGGTTTCCCCGTAAGGACAGGGCTATCGCAGCAGGGCTGTTCAATGCAGGAACAAGTGCGGGTACCATTATTGCCCTGCTGATGGTGCCCTGGATACTCAGCACCTATGGCTGGCATGAGGTTTTTATTATTACCGGTTTCCTTGGGTTTATATGGCTGGTGTTCTGGCTGATCATTTATGATGTACCTGCCAGGCATAAATCACTTACCACGGAGGAATATAATATGATCCACGAAGGCCAGGAAACCAACCGGCAGGAAGAAGAGGAAGTTGCAAAGATCAACTGGCCGAAATTGTTCACCCTTCCTCAGACCTGGGCTTTTATTACCGGTAAGATTCTCCTGGATCCGGTTTATTGGTTCTTTATGTTCTGGCTCCCTTCTTACTTTGCATTCCAATTTAACCTGGATATGAAAAAATTAAGTCCCGAGCTGGTGATCATCTATATCATGACCGTAGTGGGGAGTGTAGGCGGCGGATATTTTTCGTCCTGGCTGGTAAAGCGCGGTCTGCCTGTATTAAAAGCCAGGAAAGCCGCATTGTTGATTTTTGCTGTAATGGAGTTGAGTGTTCTGGGGGCCCAATATGCCACCAATGCCTGGATGGTGGTCGCTATTCTGAGTTTCACCCTCGCTGTTCACCAGGCCTGGAGCGCTAATATGTTTACACTTGTTGTGGATCTTTTTCCAAAGCAGGCGGTCAGTTCGGTGACAGGTATAGGAGCTATGTCGGGAGCCGTTGGCGGAATGCTGTTCCCACTGCTGGTAGGATATATCCTTGATCAGTACAAAGCGGCCGGAAACCTGGTTGGCGGATATAACCTGCTTTTCTTTATATGTGCATTTACCTATCTTACGGCCTGGCTGATCA
>NZ_JARKNC010000002.1:0-165815 GCF_029360805.1 Daejeonella sp. JGW-45 | reverse complement strand
GTGCGAGGACCGGATACGGGGAATGGGTAAAGAACAGAGGGTAGGGAATAAAAGAATTAAGAACAAATAATAAATGGGAACAAAGTTTACAGAACAAGTAGCGGTAATTACAGGTGCTGCATCGGGATTAGGAGCTGAAATAGCTGTCAGATTATCATCAATGGGTATTAAGCATCTTGCTTTATTTGACCGGGATGCGGAGGGGCTGGAGCGCGTAAGGAAAACCCTGACGACAGGAGCGGCTGCTTATGCGCTTGATATCACCAGCGAAGCTGATGTTGCATCGGCGATCGCGAAGGTTGCTGCCGGTTTCGGAAGGATCGATATACTGATCAATTGCGCGGGTATTACCGGACGCACTAATATTTTAAGTCACGACGTAAGCCTGGAAGACCTTCGCCGCGTTTTCGACGTAAACCTGGTCGGTTCATTCCTCACTTCAAAATACGTGCTGCCTTTGATGGTTGAAAATAAGTTCGGACGCATACTGCATATCGCTTCTATATCAGGCAAGGAGGGGAACGCCGGGATGCTGGCATATTCGGCTTCGAAGGCCGCTGTTATCGGGATGACGAAAGTACAGGGTAAGGAGTATGCTGAAATGGGAATCACGGTCAACGCCCTGGCTCCGGCAGTGATTCAAACCGCCATGGTGGATGCGCTCCCTGCGGAGACGGTCAAATATATGACCGATAAGATACCGATGAAGCGCTGCGGACAGCTTGAAGAGGCTGCGTCCATTGCCGCTTTTATCGTTTCACCGGAGTGCAGCTTTACTACAGGTTTTACTTTCGATCTTTCGGGCGGGCGGGCAACGTATTAGCGCGGCCTTAATTTATTTTCGGGGCACATACCCCCCGCCTCAGGTTTGACCGTCTTAGTTGTAGAAAAGAAAGGACTTTTCCGCTTTTATGAAAGACGCAGAAAAACTACTTGAGAAATATAAGGCGGGCACATGCACCCCCAGGGAAAGGATGCTTGTGGAAAAGTGGTTCCATCACCTGAATGAAAACCAGCCTACCGATCTTGACGCAGCACATCTTTTAAAATCGAAAGACACATTTCGCCGTACTGTCGCACCGATGCTGAAGCATAAAGGGGTAAACCTGTGGCAGCGCTTATTGGTTGCTGCTGCGGTACTTATCGTTACTGCAGCAGGAATTTATTTGTTCCGCGATCCCGGCGAGCCTGAAACGATGGTGAAAACGGAGCAGGAGAATGACCTGGCTCCCGGGGGGAACAAGGCGACCCTCACCCTGGCGGATGGCACTAAGATCAGTCTCACTGACGCGCAGAACGGCGAACTGGCGAAAGAGTCCGGAATATCCATCGTAAAGACCTCGGACGGGCAGGTGGTTTATACGGTCAGCGGCACAAACCAACCGGCACAGCCTGCATCCTACAATAAAATTGAGACCCCGGTAGGCGGTCAATACCAGGTTAACCTGCCCGACGGGAGCATGGTGTGGTTAAATTCTGCATCCTCTCTCCGTTATCCTGTACAGTTTGCCGGAAGTGAGCGCAAGGTTGAAATAACGGGCGAAGCCTATTTCGAGGTTAGTCACGATGCCTCCAGGCCCTTCAGGGTGGTCAGCGGCGGGCAGACGGTCGAGGTTTTAGGAACCAGTTTTAATATCATGGCCTATGACGATGAGCTTGCAACCAACACAACCCTTATCGAGGGCTCGGTGCGGGTTAGCGGCGGCGACGGGAGTAAAGTGATCAAACCCGGTCAGCAATCTTCTGTGAGCAAGAACAATATTAGTGTTAAAGAAGCGGATATAGACGGGGCAACGGCCTGGAAGAACGGTTATTTTATTTTCAAGGCTGAAGAGATCGGCAGTATCATGCGAAAGATATCACGCTGGTACCAGGTGAAGGTAGAATACGAGGGGGTGGACATGGGAAAGGTGTTCGGCGGAAAAATATCCCGTTCGAGGAAGGTTTCAGAAGTGCTGAAATTACTCGAGTCAACGGGTTCTATACATTTTAAGCTCATTCCTGGTGAGCAAGGAAAAGAAAGGAGGTTGATCGTTATGCCCTGAACTTTTACTCACCCGGGTGCCATGAAAAAAACCGGAGCGCTACGAACGCCACCGGCTCTTTCTGTCTCAATGACAGGTGTCAGGTTTACCCGCTTATAAATAATGCGATATCGACAAACTTTAAACCTAAACGAAGCAAATATATGAAACTTTCTCCTCATAGGATGCATAGGGAACATTTTTCCACACCCTATAAACTACTAGTGATTATGAAACTTACTCTTATCATATTGGTCACCACGATTCTTCAGGCCAGTGCTGTGGGGTATGCTCAAAAGATTACCTTGTCCCAGAAAAACGTCTCCCTGGAGCAGCTATTCTGGTCTATCAGCAGCCAGAGTAAATACGAATTCGTTTACGACGCTGAAATGCTGAAGCTGGCCCGGCCGGTAAATGCACAGTTCAGGAATTCGACGCTCGAGGAGGTTCTTGCGAAAAGCTTTAAGGACCAGCCATTGACCTATTTCATTACCGACAATACGGTGATCGTGAAAAAGAAGCAGACGCTTTTTGTTAAGCCTAAAGCGGATATCTTCTCGAAGATCGAAGAAGCTCCTCCGGTGACCATCACTGGGCGGGTGACCGACAAATCGGGTGTAACCTTGCCCGGGGTAAGTATTAAAGTTAAGGGCAGTAATGCCGGAACGTCGACAGATCTTAACGGTAACTATACCCTGACCATTCCGGAGAATTCCGCTGTGCTGGTGTTCACCTACATTGGTTATAACACACTGGAGGTAAGCGTTAATAATCGCACTTCTATCAATATTCAGCTCGAAGAAGCCAACACTGCCCTCAGTGAAGTGGTTGTTATTGGTTACGGAACTTCTAATCTGGCCAACCTGACCGGTTCTGTTTCTACGGTCGATGTGGACAAAGCAATGTCTTCACGCCCTGCCACTAACGTAGCTGCGCTGCTTGAAGGGCAGGTGTCCGGCGTTTTTGTACACCAGAACTCCGGGCAGCCCGGCGCCGAAGGGATGAATATCCTTATCCGCGGGCAGGGCAGTATGGGCGATTCCCAGCCGCTGGTCATCATCGACGGAATGGAATCGTCTATGGATAACATCAATCCTTTCGATATAGAAAGCATCAGTGTGCTGAAGGATGCTGCATCTGCTTCGATCTATGGCACCCGTGCTGCGAACGGGGTCATGCTGGTAACCACCAAACGCGGTAAGGCGGGACCTATCCGCGTTGGCTACAATACTTATTTTGCGAACCAGAAGCCTACCTCGGTACCCGATTTTCTCGGCTCAGCGGATTACGCGACCCTGCATAATGAAGCCAGGCAGAATGCCGGCCTGGCGCCGACGTTTACAGCCGACGCCATAGCCAAATACGCAGCAGGTAATGATCCTAATTTTCCAAGCAGCGACTGGATGGCCGAACTTTATTCCGGATCCGGCGCTTCCCAGTACCATGGCCTTGATTTTTCAGGCGGTACAGAGCAAACACGATATAATATCTCGATGGCATACAACCAGCAGAGAGGAGTTATAAAATCAGTTGATGCCGACCAGGGAAACTTCCGTTTAAACCTTGATAACAAGATGACCAAGTGGCTGAACGTAGGCTTCAACAGTGCTGCGTCTTATGCCGTGAACACGATACCGCTGACTGGTCCTGAGCTGACAAGAGGCGGCGACCTTCAGCAATTCTATAATTCTGTGATGCATGTCCCGCCAACACAAAAGATACGCCTGGCAGACGGCTCCTGGTCGGGAGAATATCCTTTGGGCAATTTTGCCGCCTGGATCGATAACGGGAATTTAAGAAAGACCAAGGAAAGCAAGCTGGTCTCTACACTTTTCTCTGATGCTAAGATCGTTGAAGGTCTTTCATGGCGGAACAGGGCAAGTATTGACTATACGTTTTATGAGATCACCAATCATATTTCGCAGTTTACCTATGGCGGCGGGCAGGTTTCCGGGCCTGCATCAAACCAGGAGGATGTAAATCGCTTCAGCATCATCGACCTGGAGTCGCTGCTAACTTACGACAAGCGCCTAGGTAGCCATTCCTTTAAAGGATTAGTAGGTACCTCAAGCCGTGCAGAGCGTTTCAGCGGAACTATGGCCTACAGGCTTGATTTCCCCTCGAACGACCTTACTGCGATCAATGCAGGAAGCACTGCAGGCCTGCGGAATGGCGGTACGAATAACCGCGCAACCCTGGGCTCATACTTTGCGCGCCTGAATTATGATTTCAAAGGGAAATATCTCTTTGAAGCTAATATCCGCCGCGACGGATCTTCTAAGTTTGCCAGCGGCAAGCGCTGGGGCTGGTTCCCATCATTCTCTGCAGGATGGGTAGTAACCGATGAGAATTTCCTGAAGGATTCCCAATGGCTGAACTTTATGAAGATCAGGGCATCATGGGGCCAGCTCGGTAACCACCGTATAGCTAACTTCCTTTATACACCGCTGATCACCCTTGGCCAGAACTATTCTTTCGGCGGCGCGGTAGCGGGCGGCGCGGCACAAACTATTGCCAATAACCCGGACATCACCTGGGAAACAACAACAGAGAAAAATCTCGGTTTTGATTTTAAGTTCCTGAAGAACTCACTATCCATGAGCCTGGACCTGTACGACCGCTATACGGATGACATCCTGACCGTGGTACCTGTGTCCGGCACCTTCGGGCTTCCTGCACCAACTGTTAATGCCGGCGCGATGAGCAATAAAGGGATCGAGACGGAGATGAGATACTCGAACTCGATTGGCGACTTCCAATACAATGTTTCGCTTAACGGCTCCTACAACAAGAATAACGTGGAGAAGTACCATAGCCGCGATATCTTTGAAATAGGAGGTGAAGGTGGCGGTATCGTCCGTGAAAAGGGCACTCCATGGAATTCTTATATAGGATACGAGTGGATCGGTTATTTCCAGACAGATGCTGAGGCCAAAACATTGGCGGTGCATAATCCTAATGTGGGTGCCGGCGACCTAAGGTTTAAAGATCAGAATGCAGATGGCAAGATAGACGGGCAGGATCGCGTTGTTTTGGGCAATACAGTCCCAAAATACACTTATGGCTTTAATCTTGGTTTCAAATATAAAGGACTCGATTTCTCTACGTTCTTCCATGGTGTTGAAGAGGTAAGCCGGTACCTGAGGGTGCGTGGCTATATGCCTTTTATGCGTAATGGCAAGGCCCTGCGCATGCACCTTGACCGGATGATCGTGCAGAACGGGGCAGTTGTTAAGCAAGGATACTTTCCAAAAACTCTTCTCGAAGGGGGTGCAGGGGGCAAGAACGTGGTTTCAAGCGGCTTCTCCATTCATGATGCCTCGTATTTCAGGATGAAGAATATCCAGCTGGGGTACACATTACCATCATCACTGACCAAATCGATATTTCTATCCCGTGCCCGGGTATATGTCAGCGGGGAAAACCTGTTCACATCCACTAAATTCCCGGACGGCTTCGACCCGGAGGCTAATACCACGCCATTCCATGGCCACGTGTTTGGCGGTGCTTCAGGCTGGAGCTATCCGCAGGTTAAATTTTATACTGTAGGCCTTAACGTCAATTTCTAAAGGAACAGAAATGAACTGCAATCTTAAATTTAAAAAGATAGAAATCATGAAAAATCTAAAATATATAGTCCTGATGATCTTTGTTGGCTGCGGGTTATCCTGCACCGATAAGTTTCTGGATGCTGTGCCCAATGATCAGCTCAGCGGGCCTACGTTCTGGAAAACCGAGAACGACGTAAATATGGCTCTTGCCGGCGCCTACAGAGGCTGGGAAAATGGAATGAACATCGTTATGGGCGATGCCATGACCGACAACGATTACAGTCACCTGGCAGTTACCGGTTATCAGCAGGTGGGTAACGGCACTGTTTCTCCGCAAAATGTGCTGGTAGGTACGGGCCTGCGTGCGTTCAGCTACGTGCAGATCCGTAAATACAACAGCTTTCTTGAAAATGTAGACCAGACAAACCTGAATCAGGCTTTAAAGGACAAGCTTAAAGCAGAAGTCCGTTTCCTGCGTGCTTATGATTATTTCCTTAAAGTAATGTTCTTTGGGGATATGCCGCTTATTACTACCGTAATTCCCTCTACTGAGCTCCCTGCCCGCACTCCTGCGGCCCAGATCCAGGCTTTTATCCTGGACGAGCTCGATAAGATCAGCAAGATACTGCCGGTGCAGAATGTAATTACCTCAAAGGGTCATATTACTGCCGGCGCAGCGCTGGCGCTAAAGGCGAGGCTGGAACTTTACATGGGAAAATATGATGATGCAATGGTATCGTCAAAAGCAGTGATCGACCAGGGGGTATATGAACTATATCCTAATTTTGAGCAGCTGTTCTATCGCCAGAATAAGGCGAACAATAAGGAGTCGATCGCCGAGATCCAGCACATCCAAAATGATTATTTCACCAGTATTCCCTGGCAGCGCCTGCCGTCTTTCAAAGGGGGGTACGCTGAAAATGCAGTCTCCAGGAGCATGGTTGACGCTTTTGAAACAAGCAACGGGCTTCCGATCACACAGGACCCTGCTTACAATCCGGACAAACCATTTGAAAACAGGGATCCGCGACTGGCAATGTCTATAGCTTACCCGGGTTCAATGTGGTTCGGTCGTATCTATACTGCGCTTAACCCGCAGATCAATGGTGCTTCTAACCCGGATTATTACCTGAACGACGGGTCTAAAGCCGGGCAGATGTCCAGGAAATATCTCGACCCGCTGATCCAGAATGCTGAACGTCAGAATTTTGATGCGCCTATCATGGTGATCCGTTTGGCGGAAATGTATTTAACCTATGCTGAGGCAGCGGTTGAGGCTGGGAAGAACCAGGTACTTGGCCTGGAGTACCTGAACAGGCTGAGAACGCGTGCCGGACATATCAAGGCTACAGCGCTGACCCGGGAGCTGGTTCGCCGCGAAAGACGCGTAGAGCTTGCGTTCGAAGGATTGAGGTATTTCGATATTAAGCGCTGGGATCTGGGACCCACCGTTATGGCCGGTCCGTACCAGGGAAGCCGCCTGGGAACTGTAAATACAACTACCGGTGAAGTTACCTGGGGGAATGGTTATATTGTGGTTGAAAACAGGACTTTTTACCCGGCACGGAAATACCTCCTGCCAATTCCACAATCTGAAATTGATGTGAACCCTAAAATGACTCAGAATCCAGGATATTAATAAATTTAAAGGGAGTGTCCAGGCACTCCCATATTTCCCTTTGCAGGGACCTAACAAGAGTGTTTAACTTAAAACTGTGCCGAAAGGCATTTTGGACAAATTATTAACTATGGAAAGATCAGCCTTTTTAAAATCTATTGCCGGCGCAGGGGTAGCCTCCCTGGGTCTGGGATCCCTTTCGTTTAAACCTGAAGAAACAGCAGGCATAAACCCCGACGTAATGCCGGCCCATATTTCGGGTCCGGCACCAGATTTTAACCGTATAAGGGAGGACTTCCCGCGTGTTAAGCAAGAAATTTACATGGACAATGCTTCCACGCATCCTATAAACATTTACACAGCCGCGGCACTGCACCGTTACGCTGAATGGGCTAAGAACGAGGTTGGCGAGCCCTGGTGGCCGCTATGGAATGACACGCGGCTTGACTGTAAGGCTAGTTTTGCCAAGCTGATCAACGCCGATCCTGATGAGATTGCCTTTGCCCGCACGACGGTAGAGGCCGAAAACAATATCCTTAACGGGATGGATTTCAAAGGCGGAAATTTGGTTACTACCGACCTGCACTATTCGGCGAGCCTATATAGTTTCAAGATGCGTGAGCAACGCGACGGCTTGAAGGTTAAAATAATTAAGCACAATGACTGGAAATTTAACGTCAAGGATTTCGAGGGTGTGATTGACAAGAATACGAAGCTTGTCGCGATTACGCTGGTATCGAACGTTAACGGCTTTGTTGTAGAAGATGTGAAAGCTATCAGCGACCTGGCTCATGCTAACGGTGCGATACTCTATGTGGATTTTATCCAGGGTGTCGGCGCTGTTCCAGTTGACGTTAAAGCAATGGGCATCGATATTGCAGCCTGCTCAACATTTAAATGGCTGATGGGAAGCAAAGGTTTCGGTTTCATGTATGTGCGTAAAGACCTGCAGGATACCGTGGTTCGCACTACTCACCATAATGGCGGTATAACCTATAATTACGCACCATGGACGGATAAGGTTGATCCCAATCTGCCAGAGATCATTTTTAAACCGACAACCGGGCCTGGTATGTACGAGGTGAGCTATCCGTCTTATGAGGGCGTTTCCTGTGCCATCGCATCCTTAAAATATATCCACGAACTGGGGGTTAACAATATCCAAAATCACAATCGCACGCTTACAAGTAAGCTTGCGAAAGAGATGCCGCGTTTGGGTTATCAAACCATCACCCCAGAGGGAAATAAGAGCCCGATAATTGTTTTCATAGCTAAAAACCCGGATGAGACGATGAAGAAGCTGCGGGCGGCCAAAATTCATGTGGCCATGCGTTTCGGGAACAAGCTCCGGATTTCGCCTTCGATCTATAATAACCTTGCTGATATTGACAGGTTACTGGAGGTTCTTTCGTGAGTTATGGGTTATGAGCTATGGGTTATGAGCTATGAGTTATGGGCTGTGAGCCAGGAACTATGAGAATGAAAGTAATTCACAGGCGGAAATTTATCAGTGACCTGGCTGTTGGCGGAATTGGCATGAGCGCTTTGGCCGTTGCGCCTGCTTTTGGCAGCAGTCTCAGCAAGAATATGAGGATCGGCATCATTGGCCTGGATACCTCGCAGGTGACAATGATATTAAGCCATATCAATAACATCCCGGGTCCGGGCTACGATGTAGTTCAGCCCGAGTGGGATAGTAGTTTTGAAGGTTTCAGGGTGACGGCAGCGTATCCGTATGGCAGCCGTAAAATCGAATCCAGCATGAAGCAGATCCCGTTCTACATCAATAAAATGAAGGAGAACGGGATCAGGCTGGCCGGCTCAATCGCGGAGCTTTTAAAAGAGGTCGACGCGGTGATGCTGATGACCTTTGACGGGCATTCCAGGCTGGAGCAGGCGATCGAGGTGCTTAAGGCTGGTAAGCCTTTATTCGTTAATAAGCCTTTTGCGGCATCGCTGAAAGATGTGATATCGATTATGGAGGCTTCTAAAAAATACAGGACGCCCATATTTTCCTCTTCGCCAACGCGCTACCTTAAGGGTGCGCAGGCAGCCCGGAGCGGTGCGGCGGGAGAGGTGCTTGGCGCTGATTCGTATAGCGGTGCACCCCTGGAGCCTACTCACCCCGATTTTTACTGGTATGGCATTCACGGGGTGGAAATATTGTTCACCATCATGGGCAAGGATTGCAGGACCGTTCAGCGAAAGAACACGGCAAACACCGATATAGTGATCGGGACTTGGGATAATGACCGGCTCGGCACTTACAGGGGGATCCGGAAAGGTAAGGTTACGCATAGCGGCATTGTCTACGGGGCAAACGAAATCCTTCCTGCGGGATCTTTCAATGATGTAGGCCACAGGCCTCTTGTAAGAGATATGCTCAAGTTTTTCAGCACTGGAGTTTCGCCTGTCAGCCTGGAGGAAACGCTGGCAATTCATGTCTTTATGGAAGCTGCCGACGAAAGCAAGAGAAGGGGTGGATTACCTGTCAGTATGGAAGAAGTGCTTACAAAAGCAAGGTCCGGCTAGCGCTTTCGAAAAGAATTTAAGACTATAAGATACCAACATTTACTAAAACTATTTGATCCGGAATGAAGTATAAAAATATAATCCTGCTGTTACTCGCCTTGTTGAGTTTGTCATATAAACCTGCCCAGGACGGCGACGTCATGGTCACGGTCACAGAAGGCACAAATATGGCTGTTGCACTTTCACCTGATAAAGCTACTATTGCAATAGCCCTTCAGGGCACGATCTGGACGATTCCCGCAAAGGGCGGAAAGGCCAGGACTGTTACTGACGAAATGGGCGATTCCCAGGAACCCGCCTGGTCGCCGGATGGCCAGCAGATTGTTTTTCATTCCTACCGTGATGGTAATTATCATATCTGGACAATACGGAAAGATGGCACCGGCTTGAAACAGCTTACATCCGGCCTGTCTGATAACCGCGAGCCGGACTGGTCGCCCGACGGCCGATCTGTAGTATTTTCGTCAGATAGAAGCGGTAATTACGATATCTGGGAAATTGAACTGTCAGGCGGCAGGTTAAAACAACTTAGCACTGATCCTGCAAATGATTCGAATCCTGCATACTCCCGCAGCGGCAGAAAGGTCGCATTCGTTTCTCAGCGTGAAAAGGCTGGTGTATATGTTCTTGAGAATGCAGTCGAAAAGCTGTTAATATCCAGTGACTTAAGAATCGCTGCGCCTTCCTGGAGCCCCGATGATAAATCGCTGGCTTTTGTTGCTTTTACAGGCAAGTCCATGCTTTTCGACGACCGTAATACCAGTTACCTGTACGTGGCCGACGCCGGGAGCGGAAAACTGGAACAGGTATCTAAAGGAGACGAGGACCTTTTCCCGTTCAGGCCTAATTGGACAGGCACGGACAAAATCATCTATTCGGGAGATGGGAAGATCAAACAGAGAAGTCTGTCGGTAAACACTACTTCGGTAATCCCGTTTGAAGCCACATTTTCACTGGGGCGAAGATCTTATCCCCGGAAGAAATACGATTTCGATAATACTTCCAGCCAAAAGGCGCTTGGAATTGCCGGACCCGTGGTTTCACCGGATGGATCGAAGGTAGCGTTCGGAGCCCTGGGTAATATTTATATACAAGAAATAAACGGGAAGCTCATTCAGCTGACAAATGATCCTTTTGTTGATCTTGAGCCGGAATGGTCGCCCGACGGACAAACTCTCGCATATATATCTGACCGGGAGGGCTTTATGAGTATCTGGCTGCATGATCTCAAAACCAACAAAAGCCGTCAGCTTAGTCCGGAACTGAAAGAAGACACCTCCTTCCCAAGCTGGTCGCCGGACGGTAAGACAATTGCATTTTATACAATGCATTACATGAAGAAATGGGGCCCGGCGATATTGAATGTGGCGGATGTGGAAAGCGGGGAGTACCGCGTAGTAAATAAGGCAGTTGCAGTTCCCAGCAAGGCCGATTGGTCGCCTGACGGTACTAAATTAGCCCTTATGGCTCTGAAGCCTCATTCAACCAGGTTTCGTGAAGGCTTTAATGCATTTATGCTGGTGTCTGTAAAAGACCAGTCGTCAGCAATAGTGAGTCCCGACCCTGATAAACCCCTGGGCGTGCGTAACCAGGGCGGTCCGGCATGGTCGCCCGACGGAAAGAGCATGGCTTACGTTAAAGATGGAACCCTCTGGATGATTCCCGTAACGCCTGATGGCAGGATCAATGGTGAAGAGAAAAAGCTGACGAACGAGCTTGCCGATAATCTAAGCTGGACGGGCGATTCAAGAAATATCGTATTTATCGCTACCGACAGGCTAAAGAAGATCGACGTTGTTACAGGCAAGATCTCGGATATTCCCGTAAACCTTAACTGGAAGAGCTCTCTTCCGGCAGATGAGTATATCGTTCACGCAGGCAAGCTTTTTAACGGCATAGATAATTCTTACCAAAGCAATGTCGACATTTATATTAAAGGTAACCGTATAGCCGGGATAAGGCCGCATAGCAGCCATCAGCGAGGTGTCAGGGTGGTGGATGCATCCGGAAAGGTAGTTATGCCGGGTCTGTTTGAAATGCATTCCCACCAGAGCTCCAATGTGGGCGAAAAGCTTGGGAAGATCTGGCTGTCTTACGGCATCACATCCGTAAGAGAACCGGGAGCAGATCCGTATGATGCGCTTGAGCGCAAGGAGGCCTGGGAAAGCGGCGTGCGTCCGGGGCCGCGTTTGTTCTTTACCGGGGGGTTAACCGAGGGCACCCGGGTTGCATACGGTCTTGCAAACAGCGTGACGGAGAAGAACCATATCCGCATGGAGCTGGACCGCGCAAAGCGCCTGAATTACGACCTGATCAAGACCTATGTGAGGATGCCGGATTCAATACAGAAGGTGCTCACAGCCGGCGCACACCAGCTGGGTATCCCCCTGTCTTCGCACGAACTATATCCTGCAACTAAATATAATGTGGACGCTATAGAACATCTTTCGGGAACAAGCCGCAGGGGCTATTCCCTGTTGCTTGATGCTAACTTCAGGAGCTATTCGGATGTAGTGCAGCTGATCGTAAGGTCGGGCATTAATGTTACGCCTACAGCCTGCCTGAGAACCGGGTATCCGCGCCTGGCTAAAAAATATGATGAGCTGTTGGACGACGACCGGAACAGGAAGTTCCTGACACCGGAGTTTCTCCGGGGCTTGCATACCCAGGCAAACCAGTATGACTCAGCGCGGACGCCCAGGGCAGACGAGAACTATAAGGCGCTTTTGAAAACACTCAAGCAGATCTCGGATGCCGGTGGCCGGATCACAGCCGGGACCGATGCGCCCTTTGCGCCCTTTGGAAGCAGTCTTCATGCGGAGATATGGGTGTATGCCGAAGCTGGCATCTCGCCATTTAAGGCATTGCAATCGGCAACTATCCGGGCTGCAGAAGCTGTCGGCGTAGCAAAGGACCTTGGGAGCATAGAGGAAAATAAGCTTGCCGACCTTATCGTTGTCGACGGCGACCCATTGAAGCGGGTTCAGGATGCGATGAAGGTGAACCAGGTGATCAAGAATGGAAAGATCTATACTATCCGGGATTGGCTGAAGAATTAATATGTTCCTGCGACGAATAAGTTGATGATTTTAAATATTTACTGAATAAAGTATGAATACAAGTGTTTTTAAATTCCGGCTGATTGCCATCCTCTTACTTATTTCACCGTTACTGCACGCACAGAACCTGACGCTTAGCCGCCAGGAGATGCTC
Source organism: Daejeonella sp. JGW-45 (assembly GCF_029360805.1). Classification (GTDB taxonomy): domain Bacteria; phylum Bacteroidota; class Bacteroidia; order Sphingobacteriales; family Sphingobacteriaceae; genus Daejeonella. Next base: position 152,877 of record NZ_JARKNC010000002.1, on the reverse strand, counting down.
GACCTGACTCCGAAATGGAAGGGTGAGCGCTTCCCGGATGGCCGGCCTAAGGTTTCTGACGATTTATTAAAGCGTTTAAAACGGGTGCCTTTAGAACAGGCCTGGGGTGTTCTCAGGGCTGAGGGCTATACCCACCAGTATGAGAAAAACTGGAAGAACATCCGCGAAGGGGAAGTGCTGGTTGGCCGGGCCCTGACAGCACAGTACATGCCTTTGAGGCCTGAGGTGCGGGAGAAGCTGGAAGAACAAGGTGCGAAAGCAGGCCGCAAAGGCGATATGGTGTCCTGGCCGATAGATATGCTGTCAATGGGAGATGTATACGTTGCCGATTCGTATGGCAAAATAGACAACGGTCCGATCATTGGAAGTAACCTTGGGACTGCTATTCTTTCTAAATCAGGTAATGGCGTGGTGTTCAATGGGGCGGTTCGGGATCTACGGGACCTTGAGGCAATGCCGGGCTTTACATCTTTTGTACGTGGCGACCACCCTTCATACCAGCAGGAGATGATGCTTAAAGCTGTCAATGTCGCGATCCGGATCGGACCGGTCACGGTGCTGCCGGGCGATGTGGTGCTCGGTCACCTGGATGGTGTGGTATTTATCCCGCCGCATGTTGTAGAACGGGTTGTGAAGACGGGAGAGCTGGTTTTGGTGCGCGACGAGTTCGGTCAGATAAGACTTAAAGAAGGTAAATATACGTCCGGCCAGGTAGATGCCCGTTGGACACCGGAAATTGAAGCCGATTTTGCGAAGTGGATAAGCGCTAATCCTGGCAAGCTGCCGTTTTCAAAAGAAGAGATGCAGGAGCTGTTGAAGGACCGGACGTGGTAAACACACCGCTATTAGTTTAAAAAGCATTGTAATGACCCCGAACGGGTCAAATGTTTATAGAACTTGATTCTGGTCCGATAAATTATTATGAATGCTTTCTATAAATATACGACCACCTTCGGGGTCGGTTGGACGTCTGATCATACAGGATGAATTTTGTAGTACAGGCAATGCCTGTCATGGGCGCGTTCTCATTTCTATTCGTCATAGCTGAGTGATAAAAATTTGAAAGATAATACCAGAATTTCAGAATGCTTAACTACTTTAAAACCAAAAAGTTTTCATTATATTCGGTTGTTCGCTTTTAACAAATGTCCGCTTATCAAAGGTATACCGATCAGGAGTTGAGCTCGCTTTTGAGCCAGGGGGATGATATGGCATATACCGAAATTTATGAGCGTTACCATAGTTTGCTATACATCTATGCGAATAAGAAATTATATAACAGGCAAGAGTCTGAAGATATCGTTCAGGACGTACTAATAACCCTCTGGAACAAGCGGTTCGAGTTTAGATTAGAACGCTCTCTTGCGTCATACCTTTTTACAGCTGTGAGAAACAGGGCCCTGGATCTTTTCTCGCATAAGAAAGTTGAATCCAGGTATGTTGATTCCCTTCAGAATTTTATTGATGATGCAGAGATCTCTGCTGATTTTCTTATTCGCGAGCATGATCTGAAAGTGATGATAGAAAGGGAGATTGATGCATTGCCGCCCAGGATGAGAGAAGTGTTTATACTTAGCCGGCGTAACTTCCTTAGTTACAAGGAAATTGCTGTTGCGATGGACATCTCCGAGCAAACGGTCTCAAACCAGATAAAGAAAGCCCTGCGTGTGCTGCGAATCCGTTTGAGCCTTTTATTACTTCTTACCTGTCTTTTTCAGTAGTAATACACCCCCTTTATGCTGAAATAAGGTTCCATTCGAGTATATTGCTTTTAAATTATTGTTATGAATAGAAAGAGATTTTTAATGGCTGCCTCAGTTGTGACAATCGCGTCAGTTAAAGGGGGCTCATTATTAAATGCAGCCCTCGCTGAACCGGCAAGGCGCCTACCTATTGTAGATACGCATCAGCATCTTGTGGATGTAAAGCGCTTCGGTGAAAGCTGGTCGCGCCCGCCGGTGCGTGGAAACTATGGTATTGCAGAATACCGGGAGGCAACAAGCGGACTTAATTTTGTTAAGGCTGTGTACGTGGAAGTAGCAGTGCCAACCGAAAAACGTCACGAGGAAGCACTGTACGCAATAGAGATGTGCAAAGACAATTCTATAATAACTGCAGGTGCGGTCATCAAGGCTGATATTTACGATCCTGGATTTGTAAATTATATGTCGCAGTTTAAGACTTCACCCTGCATCAAAGGTATCCGGCCTTCTTTCAGCTCACAGGAATCCTTGATGTCTGATCAGCTTATAAAAAATGTGAAGGCCCTGGGCGAGATGAATATGAGCATGGACTTTACCCTGATGCCATCCTGGCTTCCGGCAATTTACGAATTGGCGAAAGCTTGTCCCGGTACCGCATTTATGATAAATCATTGCGCAAATGTAGATCCCAGAGCGTTTTTAAAAACTGATGCTTATGGTAAGGCAAGTCATGACGCCGGTGAATGGGTGAAAAATATGACTGCGCTTGCGTCGCTTAAAAATACAGCTCTAAAGATCTCCGGAATTGCAACCCGGGTCAAAGGGCTCCCGGTCACCGCGGAGAACCTGGGCCCGGCGATCAATCAATGCCTTGATATTTTTGGGCCTGATAGGGTTATGTTTGCTTCAGACTGGCCCTGGTGTCTGGGAGCTACAGATATTAAAACCTGGGTAGGCGTTCTTAAATCCGTAGTGTCTAAGAGATCATTTATTGATCAGAAGAAATTATTCCATGATAACGCTGTCAGACTATATAGAATTACAACCTGATAAGTAAACCACAAACCGACTTTGAATTTTAAACATGAAGAGACTTTCGATCTATTGGATATTTATGGCCCTCCTGGTCGTTTCCTGTAAAGATAAAGACAAGGGAGAATGGGACGTTTACGGCGGGAGCAAGGAGCGCATTCAATACTCTGCGTTAGATTTGATAGATACCAGCAATGTGGACCAGTTAAAGGTTGCATGGACTTACCATACACGTGACGGGGAAGCGTCCTCGGGACAGATCCAGGCTAACCCGCTTATCGTTGATGGGGTGCTTTATGGAGTTTCGCCCAAGCTTAAGTTATTTGCCGCAGATGCGGCCACCGGCCAGGAGAAATGGCAATTTGACCCTGTTCCGATGATGGAGATCGATAATCAGAACCGTCAGAGTTATGGCATGAATGCATGCAGGGGAATTGCTCTTCTTAAAGAGAAAAATGGCGAGCATCTTTTGTACTATACAGTAGGTTCATCGCTGTTCTGTGTGAATAGTAAAACGGGACAGATTGTTTCAACATTCGGCAAGGAGGGACGCGTACCACTGCACGACGGATTAGAAATGGGCCGTGATATTACAAACCTGAGGGTTACATCTACCTCACCGGGGGTAATTTACAAGGACCTGATCATATTAGGCACAAGCCTTTCAGAATCTGAAGAATCGGCTCCGGGGAATATAAGGGCGTATGATGTGCGCACGGGAGAGATGAAATGGATGTTTCGTACAATACCACAGCCGGGTGAGATTGGGTATGACTCCTGGGAAGATCCGGAGGCTTATAAATTTGTTGGCGGTGCCAATGCCTGGGGTGGTCTCAGCGTGGATGAAGAACGCGGGATGGTATTTGCGTCAACGGGATCCGCAGTACCTGACTTTTATGGCGGTAAGCGGAAAGGTGACAATTTGTTTTCAAACAGTGTGCTGGCGCTGGACGCGGCTACAGGTACCTACAAGTGGCATTTCCAGGGCGTGCATCATGATCTTTGGGACTATGACTTTCCAACAGCACCCGTACTGGTTACCATCAAAAAAGATGGCAGAAAAGTTGATGCCGTTGTGCAGGTTAGCAAACAAGGGTTTATTTATATGCTTGACAGGGAAACCGGCAAGCCGGTGCATCCCATTGTCGAAAAGCCATTTCCGGCCTCTGATCTGGCGGGGGAGCAGACCTCGCCAACTCAGCCGGTGCCAACGGTTTTACCGCCGTTTGCCAGGCAGGAGTTTAATGAATCTGATCTGAACGATCTCGTTTCAAAATCATCTTATGAGGAGCTGAAAAAGAGATTCCTGAAATATAAAAGAGGAGGAATGTTTATTCCGCCAAGTCTTGAGGGCTCCATGGTGTTTCCGGGTTACACAGGTGGCGCAGAGTGGGGCGGCCCATCCTTCGACCCCTCGTCCGGAATTCTTTATATCAACGCTACGGAAATGCCCTGGATCGGGACAATGATCGATACCTTAAAGGAGAAGCTTCCTGTTAGCGCACAAACCAACCTGGAGGCAGGAAAGAGCATTTACCTTAAAAGCTGCCGCGGCTGCCACGGAGCTGATCTCAAAGGGGCGGGCAGCTTTCCTTCACTGGTAGATCTGAAAAAGAAATATAATGAGATTCAGTTCAAGGATATCATCACATCAGGAGTAAGAATGATGCCAGCTTTTAAGCAGTTCTCTGAGCAAGAGAGGACGGCTCTCGCCTCGTACTTGCTTGATATCAAATCGAAACAAGGGGGCAGCTTTAAACCGGTTGCTAAAGAAGTTAAACCTTTTTACCGGTCACCGTATCGTTTTGCAGGCTACAAGCAATTTTTAACGGTTGAAGGCTATCCAGGTATTAAACCGCCATGGGGAACCCTAAGCGCCATAGATTTGTCGACCGGTAAACTGGTCTGGAGAAACCCGCTGGGCGATTACCCTGAGCTTAAGGCTAAAGGAATTCACGCGGGAACCGAAAATTGGGGCGGTTCGGTTGTTACTGCTGGCGGGGTGGTATTCATTGCAGCGACGAGGGATGAAAAATTCCGTGCGTTTAATAAGACTACAGGAAAGCTGTTGTTTGAAACAGACCTTCCTGCTGCCGGTTATGCTACCCCAGCTGTTTACAGTGTTGATGGGAAGCAATATGTTGTCATTGCATGTGGGGGCGGACGAATGAAAACGAAGTCGGGCGACACCTATGTGGCGTTTAGCCTTCCGGATAAGGTGAAATAGGCGCGAGAGCCACGCCATCCCGCCTATTTCACCTTTCAACTGTCGTCTTTCAGCTTAATCGCGTATCAATGCCTGATATTTTCCCCAATTATCCGCTATCGCCAGAACATTAATCGCCATCAATACCAGGGCAATAACAAGCCCGCTTGTGTCTATAGTAGCATGATGTACCAAAATTCCAACCATTACCGGCAGGATGACGATTGCTCCCAGCGCACGGGTTTTAGGTATCATGACCAGTATTCCGCCAATAATTTCGATTACGGCAATCAGCGGAATCATCCAGGAAATGGAAGCAAAAGCAGTAAAGAATTTAATTTGTACGGGAGTCAGCTCCGGCATAGGCATGTAATTCAAAAATTTGTTAAGGCCGGCATTAACAAACATTAGTCCGAAGAGGATGTAGAGAACTAGTTTGACGATTTTCATAATTAGGGATTTAAGGTGTTTAATTATTAGGTTGGTTTAGTATTACTTTAAATGCAACAATTCTTTCAGATTTCTTGTGGAATGATGCGATACGGGTTGTTTTCAAAAGATTTATAGGGGGCTCGAACAACCTGAGTATGGCAGCAATAATTTGACCAATCCTTGAAAGGTAAGTTAAAGTACTCATCGGATGGAGGCCCATTGTCAGTCAGATTTTTATTAAATTAGTTGTAAGCTAATACTAAACATAATTCTAAACAAATGAACCCTATTTTCAAAAACATTCTCGCAATAATCGCCGGGTTTGTACTCGGCTCAGTGGTAAACTACTGCCTGATCATGCTTAGTGCATACATTATCCCACCTCCAGAGGGTGCGGACATCACAACTATGGAGGGACTCCAGGCATCCATTCATCTTTTTGAACCGAAACATTTTATAATGCCTTTCCTTTCCCACGCCATAGGGACTCTTACAGGAGCATTCGTTTGCGTAAAGATCGCCGCCAGCAGTCATTTAGCCATGGGAATGGTTACCGGCTTGTTATTCTTTATCGGCGGCTGTTCAGCTGTTATGATGCTATCTTCTCCTGTATGGTTTTCAGTATTGGATCTGGTAGTTGCTTATTTCCCCATGGCATGGTTAGGGGTTAAACTTGGCGGGAAAGGCTAAGCTGATAACCGGTTTCTCCTTCGCTGAAGTTGGCGGGCATGTGCGGGTTATCGATGGCCTCGCAAAACAGATATACAAGAACCAAGACTTCCGAACATACGCTACGGTAACGGCATAAAAAAATCCTCTCCATTTACGGAAAGGATTTTTTATTTAAAGCGTTTAGTAAGCTAATAGCTCACAGCTGACAGTTCATTTATATCAAACTCACACTCCGATTCACAAATTCCGTCAACTCAGCGCCTGTCAGCATTCCCTGCGAAAGCAAAGCCAGGTCAAACGCCTGTTTCGCTAATTGGGTTTGCTCACCCTCGTCGCTGGTTTGCAGGATCTTGCCAACCAGCTTATGGTTTCCGTTGATGGTTACGTTATAGCTGTCGGGCAAATTGCCGTAAAAGCTCATTCCCCCGCCGCCCATTGCCGCCATGTCTTTCATACGGCGCATGAATTCGTCCATGGTAACGATCACAGGTAACTCGTCGGGGTTAAGGCTGTCAACGTCGACTTTCATATTCGGTTTGGAAACGGCCTTCTCGAAAATGGCTTTCACCTTTTCTTTTTCTTCGTCGTTCAGAACCGCGACAATGTTCTCATCCTTGCTGATGATTTTGTCAGCGGAAGCGGCGTCGACGCGTTTTAATGATGTCTTCTCAAGTTTCTGCTCCAGCTGGCTGATGAAGTGAGTATCAATCGGAGAGTCCATCAATAATACATCGTAGCCTTTTTTATTAGCCGACTGGATAAAGCTGTCCTGTTTGGCTGCATCCGTGGCGTAAAGCATTACAAGCTGGCCGTCCTTGTCAGTTTGGTTGGCTTTCACTTTTTCTTTGTATTCCTCAATGGTAAAGAATTCCTTGCCGGTGTTGCCCAGTAATACAAAGTCTTTTCCTTTCTCGTAGAACTTCTCTTCGCTGATCATGCCGTATTTCACAAACAGGCCAATATCGCTCCATTTCTCTTCGTAGGCTTTCCTGTCTGCTTTGAATAAAGACGAAAGCTTGTCGGCCACCTTTTTAGTGATATATGTGTTGATCTTTTTTACCGAGCTGTCGGCTTGAAGGAAGCTTCTTGACACGTTAAGCGGGATATCCGGTGAGTCGATGATACCATGAAGCAGCATCAGGAATTCGGGAACAACATCCTTTACTTCATCAGTGATAAATACCTGTCTTGAAAACAGCTTAATCTTGTTACGCTGCATTTCAAACTCGTTCTTCACTTTAGGGAAGTACAACACCCCGGTCAGGTTGAAAGGATAATCTACATTCAGGTGGATCCAAAACAAAGGCTCGTCAGAGAATGGATAAAGTTCCCGGTAGAATGCCAGGTAATCCTCATCCTTTAACTCAGCCGGGGATTTAGTCCAGATCGGGGAGGTATTGTTAATGATATTCGGTACCTCGACCGTCTTATATTTAGGTTTGCCGTCTGCATCTTCGCCATCAGGTTCGGAGGTAGATCGGGTGCCAAATTCAACCGGTATTGGAAGGAATTTGCAATATTTATCCAGGATGCCCTGTAGTTTCCCCTTATCGAGGAATTCCTTAGATTCTTTATTAACGTGCAGGATAATATCCGTACCGCGTTCTGTCCTGCTGCCTTCGCTGATCTCAAATTCTGTACTTCCATCGCAGATCCAGCGTGCCGGTTCAGAACCTTCCTTATACGAAAGCGACTGGATCTCCACCTGGTCGGCCACCATAAAGGCAGAGTAAAAACCCAGTCCAAACTTACCAATGATCTCATTGGCATCTTTTGCGTCTTTGAACTTTTCTACAAATTCGGTAGCGCCCGAAAATGCGATCTGATTGATGTATTTTTTAATCTCTTCGCCAGTCATTCCCAAGCCGTTATCGGAAATGGTGATGGTCTTTTTCTTTTCATCAAATGAAACGGAGACTTTAAGCTCGCCGAGCTCACCCTTGTATTCTCCTAAGGAAGACAGACGTTTTATTTTTTGCGTAGCATCCACTGCATTAGCTACCAGCTCTCTCAGGAAGATCTCGTTATCGGAGTATAAAAACTTCTTAATGATCGGAAAGATGTTTTCCGTGTGGATCGAAATGGTTCCTTTTTCTTGCATTTTTTCTTGATTGATTTTAGTGTTTTAGATGTATGGGGTGTAACAAAGGATGTTCCAAAGGTCGGGGAGGTGTCAAGTTGACATAATATGTTGGGGTTGCTTCGCGCGAGGTTGCTTCGCTTCGCTCGCAATGATGAGATGGTTTCTGTGCAGTGTTTTCAATGGATACATGATGCGATCGCCAGGGAAAAGCAGATCAAAGCCGGGTCCCGGTTGAAGAAAATAAATCTGGTTTATTCCATGAATCCCTCATGAGAAGATTTAGCTATAACTCTAAGGTGAAAATAATAATCCGGGAACGGCACATTTGTTGCATAATACAGATGACACTAGCGAATCAAAAAGCCAATATTATTGCTAACTTATTGATAATAAATTTTATGCAAAAAATAAATACGCCAGCCTCAGACCTGTACATGTGTAAAAGCCTCTCGCGCAACAGTAATAGCAGCCGTTATTTTAGGACACCACTTTCGTCCCTGAAAAAGTATATTCTCCTGGTAGCCGGGCTAAGCATTATCCTCCTTTCTTCCTGCGGCGGTAAAAAGAAGGAACGCCAGGTTGCCAGTAAGCCGCAGCCGATCCTGGACAGCATGTATTACATCAACTACATGAATAATGATCCCCTGCTGAAAGAACATACGGACTGGGCGAAGAAGTTCTATCGTGAGCGCGGCTTTAAACTGGGATGGTTTAAGAATAATGAAATCGTGCCTCAGGCGAAGGAAATGCTGAGCGTAATCAATAAGGCTGATGAGGAGGGGCTGGATCCTAAGAAGTACCAGTTTAAGGATTTCAATACAATGTTCGCTAACCTGGAGGCAGCAAAGCGCGATTCAGCTAAGTTTACCGAGATCCAAAAAGAGATAGACGTTGCACTTTCTGCGACTTATTTTGTCTGGGCTTCCGATTATTATCGTGGTGTGGTCATTCCCCGTGAAAACGAGGAGATTGAATGGGACGTAAAGCGAAATAAGATTAAGCTTCACAAAGCGTTAATGACGGTTCTGAAAGAACGGGAGAGTAAATATTCTTATGCAAGTTTTAGTCCCCTGCATCCAGATTATGCCAGGCTTAAATCAGCTTTGAAAACCTATCGTGGCATTCAGGCGGCCGGTGGGTGGCCAAAGGTTACTGTAAGCCCGAAATTAAAAGAAGGGCAAAGCGCCTCCGTAGTTTCTGCCCTTAAAAAGCGACTTGGCCTAAGTAGTACCGATTCCATCTTCGATGCAGGAACTGTAGATGCACTTAAGAAATTCCAGTCTGACCAGGGACTAAAACCTGACGGCAGCCTGGGAGCTGAAACCGTTAAACTTTTGAATGTCCCTGTAGAACAGCGCATTAAGCAAATAGTGTTGAACATGGAACGCTGGAGGTGGATCCCGAAAAGCTTTGAGCCCAATTACCTGATCGTTAATATCCCGGAGTTCAGGCTTCGTGTTTATGAGAAGGGCGAGGAGCGGCTGGCTATGAATGTGATCGTAGGTAAGACAATGAACAGCACGCCTGTATTTAGCGACAAGATGGAAAATGTGGTCTTGGCGCCGTATTGGAATGTGCCCGCAAGTATAGTGAGAGAAGAGCTGGGCCCTAAAATAGCAAGTGATCCTGGTTATCTCTCACGGAGTAACATGGAGCTGATAGACTCGAAAGGCAACCAGGTTAGTCCGTCTCAGGTCGACTGGGGGTCGGTAACCAGGGAGAACTGGAAATATACCTTGCGGAAGAAACCCGGACCCAGGAACGACCTTGGCGATGTAAAATTTATCTTTCCTAATACCAATGACATCTATCTGCACGATACCCCGCACGATGAACTGTTCAGTCAATCTAAAAGAAACTTCAGCCATGGATGTGTGCGTGTCGAAAAGCCGTTGCAGTTGGCGGAATATCTGCTGAGGCCGGTAGGCTGGGACATGAGCAAGATCCAGAGCACAATTGCTGAAGGCAAAGAGAAGTATGTAAAATTAAAGCAGGTTCTGCCGGTTTACCTGGTTTATTTTACCGCCTGGGCGGACGAAAATGGTAACATGCATTTTAGGGACGACATTTATGGCCACGATCAAACACTGGCGAAAGAGTATTTTAGTGAAGTCAGCGCGGCGAATTTGCAGCCTAAAGAGAGCAGGAAATCGAAATTATAGAACCCGTCAGTCGGCTGTGATACGGTTTACCTGGTATCACGCTTGTTTCTTAAACTCGGAAGTAGTATGAAATTCTACGTCAGGGAAGTCCCTCTTGGCAAGGTTTAAGGTCCAGTCATTGTCGGCCAAAAACACCGGGTTTCCATCCTTATCAGTAGCGATATGATGATGGCGGCGCTGTATTATTTCATTGAGATTCTTCTTGTCTTTTGAGGTCATCCAGCTTGATTTCCGGAAGGTAAGCGGGCGGAATGCACACTTCGCACCGTACTCATGCTGAAGCCGGAAAGCTATAACCTCATACTGCAGTTCACCAACTGTTCCAATAATCTTACGGTTACCTGGCTGCTGCACAAATAGCTGAGCCACACCCTCTTCTGTGAGTTGTTGCAAGCCTTTCTCCAACTGCTTTGATTTAAGCGGGTCGCGGTTTTCAACCTCCTTGAAGATCTCAGGAGAGAAACTTGGGATACCCTTGAATTGCAATTGTTCTCCTTCGGTCAATGTATCGCCGATCTTGAAATTTCCGCTGTCGTACAGGCCAACAACATCACCCGGCCAGGCTTCTTCCACCAGGCTTTTCTCATTTGCCATGAAGTCCATCGGGTTCGAAAACTTAAGTTTCTTCTGCTGCCGGGTATGAAAGTAGAATTTGTTGCGTTCAAATTTGCCCGAACAGATCCTGAGGAAGGCTATCCTGTCGCGATGATTTGGGTCAAGGTTAGCATGGATCTTAAATACAAAGCCTGTGAAAGCTTTTTCAGTAGCGAGAACCATGCGCTCATTGGCTTCGCGGCTTTTGGGGCTGGGTGCTATTGAAACAAAAGTATCCAGCAGTTCACGAATCCCAAAGTTGTTAATTGCGGACCCAAAAAAGACAGGGGCAAGAAGGCCGTCCAGATACAGATCTTTATCCACCGTCCCATAAATACCTTCAACAAGCTCCAGGTCATCTTTTAAAGTTTGCAGTTCCTTCTCCTGAAGATGCTCGTTAAGCGTTGTGTCGTTAAGATCTTTTACCTGTATAAGAGACTCGGAAATCTTTGATTTATCGGGCCTGAAAAGATTAAGCGAGTTATCAAAGATATTATAAACGCCTTTAAAGTTGTGGCCCTGACCAATTGGCCAGGAAAGCGGGCAAACGCTTATATTCAAATTGTTTTCAAGCTCGTCCAGCAGATCGAAAGTATCTTTACCCTCACGGTCGAGTTTATTGATAAAAATAATTACCGGGGTATTGCGCATCCGGCAGACGTCCATTAACTTTTGAGTTTGTTCCTCAACCCCTTTTACGCTGTCTACAACGAGGATTACGCTATCCACAGCGGAGAGTGTGCGATAGGTGTCTTCGGCAAAGTCTTTGTGGCCTGGTGTATCCAGAATATTGATCCTTTTGCCCTGGTATTCAAAACCCATTACAGACGTCGCTACAGAGATGCCCCGTTGTTTCTCGATCTCCATAAAATCGGACGTATTGCTCTGGTTAGCCTTATTACGTTTAACTGTCCCTGCAGTGTTAATAGCTCCTCCAAATAGAAGGAATTTCTCCGTTAGCGTGGTTTTTCCGGCATCAGGGTGACTAATAATTGCGAAGGTTTTTCGTTTCTCTATTTCAGGATTGAGCATGGTACTTATGGGAAATCTACTTGAAATTGATCTGATCAAATGAGGGCTGACTTGCAAAAAGGCAAAGGTAATAAATTTTGGCGCTTGTAAATTTTAACTGAACGGATAGTGAACCCTTAGTGAATAGATAGTGAATGAAACTGACACTATTTGAAATATACCTCTGTAGCTCCATATCCAAATCTCTCTTTATGTGCATCCATAAATGTCTTAACCTGGGCATGTTTGCTGATTATTTTGTAGATCTCATTCCTGAGCGTCCCGTTGCCGCTGCCGTGGATAAAGACAACTGAAGGGACTTTATGTACGATAGCTGCATCGAGGCTTTTTCTAAAATGTGTTAGCTGGATGTCGAGTATCTCAGAGCTGCTGAGGAATTGATGATCATCCCTGAGCTTCTCTATATGAAGATCGATTTCTTTGCCCGGTTTCTCGACCTGTAATTTTTCGGCGGCTGGTTTGAAAAAGCTTTCTTTTAACTTTTGCGGATCAATAACCGGTTCATGTGAGTCTAATTGAATAAGCCAGGCTGGCTGGTCGAGGTAGTGCGACTTACTTTTCGCGCCCGAGAAATCTTTTGCACGAAATTTCTCAGAGAATTCCAGGGGTTTTTTTAATTCAGTTCCCCGGCCAGCAAAAAGGAGGATCTGGAAATGAAATTTAGGCCATTGATCAAGTTCGCTAAGGGATGCCGAATACAAAGCCACGGCCGACTCAGGCTTGATGATGCCGTTAAATTCGCCTTTGAATTTATGTCCTTTTTCAGTGGTAAGCGTAAGCAGAAGCTGGTAAGAAGTGGTGTTTTCGATGTGCAGATGTACCACTGAGCCAGCCTTCTTATCGGCTGCTACGGCCAGGAATATTCCGCTGGCGATAAATTCTGATTGGGAAACCTGCACATGATCGGGAGCAGCAAGCTCATCAACAGGGTCCTGGCCATGTACCCGGGTTACCTGGCTGGCCAAAACCGGGATCTCAAAGCCATCTTCATCGGTTACAGCAATGGTTGTATCGTTAATTATCCGGGTAATATATCCTTCACGGCGTTCTTCAACGAAGCGCACGAATTCTCCTAGTTTGTATTTCATAGTTATGATCAGGCAGCAAAATTAGGTAATTAGATCGGTTGCCCAGCTACGCTCGCAATGACTTAATTGATATCTTTGTGGTGATATGCCAATCATACAGCCCAATAATCCCCTGCACGGCAAAACTCTCGAAAGCATCCTGGTTGAGCTGGTAAATTATTACGGATTTGAAAAGCTCGGCCGGCTGATCCCGGTAAAATGTTTTACGGATAATCCGAGTATACAATCATCGCTTAAATTTCTGCGGAAAATTCCCTGGGCAAGGAAGAAGGTAGAGGAGCTTTTTCTTAGAAGCAGAGGAAATTAATTCAAAATTTATTTTCCGTTGACCGCAAGGAGGAAATGCAAAAGAAAGTGCCTTCTGTATAGTATTATGGCATTTTTTTGAAACCTTCTTTGTGTTTTTCCGTAGAAAAACTCATGCAGGGGGATCAGATATAATGGCTATTGTTACACAGCTGTTCAGGCGATTTCGCTTTCTTTCTTTGTGGTGCCTCCTCTGTTGTCTGCCAGTCTTTGCTGCTTCATCTATCCCCGGGTCTAAAATCACCATAGCGAATATCCCGCCTGAGGCGATCGATGTAAAGAATTTTTATCTGCAAAGTATTAATGAGCCTTTCCAGATCCTTCCTCTTGTTGGTAAGGACTCGGATGGGTCGATAAAGGAATTTAAAATTATTGCAAGGCCACACGCCAATTCTCAGGGCCGGCTGATGTTAAATGGCGTAGAGGTTGCAAACGGCCAGGTATTAACGCCAGCACAAGCGAAGCAACTGAAATTCGAGCCGAAGTCTGGTTTTACAGGCACTGCCAGCTTTACTTATACTGTAATTGATAATGAAAATTCCAGCGATAACACTCCTGCCACGTTTACCATCCCGGTGACAAACAATACGGCGCTACTTGTCTGCAGTGGAACAGGATTGGGAACAAACATTCTAGGACCTTCAGGAACATTTAGCGCTCCTTATATTACCCCTAATACGTCAGTGACCAATTGTATAAATAATGGTTTGTCTGCCGCCGCACCGACCGGTAATCTGGGAATCGATAAACCAGACCAGACGAAATACACCTACGCTTCCACGGAGGGTAGTCTCGGCCCCGAGGGTACCTACTCGTTTCTCAAAACACTTGGGACGATGAGCAACCGTAATTGCATTAAGACAGATTGGGTAGCATCGGACCATACCGGGGACGGGGGATATGCCATGATCGTTAATGGTTCGCCTAATACGACCACCTATGGGAAAACCTTTTATCAGGCTAAATCAATTTCTGTCTGCCCGAATACACTATACGAATTCTCTGCATATGTAATAAATGTTTTGCCCGGAGACCATTCTGCTGCAAAAGCAGGTACCGAACCGAATATTAGCTTTTATATAAACGATCAGTTGGTATCCACGTCGGGCCCTATCGCTTACTCGGATGCTTCGGTAAACTACGTTCCTCAATGGGTAAAAGTGGGTGGACTTTGGTACTCTGGTCCGAATACCACCTCCGTAGAATTAAGAATTGATAATGCAACAGTTGTAGCCGGCGGAAATGATCTTGGTCTGGACGATATCTCACTGGCTATTTGCGGCCCGGATATTACCTATCCCGATATCGATCTGACCGCGAAATTCTGCTCCTACGGTGTTTTGCCCTTAAAGGCCGATATTAAAGCTTCCATAAACACCTATTCGGCTTATATCTTTCAAAACAGTATTGACGGCGGACAAACATGGATTGATATGGGTAGCGCAAAAATAGGAAGCCCGGTCTATAATGCGACGCTCAATACGTATGAATACCAGGCTGTATATGGCGATATTCCAATAAAGCCTTCAATGGATGGATACCGTTACCGGCTTAAGGTTGCTACAGATATAAACAATCTTACGGGCACAAGCTGCAATGTCTCAGCCGATAAGGTGATCACAGTGTCTACCTTCAATATTCCTGTGGCCGGTGAGGATATTACCGGTTGTAATCCGGCTACAACCGCCAAGCTGGCGGCGGCCGGTGCGGGCGAGACCTGGTCTGTTGTTGTGGGGAATCCTGCTCCGGCTACAATAGATCAGTTGGGGAATATTTCGGGAATGACCGTTAATGGTATCTATAAATTCCAGCTGTCTAATACAGTTGGCTGTTCCGATATGATCAGCGTCACCAGGGATGAAGTTAAAAGCGCCGGTGCCGATGTTATAGTATGCTCCCCGGCAACTACGGTTAAACTGGCGGACGCAGGAACGGGGTATAAATGGGAGCTTGTTGGCGGCAACCCGGCTGCTGCAACTATAGATCCGGCAACGGGTGCAGTTGCCGGACTTACAGCAGATGGTATTTACCGATTTAGATTGCGTTCTGACTATGGGGGCTGTACGGATGAGATCCTCGTTACTAAATCGACCGTTAGCCTGACCAGTACTAAAACTGATGTATCGTGTTTTGGAGAAGCGAGCGGTTCAATAAACCTCAGCGTAAGCGGCGGTGTCGCTCCATATACCTACAACTGGAATAGTGGACAGACAACGGAAGATATTTCAGGTCTTGCGGCGGGTAGTTACACGGTTACTGTTACGGATTCGAAAGGATGTGTACAGGTAGGTTCGATTACCATTACCGAGCCAACCGAGATCATAGCTACGATTACCCCAACCGCTGTAAACTGTTATGGGACATCCACAGGTTCTGCAACCTTAACGGTTAGTGGCGGGACTGGGGCTTACACGTTCCTGTGGAGTAATGGTCAGACAACCCAGAATGCGACAGGCCTTGCGGCAGGGAATTACACAGTAACCGTTACCGATGCCAATGGTTGTGAGAAGGTTGTTCCGGCTACCATTACCGAGCCAGCCGAGATCATAGCTACGATTACCCCAACCCCGGCAAACTGCTTTGGTAGTTCCACAGGTTCCGCAACCCTGACGGTTAGCGGTGGGACAGGAGCTTATACCTTCCTGTGGAGTAACGGTCAGACCACCCAGAATGCCACTGGTCTTGCAGCGGGGAATTACACGGTAACCATTACGGATACAAACAGCTGCCAGAAAACCATACCAGTGAGCATCACTGAGCCAGCAGAAATCATTGCCAGTGTTACTTCAACCCCGGTAAACTGTTTTGGAACATCCACAGGTTCTGCAACCCTGACGGTGAGTGGCGGGACGGGAGCTTATACCTTCCTGTGGAGTAATGGCCAGACCACCCAGAATGCAACAGGCCTTGCGGCAGGGAACTATACAGTAACCATTACCGATGCAAACAGCTGCCAGAAAACCATACCAGTGAGTATCACTGAGCCAACAGAGATTACCGCTACTGCCGTTGCTACCCCGGCAAACTGCTTTGGTAGTTCCACAGGTTCCGCAACCCTGACGGTTAGTGGCGGGACGGGCGCTTATACCTTCCTGTGGAGCAATGGTCAGACGACCCAGAATGCAACAGGTTTGGCTGCAGGGAACTATACAGTAACCATTACCGATGCAAACAGTTGCCAGAAAATTATACCTGTTACGATCGCTGAACCAACTGAGATTACAGCTACAGCCGTTGCTACCCCTGTAAACTGCTTTGGCATCTCAACAGGTTCTGCAACCCTGACAGTCAATGGCGGAACAGGCGCTTATACCTTCCTGTGGAGTAATGGTCAGACGACTCAGAATGCAACAGGTTTGGCTGCAGGGAACTATACGGTAATCATTAGGGATGCCAATGGCTGTGAGAAGGTAGTTCCGGTTATGATCACTGAACCAACAGAAATCATTGCTAGTGTTACCCCAACCCCGGTAAACTGCTTTGGAACGGCTACAGGTTCTGCTACCCTGACGGTGAGTGGCGGAACGGGCGCTTATACCTTCCTGTGGAGCAATGGTCAGACGACCCAGAATGCAACAGGTTTGTCTGCAGGGAATTACACTGTGACCATTACCGATGCAAACAGTTGCCAGAAAACCATACCGGTTACGATCACTGAACCAACTGAAATTACCGCTACAGCCGTTGCTACCCCGGCAAACTGCTTTGGTACATCCACAGGTTCTGCAACCTTAACGGTTAGTGGCGGAACGGGCGCTTATACCTTCCTGTGGAGTAACGGCCAGACGACTCAAAATGCAACAGGCCTTGCAGCGGGGAATTACACGGTAACCATTACGGATGCAAACAATTGCCAGAAAACCATACCAGTGAGCATCACTGAGCCAGCAGAAATCATAGCCAGTATTACCCCAACCGCTGTGAACTGTTACGGTACATCGACAGGTTCTGCAACCTTAACGATTAGCGGCGGGACAGGAGCTTATACCTTCCTGTGGAGCAATGGTCAGACCACCCAGAATGCAACAGGCCTTGCGGCGGGCAACTATACCGTTACGATCACCGATGCAAACAGCTGCCAGAAAATTATACCGGTGAGCATCATAGAGCCAACAGAAATACTTGCCAGTATTACCCCAACCCCGGCAAACTGCTTTGGTAGTTCCACAGGTTCTGCAACCCTGACAGTCAGTGGTGGGACAGGAGCTTACACTTTCCTATGGAGTAATGGTCAAACGACTCAGAATGCAACAGGCCTTGCAGCAGGGAACTATACGGTCACGATCACGGATGCCAATGGTTGTGAGAAGGTTGTTCCGGTTACGATCACGGAACCAATTGAGATTACAGCTACCGCCGTTGCTACCCCGGTAAACTGCTATGGCACGTCCACAGGATCCGCAACCCTGACGGTTAGCGGTGGGATAGGCGCTTACACTTTTCTATGGAGTAACGGTCAGACGACTCAGAATGCAACAGGCCTTGCAGCAGGGAACTATACCGTAACCATTACCGATGCAAACAGTTGCCAGAAAATTATACCTGTTACGATCACTGAACCGACTGAGATTACCGCTACCGCCGTTGCTACCCCGGCAAACTGCTTTGGTAGTTCCACAGGTTCTGCAACCTTAACGGTAAGTGGTGGGACAGGAACTTATACTTTCCTGTGGAGTAATGGTCAGACCACCCAGAATGCAACAGGTTTGGCAGCAGGTAATTACACGGTAACCATTACGGATGCCAATGGTTGTGAGAAGGTAGTTCCGGTTACCATTACCGAGCCAGCTGAGATTACAGCTACCGCCGTTGCTACCCCGGCAAACTGCTTTGGTAGTTCCACAGGTTCTGCAACCTTAACGATCAGTGGTGGGACGGGAGCTTATACCTTCCTGTGGAGTAACGGCCAGACGACCCAGAATGCAACAGGTTTGGCTGCAGGGAACTATACGGTAACCATCACCGATGCCAATGGTTGTGAGAAGGTAGTTCCGGTTACGATTACTGAACCAACAGAAATACTTGCCAGTATTACCCCAACCGCTGTAAACTGCTTTGGAGGATCCACAGGTTCCGCAACCCTGACCGTCAGTGGTGGAACGGGAGCTTATACCTTCCTGTGGAGCAATGGTCAGACGACTCAGAATGCAACAGGTTTGGCTGCAGGGAACTATACGGTAACCATCACCGATGCAAACAGTTGCCAGAAAACCATACCTGTTACGATTACCGAACCAATTGAGATTACAGCCACCGCCGTTGCTATTCCTGTAAACTGCTATGGCACGTCAACAGGTTCGGCAACCCTGACAGTTAGTGGCGGAACGGGGGCTTATACTTTCCTTTGGAGTAACGGCCAGACGACTCAAAATGCAACAGGTTTGGCTGCGGGGAATTACACGTTAATCATTACGGATGCAAACAATTGCCAGAAAACCATATCGGTTACGATCACTGAACCAACTGAAATTACCGCTACCGCCGTTGCTACCCCTGTAAACTGTTATGGCACGTCCACAGGTTCTGCAACCCTGACAGTCAGTGGCGGGACAGGCGCTTACACTTTCCTGTGGAGTAACGGTCAGACGACTCAGAATGCAACAGGTTTAGCTGCAGGCAACTATACAGTAACCATTACGGATGCAAACAGTTGCCAGAAAATTATACCTGTTACGATCACTGAACCGACTGAGATTACCGCTACCGCCGTTGCTACCCCGGCAAACTGCTTTGGTAGTTCCACAGGTTCTGCAACCTTAACGGTAAGTGGTGGGACAGGAACTTATACTTTCCTGTGGAGTAATGGTCAGACCACCCAGAATGCAACAGGTTTGGCAGCAGGTAATTACACGGTAACCATTACGGATGCCAATGGTTGTGAGAAGGTAGTTCCGGTTACCATTACCGAGCCAGCTGAGATTACAGCTACAGCCGTTGCCAGCCCGGTAAATTGCTTTGGAGGATCCACAGGTTCTGCAACCCTTACGGTTAGCGGTGGAACGGGCGCTTACAGCTTCCTGTGGAGTAACGGTCAAACGACTCAGAACGCGACGGGTCTTGCAGCAGGGAATTATACGGTAACCGTTACCGATGCCAATGGCTGTGAGAAGGTAGTTCCGGTTATGATCACTGAACCAACAGAAATCATTGCCAGTGTTACCCCAACCGCTGTAGACTGCTATGGGGGATCTACCGGTTCTGCTGCTCTGACGGTTAGTGGTGGAACAGGAGCTTATACCTTCCTGTGGAGTAACGGTCAGACGACCCAGAATGCAACAGGTTTGACTGCAGGGGATTACAAAGTAACCATCACCGATGCGAACAGTTGCAAGAAAACCATACCGGTTACCATTACTGAGCCAACAGAGATTATCGCTAGTATTGCCCCAACCCCAGTAAACTGTTATGGCACATCTACAGGTTCCGCTGCCCTGACGGTTAGTGGCGGAACGGGAGCTTACACCTTCCTGTGGAGCAACGGCCAAACGACTCAGAATGCAACCGGCCTTGCGGCAGGAAATTATACGGTAACCATTACCGATGCCAACAGTTGCAAGAAAACCATACCGGTTACGATCACCGAACCAACAGAGATCACAGCTACTGCCGTTGCTACACCAGCAAACTGCTTTGGAGCATCCACAGGTTCTGCCACCCTTACGGTTAGTGGTGGAACGGGAGCTTACACCTTCCTGTGGAGTAACGGACAGACGACCCAGAATGCGACAGGTTTGACTGCAGGTAACTATACAGTAACCATCACCGATGCAAACAGTTGCAAGAAAACCATACCGGTTACCATTACCGAACCGACAGAGATAACAGCTACTGCCGTTGCTACACCAGCAAACTGCTTTGGAGCATCCACAGGTTCTGCCACCCTGACGGTTAGTGGCGGAACGGGAGCTTACACCTTCCTGTGGAGCAACGGCCAAACGACTCAGAATGCAACGGGCCTTGCGGCAGGGGATTACACAGTAACCATCACCGATGCAAATAGTTGCAAGAAAACCATACCGGTTACGATCACCGAACCAACAGAGATCACAGCTACTGCCGTTGCTACACCAGCAAACTGCTTTGGTACTTCCACAGGCTCTGCAGCCTTGACAGTCAGTGGCGGAACAGGAGCTTATACCTTCCTGTGGAGTAACGGCCAGACGACTCAGAATGCAACAGGCCTTGCAGCGGGGAATTACACTGTAACCATTACCGATGCAAATGGATGTATTGCCAGATCAGCAATTACGATATCGCAGCCCCCGAAGCTTGAACTTGCTGTAAGTAAATCAGATGTTTCATGCAGCGGATCAAATACAGGCGCAATTTCTCTGGGTATAAAAGGCGGAACAGCTCCGTATACCTACGCCTGGAGCAACGGCCAGACGACAAAAGATCTAACACTATTGGCGTCAGGAAACTACAAGGTTATTGTAACCGATGCAGCGAATTGCACGGCCAGTGCAGATGTGAGTATAAGTCAGCCCGAGCCCTTACGTGCAACATTATCCGCGAAAAATGCTAGCTGTCTGAACAATGACGGCTCTATTGTCAGCAAAATAACCGGGGGAGTCACACCATATAAGATCTCATGGTCAGGAAGCATCTCTGCAACGGATCCGGAGCTGAAAAACGTAGCTGCCGGAACGTATGAAATGCTTGTAACGGACGCGGCAGGATGTACAATTAGCGTCAAAGCTGAAGTTATGCCAGCAGCATGTTTGCCTTTGGCGAAGAACGATAGTTTTAATATTGACCAGGACAAGCTCTTAATGGGAGATGTAGCTCCGAACGATAGCAATCCTAAGTCTGATAAATTAACCTTTACCAAATTAACCGGTCCTCAAAACGGCAAGATTACCTTTGAAGAGGATGGGAAATTTACTTTTACGCCAGATAGGGATTTTGCAGGCATTGCTGAGTTTACATATAGGGTATGCAATACTTCCGGCGAATGTGACGAAGCGAAGGTTACGATAAATGTAAATGCATATACTACCGTTAATTTAACGCCGGTACTGTCGTCCGTAAGAGAAGGAAATAAAATTGCCGTAACCGCGCGACTGCTTCGCCCATTCCCGGAGGATGTGGTTATAACCGTTGATTATAACGGTAAAGCTCAACGGGAACGGGATTATCTGGTTTTAGACCAGGATATGAGCTTGAAAATTCCAAAAGGAGCCTTATCGACAACAGAAAAGATAACAATAGCTGCTTTGAACGACGGCTTTGAGGAGGGTGATGAAGATATCATTTTGAAGATCAGGACGGTTTCAAATCCGGATGTGCATATAGGAAATGCTGCTGTTGTAATAATAAATGACATATATCCTCCTCCGCCAACCACCGATGTACCGCAGGACGAGCCTGTTAACAATGCGATAATTCCTGATCCGTTGATGTCGCCTAATAACGACGGGAATGGCAATGAATTTTTTACGATACAAAACGTAGAGCTTTATCCAGATAACGAGGTTCTGATCTTTAACCGTTGGGGAAATGAGCTTTTTGCATTAAAAAACTATAATAATAGCGACAGGAGTTTTAAAGGCTTCGCCAACAAAGGCATGTTGGTTAACTCGGAGCTGCCTCTGACCGATGGGGTTTATTTCTATGTAATATATACTTACCGGACAGTGGGCAACGAAAGGATCAAACAGGTGAATAAAGGATATTTGATACTTAAGCGGTGATCGCCCGCATGGACGGCAGTCACTGTGAACTGGCGTAGGGGCAATTATTGGCACAGACCTTGTTTAGAAGGGCATGAGTTTAATTATTACTCTAAACAGTACCTTATGAACAAGACTAAATTTTTATTTGCATCTGCAGCAGCTGCGGTTGCTATTCTTATCGGATCATCTAACTCCAACGCGCAAACCAATGCACCTGCGAGTGATGGAGATTCTAAAGCCACACGTTTGGGAATTGGCCTGAATGCTGGCATCCCTACTACCGACGGGTATAAATTTGCATTTGGCGGGGATCTTAGATTACAAAAGGACTTTACAAGTAACGTTTCAGGATTATTGTCGGTAGGATATAATACCTTCTCCGTAGACTCTGAAATTTATTCAGCTGTAACCCCGGCCGGCGAGATAGTTGATAATTTGGACTACATCCCGGTAAAGGTAGGTCTTAAAGTATTCCCGGTACAGAGATTTTACTTTTCCGGTGAGGTTGGAGCAGCCTTTCCTATGCGTGATGGAGCAAAGACGGCTTTTGTATATGCACCGGGGATAGGGGTTGGAACGAACTTAGGCATAGACGTCGGATTGCGCTATGAAGGAATGACCGGCAGCGCAAATTTATTGTCGCTCAAGAACCCGGGGCAGGTTGCTTTGCGATTAGCCTACGGGTTTAGTTTGTGATCATAGATCTGTCAGAAAGTCCCGTATTTACGGGACTTTCTGTTTTTTGATCTCGTTTACCAATAATTACCGATATTTGAAAATTAAACGAACCATGATGAAAGTAAAACTAATTGTTTCCGGATTAATTATCGCATGTGCATCTGTTTCCTGTAACCAGACTGCCGATTCAAATAAGAAGAACACAGCCGATTCTGCCTCAGTTTCTTCAACGTCAATTGCTGATATTAAAGATGAGAACACACAGCAGGTGTATAACCACTATCTAACATTGAAAGACGTGCTTGTTTCCTCCGACTTCCCTGCTGCGAAAGAGGCTGCAAAAGAACTAGCCTTTGCACTTTCCAAGGTTGATGGTTGCGAGAATACGGCAGCTCTGGCTGGTAAAATTTCAAATGCTAAAGATTTAAAAGAACAACGCGTTCATTTTACAGCATTAAGTTCTGACGTGATTGCTCTGATGAAGCATGCAGATGTAAACTCAGGAACGTTGTTCGTTCAATATTGCCCAATGGCAAATGAAGGCGAAGGAGCTTATTGGCTTTCCGCTGAGAAGGAAGTCATGAATCCTTACTATGGTGACGAAATGCTGAATTGTGGTGAAGTCAAAGACACCCTCGGCGCAAAATAGGCCGGAAGCTTAAGCTGGAATTATATAAAATACCTTTTTAGAGCTCTTTGATTTTCATTAAATAGTTGGAGATTAGCGCGAATTACATTCCGCTAACAAAAATATTGCAAAACCTTTCCTGAAAATTACCACATAAACCACCATAATTATTAGTTTTGTCTAATAACTACTATAAACCAATATGTCTGAATCAGCATCCCTAACCATAGGAGATAAAACGTACGAATTACCAATCATTGAAGGTACTGAAGGGGAAAAAGCAGTTGATATTTCAAAACTTCGCGATCAAAGCGGCTATGTTACCCTGGATTCTGGTTACAAAAATACGGGTGCTACAAAAAGTGCTATAACTTTTCTGGACGGCGAAGAGGGAATATTAAAATACCGTGGATACGCGATCGAGGAGCTTGCCCAAAAATCAACATTTCTTGAAGTTGCTTATCTTCTGATCTACGGAGAATTACCAACACAGCGTGAATTGGATGCGTTCCAAACTGATATTTCTAAACATACCCTGGTTCATGAAGATATGAAGAAATTCTTTGATGGATTTCCTTCTAAGTCTCACCCAATGGGTCAGTTGTCTTCTCTTATATGCTCATTGTCAGCTTTTTATCCTGAATCTCTTAATTCAAGGCAGTCGGCAGAGGAACAAAATCAAACTATTATTAAGCTTTTGGCCAAAATGACAACGGTTGTTTCCTGGATCTATAAAAAGTCTTTAGGTCACCCGGTAATTTATCCGCTGAACAAGCTTGATTATGTAAGCAATTTTCTGAATATGACATTCGGTCAGAGGACCGAAGACGTAGAAATAGATCCTGTATTTGTGTCGGCGATGAATGTATTGTTCATTCTTCATGCCGATCATGAGCAGAATTGTTCAACATCTACAGTAAGAATGGTTGGTTCGTCTGAGTGTAATCTGTATGCGTCAATATCTGCCGGGATTTCGGCCTTGTGGGGCCCTTTACATGGTGGAGCAAATCAGGCCGTGATCGAGATGCTGGAGCAAATAAAAAATGATGGCGGCGATACAGATAAATGGATCAATAAAGCAAAAGACAAGAATGATCCTTTCCGTTTGATGGGATTCGGTCACCGGGTTTATAAAAACTTTGACCCGAGAGCAAAGCTTATAAAGAAGGCTTGTGATGATGTATTGGACAAGTTGGGTATTAGTGATCCAGTTCTTGATATTGCTAAGAAATTGGAAACTGCAGCCCTGAATGATCCGTATTTTGTAGAGAGAAAATTGTATCCGAATGTAGACTTCTACTCAGGGATCATCTATCGTGCTTTAGGTTTCCCAACAGATATGTTTACAGTTTTATTTGCTCTTGGACGTTTACCAGGCTGGATCGGACAATGGAAAGAGATGCGTGAAAATAAGGAGCCGATCGGTCGCCCGAGACAAATTTATGTGGGTGAAACGCTTCGTGATTACGTTGAGTTGAAAAATAGATAGTATTGAGATGAGCTATGGGCATTGGGCTATGAGCTCATTTCTCACCGCCCATAGCTCATCTCAATACTCACAGCTCATTTTTCACTGCCTCTAACTGATCAGGCAAGTGCTTGTATTTGAACACCACTGGAAATATAACTGCCAGTATCAGCGCATAGCCGGCAAACGTGAACCAGATGCTTTGCCAGTCGCGAATGCCGCCAGCCGTGAAAAAATCAACAACCCAGCCGCTTAATATTCCACCAAAGAATGCTCCGAGTCCGTTTGTCATTAACATAAACAGACCCTGTGCACTTGCCCGGATAGCGGGATCCGATTCCCTTTCTACAAATAGGGAGCCTGAAATATTAAAGAAATCAAATGCCATCCCGTAGATTACCATGGACAGCACGAGGAGCCACAAGCCATCACCCGGATTACCGATGCCGAATAGCGCAAAGCGTAATACCCACGCTATAATGCTAAATAACATTACTTTACGGATACCGAACTTATGAAGAAAAAAGGGGATCGTTAAAATAAACAGCGTTTCTGAGATCTGAGAAATAGACAACAGCAGGTTTGGATGCTGAACACCGAATGAATCGGGATAAGTGGTTTTGAAATCGTCAAGGAATGAACCGCCAAATAGGTTTGTTATTTGAAGCGCGGCGCCAAGGAACATAGAGAAAATAAAAAATATGGCGAGCTTCCGCGATTTGAAGAGCACCAGTGCGTCCAGTCCCAATGTTGAAGAAAAACTCCGTGCATCGCCGGATTTTAAAGGCGGGCGGGGTGGCATTGTAAAAGCATAAAGTCCCAGAAGCAGAGAGGCTGCAGCACTTACATATAATTGTAGCGGGCTTTTCGTAAGGTTAAGCAGGTCAACAACCCACATAGCAATTATAAATCCTATCGTACCCCAGACACGAATAGGAGGGAAAGACTTTACGATATTCATGTTGCTCTTTTCCAGAGCATTATAGGACACGGTGTTCGCTAAAGCTATAGTAGGCATATAAGCCATACAATAAAACAGCATTATAATATACAAGGACGGATAATCCTTTATCTGAGCTGCAAGAAACAGCAGCAACGCACCAGCGATGTGACAGGCTCCCAATACGCGCTCGGCATTAAAGAAACGGTCCGCAATAATTCCCATAACCGCCGGCATAAATAAAGAGGCGATTCCCATTGTGGCAAATATGCTGCCTACTTCAACTCCCGTAAACTGCAGGGTAACGATCATATACCCGCCAAGAGATATTAACCAGGAACCCCAGATAAAGAATTGAAGGAAGTTAAGGGTGATCAGACGCAGTTTTATATTCATATTAAGCAGCTATATTTATAACAAAAGATAGGACTAATTTAAATATAAACCAATGCGTTATAAAAACTGCAGGATGATCTGCTAAGAAGATTTTCTCCTTGAAAGCTCGTCACGTATTTTCGCGGCTCTTTCATAAGCTTCATCAGAAAGGGCTTCCTTGAGTTTTGTCTTCAGCTCTGCATCACTCAGCGAGCTGTAACTTATTGTTGCCGAAGGAGTTTTTTCTTCCGGTTGCGGCTCAATATTTTCGAGAAATACAAATTCGTTTCCTTCTATGACGATCCCGGCTGTTGCCAGGATAAATTCATACGTATAGATCGGGCATTCAAATCTTACTGCCAGAGCTATAGCATCAGACGTACGCGCGTCTATTTCTGTTGTTTTTTTGCCATCACTGCAGATAAGTTTAGCGTAAAAGATTCCATCTACGAGGTTGTAGATAATGACTTCCTGCACATTGATGGAATAAGCTTCGGCGACTGACTTAAAAAGATCGTGTGTAAGTGGCCGGCTCGGAGTCATCTTTTCAATCTCAATCGCTATTGCCTGAGCCTCAAACCCTCCAATAATAATCGGTAGTCTTCTTCGGCCGTTTACCTCGCCAAGGACCAAGGCATAAGCACCTGACTGTGTCTGACTATAAGATAACCCAACTATATCTAATTTTATCTTCTTCATTAAAAAAGCTTAACATGTACGCAGATCACCATCGCTATTAGGAATGTGATTTGTAAGCTTTTACAGCTTCTGTTAATTTAGGTACTACTTCAAATGCATCACCAACTATGCCATAATCTGCAACTTTGAAGAATGGTGCTTCCGGATCCTTATTAATTACCACGATAGTTTTAGATGAGCTGACGCCAGCAAGGTGTTGTATAGCGCCTGAAATTCCAACAGCAATATATAGATTAGGGCTTACGGCAATCCCGGTCTGGCCAACATGTTCTTCATGCGGACGCCACCCAGCGTCTGACACAGGCTTTGAGCAAGCAGTGGCCGCTCCGAGCGCTTCCGCCAGATCTTCTATGATCTTCCAATTCTCAGGGCCTTTTAATCCCCGGCCGGCCGACACAACCAGCTCGGCATCCGGAAGAGCGATTTTATCGGTAGCACGTACAACATCGGTCACTTTGATGCGCAAGTCGCTTTCCTTTATTTCTGGCTGGTATGCTTCAATTTTTCCTTCAGCCGCGATTTCTTTGAGCTGGTGAGAGTTGGGATTTAATGCAATCACTTTTTTTGCTGAACTAAGCTCAACAAGCGCAAAGGCTTTGCCTGAAAATGCTGTTTTCCGGACGGTGAAACTGTTGTTTTCCAAGTTAGGCAGCCCGATGGCCGAATCCGCAAGCCCGGCCTTTAATTTAACTGCAATTCGCGGAGCGAGTCCTTTGCCGCTAAATGAATTCGCCAATACGACAACATCTGCCCCTTCTTTTTCCGCGGCTTCAGAAATCACCGTTGCATAGGCCTGGTTAACAAATGTTTTCAGTCTGTCGTCGCTTATATTAAGTATTCTTGATGCCCCGTATTTTCCCAGGACATTTAATTCGTCCTGTGCTACGGTTCCGATTGATACTGCAATAAGATCCGTGCTTAAAAGATCTGCAATAGCTTTGGCATAAGAAACTACTTCAAACGTAGATTTCTTAAACTTGCCTTCCGCATTCTCTACATATACTAGAACTGACATATTCGCTTTTTACCCCCTGAGGGAAATTAATATTGTATTAAATGACTTTTGCTTCTGTATGTAATAATTCAACAAGCTTTTCTGTTTCATCCGGTGTTAACATCTTTACAGAACCGCGGGGGGCAGGAGTGGAGTAAGATTTAAATGAAACCAGCTTTTCTATTTCCTTTGCTTCTAAAACCTGCAGGGGCTTAGTTCTTGCCGACATAATACCTCGCATATTAGGAATCTTTGGTTCAGCAACACCTTCGGCGCAGCTTGCAATAAAGGGAAAATCAACTTTTATCATTTCCTTTCCGCCTTCTATCTCACGCTCTATGGATGAACTATTTCCATCGGTGTTTAGTTTTTTAATAATGGAAATGGATGGAATGTCAAGAAACTCACCGATCATGGCAGCAACCTGCGAGCCATTATAGTCTATCGACTCTCTGCCGGTTAAGATCAGATCAAACCCATTTGACTTAGCATATTCTGCGATTTGGAAAGACACAAAATAGGCATCGCGCGGAAATGCATTTATACGTACCGCATCATCTGCACCAATGGCCAGCGCTTTTCTTATCGTCGGCTCAGAAGATGATTCGCCTACATGAATAACAGTGACTGTGCTTTTACCGCCTTCGGATAGCTCGATGGCACGGGCTAAAGCGATCTCATCATACGGGTTCAGTATATATTGAACCCCTGCTGTGTTGAATTGGGTATTATCACTGCTAAAAGTTATTTTTGTTGTTGTATCCGGTACGTTGCTGACACAAACTAATATCTTCATATAGATTCGGTTTTTACAAATCTACTCAAAAAAGCTAAAATAAAATGCACCATATACGATTAGAAAAGCTTCTGAATTTCCTGCAAAATGAACCTAATGATCCATTTTTGAAATATGCGATAGCAACGGAATATCTGAACTCAAATGAGTGGGAGAAAGCCATAATCTATTATGAAGATCTTCTGAATAATCATCCGGATTACGTAGGCACATACTATCATGCAGGAAAGCTTTACGAACAAATAGACCGTAAAGCCGACGCTATATCTACCTATAAGAAAGGAATGGAGATCGCCCGGGGTGCAAGGGATATGCACGCTTTCTCAGAATTGCAGGGTGTTTATAATTCGATCATGGGCTTAGATTACGAAGACGATTAAGTCATGCCCAGTAAACGCCACCTGTTATTTTTAAGTGATGTGGTATGGTTTACCTTCACAGCATTCGGTGGCGCTACTGCGCACTTGGGAATGATGCTGAAGAACTTTGTTCATAAGCGGCAGTACATTTCTGAAAGCGAACTGCTGGAGCTCAATGCGCTGACACAGGTCTTGCCAGGTCCCTCGTCCACTCAGACACTGGTTGGAATTGCTTACAAGGTAGGGGGATTACCTATTGCGATTACAGCGTTTTTAATCTGGATAATCCCTTCAGCTACCATTATGACAGTTGCAGTGCTTAGTTATACGATGCTTGGCCAAAAGGAGAAGTTTGCCCGGGTGCTTGAGTTCATACAGCCCGTTGCAGTGGGTATAGTGGGCTATGCTGCTTTTAAGATTGGCCGTTCAATTCTTAAAACTCAAACAGCATTCTGGCTTGCCGGCGCCTCACTTATCGCCACTCTTATTCTCAGAAACGCATACGCCTTTCCGATCATAATACTTATTGCGGGTATAATCTCGTCGGCAATAGACACACCACTAGAAGAAACGGAGATCAGAAGTAAGCTGTTTGCGAAGATCAATCCCAGGAAAATTGCATATTTTATTGGTGTACTGCTCTTTTTTGCAGGACTTGGTGCTTTAATTAACCGGACTTCGCCGTTTAGCTTGCCTATACGTTTGTTCGAGAACTTTTATCGCAATGGCATAATGATCTTCGGCGGCGGGCAGGTATTAGTCCCGTTCATGTATACAGAGTTTGTCGGTATGAAGGATTACCTGACCTCTGACCAGTTTTTGTCTGGCTATGCCTTGCAGCAGGCACTTCCAGGCCCAACCTTTGCGTTTACTTCCTTTGTAGGCGGAATGACATTAAAAAATGCGGGCTACGATTTTTACGGACAGGTTGCAGGCGGCCTGATCGCTGTTCTGGGGATAAATTTGCCTGGTTTGATACTTATTCTTTTTATTGTCCCCTTCTGGAACGATCTGAGAAAGATTACCAGGATTAAAAACTCTCTGTCGGGAATAAATGCCGTATCAGTAGGATTTATGGGGGCAGCATTCCTCTTACTGCTACAACCTTTCGGGATAAGCCTGATGACAGTAGGTATAGTCGTTATTACCTTCCTGTTGCTATTATTTACCAGGGTCAGAACACCATTCCTGATCCTCGCAGGTATCCTGCTGGGCCTTTTCTTATAACTGCTGAAGTGGCACTAGCCTTATTAGAATGGCGGCTCATCATCCAGGTCATCCATCCTGGATGGGCGGATGATAAAATTATTAGGCTTTTCGAAATCCTGGGAAGGCGCTATTCCTGCAAAAGGATTCGGATTGGAAGAAACAGAGAAATCTTCTTCGAGATCTAAAAATTTCACAAACTTTCCGACGAAGCGAAGTGGCACTGTTCCGGTCTCGCCATTACGGTGTTTTGCTACGATGACCTCACCGATACCAACGGTCGAGCGCCCTTGTTCGTCTTCGGTCAAACCATAATACTCGGGGCGATATAGAAAAAGGACCATGTCAGCGTCCTGCTCAATAGATCCCGATTCCCGTAGATCCGAAAGCATGGGCTTCTTACTGCCTCCGGGCCTGTTTTCCACGGCACGACTTAGTTGCGAAAGGGCCAGAACAGGGACATTAAGTTCTTTGGCGACAGATTTCAAAGCTCTTGAAATACTACCTATCTCCTGTTCACGGTTTCCACCTTTGCCATCACTTTTTCCGTGCATCAGCTGCAGGTAGTCAATGATGATCATCTGAATATCGTACTGAGCTTTCAGACGTCTGCATTTTGCCCGGAATTCAAAAATATTGAGCGCGGGCGTGTCATCGATGAACAGAGGGGCCTCGGTAAGCTTACCTATTTTCGAATGGAGCTGTTGCCATTCCCATTCTGCCAGATGGCCCTTACGGATCTTTTCCTGTTCGATTTCAGTTTCACCGGAAATCAGACGATTAACCAGTTGCACCGACGACATTTCGAGAGAGAAGAACACAACGGGTTTCCCGAATTGAACCGCGGCGTTCCTCGCACAACTTAAAACAAAGGCTGTTTTACCCATCGCCGGTCTCGCCGCAATGATTACCAGATCTGAGGGCTGCCATCCGGAAGTCATCCTATCCAGCGCCGTAAAGCCTGAAGCGACCCCCGTCAGTCCGTCAACTTTATCTTTTATCTTCTCCAAATTTTCCAGCGATTCACGTATGATATCGTCCATTTTTCTCGAATCTCGGCGCAGATTATTTTGAGCTATGTCGAAGAGGTTTTTCTCAGCGTGGTCCAGAAGATCGAAAATATCCGTCGTATCCTCATATGCGTTACTTATGATCTCAGTCGAGATCCGGATAAGCTCACGCTGAATAAACTTTTGCGAAATGATCCTTGCATGATATTCGATATTTGCTGCAGAAGCTACACGATTCGTGAGTTCGGTGATGTAGTAAGCGCCACCGATCATTTCAAGATCACCCTGTTGGCGCAGTTGAGCCGTAACGGTAAGAATATCGATAGGTGAGGACTTTTGAAACAGAAACTGTATTGCTTCGAATATCTTCTGGTGACTGTCTTTGTAAAAAACATCAGGTTTCAAGATATCGATGACAGCCGAAAGAGCATCTTTCTCGAGCATTAATGCTCCCAGTACTGCTTCTTCCAGATCCAGGGCCTGCGGCGGTAACTTTCCCAGGCCGCTGACTATGGTACTTAGCCTGTTTCTCCGGTCGCCCTGCAGTGTGTTTTTGTTCCCTCTGCTAAAATCCTGTTCGTTATCTAAACTCATGACAACAAAAATATGCAAAAAAGGATCGTCAAAGTTTTTAGTTTTTCACAACGTATATTTTTAGCAAAACACACTATTAGCCGCCACCTGATTCAAACGTGTTCCTGTTAACATTGACTGTTAGGAAAGTATGGATATTCAAGCGCGTTTGCTTTTTGAAATATCAGATTCAATATGTTTATAACTTTTTCGGATGTTAATAAGTCAAAAAAGGGTTTGCTTAATTTGTTCGCTCTAATGCCGAAATAGAAATTATATCTACCTTGGTGCCATCAAAAAAAAGTATAAATGAACACTAACTCTTTCAACCGGAGACGGGATCCGTCTTCTCATGAGTCTAATCAAATGGTCTTTGGTATCCGTGCAGTCATTGAGGCGATCAGAAGCGGAAAGGAAATAGAAAGTCTCTTTCTTCAGAGAGGATTAACTGGCGGAATTATGCTGGAATTGCGGAGCATGCTGAAGGAAAATGACATCGTGTTTCAACTTGTACCAATTGAGAAATTAAACAGGCTTACGCCCAAGAACCACCAGGGCGCGGTAGCCTTTATCTCAC
Organism: Daejeonella sp. JGW-45; assembly: GCF_029360805.1. GTDB lineage: Bacteria > Bacteroidota > Bacteroidia > Sphingobacteriales > Sphingobacteriaceae > Daejeonella. The sequence continues at coordinate 120,589 of NZ_JARKNC010000002.1, read as the reverse complement.
CAATCACTTACGAGAAGATCGAGAATGTAATTCCGGCTATTTACGAAAGGGGAGAAGTGCCACTTGTTTTGATGCTGGATGGCATTACCGACGTCAGGAATTTTGGCGCTATCGCACGCAGCGCTGAGTGCGCGGGGGTGCATGCCATTATCGTACCTGCCAAAGGATCTGCGCAGATCAATCCGGACGCAATCAAAACTTCTGCAGGTGCGCTCTATAAGGTTCCGGTATGCCGGCACGAGAGCCTCGTCAAAACAGCCAGGTTCCTTCAGGAATCAGGTTTGCAGCTGGTAGCGTGTACCGAAAAAACTACTGAATACATCTACCAGCCTGATTATACCGTTCCGACCGCGGTAATAATGGGTTCAGAAGATACCGGAATTTCTACCGATCTGATACGTATTTCAGACCACCTGGCTAAGATCCCAATGTTCGGTGAGATTGAATCACTCAACGTATCTGTTTCGGCCGGAGTATTATTATATGAAGCTGTGAGACAGAAAATGAGTGCTAAATAAAGTCCGCTCCGAAACGTTGCTTGATATCTGTGACGATCTGTTTAACCGCCTGTTCCTGATCGCGCGGACAGATCAACAAAGTATTATTGTCTTCCACCACAATAAAATCGTGTAAACCTTGTAGCACCACCAGTTTTCCTTCTGGTACATTCACCATACAATTGGATGAATCGTACATTATTACGCGCTCTGATGGAATAACAGCATTGCCAACATAATCCTTATCCGACAATTCGTATACCGACGCCCATGTGCCCAGATCCGACCAACCGAATTCTGAAGGCAAGACATAGACATTATCGGCTTTTTCCAGGATGCCGTAGTCGATCGAGATATTCGTGCACTGGGTAAATGCCGCCTGTATGAACTCTGTCTCTTTATCGGTGTTATACAGCTGAGCGCCCTCGTTGAAGATATCGTTTATCTCGGGCAAATATTTTTTAAATGAATTAAGGATGTTTTTAACAGACCAAACGAAAATTCCGGCATTCCATAAAAAATCCCCGCTCTGTATAAACGTCCGGGCTAAGTCAACATTTGGTTTTTCTGTAAAGGTTTTTACTTTAAAAAAATCCTCATCTATCTTTTTTGTGTTATACTGGATATAACCATAACCAGTATCCGGACGTGAAGGTTTTATCCCCAGTGTTATCAGGCAGTCGTTTTCAGAGGCTGTTTCCAATGACTTGCGAATGCTTTTTACGAATTCTTCTGTGTCAAGGATCAAATGGTCCGAAGGTGCAACGACTATAGCAGCCTCAGGATTTAACTTTTCGATTTTATGGCAGCCATAAGCTATACATGGAGCCGTATTCCTCATAACTGGTTCACAAAGTATCCTGCTCTTGTCCATCGAGGGGATTTGTTGCAATACAAGGTCACAATAGATCTCGTTTGTCAGTATAAAGATATTTTCTGCCGGTAAGATTTTAAGAAAGCGATCGTAGGTTTGCTGAATAAGGGTTTTTCCAGTACCCAGAATATCTATAAATTGTTTTGGATGCGCAGTGCGGCTTATAGGCCAAAATCTGCTGCCAATTCCACCTGCCATAATTAAGGCGTAGTTGTTTTTCATTAGAATATAATTGTTTTTTGGCGGCTATGAAACTTGCACGAACTTATATTTATGTTTTTTTTGTGAGCGGCGAGCCCGTGCAGGTTTCATAAGATTGTTAATGTTTTTAAATGATACCTTCTTTCAACAGATCGTGCAGATGAATAAATCCTTCAAATTTGGTTTTGGAACCAACAAGTATCTGGGTTATATTATTTGTTCTTAAGACCTCAAGCGCATTTACTGCCAGTTCATCTTTATCTATATACTTTGGAGATGTGCTCATTATATCTTTTGCCCGAAGGCTGTCAATGCGATCATATTTTTCAAGCATTCTTCTGATATCGCCATCAGTAATGATGCCACTCAGCTGCCTATCATCCACAACAGCAACCGCACCTAATCTGTTTTTTGTTATTTCAACAATAACCTCTTTTACGGTAGTGTCTGAAGAAACTTCCGGTTTTTCGTTCAATGCGGCCAGATCACCTACCTTTAGATACAGACGCTTACCTAAAGCACCTCCCGGATGATATCTTGCGAAATCTGCTGAAGTGAATTCCCGGCATTCTAACAGGCAGACTGCCAATGCGTCACCCATCGCCAATTGGGCAGTCGTACTAGTTGTGGGAGCCAGATTATTAGGGCATGCCTCAATATCAACCGATGTGTCAAGTACCCAGTCCGCTTGCCGCGCGAGAAAAGAATCTGTATCCCCGACCATCGCAACAAGTTTATTATCAGACTGTTTCAGTAGGGGTACGAGTACTTTAATCTCAGGAGTATTCCCGCTTTTTGAAATGCAGATAATCAAATCATCTTGTTGTATCATGCCAAGGTCGCCGTGTATCGCGTCTGCTGCGTGCATGAAAATTGCGGGCGTTCCGGTGGAATTAAACGTTGCAACAATCTTTTGTGCTATAATTGCGCTTTTTCCGATGCCGGTTACAATAACCCGGGCATTTAGGTATAAGATTTGTTGTACTATCTCGGGAAAATCGTCGTTTAGTTGTGTAGAAATACGGGTAATACCATCTGCTTCTATTTGCAGAGTTTTTTTGGCTATTTCTATTATTTCCCGGGAATTTTTCAATAGATTATTTTTTAACGAAAAAGATAATTTATGGCAAATTTATGTTATTTTGAATATTATTATGACCCATTTTTAATTTTTCCAGCTAAGCAATGGAAATAAACAAATCGTTATTCGACAATCTCCAAAACTTTTTTGGGTTTGATAACTTTAAGGGCGACCAGGAAGCGATTATAACCAGCATACTTCAGAAAAAAGATACATTCGTTATTATGCCTACAGGCGGTGGCAAGTCTATTTGTTACCAGCTGCCTGCATTAATGAGCGACGGCACAGCTATCGTCATCTCACCTTTGATAGCTTTGATGAAAAATCAGGTCGATCAGCTCAGAGCTTTTGGCGGAACTGACAGTATTGCTCACTTTCTGAATTCATCGTTAAACAAGTCGGAGATCACCCGCGTTAAGGAAGACGTTACCAGCGGAGCGACAAAATTATTGTATGTAGCCCCTGAGTCTCTTACTAAAATAGAGAACATAGATTTTTTAAGAGGGATAGCAATATCATTCGTAGCTGTCGATGAAGCTCACTGTATTTCGGAATGGGGCCATGATTTCAGACCGGAATACCGAAAAATAAGGCAGGTTATTGATAATATCGGCGATAATATCCCTATCATCGCTCTGACCGCTACGGCTACGCCGAAGGTTCAGCAGGATATTCAGAAGAACCTTCAAATGACAGGTGCTTCACTTTTTAAATCTTCGTTTAACAGACCCAACCTTTTTTATGAAGTGCGGGCGAAACGCGACGTTATTAAGGAAATCGTCCGGTATGCCAAGATGAATTCAGGTAAATCCGGGATTGTTTACTGTCTCAGCCGCAAAAAAGTGGAGGAAGTTGCCGAGTCTCTAAAACTGAATGGTATAAAAGCTTTGCCTTACCACGCAGGTCTTGATCCCAAAACCAGAGCAGAAACTCAGGATGCTTTCCTGATGGAGGATGTAGATGTCATAGTGGCTACTATTGCTTTTGGGATGGGAATAGATAAGCCGGATGTTCGATATGTGATCCACCATGATATTCCAAAAAGTATGGAGGGATATTACCAGGAGACCGGCCGTTCGGGCAGGGATGGAGGCGAGGGGATCTGCGTAGCTTTCTATTCGCAAAAGGATATAGACAAGCTTACCAAATTCATGAAAGATAAGCCCGTTTCTGAACGGGAAATCGGAACCCAGATATTAAAGGAAGTTATTGACTATGCCGAATCTTCCGTATGCCGCCGTAAACAGATCCTCCATTATTTTGGTGAGAATTTCAATGAAACCGGCTGTAATAATATGTGCGATAATTGCCGCCATGCAAAAAAATATTTTGATGCAGAAGCTCCGTTGCGAAAGGTACTAACCTTAATAAAGGACTTCGGTGAGAAGTTTGATGACCAATATATTATCAACTTTATGATGGGCATGGAGAATTCCCAGATATCGTCATACGAGCATGATAAGCATCCTTTATTTGGTTCGGGAAAAGATCAGGGAGAAATACTGTGGAAGTCCTTGTTGCGTCAGGCTGTGCTAAATAACTTTGTTCAGAAAGATATCGATAATTATGGGCTTTTAAAGCTGACAAAATCCGGAAAGGCGTTTATTGATAATCCTCATTCATTAAAGTTTATCCTGAATTATTTAATGGCTGATGCCGAAGACGAGGTGGAAGAGGCGCAACATCAGGGAGGAGCCCTGGACGCGGTGCTGCTTCAAATGCTGAAAGACCTGAGAAAGAAGATCGCTAAGCAAAAGAACCTGCCTCCGTTTGTCATCTTCCAGGATCCGTCTTTAGAAGAGATGTGTACCCATTATCCGGTGTCTGTCGATGAACTCAAGCAAATTCAGGGTGTAGGCTCAGGCAAAGCGATGAAGTTTGGCCAGCCATTCATTGACATGATTAAAAAATACGTCGATGAAAATGATATTGACCGGCCGGTAGATTTGGTTATTAAAAGTGCCGCCAATAAATCGGCACTGAAAGTTTCTATAATTCAGAATATTGACCGGCAGATAGCTCTTGAAGATATCGCTTCGGCAAAGGGTATATCTTATGATGACATACTCAAGGAGCTTGAAACAATCGTCAATTCGGGAACTAAGTTGAATCTGAATTATTACATTGATGAATTAATTGAAGAAGACCGCCAGGATGAGGTGTTTGATTATTTCAGGGGATCGGAGGTCGATTCTATTGACAATGCGCTGGCTGAGCTGGGAGATGATGATTATACCCGTGAAGAGGTGCAATTAATGCGAATTAAATTTTTATCGGAACTAGGAAATTGATGATTAATAATATTCCCCGGATCAGACATTCTCAATCGAGTAATTTCTTCCTGATGGCTGGGCCATGTGTAGTTGAAGGTGAAGAGATCGTTCTTCGAATTGCAGAAAGAGTAGTAGCAATTGCCGACAAACTCCAGATCCCACTTATTTTTAAAGGATCTTATCGAAAAGCTAATCGTTCGAGACTCGATTCTTTTACCGGAATTGGTGATGAAAAGGCTTTGAAGATATTGGCTAAAGTAAGCCGGGAATTTGATATTCCATGTGTGACTGATATCCACGAGAGTGATGAAGCGGCAATGGCGGCCGAATTTGTCGATGTGCTTCAAATACCGGCCTTTTTATGCCGGCAGACTGATCTGCTTATAGCAGCTGCAAAAACGGGGAAGGTTGTCAATATTAAGAAGGGTCAGTTTCTTTCTGCGGGTTCCATGAAGTGGGCGGTTGATAAAATAACCGAATCCGGAAACCCAAACGTTATCCTTACTGATCGCGGAAATACTTTCGGATACCAGGATATTATCGTAGACTATCGCGGAATCCCTGAAATGCGTGCTTTTGGAGTTCCTGTGGTCATGGATTGCACGCACTCATTGCAGCAGCCCAACCAGGCAAGCGGGGTAACAGGGGGGAAGCCGGCGCTCATCGAGACAATTGCAAAGGCTGCTATCGCTGTAGGCGCAGACGGCCTTTTCTTCGAAACGCATCCCGATCCGGCAAACGCGAAATCCGACGGCGCAAATATGCTTAATTTGGACTTGCTTGAAGGACTAATGACAAAGCTCATCCGGGTACGGGAAGCAATTTTATAAGTCGTTCTTAACAATGCCGGAAGCGGCCAGGAGCATAGCCCTAACTCCTTAGATATAGATATTGCTTTTCAGCCACCTGACACTGGAAGCCGGATCATCTATTGTTTTTGCACCATCTTGCTCAATGAAGGTATGCTCAACACCCGACAGCTTCGAGTTTGCAAAAATGTGCTTAAAGTCGACTTTTCCCGTTCCAACCGGGCACGGCCTGCCTGTAGTTTTATCCAGATCTTTTACATGCCATAATGGGAATCTGTTTGGATACTTTTTAAATAAAGCGGCAGGGTCCTGGCCGGCGGCAGTGGCCCAGGCCAGATCAAGTTCCATAAAGACCTTCTTCTTGTCGGTGTTGGTCAACACGTAATCAAACGCGCTTACACCTTCTATCTTGTGAAATTCCGATTGGTGGTTATGATAGGCGAACTTCATATCGTTCTTTGCAGCCAGATCGCCGGCAACTACAAATATTTCAGTGGTACGTTTGATCTCATCCAGCGTGGAAATGGATGAACTGGAACATACCACCCATTTACAGCCTCCTTCAGCTGCATCATCAACAATTTCCCGGACGTTATCTCTCAGGTTTCTTGGTCGGGCTGCTGATGATGCCGCAGACGGAGTACGCGGAAGCCCGCCAATGTGGTTTCCAATCCATTTCAAGCCTGCATCATTTACCATTTTCGCAAACACTTTTGGTTTATGACCATAGTATAGACCATTACCGCCAGTCGCAGTTTCCAATTCTTTAATTCCAATGCCGGCAATTTGCTTTAAAACCGCGTATATATCTGCTCCGGGGGCGTTAAGAAGAGCCGATAATGTGTATACCTGCAGGCCGGGGGAAGGGTAGTTCGCCCTGGAAGTCATTGAATTAGCCAGAGCCCAGCCGGGCAGCATACTGCCCAGAGCCATCACTCCTGAAGTTTTTAAAAATGATCTTCTATTCGCCATTTGTTTACTTTTTACTTTTAAATTCGTATTTGATGTTCCAGTTGAATTTTTCTCCCGGATTAGCATTCACTTTAATAAAAGGTTCGGGACTAAGAGTAGTTGGCACAGACCAATACATAAAGGCAGACAATGGCTGGTCGGCCGTTATCCTCACACCCGCTCCGGTTTTGGAATTGGCTACGGTGAAGTTATAATCCTCTATTCTGTCGCCGGTAAAACCCTTCGGGTATTCCATTGTGCTTTCGCCCTTATTTAACTCCCTTAAATACTTTAGTTGATTTTTTTCAAAAATAATCAGGTTTTTCCCCGCCGACTGGTTGGTGATTTCAAACGGCAGCGTAACTGTAAGATCCGGCCCTGTTGTTTGCTTATCGATCATAAAGAAATTGTGATTAAATGTATTAGTAGCAATTGCTTTTTTGCCGGTATTTTTCAGACTGTGTTCTAAAAGCAGTTCCGGCTTATTCTTAGACAGTCTGAGAGTTTTTCTATAGATATAACTGAAACCACTGGCGTCATTCAGCTTGTGAGTAAACTCTATTCTGTCTTTTTTCCTTTTAACTTTCCATCTCCCCCCATTAACAATATCGAATTGGCTGGAAAAGCGATAGGGATTCGTGTTCGGTTTACGAAGTATACCAACACCGATCTTAAGAAAGGTTTCTCCCGGTTTGGCAGTATCATATCCTATTGGATCGAATGCTTCCACAGGTCCCTGGACAGCGTCATGTATCATCGGGTCATGCTTATCATACCATTGACCGAAAAACTCATGATTCTTGTATCTTAAACTCGAAACAATGCCGGCCCAATCAAATCTTGTTGCGCGATAAAACCCATGTGTTGCGTCAGGTAAATAAAGGTCTGCCTCTATTAAACCATTAGAAATGGACGCGGCAGGATATTGCGCCAGACCATTTAATCCACATAGCAACACCAGGGCGGCTATTAATACGACCTTCATAATACTATTTGTTGAACCGAATATAACATTCCTGCATGGCACGTTTACTTTTTCATAATTTTAAATTCCGTCCGCCGGTTATTTTGCCTCTTTTCTTCAGTGCTGTTATCCGTTACCGGCATACTTTCTCCATAGCCTTTAAAGCTAAGTTTTGTCGGAGATATCTGTTTTGATGTTAGATAGTTATAAACTGTCCTCGCCCGATTTTCCGAAAGTGTTAAGTTTGACTTATCATCACCGACATTGTCCGTGTGCCCTGCAATTTCAATAGATACAGACGGGTTCTCCTTTAGAAATGAGATCAGCTGGCCAAGCTCAGTCGTTGACTCAGGCAGAAGCTCAAAACTATTGGTGTCAAAGAATATATTGTTCAGTATTACCAAACCGCCCACCTCAATCTTCTGAAGGGGAACCTCTATCATATAAGGTTTTACTGCCTGCTGAAGGTTGGGAGTGAAGTTTTGCGAATAGAAAAGGTAACCGGGTTTTGAGACGTTCAGGGCAAAAGAGTTTCCCGGGGCCATGGTTGCAAGAAATTCCCCCTCTACGGGATCAGTGACATCATCAAATGCAAAGTTTCCACTCCGTAGATTAATTATTTGAATTTTTGCTTCAAGAGGTTTCTTAGTGCTCTTATCATAGACCATTCCCTTAACATAGGTCACTGCATTTGGCCTCAGGTTGTCAGGCATCTCGAACGAATAGACATCAAATCCTCCGGAGCCACCCTCTTTATCAGATGCAAAGAAAGCAAGGCTGCCGCTGCTGTTCAGGCTTAGTCCGCTTTCCTCTCTGAAGGTGTTAATCGGATAGCCTAAATTCCGAGGTTTTTCCCAGCCTGTTCCTTCTTTCCTGCGGGTTATAAAAAGATCTTTATTACCCAGGCCGGGCCAACCATTCGACGAAAAGTAAAGTGTTTCATCGTCCGGGTGAATGAAGGGAGATTGTTCATCATATGCAGTATTTATCTGTGGTCCGAGGTTTACAGGTGTGTTCCAACCCTCTGTTCCCAGATCGGATTTCCAGATATCGTAACCCCCTCTGCCGCCGTTGCGCGTACTGACAAAATAGAGCGTGCGGCCATCTGCGCTGATGGAGGGCTGAGACTCCCATCCCGGCGTATTTATGGGGGCTCCTAAATTAAAGGGTTTGCTCCATTCCGAACCTTCCCATTTCGAGATATAGATATCACATCTTCCTAAACCATCCGGACGATTGCATCCCGTAAAAAAGAGATAATTTCCATCCGGAGAAATGCACTGGGCACCTTCATTGAATTCAAATGTATTGATATTTGCGCTTAAGGATTTAGCTGCAAGCCATTTATCCTGATTCTTAACACTCGTGTAAAAATCTTCGTTTTGGTTTACTTTTCTTGTAAATATGACCGTTTCCTCATCAGCGGTAACTACCGGTAAATATTCGTCCTGGTTAGAGTTTATTCCGCTTCCCAGGCTTATAGGCTTAAAGCTGACCGGCTTTTTTACGGCTTCAATACTAAAGACACAGTCTGCAATATATTTTGCTGTGCGTATCTTGCTTTCATCACTAAGCCCCGGAAACGATGCATATTTCTTGAAGTGGATTAAGGCATTTGTATAATCACCAGTGTTTAATTCACTTTCAGCAATACCAAAATAGGTGAGATTGTAAAACTCAGGGTCAATCTCAAGAACTTTTTTATAGTTGACCAGGGCTTTAGGATAGTCATTAAGCCGGCGGTAAATATCGGCTAACTGCTGATAAGCCGCCACAAAGCGATCATCCTCAGCGATTGCCTTAGTTAATTCAGTAATAGCTTTGTTGTAGGTTTTACCGCCAATAGCCTGATTGGCTTGCTCGTAATGCTTCTGCGCAAGCCTGTTTGTTGAAGACGTTATTTTCTGTCCGAAACCCGCTGCAGGCAGCAGGCAAAAAAATATAAGAAGTAGTCTATACATAGATCGGCCGGAACGTGAAGTTAGAAAATATCCCTCAATGAATTGAAAAGTTTGGCCATAATAGAATGTTGTTTTGAACATTAACGGCTGATTCAATGCAGGAGTATGCCCCGCAGACAAGCAGAAGACTCGTTTTGTTCCGGCCCTTAAAGGAATTTATCGCGATTTCTAGGGGATGTTCAAATATTTATGCGTTTGCAGGGATATCTCCCACTTGGGATTCTGCATCACATATTCGATTATTAAAGGAGTCATCTCAGCCGATTTTGACCACTCAGGCTGAAGATAGAGTTTACAGGTTTCCGAAACATGACGGGCGTGTTCCTCGGCCCATGCAAAATCACTTTTGTTAAAAACTATCACTTTCAACTCACCTGCAACCGGGCTGATCTCTGGCCTCGGCGACTTGAACTTCTTGGGAGAGAGGCAAATCCAATCCCAAGAACCTGAAAGCGGATAAGCACCCGAAGTTTCTATAAACGTTTTAATTCCTCTTTTTTGAAGTTCGCCAGTGAGGTAATCCAGGTTGTAGATCAGAGGTTCACCGCCAGTCACCACGACTGCTTTGCCCGGAAATTGTTCGGCATTCCGGACGATCTGGTCTGCGCTGGTAAGAGGATGCAATTCGGCATCCCAGCTTTCTTTAACGTCGCACCAGTGACATCCCACATCACATCCGCCGAGGCGAATGAAGTATGCTGCTTTACCTGAATGGAATCCCTCTCCCTGGATGGTATAAAATTCTTCCATTAAAGGTAACAGGGTGCCGTCGGGTGGGATTTGATGTGCCATTTTTTAATTTGAATGCAAATATACTTAGTTTCGCCTATCGTTTGCTATTTATCAGTATTGCGACATCCCGGTGACAGAAAAATGATTTGGATTAAAATATTTCCTGCAGAGGTTCTGGATGGCGAAGACTTTATAAAAAAGATCAATGTCTCGGGGAAGAAACTATGTGCAGTAAAAACCGGCGATCGCTTATTTGTCGTTCAGAATAAATGTCCGCATGCTGGTGCTGAGCTGAGCCAGGGCTGGTGCAGCAATGGAAATATCATCTGTCCATATCATCGCCATGAATTTAATCTGGAAACGGGAAGGGGTAAAGCAGGGCAGGGTAACTACCTGAATCATTATCCAGTCGAAGCCCGCGGCGATGGAATTTACGTAGGACTGAAAAAAAGCTGGTGGCAGTTTTGGGGATAATTAATAGATCTCCTTTTTTGCTGAAGCCAGAGTATTTTTTAGCAGCCCCACAATGGTCATTAATCCCACGCCGCCCGGAACCGGCGTGATCCAGGATGATTTCGGAGCAACTCCCTCAAAGTCGACATCGCCGTATAGTTTGTAACCTGACTTAGTTGAGGTTGAAGTTTCACGGTTCATGCCAACATCAATAACAATCACACCTTCTTTAACCATGTCCGAAGTGATGAAGTTCTTTTTACCAATTGCAACTATAAGTATGTCGGCGTCAAGCGTGAATTTTTTTATGTCAGGAGTTTTGCTGTGACAAACTGTGACTGTACAGTTACCTGGTCTTGCGTTACGTGCCATCAGGATGCTCATTGGAGAACCCACAATATTACTTCTTCCTACCACAACACAATGCTTGCCCGCCGTATCAATACCGTATTCGTTGAGCATCAATAGTATTCCGTAAGGTGTAGCTGGCAAAAAGGAAGGAAGGTTCCGTTGCATGCGGCCCAGGTTCACCGGGTGAAAACCATCTACGTCTTTTTCCGGAGAGATGCGTTCGGTTACCTTATCAGCCGAGATATGTTTTGGTAAAGGAAGTTGAACAAGAATACCGTCCGTATCAGGATCGCCGTTTATTTCTTCGATCTTTGCCAGCAGCTCATCTTCGGTAATGTTATCTTCGAAACGGTAAAGGGTAGAATTGAAGCCCACCTTTTCACAATTCTTTATTTTGCTGGCAACATAGGTTTCAGAACCACCGTCATGCCCAACCAATATGGCAACCAAATGAGGTTTACGTCCTGTGTCTTTAAGGACCAGAGCTGCTTCTTCTGCGATCTCTAATTTTAATTTTTCCGAAACGAATTTTCCGTCAAGTAGTTGCATTATTGTCTTAAATCGTACGTTATTAACATTTATTGAGTTTTGAACACCGTATATTCGCATTTCGCGAAATAAATAATAGTGGTTTAATCAAGCTTTAGTACTGCCATGAAGGCTGTTTGTGGTATTTCCACGTTGCCCACCTGGCGCATGCGCTTTTTACCTTTCTTTTGTTTTTCCAGGAGCTTACGTTTTCTGGAAATATCACCGCCGTAACATTTTGCCGTAACATCTTTTCGCAAAGCCTTTACTGTTTCCCTGGCAATGATCTTCGCCCCGATAGATGCTTGTATAATAATTTCAAATTGCTGACGCGGGATAAGCTCTCTCAGTTTTTCGCAAATTTTCTTGCCGAAAGTATATGAATTGGTGCGATGAATTAAGGATGACAAGGCATCTACCGGTTCGGAGTTCAGCAGAATGTCAAGTCTGACCAGGTCTGACTGCCGGTATCCTATCTGGTGATAGTCGAAGGATGCATAACCTTTAGAGATTGTTTTCAAACGATCATAAAAATCAAATACAATCTCACCCATTGGCATCTCGAAGATAAGCTCTACACGATCGGAGGTCAAGTAAGACTGGTTGATGATCGTACCACGCTTTTGTATACACAGCGACATGATCGGACCGACAAACTCCGACTTGGTAATTATGTTTGCCTTGATGTATGGTTCTTCAACATGATCGAGTTTACTTGGATCCGGCAGGTCTGAAGGATTGTGAACATCGATCTCAATGCCCTTCGAAGTAAATGCTTTGTATGAAACGTTTGGAACAGTTGTGATAACCGTCATGTCGAATTCACGCTCCAGCCGCTCCTGGATAATTTCCATGTGAAGCATTCCCAGGAAACCGCAGCGAAAGCCAAACCCTAAGGCAGCCGAAGATTCAGGTTCAAACACGATCGATGCATCGTTGAGCTGAAGTTTGTGCATACTCTCACGCAACTCTTCGTATTCATCCGTATCTACCGGGTAGATCCCGGCAAAAACCATTGGCTTCACCTCTTCAAATCCCTTGATAGGCTCCTTGCTTGGCTTTTCTTTGTGCGTTATCGTATCGCCGACCTTAACCTCGCGGGCTTCTTTAATGCCTGAAATAATATAACCCACGTCGCCCGTTTTGATCACATCTTTTGGCTTCTGAGTAAGTTTTAGCGTACCAACTTCTTCAGCTATATAATCCTTGTCGGTAGCAACAAACTTAACTTTGTCACCCTTGCGGATCTCACCATTTAGTACTTTGAAATAGGCTACTATGCCGCGGAACGAATTAAAAACAGAATCGAAAATAAGCGCCTGCAACTCTCCATCAGGATTTCCCTTAGGCGCAGGCACCCTTTCAACTATAGCTTTTAATATATCATTTACACCCATTCCGGTTTTGCCGGAAGCGGGGATAATCTCCTCACGCTTGCAGCCTATCAGCTCGATGATCTGGTCCTTAACTTCTTCGGGCATAGCACCCGGAAGATCCATTTTGTTTAATATCGGAATGATCTCAAGATCATGCTCCAGGGCGAGATAAAGATTAGAGATAGTCTGCGCTTGGATTCCCTGTGATGCATCAACAATCAATAGCGCACCCTCGCAGGCGGCAATGGATCGTGAAACTTCATAAGAAAAATCAACGTGTCCCGGGGTATCGATCAGGTTTAATACGTAAGCTTGCCCATCCAGGATGTAATCCATTTGAATGGCATGGCTTTTTATGGTGATACCACGCTCACGTTCAAGGTCCATATCGTCCAGTAACTGGGCCTGTGATTCGCGCTGGGTTATGGTATTGGTATACTCAAGAAGACGGTCAGCTAAAGTGCTTTTACCGTGATCAATATGTGCTATTATGCAAAAATTACGTATGTGCTTCATCGAGGCGCAAAGATACGTTTTACGTTGTAAGTTATACGTTGTACGTTAGAACTTTTAGCTAGTGAACAGAATTTTTTTTTAGAACGGGACTTCCTCAAACAAGAAGCCTTCCTATCTGCCCCAGACTTACAACGTAAAACGTATAACTTATTACTTCCTAATGTATTTTTTTTGATGCGCTGCAAACCAAAGCATTCTTTTAGCTATTTTAGGAAATAACCATCAAGCAGCTACACAATTCATGACAGTCGGTATATTGCGCGAACCTTCGATTGAGACGCGGGTTTCTCTGCTTCCGGAGCATATTGCATTGCTAGGGAAGCATAATATAGATGTATTTTTGGAAACCAATGCTGGATTACAGGCATTTGCTCCGGATTCTTTATACGAACAAGCGGGAGCAGAAATAAGTTCACGGGAAGAGATTTTAAGAAGATCAGACATTTTACTTTCCATCCATGCGATCGCTGAAACCGATTTAGCATCTGCAAAAAGCACGGCTGTTATTATGGGTTTGTATAATCCTTTAGCACAGCCGAATTTAATTAATCAATGGGCAACGAAAGGTTTGACAACCTTTAGCATGGACATGCTTCCAAGGACTACCCGGGCACAGAGTATGGATGTCCTTAGCTCACAAGCTAATATAGCTGGGTATAAAGCGGTCTTGCTTGCCGCCATGCAACTTCCAAAATACTTTCCAATGTTTATGACAGCAGCGGGAAGTATTCCTCCTGCCAAGGTTATGATACTGGGCGCCGGTGTAGCGGGCCTGCAGGCGATAGCAACAGCCAGGCGGCTGGGGGCGGTGGTGGAAGTTTTTGATACCCGTCCTGCTGTAAAAGAAGAAGTTATGAGTTTGGGGGCTAAGTTTATTGAAGTCGAGGGCGCACAAGATGCACCCGGAGCCGGAGGCTATGCGGTGGAACAAACGGAAGAGTACAAGCTAAAACAACAACAGCGCATTGCTGAAGTTGCTGCTAAGGCCGATGTAATTATTACTACGGCGCAGATCCCGGGTAGAAAGGCTCCTGTACTTTTGCCTGACAGTGTTTTAGATTCAATGAAAGCAGGTTCCCTGATCATTGATCTTGCTTCTGCTACCGGTGGAAATACCTCGCAGACCAAGGATGGGGAAACTGTGGTTTACAAGAACGTTACGATCATCGGAAATTCTAATCTTCCGGGCACGATGCCTGCAGATGCAAGTAAGTTATACGGCAAGAACATCTTAAACTTCCTCCAACTGATCATTGGACCGGAAGGACAGTTAAACCTCAACTTTGAGGACGACCTGGTTAAGGGCACCTGTATTACCTACAACGGGGAGGTTTGCAATGAAAGAGTTAGGGGGGAGTTACGAATGTCTGACAACTAAAAAACAACAAATATGGAAATTGCATTAGACTGGATCACGCTTCATCAGCAAATAATATATATTGTTATACTCAGTGTTTTTTTGGGAATTGAAGTTATCGGCAGAGTTCCAAGTGTACTTCATACGCCGCTGATGAGTGGTGCAAATGCTATTCACGGGGTAGTAATAATAGGAGCAATAATTGTTATGGGAAAAGCCGAAGAAGGCAATTACGCTGCGCTGATCCTGGGTTTTCTTGCAGTCTTATTAGGAACACTGAATGTGGTGGGAGGCTTTGTCGTTACAGATCGCATGCTGGAGATGTTCAAAAAGAAGAAATAGTTATTTGAAGCAGAAAATAATATATACCGGCCCTCTATGGAATTGAATATCCTCACTCTCTGTTATCTCATCGGCTCAGTAACGTTTATCATCGGTTTGAAAATGTTAAGTCACCCGGAAACTGCCCGCAGGGGAAACCTGATTGCTGCCGGCGGCATGACAATAGCTATTCTCGGAACCATATTCTTATACGAAGAGCAAGGCTTGCGTTTGGGAAATTACACCTGGATATTTGCAGCTTTGCTGATCGGCACGCTGTTGGGGACATTAGCTGCAAAGAAAGTTAAAATGACTGCCATGCCAGAGATGGTAAGTCTTTTCAACGGAATGGGCGGAGCCTGTGCAGCTCTTATTTCGGTGGTAGAGTTTGAACATCTCATGCATCAAACGAGGGTGGGGCAGGCTGCCGGTGGAGGCACACTCCTTATAATTTTCGCGGGTTTGATTATAGGAACGATTTCATTTGCCGGCAGTATGATAGCCTGGGGCAAGTTGAACGGGAGCATCAAAGATTTTTCATTTAAAGGTCAGCATATTGTTAATCTGATCATTTTCGGAGCTATTATCGTACTATCCGGGTATTTAATTATTTCGGGAGATGCTGCAGCGGCAAATCTCTTCTACCTGGTGCTTGCATTGTCAGTCGTTTATGGATTGTTTTTTGTCCTTCCGATAGGGGGCGCCGATATGCCGGTTGTAATCTCCCTGTTAAATTCGTTCACGGGAGTAGCCGCTGCTTTTGGCGGCTTCTTATATAATAATCCGGTCATGTTAACAGGAGGTATCCTGGTGGGCTCCGCAGGAACAATCCTCACCATTCTAATGTGCAAAGCTATGAACAGGCCGCTTAGCAACGTATTGATCGGTTCCTTTGGCGGCGGGGTTTCAGGTTCTGCAGGAAATAAAGACCAGGGCTCATACAAGGAAATTTCCATCAGCGACTCTGCCGTAGTGATGAGCTATGCTAAAAAAGTTATTATAGTCCCGGGCTACGGACTGGCAGTAGCCCAGGCGCAGCATGTCTGTCACGAGCTTGAAAAGTTATTGACGGACAAGGGAGTAGAAGTGACCTATGCCATTCACCCGGTAGCAGGCCGCATGCCCGGCCATATGAACGTTCTTCTTGCAGAAGCCGATGTAGATTATGGGAGCCTGCTTGAAATGGAACAGGCCAATGAGGAATTTCCTTCCACGGATGTGGTATTAATCCTGGGAGCTAATGACGTAGTAAATCCTGCAGCCAAAACAGATGCTTCATCACCTATCTATGGGATGCCTGTACTTGATGTGGAACTGGCTAAGTTAGTGATAATCAATAAAAGAAGCATGAATCCCGGTTACGCCGGAATTGAAAACGAGCTCTTCTTCCAGCCAAAATCATCCATGTTGTTCGGCGACGCGAAATCAGTGCTGCAGCAATTGGTTGCTGAGATTAAAACGTTGTAAGTTATACGTGATACGTTGTAAGTTTGCATATGTACCTAAACGTTGTAAGTTATACGTTGTACGTTATAAGTTTGCATACGTACCCTACGTTGTAAGTTTTACGTGATACGTTATAAGTTGCATATGTCCGTTTTGCACGTACAACGTATAACTTATAACGTACAACTCTATTCCGCTCGCTTCAACCCGTACTTCTCAATTTTACTATACAAATGACTTCTCTGGATATCAATATCATCTGCCGTTTTTGAGACATTCCAGTTATTCTTCTCAAGCTTATACTTAATATAATCCCGTTCGGCGAAGTCTTTGTATTCCTGGAAATTGGTGAACTGATCAAAATTTGTCGTAGCGGGTGCGGATCCGTTTTCCGTTACCGGAGCTGCAGAGGAAGGATTTGCAAACGTTTTTACATCCTTGTCAGTGATGACTTTATCGCTCAGAATAATCAGCCGCTCTATCATATTGCGGAGTTCACGTATGTTACCTGTCCAGGGCATTGCCTGAAGCGCTTCCATTGCTGCGTCGTTGATCTTTTTGACCGGCATGCCATAGTCCTGGCAGATCTCGTCACAGAAATTCTGAGCAATAAGGGGTATATCGTCTTTACGTTCTGTAAGATGAGGTACATGGATCAGAATCACACTCAGGCGATGGTAAAGGTCCATCCTGAAATTACCGGCCTCTATCTCTTTCAAAAGATCCTTATTAGTAGCAGCGATCACCCTCACATCAACATCGATCTCTTTTTCCCCACCAACACGAGTTACCTTATTCTCCTGAAGAGCACGCAGCACTTTTGCCTGAGCCGACAGGCTCATATCGCCTATCTCATCTAAAAATAGAGTACCCCCGCTGGCCTGCTCAAACTTCCCTATCCGCTGTTTTATAGCCGATGTAAAAGAACCCTTTTCATGACCAAATAATTCACTCTCAATCAACTCTGAGGGAATGGCAGCACAATTAACTTCAATAAGGGGGGAGTTCGCACGGTTGGATTTCTCATGAAGCCACCTGGCTACCAGTTCCTTGCCGCTGCCATTGGCGCCGGTAATCAATACCCTGGCATCTGTAGGAGCTACCCGTTCGATCGTATCTTTAATGCGGTCTATCGCTGCCGAATTACCCAGCATCTCGCGAACTTTACTTGCTTTGCGTTTTAATACCTTGGTCTCAGTAACGAGGTTCTTGCGTTCCAGCGCATTTCTGACGGTAATAAGCAAACGGTTGAGATCCGGTGGTTTGGAAATAAAATCGAATGCACCTTTCTTGCTTGCTTCCACGGCAGTTTCAACGGTTCCGTGTCCCGAAATCATGATAAACGGAAGATCTGGCTGTATTGTAAGTCCCTCAGTAAGGACCTCCATACCATCCATTTTATTCATTTTAATATCGCAGAGGATCAGATCGTATTCATTCTTTTTAATTAGGTCAAGAGCATCAGGTCCGTTATCAACATCTTCTACCTGGTATTCTTCGTATTCGAGAATCTCCCGTAAAGTATTGCGGATTGCCTTCTCATCATCAATTATCAAAATTTTAGCCATAGGGTGTTTTGATCCTCGTTTATTCTGCGAACATAACCCGCGAATATAACGATTGTTTGAACATATGTAAATGTTTGAAAAAAACCCCGGATTTAATCCGGGGTCTGATTCTTTTTTAAAAGCAAGCCTGTAAGCCGGGTTCTGTATTCCCGCATTAGCGGGACTTCTATCATTTATCTGGCCACGCAATTGCTCACGTGATCTAACGACCTACCCATTCCGGAGAATCCCGTACGTACGGGAAAAGTAAGCGGGCCGCTTCGCTTCCGGAACCTATTTGGTCTTTCAACTCCTGGGGTTTACCGTAATCCCGGTCGCCCGGGAAGACCGTGAGCTCTTACCTCACGTTTTCACCTTTACCACCAACCTAAGGGTTGGAGGAAGTTTGTTTTCTGTAGCACTTTCCGTTCCCGCATGACGCGGGACCTTCCCGTTAGGAAGCAGGATGCCCTGTGTTGCCCGGACTTTCCTCTCTCCGCTCATGGCGGACAGCGATAGAACAGCTTGCTCTGCAAAGATACGGAATTATTTGAGGTCTGAAGTCTGAAATCGGAGGTCTGAACGTGGCAGACACCTGTACCTATCGATGTCGGAAATCCCTATTCCCTAATCCCTATTCCCTCACACTTCACACCTCACACCTCCGCTACGCAACTTCCCGTATATCAACCGCTACCACTCTCGAAACACCTTGTTCTGCCATGGTCACGCCATATATGATATCCGTACTGGCAATCGTCCGTTTATTATGAGATACGATGATGAACTGGGATTGCCCCGAAAATTCCCGAATGATGTTATTGAACTTGTCGATGTTAGTGTCGTCCAGTGGTGCATCAACCTCATCGAAAATACAGAATGGCGCTGGTTTTAAAAGATACAGCGAGAAAAGAATTGCCGTGGCAGTAAGTGTTTTCTCACCCCCGGACAACTGATTGATAGAAAGCGGCCGTTTACCTTTAGGCCGGGCCAGAATATCAATATCTGATTCAAGTGGGTTGGACGGGTCAACTAAAACAAGGTCGCAGCTGTCTTCCTGGTTAAACAAGGACCTGAACACTTCTATAAAATGCTCCCTGACCTTGACAAAAGCTTCCATGAACTTTTCCTTTGCTGTATCATCGATCTCCTTAATTGTTTGCAAAAGGGATGATTTGGCTTCTGCGAGGTCTTTTTTCTGCTGTTGAATAAAAGTATAACGCTCGTCCATTTCCTTATAGGCTTCCATTGCCATAGGATTAATGGCGCCGAAGTCATCAAGCTGGCGTTTGATACGCTCGGTTTTTTCCCGCGTGTCCTGCTCACTTTCGGTTTGGTACTGATTAGTATTTTCCTCATCAAGCAAGGTGGAAATGTCGACGGAGAACTCCACCGACAAACGTTCCTTCAATGCATTTAACTCCAGCTTGATATTAGTTTTTTGATCCTTGATCTCGCTGCCTATGAGATCAGCTTGCTCCTTATTTTTTCTTAATGTGGCAATATTGCTTTCCGACTCGGTGATTGCTCCCCTTGAAGCGTAGTAGGTTTGCTCGGCTTCCTGCACCGCCAGTTCAAACTCTTCTTTTTGTGCGTACATGGCGATCAGATCATCATCTGAATGGTCTGAATGCAGGAGCGCTTCCATGATACCGATCTGAGCAGTCTCAAGTTCCGCGCTGTTAGCATTGATTCTTGTTTCCAGGCTGTTTTGCTGGCTTTCACGATATTCGAGGTCTTTCTCAATGCCGGCAACTTTATTTTGCTGCTGATGAAACTTGATGTTTTCCTGGTTATAGGCAGCCGACATACTGTTTACCTGGTCGGCCAGCCCGTTGTAATTTTGCTGATCGGATACAAGCTGTACCTGCCTGGCCTCCTTGCTTGCCTTAAGTTCAACGATCCGGGGTTCTGCAGCCAGAAGCTCGTCTGTTATACCGGCAATCCTGGCCTCGATATCCTGTTTCCGGTTCTGACTGTTCTCTATAAAGGCGAGGTATTGTTCCTGTTTTGTTTTAACGGAAGTAAGCTCATTGTTTAGCCGGTTTATCTCAAACTGGACTTGCTGGATGTGATCATTTTGCGAAGAAGCCTTAAGACTTTCCAGCCTTACACTATGTTCATCAATGGCTGCTTTCAGCTTCGAGATCGTATTCTGCCCCGAACTGATCTCTTTCGCTAATTTCTCGATATTCTTAGCCCGGCCAATACGTTTGCCTTCAAACAGTCCGACAGAGCCGCCAGACATACCTGTCCGCGTTTTGGAGAACATGCCGGATTTTCCCAGTAAGACTATTTGTTCTGCTGGCAGGTCTTTTTTTAATTCGTCTTCTTCAGAAGACTGCACTAAAAACACGTTTTGTAGCAGTATCTGGCAGAGTGGACGATATTTTGCGTCCGTATCAATAACGTCCAGTGCCGGGATAAGGTCCTTATCAATCACTGCTGGCGCAGGTTTTGGTTTACTATCTTTAAGAGCGTCCAGGATGAAGAAGTTTGCCCGGCCACGCGACGCTTCACTCAATAGTTTTATCGCCTGCACTGCCTCGGTATGGTTTTCCACAACATAGTGGTTCATAACAGGTTCCAGGTAATTTTCAACAGCGATCCTGTATTCTTCTTTGCAGAAAAGAATGTCGGAAAAAAGAGGAGCCTGTTTAGCCCAGCCAGCGTTCTTCCTCAGGAAACGGATAGATTCAGGAAATCCTTCCAGGTTGTCAACCATAGACTTCGTCAGGTTGTATTCATTTTGCTTTGAATCCAGTTTCCTGCTTTCCTGGTTTAGGAGCTCTTTTTCCTCAATAAGCTGTTCATTTATAGTGCTTATCTGCCTTTGAAGTTCTTCCTCTCGCTCTTTGCCTGTATTAAGATCCTTTTGCTTGGCCTCCAGATTAACCTGCAATTCGGCAATTACCTTATTGAATTCGTTCAGCTCAGTTTCTTTCGATTGGGTATCAGCTACATTACGGCTGCTTTCTTGGTGAAGGGCTTCCTTCTGGATATTCAGGATGGCGATATCTTTCTCAAGTTTATAAAGCTGGTTTTGTAACTCGCTGTTCTCACGGTTCAGTATATCCAGATCTGCCCTGGATTTCAGTTGCGCAGCTCTTAAGGTTTCAAGATCTGCATGCTGATTTTTTACTGAAGCCCGGACTATTTCCAGTGTTTCAGATTCCTGAACCAGCTCCTCGTTCAATCGCTTCTGATTATAGAAAATATGATTAAGTTGATTTTTGTCTTTTTCAAGCTCATCGCTAAGCCTTTTCTTCTTTTCTTCGAGAAACCGGAGTTGCTCGTTCTTTAGTTTTTTATCACTTTCATACGCCCTGATCTTTGCAACAAACTCATTAGTGGCTTTCTGCTGTACAGACAGGTTCTTTTCCAGGTTAAGGCTGTCCAGTTTCTGCTGCTGAAGCAGTGCTTCTAAATTGCTTATCGCGGTGCTGATCCCGCTGCTATCCACCAACTGCTGCTGTTCCTGATCTTCCAGCCTGGTTAACGACTCACTGAACCCGGCTATCCGGAAGGAGGCTAAAGCAATACTAAGGTTCTTATATTGTTCTTTAAGCCGGTAATAACGTTCGGCCTTTTTCGCCTGGTTCTCCAGTGTTTTGAGGTTTTTTTCAATCTCAAACAAAAGGTCATCCACCCGGCTCAGGTCGGCCTCAGTTTCTTTGAGTTTGCTGAAGGTCTGCTTTTTTCTCAGCTTATATTTAGAAATACCCGAAGCTTCTTCAAACAGGGCCCTTCGCGAATTGTCTTTATTTGCGATGATCTCATCTATCATCTTCAATTCGATAATAGAATAGGAGTCGGAGCCGATTCCAGTATCAAGGAAAAGATCGGTAATATCCTTTAACCTGCATTGCACATCGTTTAGCCGATATTCACTATCACCGGAGCGGTATAGTTTTCGTGTGACCGTTACTTTCGAAAAGTCGGTGGGGAGTATATTCCGGGTGTTATCAAAGGTCAGGGAAACTTCAGCCAGGTTGGAGGGCTTGCGCGTCCTGGTTCCGTTGAAAATAATGTTCTCCATTTTTTCCGAGCGAAGCATCCTCGTACTCTGTTCGCCAAGCACCCACCGGATCGCATCAACAACATTTGATTTCCCGCAACCATTGGGCCCGACAATAGCGGTCACACCATCGTGAAAGTTGATGGTGATCTTGTCGCCAAAGCTTTTAAAGCCTTTGATTTCCAGTTGGGTAAGCTGCATGTTGCTGGTTTCTGCCTTCCGCAGACAGGCATTTGATTAAAGGGCTTAATTTATAAAAATATACAGACCTGTGTAAAGTTTTTGAATGAAGATGAGGAACTATTATTTATTCAGAATACAAACACTAATTTTAAGAAATCAGAACAATACACGATTCAATTTGCAAAACTATGGAATACAGACGTTTAGGTAGATCCGGTTTAAAGGTAAGCGCGCTTTCTCTTGGCAGCTGGCTTACATTCGGTAATCAGATAGAGGATAAGATCGCAGAAGAACTTATGGACCTTGCTTATGACAGCGGGGTGAATTTCTTCGACAATGCCGAGGGTTACGCCGGAGGCAAGTCGGAAATTGTGATGGGAAATATTTTAAAGAAGAAAAACTGGGATCGCAGTTCCTATATTGTTTCAAGCAAGATCTATTTTGGTGCAGAAGAAAAGAAACCGAACATGATCGGCCTTTCCAAAAAACATCTGTTCGAAGGAACGGACAATGCTCTTAAACGGTTGCAGCTGGATCATCTCGATCTGCTTTTCTGTCATCGGGCAGATCCCGAGACGCCTATCGAGGAAACCGTTTGGGCGATGCATCAGATCATCATGCAGGGTAAAGCCCTTTATTGGGGTACTTCCGAATGGAGTGCCGCAGAGATTATGGAAGCACATTATTTTGCTGAAAAGAATCATCTTATTGCACCGGTAATGGAGCAGCCCCAGTACAGCATGCTATGGAGAGATAAGCTCGAGAGAGATTTCCTGACTCTCTTCCGGAATTTCGGGATGGGTACTACCATTTGGAGCCCCCTGGCGTCAGGTATGCTTTCGGGGAAATATCTGGACGCTGACCCAACTGATACCAGGTTTAAAATGGAAAGCCTGGGATGGCTAAGAGACCGCTGGCTTAAAGAGGAGAATCTGAACAAAATCAGGCAGCTCAAGATGCTGGCCGATAAGCTCGGTACAAGCCTGCCAAAACTTGCTATAGCCTGGTGTTTAAAGAATCCGAACGTAAGTACCGTTATTCTCGGTGCATCGAAAACGCATCAGTTAAAAGAAACGTTAACGTCCTTGGATATTGTTCCGCTGTTAAGCGATGAGCTTATGCAGGAAATTGACCGGATCACGGGAACGAAGCCGGAGGCAGTGGCGGTATGAGGTGTTAGGTATTAGGTATTAGGTGTTAGGTGTTAGGTATAGGGTATTAGGAAACTTGCCAGGTTACCAAATATCTATAAGCCATACGCTGACCGCCCAGACTTATAACGTAAAACGTATAACGTACAACTCAAATATCCCCCAACCTGAAGGTATCCTTAACCCGGATGCCTTTTTCTGTGTCCTGAAGTGTGCAGCATTCGTTTACCGGGTCATGCTCCAGGTACAGAATATAGTCGTTTTTTACCGCTTCTTCCAGGAACTTTTTCTTTTCATCCAGCGTTTTCATCGGGAACATATCATAGGCCATTACGTAGGGCAGGGGGATATGACCTACCGAGGGCAACAAATCGGCCATGTACAAGACGGTTCGGCCCTTGTAGCTGATCTGCGGTAACATCATAGCGTCGGTGTGGCCGTAGGCAAACCGGATAGAAATATTATCTGTGAATGTAACGCCGTCCTCATTATCGACGAATTTCAATTGCCCGCTCTCCTGGATCGGGAGTATATTTTCTTTCAGGAAAGACGCTTTCTCCCTTGCGTTAGGTAATATAGCCCACTCCCAGTGTGCACGGTTGCTCCAGAAGGTGGCATTTTTGAAGGCAGGGGACAAGTTTCCATCAGCATCTCTCTCAATAGATCCTCCGCAATGGTCAAAATGCAGATGCGTTAGAAAAACGTCAGTGATGTCGTTCTTTGTAAAACCGTGGCTGGCCAGAGACTTCTCTAAAGTATCATCACCGTGCAGATAGTAGTGCTTGAGAAACTTCTCATCCTGCTTTTCACCGATGCCGTTGTCCACAAGTATCAGGCGCTCGCCATCCTTAATAAGAAGACAGCGCATCGCCCAGGTGCACAGATTATTTTCATCTGCAGGATTGGTTTTTTGCCAGATAGATTTAGGAACAACGCCAAACATCGCACCGCCATCCAATTTGAAGTATCCGGCATTTATAGTATATAGTTCCATATCAGTGCTTGGTCGAAACCTTAAGTCCAATAATTGATGATATCAACAGAAAAAGAAAGAACATTCTCCAGAAATCCGTCGGCTCTTTAAAAAGAATTATCCCGGCAACGACAGAGCCTACTGCACCAATACCTGCCCATACAGCATAAGAGGTTCCCATAGGCAATGTCTTGGACGCAAGAAAAAGCATGTACATGCTTACCGAAACACTTATCAGGAACCCCAATATCCACAGCCAGAACTCCGTGCCGGAAGCATTCTTTGCTTTACCCAGACAACTGGTAAAGGCTACTTCGAAAAGTCCGCCGATTATGAGATAGATCCAGGGCATAGGAGTTGAGAGTTGAAAACTGAAAACTGAAAGCTGAAAACTGAAGGGTAGGCGTCTAATATTTCAGTTTCCAGTTTTCAGCTTTCAGTTATTTATAAATGAATTACCTCCCCATAAGCATCAGCGGCTGCTTCCATGATAGCTTCGCTCATAGTAGGGTGAGGGTGAACCGTTTTAACAATGTCCATACCTGTCGTTTCCAGCTTACGCGCTACGACAACTTCGGCGATCATCTCGGTAACGTTGGCGCCGATCATATGCGCTCCGAGGAATTCTCCGTATTTGGCATCAAAGATCACCTTTACAAAGCCATCCTTGGCGCCGGCTGCACTGGCCTTTCCTGAAGCTGAGAATGGGAATTTACCCACCTTGACTTCATATCCGGCTTCTTTCGCCGCTTTCTCAGTATATCCTACTGAGGCGATCTCCGGTGAGCAATAAGTACATCCGGGGATATTATTATAGTTTAGCGGCTCAGGGTGGTGTCCGGCAATTTTCTCCACACAGATGATCCCTTCTGCAGAGGCTACGTGTGCCAGGGCCTGGCCTTTCACAATATCCCCGATTGCATACACCCCATCGATATTTGTTTTATAAAAATCGTCGACGGTCACGCGGCCTTTATCAACTTTTACGCCCACTTCTTCAAGACCTATATTTTCAATGTTCGGGGTAACGCCAACTGCAGAAAGTACGATATCACATTCAATCATTTCTGTTCCGGCGGCCGACTTAACCTGCACTTTGCATGTTTTGCCCGAAGAATCAACGGACTCCACATTGGCACCCGTCATAATACTGATACCGGCTTTTTTAAGACTGCGAAGCAACTGTTTTGATACATCTTCGTCTTCAACCGGAACAATATTGTCCAGATATTCAACGATTGTTACCTTAGTACCTATGGCATTGTAGAAATAGGCGAACTCGACTCCAATCGCTCCGGATCCAACAACGACCATACTCTTGGGCTGCTCAGGCAGAGACATCGCCTGGCGGTACCCGATAACTTTTTTACCATCTTGCTTTAAGTTCGGCAATTCCCTTGAACGCCCTCCCGTAGCCAGAATAATATGCTTTGCTGTGTACTCGGCTGCTTTTCCGTCAGCGCCTTTAACCTCAACCTTGTTGCCTTTTTTAATCTTGCCGGTTCCCATGATCACTTCGATCTTGTTCTTCTTCATCAGAAACTGAACACCTTTACTCATTCCGTCAGCTACACCACGACTTCTTTTAATAATAGATTCGAAGTCAGCTTCCGACCCCTGAACTTTAATGCCATAATCAGCGGCGTGTGTGATGTATTCAAAAACATTGGCACTTTTTAGCAAAGCCTTTGTTGGAATACAACCCCAGTTCAGGCAAATACCCCCAAGAGATTCACGTTCAACTATTGCAACTTTTAGTCCCAATTGTGATGCGCGAATCGCAGCTACATACCCCCCCGGGCCGCTTCCTATGATTATAATGTCGTAGTTCATATTTCTTATTTGTGATGTATAGACAAATCCATGGCAAACTTAGATAATTTGTTTTATATGGGCAATTGGAAATGAGCTATGAGCAACGAGCAATGAGCAATGAGTCATGGGCTTTTTCGCTGCATCATTACTAATGCTGAAGTATAGTCATTTTCAAGAAGCTCACAGCTCACAACCCACAGCCCATAACCCAAAATGTGGAAAAAAATTACAGCACCCATTATTATAGGAATGTGTAAATCAGCATATTTAATATTATCTTAACATTGAAAATGTTACAGAACAGAAAATGCTCATTATCTTTGCGGCGATTTCAATAACCAATTAAAACAATCTCACATTAAAGGAAAATTTATGAAGAAGTTTTTACTCTTTACACTTGTTGTATTGCTTGGTGCGTTAAGCGCAGATGCACAGGTAACAACGAGTAGTTTAACGGGTACTATTCGTGATTCACAGGAAACACTTATAGGAGCAACCGTTAAAGCTACGCACCTCCCTACAGGAACTGTTTACGGTTCTTCTACGGGCGCGGATGGCAGGTTTAATATTCCCAATATGCGTGTTGGTGGACCTTATACAGTCGATATCACGTACGTAGGTTACAAAACAGAATCTTTCAGCGGTCTGATGTTAAAACTGGGAGAGCCTTATCAGCTTAATGTTACTATGACTGCCTCCGGCAGGGAACTGCAGGAAGTAGTGATCACAGCTTCTGATCCGAATTCTGTGTTAAATGCAGATAGAACTGGCGCTACAACTAACCTTGGAAGGGCACAGATCGCATCAGTGCCAACTATTTCCAGGGGATTGAATGACCTGACTAAATTTACCCCTCAGGCATCTTCAACCAATTCGAATGGTCCTTCAATAGGTGGTGGTAACTATCGTCAGAATAACTTTACGGTAGATGGTTCAGACTTTAATAACCAGTTTGGTATCGGCGGTAACCTTCCGGCGGGCGGTTCTCCAATTTCACTGGACGCTATCGAGGAGATTGCTATCAGTGTTGCCCCTTTTGATGTGAGATTATCTGGCTTTACAGGTGCATCGATCAATGCAGTAACCCGTTCGGGTAGAAATGATTTCTTCGGTGGTGCCTTCCTTAACTTCAGAAATGAAGGCTACCAGGGAGATAAAGTTGATGGCAACAGGATAACTCTGGGCTCGATCGACGTAAGACAGGTGGGCGCCAGTTTTGGTGGTCCGATCATCAAGAACAAGGTTTTCTTCTTCGCCAATGTTGAACGTCAGGATCAGGTTACCCCGGGTTCCACACGTGTCGCAGCAACAGCATCAACACCTTTCGGAGGTACGAATACTAACGTTGCAAGACCTACCGCAGGCGAGCTCGACGCCATCCGGAATTATTTAATTAATACTTACGGTTACAATCCGGGTGTTTACCAGGGATATAGTAATAAAGCAAACAATTATAAGTTCCTGGCCCGTTTGGACTGGAACATTAACAATAATCACCGTTTTAACATCCGTTATAACCAGGTGGAAAGTAAATCATCCAACCCAACCAGTACTTCAACAACCGGTACCGGCTGGACGTTCCCGAACAACGGCGGCCGCGGATCTATTCAGCATTTGGGTTTCAGTAATTCAACTTATTACCAGGATGCCAACCAATATTCCCTGGCAAGTGAATTGACTTCTTCTTTTGGCTCTAAAGTGTCAAACAGTTTAAGGGCCAGTTTTACTCATCAGAACGACCCAAGAAGCTCTGATAGTGAGGTATTCCCTTTAGTTGATATCATGAAGGATGGTATGGCGTTTACAACCTTTGGTTATGAGCCTTTTACCTACGGCAACCTTAGGGATGTAAAAACAACTTCAATCACCGATAACTTAACGCTCAACCTTGGTGCTCACGAACTTACTTTAGGAGCGCAGGCAGATTTCAGCACTACACAGAACGGATTCCAGCGTTTCGGAACTGGTGCATATCGCTACAATTCATGGGCTGATTTCGTAAACGGAGCAAAACCAAACGATTATGCAATAACATATTCACTATCTCCGGGTTATGCACAGGCGTTCCCAACGTTTAAGTACCAGCAATATTCCGCTTACCTTCAGGATGCCTTTAACGTGGGTGAAAAGTTAAAATTAACTGCCGGACTGCGTGCAGAACTGACCACTTACCCGGATGTTCCTGAAATTAAGACTCATCCTTTGGTAGCTCCGCTTACTTTCGCAAATGGTGTAAAATACGACACGGGAGTATTACCTGACCAACGTATTCTTTGGTCGCCACGCTTTGGTTTCAACTATGATGTTAAGGGAGACCGTTCTTTACAATTCAGAGGTGGTACCGGTATTTTCACCACAAAGGTTCCTTTTGTATGGATCGTTGCCCAATCTGGGGATGCTGGTCTGATCCAGTTTACGCAGGCTTATAACGGAACTGCAAATACTCCTGGCGTGTTCAGCCCGAACATCAGGCAGTACCTTCCGGCAACGCCGCCATCAGCCGGAACGTCCATACCAGCTACTTTGAGTGCAATGGATCCTAGTTTCAGATTCCCGAAAACATGGAAAAGCAGTTTAGCGGTAGACGCGACATTGCCGTGGGGTATTACCGGAACGCTTGAAGGACTTTACAACAGGGAATTGAATATTGCTAAGGGTATTCACGTTAACCTTGTAGCTCCTACGGCCCTGAATATTGCCGGCTACCCGGATCACCGCCCGATCTATCCAAATGCAAACGTCGATAGGTACATTAACAAGCTTACTTCTACAGGACAGCCAAGCGCTACTGCAACCGGTGCATTTAACCCGATATATCTTAGCAATGCTGATGAAGGCCACTCATGGTTCATCACAGCAACGCTTAGCAAGAACTTTGGTCGCGGCCTTTATGCAACGGCATCGTACACCAGAAGTGAAGACCGTAAGCTTTACGACGGACAGGGAGATCAACTTCTTAATACCTGGTCATTAAACAATAACTCCAACACAGGAAATGATCCTGGATTGGCACCAGGGTTAAACAGTCTTCCTCACCGTGTGATTGGAAGTGTCTCCTTGAGAAAAGAATATGTTAAGAATTTCGCTACAAACATTTCGCTATTCTTTGAAGCAGCGCACCAGGGCAGATTCTCTTACACCTATTCAACTGACTTTAACCGCGACGGCCAGCCTAATGACCTGATCTACATTCCTAAAGATCCCAGCGAGATTACTTTTGTTGCCCGTAATGCTTCAGGTGCGACACCTGCATATACTGCACAGCAGCAAAGTGACGCGTTCTTTGCTTACATCGAACAGGATGATTACCTGAGGAAAAATAAAGGTAAGTATGCTGAGCGTAATGCCGGTATACAGCCATGGAGAAGTCAGGTAGATGTTCGTATCGCACAGGAAATATTCAAAGATTTTGGAAAGACAAAGAATTCCGTTCAGTTCACTCTTGACATCCTGAATTTCGGAAATCTTTTAAACAGCGCATGGGGTAATGTTAATTTTACCAAATCTGCCGGTATCCTGATCCCTACAAACGTGTCAGCTTTAACTCCGACAGGAGTACGCCCTACATTCCAGATGAACGTGTTTGATAATAAACTTGTAGATAGTTCTTTTGGAACTACTCAAAGCTTTTTGTCGACCTATTACATGCAGTTCGGTTTCCGTTATAGTTTCCAATAAAGAAGCCTGGATCAATTTTACAAAAAGACCCACCCGCAAGGTGGGTTTTTTTGTATCCAAAATTTTAGCCTCATTGTGAAACATTTAGCTCTCCTGTCGCTTATATTTGCGGCAACCAATTAATAAATCAATTTTATGAACAGATTAAAATACGCGGTAGCATTGCTGTTGGTATTTGCTATGGGTTTAACTAACCTGGCAAAAGCCGATGAAGGAATGTGGCTGCCCATGCTCATAGGTAAGAATTATGAGCAGATGAAAAAGCAGGGATTTAAGTTAACGCCTGAAGACCTCTATAGCGTTAATAAAGCAAGTATAAAAGACGCCATAGTTTCCTTTGGAGGCTTTTGTACCGGCGAGATCGTTTCAAAGAACGGCCTGATCTTTACTAACCATCATTGCGGATACGATGCCGCCGCCTCTAATTCAACTCCTGAGAATAACATCCTGGACAATGGATTTTACGCGAAGTCTTACCAGGAGGAAAAGCCTATTTCCGGCTTATTTGTTCGTTTCCTGGTACGTATGGAAGATGTAACCCCGAAAGTGATGGCCGCCCTTGCTGGTGTCGACGAAAAGGGCAGGGCAGCAAAGATCGCTGAAATAAGCAAGCAGATATCAGCCGATGTCACGGCAGGGACTACAATGGAAGCTGATGTGCGTGATGTGTACAAAGCAAACCAGTTTTTACTCTTCGTTTATGAACGCTTCAATGATATCCGCCTCGTGGGTATCCCGCCGCAGTCGATAGGAAAATTCGGCGGCGATACAGATAACTGGGAGTGGCCGCGTCATACCGGTGATTTTTCGGTTTTCCGTGTATACGCTGACGCTAACAACAAAGCGGCTGCATATTCTGCAAGCAATAAACCCTATACACCCAAAAAATCTCTTCCTGTTTCTATCAAGGGGGTAAAGAACGGCGACTTTGCAATGGTTTATGGTTTTCCGGGCCGTACCGACCGCTACCTGACATCCTATGGTGTTCAGACTGCTACAGAACGGTCGAACCCTACGATTGTAAAGCTTCGCGACATCCGCCTGAAAGCATGGAAAGAAGAGATGGACAAAAACGTTGATGTGCGTCTTAAGATGTCTTCCCAGTATGCAAGCATTGCTAATTACTGGAAATACTATATCGGACAGACGGAACAGTTAAAGCGGCTGAAGATCTATGAAAGTAAACAAAAGGAAGAAGCTGCTTTTACAGCATGGGCCGCTTCCAATCCGGAGATCGCTAACCTGATGTCGCAATATAAGACAGCTTATGATGCGTATGATCCTTACGCGGTGCACTATACTTACGTCAACGAAGGTTTATTAGCCTCTCCGTGGGTCAGGAATGCTTCCCAGTTCGGCGCACTGATCAACGCTATGAATTCCCGCAAGGACGATGCCGCCTATATTAAACAGGTAAGTACGAATCTGAATAATATGGTCAGTAACTACGAAAAGACTTATCTCGAGAGCGCAGATAAGAAGATCTTTGCACAGGTGCTGACCGGTTTTTATACGGACGTGCCTAAATCTCAGCATCCTAAGTTCATTACCCTGATCGTGGAAGATTACTGGAAAGGTTCACCGCAGGCAACTTTCGAGAATTATGCAGATTACTTATGGAAGAACAGCAACCTGATTGACCCCGTTAAGCTGAGGGCATTCCTGAATAATCCTTCCCTGGAAGCGCTGGAAAAAGATCCGGGCTACAAGTATGCAGTCAACCTGGTGCCGGCAGATTATGTAAAAAATAACTTCGGCACTGTGCTCAGCGATTTCCAGGCAACAAAAACACGCCTCGATAACCTGTACCTCAAAGCCTTGCTTGAGAAAAATAAAGGCGCACTGATCTATCCTGATGCCAATTCCACCATGCGGATCAGCTATGGCCAGGTACAGAACTATAGCCCCAAAGACGGCATTACCTACAATGTGACTACTACCATCGATGGCATGATCGCCAAATACCAGCCGGGTGATGATGAATTTGACCTACCTCAATCGCTTCTTGACGCTTACGCGAAACGCGATTTCAGGGAGTACGGCGAAAATGGTACCCTTATCGTTGGTTTTATCAGCAATAACGATATTACCGGCGGAAACTCCGGATCGCCTGTATTGAACGGCGATGGCGAACTGATAGGTTTGGCATTTGACGGTAACTGGGAAGCAATGAGCGGCGATATTGCGTTCGATAAGCAGTATAAACGAACTATTTCTGTAGATGCAAGGTTCGTACTTTGGTGTATCGATGTTCTTGGCGGCGCTAAAAATATCATCAACGAATTGGATATCAGAAGGAACAAATTACCGGTACCTAAGGATAAGCTGATTATGAAGAAGAAGTGATCTTGACCAGTGACCAGTAATCAGACGCCTAGTCTTTCCAGACCGGGAACTGAACACTGGTTACTGAACACTAATTACTAAAACTGATAAACAAACTCCCCGTACTCCGATCTTATCGTCACCTGTTTCTTCTCTGCTTTCTCAACTCTTCCTACAATCTGCGCTTCTACGTTGAAATCCTGTGAGGTATCAATAATATATTGCGCAATCTTCTCAGGAACATAGAATTCCATCCGGTGCCCCATATTAAATACTTTATACATTTCCTTCCAGTCCGTGCCGGATTGGTCATGGATCAGCTTAAAGAGTTCCGGGACAGGCAGGAGATTGTCTTTAATAATATGAAGGTTATCGATGAAGTGCAGGATCTTTGTCTGCGCACCGCCGCTGCAATGAACCATTCCGTGTATTTCTGAACGGTATTTATCCAGTATCTTCTTTACAACCGGCGCGTAGGTGCGGGTAGGAGACAAGACCAGTTTTCCCGCTGTAACGGCACCTGCTCCGCGTATGCTTATTTCGTCTGTCAGCTTTTTGCCGCCAGCAAATATTAGTTCATAAGGTACCGCAGGGTCATAGCTCTCAGGATATTTTTCGGCAACATATTTATGGAAAACATCATGCCGGGCAGAAGTAAGCCCGTTCGAACCCATACCACCGTTGTATTCGTTTTCATAGCTTGCCTGCCCGTATGAAGATAATCCGACTATCACGTCACCCGGCTGGATCTTATCGTTCGAAATGATCTCCGAGCGCTCCATCCGGCAGGTCACAGTAGAATCTACGATGATCGTTCTTACAATGTCACCGACATCAGCAGTCTCACCGCCCGTAGAATAAATACCGATGCCGAGCTCTCTAAGGTCTTTTAAAATATCTTCGGTTCCATTAATGATCTCGGCAATAACTTCCCCCGGGATAAGGTTCTTGTTACGGCCAATCGTAGACGACAATAAAATGTTATCCGTGGCCCCAACGCAAAGAAGATCGTCCAGGTTCATGATAATAGCATCCTGTGCTATTCCTCTCCATACAGAAATATCTCCGGTCTCTTTCCAATACACATAAGCCAGTGAGGACTTTGTGCCCGCGCCATCTGCATGCATAATATTGCAATACGCATCATCCTTACCCAATATGTCAGGTATGATCTTGCAAAAAGCCTTTGGGAAAATTCCTTTGTCTATGTTCTTGATGGCATTGTGCACATCTTCTTTATCAGCAGAAACGCCGCGCTGGTTGTATTTGAGATTGGACATCGGGTGCAAAATTAGTGAAATGTTGTTAGTTGTCACTGAATTTGGAAAATTGCATAAAAATTTCTATCTTCAATTTCATTTCCCGGGTGAATCATCCCGCAGTCAATTAACTTTAAGTTAATTTATCCAGCAATCATTTGTTGGTTTTAATCCATCCCTTATTTTAACTTTAGCTTCTTTACCAATGCTTCGGGAACGCTAGGAGATTCCTTCGTATTTGGTTCGACACAGTTCCGGGAAAGTTCCGAGACAGTTCCGGGAAGGCTTCGGGAAATCATCGAATGTGTCCCGGATCTTTCCCGGATCTTTCGCTGATCCTTATAGAACCAGATACGAACGATTCTGCCCCGAGTCTCGAAGCCCGTGCCTGGAAAATTAAGATTGATTTTTTGGTAAAATGAGGAAGAGGACTCTTCCTGAGTTTCGTTAAACGAAAGTAATCAAATTTTATCGTTTTAGAAAATAGAATAAATTTTTATCTCTGATAAGTATATACTTAACACAGGCTGGAAACATAGTTAGCCAACAAAAAAGCCCCGCTTTGAAGCGGGGCCTGTCTTGATTCTTGACTCTTGATACTATTTAATAAACAACAGCTCTCTGAACTTCGGTAACGGCCATTTAGCATCATCTACCAATTGCTCCAGTTTGTCAACGTGGTAACGGATAGGGTCGAAATAAGATTTTACGTTTTCATCGTAAGCGATAGCCTTATCCCTGACATCTTCGATGTTGTTGGCTTTCTTACGCTCATCGATCATCTTTCTATTGTTGGTTTTAATAAAGTTAACGTGCTCAGATATCTTCTTGATAATACCCATCTGTGCTTCGTAAGTGTCTGCGCTGAGGCCGATATCTTTTAGACCTTTTACGTTCTCGATAAGAGAGGTCTGATATCTGATAGCGGTCGGGATGATCACGTTATCAACCAGCTCACCCATAACCCTTGCTTCGATCTGAAGTTTCTTGAAATAGCTTTCAAGCAAGATCTCGTGGCGTGCATGTGACTCACGTTTAGTGAATACACCTGTTTCTTCAAATAATTTATCAGTTTTAGGATCCAGCAGAACGTCTAAAGCTTTCGGAGTAGTTTTGATATTGCTCAATCCTCTCTTTTCTGCTTCCTGTGCCCACTCATCACTATATCCGTTTCCTTCAAACCTGATGGCTTTAGATTCCTTAATATAGCGTTTGATAACCGTCATTAAAGCAACATCTTTTTTATCGCCTTTTTTGATAAGCTTATCCACCTCAGTTTTGAACTTGTTCAACTGATCAGCAACGATAAGATTCAAAACGGTCATTGGATTGGCAGAGTTTGCTGACGATCCAACAGCGCGGAGCTCGAATTTGTTGCCGGTGAAGGCAAGGGGCGACGTACGGTTACGGTCGGTATTATCTAAAAGGATCTGAGGAACTTTTGGAATGCTGGTCCATAATGCCGGTTCCTGCTTCATCTTCGAAGTTACTCTTGAACTTTCGATCTCATCTAACAGGTCGTTCAGCTGGCTTCCCAGGAACATGGAAATAATTGCCGGCGGAGCTTCGTTAGCGCCGAGCCGGTGATCATTATTGACAGACGCAATTGATGCCCTCAGCAGGTCTGAATACTCATAAACTGCCCTGATGGTATTTACAAAAAACGTAAGGAACATCAGGTTGTTTTTTGGAGTTTTACCCGGTGCAAGAAGGTTTTTACCTGTATTAGTAATTAATGACCAGTTATTATGCTTACCCGATCCATTGATGCCTGCATACGGCTTCTCATGCAATAGCACTTTAAAGTTATGACGGCGCGCAACTTTATCCATCAGATCCATTAACAATGAATTGTGGTCGATCGCAAGGTTTATTTCTTCATAGATAGGAGCACACTCAAATTGAGATGGTGCAACTTCATTATGACGGGTTTTTAAAGGAATGCCCAATTTGATAGATTCGATCTCAAGCTCCTGCATATAAGCAAGAACACGGTCAGGAATAGAACCGAAGTAATGATCATCCAGCTGCTGGTTTTTAGCAGACATGTGACCAAATAAGGTTCTGCCTGTCAGGTAAAGATCCGGACGGGCATTAAATAAGGCCAGATCAACAAGGAAATACTCTTGCTCAATACCTAAGGATGCATTTACTTTCTCAATAGCTTTGTCGAAGTACTGTGCAACACCAACTGCTGCCTTGTCCATCACGCTTAAGGCCTTTAATAAAGGAGCTTTAAAATCGAGTGCTTCGCCTGTATAAGAAACGAAAACTGTTGGGATACATAAGGTACTTCCCATAATGAAAGCAGGAGATGACGGATCCCAGGCTGTATAACCACGAGCCTCGAATGTACTGCGGATACCTCCATTAGGAAAACTTGATGCATCCGGCTCTTGCTGAGATAAAGCCTCACCGGAAAATTTATCTAAACCTTGGCCGTCAGATCCTGGCTCAAAAAACGAATCGTGTTTCTCGGCAGTCGATCCTGTAAGGGGCTGAAACCAATGCGTATAATGCGAAGCTCCTTTAGACATAGCCCATGACTTCATAGCTGTAGCAACCTGTTCTGAGATGGCCCTGTCTATGGGTGTGCCAGATTCGATAGAGTGCTCAATGCTATTGAACGCTTCTTTCGATAAGCTGTCTTTCATCTTCTTTAGATTAAAGACGTTTACATTAAAATAATCAGACGGTTTGCCTGAAGGACACTTTACTTCAGGAGTTGTTCTGGAAAGAACTGCATTTAGTGCTTGAAATCTTAAAGATGACATCGTTTTGCTCAGTTTTAATTAAATTTTCGATAAAAATAGTGTTTTGCTGTGAAAATGAAAGCTAATTATTGAAATTTTCGTTAAGTTTTAACTTTTTTGGTTAAAAAAACATAATTTTCTAGCTGTAAGTTATAGGTTGTAACGTTTTACGTTTGCTAAGCTTAGCAATAACGGGAGATTTAAAACGAGGCTGCTCACCAAAACTCAGGGCTCAGAACTTAACCACGTTTGACTTTCCGTGCCCCAACGTAAAACGTACAACGTAAAACGTATAACTTTCCTTCCTTTTTCCTACTTTTGACCTTCCCAACAAAAAACCGATACTTTGGAAAATCAGCAATTAACTACCTTAGAAACCGCAAAAGATCTTGGCCTTCTTCCTGACGAGTTTGACAGAATAAAAGAAATTTTAGGGCGCACGCCGAATTTTACTGAACTCTCTATTTTCTCAGTGATGTGGAGCGAGCATTGCTCATATAAGAATTCAATTACGTGGCTTAAAACACTGCCTAAAGATGGTCCGCGCATGCTGGCAAAAGCGGGTGAAGAGAACGCAGGTATGGTCGACCTCGGTGATAATATTGCCTGTGTATTCAAAATAGAGTCCCATAATCACCCTTCGGCATTGGAACCTTATCAAGGTGCTGCAACAGGGGTTGGGGGCATTAACCGTGATATATTTACTATGGGAGCACGTCCCATTGCCCAGCTTAATTCCCTGCGTTTCGGTGATCCGGAGCAGGACCGTACCAAATGGCTAATTAAAGGTGTTGTTAAAGGCATTGGCGATTACGGAAATGCCTTTGGTATCCCGACGGTTGGCGGCGAATTGTTCTTTGACGAGTGCTATAATGTAAATCCCCTGGTTAATGCGATGTCGGCCGGGATCGTTAAACCAGGCGAAACCGTATCCGCAACCTCATACGGAGTGGGTAACCCGGTATATATCGTAGGGTCTTCAACAGGTAAAGATGGAATCCACGGTGCAGCATTTGCTTCTAAGAATATAACTGAAGATTCAATAAATGACCTGCCGGCCGTTCAGGTTGGAGATCCTTTTCAGGAAAAACTTCTCCTGGAAGCAACCCTGGATGTGATCAAAACAGGCGCAGTAGTAGGTATGCAGGACATGGGAGCTGCGGGCATTATTTGCTCCAATTCTGAAATGTCGGCCAAGGGCGAGCATGGGATGAGAATAGATCTTGACCTGGTGCCGATGCGCCAGGAGAACATGAAGCCTTTCGAGATCTTGTTGTCAGAATCACAGGAGCGGATGCTTATCGTTGTTGAAAAGGGAAGGGAAAAAGATGTGGAGGCAGTATTCGACCGCTGGGACCTGAATTGTGTGATCATCGGCGAGGTGACTGACACCAAACGTCTCCAATACTTTATGAACGGCGAACTTGTAGCTGACGTACCGGCTGACGACCTTGTTCTTGGAGGTGGTGCACCGGTGTACAAAAGGGAATTTAAGGAACCCGCATATTTCCAGGAGAACCTTAAATTCAATATTGACGATGTTAAAGAACCTTCAGATCTTAAAGCTGTTGCCGAACACCTGGTTGCTCATCCTAATATAGCTTCGAAACGATGGGTTACCGATCAGTACGATTCAATGGTTGGTACGGCTACTATGACGACAAACAGGCCAAGCGATGCTGCCGTAGTAAGTGTTAAGGGCACTGATAAGGCTATAGCGTTAACTGTAGACTGTAATTCGCGCTATGTGTATGCAGATCCGGAAAAAGGCTGCGCAATTGCAGTAGCTGAGGCGGCGCGTAACATTACCTGCGCCGGAGGCGAGCCGGTAGCAATTACCAATTGCCTGAATTTTGGAAATCCATACGTTCCGGAAGTTTACTGGCAGTTTGTGGGTGCCATAAAAGGAATGGGCGCAGCCTGTACAAAA
This sequence comes from Daejeonella sp. JGW-45, assembly GCF_029360805.1. Classification (GTDB taxonomy): domain Bacteria; phylum Bacteroidota; class Bacteroidia; order Sphingobacteriales; family Sphingobacteriaceae; genus Daejeonella. The sequence continues at coordinate 82,266 of NZ_JARKNC010000002.1, read as the reverse complement.
TTCGAAACCCCGGTAACCGGCGGTAACGTGAGTTTTTATAACCAGTCGTCAGACGAAGGACCAGTATTTCCTACACCAACAATAGGCATGCTGGGAGTGCTTGATAACCTGGATACGTTTATGACTTCCGACTTTAAACAAGCCGGCGATCTTATCTATCTGATAGGAGAGAGCGTGAACGATATCGCTTCTTCACAATATCTTGCCTCGTTCCATAATATAACCGCCTGTCCGGCGCCGCATTTCGACCTGGACAAGGAATATGCGATGCACCAGGTTATCAAACAGCTTATCAGACAAAAGCTGATTGAGTCTGCTCATGATGTGTCTGACGGCGGGCTCTATATCGCTTTGCTGGAGTCATCGATGCCTAATAACCTCGGTTTCGATATCGAAACTGATTCAAGCCTTCGCAAAGACGCATTCCTTTTCGGAGAGGCGCAGGGCCGGGTTGTTGTGTCTGTGAAAGCTGAGAAGCAGGAAGAGTTTATCGAGCTTTTAGCGACATCAGAGACTGAATTCAGCCTTCTTGGAACTGTCAGCTCCGGAGAACTTTTTGTCGATCAGGCAAGCTTCGGACAAGTGAACGGATCGCAGTCAGTATACAACAACGTATTGCATAATATCCTCGGCGACTAAAGCCGCCTGCTGCAAGTCCTGCTTAAGTCGGCTAAGTATTAGGGAATTGTCTGGCAGCTTGCCGGTTGAACTTTCAGAAATTTGATGAGCAAGGTATTTCAATTCAAGCAGTTTAGCATTGATCAGACCAATTGCGGAATGAAGGTCAATACCGATGCTGCATTACTTGGTGCGATGGCCGATACGCGCAATGCCCTGGATATTCTTGAAATAGGTACGGGCACTGGAGTAATAGCACTGATGCTTGCTCAGCGAAGCCCTGCCGCGCGCATTGATGCCGTTGAGATAGACGAAGGTGCCGGTTTAACCGCTGCTTTAAACATTAGCAATTCTCCCTTTTCAAACCGGGTGAAGCTCATACAGTCGTCTTTTGAAGATCATTTGTCGGCCAATGCTGATAAAAAGTATGACCTTATCGTTTCGAATCCTCCGTATTTTATTAATTCGCTGAAGTCTGCGGAACCATCGAAGCTATTGGCCAGGCATACTAACGAGGATTTTTTCTCCAGTCTTATTTCGGGCGCATCCGGCCATTTAAAAACAGGGGGGCAACTGTATCTGATCCTGCCATTGGATACGGCCGACCTGGTAAAGCGGCTCCTGTTAGAAACGAAACTGCAGGTAAGTAAGAACATCTTCATTCATTCATTCCCTGAATCAAAACCTTACCGCTGTATTTTGGTTATAAGTCCGGAGCCTGGTGAAACTATCGACGAGAAATTCGTTATTTATGAAAGCCAGAATAACTACAGCGGGGAATATCGCAGCTTGTTAAAGGATTATCTGACCATATTCTAATTCGGTATGACCAAAATTGGTTTGATCTCAGATACTCATGGTTACCTTGACGATGCTGTATTTAAACATTTTGAAAGCTGTGATGAGATCTGGCATGCAGGCGACTTTGGCGACATCAGGGTGGCTGATGCACTTGCCGGCTTTAAACCGTTTAAAGGTGTGTATGGAAATATCGACGGGCAGGATATCAGGAGAGTCTACCCCCAACACCTGAAATTCAGGTGCGAAGAAGTTAAAGTATGGATGACGCATATCGGTGGTTATCCCGGGAAATATGATCTGAAGATCAGGAAGGAGATCCATCAGGATCCGCCCGGTTTATTTATTTGCGGGCACTCCCATATCTTAAAGGTTATGTACGACAAAAATATTGCTTGTTTACACTTAAATCCTGGCGCAGCCGGGAAATACGGTTGGCATAAAGTCCGTACATTGCTTCGATTTTGCATTTCTGACGAAAAAATACATAACTTAGACGTCATCGAATTAGCGAAGATATAATGTAATAAGTACACTAAGTATATGCAGGGACTTCTAACCTTAGGCCAATTTATAATAGAAAAACAGAGTGATTTTCCTTACGCAAAAGGGGAGCTGTCAAGATTGCTCAGAGATATCGGTATCGCCGCAAAGATTGTGAACCGCGAGGTGAATAAAGCTGGTCTGATGGATATCCTGGGTGATGTAGGCACGGTTAATATTCAGGGTGAAAACCAGAAAAAGCTGGATGTGTTTGCCAATGAGCAGTTCATCTCGGCTCTGACAAGCGGGGGAGAATGCTGTATTGTAGCTTCCGAGGAAAATGATGACTTTGTTCCTATCGACGCCGAGGTCTCTAAAAATGCTAAGTATATCGTTGCGATCGATCCGCTCGACGGCTCATCCAATATAGATGTAAATGTGGCAGTGGGTACGATCTTTTCCATTTACCGCCGGAAGTCTACAGACGGGAAGGCTACGCTGGAAGATGTTCTTCAAAACGGTACCGAACAGGTAGCCGCGGGGTACGTGATCTACGGATCTTCTACCATGCTCGTCTATACCACCGGAAAGGGGGTGAATGGGTTCACGTTAGATCCATCCATAGGAGAGTTCTGCCTGTCGCATCCCAACATGACCATACCAAAGGATGGCACCATTTATTCCCTGAACGAGGGCAACTATGTGCATTTTCCTGACGGTGTTAAGAAATATCTGAAGTATTGCCAGGTTGAGGATCAGCAGACCTCCCGGCCTTACACTTCCCGCTATATCGGCTCGATGGTGGCTGATGTTCACCGTAACATGATCAAGGGTGGTATATTTATTTATCCGACAACGTCGGGGGCGCCAAACGGGAAGCTCCGTCTTGTGTACGAATGCAATCCCATGGCCTTTATCATAGAGCAGGCGGGCGGACGGGCCACAGACGGTTATAACAGGATATGCGAAAAGGAAGTCAGTTCATTGCATCAGCGCTCTGCCATCTTTATAGGGTCCGAGAATATGGTGCTAAAAGCTGAAGAGTTCATGCGGCAATATTCTGCGCTAACCCCCGATGAGAAAGCTGAAAAGAAACTGGAGCAAATGGGGGTTATTGGTGGGATTGACTGAGGTATGAAGTATGAGGTATGAGGTATGAGGTATGAGGTCGGAAATGAGTTAGGAGCGGCTCTTCCCCGACTTGACTGGGGATTTCCTCCAGAGCAGATAGTGCTCGATTAACTGTGTCATTATCGTACTGAAGTAGGAGCGGCTCTTCCCCGACTTGACTGGGGATTTCCTCCAGAGCAGGTAGTACTCGATTAACTGTGTCATTATCGTAATGAAGTAGGAGCTGCTCTTCCCCGACTTGATCGGGGATCTCCTCCCCGGAGCAGGATCGAATTCGAGGCCGGTCCATCCTTACTCCTTACTCTTTGCTCCTGATTTCCTGCTTAAATTCCCAATTTCAATTCTTCCGTCTCGAAGACCTTATCAACCAATAGTTCCTTCTGTTTCCCGGCCAGCACGGCAAGTTCATCACATCGCTCATTTTCCGGATGACCGTTATGGCCGCGTATCCAGGTGAACTTTACTTTATGTAATTTATAAACGTCAAGAAAGCGCAGCCAGAGGTCTTTATTTTTCTTTCCTTTGAACCCGGTTTTTAACCAGCCGAAGACCCATTTCTTTTCTACAGAATCAATCACATATTTGGAATCGCAATAGATCATCACCTCCTGGCCCGGCTTCTTAATGCTTTCCAGGCCCTTTATCACCGCCAGGAGCTCCATGCGGTTATTGGTTGTTTTGCGGAAACCCTCTGAAATTTCTTTATAATGCTGCCCCGAACGGAGGATTACCCCGTAACCGCCGGGTCCGGGGTTACCGCTTGAAGCACCATCAGTATAAAGTTCAATCATTCCCTGGTCGTAATAAGTGGCAATAATACTGATTTTGTTTTAAGCAATGCAGGGCGGGACGGCGGATTCTGTATTTTTTAAAAGGATCAGAAATTATCGATTGGTAACGTGAAAAAAATTTGCAGAGTATCCTTAAATTCTTACTTTTGCATACACAAAAAACGGTGGCTGTAGCTCAGTTGGTTAGAGTATTGGTTTGTGGTGCCGAGGGTCGTGGGTTCGAGCCCCATCAGCCACCCCGTTAATGATAAGAGCAGCTCAGAGATGAGCTGCTTTTTTTTTATTTGGAAGTTCAAGCGTCTTCAAATGAAGTCGGCACTCGTAAGAATTACTCCTGATGTGCTTCCCGCTGCTAATCCGCCCCTTTTAACGGGCATATTGTAGATTTTACATTTCATTTTACATTTATTTACAACTGATCACCGGTTTTCGGAAGTATAACGTGCTAACTTCGTCATAAGTTATTCATTCATATACCCCGTATATATGCATAAATCTCTTTCATTATTATTTCTGTGCCCATTAATTACTTTTGCCCAGGTAAAAGAGCCCTGGATAAATAAACCGCTTTCTGATTGGCCGCCGATAGCATTAATTAACCAGGTTTTATATAAAAATGGTGACCGCTATGTCGACCCTTCGTTTAAGTATGCCGGCACCGGCTTTTTGATAGAAAACGGAAAAGATACACTTGCAGCCACAGCCAAGCACATTTTATGGATAGCTAAAAACAAGAAGGTTAACGGCACCGAGGTAAATGCCGAACTTAATCGGTGGGTGATGACTCCTAAGGGAAATCACACTGATTCCGCCCTGGTCGACAAGCTTTTAAATGAGGATACTGCTGAACGATTGGAAGGCAACACCTCTACAATTCTGGAACGCGACTGGCTTATCTTTAGCCTGAAAAAAAGCTCACCAAAGCTCTACCCATTAAAACCTCGCTACACGCCAGTCAAACCAGGTGAAAAAGTATATATTCTGTCGAATGCTTATGAAGACAGCGCGTCTACGGTATATAATGGCACCGTTTACCGCAAGTTGGGAATGGATATCCTGATTCGCCACAACATGGGACATCAGAAACCTGGCTCCAGTGGCTCTCCGGTGATCGATGCGAATGGTTATCTGATCGGAATTATCTCAAGCGGAACAACAATTGATGTGGGCGAGGTTGCAGTAGCGATCTCTACAGAGTATTTAAAAGATGTGCTGGATAAGAAACCTGCGCTGAATAGGCCAAAGAAAGACTATGGAGAACTGATTTTTAACACAACTATGGAACATGGTGCGGCAAGGGCCATACTGCAATATAAGTCGCTGACTAAGAACCCTGACAACTACTATATCTATAACTTGCGAAGCGCTAATAGAAACGGCCTCTTTGAAACAGGCCAAAGATTACTTGACATGAAACGTTACCGGGACGCGATTAAGATTTTAAAGTTTAATATAAAAGCCAGAGGCAGATTTTATCGACATTACAACCTATTAGCTAAGGCTCAATTGCTAGCCGGCAATAAACAGGAAGCATTAAAATCTTACAGGATGTCTATTCAGAGCTATGACAGCGAGGAAAATGAGGCTTACGATGAACTCGAAAAAATTAAGTAGGGAGCTGTATTCATTATTTTGAAATACTTGCTGGACTTTCTTAATTCAACTGGGACCTTTTTATTTTAACTGATTTTTAAAGCATTGATTAGTGGGAGTAGAAGCCGCCTATTGGTTCGAGCCAGCTAATGGTATAGAGAGGCTAAAATTATCTATGCTAGCTTATCTGCGATGGATTGAGCGGCGATAATCGCGCCCTCCATATAGCCTGAATGCTCGTCAGCGGTTTCCGTTGCAGCAAAAAATAGTTTGCCGTCCATATAACTTTTCTGCAACAGCGGATGTCCGTTATTTTGGTGCGGTCGTTGGATAATCTGATTGCCCGACAAGACAAATTCGTCTGTCCAAACCTTATCAAAATAGGCGGCGGGGTTTAATGCCTGTGTACCCAGTAGTTCTTCTAATTGACTAAGTACTAATTCCTTTCTTACGTCCGGCGTGTAAGCGGCCGCGCCAGCATTAAGGAAACCTGTAAGGCCAAACTTATTTTCTTCAAAGTTGGTATGATCATACATTTCAGTGATGATACCGGCGTGGCTGAACAGCATTCCCGAATAGCCTTCGTTTCGCCAAAAAGGTCTGTCATATTCCAATGTAAACTTTAAAGAGCCAGCCATCCATGTTTGTACAGCGGGTAAAAGGGCCGTGAACGAATCTGGTAATTCAGGTGAGAATGTAATATTGTTTGATGCTAATTGCGGGGGTATGCAGATGATGACCTTATCCGCTTCCTTCGTTCCCCCTGCATCGGTTTTTATTGAGAGCCCGTCTGCGGTTTCGTTTATCGCCGTAATTTTGGTGTTCAGTAGAATAGTTTCTTTGGGTAACTTTTCCGCCAGTGTATCTATCAGCATTTGCGTTCCGCCCGCCAACCGGTAAGAGGGTTTTTCAGCTTCGGGAACAAAGAATTTTTGCGGCGGTTCAAACGACTTGGTCTGAAATAACGATGTGCCTTTGGAAAACTGCGGGTACTTCTTCAATTCCAATTCGTCAATCAGAGCCAGCAAATTCGGGTGCATATCCGAGAACCAGGTTGCGCCCAATTCCAAAGGTGTCTGCAAAGTTCCTTTTATGGTCTGTATTCGTCCACCCAATCTTGGCGAGGCCTCCAGGATGGTAGCATGAATATTTCTTTTGGACAGCAAATAAGCGGAAGTCAATCCGCTTAATCCACCGCCTATAATAATGATACGTTGGTTATCCCTCATCTGTTATTAATGTCTTGTTTTTTATTCTGCGAATTTCCCCTTTACCATTTTCTTTTTAGTGGACAAATCGGAATGATTATGGTACTTATACGCAAAACAAGCGGCACAGAAGCCAAAGCTATGATCCAACACTACTAATTTTCGTAAATTAGCCGATTGCCAACGTTTCTGGTAGTGAATATGGTTAAGGAAAAAACAAATATAATCAACGAATATCATCTCAACAGACACAAGCCCGACAGACCACAATTTGCCCTTCATGATTTGAACGAATACCTGAAAACTAACCAGTGTCAGGCTGTCAAACCACACATACACAGCTTCTATCAAGTGATATGGTTTAAAAAAGGAACGGGGAAACATTCAGTTGATTTCAAGACCTATGATGTTTTTGATAACGCGATTTTTTTTGTGGCTCCCAATCAGGTACACTATTTTGACGGGAACACCGATTATAAAGGCGTTCTCCTTCATTTCAACGAACTGTTTTTGGTCCAGGACCAAACCCCGGTAGAATTTTTCCTCAATTGTAATTTATTTAATAATCCCTATCAACAACCCTCTTGCTGTATAGGTACTGGTATTGACGATATTTTGGATGAATATATCTCGCAGGTAAGACAGGAGTTGGAGAATAGGGAAAACTTTGGTAAAGAACTGATATTAAGAAACTACCTGAAATCATTTCTTATCCAGATAGAACGAAGAAGGAATGAATTTGAAAAATCTGCCAACCACCTTTCCCCGTTATTGGATGAAAAAAGAATGCAGCTTGTCAAGTTTATAAACCTCATAGATGAGAACTACAAAAAAGGTTACAGTATAACCGAATATGCCCGCTTACTCCATATATCTTCCAGAAGTTTGTCAGATCTCACGCAACAGCAACTGAACAAAACGCCCTCGCAAATGATACAAGAGCGGATTATATTGGAGGCACAACGTTTGTTACTGTATTCCGATCTCAACATCAATCAGGTCGGGTATCGTTTGGGATTTGACGATGCTTCTTATTTTGTTAAGTATTTTAAGAAATACACAGGCGTTTCTCCGTCGGAGTTCAAAAAATCGGTTTCCTGAAAGTACCATTTGTTTTCCTCTCTGCCCATTGTTAGACCTTTGCTGTATAGTGAAATGCGATCTTCCAAAGTCGGCAAATTCAATCAGGCGGTCGTTCACTATTCCGTCCTCAGACTTTTCACGGGGTTAGTAATCGAAGCTCGTATTGTTTGCACACTTATCGTAACTATCGTGATTAGAATGATTGAACCTGATGCGATAAGAAATATGCCAGGCCCTATATCGACACGAAAAGCAAAACGTTGAAGCCATTGGTTAATAGCCCACCAGGCTAGGGGTGTGGCTACCAGCAAGGCGATCACAATTACTTTGAGAAAATCTGTTGACAGCATGATGGCAATATTACTCACCGAGGCGCCGGTAATTTTGCGTATGCCAATTTCCTTCTGTCGTCTTTGCGCCGTAAAGGCAGCCAGGCCAAATAAGCCCAGGCATGAAATAACAATCGCAATCCCCGCAAAATATCGCGATAAAGTTGAAATACGCTCCTCGGAAGCATAGATTTTACGGTAATCATCATCAAGGAAAGAATATTCAAAGGGAAGCCCGGAATTATAACTCCTGTAAAATGCCTCAATGTTTAACAAAGCCTCCTTTTGGGCACGAGACTCAAGCTTGATTAAGATGTTATTACCATTCGGATAATATTGCAGAAGACAGGGTTTTATCTTTTCATAAAGCGACTCGAAATGAAAATCCTTCACTACTCCAATGATCTGTTTCTTATCGCCCATAATGCTCACAGTTTGACCCACCGGATCTTTAAGGCCCATAGCAGCAATTGCAGACTCATTTAAAATTACTTTGGATGCATCAGAACCATACTCATCCGAAAATACCCGGCCCTCTTTCATTTCAAGGTCAAGCATTTCCATTAAACCGTAATCCACTTCAAGATTTACAAATTCAATTCCCTGATCTGCTTGCTTTCCCGTCCAATCAAGGGAGTAGCTGCCGTGATCGCCCGTAAGATTGTGTGCAAAGCTTGACGCATCTACCACTCCGGGCATCTTTTTTACTTCATCTAAGAAGGTTTGTAAGCCTTTATTCAGATTGCCTTCTTTTTTGATTGAAATGATATTGTCTTTGTTATAACCCAGGTTCGTCGTTTGCACGAACTTTATCTGCTGATGCACGACCAGAACTGAGACGATAAACACTGCTGACAGAACAAATTGAAATATGACCAAACCCCTACGGATAAATACTTGGGCAACAGAAGTATGAAGCTTTCCTTTTAGTACTACGACAGGCTTAAATCCTGAAAGGTATAAGGCTGGATAACTTCCCGCTATCAGTGCAGTAAGGAGAGTGATCCCCAAAACAGGGAAAATAAGACCAGCACCGAAATTAAATTCAAGATGTTTGCCGGTAAGGGTATTGAACGGCCCCAAAGATATAAGTACGATAAAAAATGCCAATATCAGCGACAAGAAAGTAGTGAGTATTGACTCAGACAGGTAATGGATGACGAGACTTATTCTGCTCGCACCAATACATTTTCTTATTCCTACATCTTTGAATCGTCCTGAAGCTTTCGCCGTTGATAAGTTCATGAAGTTAATACAGGCAATGATCAGTATAAAAAAGGCAATGATGGAGAATAACTTTACATATTCTATTCTGCCTCCCGCCTGTACTCCATTTTCAAAATGATTATATAGGTATCTGTCTGAGAAACGTTGAAGCTGTAATGTTCCGATCCATTCGATGTTTTTACCCTTATAAAGAGTTCTGTTAGTTTCTTTGTTGAAATCGCGGATCTTTTGTCCAAATACTTTTTCGTCGACGCCGTGTTTCAATACTATATACGTGCTTGGATCACTGTTACCCCAGTTTAAGACATTAGGGCGTTTATCAATAAATGCCTGGTAGGGTAAAATAATATCAAATTGAGCTGTAGAATTCACAGGTCTTTTGAAAATCCCTGATATGGTGTAGATGCCGTTAAAATCGGTACCTGAATCTTTATGGTTCCATGTTATGGTTTTTCCGACGACATTCTGAGTGGTCTGAAATAATTTAATCGCAGTCTCGTCAGAGATAACAGCTGACGATTTATCATCAAGCACATACTCCTTATTTCCCGCTATCAGATCATAGGAGAATATCGTGAAGAAGTTTCGCGTTGCGTATTGCTCACTTGCCTTTACCTGCTTGTTTCCAACAGAAATAATGCCTTTACTGGAGAACCATGAGGAGGGGATAACTGAAGCAGCGGACTCAACCTCCGGCATTTTTTCTGCCAGCGCCGATGACAGTAATGCCGGCGTAGCATCGATCGTTGTAAACGTGCCATCTCCCTGTGGAATATTTTGTAGCACCTGGAAAAGCTGTGCATCATTGGTGTTGAATTTATCAATACGCAGCTCACTAACTACCCACAAATAGATTAATAGTGTACATGCTAAGCCCGTAGCCAGACCTAATACATTTAACATCGTAAATTGACGGTTTTTCGAAAGGTTCCGCCACGCAATCTTAAAGTAGCTCTTTACCATCCTGTGTAAATTAGATATAAGGACATAGGAAATAAAATCTATGCCGATTCTTCAATATACAGATTTTTAGATACTTACGTTAGATTGCTGAGTGCGTGTGTTCAGATTCGAACAGTCACTGTGCGTATTAGAACAGGTTTGAAAGATCATCACCCGTGTCGTACGTCTTTCCTCATCTTGAGTTTCGCAGTGCCAAGGGTCGTCCCAACTGCAGGTGAGGATCAGGCACTCCGATAACGCCCAATCCCGGTCATCCGGAGTAGTTGATTCTGTTCATCACAAAATTTACGACTCTATCACAGCGGATAAGGTTAAATTCCATAAGTTGATTTGATCTGTAATAGCTGCTTAATTCTTCACGCAGTATTTCTTTGGCGCGGTTAAGACGGACTTTTACATTGGATTCGCCCAAGTCAAGGACTTCCATTGTTTCCCTGGTGCTCATTTCCTGAATTTCCCGCATAACAAATACCATTCTATACTTTTCGGGAAGTTCAGAAACTGCTTTCTCAAGTATGGCTTTCAATTCTTTATTCATAAGATCTTTTAATGGCGTTTCGTCATGTGTAATGTCTTCATCCTTGTTTGAGACCAGTTGCTCTATCTTTATTTTCTCTTTCTTATGCAGCAGGCTCTCATTAATAACTATACGCGTTAGCCAGGTTCCGAAACTCGACCTGTTTTGAAATTTTTGTAATTGCAGATAAGCATTCAGGTAAGCAGTTTGCATTATGTCCTCTGCTTCCATGTCATCATTGATGATCGACATACTGATTCTGTACATTCGGAGATTATATTTCCGCATTAAGAGTTCATATAATACGGTCTCTCCATGGATAATGCGTTCAACGATCTCCTCGTCGCTCAATCTGATATCAGTTGTGGTTTTTGATGTCATAGTCTGTTATAAGATCATACATAATGGAGTAGTCTCGCTTATAAAAGGTTACAGATAATACTGGAATAAATATTGTAACCCTTTTTTATCAGGCTCTCTCTAAGATGTATACTTAATCAAAAAAATATACAATTATGGAAAAAACGTCAACAGGATTAAGTCAGATCCAAACAATCTTAAAGTTTACATACGGCCTGGTTCCGATTGTAGCCGGGGCAGATAAATTTACAAATTTACTGACAAACTGGTCTGATTACCTGAATCCTGCGGTCGCGGGGATGTTGCCATTTAGTGCAGCAACGTTTATGATGATTGTTGGAGTAATTGAGATCGCCGCTGGTTTATTAGTATTAATTAATGTTGAAAAAGGAGCCTATCTTGTATCTGTCTGGCTGGTTCTCATAGCATTAACATTAATCGCTTCAGGAAGATACCTGGATGTTGCTGTACGGGATATCGTGATGGCAATAGGAGCATATTCTTTAGCGGGAATTTCAAAGATTGTTAAGGCCGGAAAACATCTGTGAGCAGTCACATAGCCAGGGCATTGGAAACAGGTTAAGAAAGTTGCCACAGAGTGCCCAAACCGTTGGTGAAGCACTTCGTTCGCAACTGGAGCTGCGCGGTAGTTTCTTCCTTAGAAATAAAAAAGAGGCTGAGACAGCCTCTTTTCGTTTAGCGCTCAGCTGATACTTAGTTTTCCCTCAATACTGTCATCCATTGCCTTCCCAGTGATTAACGAGGCCGCTATTTTAAGAAATGCGACAGCTTTCCCATGCTTGGTATCCCAGTAATAGCCTTGCGTAGGGTCTACCTTTATCAGGCTGATCATCGGGTCATTCTTGCCTTTTTCGAACCAGACTTTGAACATAGGCTGCCACAGCTCGTCTATTTTTTGCTGATCGTCAATGATCTGCGCAATCCCGTAAATGCTGACGAACCCGGAGTGTTTATCGGCCTGGAACAGGAGCTGCACGAGAGGATCCTGCGCTATTTCTGCGTTCTTCGCGCTGTCCTTGCGGCTCAGGAACCAGATGCCTCCGTTATCGTCAACCAGCTGTTCAGACATTGGCCGTGTTGAAAATGGCAATCCTGTTTTTATACCCGAGCAGAAAAAACAATTCTCGGCCCTTTCCACTAGTTCTTTAAGCTTTGCTTTAGCCTCAGCACCATCCAGGTTCTTAAGGTGGTCTTCTGCGTTTTCCATAGTAAAATATTTCAATGATAACCATTAGCAGGATAGGTTGTTTTATAAGATTTAACCAGCTGTAGAAATTTTAACTCTCATTGGGGTATTTAATCCACAAATCGGGAATTCTATTGCTAACATAAGGCCAAATCCATAACTATTTGCAAGTTTTTTGCTCTGGCATATCGTTTGAATATATATACATGCCCTCCAAGGGCATGTTTTTCATAGGTAGATGTAGGGTCGAATACTTGTATTCGGCCCTTTTTTATTCGGCCACTCCAGCCATTCGAAACCTGAAATAATTTTAACAGATTAATTATATTGCAATCGCAAACTGATCAGTATGGACGCGAATACCCAGATATTTGGAATCAAGGAAGTAGCCATCAAGGCTAATGTTTCTATGGCTACGGTCGATCGTGTGATTCATAACAGAACGGGTGTAGCAAAAAAAACCCGGGAGAAGATCCTGGAAATATTGAAGGAGGTTAATTACCAGCCTAACATATACGCCCGCAGGCTGGCAACATTAAAACCGATGCGTTTCGCGTCCCTCATTCCCAGGGTCTCTGATGAAACGAGCTTTTGGGCCGCGCCTTTGAACGGCATCCAGGAAGCAGAACAGACTATAGCCAAGTATGGAATTAAACTCGACAAGTTCTTTTTTGATCTTAGTGACACCCAATCCTTCGTGCTAAGCGCTGACCGGATACTGAAGGGTAATTATAATGGGGTATTGCTCGCGCCCTCGTTCATCCAGGAATCGGTCACATTTGTAAAAGCATGCGACAGCCTGAATATCCCTTACGTTTTCATCAACTCAGATATTCCCGATAATCAAAGCCTGTCATATATAGGCCCGGATCTGTTCCAGAGCGGTTATCTGGCCGCACATCTGATTAGTTTTCTCGTTCGCCCCGGGGATGATATACTGATCCTCAATATTTCGCGGGAAATGAGCAATCATCATCACTTACTCAGGAAAGAGGATGGATTCCGTGCATATTTAAAAGATAATAAAAAGACCAATAACATAATAAAGAGGGATATGACAAAAACTGACTATCCCTCGATCAGGAAAATGCTTTCCGGGGTACTGAAGGAAAATATCCGGGTTGTTTTCGTGACTAATTCCCGGGTTTCATTTGTTGCGCGCTACTTTAAAGAGGCAGGGATAGAGAATGTCATGCTGATCGGTTATGATCTGCTGGAGCAGAATATTAAATATTTGGAAATGGATATTATACATTTCCTGATCTGTCAAAAACCGCAGGAGGGAGCCTATAAAGGAATTATGCAGCTGTATCAAACCCTGGTTAATTTCGCCCAGCCGGAAAAGATCCAGTTTATGCCCATCGATATTATCACCAGGGAGAACTATAAGTTCTATAAGAATTAACAGCGCGCCCCGGCTTTGTCACAATTTCCTGTACCTGCGCGTTTTATAACCGCGTAAATTTGGATACGTGAATATTTTACATAGTTTCGGGTGCGCAACCGTCATAATTGCTAAATAATATAAACGAGGTTCATGGAAAAGTATAAAAGAAGAGACTTTATAAGATCTGCGGCCCTCGCCGGTGCCGGTGTTAGTTTGCTCGGGCCTGTAGAGCTTTTAGGATTAACTAAAGATCAGCCGGGCGGTATTCTGCCAGGATTCAGCGCTAAAAGCTATTCACGCATTATAGGCTCGAACGAGCGGCTCACGGTAGCTTGTATGGGTGTTAATGCCCGCGGCTTTGCCGTGGGAACGAATTTTGCCAACCAGCCTGATTGTGAAGTATTATATACCTGTGAGGTTGATAAGCGGGCCGCGGACAAGTTTACGGCGGAGGTAGGAAAAATACAGAGCAAAGCGCCAAAAGAAGCGCCCGACTTCCGTAAGGCTCTCGAAGATAAGGACCTGGATATCCTGATGGTTGCCGCGCCGGATCACTGGCATGCAACAGCGGCTATCTTGGGAGTTCAGGCCGGAAAGCATGTCTACCTGGAAAAGCCGGCTAGCCACAGTCCGCGGGAAGGGGAAATGGTGGTTGAGGCTTCCCGGAAATACAATAAGCTGATCCAGATGGGAAACCAGCGACGCTCCTGGCCCAATTCTGTAGGTGCCATAGCAGAAATTAGAAATGGTGTTATAGGCAAACCTTACATGGCCAAAGCCTGGTATACAAATAACCGCGCTCCGATAGGAGTGGGTAAGATTGTAGAGGTGCCTTCATGGCTCGACTATGAGTTATGGCAGGGACCTGCACCTCGCCGCCCTTATAAGGATAACCTGATTCACTATAACTGGCATTGGATGTGGAACTGGGGCACCGGTGAGGGCCCTAATAACGGAACGCATACAGTGGACCTGGCCCGCTGGGGTCTGGGAGTTGATTTCCCCGTCAGGGTAAGTTCTTCCGGCGGGCGGTATCACTTTACCGACGATTGGGAAACCCCGGACACACAGATCATGAATATGGAATTCGGCAATAATACGATGATCAGCTGGGAAGGACGGAGTGCCAACCGCCAGCCAATAGAAGGGGCAGGCGCGGGGGTGATGTTCCACGGTGAAAAAGGCTCTGTACTTATCGGCGACAGTACCTCGTATAAAGTATTTGATATCACCGGGAAATTACTGCGCCATGTAAAAGGCGAAGCGGTTGAGAACGATGTCCGCAGCCTGTCGACACCCTCGCAAAAGCTGGATGCCATACACATCCGCAATTTCTTTGACGGCATCCGTACCGGGGCAAAGCTAAACTCAGAGATAGCTGAGGGACATAAGAGTACCCTGTTGATGCAGTTGGGAAATATAGCGCTGCGTTCAGGCCGTGTGCTGAATATCAATCCTGAAAATGGCCGTATCCTTAATGATAAGAAGGCAATGAAATTATGGACCCGGGAGTACCAGCCAGGCTGGGAGCTCAAAGTTTAGGGTCTTAATAATCAATTCACTAAATAAATCATCAGCCAGTGCTGATATCTTGCACAAAATGAATAGAGTTTTTTCCTTCTTATTATTATCTGCATGTCTGCTGATCAGCTGTCGTCCCCGCAAGGGTTCCGTGGCGGATCAGGCTTATGTTAAACCAGATCCTGCAAACGAGAATTTTGACATAGCGCCGCTTGTTTCCCCGCAGGAATCATTGAACAAAATGATTGTTGAGGATGGCTTCGAGGTAAAGTTGGTTGCATCGGAGCCGCAGGTCAGCACCCCGGTTGCAATGAATTTCGATAACAGGGGCAGGATGTGGGTTGTGGAGATGGATGGCTACATGACCAATATCGACGGTACCGAAGAAAACGACCGGAACGGCAAGATTGTCATCCTGGAAGACAGGAATATGGATGGGAAGGTCGAACGCGGGAAGGTATTTCTGGACTCTCTGGTATTACCGCGGGCTATTTGCCTGATAGAGAACGGTATCCTGGTGGCAGAGCCGCCGCGCTTATGGTATATCGAGATCAATAACGATAAGCCGGGTAAGAAGGTGCTTATTGACGAAGCTTATACTGAGGGAGGCAATGTAGAAGCCCAGGCCAATGGCTTGTTCCGTGCGATGGACAACTGGATCTACAGCGGAGGTTCTGAAAAGCGCTACCGCAAGGCTGGCGATAAGTGGATCACGGAGCGCACGCATTTACGGGGGCAGTGGGGTATCACGCAGGACGACCAGGGGAGGCTGTTCTACAATAATAACTCGCAGAACCTGCTTGGCGACTACTTTCTGCCGGGCCTCGGTGCTTTCAACGCCAATATGCAGCGTGTGAGGGGCTTTAATGAAAGGATCATTTCTGATAACCGGGTTTACCCGGGCAGGCCCACGCCGGGTGTGAACCGCGGGTACAAGGATAATGTGCTGGACGCGAATAAGAAGCTCGCTAGCTTTACCGCTGCCTGCGGTCCGGCCCTGTACCGCAGCGACCTCTTTGGGAAAAGCTACTATAACAACGTTTTTGTTGCTGAACCGGCAGCTAATCTGATTAAGCGCAATGTGCTGAAAACTAATGGCTTTTATACATCAGGTCAGCAGGCTTATGAAGGCAGGGAATTCCTGGTGAGTATGGATGAGCGCTTCCGCCCGGTGAGCCTTTATAATGGTCCTGACGGCGCTCTTTACATACTGGATATGTATCGTGGTATCATTCAGCATAAGTCTTTTCTTACCGATTATTTAAAGGGCGAGATCAAAAAGCGCAACCTGGAGGAATTTGTGAACTGCGGCCGCATTTATAAGATCGTTCCAAAAGGGGCCTCGTCGCGGCAAACGGCAATTCCTTCTGATCCGCAAAAGCTGGTTGGCTTACTCAGCAGCCCCAACGGCTGGATGCGTGATAAAGCGCAGCAGATGCTGATCGATGGCAAGCATACAAATACAGCTGCCCAGCTGCGGGCAATTGTTAAAGACTCTGCAGGAAGCCTGGCAAGCATTCATGCATTGTGGACCCTTGAGGGGCTGGGACTGCTCCGCGCAGAGGAAGTTCTGGCGATGCTGGACCATAGTGACTGGAATATCAAGGCGCAGGCGCTGAGTACTTTCCCGTCTGTGGTCAATTCAAATACCTACATGCAATACCTTCCGGTTTTACAGAAAATGGCGAAGCAGGCCGACACGCTGACCGCGCCGTATGTCGCATTCCAGGTGCGTACCATTCAGGCCTTTGACCAGGCCGCAGCAAGCAATATCCTCCTTGGATTGGCTGACAAATACCCATCAAATCAATTTGTTGCCGACGCTGTGATCAGCAATCTAAAGGGCCGCGAATCGCTGTTCTTAGATCAGGCTATAGCTCTTAAGCACAACACCAATCTTCCGGTCTATAAGCAGGTCAGGAAGGTTATAGACGATATAAAGAGTAATGCTGCCAATGCGGATGCAAACCTGCTGCGCAAGCAGTTCCCAAGAGGTGCTAACCTGTTCCGTACTACCTGCCAGCCTTGTCATGGAGCTGACGGAAATGGCGTTCGTTCACTGGCCCCGCCACTGAATAAGTCGGAATGGGTTACGGGCGATAAAACGAGGCTGATCGCGATTATTCTTCACGGACTGACCGGGCCGGTAACAGTGAACGGTAAATTGTACCAGGCGCCGGAAATTAATGGTGATATGCCCGGCATCGGGAGCAATAAGGATATTGTGGATGAGGATATCGCACAGCTGTCGAGCTTTCTTCGCAAATCATGGAGCAATGACGCTGAAAAGATCAGCAGGGAGGAAGTGATGGCCATCAGGAAGAAATTCGCTGACCGCAAAACTCCCTTTACCGCGTCGGAACTGGGCAATTAAAACGGCAGTGCCTGCCGTAGTTTAGGGAAGGCTCCTGACCCGGCTTGTATTTGTGTAAGGGCTTTTTTGAAACAGGCTTTAACAATATTATCATGATCGAAGATCAAAATCCCGGAGCTGGCGACAGCCTTAACCTCAACAGGAGAAACGCCATCAAGGCCTTTAGCTTCGCAAGCCTCGCCATGTCGGCGGCTTCAATCCCGGCTTTTGCTGCCCGGGAAGAGCCGGCTGCGCCAAAAAAGACCTCGTATACGATCTATAACAACGTCGCCGGGATGAAACAGGACGGCTCCCTGAAGGAAGGCACCCTGGCGCGTGTTCTGGGTTATTATACGCCCGGGGATGGCGGGGGCGCCGAATACATGATCGTAAAGCAGGAGCCTGAACTGCAGACCGGCCATATCGAAGTGGGCGGCGGGCTCAGCGCCAGGCTCTTCAACGTATCCAGTGTAAATTATAAGATGTTCGGAGCAGTCGGCGACGGCCAGAATGATGATGGTGTGCAGATGAAGGCCGCACACGCCTATGCCAACCGGATGAATATACCGGTGATCAACCAGCACGGCGATTTCTGGATCAAAGAAACTGTGGGCATTGAAATATTGACCAGCGTGCAATGGGGTCATACCGCCTTCCACATCGATGAAAAATTCAATACCCGGACCCTGAACCGTTTTCTGGTCCTGCCTCACGAGGAGCCGCTTACACTGGAATTTGACGGAGCTGCGAAAGCCAGCCTGCTTAACCAATTGAAGCCGGGGGTTACTATCATTCCTGAACTCGCTCCTTATAAAAACTTCCTGATCGTGGTCACTGATAATGAAGACCGCATTGGGGTAAGGAGCGGTGCCGTTTACGGCGGGCGTTCTACGAAAGCACGGGAGGAATTTTTCTTTGTAGAGGAGCACGGTCGTATCCTCGGCGATCTGGCATGGGGCTTTAAGGATTATACAAAGATTATGGCATATCCCGGAAGCAATAGCTACCTGATCATCGAGGGCGGCACCTTTTATTTTTCCGGCGAAAGTATAAATGCAGGGGGCGGAGGCTATGTAAATATTGGCTTCAGGGTTACACGGAGCCGGACGGTCATCAGGAACCAGTGGGTGGGACTGGAGAAAGGCAAGGCAGATGTGGCCATGGCACCCAGAAGCGGATTTTATTCCTTTTCCTACGTGTATGATGTACTGCTTGAAAATGTAACGCTTATCCCATGGGAGAAGGACCGCCCGGGTACAGATAAAGACGTCCCGAACGGAACTTATGGCATCGGTGGCAATTATGCGCTTAATGCGACCTTCCGTAACGTGACAGCTGAGGGAAGCCCTGTTCATTGGGGTGTATTCGGTACCAATCTTTTTAAGAATTTCAGGGTAGAGCAATGCATGCTAAACCGAATAGACGTTCATTTTTATTGCTGGAACCTGTATATCAAAGATTCAAAGGTGGGTACCAATGGCATAACTGTGACCGGCGGCGGCGACCTGTTCGTTGAAAATACAATCTGCCGCAGCAATAGCTTTATCAGCTTCCGCCGTGATTTTGGCGCTAAGTGGGACGGGGATATCCGTATACGCAATTGCAGGCACGCCCCTACAGGCCGTGGCGAAACGTACCTCTTAAGCATGGCTGCAGACGATATCGACTATAAATATCCTGTGGGCTATGGCCCTACGGTAAAGATCGAGGATATGGTGGTCGATTTTAACACCGTCCCCGATTCTAAGGGCACTTCCTGGTTAATGCGCATGTCCACCTTCTCTCAGGCAGCGTATGGCGGCCGCGTGTTTTTCCCTTCGCACGTGGAGTTCCGGAACATTGTTGTGGAAGGGCGGGAACAGGGAATGCGTCTTCTTAATATTCCAGACCCGCAGAATTACCTCCTTGCAAAGACGGGTTCATATGATGGCGTACAGGTGAAGTCGAACTGCAAGATCATCCTTGAAGATATCCAGCTCGAATCACTTAACGAAGACGACCCGCAGTCTGCCGGGCATGTGCACCTGGTGCTGAAAAAAGCACAGGGCGCCGCTTATAAGGACGACCACGCCCTGTACCCTGAGATCATAGTTTCGCGCTGTAACGGCTTTGCCGCGCATATCGGCGGCAGTATCGCAGAGATCACGGTCGACCATTGCAAGGTGGTACGTTTTACCGGTGCCGAAACAGGAACACTCCCGGGATCCCTTACGTTTACCAATTGCAAGTTTGAGGCACTAGTAAATGACATTGGGAAGCCATTTTACCTTCTGGCAGCGGAGCTGGGAACCAGCTTTATAAACTGCCTGGTACTGGCCCCGCGGGTCGGCACTAAGGCCCGGCCCGATCTCCTGGATAGGATCGGCTTTTTACAGCTTAATAAAGCGGTTTATTATAATCATATCAACACCCGTTTAGGAAACGATATTCTCAATCATTATAAGGCCAGGGGCGTCAGGATCGCACCGGCCTTTATTGCTATGCTGAAGGCACACCACGAATTAGAACCGGTTGTAATTTAATTGTATATTCATACCTGATATACTATTCATTATGAGTAAAACAGACCTATCTGAAGGGCGGGCTGTCAAGTCCAACCGTCTTCTGTCAGTCGATGCCCTGCGCGGTTTCGACATGCTCCTCATCTCCGGAGGGGGAACCTTTATAGTCCTGATGGAGGGCAAGACCAGCTGGCCATGGGTCGATACCCTGGCCCGGCAGCTCGAGCACCCCGCGTGGATAGGCTTTACTTTTTATGATTTTATTTTCCCGCTTTTCCTTTTCATATCGGGGGTGTCAATCGCTTTTTCACTGAACCGGGATATCCGTAATGGTGTCGAAAAGGCGGTAATGTACCGGAAGGCATTCTGGCGCATGATCATCCTGATCATCCTGGGGATACTGGATAAGAACGTACCGTTCACGTTTTTCGATCCTGCCCAGATCAGGCTGGGAAGTGTCCTGGGCCGTATTGGTATTGCCGGCTTCCTGGCCACGGTGCTCTATCTTAATTTCCCCTGGAAGGGGCTCCTGGCATGGATAGGAGGGATACTGCTGGCTTATTATGCTCTCTTGTTCCTGGTTCCGGTGCCTGGCTACGGGGCCGGTAACCTCAGCTTTGAGGGCAACCTGGTCGGCTGGATAGACCGTACCGTCCTCCCGGGAAGGTTATTACAAAAAACCTATGATGAACTTGGACTGCTTACTCAGTTACCGGCGCTATGTCTTGCAGTATTCGGCACCCTTGCCGGCGATGTCCTCCGTTCAGATAAAAAGGAAAACAAAAAGATCCGGATCATGTCTCTGGCCGGCATAGCCTGTATTGGTATCGCCTTGTTATGGAGCCTTCATTTCCCGATAGGAAAGCGCTTGTGGACCAGTTCGTTCATTATGCTTACAGCAGGGATGGCATTTCTGTTCATGACCCTGTTTTATTGGGTCATCGATGTATTAAAATATCAGAAGTGGGCCTTCTTCTTCCAGGTTATCGGCCTTAACTCACTGACAGTCTACCTGGCATACCGCTTCATTGATTTTGGGGAAACATCAAAGCGTTTGTTTTCAGGACTGTATGCTCCTGCACCTGAACCCTGGCACGAGGTGTTTGAAGCACTGGGAGCAGTAACACTGGTATGGCTGCTTCTCTATTTTCTGTACCGGCACAAGATATTCGTTAAGATCTGATAATGTACTCGCTGGCACATGCCATGAGAAAATTCATACAACTAAAATTACTCAGGTTGCGCTTTTCTTGTTCTTTCTCACCAGCGCCCTGCCCCTGATTATAATTTTTAGCCTTTGCCACCTTAACGAAAGATTTGTTCC
Source organism: Daejeonella sp. JGW-45 (assembly GCF_029360805.1). GTDB lineage: Bacteria > Bacteroidota > Bacteroidia > Sphingobacteriales > Sphingobacteriaceae > Daejeonella. Next base: position 60,872 of record NZ_JARKNC010000002.1, on the reverse strand, counting down.
TGCTTCGTTTTCGCGCGTAAGTATAGGCTGCCAGAATATCCTTGTAGGTCAGTACGCCCGTAAGCGTACGTTCTTTAGTCGACGAGAGCACGGGAATAAGTTCCTGATTTTCCTGCGCCATTATTTCAACTGCTTTAGACAGGCTGTCATTGCTTCGTACAAACAGAGACGATTTCTTTATAAGTGATGTTACTAATAAGTCCTGATCCAGGTTAGCTTTATACAGATCTGCTACCGCAAGAGTACCTTCAAAGAATCCATTTTCATCCACTGCCAGTAAATGTCCTTCAGATATCGGGTTATTCTCCAGGAACGACTTAACCTCGCCAACTGTATTTTCGGATCCTAAGATCAAAGACTCATTTTTAATTACCTGCGAGACCGATAACTTTCTAAGAATGTCCGGTTCGTAAGAATCCGGGGTATATATCCCTCTTCTGGCGATTTTTTCAGTCATTATAGTGTTCTCCATCAGGATAACAGAGACAAGATACGATGCTGTACAAGCACCTAACAGCGGCAGCAGCGCGTGGGACTGCATGGTAGCTTCAAGGGCAAATGTAATGCTTGTGAGATAGGCACGGGAGGCACCGGCAAACATGGCCGACATACCGACCAACGCGGCCATCGGCAGGCTCAATTCAGATTCGGGGAAGAATGCGAGTATAAGACTTCCTGCTATCGCACCACAAGCGCCGCCTATGGTTAGCAAGGGTGCAAGCGTTCCTCCTGAAGTACCGCTTCCTAAAGCAATTGCCCAGGAAAGGAATTTAAAAAAGCACAAACTAAGAAGCAAGGTCAGGGAAAGATCTCCGGAAAGTATGGTTACAATATTATCATATCCGACGCCGAGGGTATTCGGGACAAAATAGCCTATTAACCCCACCGCCAACCCGCCGATTGCAGGCCACCAGGCCCAATGTATGGGTAGCTTTTCAAAAGTATCTTCAACAAAGTAGACTGCCTTAGTGAGGCCCATGGATAGAAATCCAATAATAAGCCCGATAAAACTATAAATACTCAAAGCCAGGTTGCCGGGTGTGCTTAGGTCCGGCATCGGAAATACAGAGCCTGATTCAAACAGCAGATGATGCCCGGCGGCGCCTGTTATACAGGCAAGGGCAACCGGAAGGATTGCCTTTGGTGAAAACTCAAATAATAATAATTCTATCGCTAAAAAGATAGCAGCAATGGGTGTCCCGAATATAGCCGACATACCAGCGGTCGCTCCGGCGGCCAGAATAATTTTCCGTTCGTTAGGGGTTATCTTTAATAGCTGCCCAAGCGTGGACCCCAGGGCACCCCCCGTTGCGATAATTGGCCCTTCCGCGCCGAACGGGCCGCCTGTACCAATAGCAATAGCTGAAGAAACAGGTTTCAAAAAGGTAATTGCCGGTTTTATTTTACTCTCGTTAACCAATATCTGTTCCATAGCTTCGGGGATCCCATGTCCCCTGATAGCCTTGGAACCATATAAGGCCATGATCCCAATGATCAGGCCTCCAATAGACGGAATGATTATGACCCATAGGCCCAACTGATTTTCCGCCGGGCTTTGGAAGTGAAAACCGAAGCGTCCGAAAAACGCGATATTTGTAACCAGATCGATAAGATGAACCAAAACTTTTGCTATCAAACTGATAGCAATGGCCACCAACACCGATATAGCTGAAATGTGTAAAAGACGTTTTTTTACTCCGTAAGCATTTTTTTCATCCTCCTCAGGTTCATTTAAATAATTTAAAGAGGGTGAAATTGGTATTCCCTGTTTGAAAATTTTCATTGAAAATGTAAGGACATAAATAAAGATATGCGAATTATCCTCAGCACAAAAGTATGGATAAATGACAAGATCCCGTCTCATTTTCAGGCGCATCAGACGAGACCTTGTTTAAAGTGTGATACTACTGTTCTCCTGTAAGGTTGTAGATATCTTTAATATTTTTCAGGATATTTTCAAAATCTATATTCAGGTCGACAATCCTGCCGCTGCGAATATCGAAGACCCAGCCGTGAACTATCGGGTAACCTGAACGCATGTAAGCCAGCTGCAGCACAGCCGTCTTGATCACGTTCACACACTGTTCATACACGTTCAGTTCAACCAGGCGGTCGTACCGCTTGTGCTCATCTGTGATCGCGTTCAATTCCGCCTGGTGGAGCCTGTAGACGTCCCTTATGCCACGGAGCCAGGGATTAAGGATCCCCATGTCTTTAGGCTGCAAAGCCGCTTTTACGCCTCCGCAATTATAGTGACCGCAAACAATAATGTGTTTTACGCCCAGATTCTTAATCGCATAGTTAATCACCGACATCACGTTCAGGTCGACATTATTGACCAGGTTGGCAATATTACGGTGAACAAAAGCTTCGCCGGGCCCGAGCCCCATCATTTCTTCAGCCGTGACACGGCTGTCGCTGCAACCGATGTATAAGTAATCCGGGTTCTGGTTGCCCGCCAGTTCCTTAAAGAAATCGGCGTCAGTGCCGGTCTTCTTTTGGATCCATTTCTTGTTATTCTCGAAAAGTTCTTCATAAGATGTCATGGGATGTTTGTTTCCTTCGCCATAAAAATAGGTGAATTATGCGGAATTTGAGCGAGGAATTTGAGATCGGGGGTGTGAGGTCGGATGTATGAGTCGGGCGGAGAGACTCGTCCCCGATTTAATCGGGGATCTCAAACTGAACGGAAAACTGAAAACTGAAAACGGAAAACGGAAAACTGAAAGTGAACTAGACGCTGTGCAGGGATCTCGCCTTTCTATCCGCCCCGAAAGAATCCCATTTCCCATTTCCCATTTCCCATCTCCCGTTTCCGCTCCCCAACAAAAAAGGGCTCCTTCCGAACCCCTTTCCTCTAAACCTATGAAACCTACCTATGAAATCCTTAATTAATTCTTATTCCGCCTGACGTTTCTTTCACGTTTGCTTTATCCACCTTCCACCTTCCTTTCAGTTTTCAGTTTTCCGTTTTCAGCTTTCACCTTTCACCTTTCCACTTTCAACTTATTTAAGGCTGCGTTACCGTATAAACAACCGGGATAACATTCACACCTGTTGCTTTACCGGCGTATGCGCCGTTTTCCCCGATCAGGTAAGAAACGTTGAACTTGTTAGTTGAGTTAGCACCGCTCCATGAGGATGACGTTGCTGTAACGATGGTCGCTGCTGTACCACCCGAAGCTGGCAGGGTAACTGCTGATCCGTAAGTGATGCCTGCTGTATTTCCAGCGTTGGTTGTTCCGATTGTTGAAGTCAGCTTTACTGAACCCGGAGTTAATGCTGCAGTTCCGGTTATTGTTCCTGCGATAGCTTTAACCACATATCCTTTTGAACTTACTACGCTGATATGGTCTGTTGCCAGGGCGGTAATACCGTTTGAGTATTTGGTCTCGTTATCGAAATTGACGGTGAGGGCAGCAGGTTGTGTTACCGAGAATGATAATACATCAGTCAGGGTGATGTTCAGGTTAGCAGTTTGTGCGAATGATGCTGAGCTTGCCAGGGTAACGAATGCGATTAATGCGAATATCTTTTTCATGTTATATCTTATCTTTTCTTTGATGTCTGTGTTGACCCTACATAGACAAAGAAAAGACCAAACAGCAAAACCGCGTTAAATTACTGTTAAATGACCTTTTGTTGGGGAATGCCGGAAATTAGGCTGGGATAGATTTCCCCATTTGAGGAATGGGATACTCAACGGAACGGGAACAGGCCAGGCAGCGGGCTTGCCAGGTACTGCGTGCTAACTGCATAGCAGATCCTTCGTTCCAGAAGCCTTTTGAACGAAGGATCTACGAATGAGAACCCTTCCAGGTATCAGTTATGGGTATAGGAAAGAAAGGAGAAAAGCTTTGCTTTAAGATATTCCTCGACTTTTTCGGGATTGCTGCCAACCTGGGCTATAATTTTCCGGATCTGCTCGCTGGTTACCCCGTACCTTTGCTCAATACATGCGAGCCTGGCACCATACCTGGAGGCTGGTTTTAAGTCGTTATGCACACTGCGTGTATGTATATGATTTTTCATAGGAACATGATTTTCTATAAAAAACACTCATGCATAAATTTAGTTTGCGTTTTTTTCTACTTTCGGGCAACTGGTCAGATTTTCTCTAATGAACGCATATCTCAATCTATTCGATTTTACGCAGAAGGTTAATTATAAGAACGAGGTACTGGCAGGGCTGACCGTGGCTATGACTATGATGCCCGAATCTTTGTCGTTTGCGATCCTTGCCGGGTTTCCACCCCTTGCCGGGTTGTACGCAGCCTTTATCATGGGCTTGATCACCGCTATTTTCGGCGGCAGGCCGGGACTTATATCGGGGGGTGCTGGCGCAACGGTGGTTGTACTTATTGCACTTATGAAGGCCAGCGGCATTGAATATGTCTTTGCTGCTGTTGCCCTGGCGGGTGTAATTCAAATACTGGTAGGTATATTTAAGTTCGGAAAATTTATCCGCCTGGTGCCGCAACCGGTAATGTATGGCTTTGTAAATGGCCTTGCGGTAATCATTTTTACCGCGCAGCTTGAGCAGTTCAAGACGGTGGTCGATGGTAAGGCAAACTGGCTGAGCGGCACGCCCCTGATGATCATGGGGGGACTAGTGCTGTTAACGATCGCTATAGTGCTGCTGCTGCCTAAAGTTACCAAAGCTGTCCCGCCCTCGCTGGTAGCAATTATTGTTGTCTTTCTGCTGGTAATGGGTTTTAATATTGATACAAAGACCGTTAAGGATATAGCTTCTGTCAGCGGTGGTTTTCCTCCCTTTCATGTCCCGATGGTGCCATTTACCCTGGAAACCCTGCAGATCATTTTCCCTTATGCACTGATAATGGCTGCAGTGGGGCTTACCGAGGGGCTGCTGACACTTAATCTGGTCGATGAGATCACCCGTACAAAAGGAAACAGTAACAGGGAGTGTGTCGCCCAGGGGGCAGCCAATATTGCCAACGGTTTTCTCTCCGGTATGGGCGGTTGTCCCATGATCGCCCAGACGCTTGTAAATCTCTCCGCCGGTGCCAGGGCAAGGTTATCGGGTATCATAGCTTCACTGACGATTTTGGTAATTATACTTTTCGGCGCGCCAATCATAGAACGGGTGCCGATGGCCGCTTTAACGGGCGTTATGATCATGGTTGCTATAGGCACCTTCGAATGGGCCAGCTTCCGTATTATAAATAAAATGCCCAAGCAGGACATTTTTGTGGGAATACTGGTCGCCGCCATTACCATCTGGCTCCATAACCTGGCACTGGCTGTACTTATTGGCGTGATCATCTCGGCCCTGGTATTTGCCTGGGAAAGCGCCAAGCGTATCCGCGCAAAGAAATATACAGATGAGCAGGGCATCCGGCACTACGAGATCTACGGCCCCTTATTTTTCGGTTCTGTAGCGGCTTTTAATGAAAAGTTTGATGTGGATGGCGATCCTGAAGAAGTTATCGTTGATTTCAGGGAAAGCCGCGTAGCGGATATGAGTGGGATAGAGGCTTTGAGCCGGCTGACCGAGCGTTATGCAAACGCAGGGAAAAAGCTTCACCTGCGCCATCTTAGCCAGGATTGCCGGGCACTGCTGAAAAATGCTGAGTCGGTGATCGAAGTGAATATCATGGAAGATCCGCTGTATAAGGTAGCTATTGAATAACCTGCTCATTGAATTCTTATAAACCAAAAAGGGCAAACAGTCAAACTGTTTGCCCTTTCGTTATTTAATGCAATGAATTATTGCCAGCCCGGGTTCTGCTTCAGGGCGGGGTTTAAAACGATCTCACTTTGAGGGATCGAATTCAGGTAATCGCGTCCAAGTATAAATCCATACCCGTTAGGTACAATATTTTTGAACGGATCAAGAAACCCATTGTTATCAACCGGGAATTTATTCGTTGTAACCTGTGAAGCAAGGAAGCCCTTGGGCCGTTTGCCGGTTATCAGCTCGTCGGCACCAGCCCAGCGCATAATGTCTGATAATCTGAAACCTTCCAGGGCCAGCTCAACGCGGCGTTCGCGCCTGATCTCATTGATCAGGGGTGAAAGTGCAGGGAAGTCCCATGCCGGGTCAGGAGTGATACTGGCAAGATCTAAATTCGGCATGCCAACCCGGTCGCGAAGCTTCTTAATCGTATTATTGATATCAGTCTGCGTCAGGGTTCCCAGTTCAGCTTTCGCTTCAGCGTAGTTAAGCAAAACTTCTGCGTACCTGTAAATAATGGAAGGAGTCTCCTCGTACTGCTGCACATGGTACAACAGGTTCGGGTTATAGCCTTTTAAAACCACATAGCCGGTAGGGGCATTATAATCTGCCGAAGTATTAAGCTTATCATAAACTTCTTTCCAGATCTTATTCGGCGCGCCCGCAGAGATCTTCCATACATCATCCGGCGAGGCAATAGTCTGGAAGAATCGAGGGTCACGGTTCTGGCCTTCAACCTTTAAGGTAGTATAACCTTTAAAGAGCGGGTTATTAGTAATCGGTTTCCCATCCGTCATCAGGTAAGAATCAGCTAATTGTTTGGTAATGGTATTTCCTGACGGAGTTTCCATCCTGAAGTTCCGGTCATTAACAAAAGCCGAATTTCCCCTGGAAAGCTCATTGTCATACTTTCTCCAGAACATAACCTCCTTATTGGAGGAGTAATCCTGCAGGGCAAACAGGTCTTTATAGTCGGAGTTAGGGTTGCCGGTGGTATAGATATCATATTTTCCGGAAGCCATGATCTTCCCTGCAGCTTCAACAGCTTTGTTGAAATATTTAGCCGGTTGCGCGTTAGCTACGGCAAAAGGCCCTCCTGCATGATATTTTTCCCACGAACCTTCAAATAAAGCAACGCGGCTTTGCATCAGCAGAGCCATCCACTTGTTAACACGGCCTGCACCGGTAGTTTTATCCTCTGTCAGGTACATCGCAGCTGTGTCAAGCGCCGCAATGATATTATCTGCTACCAGGCTTCTTGGATCCCTCGGTTTGTAAAGGGCAGGAGAGGTGGTCTTAAGCTCGGTGCTGATCCATTGAATGTCGCCATACGTTTCCAGCAGCATAAAATAGTTTACAGCGCGGAAGAAATACGCTTCACCCAGGTACTGCTTGTATTTATCCAGGGTATGACCCTGCTCAACTTTTTTATAATTGTCAAAAAAGTAATTGATGCTCCTGACATTTCCGAAGCCAATGCTGCCGCTGGTTACTACGGTGCGTGTTCCTTCCAGGCGCTGGTCAATATTTAGCCTTACCTGGTTATCGCTATCGAAGTCACTTCCGTGGTTATTATACCTTGGAAAGAAGGTGTTGTTATAGTACTGATTTACATAGGTCTTAAGCTCCTCCGGATTCTTAAAGTAATCCAGCGAAGTCACTTCATCTACAGGCGCCCGCTGCAGAAAATCCTTTTTACATCCGGTCAGGAGTGCTCCCAACGCTACGCAACTGATGATTATTTTTATAGATTTCATAATTTCTTAGAAGGTTAAATTAAGTCCCATGATCAGGAATCTGGAAAGTGGATAAGTAGCTCCCGGGGTGTTGGCGCTCAGATTTGCTGCGAATACAGTCTCCGGATCATAAGTCTTAGGCAGGCCCGTAAAAGTCAGCAGGTTCTCGCCCGACATATAGATCCTGGCTTTCTGCATGAACAGCTTGGTAGCATATTTCTGCGGAAGTGTATAGCCAAAGCTGATATTTTTTAAGCGCAGGTAAGCTCCGTTAAGCAGGTAGCGCGACTGCACCTGGCGGTTCTTATTGGTTTGCGCGGTAAAATAAGGCTTGGCAAAATACGCATCCGTATTCGGACCTAGAAGGTTGGTCTCATTAGCCGGCCTCCAGTAGTCAAGAGCAGGCGAGTTATTCAGGATCGACGATGATCCGAAGCCGGTAGTCATTCCCCAGAACATCGCGGAAGAAGCATGTGGATAGTAGTCATGCTTGCCCAAACCCTGCCAGAACATATTAAAATCGAAAGATTTCCAGTTAAGGCCTGCGCTAAGCCCGTAATTGTACCTTGGCGAGGTATTGCCGATCACTTTGAGGTCGCCGTGGTCATTTACCGTCCTGGTGCCGTCGTTGATCCTGCCATCGCCATTAAGGTCCTTGTATTTCATGTCGCCAGGACCCCAGGTTGGATAATACCTCGACTGGTCAGCCATAGGCTCACCCTGGGTCTGGATCAGACCATCCGTTTCAAATCCCCAGATCTCACCGAATTCTTTACCCTTATACCAGGTATCGATAAGGCCCTTTTGGTTCGTGTAACTTAAAATGGTCGACTTGCTGTCGCCTAAACTGATCCTCGCATTATACGAAAGATCAGATGATATCCGGTCGTTCCAGCTAAGCGCTATTTCAAAACCTTTAGTCGATAATGATGCATTGTTGCGGAAAGGTGTGGCTGCCCCGAGAAGGTATGGCAGTGTTTCCGACGGGCCGATCATATCCGTTGTTTCACGGCTGTACCAGTCAAACACCAGGCTCAGGCGGTTATTAAGCAAACCTGCATCAAAGCCCAGGTTGAGGGTGGTGATAGTTTCCCAGGTTAGGTCCTCGCTTAATAAGGACGGCACAACTGCAAACGGCGGCCTTTGTCCGTCAAGGATCCAGTTTAACTCGGGAGAAACGCCGATTGTAGACAGGTACAGGTAATTGCTTACGTTCTGATTACCCAGTGCACCGTAAGAGCCTCTTATCTTGAACATGTTCACATAAGACTGTATCGGCTCCCAGAAGCTTTCGCGGGAAATATTGTATCCTGCTGAGGCTGACGGGAAAAATCCCCATCTCGAATCCTCTGCGAAGCGGGAAGAACCATTATAGCGCGCACTAAGTTCTACAAGGAATTTCTCCTTGAAACTATAGTTCAGACGACCGAAAATACCTTGTGTTGCCCAGTGCCATAACTGATCGTCAACAGTTTTCTCACCTAAAGATGTGCTGATAGACGGCACTGCTGTAGTGATCAGGTTTGTACTGGTTGCATTGAGGTTGGAGAAAGATTTTTCTTCCTGTTCATATCCTGCCAGTAGTTTAAAGTAGTGGTTATTCAGGTTCTTCTCGTAAGCAGAAACCACGTTAAACAGGGAATAAGAAGGCTGGGAAAAAATTGCCTGGTAGCTTGAGGCCGGTTTACCGATATTTCCGAAGGCGCCGTTTCCGAGTTCTACCATAACAGGCATCGGATTTACAGTGCCTCTGTCCGTCTGGAGGTTGTGATTATAGGAAATATTGGTTTTCCAGCCCTTTACAGGTTGCAGCTCGCCGCCGGCGGCTATGAGGAAATCATTAGTTTCCATTCTGTCCCTTCCGCCATCCTGCATCATCCTGATCAGCGGGTTCTGAATGCTTCCGTTAATATTGTACATAGGCGTCATTGGCGACCAGGTGATGAACTCACCAAATGTATGGTCGCGGCCCACGGTAGTAATACCCAAAGGATAGTCAGAACGGCTTTTTGCGTACTTTAAACTCGAATTGACACTCAGCCAGTTGGTAACCTTCGAAGAGATATTCGTCAGGAAGTTATATCTCTTGTACATGTCGTAACCGTAGTTATAAAGGCCTTCCTGGTCAGAAAACCCACCTGCGATATAATACTGGGTATTCTCACTTCCCCCTGAAACGTTGATATTATGTTTCTGGCTGAAGGAGGCATCCTTATACATGAGCTGTGCCCAGTCGTAGTTCGCGTTTCCGTTCCGCCTGCCGGCAAAAATATTATTGATCGGGTTGGCAGGGTCATACTCGGTCTTAAATGTTCCGGCGAGATAGCCTTTGATCCGTTCCATCTGTTCATCGGCATATACCGGCGTTAAGCCCGCATTCGCGTTAGCCTGGTTATAAGCTGTCGCCCAGGTCAGCGAGTTAACCTGGCTGGCCACCCTTATCGGGGATGCCGAGGACAGGTTGTTATTGTACTGGACATTAATCTTATCGCTCTTACTGCCCTTTTTTGTAGTGATCAGAACAACACCGAATGGTGCACGTGATCCGTAAATTGCTGACGCCGAAGCATCTTTCAGGATCGAAACACTCTCCACAGATTCAGGATCGACGTTGTTCAGGTCGATCTCAACTCCGTCAACCAGCACCAGGGGAGCCGAACTGCCCTGGATCGAACCAACACCCCTGACATTCCAGTTACTGCCTGCACCTGGCTCGCCGCCTCTGGAGTTTAGGGTTATGTTAAGGTTCGGGGACGCACCCTTTAACAGATCCGCGACTTTTGCAGCAGGCCGGTTAGCTAATTGCTCACCCGATATGACATCAACAGAACCGGTCAGGTTAGCTTTCTTTTGCGTTCCGTATCCTACAACAACCACTTCCTCAAGAGATTTCGAATCTTCCGCCAGGCTTACGTCAATAGTGATCCTGTTATTCACTGCAACTTCCTGGGTTACGTAGCCGATATAAGTAAAGACCAATGTTCCGCTGCCGTCGGGAAGGGTAAGCGAATACTGGCCGTTCGCGTCCGTGCTTACAGCTGTTTGGGTGCCCTTTAGCTTAACGCTTACGCCGATCAGGGCCAGGCCCTTGCTATCGGCCACCTTGCCGCTAACCCTGAACTGTGCTTCTTCAGAAACAGTTCTGGTCGTCAGCGCTGTGTTAGGAATTTTGACAGCCTTCCTTCCAAGGACGATCCTGTCATTGAATGCCTCGTAAGATATTCCGTTGGTATTCAGGAGCCTGTCGAGTACCAGGCCTAATTTCTGGCTGGTAACATTAAGAGAAACCCTCTGGTCGATCTTGATTACATTCTTGCTATACACGAACTTAACATCTGCCTTTTGTTCGAGTGCTCGCAATGCAACTTCCAGCCTGTCATCGTCAACCGCAATAGTTACCGGTCGATCCAATACAGCCTGGGCACTGGTTTCTTTCGCGAAAGATACCCCAGTGAATACGAGTGCTATACATAGCTGTCTTAGTGTATTCCTCATAATTCTGGACCATGTAAAACTTTTTTGTAAATGAATTTTCATAAGATCATCGTTTTTTTCTGTTAGAATGAGATAATTCAGTTAAACCGGCCAGGTATAGGACCTGTCGCCGGGTCGAAGCATTTGGCTACGGGTGTCTGGCTTAATTTGGTTTTGTATTGTTAATCATGAATGGTTTTGGTGTTAGTCGTTTAAGATTATCTTGCGTTCGTTTATTTCATATTTCAAGTCCAGGGATTTTTCCAGCATTTCTAAAATCGCCGGAAGGCTCTGATCCGTAAAGTCAGCTTTTAAAGAATAGCTGAGCAGGGCTTTGTCCTCCGTGCTGATATCCACACCGAATTTTTTATTGAGTGTTGATAATACTTCTCTCAGGGGTATATTATCGAAGGAAAGGGTTGTTTTCTGCCAGATACGTACAGCAGAATTTTTAGCTTCACCTTCTTTTTTTAACACATTAGCTGCTTTTATGAAAGTAACTTTCTCGTCGGGCATGAGCATGATGGCCGAATTATCATCCTGCTGATTCAGGCGAACGGAGACCTTTCCGGTTACTACCGACACTTCGCCGGCGATGCCTTCAGTTGCACGCACCAGGAAACTGGTACCCCAAACGCGGGTGACCATATCATTGCTGTAAATTATAAATGGCCTCTTGAGATCGGGTTCAACCTCAAAGAAAGCTTCTCCCTGCATACGGAGTTCCCTGCTCGCCGCCGTAAACTTCTCCGGATATTCAATCTTGCTGTCCGGATTCAGCCATACAATACTCCCGTCTTCAAGCGCCACCCTCCTGATGCTTTTGCTTGTATTGGAGATCACCATATTTGCCGAAGCTGATTTCAGAGCTGGTATAGTTTGCTCGTTCCTCGAAAGGAATATGCCCATTACCAGTAAAGCCATAGCTGCAATGCCGGTAATGAGGTACACTAATTTCGCCGGGCCAGGATTGCGGCGAAGGGGTGCCGGAGCTGAATAGGAACCGACTGCGATATTCTTCCTGATGCGGGACATTAAGCGCTCTTTAAGCTGCTGTACCTGTTCGGCGGTCAGGCCCTCGATCGGATCCTGATGTTTATCAAATGAGTTATACCAATTATTAAGCGTCTCGATCTCCTGCGGGCTGCACTCATCATTTAAGTATTTCTTAACTAATTTCTGCAAAGCATCTTCGTGCAATAATGACTTTTTTGTCATACGATTCTTAGGGTTACGTCTATAAAGACAGTTAACTCCTCCTTAACCCTTGCTTAACATGAAAATAATTTGGAAATGTACAGGAAGCCGGGAGGGCTTAGACCCCGGTTAATGAGAGGACCAGGATGAGGATGCCGGCGCTGTATATCGCGAGCCGGACCTTTAGCTGCCTTATAGCTTTTGTGAGATGCCCTTCAACCGTTTTCTCGGAGATGCCAAGCAGTTCTGCAATTTCGCGGTTTATCTTGTGATGGTTACGGCTGAGCTCGTATACCGAGCGGCATTGCGGGGGGAGATGGTTCACTTCCTTTTGAAGGTTTCTCTTCAGTTCATTCAGAAGTACCGTATCCTCGGTAGAGTTATCAAATTCCTGCGCCTGACCGAGGGAAACTTTATATGATTCCCTAACCGATTCCTTCTGGATATCGTTAAGCACCAGGTAACGAACAGCGGTAAAAAGATAACCGGCAAGGGATGTGTGAATTTGGATGCTTTCCCTCTTAGACCACAGCAGGGTAAAAAGGTCCTGGACAATTTCTTCGGCCTTTTCGTGTGATTTTACACGTTTAAAGGCAGCGGAGTACAAAGACGACCAGTACCGGTTGAAGATCTCTTCAAATGCACCATTATCGCTTTTAACAAGCAGTACAGAAAGTTCCTGATCAGAAAGCTTCTCGAAGTTCCGCATATTAAAGTGAATCTAGGGACAAAAATTAAATCTATCAAGTATTTAATTCTTGCCGGCGGCAGGTCGGTTATGATTATCACTAAAAACGTTTAGCAATAATTTAAAATCTTATATTTAATCGTCTCCAAATTGACAGGAGTACAAGCTCGAGGATAACACCATAGAAATATTCTATTGAAACCCCTCAATAATCTTAAACAACTAAACAAAGTTATGATCAGTAAATTCATAAATTTTCTTTTGTTTCTATTTTTTGCCTGTCTTAGCTCACCAGGCATTGCACAAAACAATACTTTTCAAAACTCCGACGGGAGCCTTCGGGGAAGTACTCTCTTGCTTGAAAAGGGAGATTTATCTTCTATGATGGTAACGGGGATCAGCAAGTTCCTTGACAGGGAATTATCTGCTTCGATTCAGGGGCGGGCGAAATTCTGGAAGACTGATTTTTCCAATCCTGCGGCGTATGAAAAATCAGTTTTACCAAACCGCAAACGCCTGGCTGAAATAATTGGTGTTGCAGATACTTTGATGCCTGACATGGAGATGGAGTACATCTCATCAGTTTCTAAGCCCGCTGAAATTGTTAAGACTGAATCTTTTATTGCCTACGCCGTTCGCTGGCATGTATATGGAGATATCTATGGCGAAGGTATCTTGCTTCAACCCAGAGGAGTTGTCAAGGCAAGGGTAGTAGCCATTCCCGATGCGGATCAAACTCCGGAGTTACTTGCCGGAATAATGCCAGGCTTACCTTCTGAACTTCAATATGGGCGGCGTTTGGCTGAAAACGGATGCCAGGTAATCATCCCTGCCTTAATCGATCGTGCAGCCACAGGTTCGGGCAGTTTACGGCTGGACCGCTTTACTAATCAGCCTCACCGCGAATGGATCTACCGGCAGGCCTACACTTTTGGCCGCCATATAATCGGGTATGAAGTGCAAAAGATCAGGGCAGTTGTCAACTGGTTTGACCGTCAGAATAAGGAATTTGATGCACCAATAGGAGTTCTGGGATGGGGTGAAGGTGCCCTGCTTGGATTTTATAGCGCCGCACTCGATACACATATAGATGTAACCCTGGTTAGTGGTTATTTCGGCAAACGTGAAAATCTATGGGAGGAGCCAATTTACCGGAATTTATTTGGCTTGTTACGTGAATTCGGTGATGCGGAGATTGCGGGTCTTATTGCTCCCAGAAGCCTGATAATAGAATATTCCGGGTCTCCGGATATAAAGGGTCCGCCTTTGGCTCTGCCGGGGCCAGTCCGTCTGCGTGCTTCAGCAGCTCCGGGTAAAATTGTTACTGCTTCATTTGCTGATGTAAACTCGGAAGTTAACAGGGCGCAGCAATTAACCGGTTCGTTTAAGTCGTCGATTCACTTTATTCATGATCAGGAGAAGTTAACAAAGCCTGTTAATGAACAAAGCCTGCTCATTTTCCTAAAGCAGTTAAGGCCAGAAATAAAATCATTATCACCCAGTGGCAAAACTCCTTTAAATGTACTGGCAAAGGTTAATCCAGATGACCGGCAGCTTCGTCAGCTTTCACAGCTGGAGCAGTATACGCAGCAGTTAATCCAGTCGTCCCGTCATGTTAGAGACGAGTTTTTCTGGCATAAAACCTCCATAAAAAGTCCGGAGGCATGGCGTGAAAGTATGAAACCTTTCAGGGAATATTTCTGGACTAATGTTATCGGACGCATTCCTCCGGGTCAGATTGATTTGAATCCACGTTCCCGGCAGATTCTGAATGAAGCTAAATGGACAGGTTATGAGGTAACACTCGACGTATTGCCCGATATTTATGCCTGGGGCTATCTATTGCTTCCCAAAGACCTCAGGTCTGGAGAGAAACGGCCGGTAATAATTGCTCAGCATGGGGGGGAAGGTCTGCCAAAAGATTTGCTTGATAAAAGTAATCAGACTTACAAAGGGTTTGCCGCACAGCTTGCAGAGCGTGGATATATAGTATTTGTGCCGCACTTTCCATGGCGCGGGGGGCATGACTACCGGGCAATTCAACGTAAAGCTAATCCATTGGGTTTATCTGTTTTTTCTATTATTTTAAATCAGCATGAGCGTATTCTGGACTGGCTGACAGCACAGCCATGGGTAGACTCTCAGCGGATAGGATTCTACGGACTTTCCTGGGGTGGAAAAGTGGCGATACGTGTGCCTTCGCTTCTGGACCGCTACAGTCTTACCATTGCCTCCGGGGACTTTAATGAATGGATCTGGAAAAATGCAACCACCGACTGGCCAAACAGTTATATGTTCGCCCCGGAATATGAAATGTTTGATTTCAACCTTGGCAGAACATTTAATTACGGAGAAATGGCTGCCATGATTGCACCAAGGGCTTTCATGGTTGAACGGGGTCATGATGATGGGGTGGGGATTGATGAATGGGTTGCTTTCGAATATTCAAAAGTAAACCGGCTCTACAATAAATTAAAGATACCGCATAAGACCAAAATAGAGTATTTTAATGGCGGACATGAAATTAATGCTAAAGGGACTTTTGAGTTTATTAAACAGCAGTTTAATTGGCCAGTGGACAAATAATAGTATAATAGTTTAAAAAATTGACGCAGAATTTATCAACCGGCAGATAGGTTCCCGAATTACACCAATGAAAATCGTATGAGTCTGAAAAAGAAACTGCTTTACTCAATGCTATTACTGTTTGCGGGCCTGCAGGCCTGCAGGATCTATCAGGAATCCAAAGCGCTCAAAATAGACGATGTAGCTGCCAATGAAGACGTAGCACGTTACATGGAAGCTTTCAAAGGTCTTGGAGCCCTTACAGATTCAACTCAGCCCACTGAGCCTGAGAAAGCACTTTCTGACTTTCGTTATCCGGATGACCTTAGCCTGGACCTGGTATTGTCTGAACCGGAAATAGTACAACCTGTTGAACTTAGTTTCGATCACCGGGGCCGTCTTTGGGTAGTACAGTATCATCAATACCCTTATCCAAAAGACCTAAAGGTGGTTAGCGTGGATAATTTCCTGAGAGTGAAATTTGACAAGATTCCTTCAGCGCCTCCGGGAGGTGTCAGGGGGGCGGATAAAATTACCGTCTTTGAAGATACCAATGGAGATGGAACGTATGATAAATCAACCGATGCGATAAAGGGACTTAATATTGCAACCAGTGTGGTAACCGGGAGAGGCAAAATATGGGTATTGAATCCGCCTTACCTGCTTTCATACAGAGATCCGGATGCTGACGGGATTCCTGATGGAAAACCCGAAGTACATTTAAGCGGCTTTGGCCTGGAGGATACCCATGCTGTAGCCAATAGCTTGCGGTGGGGACCAGATGGGTGGCTTTATGGCGCACAGGGAAGTACAACGACGGCTAATATCAGTTCTGCAGTTTCTAAAAATATTGCTTTTTCCGGACAGGTTATCTGGAGATATAATACGGACACTAAGGTTTTCGAGGTGTTTGCCGAAGGAGGGGGTAATACGTTTAATATCGAATTTGACAGTAAAGGAAGACTGTACTCGGGAAATAATGCATCAGATCGCGGGCCCTATTACAAGCAGGGTGGATATTATCCCCGGAGCTTGGGCAAACATGGCCCTTATACTAACCCATATACCTTCGGAAACCTGGATAATATGGAACTGGATGGAGCGAAGGTCCGCTTTACGCATTCCCTGATCAGGTATGAAGGAGGCAAATTGCCGGCAGCCTATGAAGGTAAAATGATCGCTGTGAATCCCTTGCTTAATAATGTACAGCTAAGCCGCTTTGAGCCAAAGGGTTCGACCTTTCGGAATGTGGATGAAAGAAAGATCATTGAAACCGGCGACCGTTGGTTCAGACCGGTAAATATCAAAGCTGGCCCCGATGGTGCGGTTTATATTGCCGATTGGTATGATAGCCGGCTTTCACATGTCGATCCGCGTGATACCTGGCATAAGAGCTCCGGCAGGGTATACCGGCTGAGGGCTAAAGGTGTTCCTGCAGCTAACCCGAAATTTGATCTGAGTAAATATTCGAACGATCAGCTAATCGAATTACTGGGGAATAATAATAAATGGTTCCGTCAGCAGGCATTGCTGCAATTTGCCAATAGAAGAGACAAGTCGCTTGTTCCTCAACTAGAACCATTATTGAAGTCAGGGAATAATGATCTGGCTTTGGAAGCCCTTTGGGCGATCAATCTAAGTGCGGGCCTGAGTGACGAAATCGCGGGGCTTGGCCTGAATCATCCCGATCAATACGTAAGAGAATGGACTGTCCGTATTTTGGGCGACAAAACGAAAATCTCAGCGGCATTATCCAGCCAGCTTATCCAGCTTGCTGCAAAAGAAACAAGCCTGACAGTAAAAAGCCAGCTTGCTTCAAGTGCAAAAAGATTACCCGGACAGGTTGCGATACCGGTTATCGGGAATCTCCTGAGGAATCAGGATGATGTTAATGATCCGGATATTCCTTTGCTGATCTGGTGGGCAATTGAAGCCAAAGCTGAGTCTGACCGGGACGCGATCGTTTCCATGTTTGAGGACCGGTTAATCTGGCAGAAAAAGCTCGTTCAGAATGTTTTGTTAAAGCGATTGATGCAGCGCTACATCATGGCGGCGGGAGATGAGAATTATAACGCCGCTTCAAAGCTGATCAGTCTTGCACCATCAAAAGCTCACGCTAAAATACTGATTGCCGGCTTGCGTGAAGGACTCCGGGGCAGAGATGCTATTGGATTATCCGCAGAGCTAACGAAGGCAATTCAACCCTACCAATCCGAACTTTTCGGAGCTCCCCTGGCCCTGGGAATCCGCCAGGGAGATGCTGATGCTGTGAAAAAAGCATTGGCTGTGATTGCTGATGAGAATGCAGAGCTTGATCATCGCCTGTCCTATATCACGATCTTTGGTCAGACGAATCAACCAGAATCAGTTCCTTTTCTGTTAAAGGTTATTGAAAACAGCAGATCTTCCGGTGCGATGAAAGAAGCTGCACTGCAGTCCTTGCAGCGTTATAACCTTGATGAAATTGGTTTGCGGGTAGTTAATGCATATCCTCAATTTCGTGGAGACGTCGGTGTCCGGACTGGTGCATTAGATTTATTTGCCAGCAGGGCAAGCTGGGCACGTCAGTTATTTGTTGCTATCGGAGAAACGAAAAAGATAAGCAAGAGTGATATATCTGATCAGGTTGCGCGCAGGTTGAAACTGCTGAATGATCCCCAAATCACCGCTTCAGTTGACAAATACTGGCCGAATGTGAAGTTAGCAACTTCGTCTGAGAAGAACGAAGCCATAACTAAATACTCAAAGTTGATCAAATCAGGAGCGGGGGATGCAAAAAAGGGAAGAATACTCTATTTGGTCAATTGTGGCTACTGTCACCGGCTGTTTAATGAAGGAGGAACGATAGGCCCTGATCTGACTGGCTATGAACGCTCAAATGTAAATTACTTTTTACTGAATATCGTTGACCCGAATGCTGATATCAGAGAAGGTTATGGCCTTCATCGCATTACAACAACAGATGGGCGCACTATCGAGGGTAAGATTGCGGCCAGTAATGGCAACACCCATACCATCCAAACACAGGCCGGAAAAGAAATAACACTTTCTGCCGATCAGATCAAAGAGATGAAGGCCTTGCCCACATCAGTTATGCCTGAGCGCACTCTCGATCGCTTAAAAGATCAGGAGGTCAGGGATATCTTTGCGTATATAATGAAGAAGGATTAACCAGATCATCTCAAATTGCTACCCATGAGGCTGCCGGAATCACCAAAACTTAGAATTACATAAAATCTTCATTAAATTATGTAAATCCCCGGCAGCTTTTAGCATTATTTTTGATGCATAGAATAAGCAGTGAAAAAAAGTCCTTCCATACAGCTTAAAGCATTTTTTCTTCTTGTCGTATTTTCCCTGAATACGCTGCTAAGCTTTGCCTGCGCAGCAGGATTGGATATGGGGTATAACCGGGACCATCATACATCTATGGTCTCATCTCCGGCAAAACACCCCGGACCAGGCCATAAGCATCCAGGGTCTTCACATAATGCAAACCATCACCTTAAGAGCATAGAAAGCAACCATGACGGAGCTCAACATGCACAGGAAAGGCATAGTGCAGAAAATAGCACGCCGGAAGATTGTTGCAGGGACGAAGCCGCAAAATTCGAAAAGAAGGATAAACTAAATCCCCAGCCTGTTAATTACAATCTTCAGCCATTATTTATAACCTTAAACCCCAACTGGGCTTACAATCCCGGTGCTGCTTCAGTACCGCTTCATAATTCCGATCAGCGGCATTTAGTCCGGAATCATCACCCTCCGATAGCTGATACCCGCATAGCAATCCAGAGTTTCCTGATCTGATTTTTTGTCCGAGCTTTCCATGATGGGCCTGGCTTGTCATGAACACATTTTTCGCTTAAACATTAAATCAAATTCACATGAAAACTTTATTTTATATCCTTGCTTTTACAGCAATTTCGCTTAGTCAAACCATTTCCGCCCAGGAAAGGCCAAATACCATTAACAGCTACTATGCAATAAAAGATGCCTTAATCAGCGGAAACGCGAACTTGGCTAACTCCACAGCCAGTGCCTTTATCGAAACGGTCACTGCCGACAGCTCATTGCCCGGGCAAAATAAGAAAGCTCTGATCAATGACGCTTCAAACATTGCCGGGACGAAAGACATCAAAAAGCAACGCGTCTTTTTCTCAGCGCTCTCGGAGAGTTTAATAGCACTTTCCAAGGTACAAAAATTAGACGCCAATCCGGTCTATCATGCCTATTGTCCCATGACCAAGTCGAGCTGGCTCAGTGCATCGGCAGCGATAAAAAACCCCTATTACGGAAGCGCCATGCTAACCTGCGGCAAGGTAGTCGGACCGCTGAAATAATTTCGCTGATACACGCTGACAGAAAGCGCGTGCTGAATTTACCCTTCAGCACGCTGTTCTTCTGGCTTGGCGTAGCCAGGAATAAATTTAAAGACAGATATTATGAATAAAATATTATTACTCGTGGTGCTGCTTTGCTTTCAGCAAAAGCTATATGCCGGAAATGAGATATATTTAACATTTGCAGCCCCTGAACCCGGAAAGAGCGACGCAGACAGCTCAGGCGGCGCGGAGAGAACAGCAAAGGATAAGTTAGGATCCCGGCAGACGATCCCCAATAATATACCGCCGCGTACAGTCCGGTATGACCTTTATATAGCCGATACCACGGTAAAATTCACAGGCAAGGCGAGACGGGCCATTGCTGTTAACGGACAGATCCCAATGCCGACGCTGACATTTACCCAAGGTGATACAGCTGAGATCCATGTGCATAACCGTTTAAAGGAGGAAACTTCCCTCCACTGGCACGGCCTTTTTCTGCCTAACCGCTACGACGGTGTTCCGAACCTTACTCAGATGCCTATTAAACCCGGTGCTACACACGTTTACAAGTTCCCAATCATACAGGATGGCACACACTGGTATCACAGCCATACAGGTCTCCAGGAGCAGATCGGTATGTACGGCGCATTCATTATGCTGAAGCGGGAGGAATGGGATATTCCTACAATTCCGGTGATTCTTAGCGAGTGGACCGATATGAATCCCAGGGAAGTTGACCGGAGCCTGCATGCTGCAACCGACTGGTTTGCTGTTCAGAAGGGGAGTACCCAAAGCTATTCTGAAGCTATAAAAGCCGGTCACTTTAAAACCAAGGTAACCAATGAATGGAAACGGATGAATGCCATGGACGTGAGCGATGTGTACTATGACCAGTTTCTGATCAATGGTAAGAATCAATACCTGCAGCCACAGTTCAAGGCCGGCGACAAGGTGCGGCTTCGCATCGCAAACGCGGGCGCATCCTCATATTTCTGGCTTACCTATTCCGGCGGTAAAATTACCGTTGTCGCTACTGATGGAAATGACGTGGAACCTGTAGAGGTCGACCGCCTTATCATTGCCGTTTCGGAAACCTATGATGTGGTGGTAACCATTCCCGAAAACAAGAGCTACGAGTTCCTGGCTACCGCCGAAGACCGGACTAAATCTACGTCTCTATGGCTCGGCGATGGAGAAAAGGTTGCTGCAGCTAAATTACCCCGGCTGAAATATTTTGCCGGTATGAAGATGATGAACGACATGATGGACATGAAGGGGAACATGGTGGAAATGGAAGGCATGCGCATGCAAAACCAGATCATGGACATGAATACGGTCATGTATCCTGAAATTACCGGTCCGGAAAAGGACCCTGACACAGCAGAAGGCATGAATATGCCCGGATCGGAAGCAGGGATGGTGGCGCCTGCAGATCATCATGCGGGTCATGACATGACCGCTTCCGACAGTAGCCCCGCAGAACCGGTCACATTGAACTATAATCTGCTCCGGGCGCCTGAGAAAACAAGCTTGCCAAAGGGCCCGGTGCGCGAATTGAAGTTCGACCTGACGGGCAACATGAACCGCTACGTTTGGACCCTCGACAACAAGACCGTTTCAGAATCGGATAAGATCCTGATCAAAAAGGGTGAGAACCTGCGGATAATCCTGTTTAACAATAGCATGATGAGGCATCCTATGCATTTGCACGGCCATGATTTCAGGGTGCTGAACGACCAGGGTGATCATGCTCCGTTGAAGAATATCATCGACATTATGCCGATGGAACGTGACACGATAGAGTTTGCCGCTACCGAGCCTGGCGGCGACTGGTTTTTCCACTGTCACATCCTGTATCACATGATGAGCGGGATGGGCAGGATCTTTAAATATGAAAACTCACCGCCTAATCCTGAGGTGCCTAACCCAAAACTTGCACAGCGCAGGTTATTCAGGGATGACCGTATGTTCCACCTGATGGGCTCGGTCGGCCTGGAAAGTAACGGTAGTGACGGAGAACTTATGCTGGCCAATACCCGTTTCAGGCTGTCGACAGAATGGCGGCTCGGCTTAAAGAAAGATCACGGAAATGAAGTGGAGACATATTTTGGCCGGTATATTGGCCGGATGCAATGGTGGTTCCCTTTTATAGGATTTGATTATCACCGGAACAGTATGGGAGGAATGGCAGAAAAGAATATGTTTGGGCAAATGAGCAACCAGGCTAACAGGAAAGCATTTGTAGCAGGTCTTCAATATACCCTGCCAATGCACGTTGTGGCAGAGGCGCGGGCAGACAGCAAGGGGAATTTTCGTTTCCAGCTGATGCGTGAGGACCTTCCTTTAACTCCAAGATTAAGACTGAACCTGATGGGAAACACAGATAGGGAGTATATGGGCGGGCTGCGCTATATCGTCTCTAAATATTTTTCCCTTTCTACCCATTACGACAGTGATATGGGCTATGGAGGGGGGATCACGTTGACCTATTGACGCACTACACCAGGTAGCCAGCCGGTTAGGTCCGGCGCTACCTGGTTGAGGTCCACGTTGCTAGTTTAGCCGCAAACTCATCAAACTTGAACGGCTTAGTCATATAGTCGTCCATTCCCGCTTCGATGGCAGCCTGGCGGTCATCGTCGTAGGCTGCAGCGGTCATAGCGATGACAAACGGCTGTTTGCCTTTATGGTCCTTCCTTATCCGGCGGGTAGCTTCCAGGCCATCCATTTCAGGCATCTGGATATCCAGGAAGATCAGATCGTAATGCTGCCGTTCGAGCGAGGCAAGCACCTCCAGGCCATTCGAAACCACATCGCAGGTATAGCCCAGGTTATTGATGGTGCGGGTAATGATCTTCTGGTTAATCAGGTTATCCTCTGCAACCAGTATGCTGACGTTCGAGTCCATCGCTTTTGTTTGCGGCAGAATATTACTTTCCAGCATCTGGCCCTGCCGTTCAGGTTTCCGCCCGGCCAGGGTTTCAGTCAGGATCTTTTTAAGGTATTCGTTCTTGATTGGCTTTCCTATGGTTCCGCTAAACAGCTCCGAGTTACCCTTAAGCTCAGCCGGAAACTGGCCAGCCGAACTGAACAGAATCATTGGCATAGTGGTATTCATCTTCCGGATCTCTTTCGCAAGCTCAATGCCATCCATTTCAGGCATGAGCATATCTAGAACGGCGATGTCGAACTTCCGTTCAGCCAGCATCTGAAGCGCCTCACTGCCCTTTTCGAAGGTATGAGCCTGCATACCCCACAGCTCACAGGTCTTCCGGAGGATATAGAGGTTCGTGATATTATCATCCACGATCAGGACTGACTTTCCGGACAGGTCAGTAAGCATGTTTTCCGTGTTAAACTGTTTGATGCGCGTCGCAGCCTGAACTTTAAGCGTAAAACTGAATGTGGTACCAACACCAACTTCACTGTTTACCCATACTTTTCCATCCATGCGCTCAATCAATTTTGCGCTGATGGCCAGGCCGAGGCCGGTGCCACCATATTTGCGAGTGGTTGACGCATCAACCTGCGAGAATGAACTGAAGAGCCGGTGCATTTTATCGGCAGGGATGCCTATACCGCTGTCTTTTATCGAAAATTCAAGGGTGTATAGGTTGCCTTCCTTCCCGCTGACCCTGATGCTGGTCAGTATCTCACCCTTTTCGGTGAATTTGATGGCATTGCCAACCAGGTTAACTACGATCTGCCGGATCCGTGTGATGTCGCCGATAACCTCCTGCGGAACTTCCGGTTCAATGAAGTAGAGCAGGTCAAGGTTCTTTTCGTGCGCCCTTGTCGATAGCAGGTCGTAGGTCTCCTCGATAACGCGGGCTATCAGGAAGGGATGTTCCTCCAGGTCGAGCTTTCCGGATTCGATCTTTGAGAAATCCAGGATCTCGTTGATGATCTCAAGTAAAGCTTCAGCACTGATCCTTACCGACTCCACATAATCAAACTGTTCCGGGTCGAGACGCGTGCGCGACAGGAGACTGGTCATGCCGATCACACCGTTCATCGGGGTACGGATCTCATGGCTCATATTAGCCAGGAACTGGGACTTTGCCAGGTTCCGCTCTTCGGCCAGCTTGGTTTTTTCTGCAAGCTCTATATTCAGGTCTTTCAGGCGCTGCTCCGAAAGATAATTAAAGGTAATATCCTCGAAGATCCATAATCTGCCGCTGCTGTAGTCGGTTACCGTAGGGCGGGACGAAACGCATAATACAAGCTGTTCGGGGTCTGAATATTTCCACAGCCAGTTGTCGATAGCCTGGTCTTTTGACTGAAAAAGCTTATTTCCTTCAGCCAATATATCAGCATGGTTATCCGCTTTCTCTCTGAGGTTATGCATAGCTTCTGAAAGTACAACCGGCGACACATGCCCCTGCGGAATATTAAATATTTCGGCAGCCTTATGATTTACCCATCCGTTATTTCCGGAGTTATCAGTAAAGGCTATACCCTGCGGCACGGTTTGAAGAATGGTGTTGAACCGTACTGTAAGTTCATCCATCGAATAGAACAGGCTCGCAAGCCGGCAGGTTTCGCGCACGCGGATGTGTGCAGCTTCGAGGAACTCCCGGAAGTCGGGTGTAAAGTCTGTCGCTTTATCCCAGCATATCAGGATCACGCCTTGTATTGCCTGCTCATTAATGGGAAGAACAGCGGCCGACTGGCATTCCCTGATCAGAACCTTGAGGCCGGTGTGGATCTCAGAAAAAGGCGGCTGAATGTAGACCGGCTTTTCCTGCCCGGCGAAGGGCCGGATCACTTCCGGCTCGACGAGGCTTGGATAACCCTCACCGGCCAGCAGTACACGTGCGGTCAGCTCATCATCCTGCTTTACAACGATGACGGAGGAGGCGCCTGACAAACGTTTAAGGTTAGTCATACTCTCGGCCATGATTGCCGGCCAGTTGTGATATTTCTTAACCTCGCTGAGGCTGGAAATAAACTCCAGGGCACGTTTCGGCCAGTTCACATATTGCTCGTCGTGATTCACATTCTTTAAATAAAATCCTTTATTGCAGCCGTAACTTCATCCGGCGCACTGATATGCGGGAAGTGGCCTTCGGCATCGACAAACACCAGTTTGCTACCCCTGATATTTGCATTCAGGTAGTGCGCCACGTTATCCGGCACAGCTATATCCTTAAGTGCATGCACCAACAGTATTTCTTTATCGATCTGCCACAGCCTTTCACGGACATCCGATTCAAAAATAACCTTGGCGACCGACAGCGCCACGTCTGGCCGGATGGCGCCCAGCTTGCCTGCAAACTGTTCACCCAGCTCCGGCTTGTCAGCATTCCCCATGGCGGCAGCAGAGAAGCCGCTCACCCAGGCATAATAGTTCGTCCTCATAGTCTCGTACATTGAGTCGAGTCCTTCCTGCGTAAACCCGCCGAAATAGTCACCGTCGTTCAGGTAACGCGGTGAGCCCCCAACGAACACCATCTTCGAAAAGTGATGAGGTGATTTAAGTGCGGCAAGCAAAGAGACCATGGCGCTTACCGAGTGTGCCACAACGATCGCGTTTTTTAATTCAAAAGCCTCAGCTATCGCCAGCAGATCGTTAGCGTAAACTGAAAGGCTCGTATATTTTACCGGGCTGAAGGCAGCCATGTCGGCCTTGCCGCCACCGATATTATCATAAAGGATCAGTTTGTAATCAGCCGCAAAAGCAGCTTTTACATCCTTCCAGGCGTTCTGGTCAGTACCAAAACCGTGTGCAAAAATGATCACCTGTTCAGCATCCGGGTTGCCCTCTACAGAGATGTTATACTTCTTTATCAGTTGTGGATTCACCATGTTTTTATTGTCGTTGAAGATGAATACCGCAATGCTTCATCCGGCGGCAATATTAGTGAAAACTTAGGTGGGGCGCAGGGGAAATTTCATTTACCCTTTTCCGTCCAGGATCTCGATTCCTTCCACATTGCCCTGCTGGGCAGCGAGATCGTAAACGCTAAAGCCGCGCTGGTCGGTCACATCCTTGCTTGCTCCATGCTTAAGAAGCAAGCGAAGCATATCATTCCGGCCGAACATCGCCGCGAACATTAGCGCAGTGCCGCCATTGCCGTGCTGCATTTCGAGGTTTGCACCATGGAAGATCAATAGTTCAGCAACTTTAATGTAACCCTTGAAAGCCGCACCCATCAGGGCGGTATTGCCGCTATAGTCGACAGCGTTGACATCGGCACCATTGTCCAAAAGGAATTTAGCCGCATCATAGCGGTCGCTGTAACAGGCTATTATCAGGGGTGTAAAGCCCTTCTCGTCCCTCACGTCGAGGCTTGCACCTGTGTTGAGGATCTCTTCAAGAATATCCGCCCGGCCTTGCCGGGCGGCATGGATTATAATTTCAGGTGTAATTTCCATTTTTCAAGCCGGAACTTTCATAGACTTCTCACGGTCCCAGAACCGGTGTAAAGCTATTATTTTTATGAAATTTTCGCCAATAGATGAGGTTTTACCGATTATAAGCCCCTCTTCCAATGCCGATTTCGGAGACGGGTCTTCAGAGATCTTGTTGCTGAAGTAGGTCGCATCGATCACCGGCCGGGCCGACGAATCAACTGCAATAGCTTTGCAGTGCCTGAAGGCTTCATTTAAAAAATGAATAGCATCGGCGTTGGCTTCCAGGGTAGCCGAGCTTTTCACACCGCCCGGCACGAAAACGGCGTCAAACAGTACTGAAGCTGCTGTGAGGAACGACTCATCTGCAGGGATCTTTGTCTGGTCGTCTGCCAGGATCATTCCAAGTTTTGGTGCGATGATGGTTACAACGGCTGCTTCGCCCTCCAGTTTAGATTTCATGGCGGCCAGCGATTTACTGTCCACGCCATCGGCAGTCAGGAATGCGATCTTCCGTGTCCGGATCGAGTCTTTTACTGTGCCCGCCATACTGAGCGCAGGAGAGGTCCCAGCTTCGCTCATGGCGCCCTTGACTGGTTCGTAGTCGGCGGGGGCCGCATCCGCCGGAACGCTGAAATTCAGCTTTTTCGGGTCTTCAGGAACCTCCAGGCCCAGGTGAAGGGCTACAGGGGCTGCCAGTTCGGGGTCTACCTGGTGCAGGACGCCCAGCATGCGCTCACGAACGGCGATGGTCTTCACCTTTCCCAACTCGAATGAGAGGGCATCGATGATATGTTGTTTCTCCGGTTCAGATTGGCTTCTGAAAAACAGCCTTGCCTGGCTGAAATGGTCTAGAAAGCTTTTGCTTCGTGCACGCACCTTGCGGGCGTCGATCCGTTCATTATAAGATACAAAACCTCCGTCGGCAGCCGTAGCCTGCAGGGGCGCATTGTCCGACAATGAATTCGGCCCATAACTTGTTTTACCCTGGTTAATGGTTTGCCGCATAAAGCCATCCCGCTGATTATTGTGTACCGGTACAATAGGCCTGTTTATGGGGATTTCGTGAAAGTTGGGGCCACCCAGGCGGATAAGCTGCGTATCTGTGTAAGAAAACAAGCGCCCCTGCAAGAGCGGGTCGTTCGTAAAGTCGATACCAGGCACTACGTGGCCCACATGAAATGCAACCTGCTCTACCTCGGCAAAGAAATTATCCGGGTTCCGGTTAAGCGTCAGCTTTCCGATACGTCTCACAGGTACCAGTTCTTCCGGAATGATCTTCGTAGGATCAAGCAGGTCAAAGCTGAACTTAAATTCGTCTTCCTCCGGCACGATCTGTACACCGAATTCATATTCCGGAAAGTTGCCTGCTGCTATGGAGTCCCAGAGATCGCGGCGATGGAAATCAGGATCTTTACCCGAAATTTTCTGCGCCTCGTCCCACGCTACTGAATGCACGCCCAGAAGCGGCTTCCAGTGAAATTTTACAAAGCAGGCCTTTCCCTCTGTGTTCACAAACCGGAACGTGTGTACACCAAATCCCTCCATCATCCTGTAACTGCGTGGGATAGCGCGGTCGCTCATCGCCCACATGATCATATGTGCCGATTCGGGCATCATGGAAATGAAATCCCAGAATGTATCATGAGCAGTGGCTGCCTGTGGGATCTCGTTATCCGGCTCCGGCTTGGCTGCATGGATAAGGTCCGGAAACTTCATCGCATCCTGAATAAAGAATACTGGCATATTATTACCCACAAGGTCGAAATTGCCTTCCTGGGTATAGAATTTTACGGCGAACCCGCGCACATCACGCGCAAGGTCAGTAGATCCGCGTGAGCCTGCTACCGTCGAGAAGCGAACGAACACAGGGGTTTCCCGTCCTGCCTCGCCCAGGAAATGCGCCCTGGTATACTCATGTATGGACTCGTAGCAGGTAAATATCCCATGGGCACCAGCGCCCCGGGCATGAACAATGCGTTCCGGAATGCGTTCATGATCGAAATGGGTGATCTTTTCACGCAGGATGAAATCTTCCAGCAGGGTAGCACCGCGGTCGCCTGCCTTTAAAGAGTTTTGGTCGTCGTTAATGCGTACACCGTGGTTGGTGGTCATGGTTTCGCCCGCACTGGATTCCGTATTGCCGGCCAAATCATCAAGCTTATCGCCTGAGGATTCAGGCGCCGACTTTTTCAGATCGGTTGTTTTTTTGGGCGGACTGGGTTTGCCACTTGTAGATGTAGTGGCTTTAGCTGATTTTGTGGGTTCCTTTTTCATAAGCATAATGAATCTATGATTACTACAAAAATGGGTTAGGGTTTGTTCTACGAAAAAGCGGGATAAATACGGGTTTGGAGACGGCAGATCAGAGCGCTTTCTTATAGCCCTGGTGTTGAAGAAGTTGAAGCCGGAATACCTGCCTCAAAATGAGTATAATCAACTGCAATCTGTATCTTTATCCAAGCTCCTTCAAAGAATCAGAGAACAAAGACTGCACAAACTGGTTTATCAGGTGACTGAAAAGCCACGGCTGAAAAATGTAAATATAAAAACAATGCAAACAGAACACACCCTGCCCGATAAACAGGAGCCGTTACGGATCCTGGTTTTTTCCGGATCGTTAAGAAAGGCCTCCTACAATACCCAACTGGCAAAATTAGCGGCAGAAGTAATTGAAAAACATGGCGGCACGGTCGATTTTGCCGGTATGAGTGACTTTGATTGCCCGTCCTTCAATCAGGACCTGGAAGTAGACGGTTTCCATCCAGCGGGAGCCGAAGAACTTAACAGGCGCATTTTAGCCAATGATGCCTTTATCATTTCATCGCCCGAATACAATGGCTCGATACCCGGTTTCCTGAAAAACACCATCGACTGGGTATCGCGGTTTAAACCGCAGCCATTTAATGAAAAGCATGGCATGCTTATGTCTGCGTCACCCTCAATGGGAGGGGCCAATCACGGCCTCTGGTCCCTGAGGGTCCCGCTCGAGAAACTTGGTTCAAACCTTTTCTCTTCCATGTTTTCACTGGCAACAGCACATAAGGCCCTCACTCCCGAGGGGAAAATTGCCGATGAGACCTTGACAAAACGTTTTGAAGATAACCTGGTAGCCTTTATGAATTCGGTGGAAGCCGCCAAGAATTACCCTTGTATCAAAAAGGCCTGGGTCGAGTTTTTGGGAGAGCGTCCTGACCCGGCTACAGGGAGGGTTGAATGATAAGAGAGGTTGGCGAAGTATCAGGCGAACAGGGATCATGAAGGAGGTTGTCGATTAAGCCCTGAAATCTTACCTTAGCCCCAAAATACGTTATTATGAAATATCTGATCATCTGCCTTGCAGCCTTATGCGTCAGCTGCGCTTCTGCTAACCCGCAAAACGCATTGCGTGCGAACACCGCAAACCCGATCAGGACCGGTGCAGAGCAGACGGAAGAATATGTGCCTTACCTGAAAGGAAAGCGCGTGGCTATCCTGGCTAACCTTACTTCTATCATCGGGAAAACTCACCTGGTTGACAGCCTGCAAAGCCTGGGTGTGAACGTGGTTAAGGTTTTCGGTCCGGAGCATGGTTTCCGCGGAAACGCCAGTGCAGGCGTGCATGTGGAGGATGAAGTAGATGCTAAAACGGGCATCCCGGTTATTTCATTATACGGCAAAAAAAATAAGCCCTCCAAAGAGGACATGGCTGATGTTGACGTTATGGTGTACGACCTGCAGGATGTAGGAGTACGTTTTTATACCAATATCAACGCGTTGAGCCGCCTGATGGAGGCCTGCCACGAAAATGGAAAGGAACTTCTTATCCTGGACCGCCCTAATCCTAATGGCTACCTGGTTGACGGCGCTGTACTCGATATGAAATATAAATCAGGTATCGGTATGTTCCCGATCCCTATGTCACACGGGTTAACAGTGGCTGAATTTGCGCAAATGGCAAACGGCCAGGGATGGTTAAAAGATGGAGTAAAATGTAAGCTTAAGATCGTTAAGGTTGCTAATTACAACCATGATATGCCTTACACCCTGCCTGTCAGCCCTTCGCCGAACTTGAACACCCAGCAGGCTGTTATGCTGTATCCTTCTACCTGCATGTTTGAAGGGACCTACATTAATCTGGGTCGTGGTACCAAATTCCCCTTCACTGTTCTCGGCAGCCCGGAACTGAAAGGCAAGTATAAATTCAACTATACGCCAACCAGCATTAAGGGTATGGCAGAAACGCCGCTTTTCATGAACCAGGTTTGCTACGGACTCGACCTGCGCAACTACGATGTGGAGCAATTACGGAAAAAGAAGCAGATAAACCTCCGGTTTATAATGGAGTTGTACAAAGCACATCCATATAAAGAAAAATTCTTCGACTCTAAGCTGAGCAAGGAAATGAATAATATCGAGATCCAGATCGGTTCGGGATTATTCCGCCAGCAGATCATTGATGGGGTGCCGGAGGCTGAGATCAGGGCGAGTTGGGAGCCCGGCTTGAGTCAGTATAAGGAGATGAGGAAGAAGTACCTGTTGTATAATTAGTATTACCGCTCATAGCCGCGGTATGGAATTCTCGCCATTTAATAATGTAGTAAAACTCTGTCTTCAGGGTATGGACCTTGAGGATAAAAGCAAACCTGAAGAAGCAGGCCGGCTATTTCTTCAGGCCTGGGATGAAGCGACTAATGATTTCGAGAAATTTCTTGGTGCATATTACCTAGCCCGTGTTCAGAAAGATGTTTCCGGGCAATTAAAATGGCTCGAAGCAGCTCTGCAGTCGGCCTTAAAATGGGAGGACAACAACATTACGAGTGCTCTACCGGCTCTTTATTTCAACATCGGGAAATGCTGTGAGGAGGTGGGCGATCTGGCCGAAGCAAGAAAGAATTATGCCTTGTCAGGTTCGTATAGATATAAAATTTCTGACAAAGGTCCCTTTTATCATGGAACCAGAGCTGACTTGCAGGTTGGTGATGTACTGAAAGCTGGTCACGGCTCTAACTACCAGGCAGAACTTACAATGAATCATATCTATTTTACTGCATTGGTAAACGGTGCAGGGCTTGCTGCCGCATTGGCGCAGGGTACTGGCCGGGAACGCATTTATATCGTTGAGCCAACGGGGAATTTTGAAAATGACCCCAATGTTACTGATAAAAAGTTTCCAGGGAATCCAACGCGCTCGTATCGTTCGGAAAACCCGTTAAAAATAGTCGGTGAAATAACAGACTGGGTACGACCGGAACCTGAGCAGCTGGAAGCCTGGCGTAGAAAATTAGCAGATAATAAGGGGGATATTATAAATTAACCGCTTAACGTCAAAAATAAAGTTGCCTTTTTACCAACTTTATTTTATCTTTGATTAGTAAACCGGGAAGGCCCCGGACAGCGCCGTAAAGTGTAAAAATGCAGGATCACAAAAGATGTAAGAGATCGCCGATGGATAAAAGAATATACAAGCGATGATTATCATCTATCAAAAGAAATTGCAGGATTTTGTAAGGAAACATGCCGATGCATCAAACAGTATTACTACCTGGAAAAAGATAGTAGAAGAAGCTAAATGGGAAAAGGGAGCTGATATTTTAGCTGACTTTCCGAAAGCTAAACTTATACCGGCAAAACGTGCCCGTTTTAAAATTACCGGTAATAAGTACCGTTTAATCATTGAACTGGATTATGCAGATAAGATTGTAGAGATCCGGTTTATCGGTACTCATTCTGATTATGATAAAATTGATGCAGGGATAATTTAATATGATTAATTAAAATTATGAATAAGAAGCCACAGTGGTTCTTAATTGAAACCGAAGAAGATTATAATGACGCTGTTGCCAGGTATGAAAAAATTAAGCATGCAAGCGCCGGAGAAGAGCATCAGGAAAAACTCCTCCTTGTTCATCTGATTGCTCAATATGAAAGTAGTCTTTGGGATGTTCCTGAAGTTGATCCGGTCGAAATGATTAAAATACGTATGGAAGATTTTGGCTATAAGGCGGCCGATCTTGCAGCTATATATGGCGATAAGGGTACGGTGAGCAAAGTGTTAAATTATAAAAAACCTCTGTCGCTCACAATGATCCGGAAATTTAGTAAATTATTACATTTACCCGCCTCAGAGTTACTCAAGGAATACAAGCTCGCAAATTAGTTGTCATCCTAAGTATTCCATGCAAGTAGCTCCTGGCTTTATTCTGCCGGATACTACCGGTGCTATGCCCAGATGGTTATTAATAATGCAGCACCAAGACCTTTATCCAGTAGTCTGTTTTTGTGGGCTTTAATTTTAATACAGGTCGCCGCGGTAGTTTCATAGGAATTCCCATTCCAAGTTCATTGTAATTTATTAAAAGTCTTTGATTATTTTCTGTGCAGACGCAAACCTCTAATCCCGCGGAAAGTGGGACAGCTCCTCTTGGCAAAGGACTGGGAAGCGTACCGAAGCCCGCCTCCATTCCCCAGCTGCAGGCTATTTACGGTTTTCTCAAGATTCAAAAAGCCTCGGTACATATGGAGAGGTTTATAAGGAAATCACTATTAAACTATTGCAGCGCTCGTACGATCACTTCTTCCATATCAGCTGCTTCCCCCCAATTGATCCAACGGACCATTCCTATTTTGTCAATGAGAATATACATAGGAACCCCGCCATCGAATTTAAAATCCTTCTTAAACTGGGAACTGCCGCTTAATACCGGGAAGGTGACGCCTTTGATTTTGATGAGCTTTCTGGCGGCCTCCAGTTGTTTGAGGTCGTTGATCACACCATATACCTGGAAGCCTTTGCTTCTATATTTCTGGTAAAGGTTTTCCATTTTGGGCATGTTAATAATACAAGGGCCGCACCAGACCTCCCAAAGATCGAGCAGAACAACCTTGTCTTTAAAATCGCTCGAGGTGACTTTTTTCCCGTCAAAAGAGGTCAGTGCAAGTGCCGGGGATTTCGTATTCACAAGACTCAGGGCCGGATGAGTGGTCTTAGCGGGGATAAACTGGGTATATTCGCTTAAGAAGGGTGGAGATGAGAAATTATAGTTTAACGGCTTGTTGATCTTCAACCCGGTGATGTGGTAGTAGAGATCCTGGGTTTTACCGAAAGTCTCCTGATGCTCCCGGACGGCTGCGGGTAACATGCTGGCTTTATCGATGGTGATGGTCTTGCGGCGCCTGACCACGTCATATTCGGTGAGGTCGGGGTGATGAATAGCCAGATAGTAGTATTTTTCATCCTGTGCCAGGGTGATTTTCGAGGCTCTAGAGGTATCGATCTTAACCAGGTCGCGCATTAAAACCCTGCCGCCGCCTGTGCCGGCAAGCCTTGAAAAGCCAGCACCAGTGATCGACATCTCGTAACGTTTTTTGTCCTGGTCGGTGTGATAAGCGATATGCCCATCATAAACCTGCTCAGAATTGTCGCCATCTTGTTTAGCAAAGAAATGAAAGCCATAGATAGAATCCTGCGGGATTATCTGCAACAAAACCTTTCCTGTTATAATCCTTGTATTGCCGGTAACGAGCGTGTCGGTTCGCTGAAGTGTGTACTCGATAGTCTGAAGCGCCTGCTGTGCTTTTTGTACTTCAGCAATAATGTCGTTAATTGTTAACGTTATATCAGGTTTTGACTGCGCGCAAACAGTCTTATAAATTGTAAGTGACAGGAGTATAAAAAGAGTCTTTTTCATCGTATTTTCTTTTGGTGTGGATCAAACCTAGCTTCTTTAATAGGAATGGAAGAAGTTACTAGACGGAGGCTTTCATAAATTAGACGAGCCCGCTCTGTCGAAAAAAATCCAGGGTTTGTCGAAAAAGGAGTGGAGATCTCATCCGGAAGTCCTTAAAGGCTTTATATTGACGGTTATTATGGTATCAGCTTATTTTAGGGACAAGTACGGAAGGATTGAGATCGCTTTCTTTATTATATACTACCTGCTCTTTCCTGTTTTGACGACGATTGAAATGCAGGTCTTCGAGCCCCACCCTTATAAATTGAACATGGGGGAGACGCTCTTCTACGGGATCATTACAATGATCCCACCCTGGATCTGCTATAAGGTAGTTATCCAGGGCTATCTTTTTAACAAGAAATACCTCCGGTTCGTTTTTTTCTTTGTCCTGTACCTGGTCTTCTCGAATTTCTACGATATAGGCGTGCACTGGCTTATCTCCAATATGTCGTTCTTGCCGGCCAATATCGTTCAGCGCGCGGCGAGTCGCTACAGTATAGATATAAAATACAACCTGGGGCATTTCATCAGTGTGTATATGCTGCGAGAGCTGATCGTACTTTCTGCCCTGGCGTATTTTACGCGGTCGGCAAGGCAAGAAAAGCTGATCAGTGATCTGAAAGAACAACAGCTGCAATCAGAACTCAGGTACCTGAAGGTGCAGTTGCAGCCGCATTTCTTCTTTAACACGCTGAACAATATTTACGCGCTGACCTTGCAACGCTCGGAAAAAGCAGCTTCCTTAGTGGCGAAACATGCTGAAATGATGCGTTATATCCTGTATGAGTCGTCGCAAAACATAGTGAGCCTGCAGAAAGATGTTGATTTCCTGAAAAACTATGTAGAGGTGGAGGCCATGCGGCATTCGGATAAGATCGATATCAGCTTTGAGACGCAGGGGATCATCGCTCAAGCGCTGATCGAGCCTTTACTCTTGCTGCCCTTTGTGGAAAATACGTTTAAGCATGGTATCCGTGAGGAAACCTCGGATGGCTATGTTTACATCGTTATCAGCCTCGTAGAAAAGGAACTGTTTATGGAGATCAGAAATAGTAAACCCGCAAGGGGCAGGGGCGGGAAGACAGGTATCGGGCTCCAAAATGTGGTCAGGCGACTGGAGATCCTTTACCCGGGCAGGTACACGCTTGAGATAGAAGATAAAGAGCGCTCTTATGAACTGCGTTTAAACTTAATCGTGAAAACAGATGATCAGATGTATAGTAGTTGACGACGAGCCGCTGGCACAGCAGGTGCTGCAGGAGCATATCCACAGGATCCCGGAATTAAGTCTCGTGAAGACTTGCAGCAACGCGCTGGAAGCTTTTGAAATTATTCACAAGGAAACTGTGGACTTGATCTTCCTGGATATCCAAATGCCATCGCTGACGGGAATCGACTTTATCCGGTCGCTAAAAGATCCGCCTGCCGTGATTTTCATCACGGCCTATTCTGAATATGCCGTGCAAAGCTACGAATTGAACGCGGTAGATTATCTCCTTAAGCCGGTTACGTTTGAGCGTCTTGGTATCAGCATCCGGAAATTGTTGAAGCAGCAGGCAGACGCTGAACCGCAGCCCGGCTATTCCTATTTTAAAGCAAACGGGAAGATGGTAAAGATCATGCACACAGATATTATCTGCGCCCAGTCAATCAAGGATTATATCATCATCAAAACGTTAAAAGCAAACTACGTTACTCACATGACGATGAAATATCTTACCGGCCTGCTTCCGGCTGAACTTTTCCGGCGTGTACACAGATCTTTTATCGTAGGTACTAATCATATCACTTCCATTGGCAGAAATGAAATAGAGCTCGGAGACATGAAAGTTCCCGTGGGGGAATCGTATAAAATTGATGCGATACGCATCCCTGGGGTTCACGGTGTTAAGCGCATTTAACCGTCTGGTCCCGCTGGTTCCCGTCAATGATCACCGCGGTTTGTTCGTTTCACGGCCGGGGATTTAGTAATCTTATGGTTTGAGTACCACCTTAACACAATCATCTTCTTTCTTATCAAAAATTTCATATCCTTTTGCAGCTTCAGCAAGCGGCAAGCGATGTGTAATGATATCATCCAGTATCACCTTTTCATCTTTCACCAGACCGGTCAGCTTATCGATATAGTTCAGCACCGGGGCTTGTCCCTGTTTGATGGTCAGACCCTTGTCGAAGATCCGGTGCAGGGGGAAATTATCATATGTACTTCCATATACTCCCATGATACTCACGGTACCGCTCCTTCTGACGGCGAGGAATGCCATCTCCAAAACTTTTATGCTTCCCTTTTCAAAGTTGACAGTTGTCTTTACCCGGTCTATGATGGTACGCTCCGGCTCGAATCCTACAGCATCAACACATACGTCGGCGCCACGGCCGCCTGTCATATCCCGTATGGCTTCGATCACGTCTACCTCATGGGGGTTAAGGGTATCTACGTTATTAACCTTTCTTGCTTTTTCCAGGCGGTAGTTCAGGGGATCTATCGCAATTACCCGGCTGGCACCGTTCAGCCAGGCTGCTTTCTGCGCCATAAGTCCGACGGGACCTGAACCAAATATGGCCACTACTTCGCCGCCTCTGAGCTGTGCCCAGTCTATGGCCGACCAGCCGGTAGGAAATATATCAGTCAGGAATAATACCTGTTCATCAGTCATGTTTTCCGGTACGATACGGGGACTGATATCTGCGTAGGGGACCCGTACGTACAGAATACCCTTATCTAAACTATCAAGCAATTTGTTCGACACGGCTTCGACTGCGCTTCGACAATTGTTCGAGTGGGCTTCGACAACTGTTCGAGTCGGCTTCGACTGCGCTTCGGGTTTTGGCTGTATCTGTGCCGTATCAGCGCCGTGACAGGTTCGGCACAGATTCGTGTCAGGTTCGGCGGGGATTGCGCGGCCACCGAAAAAATCACGAAAACTCGCCGAATCAGACACGAAGCAGGTAATAATCTGTTATCTCTCAGATGCAAACCTGCGTCAGTCAGCGGCAGAAAGCGAGCGCCTTCTGCAACGGGAATTGGTGATAAAGGTTATCAATCAGTCACCAATCAATCACCAATCAATCATCAATCGGTCAATTCAGGTCATTTTTTGGTTAACCCTGAGAGCTCGTTTACGTTTGGTCTGGCAAATAGTTATACCGGTGGACGCACAGCTGAATTAACTGAATTTTTAATATTTTAAATTTTAAACATTATGGGAAGAATAATACACAGATCCGCAGCAGATAATATTGCCTTCTCTTCCACTATTGTGATTTGGGTATCAAATAATTATCTTGGGTCACCAATTATTATACCCTTATGAAAATTAACGTCAAAATATGCTTTGCAGTCCTGGCATTCTTAAGTCTCAATGCCGGCGCTCAGACCCTGAAGCCTGCGGGCCAGGCTAAACTTGTTGAAAAGGTTGCCCGTAAAGGCAGCGAGATCATTATTCCTTACGAAAAGTATGTATTGCCAAATGGTCTTACCGTTGTTGTCCATGAGGATCATTCTGACCCTGTAGTGCATGTGGATGTAACCTATCACGTGGGCTCGGCAAGAGAAGAGGTGGGTAAGTCGGGATTTGCTCATTTTTTTGAACATATGATGTTCCAGGGATCGGATAACGTAGCGGATGAGGAACATTTTAAGATCGTGTCACAGGCAGGTGGAACGTTAAACGGCAGCACCAACCGCGACCGCACCAATTATTATCAGACTTTGCCAAGCAACCAGCTCGAAACAGCTTTATGGCTTGAGGCAGACCGTATGGGTTTTTTACTGGATGCTGTGACACAGCAGAAATTTGAGATACAGCGCTCAACGGTTAAGAACGAACGCGGCCAGAATTATGATAACCGCCCCTATGGCCTTGTGTATGAAAAGACTTCGGCGGCTTTGTATCCGTACGGGCACCCATATTCATGGACTACCATTGGTTATATCGAGGACCTGAACCGTGGGAACCTGGACGACCTGAAGAATTTTTTCCTGCGCTGGTACGGACCAAACAATGCAACGCTGACCGTTGGCGGTGATGTAAGTCCTGCACAGGTTGTAAAACTGGCTGAGAAGTATTTCGGACCTATAAAGAAAGGCCCGGCAGTGCAGAATATGAAACTGCCTGCGCCTGTTCTGGATAAGGACCGCTATATTTCTTACGAGGATAATGTACGTTTTCCCTTACTCCAGATGACATTTCCCACTGTGCCGCGATTCCACCAGGATGAGGTGCCGCTCGATCTCTTAGCGGAAATAATAGGGCAGGGCAAAAATTCTATCCTTTATAAAAACCTGGTTAAGACCCAGAAGGCTGTACAGGCGTCCGCATCCAACCCATGCTCTGAGCTTGGAGGTGAATTTTCAATAACTGTCTTGCCTTTCCCCACACAAACGCTTGCTGAAATGGAAAAGCTGGTCAGGCAAGCGCTTGTCGAATTCGAAAAAACCGGTATCAGTGACGACGCGCTCACCCGTTTTAAGGCTTCGTATGAAGCAAATGAGATCAATACGCTGTCGAGCGTGGCTGGAAAAACCGCTGCACTCGCAGCGTATCAAACTTTTACGGGTAATCCTAATTATCTTCCTGCCGACCTTAAACGTTATAAAGGTGTAACGCGTGAGGATGTGATGAGGGTTTACAATAAGTATATTAAGGGTAAACACGCCGTACTGCTGAGCGTAGTACCCAAGGGCAAGGCGGATGCTGTAGCAGCGCCGGATAATTATACTGTTAACCCGGCAGGTTATGTGCCGCCCAAAGACCAGTATAGCGGCCTGAAGTACGAAAAGGCGAAAGATAATTTCGACAGGAAGCAAAGGCCGCCGTCAGGACCTAATCCGGTGGTTAATGTACCGCCGTTCTGGACTGATAAGACCAGTAATGGTGTACGGATCATCGGTGCAAAATACAACGAAGTGCCTTCTGTGGCCTTATTGTTCTCGATAAAAGGCGGGCATAAGCTGGAAGCGAAGGATCCCGGGAAAGCTGGTATTGCTTCCTTAACAGCTGCCATGCTGAATGAAGGTTCAGAAAAATACTCGTCTGAGGAAATTAGCAGCCAGCTTGAAAAATTAGGCTCCTCGATCAGCTTTTACAGCGGCGCCGACCGTTTGAACATTTCTGTACAATCCTTGACCAAGAACCTGGATGCGACCCTGGCTCTGCTTGAGGAACGGATGTTACATCCACGTTTTGACCCGGCAGATTTCGACCGCATAAAAAAGCAAACGATCGAGTCAATAGCTAACCAAAGCACGCAGGCCAACGTGGTAGCTTCCAACGTATACAGCAGATTGCTTTACGGTGACGGTAATATCATGGCAATTCCAAATATCGGCACAACAGCCAGCGTGGGGTCGATCACCCTGGACGATGTCAAGAAGTTCTACAGGGATAACTTTTCAGCCGCTGTTGCCGACCTGGTGATCGTTGGCGATACTGAGCAAAAGCTTATTATGCCTAAACTTGCATTCCTTAATAAATGGCAGGCAAAGCCTGTAGCGATCCCTGCTGATGTCAAGCCGGCTGTAATAGAGAAAACTAAGATCTATCTTGTCAACAAAGATAAGGCCGCCCAATCGGAGATCAGGATCGGGTACATCGCACTGCCTTATGATGCCACGGGCGAATACTACAGGGCAGGTATTATGAATTATATTTTAGGAGGCGCCTTTAACAGTCGTATAAACCTAAATCTGCGCGAAGACAAGGGTTATACTTATGGCGCTGGTTCTGGTTTTTCGGGAACTGAATTTCCGGGACCATATACTGCTTCTGCCGGGGTCCGCACCAATGTTTCAGATAGCTCGGTGGTGGAATTTATTAAGGAGATCAAGCGATACAAGGAGGAAGGTATTACAGATGAGGAACTTGCCTTTGTGAAGAGTGCCATCGGGCAGAGCGATGCCCGTAAATATGAGACTGCACTGCAAAAAGCGTCTTTCCTGAGTAATATTATCCGTTACGATCTTGATAAGGACTTCGTGAAAAAGCAGAACGAGATATTGCAGAATATAACTAAGGCTGAGATCAATGCTTTAGCGGCAAAACATTTACCTGTTGACAAAATGAATATTGTGATCGTAGGGGATAAGGGTGTTATCAAGCCCGGGCTGGAAAAACTTGGTTATGAGGTGATCGAAGTTGATTCTGACGGAAAGCTGCTTTAAGTCAAAAGTCTCCGCCGGCAGGCGGGGGAAAACAATATTCTATTACTAACTGTTTCACTACAATGGCAACAACAAAAGAACTTATCGAACAGATCAACCGTCTCTTTACGGATGGCAGGATGGAGGCTTTTATGGATTACCTGGCAGAGGATGTCGTTTGGGATATGTATAGTTCCTCTTCAGGACATACCAGGTTTAACGGATTGGAAGAGCTCAGCAAAATGGATGGCAGCGATATGCCCGAGCATACCAACTTCCGGTTCAGCACGGTAGTAATTGAAGGCGATATGGCCTCCGTACAAGGGTCGAGTACCAACAAGAGAAAAGACGGTACGGAGTACGAGAGCAACTTCTGCGATATTTATCATTTTAAAGATGATAAGGTCGTAAAAATGAGCTCTTATGTAGTGGATAATATAAAATAGAATTTAGGTACAGCTTATTGTGTAATTTCGCGGATGCGATCAATTCTTGCAGGTGCCTTTCTCTTTATATTTTTAGGCCCGTCACCCAATATAAAAGGCCAGACGGTTAGGCTGATCACGTTAGACCAATTGGAAAAGCGTTTAGACCAAGGCAAGGATACTACCTATGTGGTTAATTTCTGGGCTACATGGTGTGCTCCGTGCCTGAAAGAACTGCCTCATTTTGAAAGGCTTGGTATAGAACTGCAAAACGATAAAGTTAAGATCCTTCTGCTCAGTATCGATTTACCTTCAAAACTGAATTCTGCTGTTAAACCGATAACAAAGCGGCTGAAGCTTAAGAACGAGGTGCTTTTACTCAATGAAAAGAACCAGCAAGCGTACCCCGGCCGTGTTGACAAAAGCTGGTCGGGCGCTTTGCCTGCAACAATCTTTATAAACAGATCCAAAGGTAAACGTGAGTTCTACCAAAAGGAATTTACCTATGATGACCTGTTAAAAGCATATAAGTCTATTTAATATTTTGAAGGCGAAGTACCTTACCACATCCAATCTGATTACCGCTATCCTGGTAGTTTTCATGCTTGCTATGTTTCTAAATCCCGATTTCAAGGGACTTGTGATGCAGAACCTGATGAAAATAGGTTTGTTTCAGCCGAAGGTGCCCGATGGCCCTGGTCAGCTGCTAACCGGGACGGTTATAAAGGGGGAGGACAAAGAGATCATGTTCAAAA
Organism: Daejeonella sp. JGW-45; assembly: GCF_029360805.1. Classification (GTDB taxonomy): domain Bacteria; phylum Bacteroidota; class Bacteroidia; order Sphingobacteriales; family Sphingobacteriaceae; genus Daejeonella. The sequence goes on along the minus strand of NZ_JARKNC010000002.1, from coordinate 19,798 downwards.
GTTCCAATGACGAGATCATGAAGCTGGCCGATCAAAAAGGAAAGGTTGTTTTTATCAACTTCTGGGCTACATGGTGCCCGCCCTGTATCGCAGAAATGCCGTCCATCAACAAACTTTACGCGGAACTACGTAAGCATAAAGAGATGATGTTTGTAATGGTTGATGTCGACAATAACAGGAGCAAGTCTCAGAAGTTTATGGACAGGAGAAAGTTTTCATTACCCGTTTACACCCCCACCGGCCCAATACCGTCTTCTTACATGGACGGAACCTTACCTACAACGCTGGTTCTCGATAAACAGGGCAGAGTGGTTTTCAAACATGAGGGAATGGGCGATTTTACCAACGAGGAGTTTAAGGCATTCCTGGTCAGGCTTATTGCTGAGTAAGGTAGCCGGGACGTCTATCGTTATGGCAGGCTTTACGATTGGGCTGGTGCGATAGACATGCATATCGTGCGCTGAGAATGCCTGCGCACGGTGACACTCTAAACGTGTGTCTTAGTCCGCATAGAAAGCTTCCCGGCCAGTGTCGTAGGTTTTTAAATACTTTTTCATCAGTTGTCGCGCTACATGTATCCTGGTTTTAACGGTACCGAGCGGTATCTTAAGGTGGTCTGCTATTTCGTAGTAGTGGTAGCCTTCAAAATACATCGTAAACGGAACGTAATACGCCTCGGGAAGCTTGCTCAAGGCCGCTTGCAGGTCTTCCATGATAAACTTGGGCTCGGCGAGGTTTTTGGCCGGAGCATAGGAAAGGTTTGCATCCGAAATATCATCCGCCCTGACTATGAAGGTATTGGTTCGAACAAGCTTTCGGTAATTATTTATGAACGTGTTTTTCATAATTGTATATAGCCAGCCCTTTATGTTCGTGCCATCTTTAAACTTCGTGTAGTAAGTAATTGCCTTAAGCATTGTATCCTGTACCAGGTCATTTGCGTCATCCGGGTCGTGTGTGAAATGCAAAGCAAATAATGCGAGTGAATTTCGCTGGCTGGTTACTACGGAATTGAATTCAAGAGTGTCCATGTTTTTCAGTTTTAGGAGAGTTTAGACGGAGATTGAAACAAAACTTATGCCCTGGATTTCAGTGTTATGTAAATCAGGTACTTATTGAGCTGGTGTTACGGGAAACACGTGTATCTGTAAGTGCTTAATAGTGGGATCTTGCTTGGGCATTTAAGTTTTTCAAAAAAGGAGAGGTTTTGCTTCCCTTTTTCTTCTAATGGAAACTTGGATTGTATCCGGTGTCAGTAACAGACCATCATAATGCACCTCTTGTGGAAATATTTATTGGAAGCTATTAAATGCTGAAAAAGTGTTGCATAATATTCTTTTTGTTTGTTTTATTAAATATTGCAGCTCTCTTTTATTAAATAGAGCAATACAATGCACCATCCGGAATTGATTATTGTCCATAAAGAAGGAAGAGAAGCCCTGGACATCACCCGGCCGCACCTGGCCGAGCTTGCCAATGTAAGCCTTCTGACACTGAAAGCCCAAAAGGCAATCCCACTCTGGAAACTAGTGCTGAACTGATCGAAGTACGCTCCGGGCGGGGACGAATGTGCCATCCTCTTTCACGTCAGACCGTTTGGTCAGGTAAGCGGGAGTGCCATTCAATTTGGGAAAGACACTAAGTTAATTGCCATGGCTAATAAAATGATAGCTGATCAGAATAAGGAAATTGAACAATTCAGAAAGTCGAGTGAGTAGATATTTCCGTTGTAGAATAAAAGACAAACAAAATAAAGTGTAAATTTTTATAGAAATTATATAAAATCGTCTTAGGCATTTTCCCAATCTTTGTGGTGTCCATGAAGAGGTTTTTCATTACCGTATTAGCCGTATTCTACCTGGGAGTTTCCTCAGAAGCGACAGTGCACATCCATTACTGTATGGGAGAACTGATCGACTTGAGTTTTTCTTCAGACAAGACGGAGAAATGCGGAAATTGTGGCATGGATAAGAGTAGTTCCGAAAACTGTTGTAAGCATCTGCAGCATAAATTTAAAGTTAAAGACTCGCTAACAGCATCTAAAGTAGGTTATCACTTTACCCTGCTCGGAATTGAAGTTCCCTCAAAAAATCTTGCCGAAATCGATGAACTTCCTATCTCTTCATTAGATAAGGTAAATGTATTTAATGCCGCTTTAAACCGAACGCAGGCAACGCCGGCTTTCATTCTATACTGTAATTTCCGTATTTGACAGGCGGGGCTCCAGTCGTCAGGTGAAGTTTCCAGACACTATTTCTTCAATCAGGCTAATCTATTGAATTATCTCCTGCGCGGAGTTTTTCTTCTAATTGATGCCGGCTAATTAAATTAATTATAATTAATAACTTATTCATATATGAAAAATCTAATTCTCACTTTCGCGGTTCTAACGTTGTTAACAGCTGCGTGTACTACCGATTCAACAAAAAAAACAACCCAGGCCAACTCCGATTCGACTGCTTCATCTTCAGAGGCCATTGAAAGCCCTTCCGCCATAGACCCGCTGTTAAACTCTTATTTCAAACTAAAAAATGCTTTGACTCAGGATAATGATAAAGTAGCTGCGGAAGCTGGTAATGAATTATTGAATGCTTTGGAAAGCTTTGATAAGAGTTCTTTGAACAGTGAACAAAGCAAGGTTTATAACGACATCCATGAGGATGCTAAAGAGCATGCAGAACACATAGGTGCAAACTCAGGTAACATAAAGCACCAGCGTGAACATTTCGAAACCCTCAGTCAGGAGATATATGAATTTGCCAAAAGTGTAGGTGGTAAGAAGCTGTACTATGCAAACTGTCCTATGTACAACAATAATAAAGGTGGAAATTGGCTCAGTGAAGTCAAGGAAATTCGTAACCCGTATTTTGGTAGTGAAATGCTTGACTGCGGTACGGTTACAGAGGAACTAAATTAAATGAATGAGCCGAAGTAAAAACGTGCTGATTACTGTAGGGGCAATATTGCTGCTCCTACAGTTGTTCCAACCTAAGCGGAATACGGATTTGCATATTTCAGAAAATGAGTTAAGTGCTATGTACGACATGCCAGGAGATGTTAAAGCGATTTTGCAAACCTCATGTTACGACTGCCATAGTAATAGCACCCGGTATCCATGGTATTCTTATGTGCAGCCTTTTGGTTGGTGGTTGTCGCATCATATAAGAGAGGGAAAAGCCAAATTAAATTTCAGTGAGTTTGGTAATTATGCTCCTCGCAGACAACAAAGTAAATTAAAAGCGATGGCAGAAAGTATTAAATCGGATGATATGCCTTTACGAACATATACGGTTCTTCACCGAAATGCAAAACTCACCTCGCTTGAAAAGAAACTCGTTACGACCTGGATTGAAAGTACAAGTGATAGCTTGGCGAAATCGCGGTAGCAGGCAACCCGTTTGTTATTAAGCCTAAAATAATTAATTGGCTAAACATGGTTTAGTGTTATAACGCTGGGAACATGATATAAAAGTTCCCGAAAATTATGTAAAAACATGTCGATTTTTTTGACAATCTTTGTACGCTGTTAAATGAAAAATCTCATTGTCACCATATTAGCCGTTTTTTATCTGGGTGTATCATCCGGTGCTTCTGTGTACGTACATTATTGCATGGGTAAGGTGGTTGAATCGGGCTTCGTTTCTAAGGAAGGCAAGGCTTGCAATGAATGTGGGATGAAGGCTGACAAGCCTGGCGACTGCTGCAAGCATGATAGTAAAGAGCTGAAGATTGATAGTGCTCAAAAAACCAGCAGCAATTCCTTTGACTTTAGTGTCTTCGGTACCGATCTGCCATCGAACAGAAATTCAGGTATCCCGCAAATTTTTACTACAGCATTAATTGAAGAACAGCCGGTCTCCAATTCACCACCGCGAACGGACAGCACGCCTGTTTTTATTCGAAATTGCATTTTTCGTATATAATACCCCTTTGATAGTTTAGGCCTTCCTGGTCTGACCGGGCATTTCTTGCCTTTGTTACCGTTTTTCGTTTCGGTCACGTCACCAACAGAGGACCATATCGGTCATCAACATTAAAATAATGGTAGAAAAACTTATCGCATTTTCATTGCGCAACAGGTTTCTGGTACTTCTTTTTGCCGTCGTAATTTTTGGCTGGGGAATTTATTCCGTCAAGACAAGCAAAATAGATGCTATACCCGATTTATCTGAAAATCAGGTAATCGTGTTCACTGAATGGATGGGCAGAAGCCCACAGATCATTGAAGATCAAATTACGTACCCGCTGGTGACAAACCTGCAGGGCTTACCTAAAGTAAAGTATGTAAGGGCTAATTCCATGTTTGGAATGAGTTTTATTTACGTCATTTTCGAAGATGATGTGGATGTTTACTGGGCTCGCTCCCGGGTTCTCGAGAGGCTGAGTTCAATCAATAATGCTTTACCTGCGGGAGTAACACCCACTATGGGACCAGACGGTACGGGAGTTGGGCATGTATTATGGTATACACTTGATGCACCAGGAATGGATCTCGGAGAACAGCGGGCAGTCCAGGATTGGTATGTCAAATTTGCGCTTCAAAATGTTCCTGGAGTGAGTGAGATTGCTTCCTTTGGCGGTTTTCAAAAGCAGTACCAGATAAACATTGATCCGAATAAACTTACTTATTATAAACTAGCCATATCTGACATTACCCGCGCTGTAAATTCGAATAACAATGAAGCCGGAGGCCGCAAATTTGAGATGAGTGATGTTGGATACATCATTAAGACAACCGGGTACCTGAAATCGATCGAGGAGTTGGAAAACCTTGCTATCCGGACGCAGAACTCCATACCCGTTAAAATAAAAGATGTAGCCACAGTACAGATGGCTGGTGAAAGTCGTCTGGGGATATTCGACTACAATGGTGAAGGGGAGGTTGTTGGAGGAATTGTGGTATTGCGTTACGGAGAGAATGCAGATGAAACAATTATCAAAGTGAAAGAAAAGATGGCCGAGGTAAGCAAGGGCTTGCCTGAGGGCATGAAATTTAACATTGTTTATGACAGAGGTGAATTAATTGAAGAAGCAATTTCATCTATTAAAACGACTCTGATCGAGGAGATGATAGTGGTTTCCCTGATCGTAATCGCATTCTTATTTCATTGGAGGAGTGCTGTGAGTATTATTATCCAGATTCCAATCACGATAGCAGCGAGCTTTATTATTTTAAATGCATTTGATATCTCCTCAAATATTATGTCCCTGACCGGAATTGCGCTGGCCATTGGTGTAATCGTGGATAATGGAATTATTATGGCCGAAAACTCTTATAAACATCTTGCCATGCGGCAGGCTCAACTTAACGAAACGATGAACGGAGGGAAAACAGATGCAGAATAGATTAAGCCGTTTTTTCAGGAGAAAGAACAATCAAAAAGACTATGTAGAACTTTCCAGCGAAGAAAGACTTACTATTATAGAAAAAGCCTGTAAGCAGGTATCACGGGGTGTTTTTTACTCTACCATAATTATCATCACCTCGTTCCTACCGGTATTTCTCTTAACCGGACAGGAAGGGAAACTTTTTCATCCCCTGGCTTATACGAAAACATTTATATTACTGGTTGATGCGATACTGGTTATCACCCTGGCACCGGTTATCATCTCTTTTTTCATGAAAGGAAGGTTCCGTTCAGAAAATGAAAACCCCATTAACAGATGGATGGAAAAGAAATATGAGCCTGTTATACGGGCTTGTATGAAGTATCGAAAAACTACGATAGGAATCAATATCGTTGCTCTTTTAATAAGCGTTCCACTAGTGATGAGTCTGGGGAGGGAGTTTATGCCGCCGCTTGACGAGCAGTCTATCCTCTTTATGCCTGTTACTTTGCCAGATGTATCCAATGCAGAAGCTAAACGTATTCTGCAGGTGCAGGATAAATTAATCAAGTCTGTTCCCGAAGTAGAAAAGGTCTTGGGTAAAGCAGGAAGAGCGAATACTGCAACCGATAACTCACCGATCAGCATGATTGAAACGATCATATCGTTAAAGCCGAAGAAGGATTGGCGGCCAGGGATCACTAAAAAAGACATCATTGCAGAATTGGACGCCAAGCTTCAAATCCCCGGCGTAGTGAACGGATGGACACAACCCATCATAAACCGCATTAATATGCTCTCTACCGGAATCCGTACCGACGTTGGTATCAAGGTCTATGGTCAGGATTTAAATCAGATTGCTGCGGTATCCAAAAAAGTGCAGTCTTTGCTGCAAAACGTTGATGGCGTTAAGGATTTGTATGTAGAGCCCGTAACTGGTGGAAAATATCTTGAAATTGATATTAAACGTGACCAGTTGGAGCGCTATGGGCTGAGCGTAGATGATATAAATGCCACAGTCGAGACAGCTATCGGAGGTGCACCATTTGGGACTACTATTGAAGGCCGTCAACGCTTTGGCATTCATTTAAGATTGGGTCAGGATTTCAGGAATAGTATCGACCTGATCAAACGGATACCAGTAATTTCTCCTGATGCCGGCACAATTCCGCTGTCTGCTGTTACAGATATTCGCTTTGCCGATGGTCCTCCGATGATCACTTCAGATAACGCGTTATTAAGAGGCGCTGTGATGTTCAACGTTAGGGAACGGGATTTGGGAAGTACGGTTCAGGAGGCGGTGGAGACACTAAACAAAGATCTGACACTTCCGAGCGGATACTTTGTGGAATGGAGCGGGCAGTACGAGAATCTGATCCGCGGACAACAGACCTTGATCTATATTCTGCCTATTGTCCTGATCATTATCTTCCTGTCACTGTACCTGGCATTTAAATCGGCCAGGGAGGCATTTCTAAGTTTAGTAACTATTCCCTTTGCCCTGATCGGTGGCGCCTACATCATCTATTTTTGGGGCGTTAACATGTCGGTTGCTGTTGCCGTTGGATTTATTGCATTGTTTGGGATTGCGGTTGAAACCGGAGTGGTGATGGTCATTTATCTGAACGATGCAATGAAACAACTGGTGGCATTAAAGGGTAATTCAAGTGACACTATTACCAAAGAAGATTTAAGGGAATATGTTATCAACGGTGCAGCAAAACGTCTGCGGCCAAAAACCATGACGGTATGTGTTGCTCTTTTCGGCTTAATACCCGTCCTGTGGTCTACAGGAGTGGGAAGCGACATGATGCAGCCCATCGTACTGCCGATGATCGGAGGAGTTCTAACATCCTCTACACATATCCTGTTAGTTACACCGCTCATCTTTCTGATGACGAAAGAATATGAATTAAAAAAGTTTGGAAAACTGGAGGTGCACGATGTCCATCATTAAAAATTTTATCCTGGTCGTATTGCTAGCTAGTTCGGCCACTTTATGTGCTCAGGAAGTATTAAGCCTGGATAAGGTTTTGCAGGAAATTAGTTCCAATCACCCAAACCTGAAAGCTTTTAACAGCCAGGTGAAAAGTCAGGAGGCAAGAGTAGAAGGTGCCAGGGCCTGGATGGCGCCAATGGTTGGAGCAGGAACATTTATGACGCCCTATCCCGGTTCGAGGGTTATGAATGAGGCAGACCGTGGTTCCTGGATGTTGTCTGCGGAACAGGATATTCCTAACCCGGCAAAGGCGAAGGCAAAGGCGGAGTATCTGGCTGCTCAGTCCGCTATAACCAGAGCTTCGCAGGCTGTACAGGCAAACGAGTTAAGGGCCCGAGCAAAGGAGCTGTATTATGATCTGCTGGTAGCTATTAAAAAGATCGCTTTTCAAAAAGAGAACCATACAATCATGGGAACAATGAAAAAGCTGGCTGAAATACGCTATCCTTTTAATCAGGGATCCCTGGGTCAGGTCTTTAAAGCCGAGGGGCGTCTTTACGAATCGGAAAACATGATCTTAATGACTGAGAGCGAGATTCGTTCTAAGAAAATTGCTTTAAATGCCCTTATGTATCGTCCGGTCAATTCAGATTTCAGTGTAGATACGTCTGCCCGGCCGGGGTTCAACCCAATTGCTGTTCTGGATAGGGCCTATTTAGCAGAGAAGAGGAGTGACATCCGACAAATGGATCGCTCCATTCGTTCAGTCGAACTTAATATCAATCAAATAAGACAGGACGCAAAGCCTGATCTCCGCCTGCGGTTGGAACACATGTCGCCACGCTCCAATATGATGCCCAATCAGTATACGATTATGGGCATGGTGTCAATTCCAATTGCTCCTTGGTCAGCTAAGATGTACAGATCAGAAATAAAATCAATGAACTTCGAAAGGGAAGCCATGTTGCTCCAAAAAGAAGGGATGTTATCGGAAGCGCTTGGGATGACAAAATCGATGGAAGCAGAACTGATAACCATGCAAACTCAGTTGAGAAATTACGAAAGTAAGATCCTGCCCGCTTTGTCCAAAAATCTGAAAGCATCGATGCTTTCCTATCAGGAAAACAAGGCCGATATAAGCACAGTGATTGAAGGTTGGGAAGCGGTAAACATGGCTCAAATGAGCTATACAGAGCAGTTGAAGAAATTTTATCAAATGATTGTCGATTATGAGAAAAATATTGAAAGGTAATTTTCCAGTTATTGTTTTATTGGCTTTTCTGTTACTTTCTGCTTGCAATACTAAGAACGAAGGAGTAGATATTGATTCAGTAGCAAAATATACTTGCCCGATGCATCCTGAAATAGTGAAAGATGAACCGGGGGCCTGTCCCATCTGCGGGATGGATCTGGTTCCGGTTAATTCGGTCGGGGCAGACGCGGGCATCAATGACACCCTGGCGCGCTTAATTAAGCCGACAAATGAATTGGTAATTTCTGAGATAAAGACCGTTTATCCCTCGCCAGGTACACGTTCCCGGGATGTGAACGTCAAAGGACTGATCAATTATAATACGAATAACCAAAATTCAGTTTCCTCCAGGGTAAGCGGAAGAATTGAGAAACTATATATAAAGTATAATTACCAGGCTGTATCCAAAGGACAGAAGCTGATGGATATTTATAGCCCGGACTTAGCGGACGCCCAACAGGAATTACTCTTTTTAAAAAGTAATAATGAACCTGTTCTTTTAGAACAGGCAAAAAAGAAGCTTCGGCTTTTAGGATTTACAGAACAGCAAATCAACCATGTTCTCAGCACTGGTAAGGTCGACTACACGGTGAGTATTTACAGTCCGTATAGCGGCTATGTATCGGAGCCACAAACCGTGCAATCTTCAGCTGGCTCGGCTTCAGCAGGAAGCACATTGATCACTTCGGAATCTTCCGCCGGCAGCAGCTCTGCGATGGGAGGGATGTCCGGTTCGGGCACGGGGCCAAAGCCGCAAACACCTGATGTCACTTCCAATGCTCCTCTGCAGCTGAGAGAAGGACAATATCTGGCTGCAGGGCAAAGAATGTTTAACCTGGTTAATTCAAATCAGGTTTGGGCAGAATTCTATGTAACACCCGGCGACCTGGATAAATTTAAAAGAGGAACAATGATCGACGTGCAATCCATTGACATGAGCACAAAAAGAAGCCGGGTTCCCGTGAGCCTGATCCAGCCTTATTATAATGATGGGACTAATTATTCGCTTGTCAGGGCAACTCTGAGCAATACAGATAAAACGTGGAAGGTAGGGGAACTGATCACCGTACAAAGCGAAATCAACCGAACGAGCGGAACCTGGCTGCCCCGTACTGCAGTGCTTCAATTGGGGAGGCGTTTTGTATCTTTCATTAAGCGTAATGGTGCCTTTCTGCCGGTATATGTTGACGTGAAGGGTGTTTCCGGGCAATGGGTAGATATAGGCAGCAGCCTTGACAGCAAAAAGGAGGTGGCCTTAAACGCCTGGTTCCTGGTAGACAGCGAGAGCTTTATTAATGTGCAACATTTAAATGAGCAATGAGTATGGAAAGGAAAAGATTTATTAGAAGCTTGGCTCTGGCTAGTATAATGCCGTCTCTGTTTATTGCAGCTTGCAGCAATGATGAAAAAGCAGTTACCGCTCAGAAATATACTTGTCCTATGCACCCGCAGGTCATAAAAGACGCTCCCGGATCCTGTCCGGTTTGCGGAATGGACTTAGTTCCAGTAAGTAGTGGCAGCGATAAAAATGAGCTTATATTAATGGATAGCCAGGTTCAGCTGGCTAATATTACAACCATGCAAATTGCAGCAGCTAATTTGGGAACTTCTAAGGTATTGAATGCCCGGCTGATTAGCAACCCGGAGTTGACAGAAGTTATATCAAGCAGGTACGCGGGGCGTGTTGAACGCTTATACGTCAAAGAAACAGGCCGCCAGGTATCTAAAGGCCAGCCTCTGTTTCAGATCTATAGTGAGGAACTTCAGACGCTTCAGCAGGACTTTTTACTACAGACGAAACAAGTCGCAGCTTTCCCCGCTGAAAATATATACATTACACTGAGAGAGGCAGCCAGGAATAAACTTAAGCTATTTGGGTACTCCGATTTGCAGATTGCCGCTTTGCTGCGGGCGAACAAAATCTCACCTTATGTAACCATCAATGCGGCCGCTTCAGGTGTTGTTAAGGAAGTAAGTGTTTCCGAAGGACAATATGTTTCAGAGGGTTCTTCAATCCTAAGATTGGAAAATTTCGACCAGTTATGGGTAGAAGCTGACGTTTATCCGGCCGAAGCCAGTTCGATAAGCCTGGGTACTCCTGTCAACGTATCGGTCAACGGCTTTCCGGAATTTGAACAGACATTGAAGATAAATTTCATCTCTCCCCAGATAGACCCTTCGAGTCAGATACTAAAGGTTCGTGCATCGATACAAAGCAAGGGGAAGCTTCAACCGGGAATGCATGCCACTGTATTGTTAAGTACAGGAAAAATTAACAATGGATTCGCCATCCCTTTAGCTGCGGTAGTCCGGGATGGAAAGGGCGCCCATGTCTGGGTTAAAACCGGCAAAAATACCTTTTCACCGAGAATGGTGACAACCGGGCAGGAAGACGCCAATCAAATAATTATCACCTCAGGATTAGAAGAGGTTAAGGAAGTGGTAGTGAGTGGTGCTTATCTGCTGTCAAGTGAGTATATCTTAAAGAAGGGTTTGGATCCTATGGCCGGCCACGATATGAGTAAAATGTAATTAAGCTAAAATGTAATTATGGAAAATCACCAGCATCACCATGAAAACATTCATCAGGAAGCGAAGCATAGCACCCATGCGACAAAACATGGCGCTAAAGCTCATGATGACCGCTCGTCCCACCACGAACATATGGGGCACCATACCAGCGATTTCTTAAAGCGGTTTTGGATTTGTATTATTCTGACGATTCCAATTTTGCTTCTTTCGAAGATGGTCCAGCATTGGTTTGGATATCAATTAGACTTTCCCGGAGCGGATCTCCTGCTGTTGGGGTTTAGCTCTGTTGTTTTTCTCTATGGTGGAAAGCCATTTCTGTCGGGAATGCTGAATGAAATTAAGAACGCGAATCCCGGTATGATGACCCTTATCGGGGTAGCGATCCTTGTAGCTTTTGTATACAGTATGGCTGTCATTTTCGGATTACAGGGGATGGATTTCTTTTGGGAACTGGCCACATTGATTGATATAATGTTGCTAGGGCACTATTTTGAGATGCGTTCTCAGATGGCCGCGTCCAGGGCATTAGAATCACTGGTGGCTCTGCTTCCTTCAAATGTCCATGTCGAACGAAATGGTTCTGTGACAGATATTCAGCTGAATGAACTGAGAGAAAACGATATAATTTTAGTAAAACCGGGAGAAAAGATCCCAGCTGATGGCAGGATTACGGAGGGACATTCTTCTGTCAATGAAAGTATGCTTACCGGAGAAAGCCTTCCGGTTGAAAAGCATAAAGATGATAAAGTTATAGGAGGCTCTGTCAATGGAGATGGCTCAATAAAGGTGTTGGTTACTGGTACAGGCAAAGAAAGTTACCTGAACAAGGTGATCAATATGGTACAGAGCGCACAGGCAACAAAGTCTACGACACAAAATCTGGCCAATAAAGTAGCTAAGTGGCTTACTTATATTTCCCTTACAGTTGGTATTGCAACATTCCTATATTGGTTTAGTCAGGAAGGTGATCTTTCGTTTGCTCTGGAAAGAATGGTTACGGTAATGGTAACCTCATGCCCTCATGCTTTAGGAGTTGCAATCCCATTAGTGGTGGCCATTTCAACGTCCCAGGCGGCAGTTAACGGACTTCTCATCCGAAACCGTACGGCATTTGAGGATTCAAGGAAGTTGAGTTTAATTATTTTTGATAAAACGGGAACATTAACTGAAGGATCCCATCAGGTAAAGCAAGTTATTTCTTTAGACAATCAGTATACAGAAAATGAGATACTGCAATATGCTGCGGCTTTGCAACAGAACTCCGAGCATTATATAGCGAGAGGGGTATTGAAAATCTTGAAAGCTCGAGGCTTAGAACTCTGGATATCCGGAGACTTTGCTTACTTGCCCGGTGCAGGTGTTACAGGAACGGTTAAAGGAAAAAAAATTGTAGCAGGAGGACCAAATTACTTTAAAAAGGTAAATCGAGCCATTCCTTCTATTCCTGTCCAAATAAATCACGCTTCAGAAACCGTTAATTTCCTTCTGATTGATGAGCAGCCTGTAGGTATTATAACTCTTGCGGATACTATACGGCCCACTTCCCATGCAGCTATAGCAGAACTTAAAGCTATGGGTATTCGGTCCTACCTGCTTACGGGGGACAATGAACATGTAGCAGAATCAGTTGCGAATTCTTTAGAAATGGACGGATTTTTAGCGAATGTCCTACCGGATCAAAAACAGGAAAGAGTAAGGGAGTTTCAGCAAAAAGGAGAAATTGTTGCTATGACCGGTGATGGAGTTAACGACGCGCCTGCCCTTGCACAGGCAGATGTAGGTATTGCTGTAGGATCAGGAACGGATGTAGCTGCCGAAACGGCCGACATTATTTTAGTTAACAGTGATCCTCAGGATGTAGTTAGTATGATAAGATTTGGAAGAGCTGTCTACAGAAAAATGATTCAGAACCTTATCTGGGCGGTAGGCTATAACGTGTTAGCCATTCCATTGGCCGCAGGCATTCTGTATCCTGCTTTCATGCTTAGTCCGGCGGCCGGAGCGGTGTTGATGAGTGCAAGTACTATAATCGTGGCAATCAATGCGCAACTGTTGAGACGCAGTTTAAAATCTTAAAATGGAGTTGTATATAAAAAACATGGTTTGCGACCGGTGTATTAAAGTTGTTAAGGAGGAGCTTCAGGGATTTGACCTTCACCCGGTTTCCGTTGAACTGGGGATAGTAAAACTTACTGAGGAGAGCGTTGATCCTGAGAAGCTCTCTTCCTTAAATAGTGTGTTTAAAAAACTGGGATTCGAATTATTAGATAACACTAAGACCCAACTCGTTGAACAGATAAAAAATCTGATCATCAGCAGAATCTACAACTTTGCAGACGTAGGCGCAAAAGTGAACTGGTCCAGACTAATCGCTGAACAATGTTCACATGAGTATAATTATTTAAGCACTTTATTTTCGTCGGTGGAGGGTGTTACTATAGAAAAATACTTAATCAGGCAAAGAATAGAACGGGTAAAGGAACTGCTTTTCTACAATGAATTAAACCTGGGAGAGATAGCCAATCAGTTAGGATATAGCAGTATCGCACACCTTTCATCACAATTTAAAAAGACTACCGGACAGACACCATCAGCTTTTAAAAAGTCGCGATCCAGCAGAAAGGCCATTGATAAAATTATTTAGTCAGATAGTTGGTGTATTTCCTTTTTAAGTAAACACACAGGTCTTAAACCAAGGTTAAGGTCCGGCTTAGCCACTTTAGCCAATCGAGATGAGTAACTAATATGCTTCCAATCTCCAACTTCCGTCGTAAAATATGAATTAACTTTCTGAATGTGTTCTTGTGAGTAATCAACTTTGGACAATTGCGAATGGCGTTATATTTTTGAAGCTAGTTCTAGCTTCGACGACAGTTTTTCGCCATCATTAATAGACTGGACGCTTGTTGCTTGCTGACTTGCGGTTATAATAATAGTTTTTGATTGTTCCGTGGCAAGGATTTCTTTCATCTGGAGAAAGTATGGATTGAAACGGATTAATATGAACTGTTTAAAAGCAGAAAAGCCTCTAAATAATGATATTTAGAGGCTTTTGCATCCAGATGAACTGGTTTTTGTCGGGGTGGCAGGACGAATCCATTACCCTTCAAATATCTATTAATCAATAAACTGACTTCTTTGTTGAAGAACTACTCACCGTTTTCCTCACATATAATTTGTGATTCGATGGTGCAAATATAGCCAATTTAACCCAATGGGCAATACATTTTAGGGCTTTTTTCAAAAAGATTAATATAACTTCAATTGGATTTTTAAAAAATATCTTACATGAATGTAATATATAACTGGTAACCATTTAGTAACATATTTCCTTATAGATCTTTAGTCAATAAAAAGTATAGTGCTCAAACACTATACTTTCAAAGATTTTATATTTGTTAGAGTATTTACAAATTCAATCCACTATTTTTTTAATTCTGATTTTATTATATTGCTGTAAAAAGATTGGAATAAGGTTGTATAAAAAATTTGCTGCTAAAATAGAAAATCCCAAAAGAAAATGTTCATTGAAAAAACCATAAATGGTCGTCAATAGAAAAAAGAGCAGACAGATCCAATGGTAGCGTTCATACATGGCAATTGTTTTCAAATAGTCCCTCGCTTTAGCTTTACCCTTTATTGACGGGGCTCCGAGCCCGTTTGTTCGGGAATTGACTATATCTCCATTTTGAACAAATTTTCTGATGAATTTTATCCCATATTTTTCATAAACCTTTTTATCTGCACTTAACGTAAACTTACTTAATATCTTCCCTGGAAGAGCCCCAAAAAATAACGCTACGCCAAGAAATACATAAAAGTAAATATTGTCTATTCCTTCCTGAAACCAAAACCAAAATACAGGAGAAAAACAGAGTGCCGTCCAGAAAAAATTTATAATCTGATTTAATATATCTCGTTTATATGGTTTTTTCGTATTTCGCATAGATTTCTATTCGCCGGGTTTTGCTGTTTCCCTGATTTCAACACTTGTGTTTTGACCATTTAGTATTGGACATTTCCTAGCTATTTTAGTTGCTTCGTCTAAGTTTTCAGCCAGGATAATTATATAGCCCGCTACCGATACATCATCAGCAATATAAGGTTGATGAATAACTCTGTCATTGGGTTTTAGGACTCTTCCATCTTTTGAAAAGTGATTTCCACCATCGGCGAGCATACCTCTCTCTGCGATATCGTTGATCCACACCATCCACTGTTTCATGTAAATTTCCATTTGCTCTTTTGAAGGCTGTGCTTCTGCGCTCTTTATGTCCATTCGGAACAATAAAACAAATTCTTTCATATTATTGATTATTTAATGATATTGATTTCTTATTAAGCCATTTGGTCAACACAATTCCCATAAATGTCATTTTCATTAACCAATCGCCAGCATGCACAGCACCTAACTGCCATTGCATGTGATCCCATAAAACTGCTCCCGCCATTCCAACAGCATGAAAGGAAATCCACAATAGAAAAACCAGCTTTAATGTGTCTTTATATTGTGATAAATTCAATAGCAGAATTAATTTCGCCAGCACATATGCAACAATCAATTCTCTTAAGGGAGCAAACGCCATCGTCCATCTGGGTATTTCGGGGTTTGGCGGGTTTCGGTAAGTCTCCCATACTTCACCGAAAACCATTGGGCTGTACCAAATTCCACTGAGGACAAATGCTATCAGTCCCGTTGCGATTATTATCCAATAATTGTGTTGTGTGAGTTTTTGCATTGCATTGCGTTTTGTAAATGCAAAAATGCTTAGTCTTACACATATTGCTATTGACATAGGTCAAAATCGTTCTATTTTGATTTAAGCCTACTTAAAGTTTCCTCCCGGATATCCAGATAAGACGCCAATATCTTGTTGGATACCTGTTGAACTAAGGCAGGATTTTCATTCAAAATAATTTCATATCGTTGCTTTGCTGTTAGGGTTACCCTTTGCTCAATTTTCCTGTTTTGAAACGAATAAGCCATTTCCAAAATTCGCTGATAAAAATTTCTCCAATTATCCATTTGGCTATTCAGCCGATAAAAATCCGCATGACTGATTGCTAAAAGCTCGGTATCTTCAAGAGCTTCTATCATTTCTACGGAGGGATTTTGAGAAATGAAACTTGTTAAAGCTGTTCCAATATGATTATCAAGCATAATGTATCTTGTCTTTTCATGCCCGTTTTTATCTACAAAAAATATACGGACACAACCGGTTTTCACAAAGTAAAATTCTTTACAAATGCTTCCCTCATGCAATAAAACATCATTTTTGCTGACGGATTTTCGCTTAAAACAACTAAATATTCTAACAAGCTCGTTTTCGTCAAAGTCGGAAAACATTTTGAGCACCGATTGTAACTTCTCTGACATTTCTCTTTGTTATAAGATGGTTAACATGATGATGTCATTGGCCGTTTGTAGCGCTTTTCTTTGTCGGTTCATAGTAAAGCATTACGGCTCCATTGCCGAATATTTTTGTTTTATTGAGCTTAAAAACAGTTCTGTCTATGTCTTCAAACAACGGCAAACCGCCTCCTGCCACCATAGGGTGTATACAAAGATGGTACTGATCAATCAAATCAAGTTTCATTAGTTGTAAAATTAGGCTTCGGCTACCAATAAGAATGTCTTTCCCCGGTTGCTGTTTAAGTTCTAATATCACTTTTTCTATATTCTGATCCGCCAACCTTGCACTTTTCCAGTCTACGCTTTCGAGGGTTCGGGAAAAAACAATTTTTGGGATATTATCTATAACCGCGGCAAAGTCGTCCATTGACTTTTCGCCGGAGGGTTTTTCAACCAAAGTCCGCCAAAATTCCATAAGCTGATACGTTACCCTACCAAACAGAATAGCATCCGCATGGCGCAGTAAATCTGTGTAATGTTGATGTATTTCATCATCAGGAATTCCTGCGGTATGGTCGCAAACACCGTCTAGTGTCGTATTGATTGTTGCAATTACTTTTCTCATCGTATTTTATTTACATGTTTTTCATTTATTTTGCTGTGTTTCACTTTCGAAATCAGATTTCTTTTATTAAAATGGCAAATCCCAAAGTACCGATGAGTTATCGTTTTATTGCTTCCGACAGAGAGCCAACGAAATTGATCTGTCGGCCTTTGTTGCTTTCATAGATAAAGTCCGTTAAACTCTTGCTTTCGGATTTTGAAAAATCACCTATAATGGTTAATGGCATTCGATACTGAGCAAATTTTTGAAGTACCTCACCTGCGAGTTTTGTTTTCAAGTCAAAAAAATCGAGCGTAATGTTTTTTTCATGAATAAATATTTTATCAAATCCCTGATAATATAGATTGCCCAATAAATCTAATCCATCTTCAACAGATCTTAAAACAATGTCGTCAGAAATAATTTCAGCTATTTTTAAATTGTTGATATGGTGTGTTTCAATTGTCATTGTCAGATCAATTTTTTAAATGGTTCGTATCTGTACCGCTTACTAAGCTATATCGATTAACTCAACAATTTGATCCTCAGAAAATTTGAATATGGATCTTCCGCTTAAATCAATTTGCTCGCCTTTTTTTAATCCGTTGGGAAGATCAGAAGCTAAAGTTGCAATGTAATCTATTTCAATTTCGGTGGTATCGCCCTTATGCTTGAAAGATTTTATGGTTTGCAGCCGGCTTTCAAAATAGGATTTTGCCTGGTCAGCTTGTTTTCTAAACGCTTCAATCCCGTTTAACACCATCGTAACCTCATCATTATTGATGTTTTTAAAAATGATAACTTCGTTAAAATCCCGGACCATCTTGTCAATGTCGAATGCATTATAGCCGTCAACATAATTTTTTATAATTTCTTCACGTTTTGTCATTGTTCGGTCTTAAATTAATTTGCCAGAAAACCTCATAAATCTTTTTCTAACAGTACATTGTTTTCCATCGTTCCTACTATTCTGAAACCTAGTTTTTCGGCGAAATTTAATGCGTTTATATTTTCAGCGGTTGTATTCGCTACGACTTTGTTTATTGCATATTCCCGCTGTGCATAGGGGATCAATAAGAGAAAGGCTGTTGCCATCAAACCTTTTCCCCAATAGTCGGGAAGCAGGGAGCCGCCGATTTCAATTTCGTTCCTCAGTTTGTCCCAATGGTGCAATGCGCAATCTCCAATGATTTTTTCTGGGTTTACGGTGGTGCGTATTGTGAAAATATCATTGCATTGTGAAATGATATTTTCAGTAAACTCGAAAGCTGCTCTGCTGTTCTCCTTTGATTCGACTTTTTCACTTTCCTGCCCGTCTTTTTGGAAATACAAACTGTGAAATGCAATAGCATCTTTTTCAGTTAGCCGTTTTAATAGTAGCTTTTGGTTGCTTATATCAGTAAATTCAATGGCCATGCAAGCGTATATTTATTTATTTAGTCCATTTTTGTCTGATCTAACTAAGGCGCCTAGTTTTTCGGGTGCGACTTCGCAGAACGCCGTTGTCAAAACTTCAACGAAAAGCTCCCAACTTACCATTTCGAGCTCTATTATAGTCCAGCCCTGCTTGCCCCACTTGTTTTTAACCGGATAAATGGCAGATTTATCTGCGGAAGAAAAAATATCCTGATCTATTTCTGATAACTTGACGGTAACTCTTTTTAGCTTATCATCATACGTTGCAAATATTTTTTTCTTCACCCTGAAAGAAGTCTTTTCGAAGTGGGGCTCTTCCGTCGTTTCGGGAAAGGAAAGTGCCAGTTTCAGCAATTTTTCAACTATTACCATAACTAATTATTTTTTTACCGGGGTCAAATGGGTCAGTCCACACAACCATTCGTCACCGTCTTTTTTGTACACATCTGTAATCCATTCATCAGCTTCCATTGGTTCTCCTTGCCAGGTTCCGGTATTTTGCCCCCGGCCAGACCAGTGCTACACCTCCGTACATTTTTACCCGCAACACTTCTTTGCTCATCACCGAATGGGATAGCAGCCCTTGTTTCAGTACTTCAAAAAACCGCTCTTGCTGTATAATTCCACCTTGACTGTCTACCAATACCCAATCAGATGTTATACATTTTTTTATTTCTGAGATGTCATTGGTAACAACCGCCCGGTTGAAATTATCTTCAACGTGTTGAAATTCTGAAATTAAATCTGGTTCATTCATTGCCATCTTTTTATTGGATAAGGAAAAGCCCGGTGTTATCAGGACTTTCCCTAACTATTTTTTGATTATATTATTTTTCTCATATTTTCGTTTTCACAAGATTTAGATCAATAAAATCTGTCCATCCTTCGTTTTCTGTATTAATAAACCACTTGCCATTTATTTTGGTATTTTCTTCATTAATCAGGCCGCTAAACTTTAAGTCTGCTCCTTCAATTTTAAATTCATTGTTGATAATAAAACTTATCATGGTACCTTCTTCTCCTTTTGAGTTAAAGTATTGCATTTTGGCTTTGTCTAATGAGCTATACAACTTAATAAGTTCAAAAGTTTCACTCCTCTCATTTCCCATCATAACATCTGCCTTATGCAAAATATAATTTCCGTCAAGTATCAGCTCGTAGCTATCCATGCCAATTAATTTATCAATGCCCCGATTTGATTTGATATTGCCTGTGGTTTTCCAAACACCAATAAGTCTTTTAAAATTGCTATTGTAAGCTTCCCTGAAATTGTAAGCTTCCCTGAAATTGTAAGCTTCCCTGAAATTAAGACATGAAGTAATTAGACAAAAAGTTTAATTTCAAATGTCATAAAATGAAAAAGCAGCAATTCAC
>NZ_JARKNC010000010.1:963360-965013 GCF_029360805.1 Daejeonella sp. JGW-45 | reverse complement strand
AACCCTACCATCCCTTTAGTAATACCGGAAACAGTTCCGGTGAATGTTGGAGATGCAAGGGGCGCTTTCAGATCAACTGAACTTTGGTCAGCTTTTAATGCCAAAGCAGCTGTTGTAGCCTTTCCATCAAGCGCTGTTTGAGTAGCCGAACTAATTGGCTTAGCCAGGTCTGAAGTGTTATCTACATCTGATAATCCAACCATTCCTTTAGTAATACCCGAAACAGTTCCGGTAAATGTTGGTGATGCAAGAGGTGCTTTCAGATCCACTGCACTTTGGTCAGCCTTTAATGCTAAAGCAGCAGTAGTAGCTTTTCCATCAAGCGCTGCTTGAGTAGCCGAACTGATTGGTTTATCAGCATCAGCCGTATTGTTCACATTACCTAAGCCAACCATTCCGGCCGTGATACCGGAAACAGTTCCGGTAAATGTTGGTGATGCAAGGGGTGCTTTCAGGTCAACTGCACTTTGGTCAGCCTTTAATGCTAAAGCAGCAGTAGTAGCTTTACCATCAAGGGCTGTCTGGGTAGCCGTGCTGATCGGCTTAGCCAGGTCTGAAGTATTATCTACATCTGATAACCCTACCATCCCTTTAGTAATACCGGAAACAGTTCCGGTGAATGTTGGAGATGCTAATGGTGCTTTTAAAGCAAGATCCGCACTAGCGGCTTTTCCATCAAGTGCTGTCTGGGTCGCCGAACTAATTGGTTTATCAGCATCAGCAGTATTGTTCACATTACCTAAGCCAACCATTCCGGCAGTGATACCGGATACGGTTCCGGTAAAGGTTGGAGATGCTAGTGGTGCTTTTAAAGCAAGATCTGCGCTAGCGGCTTTTCCATCAAGGGCAGTTTGAGTTGCTGAACTAATTGGTTTATCTGCATCAGCCGTATTGTTCACATTACCTAATCCCACCATTGTGGCGGTGATACCCGATACAGTTCCGGTAAACGTTGGAGATGCAAGAGGGGCTTTTAAAGCAAGATCTGCGCTAGCGGCTTTTCCATCAAGCGCTGTTTGAGTAGCCGAGCTGATTGGCTTATCGGCATCAGCCGTATTGTTCACATTGCCTAATCCAACCATTGTGGCAGTAATACCGGATACAGTTCCAGTAAATGTTGGTGATGCAAGAGGCGCCTTTAAAGCAAGATCCGCACTAGCGGCTTTCCCATCAAGAGCAGTTTGAGTAGCCGAGCTGATCGGTTTATCAGCATCAGCAGTATTGTTCACATTACCCAGTCCAACCATTCCGGCAGTAATACCAGATACAGTTCCGGTGAAGGTCGGAGATGCAAGTGGTGCTTTCAGAGCAAGATCCGCACTGGCGGCTTTCCCATCAAGGGCAGTTTGAGTAGCTGAACTGATCGGCTTATCTGCATCAGCCGTATTGTTCACATTACCTAGTCCAACCATTCCGGCAGTGATACCGGAAACAGTACCTGTGAATGTTGGTGATGCAAGAGGTGCTTTCAGATCCACTGCACTTTGGTCAGCCTTTAATGCTAAAGCAGCAGTAGTAGCTTTTCCATCAAGGGCTGTCTGGGTAGCCGAGCTGATCGGCTTATCTGCATCAGCCGTATTGTTCACATTGCCTAATCCGACCATTGTGGCGGTGATACCAGATACAGTTCCGGTAAACGTTGGAGATGCAAGG
>NZ_JARKNC010000010.1:299286-963181 GCF_029360805.1 Daejeonella sp. JGW-45 | reverse complement strand
GTTGGAGATGCCAGGGGTGCTTTCAGGTCAACTGCACTCTGGTCAGCTTTTAATGCTAAAGCAGCAGTAGTAGCTTTTCCATCAAGGGCTGTTTGAGTAGCCGAGCTGATCGGTTTAGCCAGGTCTGAAGTGTTATCTACCTCTGATAATCCTACCATTCCTTTAGTGATACCTGATACAGTACCTGTGAAGGTCGGAGATGCTAGTGGTGCTTTCAAAGCAAGATCTGCACTGGCAGCTTTTCCATCAAGGGCAGTTTGGGTAGCTGAGCTGATCGGTTTATCTGCATCAGCTGTATTGTTCACATTGCCTAGTCCAACCATTGTGGCGGTGATACCGGAAACAGTACCTGTAAAAGTTGGTGAAGCAAGGGGCGCTTTCAGATCAACTGAACTTTGGTCAGCTTTTAATGCCAACGCAGCAGTAGTCGCTTTTCCATCAAGGGCACTTTGAGTAGCTGAGCTGATTGGCTTATCTGCATCAGCTGTATTGTTCACATTACCCAAGCCAACCATTCCCGCAGTGATACCAGATACGGTACCTGTAAATGTCGGAGATGCGAGTGGTGCTTTTAAAGCAAGATCTGCACTGGCAGCTTTTCCATCAAGGGCAGTCTGAGTAGCCGAGCTGATCGGTTTATCTGCATCAGCAGTATTGTTCACGTTGCCTAGTCCAACCATTCCTGCAGTGATACCGGATACAGTTCCGGTGAATGTTGGTGATGCAAGAGGGGCTTTCAGGTCAACTGAACTCTGGTCAGCTTTTGATGCTAAAGCAGCTGTAGTAGCCTTTCCATCGAGTGCTGTCTGGGTTGCAGTGCTGATTGGCTTAGCCAGGTCTGAAGTGTTATCTACATCTGATAATCCTACCATCCCTTTAGTGATACCTGAGACAGTTCCTGTAAAGGTTGGAGATGCTAGTGGTGCCTTTAAAGCAAGATCTGCACTGGCAGCTTTTCCATCAAGAGCGGTTTGAGTAGCCGTACTGATTGGCTTAGCCAGGTCGGAAGTATTATCTACATCTGATAATCCTACCATCCCTTTAGTAATACCAGATACAGTTCCGGTAAAAGTTGGTGAAGCTAGTGGTGCTTTCAAATCAACTGAACTCTGGTCAGCCTTTAATGCTAAAGCAGCGGTTGTAGCTTTTCCATCAAGTGCGGTTTGAGTTGCAGTGCTGATTGGCTTAGCCAGGTCTGAGGTGTTATCTACATCTGATAATCCTACCATTCCTTTAGTGATACCTGAGACAGTTCCGGTGAAAGTTGGTGAAGCAAGGGGTGCTTTCAGGTCAACTGCACTCTGGTCAGCCTTTAATGCTAAAGCAGCTGTAGTCGCCTTACCGTCAAGCGCTGTCTGGGTTGCTGTGCTGATCGGCTTAGCCAGGTCTGAAGTGTTATCTACATCTGATAATCCTACCATTCCTTTAGTAATACCGGAAACAGTACCTGTAAAAGTTGGTGAAGCAAGGGGCGCTTTCAGATCAACTGAACTTTGGTCAGCTTTTAATGCCAACGCAGCAGTAGTCGCTTTTCCATCAAGGGCACTTTGAGTAGCTGAGCTGATTGGCTTATCTGCATCAGCTGTATTGTTCACATTACCCAAGCCAACCATTCCCGCAGTGATACCAGATACGGTACCTGTAAATGTCGGAGATGCGAGTGGTGCTTTTAAAGCAAGATCTGCACTGGCAGCTTTTCCATCAAGGGCAGTTTGAGTAGCTGAGCTGATTGGCTTATCAGCATCAGCTGTATTGTTCACATTACCTAATCCAACCATTGTGGCGGTGATACCTGAGACAGTTCCTGTAAAAGTCGGAGATGCAAGAGGGGCTTTCAGGTCAACTGAACTCTGGTCAGCTTTTAATGCTAAAGCAGCTGTAGTAGCCTTTCCATCGAGTGCTGTCTGGGTTGCAGTGCTGATTGGCTTAGCCAGGTCTGAAGTGTTATCTACATCTGATAATCCTACCATCCCTTTAGTGATACCTGAGACAGTTCCTGTAAAGGTTGGAGATGCTAGTGGTGCTTTTAAAGCCAGATCTGCACTGGCGGCTTTTCCATCAAGGGCGGTTTGAGTAGCCGAACTGATCGGTTTATCTGCATCAGCAGTGTTATTCACATTACCTAGTCCAACCATTCCTGCAGTGATACCTGAGACAGTTCCTGTAAATGTCGGAGATGCTAGTGGTGCCTTTAAAGCAAGATCTGCACTAGCAGCTTTTCCATCAAGAGCGGTTTGAGTAGCCGTACTGATTGGCTTAGCCAGGTCGGAAGTATTATCTACATCTGATAATCCTACCATCCCTTTAGTAATACCAGATACAGTTCCGGTAAAAGTTGGTGAAGCTAGTGGTGCTTTCAAATCAACTGAACTCTGGTCAGCCTTTAATGCTAAAGCAGCGGTTGTAGCTTTTCCATCAAGTGCGGTTTGAGTTGCAGTGCTGATTGGCTTAGCCAGGTCTGAAGTGTTATCTACATCTGATAATCCTACCATTCCCTTAGTGATACCAGAAACAGTTCCGGTAAATGTTGGAGATGCTAGTGGTGCTTTTAAAGCAAGATCTGCACTGGCAGCTTTCCCGTCAAGTGCTGTTTGAGTAGCCGAACTGATCGGTTTATCAGCATCAGCGGTATTGTTCACATTGCCTAATCCAACCATTGTAGCAGTGATACCGGAAACAGTACCGGTGAATGTTGGAGATGCAAGAGGTGCTTTCAGATCCACTGCACTTTGGTCAGCCTTTAATGCTAAAGCAGCAGTAGTGGCTTTACCATCAAGGGCTGCCTGGGTAGCCGAACTAATTGGCTTATCAGCATCGGCTGTATTGTTCACATTACCTAAACCAACCATTCCGGCCGTGATACCGGATACAGTACCTGTGAAGGTCGGTGATGCAAGGGGGGCTTTCAGGTCAACTGCACTCTGGTCGGCTTTTAATGCTAAAGCAGCGTTAGTAGCCTTTCCATCGAGTGCTGTCTGGGTCGCAGTGCTGATCGGTTTATCAGCATCGGCTGTATTGTTCACATTACTTAAGCCAACAGCAGTCTTATCCAATGTACCTAAAGTCTTGTCCCCTTTCAGGTATTGAGCAGCGGTTCCGGCAGTGATCAAAGGTTCCTTGGCATTCAATGCAGAGAGAGTAGCTGAAGAAACTGGCTTATCTGCATCAGCTGTATTATCCACGTTAGCTAGACCAACATCGGTTTTGCTTAATGAAAGGAGTGATTTAGCCGCTGATACACTTAACACCTCTGGCGCTCCTGTACCGCCTGAAACTCTACCGATCAATGACGCAGCAGCAATATCAGCCTGTTTAACTAAGCTTACTGCACCATCAGCTAAATCTGTCCCAACGATCGTTCCGTCAGCAATCTTTGCTGACGTTACAGCATTGCCTGCTATCACCGGTGCTGCGGCTGTTCCGCTCAGATCTCCTGCTAACTGGATCTTTCCCTTAGTCGTTGCGTCAGCATCAGCTGTGCCTGCTGCGGCTGCAGCCGTTACAAAAGCCGTGGTGGCCACCTGGGTAGTGTTGGTGCCCGGCGCAGCGGTCGGTGCCGTTGGAGTACCCGTTAATGCTGGAGAAGCAAGGTTTGCCTTCAGAACATTATCTCCATCCAACTCAACCAAAGCAGCCTGCACATTATTTGCTGCTATACTTCCTGCCGGCGTAAATGGCAAATTTGAGGAACCAATGTTGACATCCGCCGTTCCATCAAAAGCTACCCCGTTGATCGTTCTGGAGGTAGCAAGCTTAGTAGCAGTACCTGCATTACCAGTGACTGACCCTGCTATCGGATTACTAACCGTCAGGTCCGTCAAGGTTCCCACAGAAGTCAGCGAGGAATTAACCACCGACGATTTCAATGTCGTACCGGTCAACTGATTGGCATCGGCCTCAGCCGTAATATCGATATTTGCCGTACCGTCAAAAGCAACTCCATTGATCGTTCTAGGGGTAGCCAGAGCGGTAGCGGTGCCTGCATTACCGGTGACGCTTCCCGTAACGGGATTAGTAACTGTTAGATCCGTTAATGTTCCTACAGAAGTCAAGGACGAATTAACAATCGCAGCATTAAGCGTTGTTCCGGTTAATGTGTTCGCCGCGGCCGTAGTTGGGATGGTAATATCTGCAGAACCGTCAAAACCAACTCCATTTATCTTCCTTGATGTTGCAAGCTTAGTGGCAGTTGCAGCATTGCCGGTAATACTACCGGTAATGGGAGCGGTTACTGTCAACTTGCTGAGAGTACCTAAAGAAGTGATCGCTGGTTGGGCCGGACTAGTCACTACCAAAGCTGAATTTGCTGTCATATCTACGGGCATCCATTGTGTACCGTTCCATCCCAAAACCTGCCCGGAAATTGGTGAAGTACCCGAAATTGTATTTCCCTGAAGCTTACTGGCATTCCAGATCGCTGCTGCACTTTGAGCTGAAATCACGATGCTTGTTCCGGTATTATCCACAGAAATACTTGTGTCATCACCTTCAAAGGTCACTGCTCCTATTTTCCCATTCATAGAAACCACTGAACCTGCTCCATCTGCAAAAGAAATCCACTCATTTCCCTGACGAACGTAGAACTTACTATCGGCCGTATTATACACCATCATCCCATTTTCTGGTGTGTTAATAGCCGTTAGACTCGTTATACGCGGAATCAGAATAGCCTTATCTGAGCCATCCACCTGTAACGCTACACTGCTGTTTGTGATCGTGGCCACCCCTATTGCGATCCTGGATGAGTTGAGGATCTGCTTATTATTAATGTCCATGTCCCGCAGGGCTATATGGTCGCCCATATTATCTCCCAGCCTAACCTGCCTCGACTGCCCCTGGGCGGTGCCCAATGCCCCGGATATTAAGCCTGCAATGCAGGCAAAACGGAAGAATCTTTGTAAAACGTGCTTCATATAATGGGAATTAGAATGCTGTATTTAAAGGTTCGCACAGGGCGGACATTATTTCATTAGTAAAACTTTGTATTGGGTGCCGATAATTGTCACCGGCTCCGCCTGATAATTGGCAAAGCGGATGCTTACTTCGTTTGGGCCGCTAACCCAGGAATTGTAAACCGAGAAATCCGGCGTATCACCTGTTAAAGCGACAAATACGATGTCTCCCACCACTGCACCGGTTACCGGAACTTTCACGACACCGGTACTGTTGGCCTCAATCACCACGTTTCCACCTGAGGCTGTATTGAATTCTTTAGCTTTTTCGACGATCGTTGTCGAAACCTGCACAATGCTTTTGGGCTCCCAGTTAGTCCCGTTCCAGGTAAGTACCTGGCCGGAAACTGTTCCACTGGCTGCTGAGATCTGAGTGGCAGGATCTACTTTTCCACCAATTGTAGCCAGATTTAATGTACTTGGATCAAAACCCGGACCGCCTGTACTGGTCGAACTAACGCCTGTAAGAAAGTGCCAGACGCCATTCCTCCTAACATACAGTCCGTTTTTGGGTGTTTTCTCAAGGTAAATAAGCATGCCGTCAGACGGATTCAGGGCATTGATTGCAGTGGTATCCTGCAATCTTGGCAAAAGCAAACCCTTGGTTTGGCTCTCCAGTTCCAAAATTGACGACCGTTGAACCTGATCGGGGTTAGTCCCTATCTTAACCTGTGCCTGGGAGCGCTCAAAACCAAGAATGCCGATCAGGATGATCAGCAGTGCTTTACAAACACGGCTACTTTGAACAAGAGGGTGAGAGTATAAATTTTTCATAAAATTAAAAATATCGTGGTGAAAGGGACGTCCGCCCGATGGGTATCTCGTACCTTAAAATGACTTCGTGTGAACCTTTTGCGATTATATTCAGACGGGATATGCTATGATCGTAAGCATATCCCATATATAATTCCGGGAGAACGCGTAAGTTTATTATCCCTACAATAGCGCTCTTATTTCGATAAGAGGCGCCAAGTGATAACATGTCTGCTATCCATAAATTTGTATTTACGTCAACCGAGACGGGACTGCCTACAAGGCCGCGAACCAGCACCGACGGCTTGACTACAAAATCATCGTTAAGATGGAAAACGTACCCTGTATTGAAATAAATATGAGTATTCTGCTTAATATCACCCGGGTTATCGATGCTGTTTTTCTTCAGGTTCTGCTTAATCAAATTAGGGATTGAGAGTCCCACAAAGAAGTTCTCAGTATTAAAGAAAGCGCCCGTGCCAAAATTTACCTTTACAGAGTTAACAACCTGGCTGAAAGAGGGATCATTGGGATCGATCACATCGACCTCCGTAAAATCAGACTTAAAATTCATTGCTCCGGCCTGAAGTCCGAATGCCAGAGCAGAATAATCACCTAAAGGGATTTTATATGAATATGCTCCCTGAGCGCCTACCGTTTTTGTGATTTCGTCCCTGTCATCCACTATTTTTAATCCCAGGCCTATACGCTTATCGGTAACCGGCATATCCACTGAAAGAAAAGTGCTCTGAGGAGCGGTCTTAAAACCGGTCCATTGCTTGCGGAACATTGTGGTTATTTGTATGGCATCCCTTCCGCCGGCATAAGCAGGGTTGATCTCGAATGTATTAAACATATATTCAGAATACAGAGGCAGCTGCTGGGCCTGCAGGCGAAGCGCGAAAGAGATCAATGATATTAATCCCAATACAAGCCCCTTTTGAATAGTACTGATCCTCATCTGTTTACCTGTTAATTACGATATAGCCTGTTATGGGCTTCTCAGTATTTATGTTCAAAATGTAGTAGTAAGTACCATCTGGCAGTTCGTTATTGACCAACCCTTTCTGGTTGCCAATACCGTCAAACGTGTTTTTATAGTTCCCGTCGCGGAATACAAGTGTTTGCCACCTGTTGTAGATGTCAAGCCTTACCCTGTCGGTAGGCTGAAGGTTTTCGATGATAAATTTCTCGTTCAGCCCATCATTATTAGGCGAGATCCCTGCAGGTATGCGTAATCCTGCTATCGGACTTGTATTTGCGTTGAGTATAGATTTAGAGAAATATTCGTTAGTAGAAAATCCGGAAATAGCTGCCCGGGAATTCAGATAGGCATTTGCGATAGCATTACCTGTTGTAATATTAGCCGGGCTGACGCCGGTTGACGCAATTTTATCCCATTTCTCGGTTGAAGCGATATAACGGCTGATGTAGCTTTCTGAGCGCTTCGCGGCAAAAGCTGATCCCTCCTCATTGGCATTGTGCTGAGTACTCAGACTCATTACCGCAGAAGGATCACTTATCGCAAACGACACATTCCAGGTTTTAGGAACATAGTTGACATTATCGGGCATCCCAAAGACGGCCCTTTCATACACGTTCTCGAAAACCCGTACTTTGATGCCTTGAGCAACTCCCCTATAGTTAATCGATGCAGGCGTATAGCTGTTTAAAGTAGCCCCGATTGGATAAACAATATCAGCAATTTGAGTTCCGGACACATTCCTCACTAAAAATCCCCCGTCGGTACCAGTTCCGGTAACAACGAACTTTGTGTTATCATAACCCGTGATTGTGGCATTCGATGCCAACACGGTATTCCGGTTGTTTAAAATTAGTTTGCCAGCTTCGAAGTTCAGGGTTCCCCGTATGATGAGATCTGCTCCCTCCAGAACAACATTTCCGGTATTGGCGATAGCCAGATTTGGAAATCCATTGGCAGACGGGACCGTATTCCGGCTATCAATAAACTGAGCGGAGCCGCTTGCAGATATAAATCTGACGTAACCACCCAATCCGCCCGAACCGCTGGCACTTTCGTCAACAAGGCGGCTGCCTGCGTTATTGGTCCATCGTTGCCCCGAAAAATTAACTGCTGCACCAGGGTACGTGCCGAATGATCCTGAGTTTATAACGTTTGAAACTATACCCACAGACTCGGAAGCGTGGACGTAAAACGACTCGCCGGCATGAACATGCATCTCGACTGATTCCTGCCCCGATGAAAGCAATGGCTTCAGGAAAAATAGTGTCAGGACAATCAAAAATTTCACGGTCTTCAACAATTGCACTTTATCTTTGTAAACTATACTGTGATTCAAGTTTAACTACGCGCGATAAAGCGATAATCATACCATCGGGCCTATTTTTCAGAGCTTTAACATATATGTGGGCCCTTTCTCCGCCACGGCTATTAAACTGCATTCAACAGCCCTTTTTCTTTCTTTTCCGGAAAGATTCCCGTATCAAAAAGTGCGATATTAATTCCCCGTTTTGAGCAATTATTTACCCAAAAATGAAGTTAATAACCATCCCGATCTGACTAACTGAAACCATTTGACGAGGAGATTGTTACCAGTCAAACAATAAACAACATCATGAAAATTTTAAATCTTTCTGCTGCCCTATGTATACTGCTCATGGCTGCCTGCAACAATAAAGACAAAGTTGTACCAGGCACATATGTCGATCTTAATTCAGGCGATTCTATTCAGGTAATTGCCGACCCAGAGACGGGCTATGCAATTAATAGCGTAACACAAAAACCAGTCTATCTGTATGTAGATAATGACCGTGATACGATCTTCACCACTGGTGCTGTTGTGAATAATAAAATCACCAGGGTGGATGATGATTACTTTGAGATTGACGAGGCAAAAATAGACTTCGACGACAAAGACGTAGCCATTAAGTATACAGACTACAAAAAGAAATTTGACGGGGATGACTATAAAATCAAAGGTGATGATTACAAGCTTAAAGTTGAGGGTGACGGTGATTCAAAACTGAAAGATGGAGACTATAAAAAGAAGGTATCAGAGGACGGCGATATTAAGATCAAGGACGGAGACTCGAAAACCAAGATAGAAGACGGGAAAGTAGAAAAGTCTAAAAACTAGCAACAATTTGGATTAAAGGATGTTAATCTTAAAACACCCTAACTAAAACAAACAAACAAACATGAAAAATTTATTAAAAATCTTATCATTTGCAGCGATAAGTACGGCAGTTGTAGCCTGTAATAACAAAAAAACCGGCGACGATGTCACAGATTCAACAATGGTGAGCGAGTCGACCGAAATGACGTCGACCACTACCCAGGTAGTGCCGGGATCATATACAGACCTTAACAGCGGCAAGACCGTGTACGTTATTGCCGATGCTGAAACCGGATGGGCTGTTGACAGTATAACTAAAGTGCCGGTTGAGTTTTATATCGATAGATCTGGCGATACGCTATTCAAAACGGGTCTGGTGGTAAATGATGTCATCGTAAAAACTGATGGCAAATGGATGCTTGATGAAACGAAGATTAAGCGTGACGGAGATGATATTAAGATCAAGTATGAAGATGGCAGCAAAGTAAAAACAGACGGCGAAGAGCTTAAGATCAAAGGTGATGAAGGCAAAATAAAAGTAGACGATGATACGGTGAAAGTTAAACCCAACAACTAGTCTAACCAGTTAAAAAGAAGAGCCTTCCTAATGGAAGGCTTTTTTATTACGCATCATTTCCATTGCTCTTAAATCGTCCGATAGATGACAGGACGAGCATTAATCCACCCATAATGATCAGAAATGCGAACGCCGTTCTCAGATCGCTTGCACCAGATATCAAGCCGATTACCGGAGGCCCGACTAGCAGGCCGAAAAAACCTATTGTTGTCACAGTTGAAAGTGCCTGGCTGGGAGGCATCGTCGTTGATTTACTGGCCGCGCTGTAAGCAAGTGGCACTACCGATGACACGCCTATACCAACCAGCAGGAACCCGATAATCGCCGGGATCTGATAGGGAAATACTACTGAAATAAGAAGCCCCGTAACCATAAGCAGACCGCTTAACTGCAACACACGCTTAACACCGATCTTATGAGCTACCGAATCAGCTATAAAACGTCCGGCAGCCATTGAGATCATAAACGCTGTATATCCTGCCCCTACCCATGCCGGTTCTGCCTTAACCACCTTAAGGAAATAAACACCGCTCCAGTCAAACATTGTACCTTCACAAACAAGCGAGCAGAAAGCTATCACACCTAATTTTAACAGAGGCCTGTCGGGCATAACAAATTTTAAACCGTCCGCGCTTTGCCCGGCATCTTTATCCAGCATATTCTTAGTACTGACGAAGATGATAAGCAACATAAGCATGAAAATAAGCACAAAATGATATGCAGGCTCAACGCCATAACCCATCATCAACGTTCCGATTGCCGCGCCCGCAAAACCGGCAAGACTCCACATCCCGTGAAAAGTTGCCATAATTGGCTTCTTGTAAGAATTCTCCACCCCGGCAGCCTGCGTGTTAACAGCAATATTAAGAAGGTTGCTAAAAAAGCCGAAGGCGAACAGTACGGCTACCAGTTGCATAAGATTTTGTGACAGGCCTATTAGTAATAACAAACCTGTGTAGACTAATCCCGCCGTTACTACTACTTTTTTACTTCCGAAGTGATTAATGATCCATCCTGAAAATGGAAGGCAAAAGAATAATCCTGCTGGAAGTGAAAATAGAACCAAACCCAGTACACCATCTGAAATATCAAGATTCTGCTGAATGGTGGGAATTCTGGATGCCCAACTTGCAAATGTTAGACCATATGCGAAAAATACTGCGCTGACTGCTAAACGGCTTTTTTTAGGATTACCTGACTGAGAGCTCGGGGACATAAAAGGTGTATCGGACTTTAAAAGATATTAAATAAAAAAAGCTACCCCTCGGTAGCTTTTTTGAAATTTTAAAGCCTTAAACTTTGATTTCCACTTCAACCCCACTCGGAAGCTCCAGTTTCATCAGCGCGTCAACCGTTTTAGAATTGGAGCTATAAATATCCAATAAACGTTTGTAAGCACATAATTGAAACTGCTCACGTCCCTTTTTGTTTACGTGAGGTGAACGAAGAACTGTAAAGATCTTCTTTTCTGTCGGCAAGGGAATTGGTCCGCTAACTACCGCACCTGTTGGTTTAACAGTCTTCACGATCTTCTCAGCAGATTTATCTACCAGATTGTAATCGTAAGATTTTAATTTGATTCTGATTCTTTGGCTCATTGTTTTAGTTTTATTCCCCGATAAGAGCTATTAGTTACCGAGGAAGATTTATTTTTAATATTAAATTTCAGCAGTTGTATGTTTTACGTGATACGTTGTACGTCTTCTGACCGGCGTCTTTAACTTACAACGTATCACGTATAACTTATAACTTCTTAAGCGTTTGCTTTCTTACCCTTCACCTTGGCAACAACCTCTTCCTGAACGTTCCTAGGAGCTTCAGCATAGTGGTCGAATTCCATGGTTGAAGTAGCACGTCCTGAAGTTATAGTACGTAACTGGGTTACATAACCAAACATCTCAGAAAGTGGCACAGTAGCTTTGATAACCTGGGCACCCGCACGGGTATCCATTCCTAAAAGCTGACCACGACGACGGTTCATATCACCTATAACATCACCCATGTTCTCTTCAGGAGTAAGGATCTCGATCTTCATGATCGGCTCCATTAATACCGGTTTACATTTTGGCAACGCCTCACGGAATGCAGATTTGGCACAGATCTCGAAAGACAGTGCATCCGAATCGACCGCGTGGAATGATCCGTCAATTAAGCGAACTTTCATCCCCTGAAGCTGATAACCAGCAAGAACACCATTCACCATCGCTGCTTCAAAACCTTTCTGTACAGAAGGGATGAATTCACGTGGGATAGCACCGCCTGAAATTTCGTTAACAAACTCAAGACCGCTCTTACCTTCATCTGCAGGAGAAATAATAACCTGGATATCCGCAAATTTACCACGACCACCAGTTTGTTTCTTATATGTTTCACGGTGTTGCGTAGTTCCGGTGATCGCCTCCTTGTAAGCCACCTGCGGAGCTCCCTGATTTACTTCTACCTTAAACTCACGTTTAAGACGGTCCATAATGATATCAAGGTGCAGCTCACCCATTCCTGAAATTACAGTCTGGCCGGTCTCTTCGTCAGTTTGAACACGGAAAGTAGGATCCTCTTCAGATAATTTACCCAAAGCCATACCTAGCTTATCAACGTCAGCCTGAGTTTTAGGCTCGATCGCAAGACCGATAACCGGCTCAGGGAAGTTCATTGACTCTAATACGATCGGATGTTTCTCATCGCAAAGAGTGTCTCCTGTTTTAATATCCTTAAATCCAACAACCGCAGCAATATCACCAGCTCCAACATTTGGAATTGGGTTTTGCTTGTTTGCATGCATCTGGAAGATACGTGAAATACGCTCTTTTGAATCAGAACGCATATTGTGTACGTAAGAACCTGCTTCCAGATTTCCTGAATATACGCGGATAAAGCATAAACGTCCTACGAAAGGATCCGTTGCAATTTTAAATGCTAAAGCTGCAAATGGCTCTTTCTGATCTGGCTTACGAAGAACTTCTTCACCAGTTTCCGGGTTCGTTCCAACAATACCTTCTACATCCATTGGTGACGGCAATAATTCCATCACATAATCAAGCATAGTCTGAACACCTTTGTTCTTAAATGAAGAACCACATACCATAGGTACGATCTTGGCATCCAATACCGCTTTACGAAGAGCATCTAAAACTTCACGCTCGGTAATTGTCTCAGGAGCTTCGAAGAATTTCTCCATCAAAGACTCATCATACTCAGCTACCGATTCAAGTAACTTCTCTCTCCACTCTAAAGCCTCATCTTTCAACTCATCAGGAATAGGCACCTCAGTAAAGGTCATCCCTTTATCATGCTCATTCCATACGATACCGCGGAAGTTGATCAGATCAACAACACCCTTAAAAGTATCCTCAGAACCTATCGGGATCTGCAATGGAACAGCATTGCTTCCAAGCATATCCTTAACTTGCTTAACAACCTTAAGGAAATCAGCACCTGAACGGTCCATTTTATTAACGAAACCAATACGAGGTACGTTATAGTTATTTGCTAAGCGCCAGTTTGTTTCTGACTGCGGCTCAACACCATCAACTGCTGAGAAAAGGAATACTAACCCATCCAATACACGTAATGACCGGTTCACCTCTACGGTAAAATCCACGTGCCCCGGGGTATCAATCACGTTGATATGGTATGTATCTCCCCTGTATTTCCAGTTAACGGTAGTAGCTGCAGAGGTAATGGTAATACCACGCTCCTGCTCTTGTGCCATCCAGTCCATAGTAGCGGCACCATCGTGCACCTCACCTATTTTATGACTAACACCTGAATAATAAAGGATACGCTCTGTGGTTGTAGTTTTACCCGCATCAATGTGAGCAGCGATCCCAATGTTTCTTGTATATTTTAAATCTCTTGACATTGTTATTCCTGATTAGAATCTAAAGTGAGAGAACGCTTTGTTAGCTTCTGCCATCTTGTGCGTATCTTCTTTTTTCTTAACTGCAGCACCTTCACCCTTGGAAGCCGAAATGATCTCACCGGCCAATTTCTCAGTCATGGTTTTCTCACCACGCTTACGGGAGTAATTGATCAGCCACTTCATTCCCAATGCGATCTTGCGCTCAGGACGAACTTCTGTAGGAACCTGGAAGTTTGCACCACCCACACGGCGGGATTTAACCTCTACCGCTGGCATTACATTATTCAGGGCTTTTTTCCATGATTCCAACCCGTTTTCGCTTGTCTTTTTCTCTACTAACTCAACAGCATCGTAGAAAATGGAGTATGCGATAGATTTCTTACCGTCATACATCATATTATTTACAAACCTGGTTACCATTACGTCGTTAAACTTTGGATCAGGCAGTAAGATTCTCTTTTTTGGTTTTGACTTTCTCATGTTGCTTTCCTCCGTTTAATTATTTCTTTTTACCCTTAGCTGGTGCGGCTGCTGCCTGTCCAGGTTTTGGTTTCTTAGTTCCATATTTAGAACGACGTTGGTTACGTCCGGCTACGCCAGATGTATCTAAAGCACCGCGGATGATGTGGTAACGTACTCCAGGTAAATCTTTAACACGACCACCACGGATCAACACGATCGAGTGCTCCTGTAAATTGTGTCCTTCTCCCGGAATGTAAGCATTCACTTCTTTTCCGTTGGTTAAGCGCACACGGGCAACTTTACGCATTGCTGAGTTTGGTTTTTTAGGGGTAGTGGTATACACACGTGTGCACACTCCTCTTCGCTGTGGACAGCTGTCCAACGCTGGGGATTTACTCTTATCCACCAGAGCTACTCTACCTTTTCTAACTAATTGTTGGATTGTAGGCATTTTTTCCTTTTAGTGTTTATTTGTTTTTAACTAAATGAGCCTTTTACAGCTTTCATTTAGGGAAGGCAAAAGTACGAACTTAATTTTGATTTTCAAGGCATTAAAGATAAAAAATACTTTACCCCCCGGGGCTCAGTATTTCCTGGCCGTTCGCTTAATTTATCCTAAGCCCTGATTAAACGTCCGGATGCAAAAGCTAAGGAGGCTGAACCTTGCTAAAGCCTTGTTATCGTCTACCTGACCCCACTGCGCCCCCCTGGATACTTGTATCAGATCTCTAAGCCAGGCAGGTGAATTTATATATCTGAGTAGTCCGCGGGATGCAAGAGAATGATCTCACTTTTGGAAACCGTATTCTTATAGTAGTCCTGAGCAGAAAGCGACTTCCATTCAGGCGATGCAAAAAAAGCTTTCCAATGTGCATCCCTGGATGGCATATCTTCGAAACTTGTCATATACATTAAATTAGGCATCCGGCTACCTGCAATCACACTCCCGTAAAATATTGCATTGAAATCAAGCTTTTCGAACAAAGCTATTTCACCGCCTTTATTGAACATCTCCACTTTCCGTACATACCTTCTCTCTGTAGGGCCCTCATAGCTTCTCAGCTCATACACCCGTTTGGGCAATTCATTTCTAAGCGATGGAAGCTGCAGGTATGGCATGTCGTCGAAGGCTTTAATGAACATGGACTCCATCCGCTTATAGGGTGGCCTTTTATAGTCTGCCTCCAAATACATCTCTCCATCCGCACTGAGCTTTGCATCTTTCAGTAACTCGTCAGGAAGTCCGGCATACTGGGCCGCTGATTTAAAGGGCACCAAAAGATAAATGCGTTTGTCCTGTAACGTATCATTTCCCACCGGTTTAAACACCCCTACATTCTTAATGCCCTTTCTATGGAGTGCCGGCAGGTAGGCATCTCTCAGATATGCATCGATCACACTTTCCTGTTCGGCACTTTCAAAATGATAGACTTTGATCTCAAAAAAAGTCCGGCCTCGCGACTGGCTAAACAAATCCCTTGACAGGGATGTAAACAATACAAACAGGAGAACCAGCTTTACTTTCATTTTGTGTGATTTGCCGATAAAATTACTACTTATAATAAGATCAGCAACTTTTGATTAATCCACTTCGGGTTATGGCAGGGTTAAAGCAATTATAGGCGATCTGAAAGCGACCCAATCGGATCAACGAACGGTATCCTTCCTTACTTTAAATATTTAATTTTTATCTTGCCAGACATCTCCCGAAATCACAGCAATGGAACAGAATGCCCAGCTTGAACTGGCTTATAACTTTGTACAGTATACTGATAAGAATATATTTCTCACGGGCAAGGCTGGGACGGGAAAAACCACCTTCCTGCACAATTTAAAAAAATCATCCCCTAAAAGAATGACTGTGGTTGCTCCTACGGGTGTAGCGGCTATCAATGCGGGAGGTGTTACTATCAATTCTTTCTTCCAGCTTCCTTTCGGTCCGTATATTCCGGGGGCTATAGATAAAAACGCTCAACATAAACGATTCAGCAAAGATAAGATCAATCTTATAAGAAGTCTGGATCTCCTAGTCATTGATGAGATCAGCATGGTGCGCGCCGACACGCTGGATCACATCGATGAAGTGCTAAGGCGATACAGAAACAACCATAAACCATTCGGCGGCGTGCAGTTGCTCATGATCGGCGATCTGCATCAGCTTTCGCCGGTAGTGAAAGACGAAGAGTGGATGTTGCTGCGTGATCACTACCCGAATATGTTCTTCTTCAGCAGCAAAGCACTGAAGCTGACCAGTCCGATAAGTGTAGAATTGAAGTATATTTACAGGCAGGTTGACACGAGGTTCATTGACTTACTGAATAGCGTAAGAAAAAATGAGATCGATCAGCAAGTGCTGGCCAAGCTCAATGAACGGTATATTCCCGATTTTAAACCCTCAGACAATGAAGGTTATATTACATTAACGACGCATAACAGAACAGCACAGGAAATAAATGAAGAAAAGCTTGCCGGGATAAACCGCACTTCCCGCGTCTTCAGCGCCCGGATCGAAGATGATTTTCCTCAGTATTCCTATCCCACGGTCGCTGAACTGGAATTAAAGAAGGGCGCCCAGGTTATGTTTGTTAAAAATGACCCATCACGTGACAGATTGTATTATAATGGCAAGATCGGTATCGTCACCGAGATCTCGGATGATACGATATCTGTAAAATGTCCCGGCGAATACTCAGAAATTGCCGTGACGCCTGTTGAATGGACCAACATTAAATATACTCTCGACCCGCAAACTAAAGAGGTCCAGGAAAAAGTCATCGGTACCTTTACTCAATTCCCTCTTAAACTGGCCTGGGCTATTACCATTCATAAAAGCCAGGGACTGACCTTCGAAAAAGCAATAATCGACGCCAACCTTGCATTTGCGCATGGCCAGGTATATGTTGCACTGAGCAGATGTAAGACTTTTGAAGGAATGGTATTACGCTCACAAATCGCTCCGAACAGCGTTAGAACTGACGGAACCGTCGCTGAATATACAAGGAGTGCGACGGAAAATGAGCCGACAGAAAACGACCTTAATGCAGCCAAGATCTCATTCCAACAGACCCTATTGTTTGAATTGTTTGATTTCACCTCTGTTAAAGGATATTTTTTCCAGCTTAGAAAAGCGTTTGAGGATCATCACACTATCCTGGACCCATCTTTTGGCGACTCGTTAAATGAAATCAAAGCGCAGTGTGAAAAGGATATCTATCAGGTGGCTGATACATTCAAAAGGCAGCTATCCGCTCTGCTGTCAGAAAACTCCCTCCCTGAAGAAAATGACGATCTGCAGAACCGTGTAAAAAAAGCCTCCGCGTATTTTTATGAGAAACTAAATTCGTTAATAAAAAACCTGCACTCGCTGAATACAGATACGGATAACAAATCAGTAAAATCAGCTATCAGCGAGGTGATGGATGATTTAGATAAAAACATCGGTGTAAAACTTGCGCTCATGAAAGCTTGTTCTGATGGATTCAAAACCTCAACCTATCTAACCACCAAAGCAAATACTGAGATAGACCTGGCTTCTTCGAGAGCCAGCCAGGTACAGCAGCCTGTGGCCGACAAAAATATCCTGCATCCCGAACTTTATCAATTACTTAAAGAATGGCGAAATGAGCAGGCCGCTGAAAGAAATGCACCGGTTTACCTTGTACTAGCTCAAAAGTCGATTTTAGAATTGGTAAGCAAGCTGCCTTCATCCCTAACGGAACTGGAAAATATCAAAGGCATAGGGAAGATGAAAGTGAGACTTTACGGTCCTGAAATACTCGAGATCATTGATTCATATTGTAATCAATATGGTGTTGAAAGAAACTCAATGGAGCTGCCTGTCGTTATAACCAAGACAAAAATCGATACCAAACGGGTATCGTTCGATTTGTTCCATAGCGGGAAATCGATCTCCGAAATAGCTGTGGAGCGCGGTCTTACGGCGGCCACCATAGAGGGTCACCTGACTGCCTTTATTACTACCGGAGAGATATCGGTGTTTGATATTGTCCCAAAGATCAAAGTGGCCAGGATTATGACACATATTGTGCAGCACCCTGGCAATTCTACCAGTGAGATTAAAAATGCTCTTGGCGATTCCATTTCTTACGGTGAGCTTAAAGCTGTGACGAATCACCTCGCATTTATCCGGAACGGGGAGGCAGCAAGCCCGATCTCATGAAAATAGTTCCCTGCTGTTGTTTATTGAAATCTCCATGCAACCTTGATGCCCGTAAAAGCGTCATCTAATTAAACACGGACAGAATTTCCAACCCAACATTTACGTTATGAAAAAGAGCATCCTTTCAATCATCTTTATTATACTTTTCACCGCAGTAATTCCGGAGGCTAAAAGTGAAACTGTTTCAACCAATGGCTCCGCAAGTGTAGTCAGTCTGCTATTTGGTAAAAGCGCAAACAAGCCGGCTAAGAATCAGCGTGTCAAGAAAAGAAAAATTAAAAAAGTCGTGCGAAAAGTAGCACGGGTTTACCGGGCAGGCAAAACAGACCGCAACAGCATAAAGACGTCGAGAAAGATCCAGCGTCAGGCCACACGGATCATTAACATCTTTTGATAAAAATGCTCCTGGTTAGCCGAAGCGATGAATGCGATAATTAATTTGCCGTCCAGGTATTATTAGCCGAATTAGAGTCAGGCATAACCCTGTCAGGATCTGATATAACCGTCTTAATCTCTTCAGTGGAGGGATAATGGAAAGTAAACCGCGTATTCCGCTGCCAAACTTCGGCCGGCAGCTTAATTCTGCTAACCTTTCCGCTTTTTGTCTCGATCTGCAGAATAGTGGGCATTGCCATTTTTTCGAGATTGTCAAGCGTGATATACGCTCCTTGTTTAGGGTCGTTCTTCAAATAAGAAACACCGGCAACAGCTTGGTCCAGTTGCCAGTTGTTAAGGTACCACCCTCTCCAAAACCAGTTCAGGTTTTCACCTGTTACATTTTCAATCGTGCGGAAAAAGTCATCTGGTGTGGGATGTTTATAGGCCCAGCGTTTAATATATTCTTTAAAGGCGCGGTCGAAACGTTCGGCACCAATAACCTGCTCGCGCAACAAGGTTAATCCGGCGGCAGGCTTATAATAAGCCAGATAACCGATGTGCGGCTCCTTCATGTTATCTGCGCTGCTTACGACAGGCTCCAGCACCGGGTTAGTTAGTGCCTTTCCATAGGCATGCCAGTCGGTAACCCTGGGTCTGTACTCTCCACTGTTAAAATCGTGTGTGGCAAGCGAGTTGATAAACATAGTAAGCCCTTCATCCATCCAGGCATGTAAACGTTCATTTGAACCAACAATCATAGGAAACCATGTATGCCCGAATTCATGATCTGTAACGCTCCACAAACCCGAACTTTTGGCGGTTGCCCCGCAAAACACCAAACCCGGATATTCCATCCCGCCAACATTAGACGCTACATTCGTTGCCGAAGGGTA
The DNA here is from genome assembly GCF_029360805.1 of Daejeonella sp. JGW-45. GTDB lineage: Bacteria > Bacteroidota > Bacteroidia > Sphingobacteriales > Sphingobacteriaceae > Daejeonella. The sequence continues at coordinate 944,029 of NZ_JARKNC010000010.1, read as the reverse complement.
AGGAAACTCAAACCATTTCCTGGAATTGAATTCGTTTGACGCCTTGGCATACTCGGTAGATCGTCCCCAGGCACCCGGTCCGTCGCTCTCAACAGGGTATGCTGAAATGGCCATTGCCTTTCTCCCGCTTGGAAGGTTCATCCGCGCAGCATCTACAATAAAAGCAGCCGAAGTCGCAAAAGCTACGTCGCGTGCATTTTTTAAAGTAAACTTCCAGGTAAGTTCCTGCTTTCCAGCCGGCCTTGAACTGGCATCATTAACTTCAGATGCCGACCTGATAAGCACAGTTTTATCGCTTTGAGCAGCTGCAGCCCATCGCTTTTGCTGCTCGCTGGTATAGACATCCCTGGGATTTACAAGTTCCCCTGAACTGACTACGATATGGCTTGAAGGTACCGTTATACTGATATCAAAATCTCCGTACTCCAGATAAAACTCACTGGGCCCCAGATATGGCATAGCATTCCAGCCCGACACGTCATCGTACACACACATTCTCGGATAGAACTGTGCCACCGAGAATATCTTTCCATTTTTTGTATTAAGTATGCCCATCCTGTCCGACCCGTATTCCGGTGAAATAAATGAGTACTCAATCTTAACCTGCAGCTTGCCTCCGCCTGCGGCAAGCTCGGAAGGGAGGTAGATCTGCATGCGTGTGTCCTCGATAAAATACTGGGGGTCTTTCTCTACAGTCCGGTTGTTTTCTGTTTCGATGATTTTAACGGATCTTATCTTATACCCTGCATCGAATTTTTGGCCATGGGAACCACTGCGGCTTCCTGCGGGTGGCACCAGCGCATGACCTCGTGAATCTTCCTTAAACAAATTCTGATCAAGCTGCATCCAGATAAAAGGCAGCTTATCCGGACTATTATTGGTGTAATTTAAAATAGCGGTTCCAGAAATTTCATTCTTTTGCTCGTCAAGTCTTATCGAAAGTTTATAATCTGCGCGGTTCTGCCAGTATTTCGGGCCAGGCTGCCCGCCTGAAGACCTTATATCATCACCGTTCCTGGAATAAAAGGCCGGCCCGAAAGTATCATGATAATCATACCTCGTCTCCGGCTGTGCCGGTACGTTTGCTCCCGGAACCACAACTTGTTGCGAAAATACACTGGAAAAGGTGCTTGCTACTATAAGCAATAACGAAAACAATTTTAATCTGCCCATCCGAATAAATTTGAAAGGCAAATTAAGGAATTATTGGGGATTAGTTAAAATTTGACTGACTAAGCTATTGTAACAACCTGTTATACTCAGCTTCGTCGAATCCTAAGAGCAAGTCATTCTCAGTTTCAATTACTGGCCTCTTTATGACGCTGGTCTTCTCCTGCATCAGTTTAAAAGCTTCGGCTTTGTTGACTACGTCTTTCTGGCGCTCCGGGTCAAGTTGCCTCCATGTTGTTCCCCGCTTATTAACCAAAGGCTCCCAGCCCAACTTCGATGCCCATTCCTCAAGCTTAGGCTCAGAGATACCAAGTTTCTTGAAGTCATGAAACTCGTATGCTATTTTCTGATTATCAAGCCAGTCCAGCGCCTTCTTTACTGTATTACAGTTCTTAATGCCGTATACTTTCATAATATTAGATTTAATGCGTTCCACCGACTTGACGCCCTGGAATTAATTTATTGATTACTTATTGAATCTTGTCATAGTCAACTCTGGCCCGACAGTGATAAAACTTTTTATCATTTCTATCGACCGGTCTATTAAGGCAGGCAGCTCCGGTTGCTCATCGTCGTCGAAGCCGCTTAACACATAGTCGACCTGGCGGCCCTTTTGGAAATTATCTCCTATCCCGAAACGGAGACGTGCATAATTTCCGTGACCAAGAGCCAATTCGATACTCTTCAGTCCGTTATGTCCCCCTGCACTTCCCTTCGGCTTTAACCTTAAAGTTCCTAAAGGCAATGCTATCTCATCTACAAGGATCAGGACATTTTCGGCCGGGATCTTAAGGTCCTGCATCCAGTAATTGAGTGCCTTTCCGCTAAGGTTCATGTAAGTTGTTGGCTTAATGACGTGAACCTTACGTCCTTTATGACTAAACTCGGTGTACCAGGCAAGCCGCATGTTAAAGAAAGACACATGCTCCTGCTTAGCGAGCTCGTCAGCGATCATAAACCCTATATTATGCCGGGTGTCTGCGTATTCTGGTCCTATATTACCCAGGCCTACGATAAGGTATTTCATGGTGTTATTTCGTTAGCAGCCCAAAGATATGCCAGTTAAACTTACCCGGGGCACGGTAAGGAATTATTTTTATTATCCCAGCATGTTAAGATCAAAAATTATAAAATAAAAAAGTCCCCGACTATGCCAGGGACTTCAATTTTATAAAGAGGAAACTAATTATTTTTTAGCTTCGTTTTCAGCTTGTTTCAATGCCCGTGACATCGTAACGGATACAATCGTATCTTCAGCATTGTTTGTCACCTTGAAGTTCGGGAAGTTTAATTCACCTACTCCAACAGATTTACCTACGTCAAGTTTTTCAATGCTCACTTCAACATACTGAGGCATGTCTTTAGGTAAAGCCTTAACGCGAAGTTTACGTAGTTTCTGAACTAATTTACCACCGATCTTCACACCTGGCGAAGTTCCTGTAAGTTTTACCGGGATCTGCATAACAACCGGCTTTTTCTCGTCCAGCTCTAAAAAGTCCACATGAAGCGGCTGATCAGTTAAAGGATGAAAATGTACATCCTGGATAATAGCTTGTGCTTTGGCACCAGCAATGTCCAGTGCAACGAATGAAACTTCTGGTGTATACACCAAACTTCTCAAATCAGATGCAGACACAGAAAAGTGGATTTGATTTTTTCCACCATAAAGAACTGCAGGCACCTTGCCTTCGTAACGCAGCTCTTTAGCGTCTCTTTTCCCTACGTTCTCTCTTGGAGAACCGCTAATAGCAATTGATTTCATTTTACTTATTAATTATTTGTTTGTTATTAGTTGTTAGCCTCTCTAACTACCTAATGTTTTTACCCCTTGTCTTAGTTCTTGACTCCTTTGCTACGCTCGCAATGACGGTAATGGCATTCCTTCCGCCCAGCATCCTATCATCCTATAAATCCTAGTTCTGACAGCTAATCTATCTTAATCAATATTAAACAGCGCACTCATTGAGCCATGCTCATTTACATTCGCAATTGCCCTGCTGAAAAGATCGGCAGTTGACAAAACCTTAATCTTGGGACTGGTTTTTTTAGCTGCGATCGTATCAGTAACGATCATTTCAGCCAGTGCTGAATTTTCGATCGTTTGATATGCATCTCCCGACAAAACAGGATGGGTACATACCGCTCTCACGCTATTAGCACCGTTTTCCATAATCAATTCTGCGGCTTTAGCCAGCGTCCTTGCAGTATCACAAATATCATCGATTAACACTACGTCACGTCCTGACACATCCCCGATGATCGACATCGATTCAATCTCATTAGCACGTTTTCTCTGTTTATCACAGATCACAACCTCCGCGTTAAAATACTTTGCAAAGGTTCTTGCCCTGTAAGAACCGCCCATATCCGGAGATGCAATCGTCAGGTTTGGGAGGTTTAAACTCTTAATATGCGGCACGAATATCACCGAGGCATCAAGGTGATCTACCGGAATATCAAAGAAGCCCTGGATCTGCGCAGCATGCAGGTCCATCGTCATAATCCTGTGCGCACCGGCTGCCGTAATAAGGTTAGCCATCAGCTTTGCCCCAATTGCGACTCTTGGCTTATCTTTCCTATCCTGTCTTGCCAAGCCGAAATACGGAACAACTACAGTAATATAGTGTGCCGAAGCCCGTTTAGCAGCATCAGTCATCAACAAAAGCTCAATAAGATTATCGTTGGGCTGGTTGGTCGACTGGATTAGAAAGACATCACATCCACGTACTGACTCGTTAAAATGAGGTTGAAATTCGCCATCACTAAACCTTGACAGTACCATGTCGCCGAGGCTTTTACCGTAGGCCTCTGCAATCTTTGTAGCCAGATCAACTGTACCTGAGCCTGCAAACAACTTGATCGGATTGAATGATAAGGGCATTTTAGTTTCGGATATCGATGAGTTTTATAACAGATTCAATAAGTCAGGGCCTAAAGCCCGTTTATCAATTTAATTCCGAAACTCGAAATTTTTATGGTTGCCCGACCTGGATTCGAACCAAGACAAACGGCACCAAAAACCGTCGTACTACCATTATACTATCGGGCAATCAAAGTCAAAAGGAAGCTCCTTTTGAAATGGAATGCAAATATAGGGGGATATAGTATAAAGTGCAAATGAAAATTGATTTTTTGTGTAACGAGAGCCGACAAGCTGGAAGCGAGCCACTTGCAAAACTCAGACTATAGTCAGCGAAATCGCTTCGACAGTGGTATAAGGAAGCACAAAGCTCATTGTTCGTTGCTCATTTCTCGCGTCTCAACGTTAATTAGTGTTAAACCCTATCACATTTCTACATCAAAATCACTATTTTCGGCAGCGGTATTTGAACTTGAATCTATGAACTACAACAGAACCAATAATTTATTAGGCTGGTTAAGTTTTTTAACGGCTTTAATTGTATACGCTCTTACACTGGAGCCTACTTCAAGCTTCTGGGATGCCGGAGAGTTTATTGCTTCAGCTCATAAATTGCAGGTAGTTCATCAGCCCGGAGCACCGCTTTATCTGATGGTCAGCAAAGTGATTTCACTTCTGGCCGGAGGAGATACGAGCCGGGTAGCATTTTGGGTGAATATGGGATCAGCCCTGGCAAGCGCTGCTACTATTTTGTTCCTCTTCTGGACTATAACCGCTCTTACACGCAAGGTTATAGCTAAACAGGGCGTAAGTTTGACCCAGGGAGAAATCATCACGATCATGGGCTCCGGTCTTGTAGGTGCACTGGCTTACACATTTTCAGATTCTTTCTGGTTTTCTGCGGTTGAAGCCGAGGTATATGCGCTATCCTCATTATGCACGGCTATTGTATTCTGGGCAATATTGAAATGGGATCAGCATGCCGATGAGCCGCACGCGGATAAATGGCTTATCTTCATTGCCTATGTCATGGGACTTTCCATCGGGGTGCACCTGCTAAACCTCCTGGCAATTCCGGCAATCTCTCTCGTGTATTACTTCAGACGATCTTCCACACGCACTTCATCAGGAACACTATGGGCACTATTCGCCGGCATACTAATCCTTGCCTTTATACAATATGGAATAGTTCAATACACCATCCGGTTCGCTGCTTACTCCGACCTCTTTTTTGTAAATACCCTCGGACTGGGATTCGGCACAGGTGTAACTTTTTTTGCGGTTCTGGTGATAACCTCTCTGACCAGCGGTATACTGTATTCTATAAACGGTCAGAAATCTTATCTCATAACTGCGGTAGCTTGTTTTGTTGGTCTGATGACTATTGGAGGAGGGATCAGCGGTTTTATAGTCGCTGGAATAATCCTGGCCGGCCTTGAGTATTTGCTCAAGATCCGCGAGAAACGCAGAGTCTTAAACCTTGCTTTATTATCAATTGTATTCATAATATTCGGCTACGGGTCTTTTGCCATGATCGTTATTCGCGCTAAAGCCGATCCTACCCTGAATAATAACGACCCTGATAACGCCTTTTCCTTACTAAGCTACGTGAACCGGGAGCAGTACGGCGACCGCCCGCTTGCTTATGGACAATACTTTGATTCAAAACCAATAGATAGTAAACAAGGAGATGTCATTTATCGTAAAGGGAAAGAAAAATACGAAACAGCCGGAAGGAAGTACGAGCGCGTCTACGATCGCAATACGATAATACCCAGGATGTATAGTGACGATCCAAGTCATGTGGCTACTTACCGCGACTGGATGGGGATGAGCGAAACAGAATCTCCCACATTTGTTGACAATATTGGCTTCCTGTTGAGTTATCAAACAGGATTTATGTATGCGCGTTACTTTGCCTGGAATTTTGTCGGGCGGCAAAATGATGAGCAGGGACATGGTAATTATACTCAGGGGAACTGGCTTTCCGGGATAACATTCATCGATAATATGCTGTTGGGAGGACAATACGATCTTCCTAAAAGTCAGCTTGAAAATGGCGGATTCAACAGGTTTTATTTTCTGCCATTTATTCTGGGGATCATAGGAGCCTTATGGCATTTTAAAAGGAACCAAAAAGACGCCGGGATAGTAGGTTTACTGTTTTTCTTCACCGGGGTTGCCATAGTACTTTATCTGAATCAGAATCCGCTGCAGCCAAGGGAAAGGGATTATGCCTATACAGGATCGTTCTATGCTTTTGCAATATGGATAGGACTTGGTGTAGCAGCTATTTCAGAATTTTTAAGATCGAAAATTAAAGCACCGACAGCGGCAGTGCTTGCCACGGTGATAGGCTTACTTGCTGCGCCAACATTGATGGCTAAGGACGGCTGGGACGATCATGATCGTTCAGCAAAATTTACTGCACGAGATATGGCCATTGACTACCTGGAATCATGTGCTCCTAATGCTATCCTGTTTACCTATGGTGATAACGACACTTATCCGTTGTGGTACGCCCAGGAGGTGGAAAACGTGCGGCCGGACGTAAGGGTTGTAAACCTAAGTTTGCTTGGAACCGATTGGTACATCCGCCAGATGAAGAAGAAAGTTAACGAGGCAGAGGGTCTTCCCATAACTATGGCGGATGAAAAATTTGTACAGGGCGTCCGTGATGTGATGGGGTATCAGGACTACCAGGTTCCGGGAGCGGTAGAGTTAAAGAACCTGTTCGATATTTTAACTTCTGAGGACGACGCCGATAAAGCAACCTACCAGGACGGCTCTAAGGAAAATTTTCTGCCAACTAAGAACTTTAAAATCACGGTTGATCCCGCCCAGGTATTTGCCAGCAAGACAATTGATCCGGTTTATAAAGATCTGCTGGCACCATCCATGGAATGGACATACAATAAAAATTACGTCACCAAAACGGAACTTGCCTTAATTGATGTATTAGCTCATAATGATTGGAAAAGACCTATATATTTTGCGATCACTGTACCTTCAGATAATTATATGGGACTTGACAACTACCTGTATAACGAGGGCTTCGCATACCGTCTGCTTCCACTAAAGCCAGTTGTTACGGATTCTGCATCAGGTGATAAGCCCGAGCTGACGAATACAGACGCAATGTATACCAATATGATGACCAAGTTTAAGTGGGGAAACATGAAAAATGCCTCTTATCTTGATCCTGAGTCTCTCCGCATGAGTTTTACTATCATTAACCATTTCAATATCCTGGCTGAGAATCTCTACAAGCAAGGTAAGGTTGAAGAGGCACGTAAAGCCCTGCTAAAATGTATCGAAGTAGTTCCTGACAATAATTACTCCCTGAACTTTACTATCAGGAAATATTATATGGCAGACCTTCTTTATAAATTAAAAGAAACCGGCCAGGCTAATAAACTGGTATCAAATACCGCGCTTTATATAGAAGATCAGTTAAATTACCTTGCGGCGATTGCTAAGACGAAAGAAAACCTTAACACCCGTGAAATGCAGTTGGGAATGTATGTGATTGCAGAAATGGTTAAGCTTACTGCCGAAAACGGCCAGACGGAATTAAATAAGAAGATCCAGGCAACCTATAAGGCACTGGATAGTAAGTTTATGGGGCTTCGTTAATATTTGTATTAAGGTAAAAAGCTGTCATCTGGCGGCTGCTCGTTGAATAAATATTCGGCGTCAAACAAAAAACAATACTATATTAAGGTACTCAAAAGGAGTACCTTAATTATATGAACCGGAATACCTACTTTACTTTGGCAGGATTGCTGTCAATCGTCTTCTTTTTAGGGATGTCTTTTATTGATAATGTAGAAGAAACTAAAAAGGACAGGATCAGAGAACTCGATCCGAAAGTTGAAAAACTAAAGCTATTACCCAACTTTAAAGCCGAACATTTATACAGTCCTTCTGAGAGCAAGAATGGCTCATGGGTAGCTATGACCTTCGATGACAAAGGCAGAATGATTACCTCCGACCAGTATGGATATTTATATCGTTTAACCATCCCTCCTATCGGTGCCGACTCAGTTAAATCAAAAGTCATTGTAGAAAAACTGGAGATCAGGGTGGGGGGCGATACGTCTAAAGCGAAGATAAAAATGGGCTACGCTCAGGGTTTATTATACGCATTTAATAGCCTTTATGTGATGGTTAACCATAAAAGCGACACCTCCATGGCTAAGGGTACCGGACTGTACCGCCTTAAAGACACCGACAATGATGATCAGTATGATCAGATTACCTTGTTGAAAGATATGGTTACTCCCGGAGGAGAACATGGCCCCCATAGCATCGTGCTCTCTCCTGATAAAAAATCAATTCACGTCATCATCGGAAATCACGTGGATATGTTCAAGATGGATGCCTATCGTCTGCCTCAAACCTGGAAAGAAGATAATATATTTCCATTGATAGTAGATCCAAACGGACACGCCACAGATCGTTATGCGCCGGGAGGGTTTGTCGCCAAGGTGAACCCTGAAGGAACAAACTGGGAGTTGATCAGTGCCGGGTATAGGAATCCGTTCGATGTTGCTTTTAACGAAGCCGGCGATATGTTTGTTTACGATTCTGATATGGAATGGGACTTTGGTATGCCATGGTACAGACCCACCCGTATCAGTCATACTACGAGTGGCAGCGATTTTGGATGGCGTACAGGAACCAGTAAATTTTCGCCTGCTTATCCTGATAATTTACCGGCAATCCTGAATGTCGGACAGGGCTCTCCTACCAGTTTTTTCAGCGGTAATAACGCTCGTTTCCCTGAGAAATATCGCAGAGGATTGTTTGCTTTTGACTGGAGTTTCGGAATCATTTATGCCGTAGAATTAATCCCCGATGGTTCTTCATATAAATCAACCGCCTCTGAGTTTCTATCCGGTGCCCCCCTGCCCTTAACTGATGGTATTATCGGACCCGACGGGGCTATGTATTTTTTAACAGGAGGGCGTAAACTGGATTCAGATCTTTACCGTGTTTATTATGGTGACAACACTTTACCTAATACTGCATTGACTATAAAAACTCCTGCCAAGATTCGCAAGGCACGGGATCTGAGAAGGCGGTTGGAAACTTTCCATGGTGCGCCTAATGCTAAAGCTATTGGTATGGCATGGCCTAATCTAAAGAATAATGATCGCTTTATCCGATATGCAGCACGTTTGGCAGTGGAGCATCAGCCCTTAAGCGAATGGCAGGAGAAAGCCTTCGTCGAAAAGAATCCCCAAATTCTTACTCAAGCAATGATTGCATTAGCAAGAACCGGTGAAAAAAGCTTGCGAAGCCGGATGATAAACTCTCTGATGAACATTGACTACAAAGCATTGCCTGAATCACAACAGATAGATGTTTTAAGAGCCTATGAGCTTATACTATATCGAATGGGACAGCCCTCTGAGGCTGAAAAAGTGAAATTATCTGGCTATCTGAATCAATTCTACCCTGCAAACACTAACGAATTAAATCGCTCGCTCAGTAAGGTCCTGGTAGCTCTTGATGATCCGCTTGTGGTTCAAAAAACGCTGGCTTTATTGTATGGACCGACCCAGGATACCGATTATCAAAAGACTTTTATGCAATCGCAGGATCTGATCATGCGTAATCCGCAGTATGGGCTGGATATTGCCGGCATGCTGGCTAAAACGCCGCCGGCCCAGCAAATCTATTACGTTACAGCCCTGAGCGAGGCAAAGAATGGCTGGACCTCAGAATTCAGGGAGAAATATTTTACCTGGTTCAATAAAGCTTTCGGATATAGGGGCGGTAACAGCTTCATAGGATTTATAAATGCAGCTCGCAAAAAGGCCTTAGCGCATGTGCCAAAAGATGAATTTGAACATTACAATAAAATTTCGGGGAATGATCTGCTAACCAATAACGGTAAAAAATTGGCAAGTTTGGGTAGTCCTAAAGGACCGGGAAGAACATGGAAGTTAGAAGAAGCGTTGGATGTTGTTCAGAAAGATACTACGGATCGAAATTTCGACCAGGGTAAAATGCTGTTTTCAGCCACCCAATGTATTTCTTGTCATAGTATGCAGGGCGAAGGCGGCGCGGTGGGTCCGGCGCTTAGCCAATTAGGCACCCGCTTCTCTGCCCGGGACATCCTGGAGTCTATTCTTGAGCCAAATAAAGTAATCTCCGATCAATATGCTTCGACAGCTTTCTATTTAAAGGATGGCAGGTCTATTATAGGGCGGCTTAAAAATGAAGATTCTGATAAATACTATATTTCCCAAAACCCCTTTGCTCCGCAAACGCTGCGTGAAGTGCTTAAGAAAGATGTGGTAAGAACCAGGCTCTCTGAAGTGTCGTCCATGTATCCGGGAATGATAAATAGCCTGAATAAGGAAGAGTTAAAGGACCTGATGGCCTACCTGATTTCAGGATCCAACAAAGATCACCAGGTTTATAAACCAAAGGCGAGGTAAATCGTTATACGAACAGTTACTATCGTAAATAAAAACGAACATGACCCGAAAGATAAATAAGATTCGGGGTTCCCTTGTATGGGTAATTCTCATCCTGCTTTTAACCCTTGCCAGCTACAAAATGGTTGATAGCCCCCAAGATGGGTTTGTGACCATATTTGACGGTAAAACTCTGGACGGCTGGGAAGGCGATCCGAAGTATTGGAGAGCAGAGGATGGAAATATAGTCGGGGAAATTACTCCCAACACCCTGCCCAAACGCAATACTTTCTTGATCTGGCGGGGAGGCATGCCTGCCGATTTTGAGCTTATCTTAGAGTTTAAGATCACCAAAGCTGGCAATAGCGGCATTAATTACCGGAGCGAAGAATTGAAAGATGTCCCATTTGTGCTTAAAGGATATCAACTCGACATTGATGGCAGTCACCGTTATATTGGCCAAAATTATGAAGAGCGCGGAAGGACTACCCTGGCTTATCGGGGTCAAAAGACGATCATTAAGGCACAAGATCCCGGAAATTCCGCACAAGCAAAAGTAGAGAATGGTTCCTGGAGTGGTTTAAGCGTGACCGGTTCTTTGGGAGAACCTGATGCCTTATCGCAGAAAATAAAAAGTGAGGATTGGAATACGTGCCGTTTAGTTGCCCGGGGGAATCGCCTGCAGCATTATATCAACGGAGTTTTGATGAGCGATGTCACCGATAATGATACCAAATACGGTAGATCTAAAGGCGTGTTGGGCCTGCAAGTACATGTTGGTCCGCCCATGAAAGTGGAATACCGTAAGATCAGGATTAAACAATAAAACTTATCAGGACTCTACAACCACACCCATAGCGCAGAATTTTTCAATCCGTTCGTTAATAACCACTTCGATATCTTTGGATTTTAATTCTTTGAGGTCTTCAATGATACGGGCTTGAACGGCTTTTGCCATTTGCTCCGGATTCTGATGTGCCCCACCTAACGGCTCTTCGATAATTCCGTCGATTAGTTTATTCTTATACATATCCCCGGCAGTCAGTTTGAGGCAGTCAGCGGCCTTTTCTTTAAAATCCCAGCTGCGCCACAAAATGGACGAGCATGACTCAGGCGAAATAACCGAGTACCAGGTATGCTCAAGCATATACACCCTGTCGCCAATCCCAATTCCAAGAGCTCCGCCCGACGCTCCCTCACCCACAATAAAACAAAGAACAGGAACCTTCAACACAGACATTTCCAATAAGTTTCTGGCTATCGCTTCACCCTGGCCCCGCTCTTCGGCTTCAAGTCCCGGATATGCCCCCGGAGTATCTATAAAAGTTACGATAGGTTTATTAAACTTTTCAGCCAGTTTCATGAGCCTTAGAGCCTTACGATAACCTTCAGGATTCGCCATACCGAAATTCCGGTACTGACGCATCTTAGTATTGATACCTTTTTGATGGCCGATGACCATAACCGTTTCACCGGCGATGCTCGCAAACCCTCCGACTATCGCTTTGTCATCTCTAACGGTACGATCTCCATGCATTTCAATAAAATCATCACATATCATTTCGATATATGAAAGCGTATATGGACGTTCAGGGTGTCGGGATATCTGTACTTTCTGCCAGCCGGTTAAGTTGGAGTATACATTTTGCCGGGTTGCTTCGATCTTAGCTTCCAGTTCCGCCAGCGTAGCTGACATATCAACTTTTGTCTTATCAGAGACCTGTTTAACCTTATCAATCTGTAATTGAAGATCGGCAATAGGTTTTTCAAAATCGAATGTTGTTGTCATCGGTCGATATAAATGAGCCGGCTAAATTAGGAAAATTATAACTATCGAGCAGAACCTTTATTTTAATAAACAATATATGCAATCAGGATTTCATGCTATTCAATTTCTTTTTAGCCGCATCCCAATTATTGTCCTTCTTGCCATCCGGTCCGGCCTGGTCAATCAGATCCTGAAGTCCTGAAAGCGAATTTAACACCTCGGAGGCTTGGACATTGTTCCTTTTGAAGGTCTGCAAATCAAGAATAATTCCTATCTGCTTCCCCTTTTCATCTGTAATAAAGTTTATTCCGTTTACCATATGAGTTATACGTTTTAAGTTATACGTGGTACGTTTTACGTTATAAGTTACTAAACGCCGTTAAATTAATACATTATTAAAATTATTAACAGTTATCTTAACCACTCAGGTACGCTTCCACGTACAACGTATAACGTACCACTTATAACTCCCTTATGCCATCCCCACCCAGATGTATAACTTACAACGTAAAACGTACCACTCCCTTATGCCATCTCCGGCACATCATCTGCAGGAACAGTAAATTTGAAGCAAGTGCCTTTCCCCGGTTCGCTGTCGATGCTGATTGTCCCCCCGTGCTGAGTAACGAAATCCCTGACCAGCAACAGTCCCAGGCCGCTCCCTGTCTCATTGGCGGTACCTGCTACCGATACAGGGCTGATATTCTTAAAGAGATTTTGCTGAACTTCAGGTGTCATGCCTACTCCCGTATCCTGAACGCAGATCTCAACCATACTATTTATATAGTTGGCTGAAACACTTACTATGCCTCCCTGAGGTGAGTACTTGATTGCGTTCATCACCAGGTTCTGGATAATAGAACGCAGCATAAACACATCTGCCTTGACAAAAACATTCTCTCTTATATTATTCTCGAGAACAATATCCTTTTGGTTTGAATTAGTCTTTAGTATTTCGAGAGAAACGTCAATACCGGTTCTCAATTGGATACTTACAGGATTAAATGAGGTCTTTTCCCGCTGGTTCTTCGCCCAGTTAACCAACTCATTTAATTGTTCAAGGATTTTATTCGAGGTCCGGTGAATTATTGTAGCGAGGTGCTGGGTTTCGGTAGAGTTCTCGTTATTAGTCTTTTTAAGACGGTCGGAGGAAGCTAAAAGCGCTGTCAGCGGGTTACGAAGATCATGGGATATAACAGACAGAAACTTATCCTTCGAGAGATTCAGATCCTTAAGCTCGTGATTCAGATTTTCAAGTTCTTTGGTACGTTCCTTCACCCTGTCTTCAAGCTCCTGGTTTAGCTTCCTGAGATCATCATTGATCCGGGTAAGTTTTTCTTCCTGAGCTATTAATATCTGATTCTTCCTGTACAGCTCGGCAAAAACAGCGACCTTTGAACGTAATATCTGGGTATTGAAGGGTTTACGTATATAATCTACCGCTCCTGCAAGGTAACCTTTGAAAACCGCCGCTTCTTCATCATCCTGTCCGCTGATAAAGATAATAGGAATATGCCTCAGCTTATCGCGCTGATAAATAAGCTCTGCCGTTTCATAACCGTCCATAATTGGCATCCGGATATCCAGCAGGATCAGGGAAAAATCTTCCTCTTTTAACAGAATACTCAAAGCTTCCCTTCCCGACGTAGCTTTAACAAAAGAATATCCATCCTTTTCTAAAACCACCTCCATCGACATGAGGTTGTCTATATTATCGTCAACGAGTAAAATTTTGATCTGATTCACCTTTATCTTTTAATATAACCAAACCCGCATAAGCGATAACAGCTGGTCGGTTTTAACAGGTTTTGTGATATAATCCGAAGCCCCGGAGGCAATGCATTTTTGCCTGTCTCCAATCATAGCCTTAGCTGTAACAGCAATTATCGGGAGGTTTTTGTTTTTATTTTCTTTCCGGATCCACCTGATTGTTTCATAACCATCCATCTCCGGCATCATTATGTCCATCAGTATAATATCGATCCCTTTCTGATCGGCGAGGATCTCAAGTGCTTCCCTGCCACTTTCTGCGGTAATCACTTTTAACTTAGACCGTTCAAACGCAGCAGTCAATGCAAACAGATTGCGGACATCGTCATCAACTACAAGAGCTGTCTTTCCATCCAGAATATCCGAACTATCCCTAACCTTATTAATTAGATCGAGTTTAGAGCTGCTTAACGTCTTCACGTCAATATGCAGCAGGTTCAAAACCTCTTCCAGGATAATGCCATGTGAGGTAGGTGTTTTGGTGATCAGCTTATAAGTAAGTCTCTTTAACTGAATAAGCTCGTTTGAAGTAAAATCCCTGGCAGAATGGAGAAGCACGGTTGCCTGGGGACGTTTCAACAGGTTTATCTGCTTCAGCAGATCCAGTCCTTTGGCATCAGGCAAACTATAGTCTACAATGATTGAATCAAAGATCTCACGTTTGAGAATTGAAATCGCCTTCTTGCCGGTAGTAGCAGGAACAACTACAACCTGATCATTTGTCAACAATTTGGACAAATGTTCAAGCTCTACTTCATTATCTTCTATTAACAATACTCTTTTCTTAGTCTGTTCGTGGAAATTAACTATGCCGATAATAAGCTCATCTAAAGCATTATTGGAAAGGGGCTTCAAATGAAAACTTCTTGCACCAAGCTTCATTGCCGCCGAGCGGTCATCCTCACCTGATATCAGGTGAACAGGTATATGCCTGTACTTTAGACTGTTTTTCAGAGCCTTTAAAACTTTCCACCCGTTAGATTCGGGCATTTTAACATCGAGTGTAAGAGCTATCGGGTTGAATTTGGAGAGCGCATCAAATATTTCCAGGTAATGTGTAGCAACAACTACTTTCAACCCGTAGCTATGCGATCTCTCCATAACTATTTTAGTAAAGCGGGGATCGTCCTCGATAACCAGCAATACCTTATCGGAAGGAAGTATATTATGCCTGTCATCATCTATTACCATTTCTAAGGACTCTGGCTGTAGGGTTCTTGAATGTACAGCAACATAATCCTCTTTAATCTTAGGGTCGTTCAGTACGGGGGGAACTTCGCTATACTTAAGCGGCAGGTAGAGTGTAAATGTACTTCCCTTACCGAGTTCGCTCTCCACATTAATGGTTCCGCCAAGCAATTCTGCAAAGCCCTTACTAATTGAAAGTCCAAGTCCTGTACCACCGTATTTCCGGCTGGTAGAACCCTCTGCCTGCTGAAATGCTTCAAAAATAATACCCTGGGTGGTTTCAGATATACCTATTCCTGTGTCTTCAATTGCAAATGCGATCACCGAGTTCGCACCGGCAATCGGCTTGAACTTTGCCAGGTCGGGTCGGTAGATCTTTAATTTAATGCTTCCCTTTTCGGTAAACTTGAAGGAGTTAGAAAGAAGGTTTTTTAAGATCTGGTTAAGACGCTGAATATCTGTTTCCATAACCTCCGGCAAGCCATCTTCTATATCAATCTCAAATTTTAGATTCTTTGCTTCTGATATAGGCCTGAACGTCGTTTCAACAAATGATGCGATTTCGCGGAATCCCACAGACATAATATCAGCAGAAATTACACCCGACTCGATCTTAGAGAGATCAAGGATATCGTTTATTAACTGGATAAGGTCATCGCCACACGAGTGAATAGTCTTGGCATAGCTGATCTGCTTTTCGTTAAGATTCCCTTCATGATTTTCAAAGAGCTGCTGAGCCAGGATCAGTAAGCTATTTAAAGGAGTTCTCAGCTCATGCGACATATTCGCAAGGAACTCGGATTTATATTTGGATGTAAGGGTCAGTTGCTCTGCCTTTTCTTCAAGAGACCGGCCCTTATCGTGAAGCTCGTCGTTCGCCCGTCTTAACTCTTCCTGCTGGGCAGAAAGCTCGCCTGCAAGCGATTGCGATTGGCTCAATAGTTTCTCTGTACGGGTATTTGTTTCAATGTTATTAAGTACGATAGCGATACTTTCTGTGAGCTGATCCAGAAAATCGATGTGAGTATCACTAAAATTCTCAAACGAGGCGAGTTCTATTACCGCCTTCACTTTATTCTCAAACAATACCGGCAGGATAACAAGATCGAGAGGCGGCGCGCTTCCAATGCCTGATCCGATCTTTAAGTATTCACCGGGAACATTAGTCAACCTGATCTGTTCCTTATCGGAAGCACATTGCCCGACCAAACCCTCATTCAGCGAAAATGCCTGGCTCTTTTCGATCGCGCCCCTGTGTGCGTACGAAGCGATAAGCTTTAATTTAGGCTCATCCGAAGACTCAGGCTGTTCTAGGATATAAAATGCACCATACCGTGCATTGACCAGCTCGGCAAGCTCGGAAAGTACGTTGTTTGCCACTGCATTCCTGTCACGCTGTCCCTGAAGCATTTGTGCAAACTTCGCAAGGTTGGATTTTAACCAGTCCTGTTCATGATTCCGAAGTGTTGTATCCTTCAGGTTGGCAATCATCTGATTAATAGTGTCTTTCAACGCTTCAAGTTCACCCTTGGCATCCACGCGAATAGTCCGGGTAAGGTCACCCTTTGTTACCGCAGACGCAACTTCCGAGATTGAACGTACCTGGGTTGTCAGATTTTGGGCCAACTGGTTCACATTTTCTGTAAGATCCTTCCAGGTACCTGACGCACCCGGCACACTCGCCTGGCCACCCAGGCGGCCCTGTACTCCCACCTCGCGTGCCACGGTAGTTACCTGATCGGCGAATACCGCAAGCGTATCGATCATCTCGTTGATCGTGTCTGTAAGCTGCGCCACTTCGCCCAGTGCATTGATAGAAAGCCTCTGTTTCAAATTACCCTTTGCAATGCCTGTGGCTACTTTGGAAATACCACGAATTTGCCCTGTCAGATTCGAAGCCATCTGATTTACGGAATCTGTCAGATCTTTCCAGGTACCACCCACCCCTTTCACCTGAGCCTGACCTCCTAATTTTCCTTCCGTCCCCACTTCCCGGGCAACACGGGTTACCTCAGAAGCGAATGAGTTTAGTTGGTCTACCATCGTATTGATGGTATTCTTGAGGTCCATCATTTCTCCTTTTACATCGATTATAACCGTTTTGGAGAGGTCACCGCCAGCAACAGCCTTAGTTACTTCGGCAATATTTCGAACCTGAGAAGTCAGGTTACTGGACATCTGGTTTACAGAATCTGTTAAATCCTTCCAGGTTCCTGCTACCCCGGGTACAAAAGCCTGTCCTCCCAGGTTACCGTCCGTTCCAACCTCACGCGCAACACGGGTTACTTCAGAAGCAAAACCCCTAAGCTGATCCACCATGGTATTAATAGTCTCTTTCAGCTGCAGGATCTCACCACGAACATCCACCGTGATCTTCTTTGACAAATCTCCATTTGCCACGGCAATTGATACATCCGCTATATTTCTTAACTGGGCGGTCAGGTTACCGGCCATTTTATTAACACTGTCGGTCAGATCCTTCCAGGTGCCATCTACGCCGGGAACACTTGCCTGGCCTCCAAGCTGACCTTCAGAGCCGACCTCACGCGCAACACGGGTTACCTCAGAAGCAAAGCTCCTAAGCTGGTCCACCATAGTGTTGATCGTATCCTTAAGCTCCAGCAGCTCACCCTTTGCATCCACAGTAATCTTTCTTGATAAGTCACCCTTGGCAACCGCTGTGGTAACCTCAGCAATATTACGCACTTGTGAAGTCAGGTTATCTGCCATCTTATTCACGCTGTCGGTAAGATCCTTCCAGGTACCGCCCACACCAGGAACATTCGCCTGACCTCCTAACTGGCCTTCTGAACCTACCTCCCGTGCTACACGTGTAACCTCCGATCCGAATGAGTTTAGCTGATCTACCATCGTATTGATCGTAATTTTAAGCTCAAGCATCTCACCCTTTACATCCACTGTGATCTTTTTTGAGAGGTCACCCTTTGCAACGGCTGTAGTTACCTCGGCAATATTACGTACCTGGCCGGTGAGGTTACCCGCCATCTGGTTTACAGAATCCGTTAAATCCTTCCAGGTTCCACCAACCCCCGGCACATTTGCCTGCCCCCCTAGCTGACCATCAGATCCTACTTCCCTTGCCACACGCGTCACCTCGGATGAGAATGAATTCAGCTGGTCAACCATCGTGTTGATCGTATTCTTTAACTCAAGGAGCTCACCTTTAGCATCCACCGTGATCTTCCTTGACAGGTCACCCCGGGCCACGGCTGTAGTCACGCCCGCAATATTACGTACCTGATCTGTCAGGTTGCTTCCCATTTGGTTTACAGAATCAGTAAGATCTTTCCATACACCTCCCACACCTTTAACTTTCGCCTGGCCGCCGAGTTCCCCTTCTGTTCCTACTTCCAGCGCAACCCGGGTCACCTCTGAAGCAAAAGAGTTTAACTGGTCAACCATGGTATTAATGGTTTTCTTAAGCTCAAGCATTTCACCCTTTACGTCTACTGTAATCTTTTTTGAAAGGTCGCCGTTCGCTACCGCCGTGGTTACCCCGGCTATATTCCTCACTTGTGATGTCAGGTTGCCTGCCATCCGGTTAACAGAATCCGTTAAATCTTTCCACGTACCAGCTACCCCCGGAACCTTTGCCTGGCCACCGAGCTTTCCCTCGGTACCAACTTCAAGCGCCACGCGGGTCACTTCCGAGGAGAATGAGTTGAGCTGATCAACCATTGTGTTGATCGTATTTTTTAACTCGAGAATTTCTCCCTTGGCTTCAACAGTAATTTTTCTGGAGAGGTCACCTTTCGCAACAGCTGTCGTTACTGCCGCTACATTTCGCACCTGCGCTGTAAGGTTACCGGCCATCTGATTTACTGAATCGGTTAACTCTGCCCATACACCAGCAACGCCTTTAATCTTTGCCTGCTCTCCCAGTTTACCTTCCGATCCAACCTGCCTCGCAACCCGGGTAACCTCCATTGAAAATAACTGCAGCTTGGAAAGCATCTGGTTAGATTCTTTTGCCATTCTTAGAAATTCTCCCTTTAGGGGCTGCCCGTTAATCTCGAGCGGTATCTGCTTTGCCAAATCACCGTTGGCAACGGAGTTGATCATACCAGCAATCTCAAGGGCCGGCGACGTAAGATCTGTTATCAAGTTATTAAGCGAGTTAACACCCTTTGCCCACTCACCCTTAGCCTCAGGCATCTCGATCCTCTTGCTAAGATTACCCTTCTTCCCGATAATATTCTCGGCAGATGATATTTCGTTTAACAGGTGCTGATTCATATTGATAAGCTCATTCAGAACCTCGCAGATCCTGCCGTTAATTCCGGCCTGAGTTACAGGCATTCTCACATTCAGATTACCATTTTTTACAAGGGAAAGAACATTTAAGAGTGCTTTAACGTCAAGTGCGTCGTCAGGGTGATCACCGTTTCCATTAAGCGTGCTCAGGGCAGCTTCCAGTGTGTCGGATTTAAGTACCATTTATATAGAGCGATTTAATTACGTATAAATTGTTCCGGGATGGACTGGTCGCCGGCAGAGAAAGAGGAAAAAGTTCGCATACAGTTTTGCGTTATGATTAAAATTCTCTTCACCTGGCACTCATGTAAAGCACTACCCTTTGGCAATACTTTGATACAGTACATCTTGAAACGAAAAAAGTTTTCAAAAGTTAATTCTTTTATTCAGTTATATCCAGTTACATCCGGGCTGCGCAGTTTTTAATACGATCGAATCAGTTCCAAAGTTTCGCTGGCTATTTATTATTCACCATATAATTTACGACAGAAACGCTATTTATTATCTTTTTTCTTTCTTCCATACCGTAACAGGCATTATCGTAATATTCGGGGCTGTAATAGGACAGGCGTTTCATCTTTCCTTTTGAAAGGATTATAAATTCATAAGTATACGAATTATAGATATGGTACTTCTCTGGGCAAAAGTTCGGGATCTCTTTTTCGTCCCGAATCTCAAAAAGGCCGTTCTGGACAAAAGTTTTCCATCCCAGCTCCAGGGAGGCGGACGGCAAATCCAACTCCTGAAGTTTGGAAGCATTCGCCAAATAGGTATAAGCAGACAGCTTTCCTCCATTGGCCGTCAGGATAAAATAGTCTGTGGCTTCATTCGCTTTATTGGTAAATCTCGTCCGGAAAGAGATTACATAGGCATTTGTCTGCTGAAGGCGATGAAGAAAAGGGCTAACCAAGGCAGGATCGTAAACCGTCCCGTACTGAACCGGAATAGCTTCCTGGCCAAACAGCATACCCGGGATAAAAAGCAAAAGAATAATTAACCAATTTACTTTTTTCTGCTTCCCAGCCATAATAGTGCATTAGTGATCATTTTGTTCTGTATCTTATTGGCAAACGTAAACGACAAAGTGCTGTTGGTAGTATCGACTTTATGTTCGTAATCTATATCGTTATGTCCCATATTCACATAAAGCATTTTGTACCTGGTATTTGTCCAAACAACGGGATAATAACCTTCATGCCATATCTCATGCGGCTTGGGACCCGTTCCCAGCGGGAAACTTTCTGGATCAATGGAAACAAGAACCTCTATATCAGGATTGGCTTTCAGATCATTTTGCCACCGGTACCACTCGTTAGGTGAAGCTGTAAATTTCATCCCAAGACCCTTTACTGAGGGGTGGCGTCTGTCCTCAACCTTCAGCAGCGCAGACGTGGGCCGCCATGTATTGCTCTTATACTGACCAGAGCCGAGGAATATGTTATGATACCAGTCCCAATTTTGGGGATAAGCGGAAGGCGAGAGTGCAAAAGCAGAAAAATGGAATCCCAGCCATCCACCTCCTTTTTCCATGAACCTCTGGAACGCAGCTCTTTGCTCCGGATCTTCCGGTCTTGTGTCAAGAAATACGGCGACCTGGTAATTCGAAAGGAAATCATCATTCATGTTGTTCCAATCTTTTGTCGCCTCAAACAAAAAGTTATTTGTCGCTGCAGCCTGCGGAAACCAGCTCAGGGCTTCTTTGACATAGCTGATATGAGCCTGATCATTCTTGCCGGTATAAAATGCGATCACTTTAAACCTGGGAGAAGAACTTTGACAGAAAACACTCTGACAGCTAAAAAACAATAATATAGCAAATATTCTTGCTGAAAAGGACATAATTATCGAATGAATAAGATATTAAGATAAAACCTTTTCATCAAAAAAACACATCTTACTGGCAACAATAAGGTTCGGAAACCTAACGAGGATCCACCTGGTAGATAATATGGAAAGGGGAAGCTTCTTTCCCTCTTAAAGAGCGATTAACGGCAGGTACGGGCGCATTGGCATAAGTTGCAGCAGAGCCTAGTGTTGCAGAAAGCTCCTTGTAAAGCTTTTCATACTCAGCCGATTTGGAATCGATCCTTTTCACCTGAGATGTAGAGCGGCTTAACATCTGAAGGGGGGTATTTTTGCTGCCATCATGAACAGCAAGTACGAGGTCCTGTTGTGATGATACTTCACCGAATTTAACGCTCTGAACATCTGTAAGAGTGATGTTCAGACTAGCAGTAGTAGACTGTGCCTGAGCAGAAATCCCTACAGATAACGCTAAAATGCAAAGTGTTAATATTTTCATTCCAAGTATTAAGATAGATATTTACACTTATACGATGCAAGTAAAAATTAGTTGCATTTTTAAGAATAAAAAACCAGTCCCGAACTAAAGGAGAAGATAAAAACCTTATAAAAAGTACATTTTGTCCGCTCAGTGTCCGCTCACCGTCCGCTTGAAGTCCGCCTGGGGTCCGCTCAATGTCCGCTTGAGCACCGCTGAGGCACCGCTTTCACACCGGTTTAGGAATGGCTTAGGAATGGTTTAGAACCGGTTCAATACCGCTCGGGGAAGACCGGTTTGGTGCTGCAGCTTTATGAAACCAGCTAAGTCTTATTTAACAACATTGGCCTGTTAATTCCTTGGAGCAGCATTTGGTGATGTAAACTTCTTGGTCTCGATCTTACGCACCTTAACCAGTAATTTGAAGTCTATAACCTGGGGGCTTTCTGCATTCAGCTGGAAATCACCGGGCTTCTTTTCTGCCTCAACTTCTGCGGGAAGGTTACCACTATCCACGCTGACAGTATAACGTCCAATCGGCAGGTAGAAGACGTACTGGCCTTCGCTGTTCGTTTTGGTGATATGGCGAATATTCTTTTCGTCGATGGCTATCACGGTAATTCCCTGAAGATTCCGGTTTATCTCGTAGCTGAATTCGTTAAAGCTGTAGCCCAGGGTACCTCTTAATGTCCCCGTGCGCTTCAACGCAATTTCCAGACGTTCCTTTTTCTGATCGAGCTTTATTATTTCATCCGGAGAGTACCAGCCTTTTACGTTTGTCAGGGAAACCCGGTAGTCCCCATAGGGAAGCTTTTTGTATTCGACCAGCCCCCCTGAACCTGTGATAAATGCGACATTATTGATATAAAGAAGGTGCCCTGCTGCCTTAGTATCACCCTCGTCGAAAACGCTATTCTGGTTCGCGTCCTGGTAGGCAAATACTTCCAGGTCACTATCTTTAGCGCCGACTTTCGGCAGGGTTAGCTTTTGAGTAATACCCATTTCAAGGATACTAAGGTTATAGTCGCCGTAGCGGTTGTGGTTAATTGCAGAGTAAACACTTGTTTTAGGAGTAAGATCATACTCCGCGCGGCCAGTTAAATATGAGCTGCTGCCAAAAAGACTGCTATTGATGAATGCCAGCCCTAGTTCAGTCCGAAGTTTATTACGGTAAAAACTCTTCTGGAAAGAGGGGATAATATTGATCAGTCTTGGCGACTCGACATCACGAAGAAAGTTATTAGCTGCTTCGCCAATATAAAACGTGCCCGACTGCACAGTCGAACTAAGATTAAACATCCCTCTTCTGTAATTCAAATTAGAGCGAAAATGAAAACGCTTCTGCGAATCAAAGGTAGAACTATAAAACCCCGTCTCTGTATTGAGGGAAACGTATTGGTTATCTGATAGTGAAAAATTAAAGGAGTTGTTCACATTCCAGGCTTCCATCGAATGCCTTTCGTCCGCCAAACCCGAAAACTTGTAGGCATTATTAGTTTCGCGGGTATACACCGGTGCGACCGATACATTAAGCTTCTTGAAAATAGTTCCAGACATTCCCGCTTCCACCCTCATCGTGCTGAATACCGGCATGAAGGTCTGAAAAGACGAAAGAGTCTTAGGTTCGTAATGATTATAATCGACACCGCCCCAGATATTCGAATTTTCCCGCAGCCAGGTTATGCGCTCATTGAACGACAGAGCACCCCGTCTCATTCCCGGGTAATAGGCGGAGCTATAGTAGTTCTGGCTATTAATCAGGATCTTGTTCAGGGTACCGTTGATGTTTACGCCTCCCGCAATACTTGGCTTGAAAGTAGTACCATTTTCATATTCGGTAGTATATCCTCCGCTAGCGGATGCCGTCATCCGCAGCCCTTTCACCTTTGTGAATGTGAAACTATTGCCGACTATCGCGCTTCTCGAATTAAAAACCGGATTAGCTTCATAAACTGCCGACGTCGCCAGCTCCCAGGATTCTCCTGTATGCGTAAAGCTACCCCAGCCAGCATTTCCCGAGGGCACGAAAGTGTTAAACCTGTTTCCCAGCAGGTTAGCGTTCCCGTCGATAAATCCAACCTCATAGGAGTTATTGGACGCTGTATCATTTAAAAAAATGCTGCCACCCCTTCCACTGAGGTTGATATCAATATTCTTATTAATATTTCCTGCAGTTATCCCGAATTTCTGATTGGAGTAAGATAAATATGTGCTCCTTGCCATGGGTGGCGAGTAAGAATTCCTCCACGTCGTAAAGTCCAGATTGTAACCCACCATGCCCTTGGGCAGTTCGAGATTCCCTCTTCCCGTTAAAAGGTAAGATTGATTTGGCGAGAACATGCTTTGGGAACTCAGGGTAATACTATTCAGGTTGTAGGAGTCGCTTAATGACTCATCCCGGTAAGCGCGCTGGTTCCTGGCGCTCTGTATCCTGATATAGGCCATGCCGAATATATCGCCGTTATCGTAAAGACCGCTGAAAGTAACATCGAAACCTTCAGAACTGAGCATTTTCTTTACTATCGGCTTTGTAAAGGTGATGATGGTATCGGCAGAAGGCTGAATAGTAAATTGCCGGGTAATATGGAATGCATCATCCTGGAAGATAGACGGGTAGCGATTAATAACTGTTATCTTTTGCGCTGTATTACCGGGGTTAGTTATCCTTATCGGTATCTTGATCGAATCAGAAGACGGGTCGAGCAATATATTGGTAAGCAACGAGTACATGTTTACATTTCTTTTCACCGATACCCGGAGTGGAATTTCGGATGCTGCCAGGGCGTTGTTTTCCCGATCGGTAAGTAAAAAACGAATAATATGCTCTTTACCCGAAGCAGTACGCTTGGTGATAAATATTTTAACAGGAACAAAGGTGCTGTCGCCGGGCTGCAGGTTAACAGCGATTTTATTTTTACTGATCAAGTCCAGGCTTGCCGGGAGGTTAACGTTCATCACACCAAGTAAGGGTATTGCCTGTTTATTGACGATCTTAATCATAAAATCCGTCAACTCTTCATTCGAGGAACTTATCGTGGTAACCGTGGGTTGGAATACTATCGGCGATCCGGCCTGAGCATTGGCTTTCTCGCGAACGAAGAAAAAAAGAAGGAACAGAAATGCAGCTCTACACACTGGAAGCCAGCAACTGAACTTCACACGTAGCCCTCGTTGAAATATCGTTAAGCGAGCGAAGTCATGTCTTTCTTTTTTTAACATCAGCATTCCGGAACCTATTGACATAGGATCATTTTATAGTGGTATTGCCACAAAAAGAACTGTTGTATTAAAGGTCCCGCCCTTACCCGACAGTCTGGCATCACCGGGTGTGGTATAATACCGGAGATTATATTCGACCACGTGCATCGAGGAATTTTTCACGGGATTATTTATTATGATCTGATCTGCGACAGATAAAGCCCTTGTAAACGTGGTGATATTACCTGAGGTATTGGTATGCTTTGTGGTTTGAACATTTACTACCGAAACAGGAATGGTTACATCCTCCTCATTCTGAAGATTTGCACCACTCGTTTTTATCAGGATCTGGTAGCCGTTGTAGCCGGTAACTTTCAATCCTCTTGGTTTATCAACCGATACTCCTGTCTGGTAACTTGCCAGGGTATTAAATACCATATCAACCACGTGCGCAGAATTTTGAAGTACAACCGTATAACTATTTGTGCTGGAATTGATCTGGAAGGACGCATCCTGTGTTTTAGTCGACACGACCTCATTAGCCTGATTATATAAAGTAAACGTAAGGTTTGCGGTATAGGTTCCGTTTGGTACCAGCAAATGGTTACCACCACTTATTATCATATCAAACTTATGTTCCGTACCCGCATAGGGTGTAAAGCCGGCGTTCGACTGATCGATGAGCGTAGCATCCGTAAACGATAGCGGAACGATATTATTCGTAACACCTATTTGCGCTGCTGAAGGTGAACCTGCGGCTACCCGGTTAAAGCGCATGGAAAAATACTGTGCGGGCACTGAGTTACTTCCATTTATGAAATTAGTATTGGCCCTGACTTTTAGCGTCCAGCCTGAACAGGCTGCCTGATTCGGCGCGTACTGGATACTTAATGCGTCAGTAACGGTCCGGCCGGCCATCAGTGCCGCATAATCTGTAAACACGGGCTGGTTTCCGAAATAGGAATTCAGCGTCGCCCCGCTGCATGTATTATTAAAATTTACTACAAATGAAACCGGAACATTGCTGTTGGTAGATACGATTATACCATTAGCATCAACCAAGGTCAGTGTCAAGGAAGTGCTATAGGTTCCCGAGCCGGCCAGTAAATGGTTACCGCCTGACACTATCATATTAAGTTTATGTACAAAATAATAATGCGGCGGCGATTGAAGTGCCGTCGAGGTGATTATTAATGGCTGGGCAGTAGTTTTACTCAAGACCTTATTGCCTGTACCGCTCACACCTGAAGGTCCGCCATCAACAGAACTAAAGCCGATAGACACATATTGAGCGGGGATCGTATTTATACCATTCGAGAAATCACCATTGGCCTGTACTTTTAATGTCCAGCCTGCGGATAAATTAAGTCCTGTTCCCGGAAAGTTCTGATACTGAACGAATATGTAGTTGTTTGATGTACAGCCTGAGAGCACATCAGATGAAGTTGTAATCGTACAATCAGATCCTTTGTAAAAATCTAATGACTGACTGAAACTATACTTTGAATAACAGGTGATCAGTGCAAAAACAAGCACCGTAAAAATCGTCTTGTTACTTAAAGATTTCTGTTCTAAAAATCTCATTCTTTTATCGGGCAAACTCCAGCTCAACGAGTTTAAGCTCATCTTTATTCCCATAATTGATCACAGCTGTCGCCGTATATTTTCCCTTCGCCAGGTTGGCTGGCAACGATTGCCGCACAATCCGCTTATCACCAGGCAGTGAGAAGATATCCTGGTCATCCAGTTTTGTCTTGGCACCGGTCTGCGTATTCAGCAGCTCCCACTTAACCTTACCTTCCATCCAGGTCTTACCGGTATTGTGCAGGCTGAGCTCGAGGAAGCCCCCCGTTGTTTTATCATCTTTAGCGGGGAGGATATCAGTAAAGTTGGTCACTTCTATATCCCGCTCCTCTGCCTGGGTGAAACTGTGATAGATCTTAACACCCATTCTGACGCTGACTTTGATAGAAGTACCATCCTGTGCTTTCGCATCACCCGGATTTAACTGGGTAAGAAATAGCATCGCAGTGTTGACAGGTATAGATGTATTGGCACCAGCCGGCACTGTAAAGATGATATCAAGCTCGCGCTTTTCGTTAGGCTGAAGAGTAAAGTATGAACCCGGCATCACCTGCACCCACGCTGCTGCGGAGTTTTTCAGGGTCCCCGCATCATGCGTCTGGTTATTCCCCAGTGTATCATAATCCCAGTCGTTCATGGATACACCTATCTCAAGTTCCTTATTATTAGGATTACTAATAACTATTTTCTGAGTTGCTGATGCCCCTGGTGCAAGCTTATAATACAGCTTCCCCGGACTAACGGTCATACCAGCCTGTGCCATCACACTTTTTACGGGGCTGACAAGAGCTACGATAAATAAGAAGCAAATTAGTTTTTTCATATGGTAAATATAAACAAGGCTTTGCAGAAGCCTGTACTGTAACGTGTAAATGCGAGTTATGTTGGATTTTACGTTTTCGTGTCTGATTGGTTACGCCAGGTATGCCTGTCTTTTAATCATGGTTGCAAGACTGTAAATATAACCGGTATAATACTGGGGGGCGCTTTTTTATCAATATAAGCAAACTGGCTGCCTATTTTGTAGGCGATATTAAACTTGTTTGCTGAGACCGGGCCGTTCCATGAGCAGTTAGCTGCGAAGATCACCGTTGCAGGGTTGCCGTTGGAAGGGGGAAGAACCACATCTGACTTCAAGACGAGTCCGGCGGTATTTCCTCCGTTTGTTGTACCGATCAGCGAACTAAGCTGAACCAGTCCTTCGAGGCCGGGTCCTGCACCGGCTTGTACTCCCGAAATTGCTTTAACAACATAACCCCTGGAGCTAACTACGCTGATATGATCACTGGCTATAGCTTCAAAACGATTATCATTCTTCCTTTTTTTAACTTCATCTGCCGGGAGAAACTCCGGCGGGTTAACCGTAAAGCTGAGTGCGTCCATTAAAGTAATAGCCATATTCACAGACTGGGCGAATATGGCTGTACTCATTAGAGAGAGCGAGATGAATACAAATAAAAATAATCCCTTTCTCATGTCGTTTTCCTGGTTATTTCCTTATGCTTCTCAAATCTATTGCGGCTCTTTTCCCTTTATAAATAATAAAGAGTGCGTTATTCTTTTACTCCTAAGAATTATTGTTGTGTTACTGTATAAACAACCGGGATAACGTTTGTTCCGGTAGCTTTACCGGCGTACGTACCACCGGCACCGATCAGGTAAGAAACGTTGAACTTGTTGGCTGATACTGCACCGTTCCATGAAGTGTTGGTTGCTGTGATAACAGTGGCTGCTGTTCCGCCTGCTGCCGGTAAGGTAACTGACGATCCGTAAGTGATGCCTGCTGCGTTACCGCCGTTAGTAGCTCCGATTGCCGGAGTTAACTTTACTGAACCGGGAGCTAATGCTGCAGTACCTGTTACCGTTCCTGCGATCGCCTTAACTACATAACCTCTGGAGGAGATCACGCTGATGTGGTCCGTTGCCAGTGAAGTGATACCATTATTATATTTTTCTTCCGTGTTGAAGTTTACGTCAAGCGATCCCGGCTGTGTTACTGAGAATGATAATACATCAGACAATGTGATATTCACGTTCGCCGTCTGGGCGAATGAGCTGCTGCTGATAATTGATACGGTAACGAATGCGATTAGGAATAATACTTTTTTCATGTTCTGGTTTTATAATGCTTTTTTAGTTTTTAGTCTGTCTGTGTTTGGATATACTTAGACAAACGAGAGTCCAAACCGGAATATGCACCTCAAATATGTAAAAACAGCCTTTCCAGTGTATAATGCCAAAACAAAAACGGGATGTTCTTCCCCAGTTGGGGAACTGAAGGGACAAATTTGGGGGCTGAGTGATGAAGGTATAAGCTGAGAAATGAAGGCATGGACTAAAAGCAAAAAAGAGGCTCAACTAAGTTGAGCCCCTCCCTACCATCTAAACAAGAACCTGTAATATCATTTCATAATTCGCAGCAGTTAAGCGTACGCCTTCCTCAATTCGCTTAACGATGACTGCAATCGCGAACGCAGGATACCTAAGGTAATATTTAACTCCTCTGCTGCCTGCACATGGGTATATCCCTGAAAATACACCAGCTCCAGGGCAGACTTCTGATCCTTATTGAGGATACGGGTCATTTCCTTAACACCTATCAGCTCAGGATTATAATTCGTCTGAAAGGTCATATCAACCTGCTGGGTCACCTCCGACAGATCTTCGCACACGGAAGCATTCCTGTGATTTGAGCTCCGCAGGTAGTCGATAGACAAATTACGTGCTAGCCGGGCCATCCAGGTATACAAGCGTCCCTTGCTTGCATCGTACATCTTAAACGAATTCCAGATCTTAATGAACGTTTCCTGCAACAGATCCTGAGCTACCTCTTCAACAACAACAATGGTCGAGATAATTTTATACAGGGAATCTGAATACATCTGATACAGGGCCGACATAGCTAAGCTATCATTATTCTTCAGGCCCACTACAAGCATATCTTCAGACAAACGAAGCTTCCTGCTTCTTTTCTTACTGACGGCTTGTGCATCTTCGATAGGTAACACCAGTGACATCATCCTCTTATACTTTGATAGTATAAAGTTGATATCAGAAGATGAATTTCAGATGAAGATTCCTAATTATTATTAATTAAGTTTCTTTATTTCTACCCGGCGGTTTTGTTGCCTTGCTGCCTCCGTATTATTCGTATTAACAGGCATAGATTCACCGAAGCCTTTTACCTCAAGGTTTCTTCCATTAATCCCGGCCGTAATAAGATAACTTTTTACTGCAGTAGCGCGATCGATAGAAAGGGTCATATTCCTTGTTTCAGTTCCTTCAGAAGATGAGTGGCCGTTTAAGGCGAATTTCATGTCAGGATATTTCTTCATTTCCCGTACGATGTCGTCCAGGGTTAAATAGGAAGAAGTCTTAAGGACGGATGAGTTGAATTCGAAAAGAATGTTTTTATAGTTGAACGAGGGTTCAGCAGCTATTGCTGTCTCCGGACATCCGTTGTTGGAAGCACTGCCTGCTTTATTCGGGCAATTATCTTTGGAGTCTACAATCCCGTCGCCATCAGTATCGGCTTCTGCAACCGGTGCAGGCTTAGCTGGCTCCTGTGCAGGACGAGCTTCAACCGGAACAGGCGGCGCCTGGGTGATGAGCTTTTTAGGTTTACAGGCAGCGAATAAGGCTAATACAATTACAAGTGTAAGGATCGGTAGTTTGTTAAAGGAAGTTCTCATTTAAAAGCTTTTTGTTAAAAAGCTAAACTAACAGAAAGCATTAAGGGTGGCAAGAAAGCGTTTTCCACATCTGCGGGAGTAAAATACGCTCCCGGATAATTCTGTAATACCAGGTGCCACCCATTCTTTGAGGTTTCCGCGCGAAGATCATGCCCTAAGCAGCTGAGCACTACGAATAAGCGCATTTTATACCCGCGGCGCCGATCTGCCAAACCGAGTAAAGCCGGAACAGATCCATTCGTGCTTTTTGTGAGTAAAACCTTTAAGGGATATCAACTTGCACCCTGCTGTCAGATACCGGGTGCAGTATCATCAAGGATCCTTTCCAGAATAAGACCCGATGCTTCCTCACAGAAATCCAGTCCTGAATAATCCGGATTATACCCCCCTATGTAAGGCACCGCCATAATATAGATCCTCTTACTGGAAATGCCATAGAGATCTACAACCTGAAAGTTGTCGTTAATGGTAATGCCGGGCACCTTCAAATAATAATTACCCTGCCCGTCGGTTGTCACATCACCGCTCCCTTCCTTCAGAGCTATCAGACCGGCTGTGGGCGACTGGAATTTTACGTGTGCCGGGCTGATGGTGTTGCTATTTATCAGGCTTTTGAAAGGAAAGTCCTCATACGACAGCCGGGGTTGCCCTATACAATTGACGAACGTCGTATATGGGATTTGCCGCCGGGCGCCATCTTCGCTTGTGTAACGATAGATACCCCCCACCTTTTCTCCAGGCACCACCTCACTTGCCTGGTCTACCGCAACAATTTCAAGTATCCCTGCCTCATAAAGCGCAAGCATCTCACAGGCAGAGCTTTGTGGAACAAAGGCTATAACAATGGATATCAGCGGCATCAGTACTTTAGTCAAACGCTGCATATCTTCGGCAGACAAATACTTGGCCGGATAGTTCATTGTAAAGCTCAGAACAGCAAGCATTTCCTTCCAATAAACCGGTTCCTGGCGCCTGATGGACTTTTCTGCTTCTTTATATTCAGCACGGAACAGCACAAATGGATCCAGACGCTGACGGAGAGCCATCATTGATTCGACAAATTCCTCAAGGCTTAGATCCTTAATCTGATCGTAAAACGCGGGATCTTTATCCCTGAAGATTTCCTTGAAGTTCTTCTCGAACACAAAATCAAGAGACAAAAATCCATTATTGGCCTCCCTGTGTTCCTTAATCTCTCCGGGCGTCAACAATGAATCGTTCGCAAGATGCGTATCTTCCAGGTGGAACCTGATGCCGGGAAGGAGCGCATCAATGGAGTGCATAACCAGTTTAAAATCCCGGCTCTCTTCTGATATTTGAAATGTAAGGCTGCCATTCTCCCCGGTTATAAACATTCCGTTGTTTCGCGCAAGCGTCCTGACAGCATCAATAGCGGTTAAAGAAGAGCCTTTAATTGCTACAGGATGGTTTAGTTTCAATTTCAGTTTCGCCGGCGGATAGGGCGAGTCGTAATAGCCGGCAACCCTGCCCTCATAAGTCACGGGCCAGCTATGCCCTGTACAAATAACCACTTTGTCGAATCTCATCACCTCTTTATCCGCAGTTTCTACCGAAACTTCGTCCTGCCCTGGGTGGTCAGCCACGTCAATTACATTACTATTGAGATGAACGGCAGTCTTTATCCCCGCCTTCGTTGCCCGGTCTATTAAAAGCTTAAACTGTGATGAAAGATACTGTCCAAAAAACAAACGCGGCAGTACTTTAAACTCGTTAAAATTCTCCGGAGTGATAGCAAACCGGGCCAGCAGCTCCTTAGGTGCAACCTTTACCCAGTCCTCAATCGACATAACTATTTCAGGGATCTCATGGTCAGATACATTGGTAATGTGCTCGTCGTTTGCGCCCTCGGTACTATAGGGCATGCCATTCCCCAAATGTTCTTTCTTTTCGAATATATCAATCTCCAGGCCGGGGTGACCTGACTCGGTCAATCTCTTATACATGAACAGCGCGGCCGGACCGCCTCCCAATAAAGCTATGCGCATAAATCCGTCTTATTATCCCGGTGATTTCAATGCTGGATAACACCATTTTACAGGATAGGTTTTAAGGAGTGCTGGCTTGCGGTCATTTTGCCAGAAAGTTTGTGGATATATGGAATTGAGATCACAGGGAATGAATTGATACTGCTTTAATCATCAGTACTTTTCCATTTCTGTGCGATGTTCATAGCGGTCTCGAGCATATATGGCTGCCAGTTCTGCGTATCCCACTCCGAATTATGCAGGGAAGATAATTTCAATCGGTCGACGGCTTGCTCATACGAACCAGAAGTTTCCAGGATCCCAGAAAGCTCACGTTGCTGCAGATAGAGGTCATGATCTTCAGCCACCTGGTCGGAGACCAGGTTATAGTCCGGGGAAAACAGGTTGGTCTGGGTGTCTGGCCGCGACTTACTGCCTGCTGCGATAATACTTTCCATTTCAATAAAATCCGAATAAAAAGCCTTCCTGCTGCCGGATGTTTTCAGCGCATCGCCAAGCTGCTCAAGCACCACATATTTCAGGTTAGGGCAGCGGCTGAGTGTCTTTCTCAATAAGTCAAACACTTCATCCGGAACAGATTCGTCGTGGGTGTCTCTTCTTACCTGCTTACCCGTTAGAACCGACTGCTCCCAGCTCCCGCCCGAAATATGGATCTCGCGAACACGATCGAGAGGATAGAGCTTGATCAGATCTTCAAAGTCGGCAGAGAAATTATGTACCTGGCAATATAAATTATGAAGGTCAAGGATAATAAATCCATTTAGCGGCTCAACCAGCTTCTCCAAAAACTCGCCATGTCTTTTTACCTCATCAAGCGAGTACGAAAAAGCCAGATTCTCAAGTCCTACAGGGCATCGGCAGGCATCATAGATCCGCGAAAGCCTGTCTCTACCTAAACGTAAGGTGCTCCCGGTATATGGGATACTTAAAGGAGCTCCGTGGTGGAAGCTCTTTCCGGTCATAAAGCCGAAATGCTCCGAGATATGATCGAACTTGAATTTTTGGGAAAGCAGCTTTAATTCGTTCAGCCAGTTTTGCTGGTCCTCAGACCACCTGCCTGAGAATATCGAGAAATAAACACCGTGGCCTACCAGCCTGCGTTCATTACTATAAGCCGTCAATAACTCGGTGAACCATTCCGGTACTTGCTCAATCCCGTACAGGGCGTCGAAAGACCATTCGATGCCGCCCACCCTGTGCTCGGAAAATAAGGGTAATGAGGCAGACAGGATATCTGCATCCAGGTTACACGCTATAGAAGGAATTATTGCAGGCATAGCCGGGGCTTATCCCATTCCGCACGCAGGGCAATTATATACAGCCTTCTTTTTCTTCCCTTCTTTGTCGGGTTTAGTGGTGTCGTCCTTATCGCAACCCGTGGCCTGAATGGTAATTCCGATCAGCATGGCCCCTATTAATGCTTTTGACAGTTTCATATGTCCAGATTTAGGATAATTTATAAACAATACGAAGAGATCAGCAGAAACGCAACATCACCATAATGATCTTTTTCAGCTAGACAATACTTGCTTCCTCTTTCCCCGCAGCTTCTCCTTTATCCTGTTTCTTATCCTCTTCGATATCAGCAACTGCCTCCGTATAGATCAGCCCGGTTTTAGCGGCATGTTCAGCTGCTTCGACAGTATTGTCTACTATCACCAGGTCTACATGGTCCTTTAATTCGGCGGAGATATCTATTGCTATCTTTTCCCGGTCGGCGAGCTGTACGTCACGGATATAGATTGCCAGTACACGGCCAGGGAACTTTTTTACGATCTCGCGGTAAATCACCGGGTCTTCCTGCCCGCTATCGCCGATCAATACGAAATTCAGCAAGGGGTAGGTAAGCAGGATATTCTCTATCTCGCTGAACTTATGCCCCATGTGGCCCGAGCTGATGAATTTATTATCCTGAAGGCCGAAATCACGAAGCAGTAGTGGTCCTTCGGGAATCTCGTTAAGGTCCAGAAAATCTTTCAGCAGGTCGTACAGGTTCCAGGGACTGCTGGAGACATAAAAGAAAGGATTATTCCGCTTCCCATTACGGCCGAGCTGCAAGGACTTATAAAACTCAGAAACACCGGCAAAGGGAAGCCGTGTGCGGGCGTTATGCAGAAAAACCTTACGGGACATGGCCAGGATATCGGTAGCGCTGGTATGTATAATGGTGTCGTCAATATCACTGATAATGCCGTATTCCGCATCCGCAGGAGGCACCAATACCTGTGCCATGCATTTCAGTCCCGGTGGGAATGCGACAGGCGCATCCGTTAGCTCAACCTCAATCTCATGCCACATATCGGTGGGACTTATGGGAGTGCCGGGCGCCAGGTTCAGCATGAAATAGCCTTCATCATCGGTGATCATCATGTGCTGCTGATCCTGGAAATTGACCTTTAAACAGGCGCCAGGTATCTCATCGCTTTGGAAACGATGATACATGTTAACCAGGTTATTGAGAATTGTATCCCGGTCGGTCGCCGCATTAATCCCTTTATCTTCGAGTACCCGCCCCTTAATATAAAGCCGGTTCACGGTACCGTAACTCCGGTAGGTAACGATCTGCAGCGGATCATTTAACTTCAAACGTTTCCGCAGTTTGAAAAAAAGATCGTCGAATTTACCTTCTACAAGCGATGTGGAGTCGTTAAAGAGCTTTTTCCAGTCTGGCATAAATCATCAGTTTCTATATAAGAACGCATTTTGCCGGCATGTGTTTAGATGAAGTCGTTAACCGCCGTTGACCTTTAAATAATTGCGCTATATCGTCTCTTCAGCAGGTTCATCATATCAACATTCATTTGCCATTGCCTGTCAGCCGCCTCAGGAGCTGAATAGAGCTGCATATAAGGCGGAGGACCGAATTCTGCGGTAACGGGAAGCATAGGCCTGCCATGGTCCTTTAGCTGCAGAACTACCCTGTCCCAACATTCCAGGTGAAATTGCAAAGCGCTATTGTATTGAGGAGAAGTAAGATCCAGCACCTGGGGGCCTTGTTCAAATCCTACCCTTGCGTGAATATGCCGTGTACGATCTAATGCCGCGCCGAGCGCTCCCGCCTGATCCTGCAAGAGGCTTTCTGCCACAGCGCACCAATGTGAAACGTCCAGAGTGAGCTCCACGGAAGTTTGTTCAAGATAAGAACGGGTAATGTGAGCGGCAAAAGCAAACCTGCCGCGGTGAGTTTCGTGAAATATTGGGATACCTGTTTCGGCTGCAATCTCAGCAGCAACATCGAGTAAAGCCTTGTTCTGCTCAAAACTAAAGTAGTCTTTACCTGTATGCGAGTTAATAGAAATGGGGGCCAATGATGTCAGCGACCGGAGACGGTTAATGTATTCAGCCCTGTGAAGCTCAAAATCGGCGCTGCTGGTTTCCCAGTGCTGGCCTATAAAATAAAGCCCGTATTTATTGAGGCATTCGAGAAATTCGCTTTCCTCGCCCGAAGGTGGGAAGCTGGTTTCTATTCCATCATACCCTGCATTCCTGACTTTCATCATGAAAGCGTCCCAGCTATCGGTTTTCTGGCCCCAGGTAGTGCAGAAATAAGAAATCTTCATGCTATTCTGACAGAGGTCCGGTTAAACTAAAGCGTCAACCGTTTGAGGGTCAAATAACAACGGATGAAATTGCCCGCCCATCTTCTGGCCTTTTGGTATCGGAGCGGCTCCCTGCATCAGTTCATTGTCGGTATCAGACAGCGTACCATCTGAAAATACATTGAGCACAAAGGCACGCCGCATCTTCTCAGACTTGTTCTCATAAGAGCCATGAACGAGAAGGGGATGATGGAATGTTCCATGCCCTCTCTTCAGCTCTATCGGCACAGGTTTAAACTCTGCCTTTTGCTCCTCAGTAAGGTATTGCATCAGTCCTTCCATATCACCGGCAAGATCCGGCTTATCGAGCAAGCCCCAGCGGTGGCTCCCCGGGACATAATATAAACAACCGTTCTGAACAGTTGCATCGTCCAGCCCCACCCAACAAGTGAGGTGGTGCATGGGGATGGTACGTGTCCAGTAGGAGTAATCCTGGTGCCAGGCCACAACGCCGCC
The DNA here is from genome assembly GCF_029360805.1 of Daejeonella sp. JGW-45. Taxonomy (GTDB): domain Bacteria; phylum Bacteroidota; class Bacteroidia; order Sphingobacteriales; family Sphingobacteriaceae; genus Daejeonella. The sequence goes on along the minus strand of NZ_JARKNC010000010.1, from coordinate 907,751 downwards.
ATGCAGGGCAGGTTTATAAAACAGCTGATCGTGCCAGAAACGTACGGCTTTATCGCCGAGCAGCTGCGACGCCGCCATGACGAAAGCCGGGTTCCATAGAACGTCGTGAAAGCCCGGCGTAACCCGCCAGGCACCCAAGGCATGGAAAAGGATAACGTTGGGGTCGTATGACTCATTCGAGTGGTATTCATGGAATAATGAATTCCCGGGATGTTGCGGATCGACCAGCCCGGCAAGCTCTTCATTCAGAAAATCTACCTGCTCGTCATTCAGGAACTTAATGTTACTGACATACCCCAGTTCTTTGTAAGACGCTACCTGCTCAGGCGTAAGCAAGTATTGCTTCCATTGAGAAGCCGTTTCGGGCCACCTGAACATATCACTTATCTGAGTGTGAATTTTTGAGAGATCTTGATATTCCATATTAAAGACTATAGCAGATAAACGTTGCAGGGATTCATTGTCTAACTTTAGTAAAACGAATAAATATACAAATTCGTTTAAATTCAGCCAACCGTCTTAACGTGTCTTTCAACACGCATGATGCGAAACACTTTTAGGCCGTTCGGCATATCCCATTCGACTTCTACCCCTGGCCTGTATCCTAACAAGGCGATTCCGATCGGAGCAAGAACTGATAAACGGTTAGTCTTAACATCTGCATCCTTGGGATTCACAAGATGAAAATCAAATGTTCTCCCGCTTTCAATATCCTGTATCTCTACATAAGAGTTTTCAGAAACGACATCGTCCGGCATATCTTCTGTCGATACCACACGCGCGGTCTTTAATTCAATACTAAGTTTTGACTTATTGAATTCGGATAAATTAGCACTCAATTTGAGGTGATTCTTCAAAAGCTCATAATCACTTGCTGAAAGAATAAGTTGTGCGTTTTTCATTTATATATTTTGTTTTTTTTAATAGCAATGAAGCCCGTCAGAACGGCTTCGGCCGGACAGGCCTGTCGGCCAACAGGTTTCATTTAATTTATTTATTACATAGTTGACGGATTGCCGTTCTCATCGTAATCAAACTTCCCATTGATGATCACTTCATCGTCGCAAACAGGGCATTCAACTACAAGATCTTCAAACAATACATTTTTTACATTCGTATAGGGTGTTCCCGTTACCTCGACGATACCCTGATGTTCTGGACACATTATTTTCATTATAAATTTTTTGAGTAACGTTCAGTTGGCAGGTATCGCACGTGCGCATCTGCCTGGCTGTATCGTTAAATGTTATTAGAAATATTTGGTGGTTATCCGGCGGATCTTAGAGGGAGGATACTCAGGTATTATTTAAGGCGAGTATTAACAGGAACATTGATCCTGTTCAATAAGAAAGACCGGGGTGCCCCGGTCGTAATACGCCGGGGCTTACTTAATAAAGTCTTTGCTGCTTGACTGGAAAGAAAAGCCGAAGGAATAGCCAGAACAGAATATTACAGCCGTTAAACGGGCAGCGGTTTGCACGTCTGATGCAAATTGCCTCATATAAGCTGAAAATAAATTTAATAGTTCCATGTCTTTTTCTAAAACAAACGTCTGACTATTACAAACATAATGCTTTTATTGCAGATAAGGTAATGGAATGTCAGACTTGACATTTAAAGGACATGATCATAGGATTGGTTTTTCAGCGACAGAAATCAGTTTATGATTGATCTTTAGGGCGAAGTGCTTTATTTAAAATTCCTCCCCTTATAAAATACTTCCTTCCTGCCGTTGCCCGCGCGCGCTGCCCGCATCTCTTCTACTCCTTTATTGCCTCCCGAAACCGGTTCGCTGCGTTCATCGGCCTTGGATAACGTTAACACCGGCAGGTTTTCACTATCCGACGGAGTTAAATCCCTGAGCAGCCTGGTAAGATCAAAGCAGCGCTTAACAATCACATGGACCACCTCTCCTTCTATTTGCAATTTCCCTTCCACCATCAGGAGCCTTGCTCCAAGGATCTCTTTGCGGTACTGATCAAAAAGCTTTTGAAAGACTACCAGATTGGTATTGCCTGTTTCATCCTCGATGGTAATAAAACAAATGCCGCTGGCAGTTCCGGGCCGCTGCCGCACCAGCACAAGTCCTGCTACTTTTACCAGATCACCATCCTTTGCTTTTGCAAGGTCTTCTGCAGAACGTACGTGCAGCAGGCTTAACTTTTCGCGTACAAAGCTAACCGGATGGGCTTTTAAAGACAAAGATGTAGCGGCATAATCCTGGATAACATGTTCTGAGTCAGCCATGAAAGGAAGCTCGATCTGACCCTCCATTACACTCTCCGATGGCTGACCGGCAAACAAAGCTTCTGGTGTATCCGCCAGTGCGGACACTTCCCACAATGCCTGACGACGGTCGAGACCAATAGAACGAAAGGCATCCGCATCAGCCAGCTTTTCAAGTGTGGCTTGTGAAACACCTGCATTGCGAAGCGCTGTAATTTGTTCGTATAAGCCGGTCCTTCCATTAATTAATAGTTCAGCATCATCCTTACACAGACCGCTTACCTGCCGGAAGCCTAACCTTAGTGCGTGGTACTTCCCTGCCTTTTCTTCCAGTATATTATCCCACATAGAATAATTGATGTCAACAGGCCGCACTTCCACCCCATGCTTGCGGGCATCGATCACGATCTGTGCAGGCTGGTAGAATCCCATAGGCAGGCTGTTCAGGAGGGCCGCGGCAAATACATCCGGGTAATGGCACTTCATCCAGGAAGAAACATAAACCAGCAAGGCAAAACTGGCAGCATGGCTTTCCGGGAAGCCGTAACTGCCAAAACCCTCCAGCTGTTTAAAGATGCGTTGGGCAAAAGCTTCTTCATAGCCTTTAGCGATCATCCCTTCAACAAGCATCTCCTTATAACGGGTAACCTGTCCGTGAGCTTTAAATGTAGCCATGCTGCGTCTTAACCCATCCGCTTGAGCAGGAGTAAAACCAGCAGCCACAATAGCTATTTCCATAGCCTGTTCCTGAAATAAGGGAACACCCAATGTGCGTTTTAATATCTTTTCTAATTCCGGTGAAGGATATTCAACAGGCTCTTCGCCATTACGCCTTCTTAAATAAGGGTGTACCATATCCCCCTGTATAGGCCCCGGGCGAACAATAGCCACTTCTATAACCAGGTCATAGAATTCTTTAGGGCGCAGACGCGGCAGCATAGACATCTGTGCCCGGCTTTCGATCTGGAACACGCCGATGGTGTCGGCATGACTTATCATTTCATAAACTTTTGGATCATCCTGAGGGACGTTAGCCAGCGTATATTTTTCACCATAATGCTTTTCTGCAAGATCAAACCCTTTGCGGATACAGGTAAGCATGCCCAAAGCAAGCACATCCACCTTCAGAAAGCCCAGGGCATCTATATCATCCTTATTCCATTCAATGCAAGTCCGCTCCTCCATCCGGGCATTCATAATGGGGCAGAGATCTGAAAGGCTGCCCTGTGTGATCACGAAGCCGCCGGTATGCTGGCCCAATTGGCGCGGAAAGCCGATCATCTGGTTGGTCAGTTCGAGCGTCTTGCGTAAATGCGGGTCATGAATGTTAAGGCCTTGTTTAGCAATATGATGTTCATCGAAGGCATCTTCATGATGCCACACAGTGGAAGATAAACGGTTAATTGTATCGACCGACAGGCCCATAACTTTGGCAACATCCCTTACCGCGCCTTTAAAATGCAGTTGGGTTACTGTAGCTACAATAGCCGCTCTGTCCCGCCCATACTTCTTATAAATATACTGGATCACTTCTTCCCGGCGTTCATGCTCAAAGTCGACATCAATATCAGGCGGTTCATCCCGGGCATCCGACATAAAGCGGGCAAAAAGCAAGTTGAATTTGGCTGGGTTAACTGAAGTGATACCCAGGCAATAGCATACCACCGAGTTAGCCGCGGAACCACGGCCCTGGCACAGGATGTTCTTGCTCCGTGCAAAGCGCACAAAATCATGAACGGTCAGGAAGTAGCTTGCCAGGTTCTTTTCCTTCATAAATTTCAGCTCGTCCTTGATCTGGCTCTCTATTTTCTCAGGAATAGTTCCTTCGAATTGCTCCCTAGCACCTTCAAAGGTGAGCATTTCCAGCTCCTCCATAGGTGTCCTACCCTCCCTGGTGAGCTCTTCAGGATAAACATATTTAAGGCTGCTAAGGGTAAACTGACATGCTTCAGCTATTTCCTGCGTTCGGGCAATAGCATCCGGGTACAGACGGAACAGCCGCAGCATTTCATCTATCGGTTTGAGATGCCTTTCGGCATTCTGGTGCAGACGGAAGCCGGCTGTATGAATGGTGCATTTTTCCCGCACACAGGTGAGTATATCCTGAAGCTCACGGCGTGCCAGGGTGTGATAGTGCACATCGTTAGTGGCAACCAGAGGAACATCAAATTCTGATGAGAGCTGGGAAAGCCGGAAGAGCCTCTTTTGATCATTCCCCAGGTACAAACGGGATGCTGCCATATAAAGTTCAGTCCCAAGCGCTTCATGATATTCTTTAAGGTCCTGATGAAAGGATGCATCAAACTCAAAAGCTTCCGTCAAAGATGAAGGAGGGATCACAATAAACTTCATGCCTTTGCTGTGTTCATACACATCGGCTTTATACAAATGGCATTCGCCTTTTTCCGCGCGCAGGTTTCCGGCAGTTAATAATCCTGATAGCCTGCTGTATGCTTCCTGGTCTGTTGGATAGGCTAATAAGCTCGGACCGTTGAGAAGATCTAAACGGCAGCCCGGGATCAAACGGATATCCTTTCCTTTAACAGCAGCATGGGCCCTGACAATGCCGGCAAAGCTATTCCGGTCGGTAATAGCGAATGCAGAATAACCGTAAGCTTCAGCCTGTTCTGCCAGTTCTTCGGGATGTGAAGCACCCCGAAGAAAGCTAAAATTGCTCGTTATCTGAAGTTCTGTATAGCTCATTACGCAAAAAATCCATGTATAAACCATTCATTAGCCCCTTCAGCATTATAATGCCCCGAACGGAACAGCCAGTAACGCCTGCCATTTTCATCTTCAACCTGGTAGTAATCCCGGTGCTGCCCCTTCTCCAGCCACCATTCACGTTCAATACGTTCGGGCCCATCTGCTTTTTTTATCTGATGAACTTTCCCTTTATAGCGAAATAACATTGGCGGGTAATCTGGTATTGGGGCGGTTACCTCAATAAGCTCCGGCTTAGTCAGAAGCTGAACTGGCCTGGACTTATCTGTTCGCCATTTTACAGGAGCCCTTTCGCGGATAGAAGAGGTAGCCCTGATGGATCGTTCGGGCCAGTAATGCTCCGCTGGCAGATAACGGCGAATTGCATCGGCCCCTACTTTCCCTGCAAGCCTGTCCAGCAGCTCTGCCAGGGCTATATCTTCCAGGCCGGCATCTTCTGCCCACAATGTTTCCTGTCCGGGTTGGACATCTTCCACTTTCGGAGCATCAAGCGTAAAAAGCTCTATCCCCAACGCCGGTTCAAACGTAGCTATCTTGAGTGCAAAAAGTTTAAAAAGATGATCTGTATTGTGTGATGCCCTGTTTGTGCCGATTCCCATCTGCACAACTTTGCCATCCAGGCGATAACCTTTAAATATAGCCGTTCTGATTCCCTTACCCTCCTTCTGCAGGCGAAGGCAGAGTATCTCCAGTAGCTTTTGCACCGCAATTTCGATCCCCACAGCTGTTCTGATCGGCTCCAGGCAGGGTAAACGTTCATGGTAAGGGTCCAGGATATGGATAGGTTGAATATATTCCTCCTCATTATTCAGGGCCTGATCTAGCCGCCTGATCAGATCCTGGCCGAAACGCCTGCGCAGCACCGGCCGTGGCATGCTAATAAAACTGCTGATGGTACGAAGCCCAAGCTTCCGGAGCCGCTCAAGTATGCTGGGATCCAGCCTTAAAGCAGCTGGCGGCAAAGGCATTAGAGCTTCAGCCTGGGCATTATTACCGATGACCGGACTTACTTTTCCGAAACGGGCTATTCCCCAGGCCGTACCAACTGTATCAGCCATTGCAGCGCGTACATCATAACCCTTGCTTCTTAAGCGTTTAACGATTTCCTTCAGGTAAGGCAGTTCCCCGCCCCAGAGATGTGCGCATCCGGAAATGTCCAGCAGCAGGCCGTCGGGAGCATCCACTGCGATATACGGGGTATAACGAATACACCATTCACCTAAACTGCGGAGAAGCCTTGCTCTCTTTCCGGGAATTTCGTCTATAAGCTCCAGTACCGGAACAAGCGCTTTTGCGTCGGCTGCCGGCATCCCCGGAAATATTCCCTGGTTTTCTGCGCGACTATTAGCTGCGGTGATCAGCAGCCGGTTATGATCCTTGACCGTAAGAACAAAAGGTATCTCACGAAGTTCAGGCCGGCGGAGGATCAGCCAGTCAGTCAGTAAATGACGGAACCATATGGCAACATAACGTTTCTGCATATCATCCCGTCTTCAGGCTTTTTGTTAATACCGGTATCCCGGTCAGTTCAGCAATTTGACTAAAGCGGCCCGCTGCCCATTCCATTTTCCAGGAACCCGGGTTACCGTTGCGTACTCTTAAAAGCTCGACCTTCCAGCGGGGCAAACCTATGCCAGGCATTCCATCCTGCAGTTCACTTGGCAATGTGCTAATGTTCCATCGCGCAGCACAGGCTGTTGCACCTGATTTACGCGGATCGCTGCGCAGAATAAATCCGGTTACCCGGCTATGCTCAACTGCAAGCTGCAGCCTTCTTGATTGAGTAAAACTGATGTCCTTAAGTTCGGCGACAACGGCAGCCAGACCCTGACACTTAAGCGCTTCTTCGGTAACCCACAGTACATCCCTTTCACGTTTCAGATCAACAAAGATGATCCTGTCGGGTTCAATACCAAAGCTTTTGAGAGAAGGAGGGAAAAGCTTTCTCGACATGCTGATCCACAAACAAGCACCCCCACGCTGCATCAGCGGGTTTAATATCCCACCTATAAAGCCACCGTTGGCTGCCGCCTGCTCAGGTTCAACACTAAGAAATTCATGAATTGCGCCAACTGGGAAAATGCCGTTTGGGAAAGCAGACTCTACAGGGCCCAGGCCAACAGATTCATCCCCATTTATTGCTGCAGGTCTTAATCCCTGCAACAACAAAATGCTCTTCTGGAGCTTGTTGATGATATCCTTTTTTGTCTGCAGCATACTCATGATGAATATTTACTACAAACATAATACTAATATTTTTAGTATTTATTGTTTTGTGAAGATTTGTGAGGCAGGAGGGATGAGGTCGGAGGCCCGAGGAGATGAGGTATGAGGTACTCAGACTTCCGACCTCATCCCTCCAATTCAGAGCACGACACCCCAAGCGAACGCACCAGCGATTTAATTAAACTGGCCGACGGGTTCTCTCCAACAATCCTCAGTACCCTGTCGCAATCTTCCAGGTCGACAGTAACCTGTTTGATATCAGCAAAGCCCATCAATAAAGCGTAAAGTTTGTTTACTTCAGATTGCTCTGCAACACTGGTTTTAAAAACTAATACTTCCATATCGTATTATATAAATCAGATTAGCATTTCCATTGCTGCATTCTTTCCTTGAACAACTCCCTTTCTTCGGGAGTCATATTTTTAAATTTCTCCGCCATTCTCCGGCGTTTCCAGTTACCGCCCATTTTGCCTCCCTTGCCCCCAAAGCCGAAAAGGATCTTGGACAAAATGAATATTCCCATTGCCTGCCAAAAAGTGATCGCGTTTACATTCAATATTTCCGGCAACAAGTTATTCCAGAGCAGCATCACCACGAAACTCACCAATGAGAGAAGCGCAGCCCCGATAAGCGGAAAAAATATAAACCGTCCTTTATAAAATATCTCTTTCATAATCGTAAAATCTAATAATCATTAAGTTCCTTATATAATTGTTTTAACCTTTTCCGGAGATGCAGAACAGCATACCGTTTGCGTGAGACCAGGGTCTGGATATTCGCCCCGGTATTTTCAGCGATATCCTGGAATGACATATGATCCAGTTCCTGCCAGATAAACACCTGCTTCTGTTCTTCAGGAAGCTCATTCAGTGCACGGAATAATTGTCCCCAGAACAGGTTTCGGATAAATTCAGTTTCGGGTGTCTTTGCCTCTGTCAGCAACATGGCCCGGATATCAGAAACATCTTCATCCTCTCCGTTAAAACTATCTTCATACAGCGCTTCCTTTTTCTTTTTATGCTTGTCGATAATCTTATTTTTAGCCACCCGGTATAACCAGGCGCCTGTTTGCTCAATAGGCTCAGAATTCACTATAGCGCTTAACTGATACCAGACATCCTGTATAATATCCTCCGCATCTTCCTCACTTTTAACCCTGCTGCGAATGAAGCCCATAAGCCCTTTACCATACGATCTTATCGTTTGGAGTATGTGGCTGTTCTTTTCTTTGGGCATTGCTGCTGTGATCAAAATATCAGGTTTATTAAAGAAGACGAGCAGCTATTGAAAACATTTTAAATTATTTTCAAATTCTGATCTAACCTGTTTGATCGGGATAAGATGCCTGTGTTACAGATTAATAATTATAGACTGGAGATGGGTAGGTTTACGATTCAGCCGGGGAAAGGCTCGGCATGATAGCATATCGAAACGCTAGAATTAGGGAAGGGGTATAAATCAGTGTGCACCGGCAGCCGGTGCACACTAACCATTAAAGTATATTTATAATAGTTAAGCCTATCATAACCAGGTGAATAATAACACTCACCACCAGGGAGTTAAATGTAAACCGGAAACCTGCGCCTCCCATATTAGCAATAACGTTCACGAAAAAAGCTAACATGCTAATCGCTAAGAACAATCCCGTAGGGCCGCCGGTTGAATAAACAAAAAGAAAGGTAAGCGGCACCAATATGCATCCGTGAAGCAATAATGAACCCAGCCACCATGCGATAGAATTAGCTTTCTGACCATCTACAAAATCCAGGTATTTTGATGCAAATCCTTCATTTTGAGTATGAGCCGGAATAGAATTTGAAATAAATGAAGTTGAAATTTTATGTGTTGCCATGATCTTTGTGTTTTGTTATGACAAAGTTCCTCATCAAATGATCTGAAGAAAATGATCTGTATCACAGAAAATATTGATCTTGCACCAAATTCCTTGCCGGAAGGAAATCTGATACGGAAAGTGCGCAGGATTTTATAATTTAACAGCGATATGGAAAAGATAAACCTCCTAAATGCGATCATTAATACGGCAATTGACGGCATCATTACCATCGATAACAGGGGTATTGTTGAATCGATAAACCCGGCTGCCTGCCAGCTTTTTGGTTATGCTGAATCAGAGGTGATAGGAAAGAACATCTCTTTGCTCATGCCTGAACCTGACAAAAGCGCTCATGATTCTTACCTGCAGCGATACCAGGCTACCGGCGAGCGGAGGATCATAGGGATCGGCCGCGAAGTTCTCGGATTGAAAAAGGATAAAACAACTTTTCCATTCAGGCTCGCGGTAAGTGAGGTAGAATACGGAAACAGACAGATATATACGGGCTTTGTTCACGACCTGACCAAAGAAAAAGCTGCAGAGAGGTCGTTAAAAGAGTATACGGAAGAACTGGAAATACGAATAAAGGAAAGAACTGAGGTTCTGCAAACCCTGGTCAATGAACTGGAAAAAGCCAAAGAGGACGTCAGTATGTCCCTGGAAAAAGAAAAGGAACTGAACCAGTTAAAAACAAGGTTTGTTTCCATGGCTTCCCACGAGTTCAGAACACCCCTGAGCTCCGTGCAGCTTTCTGCATCCCTGATTGAAAAATATACGCAAAAGAAAGATCCTGAACATGTGATCAAGCATACAGGGAAGATCAAAAACTCAGTTGGACAGCTCACAGGGATATTAAACGATTTCCTGTCGCTCGAGAAGCTTGAGGCGGGTAAAACTGAGGCCCGGTTTGAAGAATTTGATATTGTTAAATTTTCGGAAGATCTCATTGAGGAGATGCAGCTTATCGCAAAGCAAAACCAGAATATTGTTTACCAGCATACGGGTACATCCGCACGCGTAAATCTTGATCCTGCTCTCTTAAAGAATTCAATTATTAACCTGATCTCTAATGCCATCAAATATTCAGGAGAGAACACCTTTATTGAATTTAACAGTGAACTGGATAATTCCAGGCTGATCATCACTGTGAAAGACAACGGTATCGGGATCCCTGACGAAGAACAAAAGAATCTCTTCGAGCCATTCTTCAGAGCCCATAATACCGGGAACATTCCCGGTACGGGCCTTGGATTGAATATCGTAAAACGTTACGTAGGTTTAATGGGCGGAGAAGTCTCTTTTATAAGCAGGGAGAACCAGGGAACTACAATAACTTTAATTTTCAGAAGACATGTCTAAAGCAGCAAAATCTATATTAATCATTGAAGATAACCAGGATATCCGCGAAAGCACAGCTGAAATCCTTGAATTAGCTGACTATGAAGTATACTCTGCTGAAAATGGCAGAAAGGGAGTGGAAATAGCTGCCAAGCAGCTGCCAGACCTGATCCTTTGCGATATCATGATGCCTGAGCTTGATGGATATGGCGTGCTCTACCTGCTGAACAAGAATGAGCAGACCGCGAACATTCCCTTTATCTTTATCACAGCGAAGACGGAGCGGGCCGACATCCGTAAAGGAATGGAAATGGGCGCGGATGATTACCTTACCAAGCCTTTCGGCGATATGGAGTTACTTAATACCGTAGAGACAAGGTTAAAAAAAGGTGAAGGCCTGAAGAAAAATACCGACGACTCATCCTTTGACGATAAAACAAAAACTGCCCGCATCCTCACAGAGCTGGTAGAGAGCAGCCGGGTGCGCACTTACAAAAAGAAACAGGTGATCTTTTCAGAGGGCGACCATCTGCTTCATGCCTTTATGATAAAGGCCGGGGCAGTAAGATCCTATATGGTATATCAGGATGGACGTGAAATAGCAACCGGCATGTATGGCCCTGGCGAGTTTTTCGGATATGACTCCGTACTTCTGAACAAAGCGTCTACCGACAATGCCGAGACACTCGAAAATACCGAACTGCATTTGATAAGCAGGGATGATTTTAAAGAGGTGATCTTTAAAAACCCGGGGATATCTAAGAAATTCATCGAATTACTGTCTGGCAATTTGCAGGAGAAACAGGATCAGCTATTGAAGATGGCGTATAACTCCGTCCGCAAACGGGTTGCTGATGCGTTGGTAGCGTTGACAGGGAAAGTTGATCCGGGGGGGCAGGATCAGGCGACGGTTAAGATCTCAAGAGACGACCTTGCGGCTATGGTTGGTACCGCAAATGAAACAATAAGCCGCACCCTTTCTGATTTTAAAGATGAGAAACTTATTGAAAAGGAAGCGAGCTCAATCAAAATTCTTTCCATCGACAAACTCCGGAAAGTAAAACAATAAGTGACCAAGATCACTTTCCTTGCTGATTAAGCTCATAGAGTAGCTTTCGGCGTGCTGGTATTTTTGTAACAAAGAATCCAGCAATGAAAGTAATCGCATACAGCATTAAGTCGTGTGAGAAGGAGCCGCTTATCACCTTCAATAAAAAAAAGCACGATATCACCCTGATCTCGAACCGTCTGACCCTTAACACGGTATCATATGCCGAAGGTAAAGAGGCGGTACTCGTTTTCTCTTCTGACGATGTTTCTGCGCCGGTGATCCGAGAATTGTACAAAAGAGGTATAAAATATATCTGCACCCGTTCTACAGGCACTGATCATATAGATTTAGCCGAGGCGGCCAGGCTAGGTATCAAAACGGCTAATATCCCCTCCTATTCGCCCGAATCGATAGCGGAACATGCGCTGGCTTTGATGCTTGCCCTTGCCCGTAACCTCATCCCCGGGCACAGGCAGATCATGACATACGACTTTACCCTGGATAACCTATTGGGCTTTACCCTCAAAGGCAAAACCATAGGCATAGTCGGTTTCGGGAAAACCGGGAGATCATTAACCCGGATATTGTCGGGATTTGGTGCCAATGTACTTATAAGCGATGTAGAAGATGTACAAAAAGAAGCCATTCAGCTGGGCGCAATCCAGGTAAGTTACGAAGATATTCTCCGCCTGTCTGATATAATTTCCTTTCATATCCCGCTGACGGAACAAACGCATCATTTAGTTAATTCTGAAAGCATCGCTAAAATGAAGCCAGGAGTGATACTGATCAACGTCAGCCGTGGTGCAGTGTTCAATTCAAAAGATGTCTACGATGCCTTGCAAAGCAACAGGATCAGCAAGATAGGGATGGATGTTTACGAGTTTGAGCACGAAATATTCTTCTTCGATCATAGTCGCCAGCGTGTAAACGATAAGTTGTTAAAGTCGTTCATTCAACATTCACGGGTGATCCTCACCCCGCACCAGGCTTTTCTAACCAAAGAAGCATTAAGTGTTATCGCGCAGAATACCATTGAACATCTTGACGAATGGACCGCGAACAATCCGGTGAAAGAAGCTGCTGTTTTACAAACGCCCCCAGTCAGCGGGTCAACTATTGCTTTATGAGCAGCACTACTCTGATAAAAAAATATAACGTAGCTGCCCCCAGGTACACCAGCTATCCAACAGTACCCTATTGGAACGAGGAGCTATGGGACGAAGATCAATGGTTTAATTCAGCCCGGAATTCATATTATGAAAGCAGCGGGGATGGTATTAGTCTCTATATTCATTTGCCGTTTTGCGAAAACTTATGTACTTATTGCGGCTGCACTACACGCATAACCAAAAACCATCATGTAGAGGGGCCTTATATTGATGCCGTATTAAAAGAGTGGGACATGTATACCCGTGTATTGGGAGGCAAACCATGCATTAGCGGAATCCATCTTGGAGGAGGTACCCCCACGTTCTTCAGTGCAGAAAATCTCGCAAGGCTCATAAATGGCATAACCGCGAATGCTATTCTCCTTCCGGATGCCGATATGTCGTTCGAAGGCCATCCGGCCAATACTACTGGAGAACATTTAAAAACGTTATATCAATGTGGCTTCCGGCGACTTAGTTTAGGTATCCAGGATTTCGATCCCGCTGTTCAGGAGATAATCAACCGCAGGCAAAGTGTCGGGCAGGTGGAGAAAGTAACATCCGCAGCCAGGGAAATAGGTTATACATCAGTCAATTATGACCTGATATATGGCCTGCCTTTGCAAAAGTTGAGCAGTGTTATCAATACGATCTCTGAGGTGATCCGCCTAAAGCCCGACAGGATCGCTTATTATAGCTATGCGCATGTGCCCTGGATAAAGCCCGGACAGAGACGTTTCACGGAAAAAGACCTTCCTGTGGATGATGAAAAAAGGACCCTGTACGAACAGGGACGGAATCTTCTTCAGCAGGCTGGATACCATGATATCGGCATGGATCACTTTGCACTTGAGGGCGACACGCTCTATCTCGCATCACGCAACGGTAAATTGCACAGGAACTTTATGGGTTATACCCATGAATATACTAAGCTCCTGATCGGGCTTGGCATTTCTTCTATCAGCGATAGCTGGTACGGATTTGCGCAAAACGTCAAACAGGTTGAAGCTTACCTGAAAAGTATTAACAACAACAAATTTCCACTAATAAAAGGGCATATCCTGACTCCGGATGACCTTTTAATCCGAAGGATCATTTTAGATATCATGTGCCGGGGAAAAGCAATTATTTCAAGTCAGCATTCGTCTTATAACGACTTTATGGAAAGGCTCAAGCCTCTCGAAGAAGATGATCTCGTTCGCATAAAAGACGACGAGGTTCTCGTTACCAGTACAGGGAAAGCATTTCTGCGTAATATATGCATGTGCTTCGACCAGAAATTATGGTTAAAAGAACCACTGAACCAGATCTTCAGTTCCGCAGTTTAAATTAACAACCAATATGAGCCACACTTTTCACATTCCGGTACTCGGTCTCGGGTACTCAATAGATACTCCTCTAAAAGTCGCCCGTTACGGGATATCGTCGGTTGTTTCCATTGTCGATGACCAGCTGGTCGAAAGAATGAGGGAATTTCATTACCCCAAGGATGAGACCTTCATTCCTATAAAAATGAGTGCGCCCGGCTTCAGACCAGCCCGCATAACTGCGTATTTAAATTTACTGGATCAACTGGTCGACAAACAGCACCATGAATTAAAGAAACTAGGCTTTACCCCAAAATCTGATATCACCAGGTATTTTGAACTGCTTCCGGATCATACACACGAAGCCACTGCTTACAGGCAGATGTTGTCGGAGCCAAATCCTTATAAGAAAAGCTTCCTTCAGAACAGACTCAGAACTATGGTGAGGAAAGGCGCGATAGATGTTAATATCATGTCGAAGGTCGACAAGATCAATCATGTAAAGAATGGGGCAGCCGGTGCAGACCAGCTTTCGGACGCGCTTGCAGCACTAAAAGGGTTTGCAGAAAGCAATTTATGTTCTTCATTGATCTTATCGGCCGGAATGAACCCCCGTTTGTATGGTTACCTGGACGAATTCCCAGATTTCTTTCCCATTGATAACCAGCCTGCACGTAAAAAGGTTATACTCAAAGTCAGTGACTATCGCTCGGCATTCATTCAGGCCAAATTCCTTGCTAAAAAAGGTATTTGGATCCATGAATTCAGGATAGAATCGGGCTTGAACTGCGGCGGACATGCATTTGCTACTGAAGGTTACCTTCTGGGACCAATCCTGGAGGAGTTTAAACAAAAACGTGCAGAGATGGTCGTGGAGCTCTTTAATGGTTATAGATCTGCCCTGGCAGATAAGGGATTCGAAAACATTACGGTTCCGGCAACCCGGATAACAGTTCAGGGCGGCATCGGAACAGCCGAAGAGAACGAATTTCTGAGACATCATTATCAGCTTGACGGCACCGGCTGGGGAAGTCCCTTTTTATTAGTTCCCGAAGCTACCAATGTAGATAACGATACCCTGCAGAAGCTGGCCGGAGCGGGAGAAGATGACTTTTACATCAGCGGTTCATCGCCTCTCGGCATACCTTTCAATAATTTCCGCCATAGCTCTGCCGAAACCCAACGACTCAAACGTATAGAAGAAGGCCGCCCTGGAAGCCCCTGCACGAAAAAATATCTCGTCTCGAACACCGAGTTCACAAAAGAAGCCATTTGCACAGCTTCCAGAAAATATCAGAGCTTAAAAATAAAGGAACTCAAAACCAAAGCCTGTTCTCCGGCAGACTATCAAAAACAGTTTAACGATATCACTGAGAAAGTATGCCTTTGCGAAGGGCTTTGTTCATCGACATATATAAAGAACGGCATGATCAAGCCAAAGGAAAACCCGGCTGTAACTATATGTCCGGGACCAAATACGGCATACTTTTCCAGCACATACTCATTAGATGAAATGATTAAACATATCTACGGAAAGCTCAATTTGCTGGAAGGGGTTAATCGTCCCAATATGTTCGTTAACGAAATTAAACTGTACCTGAGTTATCTTAAAAAGGATATCGACAACAGCCTGCGTGATATGAGCGACAAAAAGGCAAAACAGATTGAAAAGTTCAAAGAACAGCTACTCAATGGCATTGGATATTATGAATCCTTGCTCCCCGAACTGATCAATTATCAGAAAAACATCAGGGCGGGATTAGAGACCGACCTTAAACAGGTACGCCGGATGGCAGAGCGCCTTTGGATCCCAGTTTTGTCGGCTGATTGACATTGGGCCCAGCGCCTATCCTTGAAGGGGCTTAGAAGGGGTCTGAAAGGGTTCTTGTTGGGCGATGATTGCGCTAAATGGTATAAAAACGCGGTTTTCGCCCAACAAGAGCCCTAGGAGAGCCCTTCTAAGCCCCTTTTTTAGTCCGCTTTTTATTATGGTTCAAAAAATGTGCTGGCGGCATCAAATTATAGAAATGATTTAGTCATTCCAACAGCCGTTTTTTGTGGGTTAGATATCTCACATATTTGCCTGTGTTAAGACACTGGTGTTACGTGATCACCTACCTGGCGCTTCATAGCGCCTATAAACATGATCAATAAACCCAACATCAGGATTACTGCGGCTCCGAACAAAAATATCTGGATATAAGGCACAGCCTGATATTTTAAAGCCGCCACTCCCTGCACCATTAGCAGTAATTCGTTAATGATAACGCCTGCAACAAAGACCGCAGCACCCAGCGTTAACACTTTTGAAACCCTTATCAGCCGTAAAGACAGGATATACCCGATTACGAAGATCGTAGTCACTCCAAGAAGCACCAAATGAAGATATCCTATAATGATGGGTCTAAAGCCGTATGACAATTGGCTAAGCCCAGGATGAATAGATCCTGTCTGGAGAATCAGTTTTATAGTAAAAGCTATAGCAGATAATATGAGCAATACATTTCCGAACCCGGAAAATTGCTGCTTAATAAAAGACATATTCTTTCGAACAGCATCAAGGATCAACGCCCATCCGATGAGCTGAGCAATTACCGCGGCGATGAGGAGGTAGTAGATATTTGCAGCAACCGGCAGCCACAACACTGAAAGAAAATAGGCCGGTATACATGCTCCGCAAAACAGAAAAAATGCCTTTCTGAGCTTCCTCTGCACGGCTTCCAGGCCCGCAAACTGATCCGCCAGCAAGCCGATACCGGCAAATAGGAACCAACCGTTATATTGAAAATGCAGATAATAATAAACCGATGCCAGATACCAATCCTGGCTGGCTGTTTTTGCCATCATCTGGCATGCCAGGCTAAACGGTCCAAATGCAGAGATCACACTAAAGATAAGGCTCCATCTGAACCATAAATGGCTCACAATTGCCCCGGGTATTTTATTGAGGTCACTCCAGAAATAAACAGCAAAGAAAAAGGATACGATAATGGACAGCGTCGAAAAAACAATAGAATATAGGGCATAACCCTGGACAATAAAGCTAACTAACATTCCATAGGAAGTACTGAGGTTAGCATATAAGATCCAGCGATACCGGGCAAATATCTTATCGCCAAGCTTCCTGCTCAGGTAATAAATAAGGAGCACCATTAAAACCTGTGTTACCCAACCCGAGAAAGCAAAATGAGAATGACTGTGAAGAACATTCTTCTGGTCAAGCCAGGGCAACGAGAAAGCTATTTTATAACGGAGAAGGAAACCAAGAAACGAGACAAGAAGCAGATTGAAAAAAGATATTCTTATCCAGTGCAACAAAAAATTCATCTTTAAAATTAGGTAAGGGGAAATCAGCCGGATATGACTTCAATCATATCCTTACAAAAAACCTTTCCCCTCGCAATATCTAAATCGCCCCTGCTGTGCATATTCCTTATAGTTCTGATCACAGTTTCTACCCGGAGGCCTGTCATACCGGCAATCTGTTGCCGGGTAAGGGTTAATTGCCCACAGTCAGGACAAAAGTTTTTATGCTCAGCCTTCATTTGGTTTAGCAGATTAGCTACCCTGACTTCAGGACTGCTTGTGGACATAGACTGAATAAGAGAGAATTTATACCGGAGCCTTTTACCTAGCAGCCTGGTAAGTTGAAAAAGAATATCCGGATTCTCTTTCAGCAGGTTCAAAAATGCTGGCTTATAAAGACGAATCAGGGTGGTTTCAGAATTAGCTATAGCATCAGACTGGTATGGCCCGTCATCAAAAAGCGGAAATTCACCGAAAGATTCTCCTGCCCCTATTATAGCATGAATACACTCTCTACCGTCTTCATCAATATTTAGCCAGCTGACACTTCCTTCAACTACCTGAAAGTAATAGTTACATAATTGACCCTCATTAAATATCGTTTCGCCAGCCTTTATTTTCTTATAAACAGCTCCCCATGCCAGCAACAAATTAATGTCTATCATCTTTTGTCTGATTTATAAACAAAAATATCAATGGGAGCACTCATGGGCCGTGACATCCATTACTGAAATATATGACTTTAGTCATATATGATTCAACGCATAAAAGGATCTGAAGAGGATATCTAAACTTGTATAAGAAACCAATCCAAAACTAACAGACCATTATGAAAAAGTTCCTTGTTTTAAGTATGCTAATTGCCGCCATAGGGTTCATAGCGTCCTGCGGAGGTAATAATAAAACAACTCGTGACACTGCTTCTACCGCTGAGACCGAAGTCAATACAGAAAACCCTTCTTATGATCCAAACCGTGGCGAAGGAAAGTTCACTACCGTGGAAATCGGTCCGCTCGATGCTCAGAAAGCCGAACTAGGAGATCAGGTTTACCAGGTAAAATGCAGCAGTTGCCATAAGTTAACCGACGAACGACTTGTAGGACCAGGCTGGGCTGGAGTTACAGAACGCCGCAAACCTGAGTGGCTTATGAACTTTATCACCAACACAGATGTGATGATAGACAAAGATCCCGAACTGCAGGCCCAACTGGAGCTATGCCTTGTGCGTATGCCGAATCAAAACCTTTCTGATGATGACGCAAGAAATCTTTTAGAGTTCATGCGGAAAAACGACGGGGCTAAATAGTTAACCAATAAATATCAGGCTCAGTTCCAAAGCATCTGTTTAAGGTGCTTACCAGGACGACTTTGCCCGACCCTAACGAGAATTAACAGTTAAAACAACTCACAGAAATGAAAATCAACACAAAATTTGCACATGGCATGGCTGCCCTGGCAATACTGGCGGGCCTCAACGCCTGCAAACCAAAGAACGCTGGCTCGGTTGTAAGTGGCGATGCCGCCGCTAAAGCCTACGTAGCGCCGGGCAATTATGACGAATACTACAATTTCGTATCTGGAGGCTTCAGCGGGCAGCTTTCGGTGTATGGCCTGCCAAGCGGCCGGCTCCTGCGGGTCATTCCCGTTTTCTCCGTCGATCCTGAAAAAGGATGGGGGTATTCTGAAGAAACTAAACCGATGCTAAACACATCACACGGAGAGGTGCCTTGGGATGACCTTCACCATGTCTCTATGTCGCAAACGAATGGAGAGATCGATGGACGCTGGGTATTTGCAAACGGGAACAACACCCCTCGTGTTGCGCGTATCGATCTGAAGACGTTCAGAACAGCCGAAATCCTGGAGCTGCCAAACAGTGGTGGCAACCACTCCTCTCCTTTCATTACTGAAAACTCAGAATACATTGTTGCAGGTACAAGATTTAGTATACCTCCCGACGACAAAAATGGCGACGTTCCTATTAATACCTATAAAGAGAATTTTAGAGGTACGATCAGTTTCATTAGTGTTGATAAAACAGAAGGGCATATGGATGTGGCATTCCAGCTCCAGGGGCCGGGGGTCAACTTCGACTTGAGCCATGCGGGCAAAGGTAAATCTAACGGCTGGTTCTTCTTCAGTACCTATAATACCGAACAGGCCAATACGCTTTTGGAAGTCAATGCCTCTAAACGCGATAAGGATTTTATTATGGCGGTAAACTGGAAGATGGCCGAGAAGCTTATTAAAGAAGGTAAAGGTCGCAAACAAGCAGTTAAGTATGCCAGCAACCGTTTCGACGAAAAAACCCATACCGCTACATCTACCATAAAAAACGAGGTGACCGTATTAGACATGCGGGAGCATCCAGGGTTGGTTTATATGATCCCATGCCCAAAATCACCACACGGATGTGATGTAGATCCGACAGGAGAATACATCGTAGGAAGCGGCAAGCTCGCTGCATTGATCCCTGTCTTCAGTTTCGACAAAATTCAGAAAGCCATTGCTAACAAATCGTTCGATGGTGAATATGACGGCATACCTGTTATTAAATACGAAGCTGCTCTATATGGCGAGGTGAAGAAACCAGGCCTGGGCCCATTGCATACTGAGTTTGACGATAAGGGAAATGCTTACACGTCTATGTTCGTATCCAGTGAGGTAGTAAAATGGAACGTTAAAGACCTGACAGTTTTAGACCGCGTTCCTACATATTACTCGGTTGGTCACCTGATGATACCTGGCGGCGACAGCAAAAAGCCAACTGGAAAATATATGGTCGCCTATAACAAGATCACCAAGGATCGCTATTTACCTACGGGACCTGAATTATCACAAAGTGCGCAACTATATGATATCAGCGGCGACAAAATGCAGCTTATTCTCGATTATCCGACAATTGGTGAGCCTCACTATGCACAGGCTGTAGCTGCTGATCGGATTAAAAACAATTCAGCCAAATTCTTCAAAATCGAAGAAAATAGTCACCCCTACGTAACAAAAGGCGAGGGAAATGCCAAGGTATTCCGCGAAGGGAACAAAGTTCATGTTAACATGACCCTGATGCGCTCACACTTAACGCCCGATAATATTGAAGGTATACGTGTGGGGGACGAAGTATACTTTCATACCACCAACCTAGAGCAGGACTGGGATGTACCTCATGGGTTTGCTATTAAAGGAGCATTAAATGCCGAGCTTTTGGTGATGCCAGGAGAAACTACTACGTTAAAGTGGATTCCAACCAAGGCCGGTATGTATCCGATGTATTGTACAGATTTCTGTAGCGCATTGCATCAGGAAATGTCAGGATACGTGAGGGTTTCACCTAGAGGCAGTAATGTACCGATAAGTTTCAGCACGGGAACAAATACACCTAAGAATGAAACTCAGGCTGACAAAGCAAAAAATTAACTCATCAACTCAAGGACAGGGACAATATTCCCTGTCCATTTTTCCATCTGCCATATGAATGATAAAATAGCTAATTCATCACGCATCCTGCTTGCGATTTGTGGTATAAGCTTATTCGCCGTCTTATTTACCCCAATATGGAGAATTGATTTAACAGCGCCTCAATATCCTGAAGGCTTATATCTGCTCATCTATGCTGATAAGTTAGCCGGAAATGTAGATATCATTAACGGCCTTAACCATTATATCGGCATGAAAACCCTGCATACCGGCGATTTCATCGAGTTTAAAGTCCTTCCGTTTATAATCAGCTTTTTTGCCATTCTCTTCATTGGCGCGGCAATTCTGGCAAAAAGAAAATTGATGAATATCTTATTTGCAATGTTTGTATGCTTCGGCGT
Source organism: Daejeonella sp. JGW-45 (assembly GCF_029360805.1). Classification (GTDB taxonomy): domain Bacteria; phylum Bacteroidota; class Bacteroidia; order Sphingobacteriales; family Sphingobacteriaceae; genus Daejeonella. The sequence goes on along the minus strand of NZ_JARKNC010000010.1, from coordinate 886,770 downwards.
ACTGGCGATGGTCGATTTCTGGCGTTGGGAATATGACTACGGCCATAACCTTGATCCGAATGCGGCCATTATTGTTCCCGGCATGGCTTATCAGCCCCCCCTGATTGGCTTTAAGCAGTTGCTGAATTTCGGGGCTTATTCAATACCTGACATAGGCGGATGGATATTTATTACTGTGGGAGCAGTATCATTAACACTGGTAATTAGAGAGTGGAAAGCCAAAAAAAAGAATCCGGTTTATAACAAAAATAGTCTGGCCATCCTTGCTTGCATGATGATGCTGAGCGCATGCAGCACAGCTCCTGAACCCATTGCAATAGGTAAGGATAACTGCAGCTTCTGTAAAATGACCATTAGCGACCAACGTTTCGGTGCTGAGATCATCACCATAAAAAGCAAGATCTATAAGTTCGATGATCCTCATTGTTTAATCACATTTATAAACGAAGACAGGATTAAAAGGGACGATATTGCTTCTGTGTACTTTGCGAATTTCAATAAACCACACAACCTGATCGATGCGAAAGAAGCACATTTTCTACAAAGTCCTTCGTTCAGGAGTCCTATGAATGGTAATATTGCTGCATTTACACATCAGGATACACTTGAGAAGGCGGTTCTTAACCATTACGGCAATATAACCACCTGGAAAGACATGCAAAAATGAAGTACCTGGCTTCAATGATCGTGGCATTATTTATAGCTGTCTCTGTTTCTGCTGGAATTATCCGGGTTGGTTCAAAACACACCCATAAAACCGTGCGAGCCGGGATAAACGCAGCTGCAGCCGGCGATACGGTTAGCGTGGATCAGGGACATTATCGCGAGAGAAACCTCGTGATCAATAAAAGGATAACCCTCAAAGGAAATAACCGGCCAATTCTCGACGGAGAAAGCAAGTATGAGATCATTTCTGTTTTCACCAGCGGGGTTACTATTGAGGGCTTTAAATTAATCCATTCCGGAGTGTCAAGTCTGGAAGACCTGAGCGGAATCAAGGTGTCTAACAGCAGCCATGTTACTATAAGAAACAATATCCTGGAAGATACATTCTTTGGCATATACATACAGAACGGCTCGAACAGCCGGATAATCAACAACCAGCTCAGGGGAACCAGTTTGGAAGAACAGAGGAGTGGAAATGGAATCCATTGCTGGAAGAGCGAAAATATGCACATCGCCCGAAACAGTATCAGCGGCCACCGGGACGGGATCTACTTTGAGTTTGTTAAGAATTCCGTTATCCTGAAGAACACTGCTGCAAACAACCTTCGTTATGGACTCCACTTTATGTTCTCAAATGATGACAGCTATTTAGACAATGTTTTCAGAAACAATGGTTCGGGCGTGTCTGTGATGTATTCCAAGAGAATAAAAATGCTTAGCAATCATTTTGAAGAGAACTGGGGGGATGCAGCCTACGGTATTTTGCTTAAAGAGATCTCCGATGGAACGATGGAAGGCAACTATTTTACTAAGAACACGAGTGCTATTTATATGGAAGGCGCCAACCGGATCTCTATGAAACAGAATACCTTTAAGGACAACGGCTGGGCATTAAAAATTCAGGCAAACTGTATGGACGTTGTACTGGAGCGAAATAACTTTATTGGAAACACTTTTGATGTCGGCACAAACGGTTCGCTCGTGCTCAATACGTTTCGAAATAACTATTGGGACAAATATGAAGGGTACGACCTGAACAAAGATAAGATCGGCGATATTCCCTTCAGGCCTGTAAGCATGTATTCCGTTATCGTAGAGAAGTTTCCTGTTGCCATGATCCTATTCCGGACCTTTATTACGACCCTGTTAGATAAAACAGAGAAAATCCTGCCAAGTTTAACCCCCGAGAACCTAAAAGATAACGAACCGCTCATGCACAGGGCCTTCTAAGAAGCTATGATCATCGTAAAAAACATAAGTAAGCAATTTGGGAAGCTAAAAGCTCTGAATAATATAAGCACCTCGTGTAATAAAGGTGAATGCATCGCCCTTATCGGCCCGAACGGGAGCGGCAAAACTACCCTGATCAAGTGTATTCTCGGTATGGTGTTGCCGGACAGCGGTACATTAACGTTTAATGGGAAAGACATCTCCGGCGATTGGCAGTACAGAAGCAAGATAGGATACATGCCCCAGATCGGAAGATATCCCGACAATATGAGCATCGGGCAGGTGTTAAATATGATGACGGATATCCGCAGTCCGGAAACTGTGCTTGACGAAGATCTTGTCCGCGCCTTTTCCATAGACAAACTGTTGGACAAACGCATGAGGACACTTTCAGGCGGAACAGTTCAAAAAGTCAGCGCGGCACTTGCCTTTATGTTTAACCCGGAAGTTCTTATTCTCGATGAGCCCACTGCAGGACTCGATCCCATAGCCTCAGAACTGTTTAAAGAAAAGATCCTGGCAGAGAAGGAAAAGGGGAAACTGGTGCTGATCACTTCACATATTCTCAGTGACCTTGACGACCTGGTAAGCCGGGTAATATACATGCAGGAAGGTAGTCTGATCTTTCACAAAAGCATCGAAGAATTACGCCGCGATACCGGCGAGGAGCGTCTTGTAAAATCGATTGCTCAGGTAATGGCCATGAATTATGAATAAGATAGTTAAGTACGTGATCACCGATATCCTGAGGAACAGGATCATAATTATTTACACCTTGTTTCTGCTGGCCTCCGCCTTAACGGTATTCAGCCTGGAAGACAACAGCAGTAAAGGACTGTTAAGCCTGCTCAATATTATCCTGATCGTAGTTCCGCTGGTAAGCATTATTTTCTCAACGATCTATGTTTACAATTCCGCAGAGTTCATTGAACTGCTGGTCAGCCAGCCCTTGAGACGAAAGTCGATTTGGCTGAGCATCTTCACAGGACTGGCCTCCTCGCTCGCACTGGCCTTTTTCATTGGAGCAGGGATTCCCATCCTGCTTTATCAGGCAAATATGATCGGCCTTACCATGATACTGTCCGGAACCGTGCTTAGCGTCATCTTCGTAGCGATAGCCCTCTTGTCTGCTGTTCAAACGAGAGATAAGGCAAAGGGAATAGGCGCAGCAATCATGCTGTGGCTATATTTTTCACTGTTGTTCGACGGGCTCGTTCTCTTCCTTCTATTCCAATTCTCCGACTATCCGCTGGAAAAGCCAATGATCGGTATAAGTGCACTGAATCCTATAGATCTCACGCGCATACTCATTTTATTGCAGCTTGATGTATCTGCAATGATGGGATATACAGGGGCGGTATTCAAGGACTTTTTTGGAACCTATCCCGGTTTAGTATTTTCGTGTGCCGTGTTGTTGCTCTGGATTGCATTGCCAATATGGCTCTCCACAAAAAAGTTCAAATCAAAGGATCTCTGAAATGAAAAGGCATTTATCACTCACACCATTATCACGGGAGCACCATGGTGCCCTGATATTAGCCAGGTTGCTGCAAAAGGACGCTCCACCCTATAAAGGGCTGCCTACAGAACCTCAGGGCAAAGCTGAATACGCCCTGGATTTTTACCGGCAGGATTTGGTAAAGCACTTTGCTCGCGAAGAAATGATCCTGCCCTTGCTAAACGGAGTGAATCCCGAACTAGACCGCATGCTGCACGTGATGGTAGAAGAACATGGGCTCCTTCACTACTTATTTGGCGAGATAGGAGCCGCCGCCGACCTGGTATCCCAGCTCGATAAATTAGGCAAAACTCTGGAAAAACATGTGAGGACAGAAGAACGGGAAATCTTTCCACTTATCGAACATAGCTGCAGTCCTGAAATTCTTAATAAGGTGGCCGCTTTATTGCAATAAATAACTTTAGGCCTTTCTGACTCAAATCGCCCTTTCTATTAAGAAGCGATACCCGTGAATTACACGAACCAATCTCCGCTTAGGATAACCTTACATCCTTACCATGATATGGGTCACCGTTCTAACTGTTTCTGGCCGTTTTCGGAAATAAATTGGGGAGACCAGGCAGGTTCCCACACAATACTTACCGTTTGGGAATAATCCGCAAAATGAAGCTTCAACGTGTTCTCCACTCCGCCCGATATCGCTGCACCCATGGGGCAACCTTTTGTGGATAGCGTTAGTGACACGTGGATTTCCCTGGCGTCTTCATCGATCTGCACAGAATAAATCAAGCCCATGTCTACGATATTAATGCCCAGTTCCGGATCGATAACCTGCCGTAACACTTCCATTACCCTCGAACGGATACTGATTTCTCTGATATTTACTGGGGGCATATTCATTTTTTTATGGACGGTGAATGAAGCAGAACCGCAATGACATTAATGAAGTATAGTATGGCTACCATAAAAATACACACTAGTCCGGCGACGATCCATACGACCGATTTATAAAACAAGCCTGCATAAAACATGACTGTAAAAAAAAGGAACAGTATAAACTGAGCGCGGAGTATCTTGTGGTTAAAAAGATCAGCCGGCATCGGAGTTATGGCGCTTCCTGTTAGATGCTGGTAGTGTCTAGTCCATACGATATAGGGTAAGGTTTTAAATGTCTGCCCTAATATGAGTGAGCTGATCCAGCCCATCAGAAGCAAGGTACCGTATAACGTTGTATAGTCAACCGCCTTTTGATCTGCTTTAACTGCGTTAAAAATAATGACAGGAAGTATAATAATGGCAGCGCCCAGCATGACAAATGACAGTACCGAATGGCTCATTGGCAGATCTATAGTCTTCCGGATCCGTGAGCGGAAGCAGCGGGAAAGGAAAAGCATCCAGCATACAATGCCTGCGAACACGATGACGGCCGCTACGTAGCTTTTTAAATTGAGCCCAAAGAAATACGTATCTGTTATAAACAGTAACAGGCCGGCGTTCATTAAGTAGTAGCTCCAGGTCAACAAGCTATTCTTTTGTACTTTAGACACCAGGAACATCGGTATTAATTTCGAACTAACCCCGGTTATAAGTATCAGAAACCAGCCTGCTAACCCCATGTGAGCATGAAGCTTCAGAAACAACAGATGGTCTTTTTGCAAAAAGGCATAACGGAAATTAAAAACCAGCAGGGCTCCTAAAAGGGCTGTAGCCATCAGCCATATACATGCGGTGATAATAAACTCCTGGTGAATATCATCCCGGTTCTGTTTTGCGGTCAGGAATACATTAAGTCCGAATAAAGTAATGCCGCTTAAAAGTAAGATACTTCCGCACTGCATCAACAGCCCCGGCTGGAAATGCCAAAAAGAACAAACGAGCAGAGTAAGACCCGGTATGAAAAGCCCTAAACTAAGCCAGCCGAGTTTATAACTATAGAGCTCTGTTTCCAAGATTACCGGCAGCAATTGATAAATCGCTCCAAAAACGATCAGTGTGCCCCATCCTAAAGCTGCCATATGTGTGACCGCAAGTATTTGAGGATGAAAATAATGGCCGGTTAAATTTCCTGCAGTTATCATTAACATGACAGCTAAGCCGACAAAACACAAAGCTGAGACCAGGTAATGTACTACAACCAGTTTGTATAAATCAAGGGCCGGACGTTCCGAAGTATTCATATTTTACATATAAGCATATTTACCCTGCCATCGCCTAAATCCTGTATAAAGTACCTGAAACCGAGTTCCTTGAGCTCGGGCAAAAGATAAACAGGCACTTTTTTATGATAAACAAAAAGGGCCTCATCCTGCTTTAATTTAGGCAGGCATTCCATAATATGCCTCATAGGCAAGGGCATAGGCAAATCCCGTACATCGATCGTATGCAGTTTACTCGTACCGAAAGACTGCAAGATTTGCTCAAATTCGCCCGTTGTTTCTAAAACACTTTCAATACCAGCAGATACACCGGGCTTATTTGAGCTGGGTTCACTTTTGACGAACCACGTTATGTACAAATCTTCCGCAAGCCGTTCAATCCATGATTCATAACCCCGCTTAGCAAGCAAGTTGATCAGGGGTGTTGGTTCAAATGTATTGACGATCTTCAGACATTCTTCTGCTCTCAATCCCCGCACTGTTTCCTGGATAAGTTTAAGAGGATCATCCCCGCGCGCCAGAACAGGCCTTACGTCTAGCTCCACTGTAGGCATGCCGGCGATAGATGCCGGCGCTGCATGGTTTGCGCGAGCAGCTTTTAATGAGATTCCGGTCCCTTCTGTTTCAAACCCCATGCTCGCCATCCGGTCAAGAAAGTCACGGGGTTTGCACCCCGCGATCCTGCAAGCATCTGAAATACTGACCCTTTTAGCGAGAAGATTTCTAAGAACAGGATTTCTGAGCTTATTGAAATGAGGGTTAAAAGACGCCAGAGCTTCAATAACCCCAGGATCAGCTTTTATCAGTTCCGAGATCTTTGTTCTTTCGTTTATCCGCATGTTCATCATCTTTGCTAAGTCAGCCCGGCAGCAATCCTGCACGGGCACTTCATATCTGCTCAACCGTTCAATTCTTTTTCAAGAGCGATCGCTTTTGGAAACAGGATATTATTTTCCAGATGTACATGGTTGAAAAGATCATTTTCAAATTCCTCGAGCTTTTTGTACAACAGCGTGTAAGAAGTACACGCACCTTCAGGGAGAGTGTAATCTGAAGTTAATTCCCGTATGGCAGCCATGGCTTCTCCGGCATGTTCATGTTCAACCTCCATCATCTGAGTAGGGGTTTCAATGCTATCAAAAGTTGCTGCGGGAGTTCCTCTTCCATTTTTGCCTTTTTGAACCAAATCCCTGACAAAAGGAAATACTACATTTTCCTCTTTCATCATATGCAGAAGCAGATCCTTACCGGTTTCGTTGAATATGAAGGCGATCTTAATGGTTTCAGGGTGGGCTTGTCCATGTACCCGGGCCACTTTATTCGCCAATTCGGTAACAAAGGGTACGTTTGTTTTTACGTAGTCGTGATGAGTATTTACAATATAGTCCGCAAGAAAATCAAGCGCCCAGCTGTTGAAATTATGACCACTGCTTTGCAGTTGATCGCCCAGGCCGCCTAATTCTGCCTTCACCAACTTGGCATCCAGCCCCTTAATTCTGCAAACCTCCTCAACGGTTTTTTTACCACCACAGCAGAAATCGATGCCGAACTTCTTAAAGATCTGCGCTTTACGGTAGTCCTTAGACACCATCTCACCGATAGTTTCGGTCGAATCCTGCGGATCGGTCTTTGTTATTTTAACTTTCCACCATTCCGGGCCACTTTCAAGATACTCCCAGGTGAATACCTGCCCACGTTCACCGATTAACTGGTAATACAAAGGTTTGGGATCATGATCATTGTCTATAATAAAGCCTTCCCCGGCATTTAAAGAATCAAATTTTTCAAAGATCCGGGGGTGCTTAAGCCTGGGCTCTATCTGAGTTACATCGAGAATATCTAAAATTTCCATGGTTAAAATATTATTGTTATACTTACAAAAGACGGTATACAATTTATCGTAAACTATGATCTCGATTATAAACGGGCATTAAAAAAAATGATCTTCGTCATGAGTTCGATTTAAAACCTGGTTGTATTCGTGATATAAATCACTATTTGCAATAATCAGTGTCATTTGACCTTAAGGTTGATTCCCTAACCTTTACCACAATTTAAGATCAATGGATACTCAAGTTTTAGTAACAGAAAAATGCTACCATTGCGGAACCGAAGCACCCGGTAGCAGCTACGTAATCGATGACAAAAAGTTCTGCTGCATTGGTTGCAAAAGTGTGTACGAAGTACTTTCCTCAACGGGTATGTGCAGCTATTATGCTTACAATGACAATCCGGGTCAGGCACAGATACAATCCGTCAAGCACCTGGACTATTTAGATGAGCCCTCCATTATCTCCAAACTGACAGATTATACGGACGAAAAGGTGAGTACGGTTACTTTCTATGTACCAGCTATTCATTGCAGTTCCTGCATCTGGCTCCTCGAACACCTTCATAAATTTAATCCGGCCATAGTTCACTCACGCATAGATTTTCTCAAAAAACAAGTCTTTATAACGTTCCGTAATAAGGAATTGTCTTTCAAGAAGCTGGTGATCCTGATGATCTCGATTGGTTACGAGCCCCTTATCAGCCTGCAGGATGTCGTAAAGGAGAAAAAAGACACTGTAAACCGCGACCTGATTAAAAAAATTGCCGTAGCCGGGTTCTGTATGGGTAATGTGATGCTGCTGAGTTTTCCCGAGTACTTTGGCATGTCATCATATGAAGTGCAATTCCGGTCTCTGTTCGGATGGATGAACCTGGCGTTCGCTTTACCCGTCACCTTTTATTGCGGCCGTGAATTTTTCACTTCGGCCTGGACTGGCATAAAACACAAACATATAAACCTGGATATCCCGCTGGCTCTGATCATCGCCGTTCTTTTCCTGAGATCCGCGTTTGAGATCATCACCTCCAGCGGACCGGGATTTACCGACACACTTACGGGACTCGTTTTTTTGTTATTAATGGGACGCTGGGTCAAGCAACGTACTTACAGCCATATTTCTTTCAAGCGGGATTACCGCTCGTATTTTCCGGTAGCTGTTACAGTGATCGGAGAGACGGTTGAAAAATCCATTGCGCTCGAAGAACTGAAAGTGGGCGACAGGACTCTGATCCGTAATAACGAGATCATCCCTGCAGACTCTATATTAATGAAAGGTGATGCGCTGGTTGATTTCAGTTTTGTCACCGGCGAAGCCGCCCCTGTCCGTAAGGTCCTTGGCGAGATTGTTTATGCCGGCGGACGCCAGCTTGGCGAAGCTATAGAATTGGAAGTGGTTAAACCTGTATCGCAAAGCTACCTCACTACTCTATGGAACAATGAGGCTTTCGCGAGAGGCGAAACGCAAGGAAAAAACTTCAATGATTCGATCGCAAAATATTTCAGCGTTGTTACCCTGATCATCGCATTTTCGGCCGGGGCATACTGGGCTCTTTCTTTAGATTCAGAGCGCGCCTGGACTTCCTTTACAGCCGTACTTATAGTGGCCTGCCCATGCGTGCTTTCCCTAAGCACACCCTTCACCCTGTCCGCAGTGCTATCGCTCTTTGACAAGCATCTGTTCTACCTCCGCAGTCCACATACTGTTGAACAACTTGCCCGAATAGACACCCTGGTTTTTGACAAAACAGGCACAATCACATCTCCGGACACGGCCGAAGTTAACTTTACGGGAGAGCTTTCGAGCGAAGAAAAAGTACTGGCAGCGTCGCTGGCGAGAAATTCTAGTCACCCCCTAAGTCAAAAAATTATTAAACATTTAGGCTCAGGGCAATATATGCCCGTTTCCAGCTTTACAGAGACACCCGGCAAAGGGATCCATGGCTGGATAAGTGGTAATGAGGTAAGGTTGGGGGCTGACTACGTCCGCGAACACGGGAACCTTGACGGCACAGCTACTTCGCACCTTGAGATCAATGGAAACTACAAAGGTTGCTTTAGAATCGGACAGTTCTGGCGCCCGGGCCTCAAATCCCTTTTTGATGAGCTGTCGGCAGACAAAGAACTGCACCTTATATCTGGTGATAATGAAGCAGACAGGAAAAAGCTGTCTATGCTCCTTCCCGCAGGTTCAGGTATGCATTTCCGGCAATCGCCTTTGTCCAAACTCAAGTATATAGAGGATCTCCAGAAGCAGGGTAAAAACGTAATGATGCTTGGCGATGGCTTGAATGATGCAGGGGCGCTAAAACAAAGCGACGCTGGGATCGCAGTTACCGACAATATCAATAATTTCAGTCCGGCATGTGATGCTATCCTGAACGGAAAATCGACTTCCCTGCTACCCGCATTTATCAGGCAGTCAAAAGATGCCCTGAAAACTATCCGGATGAGCTTTGTGATCTCGGGAAGCTATAACCTCGTGGGAGTATATTTTGCAGTGCAGGGATTACTTTCACCTCTGCTGGCCGCTGTGCTCATGCCGCTAAGCACCATTTCAGTTATCCTGTTTACATCAACTCTTACACGTTACTATGCCGCTAAAAACAAACTGTCATGACCATAACAAACCTCCTTCTTGGTGCCCCATTGGTGCTGGGAATCATTCTTTTCGCTGTATTCATCGTTTACCCCCGTTATAGATCAAAAGACCATAAATGAACATTTTGTATCTCCTTATCGGCTGCAGTATAGTACTTGCGCTGATCTTTCTTGCAGCATTCTTTTGGTCAATGAACACCGGACAGAATGATGATATGCATACTCCAGCAGTGAGGATACTTTTCGATGAGGACAAACCCGGAGAAGTTGATAGTTAATTGGGCGTTGACAATAAAATTCACGCCCCAGTTAAAAGTGACGAACATCACATTTTCAATTAATCCTCGTCACTCCCTGTTGAGTCATCCAAAAGTAATTTTGCACACGTAAAACAAACCGATACATAAATATGCAGCTCGAAAAATTTCAATATGACAACCGGATCGTCCGGAACTTTGGAATAGCCACCGTCATCTGGGGAATAATAGGTATGACCGTTGGGATCCTCGCAGCATTCCAGCTTTTTAAGCCGGAAGCGAACCTGGGTAGCCAGTACTCTACGTTTGGCAGGATCCGTCCCCTTCACACCAATGCCGTAATCTTTGCCTTCGTCGGCAACGGTATATTTATGGGTGTTTATTATTCCCTTCAGCGGCTCTTAAAAACCCGGATGTTCAGCGATGTTTTGAGTAAGATCCACTTCTGGGGATGGCAGCTGATCATCGTGGCATCGGCTATTACACTTCCTCTGGGGTTCACCACCTCCCATGAATATGCGGAAATGGAATGGCCCATAGATATAGCCATCACGGTGATCTGGGTGATCTTCGGAATAAACATGTTTGGTACGATCATCAAACGCCGCGAGCGCCATATGTATGTGGCGATCTGGTTCTACATTGCAACTTTTGTTACTGTAGCGGTATTGCACATTGTAAATTCGGCCCAGCTGCCTATATCTGCATTCAAAAGCTATTATATCTATGCCGGTGTCCAGGATGCCCTTGTACAATGGTGGTACGGGCATAATGCCGTTGCATTCTTTCTAACCACACCTTATCTGGGAATGATGTATTATTTTCTTCCCAAGATGGCAAATCGGCCGGTCTACTCCTATAAACTGAGCATTCTCCACTTCTGGTCGCTGATATTTATTTATATCTGGGCTGGCCCGCACCATCTCCTGTATTCTTCATTACCAGGCTGGGCCCAATCGCTGGGAGTTGCCTTCTCTATCATGCTCATCGCGCCAAGCTGGGGCGGAATGATCAATGGCTTGCTGACTCTGCGCGGGGCATGGGACAAAGTACGGGATGACGCCATCCTGAAATTCATGGTAGTAGGTCTTACGGCCTATGGTATGGCCACCTTCGAGGGTCCGATGCTTTCCCTGAAGCAGGTGAATGCAATAGCTCACTTTACCGACTGGATCGTGGCACACGTGCACTTGGGAGCCCTGGGCTGGAACGGCTTTTTAACTTTTGCCATACTGTATTGGCTGGTACCACGTCTTTATCAGACAGAGATCTTCTCGAAGAAGTTGATTAGTTTCCATTTCTGGATCGGCACCCTGGGAATCCTTTTCTATGCGATCCCAATGTACCTGGCCGGCTTTGCCCAGGGACTGATGCTGAAGGAATTTACACCGGATGGCTTGCTTAAATATCCTGCATTCCTGCAAACTACTATCGAGATCATTCCTATGCATATGTTCCGTGCTGTAGGAGGTGTAATGTACCTGACCGGGGTTATTGTCATGACCTATAATCTGGTAAAAACAATGAAAAAAGGCAGCCTGCTTGCTAACGAACCTGCCGAGGCTGTTGCCCTCAGCCCCGTGTTTGTAGCAGGAAAAGGTGAAAATACCTGGCACCGCTCCCTGGAGCGTAAGCCAATGACCTTCATGGTTTTTTCCGTCATTGTCATTCTGATCGGTGGAATGGTCGAGATGATGCCAACATTTATTATCTCATCCAACGTACCAACCATAGCCAGCGTGAAGCCTTATTCGCCATTGGAACTTCAGGGCCGTGATATCTATATCCGTGAGGGATGCGTGAACTGCCACTCACAAATGGTAAGACCTTTCAGGTCTGAAACCGAGCGCTATGGGGACTATAGTAAAGCCGGAGAGTTTGTATACGATCACCCGTTCCTTTGGGGATCCAAACGAACCGGACCCGACCTTCATCGCGAAGGCGGGAAATATTCGGATGCATGGCACTTTAACCACATGCTCGACCCCACAACTATGAGCCCGGGAAGCATCATGCCGCCCTACCCCTGGCTGATCGAGCAGCAATTGGATACTACAACTACGGTATCCAAAGTCAAAGCGATGAGATCGCTTGGCGTGCCATATGCCCCGGGCTATGAAGTGATTGCCAACAGGGATTTAACAACACAATCGAAAACAATTGCTGATAACCTGAAAAAGGACAATATCAAAGTCAAGGACGATCGCGAGATCATTGCCCTGATCGCTTATCTGCAAAGGCTGGGAACAGATATAAAGTAGTACGTTTTACGTGCTACGCTGTACGTACAACGTATCACTAACTCATTACTTACAACTCAAGACTTATAACTCAAAGACATGTTCAAGCAATTCATACAAAACTTCGCCGATAGCCGCATCTATCTTATTTCGTCACTGTGGCTGTTTCTTATATTTTTCATTCTGGTAGCTGTTATGCTGATCCGTATGAAAAAGAAACACATCGAATACATGAGCAATTTGCCCCTTTCCGATGACGAAACCAACCGTTCTGATAGTCCATCGATCACTAACGCCGGCTAACTTATCTCCTGAACTCTAAGCATCATTGCAAAATGAAGAAATTATTATATCTCTCACCTGCACTTTTACTATCCCTGTCTGCATCAGCACAGGAGAAAAGCCTTCCGGCCGGACAATCGTCCGGCAACATCTATACAGAGATACTGGTCGTGGTATTCATTCTTACCGCCCTGATCATTCTTATTGCCTCTTTAGCAATGCTCAAAGCCTTCAAGGTTATTGCCAGAGAAATGCGCAACCCTACCCCTTTCGTCGTTGCCGCGGAGGCTCCCGAGCCGCTCGATTACGAAGCATGGCTGGAGAAGCAAAAATCTAAACCCGGAATATGGGCCAGGCTTCTTGGCTTAAAACCGATCTCTGAAGAGAAAGACCTGATCATGCACCATGAGTTTGACGGCATCGCCGAGCTCGACAACCCGACTCCTGCCTGGTTTATGTGGCTTTTCTACGGCTCAATCGCCTTTGCATTCAGCTACATGATGTATTTTCATGTACTTGACTACGGCAAAATGCAGGAAGAAGAGTACGAGATCGAAATGGCCCAGGCCAAGGTAGCCAAGGACGCTTATCTGGCAAAAGCGGGGAATAACATTGATGAAAACTCGGTGAAAGAAAACCTCGCACCGGAAGTAACCAGCGCCGGTCAGGCCATTTATAATACCAATTGTGTAGCATGCCATGGTGATAAGGGACAGGGAAGTGTCGGGCCAAACCTTACAGACACCTTCTGGCTGCATGGCGGTACTGTAAATAATGTTTTCAAAACAATAAAGTACGGAGTTCCCGAAAAAGGAATGATCCCCTGGGAAAAAACCCTAAGCCCCAAACAGATTGCCGATGTGGCTAACTATATCATGTCCCTCAAAGGCAGCAATCCACCTAATGCTAAAGCGCCGCAAGGCCAGGAAGAAAGTTAATACCATTTCACAATGTCAGCAGCTAAAGTAATCAAGCAAACAGATCTGCCCGGTAATAAGCGGGTGTGGATTTATCCCAAGCTGATCAAAGGCAGATTGTATAAATACAGGAGCCTGGTGAGCTATTTGTTGCTGATCCCTTTGTTCGCCGGGCCGTTCATCAAGCTAAATGGCGAACAACTGTTCCTTTTTGATATCCTCGAGCGAAAGTTCGTTGTGTTCGGCGTGGTGTTCATGCCTCAGGACTTCTACCTGTTCGTATTAGCGACCCTGTCATTTATTGTTTTTATTGTTTTGTTCACTTCAGTTTTCGGCAGGGTTTGGTGCGGCTGGGCCTGCCCGCAGACCATCTTTATGGAGATGGTCTTTCGCAAGATCGAATACTGGATCGAGGGGGATGCCAAAAAGCAGAAAGAACTTGATGCTGCACCTTTATCAGCATCGAAATTTGTGAAGAAAGCCAGTAAGCATGTGATATTTGCCCTGATTTCCTTTTTGATAGCCAATATATTCCTTGCATATTTCATTGGTTCGGATGCACTTCTGAAAATAATCACGGAACCCGTAGGCCTGCACCTTGTTGGCTTCGCTGCTATAGTAGTATTTACCGCAGCCTTCTACCTGGTATTTACAAAAGTCCGGGAGCTGGTATGCACGGTGATCTGCCCATACGGCCGCCTGCAGGAAGTACTGATCGACCGCAAGACACTGGTAGTTGCTTATGACTACACACGGGGCGAGCCCCGCGGCCATATTAATAAACATTCGGAAGCACCAACGGGCGATTGCGTAGACTGCAATCTATGCGTAGATGTATGCCCTACCGGTATAGACATCCGCCAGGGCACTCAGATGGAGTGCATAAACTGTACTGCCTGCATTGATGCCTGCGACATGGTGATGGAAAAAACACACCGGCCGCTGCGGCTTATCGGTTTTAAATCAGAGGAGGGAGTAGCTGAAAGTAAACCGCATTCCATCGGCAAAAGAATCTACGCGTATGCTGCTATCCTTGCCGTGCTTTTTGGCACGCTCACCTTCCTGCTTATTACCAGGTCGGATATCAGTGCAACGGTTCTGCGCGCCGGCGGCACACTGTATCAGATGCGGGACGACGGCACGGTTAGCAACCTGTACAATGCGGAACTGATCAACAAAACCACTGCTCCTATCCGCTTCTCGCTGGTAATGCCTGATAACAACACCAAAATACAATACATTAACAAGCCCGGGATCATTAACAAGGGAGAAAGCGCCAAACTTACATTCTTCCTGATCCGCCCTCAACACGCCGTGAAAAAATATAAGAGCCGGATCACCCTGGAAATAGCAGCAGGGGGAAGGACGATTTCCAGCGCAAAAACAACATTTATTGCACCGCCAAATTAAAAACTATGAACTGGGGAACAAAGATCATCACCGGCTTGCTTTTATTTATGGGATTCATTGTCACCCTGGTGATCATGATGATCCCCCCTCATCAGGCTGACTCGCTGATAGAAGCCGACTACTATGAAAAAGGCCAGGCTTTTGATATTGATTTTAATCAGAAGCAAGCAGCAGAAAAAGACGGGATGCTCCCGGCAATCAGTACCGCTCGTAAGGGTCTGAGCATCAGATTCCAAAAAGAGATTACTTATCAAATAGAGCTTCGCCGCTTATCGGATTCGAAGTTTGACAGGTCGTTTAAAACCGATCTCGCTACGAAAGAAGTATTTATTCCGGCCAATGAACTTGAATCCGGTTCCTGGTTGTTAAGGATCCGCTATCAGGCGGGCGAAGAGAAATACCTTTATCAGGACAAGATATTAATGCCATGAGTTACCAGAGCCTTGCATTTTTCACCGGTTTGTTTGGCAGCCTGCATTGCCTGGTCATGTGCGGGCCCCTGGTTATGTCAATCCCTTTTCAGGGAGGAATGTGGTTCAGCCTTTTTCAAAAAGTTATTTATCAGGCTGGCCGGGTATTTACCTATGCATTACTGGGGGCCATCGCCGGATCAATTGGGGGCCTGTTTACCCTTGCAGGCTGGCAGCAGGCGCTAAGCCTTGTCACCGGTGCTCTGCTGATTGGTGTTGCTGTATCACATTTTAAACAAAGCACATGGCGCCCGCTTAACGGCTTTTACAACAGGCTGTTCAATCCGCTGGTAACATCACTCGGCAGGATGTTGAGCAGACCTTATGGTTCCCTTTTTGCCGGCTTCCTGCATGGGCTTATCCCTTGTGGAATGGTGTATGTGGCAATCGCCGGATCGCTCAACGCCGGATCAACGCTGCAGGGCGCTGAATTCATGCTCTATTTTGGACTGGGTACCACGCCTATGCTTATTGCTGTATCGCTGTTCTCATCCGTTGTCAAACGCTTTCGTGCACCACGATTAATGATGCCGGCATTATTCGTGATCGCCGGATCGCTGCTTATCATCCGCGCATTAAACGTGGATGTCCCATATATTACTTCGCCTGTTCCCCCTAAGGGTGATGTGGCTGTTTGTGACTAAGCCCTCTTCTCCCCATGACCTCTTCTTTGTAATAAAGGCGTGAATTAGCAGATAGTACTCTCAATATAATTTCCTGATTATTACATTTACTCTAAGAAACATTTATTTCATGAACCGACTAGAGATCCTCTCAGGCTTAACCTTACTTCCTTTAGCAGGTGCAGCAGCATTGTCCTCTCCATCAAATGCAACCAAAGTACCGGAAGCTGAAGAGTGGTTACCCAAGAAACAATTGATCGGAGCCTCACGCAATGGCTCGCTCATTTCTAAATGCCTGCGTTCAGGGCACCTGATATTTGTAGCAGGGATTGGCGGCTGGTACGAAGCAGACAGGGCAATACCCGGCGATGCGAAAGTACAGGTGAGAAGTGCCCTTGCCAGCATGAAAGAATCTCTCGAAGAAGGAGGCTCCAACATGTCAAATGTACTTCAGATCTTTATGACGATAGCTGAACCTGAAAAGAACCTCGGCCTCATTAACGAGGCTTTTCATGAATTCTTCCCCGAAAACCCTCCGGTGCGCTCATTCAGCAGTTCCAAAGTAACGCAGATGGGACGAGATGGCATTCTTGTACAAGTGGGATGCATCGCATACGTCGACTAAGCTTTAACCTGATTGCCGGATAAGTGAATAAAGTGTGTAAAACTTTTCCGAACCGGGCCGTCTGTTGATATTTTATTTCTGTATCATTGAGTTAACGCTCAATAATACCATTATGACTTCTTTTGAAATTGACTGCCCGCGGTCGTTCCACACCTGTGACCGCATCAGTGTCCGCGCTGAGCACCAGGAAGAATACTCTGAATTTCATTTATTAAAAGACGGCGGACTGCTATCCGTTATACAAAGGCACCTTAACGGACGATGGCAAAATAAAACCGGCAAAGCGCTGACCGTCGAAGAATTGGCTTTTATCAGCCGGCAGATCGGCAATAATTAATCAGGGGTCGGTCCCTGATTTACCCGGGAATGTCGCTTAACATTCTTTCTTCCTTCCTTGCTATTCTGAGGAAGGATTTACTTCATCCTCCAGGGCATTTATCTTCAATGCACTGTCTCTTATGATCTGATCAAGCTCTTGCGAACACTTTTCCAGGAGAGCTATATACTCAGCCCGCTCATCTTCACTCCCGGCCTGCTTCAGGAGGTCTACAAGACCCAGAAGCGTTGCCAGCGGGCGCCTCATTTCATGAGAATTAGTCCAGGCGATCTCCCGGAAAGCCCGGTATTGCCTGTCCAGCAGCTCTTGCTTTTCCACCCGGTCATTGATAACGGTTTCTATGGAAACAAAGAACTCGAACTCACCCTCCTTATCAAAAATTGGGGAGATATTCAATTCGGCCCAATAGGGTTCGCCACTCTTTTTGTAGTTAATGATATCGGTCGTAATAAACTTTCGTTTTTCTAAGGCTTCGATAAGCGCACTGATAGTGCCCGCACTGGTCAGCGAGCCTGTTAAGAGATCACCGGGAGTCTTTCCGATGCTCTCTTCCAGTGTATATCCGGTGAATTCGGTAAAGGCCTTATTGACCCAGGAGATAGAATGATCCGCATTAAAAATGATCACGAGATTACTTACTTTGTCGATCACCTCTGCCATCTTCCTGCTTTCTTCATGACTTCGTTCAATCAGCTTCAGATTTTGGTCCAGCTTATCATTCAATTGCCTCTCCACACGAAACGCCTCCGCCAGTTGTTGCTTACTTTCGGCTAACTGCGTTACATCCGTAATCATGACCATGCTGCATTCCAAACCATTAAAGGTCAGACGGTGCGTTGCTACCGAGACTGTTATCAACTCGCCCGACTTTAATTTGTGTTTCCACAAGGCACCCTCAATAATCTGTGTTTTACCCGCTTCAATATAGCTGACCAGTTTATCATGATAATCGCGTGGAAGTATATCGCTGAGCGACATCTGCAGAAACTCCTTCCGGCTGTATCCGTATTTTGCCAGGGCGGAATTATTCACCTCGATAATCCTGAAGGCCCCGAGCTGATAGATCCACATGGGATTGGGGTTAGAGAAGAAAAGGTTGCGATACTGCTGATCCGAGTCTTGTAACTTCCGTTGTGATCTGCTGATCAGTAAAAACAGCAGTATTCCTGTAAGCAATACAAAACCCATCCTGCTTAGCATCCGGATAACTACAGGTGAAACAGAACTATAATACGTGTAGAGCAAATTAATGCCCCATTCACTTGTTACCGCCCATAAGAAGCCGAATAAGAGGAAAACAACAGGTATCCAAAACGATTTTGATTGCATATATAGTAATACAAGTGACGAAACATCATTTTAACGTGTGTCTTCTTTTTTTGAAAAAGTACAAATGTTTTAACTTTAGAGCAAATAAAGTACCAGATTGAGCAGTTTGAACGGTAAAAACGGAAAACGGAAGGCTGGGACAATTCATTCACTATCTATTCACTAAGGGTTCACTAAGGGTTCACTATCCGTTCACTCACATTTCTCAAGTTTTACATGCTCGTATATTTCTTAATAATTAAATTATTAACCAGATCGTAGTGGTAGCCTCCCCTTAAAGGTACCCAAAAAATTACCGGGAGTGCCCGGACACTCCCGGTAATAAAATATATAATAGAACCGGCTGTTAACCAGTGTTATAACCCCCTTTTATTTACAAGATGTCAAAGAACGGGCAGGCTATCCTGCCTATTAAAAGATACGAAATTAGGACGAGAATTCCAAATTTTTGAGAGTGAAATTTCACTCTCAAAATGATTTTCTTTGTACATTAAACCGGTGCATAAAAGCCGCAAATGTCGCATCTTCCCAAACCAGAACAGCAAAATGTCGCAAATCTCAAGCGCTACTATCTAAGTGCTTGGGAAGTGCTAAGACAGTGCTTAAACAGTGTTAAGGCTGTGCCGGGAAATAGGTGTAAAGTTTGCGGTTTTCTTGCGGCTTTCGTTCTATTACGAGATGAGGCTGCCAGGATAACGGATCGCAAGATTTGTGTGACGCTTGTCTGGCGGTGAAGCCCACTGCATGATAACTTTCGGGAAAACCTTTGCGTATAAACAGGTGCATCAATACTTTCTCCTATGACAAACACACACGCCGACAAAGATCCTGACCGCACTCGCCCGGCTGCACATCAGTCTGAGAGAAATAGTGAAGATATACAATTCGATTCCAGAAATCACCCATCGGGGGAAGGGCGTCGAAGCGAAGGGCCACTTACCCTGCCAGCAGTGCCCGCTTTTGGCGGAGGTTCTGCCGCAGCCCAGCTGAAATCTGGCGGGAAAGCGGATACACCCAACCAAACAGGCATGCCCGACCAACTGAAAGACGGCATTGAAAGCTTATCGGGCGAAACGATGGACGACGTGCGGGTAAAATACAACTCCGACAAACCTGCACAGCTTAATGCTCATGCTTATGCGCAGGGAACAGAGATACATCTTGCCTCAGGACAGGAAAAGCATCTTCCTCATGAAGCATGGCATGTGGTACAACAAAAACAGGGCAGGGTTAAGCCCACTGTGCAGATGAAAAGCGAAACAGGTGGAGGAGGAGAGCCCGTGGCTCAGCTGGTGAATAAGGAGATCGGCAAGATAAACAACACAGGCAGGCACCCCGACGGCATTATGGACCAAATGAAAGTGATCACTGAGATCGGCTCGGGCAATACGTTCACCTGGCCTACAGATGCCGTAAATACTTACTTTAATGTGCAAAATTACAGCGGAAGTGTTACAAAAGCGATGGACTGGGGTGCCGGTGGCGGCGAGGGTACAGCTGGCTGGTACACCCGTCAATATAACCCGCAGGAGTTCCACAATATTGCGGTGGAAGCCAGTACAGCAATAAGCGGGATTAACAGCCCCGCACTTGATCAGGATTCCAATAAAACCCTGATCGCTATCCGGGCCTTTCGCGGCGCAGACGGCGCTAATATGGGCGCTCAAACACTTGCAGACCTGCAGCAGATCGAAACAACCCTGAATAACACGAGACCGGCCCTTGCTGCCAGCAACATGATCAATCTGGCAACAGATGCGCCTACGGAGATCAAGGCCGATCCGGCGGAAGCCCATCCAAACACGCTGCCTACCGCAAAAGTAACCTTCCCGGGCGGCCGCACTCTATATTTTAAGGGCCGCGACGGCAGCGTTGAGAACGCACTCGTCGGTTCAGCCGTAAGTGCCGCCCGCAGCGTGTCGGCCCTCGGAAGCGCAGCAACTACAACGGCCGCTTCAGAGGTTGGCACACACAGTTTCGTGAGCAATGGCCTTCAGCACATGGCCGGCGATGTTGGGCCTGCGGTGGCACCCGCTATAATTGGGCCGGAAGAGATCAGGGCCGGCTGGGTTTCGGCCGCCAGGACAGCAGCTATCACTTCTCTGACAGGCACCGGCGACCTGCACGACTCTAACGTGATCGACGGCAGATCAGCGACCAAGCATATCATCGACGCAGAATTCCTGCTCGACTCAACCGCCTGGAATACTTACGCAACAGCATCTGCAGCAAACGAAATACCCAATTTCAATATCCAGAGTATGGTGCCGGCCTGGCTGAAAGCACAAACCCATACCATGAGTGTGATGGATAAGCTGGCCCTTGGAGATGAAGTGGCACAACGATTCCGGACGATGAACCTGGATACCGATGGTGCCCTCGAAACTATCCTGGCCCCAATAAGGGCAGTAGTTGCCGCCGACTCCTTACTGCGCATTTCGCCCGATCCATTTGTCACTGCATTCTGGCTCACTTCCATTTCACAATACCATGAGGCACAGGATAAAAATGCCGAGATTCAAGGGATATGGGATTTTATGACGCAAGTGTATGCCGACAACTATCACATCGATCTCACGGATAGGGTAGCTGGCGTTGCCGGACTAAGACAAAACTTCCATGAAGGTAAAGTGCCGCTCTTCCATATTAGTTCACTGACCCAGGCATTCTTCCTGAACAAAAACACAGTAATAGGTGCAATAAGGGACGACCGCTCATCAGCCCGGTTCATTGAACTAACCAAAGCTGCCATGATAAACGGTTATGCCAACATGGTGATGAGGATCAGGGCGGCTATTATGGAAGCCTGAGTTTCTCTACTCCCTGCCACCACTCTGTAAAGGTTTGATCGCGGTTTTCCAGCCAAACCACCTCTCCTATTACAGGCGTAACAAGCGGGATGTTCTGAAGCCTTGCAAGACGCGAAACTTCAATAAAGGGCTCATCCCAGCTGTGCTGGGCCAGGGAGAATTTGCCGGAATGTACGGGCATGATCCGCCCAGCATTCAGATCTTTACCTGCCTGAACCACCTCTTCGGGAAGGCAATGAATAGCATGCCAGGCTTCGTTGTATTGGCCATTTTCCAGTATCGCCAGGTCAATGCTCCCAAAACGTTTGCCGATATCCGCGAAATGCTTGTCGTAACCCCCGTCTCCGCCAATAAAGATATTCTGACCGGGACTTTCTATCAGGTAAGCCATCCATAATGTATTATTACGTTTGAAGGAACGCCCGCTGAAGTGCCGCGCGGTGAGTGTGTGGATCTTTACATCTTTATTTACAGCAATGGTTTCATCCCAGTCGTGCTCCGATATCATCTCAGGCCTGTAACCCCACTGCTCGAAGTAGGCACCGACCCCCAAACCGCAGATCACATTTTTCACTTTTCCGCTCAGTTCCTTAATTGTCTGATAATCGAGATGGTCATAATGATCATGACTGATCAGCAGGTAATCTATTTCAGGTAAATCCTCAACTCCATAAGTGTTAGTGCCGGCAAACGCTCTGGTGGTTCCCGGAACAGGAGAAGCGTTCCCGCTGAATACCGGATCGACCAGTATTTTCAGGCCATTAACCTGCATATAATACGAGGAGTGGCCGAACCAGACAAGCACATTGCTGTCGGCAGGCAGGCTTTTCAGGTCGGTCTGGATATAGGGGATGGCATTCAGCGGCTTTTGCCTTGGGTTCTTCTTAAATATAAAATCGTACAGCACCCCCGTAAACGTATAACCCTCTGTGAGACTTGGCGTGAAACTCAGGTTAGAAAAGGCACCATCACGATAATGCTTCGACAGTTTCATGCGCTCGAGGCGTTCGCCGGAGGCCGCTTTGCCGAAGTGTGGCTGCTGCATAAAAATTATGGCAACCGCGATAAGAAGCACTGCAATTGAGATTAAGGTGATCATGACATATTTAAAGATTTTATACAAAAGCTTCATGGACTCCCTCATCGTGGCCAGTGTGCCACCCCGTTAAATACTGGAACGCCCGGCATGCTGAATACTCAACAGCCGGGCAATGAATTATTTCTCAATCACAAAGCTGCTCAGGTTTACAAACTCCTGAACCCTTTTGGTGATCTGTTCTTTTGTGAGGTCTTTGATCTTTTCCGTTCCGAACTTCTCAACGCAGAAAGAAGCGAGTGCGGAACCGTAAATGATCGCATTCTTCATGCTCGCAAAGTTAATAGTACCTGCCTGCGCGAGGTATCCAATGAAACCGCCCGCGAAAGTATCTCCTGCACC
Source organism: Daejeonella sp. JGW-45 (assembly GCF_029360805.1). Lineage (GTDB taxonomy): Bacteria > Bacteroidota > Bacteroidia > Sphingobacteriales > Sphingobacteriaceae > Daejeonella. The sequence goes on along the minus strand of NZ_JARKNC010000010.1, from coordinate 864,092 downwards.
TGTTGGATCGAAAACATCAGCTAAAGGCAATGCGGGAGCAGAAAAGATCAGGTCGTCATGGAAAAGAAGTGCACCATGCTCCCCTTTTTTGATGATCAGGTATTTTGGTCCCATTTTAAGGATCTTCTTAGCAGCCTTCACCAGCGAGTACTCACCGGAAAGCTGGCGGGCTTCGGCATCATTGATAGTTAACACATCAACATTCCTGATAACGTCTAAAAGATCGTTAAGTGCAATATCCATCCAGAAGTTCATAGTATCCAGCACGATCAGCTTAGGACGTTTCCTGAGACGGCTGATCACTGTCTGCTGCACCTGCGGCGTAAGGTTACCCAGCATCAGGTATTCACAGTCCTGATAGCTATCCGGAATGATCGGGTCGAAATCAGCCAGTACGTTCAACTCTGTAACGAGGGTATCGCGGCTGTTCATGTCGTTGTGGTACTTGCCCGACCAGAAGAAAGATTTCTCGCCCTTCTTGATCTGCAAGCCTTCGGTATCTATTCCATGATCATTAAAGCTCTTAATATCACCGGAATGGAAATCTTCTCCGACTACACCCACGATCTTTACTTTGTTGTAGAAATAAGAAGCTGCAAGGCTTGCATAGGTAGCCGCACCACCTACAATTTTATCTGTTTTTCCGAAAGGAGTTTCAATTGCGTCGAAGGCAACGGTACCAATTATTATCAGGCTCATATTTATTTAAAAAAATTTTGATGCAAATATTGGATTAATAATTTAAAATCCCGAATATTGCACTCCCGAAAGGCGCAGTCACTGCGCAGGCAGGGAGCTCCTTCATTCATGAAGGAATTATTAACCAGACGCCCAAAAGCGTAAAAGATTCCCGAATAGCTCAGCTGGTTAGAGCATCTGACTGTTAATCAGAGGGTCGCTGGTTCGAGCCCAGCTTCGGGAGCCTTAGTGGATAGGCCAGCTTTCGAGCTGGCCTTTTTTGGTTCTTCTACCTCAAAAGCGTTATTACTTATAGTAATAAGGCCAATTACAGAATTTAGTCTCTTGGTTCGATATTTATTTTCAAAAAATATGAGTTTTTCGGGAAATATCGAACCGATTAGCTTTTGCTTAATTTCCAATGAACTATTTTCATAGTGAGATGCGATATCCGTAAGTAGGCTACTACTGTATTTTAAGTATTTAATAATTTCTGTACTCTCCGCTTTAAGTTCCTGAATTGTGACTCTGTTCTCGAGTATGATTTTCTGATATCGACTGATCGCACTTTCATACCGCTCTTTGTTAAGCTCACCTTTTAAATACTTGTCATCAGCGGACTCAATTAATATTTCTTTTTCCTTTATCTCGTCTAGTAACTTATTTACTTCATTTGTCACATTTCCTTGATTTTTTTGATATAGGTCTTTAGAAATTTGAAGAAATAATTCTCGAACTTCTGGACTAAATTGAAGCCTTTTTAAGCCTTCTTCAAAAGTTGCATGTGCGATGTCTGCTCGAAAGCGTTCTTTACACCCATTCTGGCAGTGGTAGTAATAATGATAATCTCCATTCCTGCTTTTTGATCTACTACCTGTCAATTTACTCTCGCAGATATTGCATTTAAGGTAGCCGCGCAGGGGAAACCTTTCGTTCTTAGTAGACGGTATACCTCGGAATTTTACTCGTCCATCAAGCCTATCCTGAACAGTTTTAAAGAGTTCTTCGGATACTATACCCTCATGAAGGCCATTTACAACTTCTTCCGGCTGGTCGCGCCATGCTTTAATAAAGATTTTACCAGTGTACGCAAAGTTTCTTATGAGATTTAGGAAAGCCTGCTTTTGTAATTTTAACCCTTTATTATAATACCGTTTCCTTATTTCCTCTGCTGAATATAGCCCTGTCGCAAGCTGCTCGAAACATTCTTTGACCAATACTGCATGCTCGTTCGGGACAAGAGTCGACTTATTATTTTCGTCCCTAGCATTTACATAGCCGAATGGTGGTGGACCTGTCCAACATCCCATTCTTCTTGCTTTGCGTGAACCTTCTGTTGTTCTATCACTATTCTTGTCATTCTCAATCTCAGGAAGAACTAAATGCAACGCCAGCAAAGCTTTGCTATCGCGATTTGTGAAGTCGACGGCAGACTCTACAGAATTGATTTCGACACCTATCTCCTTAAATTTTCTAATTTGCGTAAAAGCCTCCTCCACATTCCTTGAAAATCTATCCCATTTGTGAACGAGCACTTTATTTATAGTTTTCCTATTAGCTTTCACGAACTTTTCCATTTTTATGAATTCCGGTCTATTAAAATTCTTAGCCGAATAGTCCTCCTGGAAGTGAGCAACAACTTCTATATTTCGTATTTCACAGTACCGGGTTAGCACTTCAAGTTGATGTGGTAGGCTGTGGCCATGTTTAGCCTGTTCGTCTGTTGACACTCTCGTATAAAGTACCGCTCTTTCTTGTTTCATCTGAAAAGCCTGTTAAAGTTAATTGCGCCATGTTGTAGAGAAAATCCCTTATCAACTTGACATCCTCCTGCTTGTATTTTTTACCTGTCTTATTTAAAGTTTTGTTGCATTCATCAATAGTTAACATTTTGATCTCAATGACTACACCTCCGGCTTGTCCGGTCAGTATACTGATCTGAGATAGCTTGAACTTATTTCATAGCTTATAATTTTTCTGTAGTTGTTATTTCATTGGCTACGATCTGTCCATCGGCTTTCTTGACAGTTAGTTGGCCATAATCGACTTTCTGTAGCTTTTTAAATAGCGCACGATCTTTGGGACTTAACTTATAACTATAAGTCATCCGATCTGAATTTGCGCTCTTATTTATCGTAATCTCGGTAATTTCCTTTTTTCTATAAACATCAATTATCCTGCCTTCCTTTTCATTTAATTGTTTCAGGTTTGGTACGGTTGTGTTTAATTTATCTGGAAAAATGTCGTCAACAGATCGCATTATTTCTGTCACATTAATTACTATGTGATCAGGGATATCTTTACCCTCTGCTAATGCTATAACATAATCCGAGCGTAATATTAATTGTCCGCCCTTCTCATACGCTAAGAAGTATATTAGGTCGTTGAAAGAAACTGCATAGCCAAAAAATAGTACTAATAATGGATAGTCGGCATTAACGCCATCAGAAAACATATTTAGGTATTCTCTTATATCTTTTAGATATGTTAGAGAGTAACCAAAAGAGCGGAGCTGTGCGACCATGAGGGTCCAGACTTGGTCCATGTATCCACAAACTCTCCACCCCCGCTTTACAGTCCTATTTGCAGGTATTACTTTGAGATTTTGCCAATGGTTAAGGACACGGTCTGTGATGTCTATATTTTCAGTTCCGAATCTGCCTTTGTATTCCTTTTTAAAGAATTCCAACATCGCTCCCAACTCCCCACTGTAAAATAATAAGTTGAAATCCTCTACAAAAGAAGCTGGCAGGGGGAGAACGTGATAATTATGTTTTCGGAAATCTAATAACTGCTTCTGTGTAATCATATGCAAATATTACAATTATGTAATATTTGTAAAGATATAAAAATATTACATAGTTGTAATATTTAAGTAAATGTTGTGATAAGAATGGAGTTACTTTAACCTAAATGCATTTGAATTGAATTAATATTTTATCAAATGATTTGCAGAATATGCTCAGTTATTAAATTCAAATTGTTGGAGTGTTTTTGTAGATTTTTTCGGACTTCGATATACTTTCCGTCATCAAACTTAATAGGATCTCTACCTCTCATCATACTTTGCAAGTAGGGTTTCCCATCCTCGTCTGTTTTCTCCTCGACATGAGCGAGAATATTCCTTATGTCAATAATTTCCTTTTTAAAATTTATGAATTCTGTCCTTAACTGTGTAAGTTGAGCCTGTTTTTCAGCTAAGACAGCTTTATCTTCATTTGAAATACCTCCACCGTTTAGCCGAGCATTAACTCCTTTTAATCGATTTTTCAATATACCTTGAACCGCTTCGTAGGTGTTATTAGTTGTTAATACATCTTGGTCAATAAGTTCCTTTATATCACCTAATTTTATCTTCTCTATATAACTAGCATGTTCGTTATGGTTTTCCAATTTTTTGGTATATATAGAACTAAGTACTTCTTCCTTTGTCGACGCACTAACTAAATCTTCGGCGGCTTCAAAAAACATTTGCAATACGTTTTCAATTTTTTTCTCTAAGTCGATAGATTCTGCAATAACAAGTCCTCTTAAATTGTTAACGTCTTCAACCTTTCTTATGCTAAACTGAATAATACTTTTAAGCTTAGGTGGAAGATTGCCAAGGCCGATAGAAAATGACGCCCTTTCTATCCAACCTTTATTAGATACAATTTGTTGTAACGCCGCTTCATTAGCGGAATACAAAAGTACTTCGGTTAGCACATGTTTGTCATCACGTATATATTCGATAAGCTTTTCTCCAGTTTCATCTGCTCCAAGATTCAAATCAGAAATAATAAGGTCGTAAACACTTGAAGAGATTAAAGTGTCGAGATCTGCGCCAGTTTTTCGATGAGTACAATCGTATATAAAGCCTTTTGATTCAACGAAAGATTTGATTTCGGGCTGCAAATCCTCTTCAAAGTACTGTTCATCATCCTCGAACCACAGAATTCTATAGCGTATTCTCATTTAGGGACATTAATTAAGAATTCTGTTCCTTTTGAAAGTTTATTATTTACTGAAATTTTCCCTTTCATTCGTTCTATAACTTGTTTAACCTGATATAAACCTATCCCTGATCCGCCCTGATCCCTGGTAGTAGTAAACAACAACGTAAAAAGTTTAGGTAAGATATCATCAGACACACCTTTGCCATCGTCGATAAAACGTAGAGTTAATTCATTATTTTTTATGTCAAGGATGATATTGATATTTTTTGCCCCAGCCTTAACAGAGTTACTAAATAAGTTGTCAAGTATGATAATTATTTCAAGTGGACGAAAAGTAGTTTTAAATTTATTCTTGCCGCTATCTACGGCGATAGCAACATGTCTATGATTTTGACGGTATGATGCTGATTCTTTAAATACATTGTGAACATATTCTTTAATGTATGAAATTAGGTCGGCTGTTATTTCTGAGGCTTGTAAGTTGAAATTTGCCCTTGTGACATATTGAGCAATTGTTGCGATTTTTTTATTCTCCAGTCCTATTTTTTCTACAAGACTCAATAGCTCGTTTTTATGCTCACCCCTGTTTATGGCATTTACCAGATCAACTACTCTGCGATTAATTCGATCTGTTGATCTGTCAATTTGATGCTGTAATCCTATAACTTCTTTTGTATCTGTTCCTAGAATCGATTTAGCGAATAATGTTTCTGTTATTTGATCTTCAAGCTCTTTAGTAAGCTGGATGTTTTTTTCTACAGCTACTCCGGCTTCTTTCTCTGCTACTGCTTTCGCATTCTGAAGGCTTAATAATCGTTTTTCTATTTTATTAGCTTCACCTAGTAATTCGTTATTGTTTGTTTCGCTGGCAATACGTTTAAAGTTCCTAACAAGTTTTTTAGCGCTATTTTCCTCTTTCGTTTCGACAAGTTGTAGGATGTCTTTATTGTACCAGATATCAATAAGTTCTTTATCTGTGGTGACATTCGATATAAATTTTGCCAGATTCTTTTTATAATCATCCCCTGACAAATTTTCTAGCGTTTCATCATTTACGCCCCATTCAGTTACATCAACAACATATTTTTGAAGGCGTTTTAAGACCTTTTCAAATAAATAGTCCTCTAATTCAATGTAAGCGTTATTCTTAATGAGGCCGCCATCACGACTTGTTGTTTCCCTAAGTGACGGGTTGTCACCAAAAATGTCAACTTGGCCTATTAAATTCCTCAAAGGTAAATTGGATCTATGTTGGGTGGCTTTAGAATCGATACCGAAAGGATCAGTTCTAGGATCTCCAAACGGATGGACTCTGAAGCCATTTTTGTATACAAACAGATTTCCAAAGTTTACCGGCTCGATGCCCATTTGCAGGGTAAAAGTCCGTTTAGCAGCCCTATTAAGAAAGTATAAATGTATATCAACGTTGCGTAAATACTCATAAGTATTATTTTCCGTTACCTCATAAATTGCAATATCACGGTCTATCAATTTAGTTTTGATGACAGAGCCGAATTTTCTATCCTCAATAATCTCAGAGATAATTTTCGTTGTTTTGATATTTAAGCTACCGAAAATGAAGTTCTGAATTTGGCCGTTTACAATATCTCTATATATCGGCTGTTTGCCTTCTTTTTTACATTCTTCCAAATAATGTTTATCAGCCTCTTCCTCTTCAGGCACCTCCAGAATTATTTGAAAGTCTTCACCCTTATTTGAAACATTAATATTTGGCTGTATAAGCTTAGAAAGTTTGTCCTTTAATTTTAAGAATGAATCACGATCCCATTCCCCATCCTTCACCCCGGATATCTCTAGAATTGTTCCGTGTTTTAATGGATAAGGATTCTTTTCAAGAGTGTCGTGTATTACCGCGATTTTATAAAATTCCTCTTTCTGGTCAACCTCGAAATCTCTCCAATTAACTTTTAGACTTTCAATCTTAGCCTGTTTGGCATTTTTGACTGTAATTAATCTTAAAGAAGACCCTAATCTATCACACGAAAATCTACCCACACCTTTGTTTCCGGCATAGTAGCGGGCACCTTTTAAATTATTTCGATAATCTTCTGTTCCATCTCTTTTTGCAGAATAAGCTACAAACAACCACTTATCAATTAAATCGGAATAATCCATTCCTTTCCCATCGTCCATAATAATTATTCTAGCATCACCTGAATAATTATTTTCGAAACGAACGATTACTTTTTTTGCACTAGCATCGAAGGCGTTTTTAACTAGTTCAAATACAGCAATATAGTTATCTGTAATGAGTTCACTTCCAATAAGATTTTTTAAGCCGGAGCTAACCTTAAAGTATTCAACCATTGTCGTTAATATGAACCAAAGCTTTTAAGATAACGCCACTTTGCTCTCCGAATAAGGGTGGTATGGCATTCCCAATTTGCGTGTAACGTGGCACTTGATTTACCCTGTCTTTTCCGCCGGTTGTATACTTTCCTTGAAATTCATACCAGTCGGGGAAACTTTGGATACGTGCATATTCTCTCACTGTTAATATACGTGGCTCCTTGTAGTGGATATAATCGTCCGGTAAGGTTGTGATAGTAGGCGCATGTTTTTTTGCAGCAAGCGGAATGATTACATGCTTATTGATATTCATTGATTTTTTGAACTTGCTATTTAAGTTTTTCCCTTTAGGGCCTTTCAAAAAAATAGCAAATTTCTCAATAATATCTTTGCGATGGTTAGGAAAACTATGGCTATTAGGCGAGATGCCAGTACTCCCAATACGTAAGTGTTTTTGAAATGCTGATTGAGCATTTAGATACTTGCCGTTGAAAAATCTTTTATCTCTATCTGGGGTTGGAACTAATCCATTTGATTTGAACAAATCTGATATTGCGTCTTCTAGCTTTGGGCTTTGTGGAAGATCTTTGGCAGATAAGAATTGCTTTTTGTTTGCAGCCAGACTCTTAAAGAAAAATTTTGCATTCAAATGCTTTTCATTAGCCAGATCATTTCTGATACCAACCAAGATGAATCTTGTTCTCTTTTGAGGTATGCCATATTTAGCGAAATTTACCATTTGGCCCTCGACCTTATAACCAAAAAATCTAAGCACACGCAATACATATTCTGAATATGCTATTCCCTTTGCTCTCGCGGCTTTACTACTTTCTGCCTTGTTTTTTTTAAACTCTAACGTGAAACCCTTTACGTTTTCGAAAAAGATAACTTTAGGCTTGGTGAACATTATAAACTTTAGGTAGGAGCGAATTAAGCCGTTCCTTACATCATCTTCTTTACGCAATCCAGCGGTGGAAAAACCTTGGCAGGGGGGACCACCAACCACTAGATCAACATTTCCGTTGAGTGATTTTAATTGTTGTTCGTAGTCCTGTAAAACTTTATCAATTTCTAGATTTTCCTGTGGCAGCCACTTCGGCCAATCAAAATGACTCCTATTATCAATTAAATTGTGTTTAAGGGTTTTGAAGGCGTCAGGGTTTTTTTCAATGGCAAACAGACCTTTCCAGCCCGCATTATGCAAGCCGAGAGACAACCCACCACATCCAGCAAATAAATCGATATAAGAATATGTACGCATTACCCCTAAAAATACTTTTACATACAAAACTAATCATTTTAGTGTTTTTTTACTAAAATCACAAGTGTCTGATAACAAGCAATTTATGCATAATGGTCGACTTGATTTACAGATCATGGAAGCAAAATCTAGAATTGCCCAATTAATCTCTTTAATAAGCGAGTGATTGACAACTTCCGCAGCCAAATTTTGTAAGTATGGGTCGTATCTAATGTCCGCTAATTTTCTAGGCCCAAAATACCGTTCTAACAACCTGGCCATATTAACGTCTATTAAGGGCTTGGGTCTGTTAAATATTTGTAGTTCTATAGCATTAACAATATACTGTCCTAGAAATGGTATTTGTTCTAAGGCCTTCCTTTCTGTTGGAAACTGGCCTCTCAACCGAACCATCTCTATAGCTAGGTCTTGAAGTCTCCGAGCACGTTGTCGGTATAACCCAACAGGTTGAAGTTGCTTTTCCAGAAAAGCTATATCGGCTCGTGCTATAGTCTCCCAATCAGGAAATGTAATAAGGAATCCAGGATAGAATTTTTCGATAGTCTCTGCTTTGGTACGTTGCAACAGTACCTCTGCAATCACAATTTCATAAGGAGTTAGTCCTTTTCTGCGCCAAGAAAAGTAATGACGGCCGGAAAGCTCAAACCAATCTAATATCTTACTTTGAAAGAGAAATATCCCGGACTTAGCAATAAGTTTGCTACTCATAAATGTAAAAAACGACAAATAAGCATTCAGAGTATCCTAGACTAATTATTTACGTCTAATACTTCACAGTTCCAACTAACTTTTGCTGTTACCGTATTGCGAACTAAAGCACCAAATTTATTTTTGCCTCGAAAACTCATTTCAACATACATATGGTCGCCCATGTTACGATACCCGGTTTCAACATGGTCAAAGCTTTCAGGATCATCCATATATTTTTTAACATACCGAGATAACGCTGGGCATGAGCCGTCCCAGCTACTTAAGCATTCCTTTTCAAACCTTTCTGTTTGTGCAGCTCGTGTTAATTGCGGTTCAGCTAGGAAAAGTGTGTCCGATCCGCCTTGTAAGGTCGAGTCAACCATTTGAGTTTTGGAGGTAGATACACCATTCTCTCTTTTAGGTTCCTCTGTCGATGAAAATATCGCGCCGACCACAAATAAAGCTATGATTGTTAAACTTTTCGGTAACCAACTTTGTAACCAGGGAATATGCTTTTTCCAGAAATTTTCAAAAGAGGGTAATATTAAGCATCCCATTATCAGCAATGCGAGCATCGGTGCTAAGTCTAGCCTGAAAAGAAATATTAAAGAGGTGAAGAATAGGGTGATGGCAAACACTTTTTTTAGGGTAGTAAAAAGATTTGATAGAGACTGTTTCATAATGCTGATTAAAAAAATAGGGCGTGAACTTGCAACATTCCCTACTCAGGTTACTGGTATAACCTCCCGGAAAAATGAAGCAAGACACACCCATACGGGGCATCCTACAGTCATCTTCTCCGGGATAAATATTACCAGTATTCGAGTAGAGAGATATACTGCAAAAAGCAGTTTCTATATGTACAACACCTGATTTGTTCCTATAATTTCGTTGTTTAGTTAAAAAAATGAGTGATTAAAGTTACTTTAAACATACCGTTCATACAATCTTTTTACCTGTGGAATAAAGAACTGCTTCCCACGTCGGGTTTTAAAACCACAATTATTTAGTGCCTCGCATATGGCGTAGAAGGATTTTCCATCCTGTCTCAAAGCTTTGATCAATGCGCCGGCCTTTTTGTTGTTCTCATTGTCAAGAGCATTCTGATTCCTCTTCTGCCTGCCGGTAGTTATGGCCTTTTGTGTTAAATTTTCCGGCTTACCTAACTTAACTCCACGTGCTTTCGCCTCTTTTAATGCGGCCTTTGTCCTTTGACTTATCATCTCAGCCTCCTGTTCTGCTAAAGCTGCAAAAATATGTATGGTAAATTTATTTGCTTGCGGCATATCGCATATGATAAACTCGACGCTACTTTCCATTAGAGTAGTAATAAATCTCACGTTCCTTGCGAGTCGATCAAGCTTGGCGATGACCAAGGTCATATTCATGTCGGCTGACATCTTTATAGCCTGTTGTAGCGCTTCTCTATTATTGCCCTTGCGTGTACCGCTTTCAATATCCATAAACTCCTGTACCGGTTCTGATCCTTTCAAAAAATTTCTGACTGCTGATTTTTGAGCTTGAAGGCCTAAGCCAGAGTTGCCTTGTTTCTGCGTAGAAACCCTATAATATGCTATATAATTCATTTTAATAGTGAGAAGGTAACATTATTTAAAGGGATGTTTGTAAGATGTTACCATCAAAAAAGATTAGGATGAAAAACCGCGTGTTGAATCAACTGGCCTTTTTTATCAATATGATGGATTGAAAAATTTTCAGTAGCAATCAGGCTTTCGGCAATCAAATTTTTTCTATGACAGTGATTCTCGTCAAGTTCGGAACACATTAAAGCTACTTGAATGCCCGTGGTTGTGATTTCTTTAAGTTTTTGCAAACCAAATTGATAGTGAGAGTTTTGATTGACCTTGCTATAGTCAAGTTTATCACCAATATATAACTCCTTGTTTTTAGGCTTACCTCCGAGGCTATCACCCATAAATAAGTATTGGATGTCAGAAGAGTTAAGATATTGTATTAATAAATTTTTCCGATAGGCAGGTTGAAAGCGAGAAAACGGATAAGATCTGACATCTATTAATAGATTGATTTGGTATTTTTTTAACAGTTTTAAGAAATCATCTATTTTTCGATTTCCGTAACCAACTGTAAATATTTGATAATCAGTTATTTGTTTCATGCTTAAATCTAGTATAAGCAGGTGAGAAGCAAAATTTTATTATAAAAAACCAGCGTATTATAATGTGAGTACTGTACTATTTTTCCACTTTAGTGTAAAACAGTACTGTACTTTAGAGGTAAGTATTTAATAAAGAGGTTGTTAAAGGCGAGTTATTACTTTTTTTTCGAATGATATTGCTAACAACATATACAGTACTATAACCAAATGAGCCGTAATGACATCTTTTCAACACACTACCACAGAAGCTTGCAACTTAAACGCACATAATTAATTGATAATCAATTTCTTACCTAACGCATTATCGTAACATTTGTAGTGTGATTTGTAAATTGAATTGTGGCAATAATTGCCTGGTTTAGTCACTGATGTTCAGTAGTTTACATAAAAATGGGATTGTGCTTTAGATGCAATCTCATTTTTTTCGCAATGATCCAATTCGGTACTACACCCGATATGTTCTTTGTTTTTAAATCCGTGCACTCCCAAATACTAACTCATTGGCAGAATTAATTATCTCAACTCCCGGAATACCAGCATAGTAGGAGGGTTTACCTTTTTCAAAAAATGCTGCTTGCTCAAAAAAATCTTGTGCCACAATTCCTACCACCATTCCGTAATTATTTATAATAGGACTACCGCTATTACCTGAGGAGGTTTTGGCGGAGAAGAGAAAAAATCTATTTTTATTATAGGTTTCAACAAATGAGTTGACCTCTCCTTTGTGGCTAATTTGATAAGCTTGAGCGGTCATAGGTATAGATGGGTACCCGATCGTAATGATATCAGAAAGTACTTCTGGTTCCGGGTAAAGGTGAAATGTTTCTATTTCCAATTTCTCTTTTAGAATAATGTAAGCTAAATCATTCTTTGTATCCGGTATGATCTTTTCATATGACACTTCCTTGTCGTCCACAGAGTAGATTTCTATTTTGCTTGCCTTCTCGATAACATGTCTATTAGTAATTATCAAATATTTAGCTATCTCTGAGTTACCTGCTGCATAGTAAAAACCAGTTCCAATAGAATGATCGCCCTCTGAGTTTATGTTTACAATCTTAAAGACACACTGGCTATATCGTTGGACAATAAACTGCCACCCTCCTAAAACGTTGTATATTGCATGCCGTTCATATAAAAATTTACAATACTCACCACCTGCTTTATATCTGATATCCCTTGAATTACTAGCTAAATTACTTGGCAAATGATGTAATACATGGGCTTCGGTCAAACTATTTAAAACTATATCGACTATTGTGGATGGGATACCACCTTTAATGCCCATTTTTTTCTCTGTAACATACATGTGAAAATCGAACGCTGATAGATATCCTAACGTAATGAATTGTTCGCCGTATGGTCTGTTTAATTCTTTTGTCTTTTTTATACAGATTTGCTGGATATCCGCAAATGAAGTAGGATCGGTTACTTCCGCGGTGAAAAACTTTATTAGGAGATCAATTAGGTCGCCATTCTCATTAACAATTCTCTGTGCTAAATATCTCATAGTTAGTTGATCTTTAGTGCAATTACCATCCCCTTGTCTTATATTATAGTTTTAGTATACAATAAGGCCGATAGACTAAAGATATTTATTAAGTTGATAATGGGAGGAGCTTCTTACTGAAGTGCTTTATATCGTCTATATAGACCTGAAACATTGCAGGCCATCTACATACTTATTTTTATAACATTATCTGTTTTTTCTAGCAAGCAGTTTAAAGTTACTTTAATGATTGATCTTGACGTATAAACCTATTTCTAATCTTTGTTACTTTTTATTCCTTACGCTGTACAGCTGGATAATGTATTACCTGTTATACACTGGTTTAATAATATTAAGGGAGGTATTTATATATGACAATGTCTAGAGACCTTTTAAGTCTATGATTATTATTTTCCTGTCAACGGTATAAATGGCCTTAATTCATAGATACGGGCCAAATCCTCATAAAAGAGGTTCGATAATTGGGTAGTAAGGGGAGCAAAAGCCTCACATGTCTGTGGGGCTTTTTTGTTTATATTCCTCTCGCCTCCTGAATTCCTACTTCACAATATCAAATGTAAGCTCACCCGGTTGCAAGCTTCAGAACGGTACATTAAATGTTAACACCTTTTTATTGGCCGATGTTGCCATGCACTATATCTTTGGTTATCGAGGTAAATGTTCTATCAATAATTTCTTATGACGGAAGCAAGAAAGCAAACAAGAATAGCTGAAGTTGCAAAACTCTTCTTTTGGTTAGGATTTGTTGGCTTTGGCGGTCCGGCTGTCCATATTGCCATGATGGAAGAAGAGGTTGTAAGGAAAAGAAAATGGCTAACCGAGGAGCATTTCCTGGACCTTGTCGGTGCCACCAACCTGATTCCCGGACCGAACTCAACGGAAATGACTATGCATATCGGTCATGAAAGGGCTGGCTGGAAAGGGCTGATTGTAGCCGGAGCCTGTTTTATATTTCCAGCCGTGGTTATAACCGGCGTTCTTGCCTGGCTATATCAGCAATACGGTCAGCTGCCTCAGGTGCAACCTTTTATTTATGGCATAAAACCAGCAATTATCGCTGTAATAGTGTCTTTAATGATAGGTTTGGGCAGAAAGGCTCTTAAAAGCTTAGAGCTTGGCGTCATAGGTATACTTGCCGCTATAGCAGTATTATCAGGTTACAACGAAATATATGTACTTTTTGGGGGAGGTATTTTAGGGGTCGTTGTTGCACAGCTAAAACAACCGATACGGCACACAAAGGCTGTTCTTCCTCTGTTTTTACTTCAAAACAACTTCTATCCAGATTATTCGGTCTTTAAACTCTTTGCAGTATTTTTAAAAATAGGGGCGATCTTGTATGGCAGCGGGTATGTGCTTTTTGCTTTTTTAGATGCAGAGCTCGTTTCGAAAGGATGGATTACTAAACAACAACTGGCCGATGCTATTGCCGTGGGACAGTTCACTCCAGGGCCCGTGTTCTCATCTGCTACTTTTATCGGCTGGCAAATTGGAGGTTTTTCTTACGCAGTTGCAGCCACGATAGGTATATTTTTACCTTCCTTTCTTTTTGTAGCTTTATTAAACCCGCTAATCCCGAAACTAAGAAAGTCGAAGATTTTTACTTCGTTTTTAGATGCTGTAAATATGGTATCGATAGCTATTATAATAGCTGTACTGGCAGAGATAGGAAAAACAACTGTATGGAATTGGAAAACTATCCTGATAGCTGCCCTAAGTTTCTTACTGACTTTTTTCTTTAAGAAAATAAATACAGCTTACATCATTTTGGGAGGAATTGTATTCGGATATGTCTTAAGCCTTTTAAATTGACTAATTAAATCGTATAACGAAACTCTGCCGGCTTCAAATCGTGATCAGCTCATTATTATGCGCGAGATACCGCGTGTCTTTCCTATTTCATTAAAATAATCCTACTTTTAAATTGACTGTTAATTCTGAATAAATAATCATAACCTGATACTACACTATGGAATTGTCAATACATAACTGGATGCGATCTGAAACGATCGAAACCACCATTCGCAGGATTTCTAAGCTTGGCTACACCAAAATGGAGATTGCAGGAAGCCCCGAGCAATATGACACGAAGGAAGTAAGGAGATTACTGAAGGAGCATAACTTAGCTTGCTGGGGATCCGTTACGCTGATGCTTGGCGAACGGAACTTACTTGCCAGGGATGAGGCCCAGCGGGCAAAATCCGTACAATATGTAAAGGACGTCATAAGGATGGTGCAGGAGCTCGATGGTCATATGGTTTCGGTGGTGCCTGGCACGGTGGGTAAAGTTGTGCCTGATGGCCGGCCTGAAGAAGAATGGAAGTGGGCTGTTGATTCTCTTAAGGAAATTTATGAGTACTCTGAAGCTGCCGGGATACTCCTCGGCATTGAGCCTATTAACCGCTTTGAAACTTATTTTATAAACCGGGGCGACCAGGCGTTGGCCCTGGCCGAAGCTGTCGGACCAAATTGCGGAATTTGCCTGGATACTTTTCATATGAATATTGAAGAGGATGATATGTATGAAGCCATCAGAAGGGCGAAAGGAAAGATAACAGGCTTCCACGTGGCCGACAATAACCGGATGGCGCCGGGAATGGGTAACCTGGATTGGAAAAAGATCGTAGCTACACTTCAGGAAGTGGGATATGACGGTGTGCTGTCGGTAGAATTCTGTTCTCCGCTTGACAGAACCCCCGCGAACCCGTACCCGAATGCAATAGATGAAAACCCTCAGGGCTTATCTGCTGAGCAGAAAAAATTCCTGGAGGATCATGGAAGCGCCTCTGTTTCCGAGGAGTTTTACACCATGCTTACCGGTAAGTCGTCTGAGACCTTATCCGCTTTAATTAAAAGATCTTAAACTCACTTCACAATAGATGAACGTGCATGAGCTGATCTCTCTCAAAAGGAGATAAAGACACTCAGTACTACTAAAAACAAACACATCCAATGAAACCATCATCAGCACGCCTCACAAACCATAATAAATATGCTCATGATGGTTTCATCGCCATTAAAAAAGAAATTATAAACCGATGAAAATAACGAATGTAGAAGCCTTCTGGTTACGGTCCCCCATCCCAAAGGAAAAGCAGCACTTTTCTGATTATGGGCTGCTGACCAACTTTGATATGACCCTTGTAGTAATTACTACAGAAGACGGCCTGCAAGGTTTCGGGGAAGCCAAGGCGGCTGTCGGTTCTTCAGGAGTCTGCGCTTCTATTGTAAGTTGTATAGAAAATGAGCTCAAGCCAATCTTATTAGGTAAGGACGCTAAAAATATAAGCCGGCTTTGGGACGAAATGTATAATGGCACACGCGATCATTATGCACTTGCCCGGGGCCGGAAGTTTCCCATACTCGGCAGAAGAGGATTAACAGTTTCTGCCATGAGCGGTATAGATACCGCATTATGGGATCTGAAAGGCAAAGCACTCGGTGTTCCGGTGATGGACCTCCTGGGCGGAGCCTGCCGGGATAAGATGCCTGCCTATGCCAGCGGCGGGTGGGCCGACGCAGACAACATCGGCGAACAGCTGAATGGCTATATATCTAAAGGATTTTCCGGGGTAAAGATGCGGGTAGGCATTATGGACGGAACGGTACTAAATAGTGTCGAACGAGTAAAAGCCGCACGAAAGGCAATAGGTCCTGACATTAAATTAATGGCCGATGCGCATGGCACTTTCAGCGTCCCTGAAGCCAGGCAGTTTTGCCGGGGGGTAGAGGATTGCAACCTGTACTGGTTCGAAGAGCCCATAAGCCCGGACAACAGGCATGGAACCGCCGAAGTAAGGGCTTCTACATGCATTCCGATTGCTGCCGGCGAAAGCGAGTATACCAGTTTTGATATCCGCGATTTGCTGGAGGTCAGGGCCCTCGATGTGATACAGCCGGATGCAGCTATAATTGGAGGTATATCTGAGGCCATGAGAGTAGGACATCTCGCTAATACCTACCAGCTTGAGCTGGCCCCTCACTGCTGGGGCTCTGCTTTTTCTTTTATGGCAGGTGTTAACGTAGCTTTTGCCTCGCCTTCGGCAACGATCATTGAATTCTCCCTGGGAGGGAATCCAATGATGTACGAACTGGTAAAGGAACAAATAGAAGTCAGGGATGGTATGATCGAAGCCCCGTCAGCACCGGGTTTAGGCTTAACACCAAATTGGGACTTCGTAAAGGAGTTCAAACAGAAATTATAAACATCAGGTTAAACTAATTATGGCACGTGCACTCAAAATCAATCATGTCACACTGATCGTGGACAACCTGGAAAAAGCCGGCGAATTCTACCAGCAGGAACTTGGTTTGGAACCCCTGGCTGCTTTTCGCTTCGACTACCCTGTTATGTTTTTCAAGTTTAACGAGGAGCAGCAGCTGCATATTTCAGAATGGGACGATACCCCCTCATTCCGCGGTCACATTTGTGTCCAGGTGGATGACTTCAACAGTATTTTCTTCCGCATGAAGGAACTTGACGTGATCGATGTAAAGCCTTGGGGCAAGGTAAGAAAGCTGCCTGACGGAGCTATGCAGATGTTTGTACGTGACCCTGCCGGCAACCTCGTCGAGATGTCGTCAAGGCCGGGAGATGAAATTGACCCACGGATCCTGGAGGACGAGCTTTACGAAGAGGGTTTATATGTGTCAAACAGGAATGATTTCAGAGGATACAGATCTGACAATGCTACTTTATATCACAAGTAACCAGTGAAGAAGAACGTTCTATTGCTTGAAACCATTACTGATGAAGCCTTGGCTGTTCTTCGCGACAGTGCTAATGTCTTTACCGGATATGATGAAGCTTCTCTGAAAAAAGTATTAAGTACTGAAGAAATACATGCTGTAATTGTTCGCGGGAAAGGACAGGTTAACAAAGCATTGATGGAATCTTGCCCTGCTTTGCAGGTAGCTGCACGCTGCGGGGTTGGCTTGGATAATGTGGATGTAAAGGAAGCAACAGCCAGGAATATCATGGTTATCAATGCTCCCGGTTCTAATGCTGCAACCATTGCAGAGCATACCCTTTCGCTGATGCTGATGCTGATGCGTAATATGTATGTTTCTGTTTCCCAAGTCAAAGACGGGAACTGGAATTGGAGAAATAATTATTCTGGTGATGAGCTTCATGGGAAGACCCTGGGAATATTAGGCATGGGGAATATAGGTAAACGGGTAGCCCTGCTCGGAGAGGCTTTCGGAATGAACGTTTTATACTGGAGCAGGTCAGCTCAGAATGTGCCCTATACTTTTTTATCGATGGAAGAGGTACTACAGCAGTCGGATATGGTTAGCCTGCATTTACCCTTTACATCCGAGACCGGAACTATCATACAAGCACCGCAACTGGCGATGATGAAACCCGGTTCATTTTTAATCAACACCGCACGGGGAGCACTTATAGATCATGATGCTCTCGTCGACGCCTTAAGTGAAGGACGGATTGCGGGCTTCGGTGCAGATGTTTTGCCGGAAGAACCACCTGCGGCGGACAGCCCTGTTGTGCATCATCCCCGAGCTATTATCACGCCGCATTCGGGAAGCCTTACTGCCTCTACCTACCGGCATATGTGCCTGTCTACAGTAAAAAATGTTGTTGCTGTTCTTACTGGGGGAAAGCCTGAACCGAAGAGTATATTTAATGCGTCGGGGCTTTCTGAAGCTTGATATTACAGCTGAAGCTCCATCTGGATATTACATCTTGTGTAAGGAGAAGGGATCCCGCTGACCTTCGTAAAGCCTAATTTACGATAAAGGCGGATGGCCGGTTCAAGAACAGTATTGCTCTCCAGATAAATTTTCGTTGCGCCCGACTCCCGGGCCTTATCGATTGCTTTGCTACCCAGCACGAACCCAATGCCTTTCCCTTTTAATTCGTCAGAAACGGCCATTTTAGCCAGTTCAAACACCTTATCTTCTGCTTTGATCAATGCGCAGGCGCCCACTGGCTTTCCTTCGTACAGGGCTATTAAAATATGTCCTCCCTTATCTATAATATATTCCTCAGGATGGTGAAGCGCCTTATAATCGCTTTCTTCCATCTGAAAGTATTTTTTTATCCAGTCTTCGTTAAGCTGCTTAAAAGCCTCCGCGTATGCCGCAGAGTAATTTACAACGCGGATCTCCCCAGGGCTGCTTCCGGGCGTCTCTTTATTAACTTCCATCATTAATATTATTGCGTGATCACTTACCCAAATGTACTATTTTCGCCGCTCTAAACCACCCCGGCGGAAGCGGGCTTGTCTCTGGCCCGCACCTGGTTTGAGCGTGTGACTCCCCATCCCATGGATACCGGAGAAAATTATTTTCCCTGGATAAATCCGCCTTGAGTTTTAATTCGTAATTCCCTTCATCAAACTCAAAACAAATGAAAAAAATATCCTATTTCGTTATTGCATTAATAGTTTCTGCACTAACAGTTCCGTCCTTATCCGCCCAGACAAAAATGGTTGGCGGCGCAGCTATGTATCCAACCAAAGACATTATTGACAACGCGGTTAATTCTAAAGATCACACCACACTGGTAGCTGCAGTTAAGGCAGCCGGATTGGTAGAGACCCTGAAAGGCAAAGGACCCTTCACAGTATTTGCGCCAACCAATGCAGCTTTTGACATGCTGCCAGCCGGCACGGTAGCTACCTTGCTAAAACCTGAGAACAAAGGTATGCTGACCACAATCTTAACTTACCATGTCCTTGCCGGAAACCATTCTTCAGCAGACCTTGCTGCTAAAATAAAAGCAGGTAAAGGTACGGCCGAATTTACCACGGTAAGCGGCGGGAAATTATGGGCAATGATGAAAGGCAAGAACATTGTCCTGAAAGACGAGAACGGAGCCATGGCTAAAGTTTCTATTGCTGATGTTAACCAAAGCAATGGTGTGATCCATGTAATAGATCACGTTGTAACACCCAGGAAAAAGTAGTGCTGCAGATTTGTTTAAAGCCGGGCAATTGTCCGGCTTTTTTTGAAACATAGTTAGCTCTTCTGCCGCTCCACCCAAAAAGCCCCTCGCCGTGTTTGTTAGCTGGCTCCGGCATTTTTAACGCACAGCTCTTGCCGGATGACGAAGAATTAGCTAATTTGGATCAAGTTCTCTCACTTTGAAAAAAATTATCTTATTACTACTGCTTGGTATCGGCACCATTTCAGCGACACCGGATGCAGCAACCTTTACCGGCAAGATCCAATACAGGTACTCTTTCACCGACCTTCAGGGAAATGATATTACAGATAGGGCTGCTCCTCTTTTAGGGCGCGAGCAGCATTATTTCGTATCTGACAGTAATTACAAATCTTATGATGAAACAAATACGATTACACAGCTTTATAACAGCCGCTCAAATACCTATTTTGGCTTCTGGAAAGACAAAACTGCCAGCCGGATAGATGCCCTGACCCGCACCTCACAGCAATACAAGGTAACCAGGCTTAACAAAAAAGAAAAGATCCTGGGCTACGACTGCGTAGCCATACAGGTAGAAACAGATAATACGAGTACTATCTATTATTATTCTCCCCTGCTTCGGATCGACTATAAAGCGTATGCAAAACACAATTTCGGCGAATGGAATAACTACCTCGAAACAACCAGGGGCGCGCTTTCTCTTAAATACATCATTACAAATCCGCAAAAGGGTTACGTATGGACGGTGCTGGCAGAAAAGATAACGGCGATGAAATTAAATGCAAGGGCTTTTGAGTTTCCGCAGGGGTACGAACTTAGGAACTAAGCCTCCACAGTCGCATTAACCAGCCGGATCAAACCAAACTCTAAACACAAATCAATTCTCTAAAGGGTGCTGTCTGAGCAATTCCACTGGTGAATAGAATCCTGCTTTACCCTTCGTAGCTGCCCGAATTGCTGCTACTTTCTCTGCGGTAACAGCAGGAGCGTTATTGCCAAATGAGTTCCTGACGTACGTAAGTACTGCTGCAACTTCATCATCTTTCAGAAGCCCCCCGAAAGGAGTCATCGGCACTTGTCCGCTATAGCTGCGCCCCTTCACTTCAA
This sequence comes from Daejeonella sp. JGW-45, assembly GCF_029360805.1. GTDB lineage: Bacteria > Bacteroidota > Bacteroidia > Sphingobacteriales > Sphingobacteriaceae > Daejeonella. Next base: position 843,554 of record NZ_JARKNC010000010.1, on the reverse strand, counting down.
TTGGCCCCTGCATCCCTTTTAATACTAATTTGATCAAACGCTCCTCAGCGCCTGTCACCCACTGTGTTCCTGTGAGAGGCGGAAAGCCGGATGCCGGAAGGCCATTGCCGTCGGGCTGATGACAGGTACCACAAAATCCATCCCTCATATAGATCGCTTTCCCTTTTGTAAAAAGATCCCGTTCCCCACCTTTCAGATCCGTTAAGATTGTTTCTTCTTTTTTCTTTACTACCCGCTCCCCTTTAAGATGTGCCAAAGCTGTTTCATGGGCTGCCTGCATCCAGTCATCCAGCGGCATTTTACCAGCTTCCAAAACAACTGGCAATCCCTTTTCCTTGCTTAGCCAGGAGGCAGCAACTATTGCCTCAAGGCGGACCCTGCCATGTTCATCGTGTGCGGCTTGCATAAGCAAATCTTCCTGATCAGGCACCTGATGCCCCGTATACCTGAGTACCCGTACGGCAGCTGCTCGTGCATGGTAATCCTTCGCATTAAGCAACTGTTTAAGTAATTGCTGATCTACTTTATTTAATCCCCAGGTTACCCAAAGCGCTTCAAGCAAATGATGCTCGTACCTGGGGTCATTTTTGTCCAGTTTAGCTGTCCAGGTTTTAATTTGCGAGAGCACCTCGGAAGCTTTACGCCCTCGCAGCTCTCTCCGGGTACGGTAGCGGGTCCTGTACTCAGGCAACTTTAAATTATCCAAAAGCCCGTTGATGGTCGCACCAGCAACCTTAGCAGGTTTGATTAAAGGGCGGGAAGGATAAGTAATGCGGTAAATCCGGCCGTGCATATGGTCGCGCAGCGGGTCACGGGCATTGTGCTGCATGTGCCCGATCAGGATATTGTGCCAGTCTGCGACATATAAAGAGCCATCAGGTGCAAACTCCATGTCTACCGGCCTGAAGTTCCTGTCGTCCGATACTAAAAGATCCTGCCTGTGCCTGCTTTTATATCCGGTCCCATCATCAGCTAAAGTATGTTGTTTAGTACCTAAAAAGCCGATCGTATTGTTGATCAGGAAATCGCCCTGTACATCGTCAGGAAAGTGCCTGCTCGATACAAATTCAAGTCCGGAGGTAGGGCGGACACGGTGCGCAGGCTCAATTAAATCCCTCCCCTTATCAGTAGCCACGCCATATCGCGGTTTTATTGATCCCGGCATCATCCAGCGGACATCAGGACTCGACGTCTCAGCAAAAAAATTCTCTCCCCATTCATCAAAAGCGATACCCCATGGATTAGGAATGGAAAGCTGGGCAGTGCGTTCCAGCTGATGGCGCTGGGGGTTATAACGGTAGAACCCCCCGTTAGTGCCCCGGACCGGTCCATAAGAAGTTTCTACGTTTGTGTGCAGGAAAACACCTTCACCCATATAAAGTGCCCCTGACGGATCGGCAGTATATGCATGAATATTATGATGGGTATCATGATCATCAAAGCCGCTCAGAAGAATTTCTTTTGTATCTGCCTTATCATCGCCGTTAGTATCTTTCAAAAGCACGAAATTTGTGCCTTGCGTAAGATAAACACCTTCAGGAGCAATTTCAAAGCCTATGGGAAGATGCAGATTTTCTGCGAAAATAGTTTGTTTATCAGCTTTACCATCATTATCTGTATCTTCCAAAATAATAAGCTTGTCATTTGGTTTAGGATCCCCGGGTTTGTAATGAGGATAACTCGGCATGGTGGCCACCCATAAACGTCCCTTATTATCGAAAGATACCTGAAAAGGTTTAGCCAAAGCAGGAAATTCCTGTTCAGAGGCAAAGAGGTCTATTTTATAACCAGGGGCTACCTTCAGCTTATTGAGTGCATCCTGGCCGTACAAATACTCCAGGCTGCCATTTTTTTCAGGGTTATAATTCGTTTTCACTTCAGGGATCGGCGTTGTCTTTTTATCAGCTGCAGCTATATCCATTGTTTTGCCTTTAGCAGCACGCCAGACTGCTGTATCCCTGATCGCCGTCATCTCCCGGATCTTAGCTATTTCAGCAGGATAATTATCCGGTCCATAAGGATTATACCTCCGCCCGTAAACATGCACACCATTTGGAATTTTTATATCATTATGCCACATCCAGTTCTTCTCCAGGACCGCAGCATGAACAAGGCTCCTATTCATTTCGGCTTTTACGGGAGCTTTACCAAAAATAAGATCAGCAAGTAAAGGTGCGAAGCGTGCGTACCCCTCATCGCTAAGTTGTGAACCGTCTACGGTCAGCGGTTTAGTAGAAGAAGCAAACCATCCTTTTGTCGGAGAATAAGCATCGACAAAGTGTACCTTATTCATGGCCGCTATTTCTTTCATGGCTTCGGTATATAAAGCCAGGTTGGCATTTTCCTTTTTCCCATCCGGCAGGTCGAATTGTTTGGAAAGGTCTTCGAAGGCAATTGGAGATACTATAGCCAGTTGAGGCGCTGCTGTACCATTATATTGCTGCTTGAGGGTATGTTTGATAAACGCATCCAATTCAGCCTTATAATTCGCCAGGCCCTTTTGCCCTTCAAACGATTCATTATAACCAAAGAAGGCAATAATGACGTCTGCCTTTAGATTACTAAGCCACTGGTCTTCCGTTGGGAAATGGCCCTGGCTATCCGAAAAAGTTGCAAGCTCTGTCTGGAATTTCTCAGCTCCCGGAAAAGCCCAGGGTGAGACCCTGCTGGAATGGGGGCGGAAACCGGGAGTATTCCCGCCATCAGCCATGTTACGAATATGGAGGTTAAAGTCAGGATAACGCAAATGCATCTCCGTCTCGAAATGGCCATAATTCATCATTCTTGAACCCAGATTATTGCCAATGAGCACAATATGAGAGCCCTTTTTTAATTGCAGGGAGGGAGGGTTTGATTGAGTAAATTGTAAAGTAAAGAACGCGATCAAAACTATCGCAGCAATTTTTAAAACAACCTTGATATTCTTTCTTCCAAATAGTGCCATAGAATGAGGTTAGCGTAGCTTAATAAACTAAATATAGGAATTAAACTTACCGTTTGATCCGAATTTAACTATTAGGCACTAACAAAAAAGTAAGAAATGAAAAAGCGACAACGCCACTTTCACCTTCACCTAAGGCACTTCCACCACCGTCCAGTTATTCGTTTTCCGGTTCCAGATAATTGAATAATCTTTACCGTGCATGAGTTTATAAGTGGTGGCCCTGCTGCTGTTTACCAAACGAATGAAGCCGTAATTGTATATCTCATACTTAAAAACAAAAGGCTGCCTGGTGTTAAGCTGCACCGGGCTGTAATTCCGGCCGTCATCAGAGAGATAAACAGTCATTTCTTTATTACCATATAAGGCCAGGTGTATCCAGTCTGCATCATTAGCAGGAGGTGGCGGGTTTTGCTGCGGCTGCGGGACAGGTGGTCTTACGGTTGAAGTTGAGGAAGGATTAATGCCCTTTGCATAATACCACCCTCTTCGTATAGCATCTACCCTGGCAGCCCTTCCGGGATGACTAGAGTTACCCTGTATGGGTGCTATACGCTCAAGTGCTGCAGTTGCCTCCGCCAGGCTGGCATCGATCTTTGCAAGCGCATAGCCGGAAAAATAATCCGCCTCAAGTTCCTTGGCGGGAGTACTTCCCGTACCAGTGAACAAATGATTCTCGTAATGATGTCCTATTTCGTGCGCCAGCACACTTACAGAGGCCCAGTTGGTGCGCGAGTACTGATCTAGCGCAGTAAGGAATCTGTTGTCATAAATAATAACCCGTCTGTTCCGGATAATCGTAGCATAGGCGTTGTTGATCCCGTTCTGCTCCATCAGGGTGAAGTTTTCCTTCCAATTAATACTATCCAGGATCCTGCGAACGTATCCGCCCGCTTCATAAACACTTATGAAATTGTTGATCAACGAAGGTGGTGGAATGAGTATGCCGCACTGGTTGACCTGTTGGGCGAATGACACCTGAGAAAATAAAACAAGGAGCAGGACTAATTTTTTCATCAGTATAGTTGCTTTGGTTCTGGTATAACGGCTCGAACTATGATTATCTTATAACACTGATTTATCAGCTAAGTTTCCCGTTTGTCGTCATTTCATTAAGTTTGTTGAATGATCGTCTATAATCCCAAAGATTGGTTCCACTCGACGTTTTCCCTGCACAGTTCAGATACGGCAAGGAAGCTATTCCCGCTTATCATGGCTCTCGCAGCCTATTCAGGTGCCATCGCCTATTGGGAACTGGAGTACCTGAAGCTTTCGGAAATAAGCTGGATCAGGAATGTAACGCTTGTACACAACCTGTTAGGTTTCGTTATGTCGATACTCCTCGTTTTCCGCACCAATACGGCCTATGACCGGTGGTGGGAAGCAAGGAAACAATGGGGAACCCTCACAAATGTAAGCCGTACCCTGGCTATAAAGATGAATGCCTTTCTTCCTGAAGAAGACAGGGTGAACCGCAGTTTTTTCAAAAAGGCAATACCGTTATTTGCTGATACCCTGTTTACGCATCTCCGTTCTAACAAGACCCGCTTTATGCTGGATGAAGTTGACCACCCGGAGTTTAATCACCTGGACGAGGAGAAACATGGCCCAAACCAGGTGGCTTCCATGATAGCGGTCAGGGTTAATGCTATGTATAAAGAGCAGGTGATCAGCGGTGATCAGCTGATCGTTATTAATAATGAAGTGCAGTCCTTTACCGACGTATGCGGTGCATGTGAAAGAATCAAAAACACGCCCATTCCCATGTCGTACAGCTCATTTATCAAGAAATTCATCTTCATTTACGTACTTACCCTGCCTATAGGGTATGTCTCTTCGATGGGTTATTTTGTTATTGCTGCCGTGCCCTTTATCTTTTACGTAATGGCTTCCTTAGAGCTTATTGCAGAATCGATCGAAGATCCCTTCGGTCTGGATCCTGACGATCTGCCGCTGGAAAAGATGGCCGCGAATACCAGGACACACGTCAGTGAGATCATCCGGTAAACGCATGCGCTAATTCCATATCAATCTACATACGCAATACAATCCAACTGCACCAATACCCCGTCTCTTCCCATCAGATCGGCACTGGTTCCGGTGTATGACCTTACCGGCGGAGGGTCGGGGAAGTAACCACGATAAGCTTCATTAAGCAGGGCAATGTTTGTATTGGGCTCAACAACGGTCATGTGTACCCGCAGGGCATTCCCCATGGACGATCCCGCCCCTTCGAGGACTTCCTTCAGGGTATCAAGTATGCTTTTGATCTGGACTTTAATATCTCCAGGCTCGGCTCTCCTTTCAGGATACCAGCCGCCAATACCCGACACGAATAACAGGTGTCCCGAACGTATACAACCCGATAAGACACTTGCCGGAGGACCCTTGGTAGCTGTTACTGTCGGGTTTGTGTTCCCTCCACTATTACTTTTACGAATTACCTGTTTCTTGGGGGTCCATTGGCTTTTCTTCTTCTTTTGGGCCGTTGCCTCGTTTGGATTAACTGTTATAGCGGCCGCGCCAGCCAGAGGAAGAAGGCTAAGGCTTTTAAGTAAGTTTCTGCGATTCATATATCGTTGTTAAAGTTTAAACATTCGGATCAATCAACATAAAGATAATATCGAATTAACTGCCGCAGCTGAGAGAAGCATAAAGATAAATCCTGTTAATATATCCAAACGGCCATGCCGGCGATCGGCGACTTGACTTACTAAATATAATGAAAGAGCAATGACTATCGAGAATACGCACGTCTTTTTTACAATATGCCTGATATTCTACCTCGAAATCCGCAGATTTTATATCAGCCTTCCAATCACCCTAAATTTCTCAAATACAGCCTGTGTATGTGGTGCATCCTTTAGCTCGTGGGTAAGATCTTGCCCCGCCCAATGTTCGTAATGCTTGCCGTTCTTCCACAGACGGCTTTCAGAAACATCATAAATGAGACCTTTATAGGCAATCCAGATCTGGGGCTTGTCTTGCCCGTTTCTGAGCGCCAGGTATTGCTTCGTATATTCGGGGATATCGTGCATCAGTACGAACAAATATAGGGTTGACGATTGGGAATGGAGAATGAAAACGTATTGATCGCGCGGATGTGCCTGGGCTAAGGAACCTCAATTACCATGTTAAAGAATGAATTTTATCGGAGCGGGTTAGCGATAGTAGTGAAAATCCTTTTTTGTGTCCCGCACAAAAAAGATTGGAGCGGATAGCGCGGTGCGGCCACCGCCGCAAACCCCAAAAGAAACCCTCTTATACTAACTATCTCTACCCCTTTAATCATCCTGATCAGCTCTACTTCTAATCATCCTGATCAACTCTCCTCCTACTAATCATCCCACCGAAACCCCGGACTTACAACAACTCAACCTATTGTGATTCAGCGGAAACAGGAACCACCAACAAAAAAACACCGGAACTGCTCCCGGTGTTCAAGGTTAATATATGATTTAGTTTATTGATGAACTTGTTTTTACAATGCGTTAGATTAATTGACCGCATATTGTGTATTACGGCAATCCGTGTCATAAGGTTTCAAAGATTTCTTTAAAAGTTTTCTCGCTACGTGTATCCTGGTCTTAACTGTCCCGATAGGAATGGTCAGATGTTCTGCGATCTCGTGGTATTTATGACCATCGAAATGCATAGTGAAGGGCACGTAGTATTCATCAGGTAACTTGCCCAGTGCATTTTTGATATCTTCCATCACAAACTTTGGCTCTCCCTGGTTTTTCGTAGCACTATACATGAGGTTTGCTGATGAGATATCATCGGACTTAGTAACAAAGGAGCTGATCTTTACGAATCTCCTGTAATTATTGATAAAGGTATTTTTCATGATGGTATATAACCATCCCTTAAGATTCGTTCCTTCCTTAAACTTATTATAGTAAGTAATGGCTTTTAACATGGTATCCTGCACCAGGTCGTTTGCATCATCAGAATCGTGAGTGAAATGTAACGCGTACATCTTAAGAGAGCTTGCCTGGCGCGTAACCATTGTATTGAATTCGATAGTAGTCATTTTGTTTAGGTTTAGAGATTAAACAAATCAGTTATTTCTTCGCAATTCAAAAAAACAAAGTGTTTTTAAGTAGATGACTGATACTAAACAAAGGGTATGCCCTTTTTAAATCTGAGGGAAAATGAAGCACTTATACGGAGGTGCCTGATATAAGTACGGCGGAGGATTTCGGACGATTAAATAATATTCACTTCGCGCTCAAGTGTAACATCAAATTTTGATCTGACACTGTCTATTATTTGAGAAGAAAAGTTAAGTATCTCATTACCAGTAGCATTTCCATGATTAACCAAAACCAATGCCTGATTTTTCCAGGTTCCGGTATTGCCAGAGGCTTTACCTTTCCATCCGCATTGCTCAATCATCCACCCAGCGGCGAGCTTGATAAAACCTTCTCCGGCGGGATAATTTACAATGTCTGGAAAATTGGACTGCAACTGTATAAATTTGGCTACCGGAATAATGGGGTTCTTGAAAAAGCTGCCTGCATTACCGATCATGCCGGGATCAGGCAACTTACTTACCCGGATATGCGAAACAACATCAGACACATCTTTAATGCCCGGTACTCTGATCCCGCGCTTATCCAGTTCCTGCTGGATGGCTCCATAACTAACGTTAGGTTTAAATATCCTGGAAAGCTTAAAAGTAACTTCAGTGATTATGTACAGGCCTTTATAAGCAGATTTAAAAATACTGTCACGGTAGCTAAACTTGCATTGCTCCCTTGTAAAGGTGATCATTTCGCCGGATGCGATCTCAAAAGCGCGGCATGAATGAAAGATATCCATCAGCTCAACCCCATAAGCACCTATGTTTTGCACCGGGGAAGCCCCAACCGATCCCGGAATAAGACTCAGGTTCTCCATACCGGCAAATTGATGCTTCACGCAATAGTTAACCAGGTCATTCCAAACCTCGCCGCCACCTGCGCTTACATATATATGGTCACCCTCATTCCTATGCTGGACGCCCTTTATGTTTATATGAATCACGAGGCCGTCGAAATCGCCGGTAAAGAGGACATTGCTGCCACCACCTAAAACCAGCCTCGGAAGACTTGTTAAATGCTTGTCGGCAAACAGCTCTTTAAGGTGCTCTTCAGTGGTAATATCCGCAAACCAACGAGCCGAGGCAGCCACTCCGAAGGTGTTCAGGTTTTTCAAAGAAACATTTTCCTCTATTGTCATGAGAGTTGTACGTTTTACGTTGTAAGTTTTACGTCTGGGTGCAGATGCTTCACGTTTAAGTTATACGTGGCACAGCGTCTAGTAGCTTACAACGTAAAGTACCACGTATAACTATATGCAGATGCTTCACATTTAAGTTATACGTGGCACAGCGTCTAGTAACTTACAACGTAAAACGTACCACGTATAACTATATATGGATTGCCCTATTCTCCGTGGCTGCCATCGCTGCCTCCCTGAACGATTCAGTAAAAGTTGGATGAGCGTGGGATATCCGTGCAATATCTTCTGCAGAAGCTCTGAATTCCATGGCAACTACCGCTTCAGCGATCATATCCGCCGCACGCGGGCCTATCATGTGGACACCAAGGATCTCATCGGTACCGGCATCAGCAAGAACTTTAATGAACCCGTCTAAGTCCATACTCGCTCTTGCACGTCCGCTGGCTTTAAATGGGAAAGACCCCGCTTTATATTTAACTCCGCGTTCTTTTAGTTGCTCTTCGGTTTCGCCAACGCTCGCTACTTCAGGCCAGGTATACACCACTCCCGGGATCAGGTTGTAATTGATGTGAGGTTTCTGACCGGCAATGCGCTCAGCTACATAGGTACCCTCGTCTTCAGCTTTGTGCGCAAGCATGGCGCCTTTGACCACGTCACCAATAGCATAAACACCTGCAACCGAGGTTTCAAGGTGCTCATTCACAGGAATCTTCTTGCCCCGCTCCTCAAGTGTAATACCAATATTCTCAAGTCCAAGGCTTTCTGTATAAGCCGTCCGGCCTACAGCCACAATGCAATAATCGCCCTCGATACTTACTTTTTCGCCTTTCGGGCTGTCGGCCGTCACCGTAACTTTACTGCCCTTAACGGTCGCTCCGGTAACTTTATGGCTTAGCAGGAATTCCATTCCCAGCTTGCTAAGAACCTTCTGAAGCTCTTTGCCCAAGCCCTTGTCCATGGTGCCAATGATGGAATCCATAAATTCAACAACGGTGACCTTCGAACCTAAGCGGGCATATACAGAACCCAGTTCAAGCCCGATAACCCCGCCCCCGATAACGATCAGATGTTTCGGGATGTCCTTCAGATTAAGTGCCTCGGTAGAAGTAATGATACGCTTCTTATCTGTTTTGAGAAAAGGCAATTCCGTTGGTTTAGACCCTGTTGCCAGGATAACGTTCTTGCCGGTTATGGTCTCGTCCTTTCCGTCGGCTTTAGTGATCTTAACGGTATTCTTATCGACCATTGAACCCATGCCCTGATAGGCCGTGATCTTGTTCTTTTTAAATAAGAATGTGATTCCGCCTGTAGTCTGGGCAACCACATCGTCCTTCCGCTTAACCATTTGCTTCAGGTCTGGCTTCAGGTCCTTCAGATTAATACCATGCTCTTTGAAATTATGCAGCGCGTTATGATAATGCTCCGATGAATCTAAAAGCGCCTTTGACGGGATACAGCCAACATTCAGACAGGTACCACCATAAGTACTATATTTCTCAACAACTGCTGTTTTTAAACCCAGTTGGGCACAACGGATGGCGGCAACATATCCGCCCGGACCACTACCAATAACTATTACGTCGAATTGCATGTAAGGATATTTTTTATGTATAGAAGCAAAGTTAAGGAATAGAAATGAAATCTGAAGTCGGAGATCTGAAGTCGGAGGGATGAGGGATGAGCATGGCGGAGAGACTCTTCCCCGATTTAGTTGGGGATCTCAAACTGAAAGCTGAAAACTGAAAACTGAAATGGACATAACACAGGGCTCTTCCCCGACTTGATCGGGGATCTCAAACTGAAAGCTGAAAGCTGAAAACTGAAACTGAAATGGACATAACACAGGGCTCTTCCCCGACTTGATCGGGGATCTCAAACTGAAAACTGAAAGCGAACTAGACGCTGTGGAGGATTGGTAGTGCAAATAATTCGTAATTTTATAATTCCTTTCTAACCAATTAGGATGAAGTCAAGATCTATTATACTATTTTTAGTCATATTCCTGAGCATACATACAGGCTTCGCCCAGGTTAAAGCTCCCGTATTTACAAAAGCTGATACCCTTCGCGGGAAACTGACACCTTTGCGGAGTTCCTATGATATTAACTATTACCACCTCGATGTTAAAGTCGATATCGACAAACGGTTTATCAGCGGCTCTAATGTGTTTAGGTTTACCGCGACACGTGACCTGAAGCGCCTGCAATTTGATCTGTTTGAGAACCTGGCGATCCATAAGGTCATATATCACGGCAAGGAACTTCCTTTTGAGCGGGAGTTTAACGCCGTATTTATTGATTTCCCGGCAACCATCACAAAGGATACCAAAGATGAGTTTACCGTCTTTTACAGCGGTCAGCCTACAATTGCAGAACGAGCACCCTGGGAAGGAGGGTTTTCATTTGCCCGGGATAGGCAGGGAAAGCCCTGGGTAGGCGTGTCATGCCAGGGGTTTGGCGCCAGTTCATGGTGGCCAACAAAGGACCATCAGTCTGATGAAGCAGACAGCATGATGATCAGTGTTTCTGTACCCAGGGGGCTGATGAATGTGAGTAATGGCCGGCTTCGTTCAACCGAGAAGCTAGACGACGACTACACCCGGTACAACTGGGCAGTTTCCTATCCCATAAACAATTATAACGTCACGCTTAACATTGCCGATTACGTTCATTTTGAAGATTCATATGCCGGTGAAAATGGCGATCTAAGCCTGGACTATTATGTACTGAAAGAGAATCTTGACAAGGCAAAGAAGCAATTTGGTGCGAATGTAAAGCCTATGCTAAAGGTCTTTGAACATTGGTTCGGCCCCTACCCTTTTTATCGCGACGGCTTCAAGCTTATTGATGCTCCTTACCTGGGTATGGAACATCAGAGCGCCATTGCCTACGGGAACAAATACCTGAACGGTTATATGGGCAGCGACCTTTCCGGCACAGGCTATGGCCTGAAATGGGATTATATTATTATCCACGAAGCCGGACATGAATGGTTCGGCAATAACATTACTTCAAAGGATATCGCCGATATGTGGATCCATGAAGGATTCACCATGTATTCGGAGGCGCTTTTTGTGGAAAGCCTGGACGGTAAGAAAGCCGGCGCTAAGTATATTGCCGGGGTCAGGGCAAAAGTGAGTAATGACATTCCGATTATTGGCCCCTATGATGTCAATACAGAAGGCTCGGCGGACATGTATTACAAGGGTGCCAACCTTGTTCATACCTTAAGAATCCTGATAGGCAATGATACTAAATGGCGGGAAATACTACGTGGACTGAATAAAGACTTTGGCTTAAAAACCACCACAACAGAAGAAGTTATAGCCTACATAAATTCAAAAGCCGGAAGAGACCTGACTAAAGTATTCGATCAGTACCTCCGGTATAGCAGTATCCCTGTTCTAGAGATCAGTACGACTAAAAAAGGCAGTGTAAGATACCGGTGGAACTCTGAAGTACCTGGCTTCAATATGCCGCTGAGGGTAACGTCCGGCAATAAGCTGCAATGGATCTTCCCAACGGATCAATGGAAGACTATGAATTCGAAAACCGGGATCAGGCCTGATATCGAGAATTTCTTTATTAAGGTTAGCGCCGACATTTATGACTAACTCTTAAGAAGGGAATTGACTTCAATGTGGGATTGCTCGCTTCGCTCGCTCATATATACTACCGTGTACCCATATCTTTTATCTCGTACAAATCAGGCGCAAAGCTGACCCCGAAGGTGGTCGTATGTTTATAGCGAAGCATTAGTAATGAGTTTGTCGACCCCGAAGGTGGTCGCATGTGTCGTTTTGTTACATGCGACCACCTTCGGGGTCGGGGTTTCCGGCTAAAAAGATGTTCTATAAACATTTGACCCCTTCCGGGTCATTGCATTGAATTAAAAATATAAGATGTGGGTACACGGTAGCCATATATCCAAGGCGTCAATAGTGGAGGCACGACGAACAATCTCTTCATAAGAAGTATTTCTTGAATATATATACCCATCAATAAAAATCATCATTTACGTGCAACGTTCTCCCTAAAACCGCGTCTTATCATTAAACCCAAACCAATAACATAGTTATGAGACATCTAAAAAATTACATGACACTTTTCGCATTCCTGATAGCCAGTGCACATCTGGAAGCCTCATCAGCGCTTATCACGGTGATAACCAGCAACAGCAAACCCGCCGACGAAACGAGAAATGTTTCCGGATTCAACGGACTTTCATCAGCAGGAAGCTACAACGTCATAATCACCATGGGCAACGCGGAAGGCCTCAAACTCCAGGGCGATGCGGAACAGATCGACGAGATCGAAACCGTGGTCGAAGAGGGCATCCTTAAGATCAGGAATAAAAAAAGGTCAGGGAGCTGGAACCGCAACTGGACTTCCAAAGTCACTATTTATGTAAATGCTAAATCTCTTAAGAGCATAACCCTTAGCGGATCAGGCGACATTGATGTGAGAGGTGTTGTAAAATCGGCCGACGTGACAACTACATTAAGCGGATCAGGAAGTATTTCTCTGGCCATCGATGCAACGAATTACGCGGCAACGATCAGCGGATCAGGTGAGATAGAAGTTAAAGGAAACACTGAAAATGCCAGGATCAACGTCAATGGCTCAGGCGATTTTGAAGGAGATGATCTTCGCACCAGCGTTGCAAGCGCGAGAGTTAGCGGTTCGGGAGATATCTCCATAAACGCCAACAAAGCCCTTGATGCCACTATGAGCGGCTCAGGAAACATCAGATATGGGGGCAATGCAAACGTTAAATCGACTAAGAGCGGTTCGGGGAGGATTTCTAAACTCTGATTAGGATCAAGGAACAAAGATCAAAGAATAAAGACAAACTGCACAATTAAGAAAAGCCCGATGCTGACGCATTGGGCTTTTTGTTTGAATAGGATGGTAGGATGGTAGGATGCGGGGCGGATATTTGGTCGCGCAGTGAAGGGAACTGGAGTAAGATACTGGGATATGAAATACAATAACTTTATAGCGACCTTATAGCGGCCTTATAGGGTCCTTATAGGGACCTTATAGCGATATACCATGTGTTAAACAAGGGCGAACCAGCGCTGAGACAAGGAGCCAACAAGCGTAACCCTCTGCCGTCAAAGCCTACGAGCAGCCTGTCAACCGCACCAGGAACCCAAACCAATCCACCAACAAAAAGGCCCGCTGGTTTATCCAGCGGGCCTTATGCGTTTTGCAACTTATAACTTATAGCTTCTCCGTGCAGCTAACGTAAAACGTATCACGTACAACGTAAAACTTACTATACTCCCAATAACAACCTCGCCGGATCCTCAAGCAATTGCTTAACGCGTACAAGGAACCCAACAGATTCACGTCCGTCAATGATCCTGTGATCATAGGACAGAGCTACATACATGATCGGGCGGATAACAACCTGCCCATTCTGAGCCACAGGACGTTCTACTATATTGTGCATTCCCAGGATTGCAGATTGCGGAGCATTGATGATCGGAGTAGACATCATTGAGCCGAACACACCTCCATTGGTAATGGTGAAGGTTCCACCTGTCATCTCTTCGAGCGTCAATTTACTGTCGCGGGCTTTGCCTGCAAGTTCGATCACTGAGGCTTCGATCTGGGCCAGCGACATTGATTCTGCATTCCTTATTACCGGAACAACAAGTCCTTTAGGCGCTGAAACAGCAATTGAAATATCCGCAAAATCGTTAAATACGATCTCCTCACCTTCGATACGCGCATTTACTGACGGGAAATCCTTCAGCGCCTCGCAAACAGCCTTAGTAAAGAACGACATGAACCCTAGTCCGACGCCATGCTTCTCCTTAAACTTATCTTTGTACTTCGCGCGGATATCCATGATCGGCTGCATGTCAACCTCGTTAAAGGTGGTCAGCATAGCTGTTTCATTTCTTACAGCAACCAGCCGTTTAGCCACAGTCTTACGCAGTGAAGACATCTTCTCGCGGCGCTCTTCCCTTGAGCCAGGGATAACGGCTTTCACAGCCGGCGCAGCAGCCGGAGCTTTAGCGGCGGCTGGCGCTGCAGCCTTGCCAGCTTCAGCCTTCTGTGCATCCTCTTTAGTTAACCTGCCTCCTACACCAGTGCCACTGACAGTTGCCGGGTCGACGCCTTTTTCTGCCAGTATTTTAGCTGCTGCCGGCGATGGCGTTCCGGATGCATATGTAGCTGCTTTATCGTCCGCTTTTGCAGCCGGAGCAGGAGCTTCAGCCTTTGCAGGTGCCGCTTCGGCAGGGGCAGCTTTAGCTTCAGCCTGGCCACCTTCTTCTATGCTGCAAACCGGGGCTCCAATTTCCAGCGTGTCGCCTTCATTGGCAATTGTCTTTAAAGTCCCTGCCTTTTCAGCGGTTAGCTCAAAGGTTGCCTTATCAGACTCTAACTCGGCAATAACTTCGTCCATTTCTACATAGTCGCCGTCCTTTTTGATCCACTGCGACAATGTTACTTCTGAAATAGATTCGCCAACCGGCGGAACTTTGATCACTAAACTCATAATGGTTATTTGCTTATTTCTTATTAGTCAATATTAACAACTTTTTGGGTTGTCTTCTCTACTTTTTTCTTTACTTCCGGCCCGGCTGATGTTTCAAATGCCTGCCCTACTACAAACAACTGTTGTGCAATATGTTGTTTGGCGTACCCTGTGGCTGTACTGCTGCTTTCCTTACGGGACACCACATCGAAATTAAATTCCGATTTACGGAATTTCCTCGCAATATAAGGCCATGCACCCATATTTTCCGGCTCTTCCTGAACCCATACATATTCCTTCGCCTTTTTGTATTTGGCACGAATCGCGTCCATTTGATCGTAAGGGGTTGGATAAAGCTGTTCGAGGCGAACGATAGCAACGTCTTTCCTGTCGTCGGCCCGTTGCTTCTCAAGCAAATCGTAATAAACTTTCCCGGTACAGAAGAGGACACGTTTCACGTCAGCAGCCTTAACATAGCTGTCATCGATCACCTCGCGGAATCCGCCTTCTGTAAACTCCTCGAGCTTGCTCACGCACTGCGGACTTCTTAACAGGCTCTTTGGTGTAAAGACAACCAATGGCTTACGGAAATCACGTTTCAGCTGACGGCGTAATAAATGAAAGAAGTTAGCTGGTGTAGTGCAGTTCGCAACCTGGATATTATCGTCGGCACAAGCCTCCATGAAACGTTCCATCCGGCCGGATGAATGTTCCGGCCCTTGCCCCTCATATCCGTGAGGTAAGAGCATTACCAGGCCATTAGAGCGCTGCCATTTAGTTTCAGCACTTGTAATGAACTGGTCAATGATGATCTGCGCACCGTTAACGAAATCTCCAAACTGTGCTTCCCAGATAACAAGAGCCATTGGGTTAGCCAGGGCATAACCGTACTCAAAACCTAAAACGCCATATTCTGACAAATGAGAATTGTAGATCTCAAATTTCGCCTGGCCATTATTTAACTGAGCAAGGGGAACATATTCCTCCTCCGAGTCTTCAAGCGTCAATACCGCATGCCTGTGTGAAAAAGTTCCGCGCTCCACATCCTGTCCGCTCACTCTTACGCGGAAACCATCTTCCAGCAAGGAGCCATAAGCTAAAAGCTCGCCCATCGCCCAGTCAAAAACTTTCGTTTCAGACATCTTCTTACGATCGTCAAAGAGCTTCTCAATCTTCTTAAAGAACTTTTTATCACCCGGCAGGGTGCTTATATTTTTAGCTATGGAAAGTAGTTTCCCTGATGCAACTTTAGTATCCGATTTAGTCCCGGCCCAATTGCTTGCCAGGCGAAGGCCCTTCCAGGATCCCGCGAGAACTGAATTCATCGCCGAATAGGTCTCATCCTCTTTCGCCTCGTTTAACCGTTCCTGAAGTAAGGCCCTGAAGTTCTTCTCCATTTCCTTCGCAAGATTGGCATCAACACTGCCCTGCTCAAGAAGTTTCTTATTATAGATCTCTCTTGGGTTAGGATGCTTTTCTATCGCTTTGTATAATAAAGGTTGAGTGAATTTAGGTTCGTCGGCCTCATTGTGACCAAAGCGGCGATAACACAGGATATCTATAAAAACATCATTGTGGTATTTCTGACGATATTCAACCGCCATGTTTATCGCATATACCAGCGCCTCAACGTCGTCACCATTGACGTGGAACACTGGAGAGAGCGTAGTCTTCGCAAGGTCGGTGCAATATGTGGATGAACGTGCGTCTTTGAAGTTTGTGGTAAAACCTACCTGGTTGTTGATAACAAGGTGAATACTGCCGCCCGTCCGGTATCCGTCGAGCTTTGCCATTTGCAGAACCTCGTAGGTAATACCCTGGCCGGCTAAAGATGCATCCCCATGTATCAGGATCGGCGCAATACGCTTATAGTCGCCGTCATATTTAAAATCCATTTTAGACCTGACCATACCTTCAACCAAAGGATCGACAGCCTCCAGGTGGGATGGATTCGGGCATAAGCTCAGGTGGACCTTTTTACCACTTACAGTTTCAACGTCCGTTGAATAGCCTAAATGATATTTCACGTCACCGCCAAATGGAGTATTTACATCAAAACCCTTTCCTTCGAACTCAGAAAAGATGTTCTTATAGGTTTTATACATGATATTGGCAAGGACGTTCAAACGTCCGCGGTGGGCCATGCCAATTACAAACTCTTCTATTCCAAGCTCCGCTCCCTTTTGAATAACCGAGTCGAGCGCAGGAATCACCGACTCTGCCCCCTCAAGCGAAAATCGCTTTTGCCCTAAAAATTTTGTTCCCAGGAAGTTCTCGAAAACTACCGCTTCGTTCAGCTTCCCGAGGATCCGCTTTTTGGTTTCAATACTGAAATTCGGTGTGTTGCGCTCGCTTTCCATGCGTTGCTCAAACCACTTCAGCTTCTCCGGGTTACGGAGGTATTTATATTCGACCCCTATCGACTGGCAATAGGTCTGCTCGATCAGCGCAATGATGTCTTTTAATTTAGCGGGGCCGAGGCCAACTTCAACACCTGCATTAAAGACTGTGTTAAGATCAGATTCCTGCAAGCCAAATGTTTCGAGTTCCTTTCCGGGATAATAGGATCTCCTCTCACGGACAGGGTTAGTTTTAGTGAACAAATGCCCGCGCTGGCGATAGCCGTTGATCATGTTCAAAACATTTATTTCCTTAAAAAAATGATCAGGAGTCTCCGCACTCACTACGCCTGCCTCAGAACCGCGGCCAAAATCAAAGCCCTCGAAAAACTTCTGCCAGCCAAAGTCCACGGATGCAGGGTCTTCTTTATACGAGTGGTAGAGGGAATCAATGTAGGCGGAATTCGCGTTACTGATGTATGATAAGTTATCCATTTAAAAACAAAGTCTTTTTTGCGACACAAAAATAAGATTTTAAGGATAGAATTGTGAAAAAGTACTCTGTATTTTAAAAATAACGTGTAACACGTTTAGTGAAGCGGTTACGTTAATCGGGAAGGGGGGAATGGGTGATCGGAAATGGGGAATCGGTAAGCAGTAGGATACTTAATAACGAGCCCGGTTTCTTATCACTGAATACTGATGGTAATTGGTAATCGGTAAGCAGTACGTTCTAAGGAGCCCGGTTTCTGAATACTGATTACCGATTACCGATTACCGATCACTGATTACCGATCACTGCTCACCGATCACCGCTCCTTCAATTGAATCCGATTCCGGGATCCACAGACGCACATAATCGCCCTGAGGATCGAATTCCTTGGCTTGCTTTAATACGTTGAAATGCTGATATTCTTTAGGGTCATTTCCAACCCCGGCCACATAAGCCCAATTCCCCCAGTTATTGGCCGGACAATAGTCGATCAGCTTCTCTTCGAAATACGCTGCTCCCCACATCCAATTAACTTTCAGGTCCTTAACAAGAAAACTCGCAACGTTTTGTCGCCCGCGATTACTCATAAACCCTGTGGCATTAAGCTCGCGCATATTTGCGTCTATAAACGGGGTACCTGTTCTGCCATCTTTCCATAACTCAAAAAGCTCCTGCTGATTTGCCCCCTCCTCAGGAGCTATGCCTTTGAAGCCGATCTTCTGAAAGAATTTATTTCCATATTTCTTAAACATGAAGCGGAAATAATCCCGCCAGAGTAACTGTAGAAATAAGCTATACGTGGAATCGGACGCCCCCCTCTCTTTTTCATATTTCTTTATCTCCCAATACACCTCCCGCGGCGACAGGCAGCCGAGAGCGATCCATGCTGAAAACTTGGAAGAGTAGTCGGCACCTAATAAACCGTTCCTGGTTTGCTTGTAGCTTCTGACCGCATCTGTTTCCCAGAAATAGTCGTGCATGCGCTTTAGGGCTTCTGTTTCGCCACCTTTGAATTTCATCACAGAGCGGTCGTCAGCGCCCGCAGACTCTGTAATTCCAAGGTCGGCCAGTGAAGGGAGCTCCCCTGCTTCCATATTTTCAGGTACTATAACCGCCTCCGGGGATTCAGTACATGTTCGTACAGAACTATCACGCTCTATTTTCTTACGGAAAGAAGAAAACACGTCCGGAATATTGTTTATGGGAAAAGGAAGATCCTCCTTATGATAAAGCGTATGCCCGATAAAATGCTTAAGGTTTATCTTCAGTCTCCAGAGTGCATTTTCAACATCAGCAGAAATGCGGGTCTCTTCAGACGCCACTTCCCTGTGGTGATACACTTCGGTAACTCCATATTTAGTAACCAGTTCAGGCAGGATAGCCTCTGGTTTTCCTATCCTGATAATCAAATCTCCTCCCAGTTTTTGAAGAGAACGTTTAAGATCGGCCACAGATTCAAGGAGAAATTTCGTCCGTATAGCACCCGTCTTAAGTGTTTGAAAGGAAGTAGTTTCGAACTGGCGCGGATCGAAGCAGTAGACAGGAACTACGGTCTCACCTTTACGCACCGCCTCAGCCAGTATTTCATTGTCGTGAATTCGCAGATCTTTTCTAAACCAAACTAAAATGGTTTTAACACTCATATTTTCCAGCTATACAAATAGCTCCCGATGTTGCTAAATGCCCTACAGGCACTTATTTGTTATGAAGAGAATAAGCCAATCCTGGCTTAGCTTAAATTTTATTCAAATTACGCTGTTAAAATTGACATTTATGATCATTTTCTTGTAAGATTTTAAATATTGACGCTTATGACACCTGGAGGTGTGAGGTGTCAAATATGAGGTCGGAGGTATAAAGTCGGAGATATTTTGACCTCAAACATTTTTGGTTTTTTTTATTTATATTTATTTGAAGCTAATTGTCATGTTATGAAAACTGTAAAACACATTCTCCAGAATAAATCAAATGCGATTCATTCAGTAAGCCCCACTACCTCGGTTCTCGACGCCCTTCAAGTGATGATGGATAAAAACATCAGCGCGCTGCTGGTAATGGAATCTGATCAATTAAAAGGGATTTTTACAGAACGCGACTACGCGCGGAAGATCATTCTTAAGGGTAAGTCGTCGAAAGAAACCCTGATCAAAGAGGTCATGACGGCGAAACTTGAAACCATTAGCTTGAATTCGAGCATTGACCAGTGTATGCAGATCATGACTAACAAACATATCCGGCATCTGCCTATTGTTGAAGACGGAATGGTTGGCGGAATGGTATCGATCGGCGACCTCGTTAAATTTGTCATTGAGGATCAGAAGCAAACGATCGAGCAGCTGCAGAGTTATATCAGTAGTTAATTTGGAAATGAGCAAATTTAACTCCAGGTAACTAACGGATTTTTATCCGTCCCTGCCAATTTACTAATCAATAGTGTCCGGGTAACGTTGAAACTGATTTCCGACCCCGAAGGTGCAATGCCATTAAAGAATTTTGATGTCCTTTTGTTTAATGCAACATCTTAAGACAGATTCGCTGACTCCGAAGGAGTCAAATGTTTATAGAAAAATATTCAGTGCGTTTTCCAGACCCCGAAGGTGCCCGCCCGGAGAACACCGTTCGGACGGGGTCGCATGTGATAAACACATTATCATTCAATCTGGCATATATGACCACGTTCGGGGTCGTGCGTAAACAGCGACATTCATCTATAAACATGCGACTCCTTCGGGGTCGGCTATCTATCGTTATCTACAGACCACTCGATGAAACAATGTCACCCAAAATCCTGAATCCTTTAACGTAATGACATTGCTTCGCGGTCGAAAAGCAAAATCTTTTAACCGGACATTAGTAATTAGCTAATTAATCTAATTTGTTAATTATCTATTGCTAATTACCAGCCGTTCCACTATGCGGTCATTCTCCAGGTGGTCGTGAATGATCTCTTCTACGTCGCTGAGCTGCACTTTTCCGTAAAAGACTCCCTCAGGGTATACAACCACTATCGGACCGTGTTCACAAAGCTCGCAGCACCCGGTTCGCTGGGCCCGCATATCGATGGTGAGCCCCTTATTTTTCATGATCTTCTTAAACTCGGCAGTGAGAGCTGATCCATGTTCCTCACCGCAGGATACCCGCGCACCCGGCGGACGCTGATTGGTGCAAATAAAAATGTGCTTCTTGTAGATCATGAACCCGGATGCAGAATTAATCTACTGCTGCTTCACGTCAGTAACTTTTATGTCAAAGTCCATACAGGAAAATGCAGGAACTCCCGATTGTGTGCCCTCCAAACCATAAGCGAGCGACGAGGGAACTAACACACGAATGCTGCCACCCTGTTTGATCAGAGGCAGAGCTTGCTTCCATCCCTGAATAGGTTCACTGCTGGCATCTATATCTCCGTTAAGATCGAAAGTTGTCCCAGCTCCAACAGCTGTTTTATCAAAGATCACCCCGTTAAAATATTTTCCGGTATATTCGGCAACGACTGTAGAATCTATGGTTATCGGACTTCCATTACCTGGATCTGTGATCTTATAATATAGTCCTGTGCTAGTCTTTGTAAAACCTGTCAGGCTGTTGGCGGTCATGTATTTTTGAATACTTATATCGTCATAAACGGCGATCTTACTTTTATTAAGTACCCGGACGGTTATATCCAGTGAAGCATTGCCAGGAATATTCCCATAGCCATTCCTGCCAAATGCCAAACGCGATGGAATAAGCATTCGGATACTACCGGATGTTTTCTTAAGAACCTCCTTTATACCTACACGCACACCCTCCAGATTAAAGTATCCAAGATACTGGTAGTACCTGTTACCCGAAGCAAAGGTATCAACTGAAGTATACTTGCCATCAAGAGATTTGATGGTGAATACCAGCGGTATCTGATCGGAATATGCGACATCCGGCCCTGAGCCCGGGCTCGTAACCTCATAATAAATACCAGTATTCTCATATTCAGTAACATTTAGCTTGTTAGCCTGGATATAAGCTTTGACATTTTTACTATCAAGACTCTCGATAGTTTCGTACTCCTTTTCGCAAGCTACTATTATGCTTAGCAAAAGGAATCCGGGTAATGCATATTTAAAGAATTGCCTCATTGTCTATATTAATTTGTCGCGTTTACCAGTTCAACTTCAAAATCGAGAACTGCATTGGAAGGAATTGGCCCCTGGCCATCACATCCATAAGCCAGGCCTGACGGGATCAGCAATCTTATCTTCCCCCCTTTTTGGATCAGCGGAATACCGATCTGCCACCCTGTGATCACGCCGCCCAGCTGGAAGGTGATCGGCTGACTTGTTGGTCCGTCAAATACAGAACCATCCAGCAATCGACCTACATATTTGGTACTTACCGTTGTATTTGCTGTATAGGATAGATTTCCCGTGCCCGTGCTCAGTATCTGGTAATAAATACCGCTTGGATGCTTCTGCGCAACAATACCTTTATCACTTATAAACTTAAGTATAGTTGAGTCATCAATGTTAACCTGCTTTTCTTCGTTACATTTTTTTCCGCACGCAGCTGCAAGCACCAAAAGAGGAAGGATCAGTAATAGTAGATATCTAAATTTCATGCAATAATAATTCTGTGCTAATTTTATCAAGCTGCAAATTTATCCTTTTAAAGTTTAAAAAGTAAGGATTAACATTATTTAACAAAAAAGCACCCATGCAGCGCGGTATGCGCTGCATGGGTGCTTTTTTGTTAGCTGAAAGTGGAAAACTGAAAGTGTCCTGCTATCGAACCATGGTGTAGAAATGACTAGCTATATCCGGCCTGGCCCGATACCTTACACGTTAGGTACGTTTCCCACTTTCAGTTTTCAGTTTTCATCTCTCAACTTTCAACTTAATAACAGTATTTATTCGCTTCAATCAATTGCTTTGCTACCCGTTGCCTCGTTTCTTTGATATTAAACGGTTCAACTTTGGTAAATCTTCGAAGTCCCACGAGCATCATTCTCAATTCATCGCCCTCGGCGAAGGAGTATAATGCTTCTTTTCCGGCGACAGCGACCTGGTCGACCGCCTGGTACAAATAGATCCGCATCATATCCAGCTGACCTTTACAGGCATCCTCACCTCTCATGCTAACCAGCTTTTCGACCCTTAGAATTGTAGATTCAGCGACGTAGACATAGCCAATGATATCTGAGATATTCATAATGATCTCCTGCTCCCTGGAGAGTGTCATCATCAGTTTCTGAACTGCAGCGCCGGCAATCATTAAGCCCGCTTTCTTTAAATTAGCCAGGATCTTCTTTTCAGCTGCAAAAAGAGCGTCATCCTCTTCACCAAAATCAGGGATTGACATCAATTCGCCGGCAACGGCCTGAGCAGGAGTCATCAGGTCGAGTTCGCCTTTAAGCGCACGCTTCAAAAGCATATCAAGGATAAGCAGCCGGTTGATCTCATTTGTTCCCTCAAATATCCTGTTGATACGGCTGTCGCGATAAGCACGGTCCATCGGAGCATCCGCTGAATAGCCCATACCACCGTAGATCTGAACACCCTCATCCACAATATAATCCAGCATTTCAGAGCCCCATACTTTTAAAATAGCACACTCTACCGCGAACATTTCGGTAGACTTTAACTTGGCTTTCGACGGATCCATCCCCTCGGCGACAAGGCTATCGTAGGCGTCATCAATGTTTTGGCCCGCGCGATAGGCTGCGCTTTCTATGGCGAAGTTCCGCGCAGCCATTTCCGCCAGTTTATAACGGATGGCGCCAAACTTTGAAATAGGAAGATTAAACTGAATGCGCTCATTAGCATAGTTAATGGCCTGGTCTAACACCCTCCGCGATGAACCGATTGCCGCTACGCCTAATTTAATCCTTCCGATATTGAGAATATTAACCGCTATTTTAAAGCCATTTTCTCTTTCTGAAAGCAGGTTCCCTACCGGCACAGCACAATCGTTAAAGAAAATCTGGCGGGTAGAAGAGCCTTTGATCCCCATCTTATGCTCTTCCGGGTTCATTGTTATTCCACCGAATTCCTTTTCAACTATAAATGCTGAAAGGTTCTTGTCGTCATCTATCTTGGCAAAGACAATAAAGATATCGGCAAAACCGCCATTGGTGATCCACATCTTCTGTCCGTTGATCAGATAATGCGTTCCTTCAGCATTCAGCACCGCCTTTGTCCGGCCTGAATTCGCATCAGAACCTGAATTAGGTTCCGTAAGGCAATAGGACGCTTTCCATTCGCCTGAAGCCAGCTTGGGTATGTATTTATCTTTTTGATCCTTATTTCCGTAATACAGGATAGGCAGGGTACCGATGCCCGTATGAGCGGAAAGAGCTACCGCAAATGAACAACCCGGGCCGATGGAATCAGCTACCAGCATAGAGGTGTTAAAGTTTTTCCCAAAGCCTCCATATTCTTCCGGGATAGACACGGCAAGCAATCCGAGTTCGCCAGCCTTATTCATCAGGCTTTCCATTAAACCCTCTTCCTGTGTGTCAATTCTATCCAGGTTAGGATAAACTTCGGACTCCAGAAAATCCTCACAGGTTTTCCTGATCATCAGCTGCTCCTCATCAAATTCTTCAGGAATAAAGATATCTTTATAAGAAGTCTCGCGGATGATGAATTCTCCGCCCCGGATCGATTTATTATTTAATGCTTCCATTTGGTTACTGATTGATTAAGGAACATAGAGCAAAGAATAAGGATAAATGCAGGTAATTTGAAATGTATCTCTCCAACATGTTCTGTTAGTATATTTACTGAAGTGTTTTTAAAAATTGTGATAACATTTTCTGTAGTGAAACAACTTTTGGTGTTAAAGTTCCAAGTGTTTCATCGCTAATAATTCCAAAGTCCTTTGATAATATCAACTGTGTTTCCAATTCGAATAGAGACCCTAATGATATTTTGATGAAGTGTGAGAATTCTTTGCTAGAAGACCTGGAGGAGCCCTCTGCAATATTTGAAGGAACTGAAACACAGCATCTGTTAATTTGTGATACCAATCCATATTTTTCCTCTTTTGGGTATGTGGAAGTTATCGAATAAACATCCTTGGCAAGCACCATTGCATTTTCCCAGACGGCAAGCTTTCTAAAGTTGTGCATAGAGAGAAAATTAAATACGTCATTTATAAATATTTTCATAATACATCTTCTAATCTATTATCTGCTCTCCAAACTCATTCGTGCTACAAATTATATAGTTAACGGCCATAGTCCTTGCTCTTTGCTCCATATTCCTTGCTCTCTAAAGCATCTCAAATATCCCCGCTGCTCCTTGCCCGGTTCCTACACACATCGTTACCATACCGTATTTCTTCTCTCTTCTTTTCAGTTCGTTAAATAATTGCACCGACAGCTTTGCACCGGTACAGCCAAGCGGGTGGCCTAATGCAATAGCACCGCCGTTCACATTCAGTATGTCCTGATCCAGATCAAGGGCCCTGATGATGGCCAGGGACTGTGATGCAAATGCCTCGTTTAACTCAATCAGGTCCAGCTGTTCTTTTTTCATTCCAGCTTTCTTGAGTGCCAACGGGATCGCGTCGATCGGGCCAATACCCATAATTCTCGGCGGTACGCCAGCAACACCATAACTTACTAATCTCGCAATAGGCTGTACATTTAGCTTTTTAAGCATACTCTCCGAAACCACAAGCACGAATGCTGCTCCGTCAGAAGTTTGGGACGAATTTCCGGCAGTCACAGATCCGCCGGCAGCGAAGACTGGTTTTAGCTTCGCCAGTTTATCCAGCGCGGTATCCGCCCTCGGCCCCTCATCTGTATCCACAATATACTCCCTGGTCTTCTTTTTGAGGTTTTCATCCAGGTAGTTCTCTTTTACAGTAACTGGAAGAACGCCTTCTTTCAAATGTCCATTCTTAATCGCTGCAATAGCTTTTTGATGCGACCTGAGTGAAAATTCGTCCTGATCCTCCCTGCTTACCTTATACTCTTTAGCAACAGCCTCGGCAGTAAGCCCCATTCCCCAGTACCAATCCGGATGATTTTTCGCCACATCAGCGTTGGGCACCAGCTTCCATCCGCCGAAAGGCATACCGGACATAATTTCTACCCCCCCTGCAACAATACAGTCGGCCATACCGCTCCTGATCTTAGCCGAAGCAATAGCTATAGTTTCCAGGCCTGAAGCACAGTACCTGTTAACCGTCATGCCTGGAACCTTATCGGTATCCAGTGCCATCAGGGATATCATCCGGGCAACATTTAAACCCTGCTCCGCTTCCGGGGTAGCATTACCCACAATTACATCGTCGATCTGCTCCTTGTCCAGGTTAGGGACCGAGGCAACCAGGTTTCTTATTACTTCTGCCGCTAAATCATCAGCACGGGTAAAGCGGAATACTCCCCTTGGGGCTTTGCCAACTGCTGTACGATAGGCGGCTATTATATATGCTTCTTCCATTGTATAGTATTTAGTATTTAGTACCTAGTAGTTAGTACTTAGTACTGTGCCTAAATTTTCTGCTTAAGCTTTAATTGTATAGCAAAATTCATTTTTTGAAGCTCTGTGAGCTGATCCGTAAGATCAACCAGGTCTTCAGACGATATATATTCCAGTTTATTTGAAATGATCAACTGGGTCTCAAGTTCATAGGATGATGCATGTGCAAAAGCCAAAAATTGGACAAATTCTTTATCAGAGTTACGCCCTGCCCCCTCGGCAATATTAGAAGGAATGGATACAGCAGAGCGATTGATCTGCGACACCAGGCCAAATTTTTCTAACTGAGGAAAATTACGGGTCAAAGCATACACTCTCGTTACCAAGTCAATGGACTTTTGCCATAATTTTAATTCCTTATACTTATGCATCGTCAGTGTGTCTAACTACTACGTACTAAATACTCTGTACTAACTACTCGGTACTAACTACTATGTACTAACTACTATGTACTAACTACTATGTACTAATTCCTCAGCGGCTTTCCTTTTGTCAATATCGACTGTATCCGCTCAAGTGTTTTCTTTTCCCCACAAAGCGACAGAAAAACCTCCCGCTCCAAGTCAAGTAAATACTGTTCTGAAACCAGTGTCGGTGCTGACAAATCACCACCGCATAATACGTAACCCAGCTTCTCAGAGATTTTCTTATCATGTTCAGAAATAAAATTCCCGGCAAACATTGAGTTTGCACCTGCATAAACGATACCCATTCCCTGTTTTCCTAAAACCCGGATATCTTTTCTCTGAACCGGCTTAGTATAGCCCGCATCAGCGAGTTCTATGGCCTTTTCTTTAGCGTCAGAAATGAGCCTGCTGCGGTTCATGGTAATGCTATATTTGTCCTTCTGCAGATAGCCGAGTTCGCAGGCTTCTACACCAGAAGTAGACACCTTTGCCATTCCAATGGTTAAGAAACGATCCCTGAGTGTCATCTGTTCGATCTGCCCTTCCTTAAATTCATCGGAGATCCGCAAAGCAAATTCCTTAGAACCTCCTCCTCCCGGAATTAATCCCACTCCAAACTCCACCAGGCCCATATATGTTTCGGCGCTGGTCTGAACGTGATCTGCATGCAGGCATAATTCGCATCCCCCCCCAAGCGTCAGGTTATGTGCAGCAGCCACAACGGGTATAGCTGAATACCGGACCCGCATCATCGCATTCTGAAACATCCGGATGGCGATATTTATTTCATCCCAATCCTGTTCTACAGCAGCCATGAAGATCATCCCAATATTTGCACCCGCCGAGAAGTTTGCGCCATCATTCCCAATAACTAAGCCGCGGTAGTCCTTTTCTGCAAGCTCGATCGCTTTATTTAGTCCCTGGATCACCTCTCCTCCTATCGTATTCATCTTGGTATGGATCTCCAGGTTAAGTATTCCATCGCCCAGGTCGATGACCGAGGTGCCGGAATTTTTCCACAGGGTTTTACTCTCACGGATGTTATCCAGAATAATAAATTCATCAGTTCCCGGGACAGCTTTATATGATTTTGAAGGGATATCGTAATAATGCTTCCTGCCATTCTCCACCTTATAAAATGAAGCGTTGCCCCCGGCGAGCATTTCATGTACCCACGATGCTGCATGATGGCCATACTTCTCCATTCCTTCAATTGATTCTTTAACGCCTATAGCATCCCAAACCTCAAATGGCCCGAGTTCCCAGCCAAAGCCGGCGCGCATCGCATCGTCAATCCGGTATAACTCATCAGAAATCTCAGGTATGCGGTCAGATACGTACTCAAATAGTCCAAAGAATGAGCTCCGGAAAAAGTCGCCGGCCTTGTCAGTCCCCTTAGCAAACACTTTCATCCTCTCGCGGAGATCTTCTACCAACTTCGTGGCATCCAGCGTCGCCGATTTTATTTTTTGCTGTGGTTTATATTCAAATGTTTTCAGGTCAAGCGCAAGGATCTCTGATTTACCATCTTCACCCTTTACCTTCTTATAAAAGCCCTGTTTGGTTTTATCGCCAAACCACTTATTCTCCTGCATCTTCTTCACATAGCCGGGCAGCTCAAACAATTCATGCGCCTTATCGTCGGGAAGGTTATTATACAGACCGCCCGCAACATTGATCATGGTATCAAGCCCAACGACATCCGTTGTTCTGAAGGTCGCAGATTTCGGCCGCCCGAGAGCAGGGCCGGTATATTTATCGACTTCCTCCACCGTAAGGTCCATTTTCTCTACCAGGTGAAGCAGGGCCATAATAGAATATACACCCACACGATTTGCAATAAAGGCCGGAGTATCTTTGCAGAGAACCGTGGTTTTACCGAGAAACTTATCACCGTAATGCATCAGAAAGTCGATAAGCCCGGGTTTAGTCTCCGGCCCGGGTATGATCTCGAGCAGGCGCAGGTAACGTGGCGGATTAAAAAAATGTGTCCCGCAGAAATGAGCACGAAAATCTTCAGAACGCCCTTCTGCCATGAGGTGAATGGGTATCCCGGAGGTGTTTGAACTAACGAGGGTTCCAGGGGTTCTGAATTTTTCAACCTGATCGTAGATCTGCTTCTTAATGTCGAGCCGCTCCACAACGACCTCAATCACCCAATCGCACGAAGCAATATCTTTCATATTATCTTCGAAATTGCCGGTCGTTATATTAGAAAGAACCTTTTTACTATAAATAGCTGAAGGATTGGATTTTATTGTGTTCTCGAGAGCTGCATTGACGATCTTATTTCTGAAAGTCTTATTGTCCAGTGTAATTCCCTTCGCCTGTTCTTCTTCTGTAATTTCTTTAGGTACTATGTCGAGCAGCAGTACTTCTGCCCCTATATTGGCAAAGTGGCATGCTATCCGTGAGCCCATAATACCCGAACCCAGCACCGCTACTTTTCTGATAGATCGTTTCATCTTAATTTAATTTCAAGTAATACTATCCACCGGGCGGCGGATAGCATTACTGAGGTTTATAATCAAAGGTTAGTTGATTTATTTTATTAAGGCTTTTTATCAATTGAAGGCGCTCTTTGTCGGATAAATGTGCGTTCAGGTATTCATTGAATTTCTTAACCACATCCTTTGCTATCTGCCGCTTTTCAACGCCGAATGGAGTTAAAAAGATCTTTACGGATCTTTTATCTTCCGGATCTGTCTCACGGTATATTAATCCCAGATCCTGCATATTGTTTAACATCCTGGAAAGGCTGGTCGACTTCACTCCCGACAGACTTGCTATCTGGGAAACTGTTGTGCCTTCTTCATGAATGTTTATGAGCATATAGCCAAGTGCTTGTGTGATACCATACTCCGCAGCTATCTGATTGTATTTATTGGCTACGGTTTGCCAAACGATCTTCAAAAAATAATCAACAGTTTCTTCCGGTCTCATTCATCAATTGCTATGCAAGCATAACAAATTTATAAATAGAAATTTAATATGCAAGGATTTTATTGGATTTTATTATTAGGTATGAGGTTCTAGGCAATAGATGTTAGGACCGAACTGTACCTAAACCTAACGCCTATAAACAACAGCGATATGAAATTAAACTTCTATCTTAGGGGATTTGGTTTTAGACGTCAGGACCAACCCTAACACCTAACACCTAACACCTAACACCTAATACCTAATACCTAATACCTACCTCCCATGAAAAACAAGAAAACTTATATAATCCTTGCCGTTCTTGTAATAATCGCCGTTATGATCTGGAATGTAGCGAACGAGCCGGGAATAAAAGACCTGAACGGTAATTTCAAAGAAGTCGCATTCATTAGAAATGAACAAAATTCAGGCCCGGTCATCAGGATATATGCTGTGACGGTAAAGGGGGAGCCCTGGGCCGAAATGCAGCAGTATGGAAATTATATGCCACACACAAAATACGGGACTACAAGAATATATTTCTTCCCTGAGGGCAAACCCTACCCAGCTCATCTGGCTCTGGGCGACAAGAATATAAGTGCAGGCTTAGAAGAGCATTGCCTGGCTATCTATGAAAAGGATGGCATGAGCCAGGTTACCTTTCAGCAACATCCCTATAGAAACTAATTTATTGAATATGCCTTGTCACAATAAGTTAGGTTAATCTATTTTACCAGCCTAATGTAGTATCATCTCCCCGCGGATCGGCGCCACCTTCATAATATCCCCACTTAGTTTTCAGGATTGCATCAACACGTCCTATCGGTCCTCTATCCCTAAATTTATACCCCTTTTGTGTTAACCGCACAACCGTCATGCTGTCAAGCGCCTTCCGCTCCATAGCAATATCGTCAGGAAACCATTGATGGTGGAACCTTTTGGCACTCACCGCGGCTTGCATACTTTTATCGAATTCAATAACATTTAAAATGGTTTGAAATACCGAAGTTATGATGGTCGAGCCCCCGGGTGTACCCACAACCATAAATAGCTCCCCATTCTTTTCCAGGATGGTTGGTGTCATCGCGCTCAGCATTCGCTTGTTCGGCTGAACCGAATTAGCCTCGCCCCCCAAAAGCCCATACATATTGGGAGATCCTGGTTTGACCGAAAAATCGTCCATCTCATTATTGAGAAGGAAACCGGCACCTTTTACAAATACCTTTGACCCGTAGCTGCCGTTTATCGTTGTAGTAACTGATACCGCATTTCCGGCTTTATCCACGATTGAGAAGTGTGTGGTCTCCTCACTTTCCATGGGTACCTCGCCTGCTTTAATATCAGTGCTTGGAGTAGCCTTATCCCAATTAAAATTACTCATGCGAAATTTAGAATACACAGGTAATATCAGGTATTTCTGGGGCACCTTATAGAAATCAGGATCCCCAAGGTGTGAAGCCCTGTCGGCATACACGCGGCGCTCGGCCTCTACCATTACCTGGACAGTAGAGTCTGAATTGTATCCCCAGCGCCTTAACGGGAATGGTTCTACCGAATTTAATAACTGAAGCAAGGCAATTCCGCCGCTTGACGGAGGAGGCACTGTAATAACCTTGTAGTCTTTATAATTCCCTGTTATAGGCTCACGCCACACAGCCTGATAATTTTTCAGGTCTTCCTTGCTGATTATACCCGCACCCGATTGCATTTCGGCCACGATAAGATCGGCAACCGGCCCTTCGTAAAAGCCTTCACGGCCTTTGTCGCGTATGAGTTCCAACGTATTAGCGAGGTCATCCTGTACCCAGAGCTCCCCGGGCACCCATTTGTCTTTGATGTAATAGCTCTTTCCCGGGTTGTATTTTTTAAAATCTTCTTGTTCTTCTACAAAATCACGTGTCTGCCTTTCAGTAACGGGAAACCCACGTCTTGCCAGATCTACCGACGGCTGAATAACCTCGGCCCATGACAATTTACCATATTTTGCGTGGGCTTTAACCATCCCATCGACGCTTCCAGGGACCCCTGCAGCCAGATGACCATAAAGGCTTTTGACTGTAATGGGATTACCCGCTTCGTCGAGGTACATATCCCTGCTGGCCTTGCCCGGGGCTTTTTCCCTGAAGTCAAGGCTTGCAATTTCGCCATCTGCCGACCGGTACACCATAAAACCTCCGCCACCCAGATTTCCCGCAGAAGGATAAACTACCGCGAGCGCAAATTGCACAGCAACCGCGGCATCTATCGCATTCCCGCCCTTTTTCAGAATATCGATACCCACTTTTGAAGCCGAGGGATGGGCTGAGACAACCATTCCATTCCTGTACTCTTCACTATTATTCCTTCCTACTTGTCCGCCTACGCATGACGTAAGAAAAAGAACTGCCAGAATAATCGCTTTTAAACTATTGGAAGACTTCTTTTTATTCACTTGCATTTTTATATAACTTCTCTACCTGTGTTCTGTACTTTTCCAAAATAGCTTTTCTCCGGAGGCTTAATTTTGGTGTAAGCTCGCCCCCATCGATACTCCACTCCTCTGAAAGCAATTCAATCTTTTTTACCCGCTCCCAATGCCCGAATTCCTGGTTGTACTTTTCTATCTCCGACCAGATCTTCTCAATAACCCTGGGCTCCCCGATCATTTCCTTGTTCACCGTATAGGGAATTCCCTTCCGTTCACACCATTTTTCCAGTGTTGCAAACGATGGCAATACCAGAGCTGCAGGGAAGCGTTGGTTCTCACCGATCACAATTACCTGCTCGATAAAAATAGATTCTTTAAACTTATTCTCCAGCATCTGCGGAGCAATATATTTTCCACCTGCAGTCTTAAATATTTCCTTTTTACGGTCTGTAATGCGAAGATATTGACCATCTACTATTTCGCCTATATCCCCGGTATGGAAAAACCCATCTTTATCTATCACCTCTGCAGTCAGGTCAGGACGGTTGTAATACCCTTTCATTATGTTTGGCCCCTTGCAAAGAATCTCCCCGTCTTCAGCGATCTTAACCTCAACATCCTTGATCGATCTGCCTACCGTTGTAAATTTTGCTTCTCCTTTCCTGAGACCGTTTACGTTAATTACAGGAGAGGTCTCTGTCAGGCCGTAACCTTCCAGCACAGGCATACCAGCCGCCCAGAATACCCGTGCCAGTCTGGGCTGTAAAGCCGCACCGCCAGAAACGATCGCTAAGATATTACCACCCAGCGCGTCCCGCCATTTATTAAAGATCAGCTTATTGGCGATCTTTAACTGCAGTTCATACCATACGCCGTTTTTTCCGTCCATTTCATAGTTAAGCCCAAGGTTCAGGGCCCAAAAGAACAGCTTACGCTTGATCCCGGTTAATTGCGATCCTTTTTCCACAATACGGTCGTACACCTTCTCCAGTAACCTCGGAACCGTAGTGAAGCCATGTGGTTTAACATCCGCTATGTCTGCTGCAATTGTTTCCGTACTCTGAGCGTAATAAACGGAAATACCCAGGTAAAGGTACATATAGATCACCATGCGTTCGAATACATGCGACAGAGGCAAAAAGCTAAGGGCCTTTTTAAATTCTGGAGGATATAAACTGGACGATTCCCGCACATTACTTACGAGGTTATTATGGGTTAACATAACTCCCTTGGGAGTTCCGGTTGTGCCTGAAGTGTAGATCAGGGTTAACAGATCATCCGGCTTAATTTCACTACGATATGCCTCGAGGTCTAGGGTTGCATTTTCCCGACCCAGGTTCACTATTTCTTTCCAGTGTGAAACCCCTGGCACCTCATCGAATGTATAGATCTCAAAGTCAACCTGATCCCGGGTCCTTACCAGGTCCAGTTTATCGTACAGCACCTTGTCAGAAACAAATACAATGCGGATCCCGGCATCTTTTACAATAAACTTGATATCGCCCTCTGCCAGGGTAGGATACATGGGAACCTGAGTAGCCCCGATCTGCATGATCCCGAAATCACATATATTCCATTCAGGCCTGTTAGGCGACATGATGGCAACTTTGTCATCTTTCCTGATCCCTTTGGCGATCAAGCCCCTGCTGATGGCATCCACTTCATCAACAAAATGCTTTGTTGAATATTTAACCCACCGGCCATTCTTTTTAGCAGCAACTATATCCTCCTTGCCGAACTTTTCAACAGAAAGCTTCAGGAGATCGAAAACCCGGGTTATTTCAGTCATAGCGTATACCTAGCTTGATAAAGGAAATGTAGCAATTTAATGAAAATTAGCAAGTGTATGAGAAATTTGATCTGAAATTTAGTTCAGCTCATTGCAAACCTTGATAAATCTCATTCCATAAAATCTACCCGCTTTCCGCAAAGATTTTTCCTCACATTACAGGTAAACATTTTTTAAATAATCAGCTTATTCTTCGGACATTGTTCGGACATTATTCGGATGTTCTTCGGACATAACAGGGAAAATACCGAATAAGATTCGAATAGATTCCGTATATATCCCGAAGTATATTTGACTCAGTTACCAACGAGTTAATAGCCATTACCTTACCCGGCACTGAAAAAAATATTTCCGTGATAAATATGGGTGGCGGATCTGAAGCAAAAAAGCTCAGGTTTTCTGCATATAGAGAATACCATTAATAGTTAACCCGCGTTGTATAATTATTATCTATAAAGAAAAAATTTAATTCAAACTCTAAGCACTGGCATTGTATTTGAAAGGCAGTGCAAAAAACAACAAACACATATTATGAAAAAGTTATTACTACTATGCCTGACTGCCGGGCTGCTATTGATTACGCGATCAAACGCCAACGCCCAATCCTATGAAAATGCTATTGGGGTGAGGGTAGGCTCCTACAATGGAGTAAGTTTTAAAACCTTTATACAAGCCAACAAAGCGCTCGATTTTACGCTGGCTGTCAGAAGCAACAATAATTTCAGGCGTGTCCTGCTGACGGGACTTTACGAAGTTCACAATCCAATTGGCGGAGCACCAGGCTTATTATGGTATTATGGTGGTGGTGCGAGTGTTGGATCTTACAAAGCAGACAACTTTGACGGCGAATTGTTTTTAAGCGCCGACGGCGTTTTGGGCCTTGACTATAAGATTAACGGTGCTCCTCTAAACCTGGCAGTTGACTGGCGTCCGCGTCTGGCACTTACACCGGATACAAACTTCTGGACTGGTGACGTAGGCTTAGCTATTCGCCTGACGTTTTAAGGATATATAATAAAAAAAGCAGCTTAAAGCTGCTTTTTTTATTAAAGCTTTAACCATCTTTTCCTCACGGCCAGCTGTGCGTCCGAAGGTTTCTCAACAGTTGAAATAACATAGCGCAGCGCCGGGCTCCTTAACAAAGAAACCTCCATGGTCTTTTCAATTCCATCGCGGATAACCGAAACGTTCACCTTGTCACCAACACGCTTGTCCGTAATATAAGCAAACAGCTCGTTTGAACCGGCGGTCGTCTTTTTGACCTTATAGTCGTCAACAGATAATATCTCATCATTAACGTTCAATCCGTCATTCCAAGCTCCGCTTCCACGGGCAACCTGGGTGATAATGATTTTGCCGTCTCTTAGGGAGGTTGTGACACCGAGGTAAGGCTCATTGCTTCGAGCATTTGCGTTCGTGATCTTCAGGCCTGCATATTCGAAGTATCTGCTATAATCGATGGTCTTCACATCGTTTATATAATCGTTATAAATATTATCCAGGGAATGGCCGGCTATTTTCTCGGCCATATCTTTAAACTCTTTGTCAGTGTAACCACGTTTTTGTTTGACGTAATACTCATCGTACATCGCTTTCATCACCTCGTCCAAGCCAGCCCTGCCTTGCGTAGATTTTATGATCTCCAGGTCCAGGATGAGTGCTATCAAAGAACCTTTGCTATAATAAGAGATCGTAGAATTTGCAGAATTCTCATTAGGGCGATATTGCTTGATCCAGGCATCAAAGCTCGACTCACTCACAGATTGTACCTTATTGCCCGGTTGGTTTTCAACAGAGCTAATGGCTGTGGCAAGTCCGGCAACAAAACTCTCCGGAGTTTGAAGCCCAGCCCTGGTAGTAAACAGGTTTTGGTAATAGGCCGTAAATCCTTCTGCGATCCACAAATTGGTTGTATAATTTTCTTCGTCATAATTAAACGGTCCCAATGCGATGGGTCTTAGCCGTTTGACGTTCCACAAATGAAAATATTCATGTGAGACCAGAGCCAAAAACCGGAGCAGCCCCGGCCCTGTGTTGTACGCATTTCGGGATGCACCCAGTACGGTCGAATTCAGATGTTCAAGTCCGCCGCCACCCGAATTGAAGTTGTGTACAATAAATACATATCGCTTGTTCGGGTTCACGCCAAAAACCTTTGTTTGTTCGTGAACGATCTTGGCCATATCACGTTTCAGCACCTCCTTGTCATAATTTCCACCCCCATACATGGCTACCTCATGTGAAACGCCGGCAGCGGAGAACTCAAAAATATCCTGATTACCTACTTCAATAGGGCTATCATACAGGATGTCAAAATCTGCTGCGGCGAACGTATTGCTTTTACCGGGAACCTTATCCAGTCCGGTCGATATTTTAGTCCATGACGAATGGGGCACGACAGTTACGGTTGAAGGCAGGTTAAGTTTCCCTGCAGGGTATAAGAACAGGCCGGCAGGCGATAGAAATGCGTGAGATTCGTCGACCAGGCTGGTTCGGACGGAAACTTCAAATGAATATACCCGGTAATTTACCTTGATTGACTGGCTTTTAGAAGTATTGACCCGCCAAGTGTTCTTATTCACCTTATTGAAAGTCAGGGGCTTGTTTCCGGGGCCAACAGCACCGAAAGCTTCGACATTTTTTGCATATTCCCGGATGAGGTAGGATCCGGGAGTCCATACCGGCATTTTAAGATCTATATAGTCGCCCTTCAAGCCTGATATCTCCATCTCAACTTCGGCATAGTGAGTTTGAGGGGCTGGAAATGAAACCTTAAAAGCTATTTTTTCCTGGGCGTTTAGGGCAATTGTCATTATTGACATACAAATAATTAAAGTTACAGATCTCATAATTTTCAAAATTAGCCTTTAAGCTTAAGTTTTAAAATCGACGCCGGAACAAAGCTGTAAAATACTTGCTACAACAACTTAATTTACATCTTTACAAATAGCTTTGTATACATAGTATATGGAAAAGCCTCTTGCCCAAGCCTTAACATCTGTTGCGAAGACGCACTTTGGTGAGCTTTCGGAAGGCTTGATTCATTTATCTATAGACAGCTATCAGTACGTTTTAGTTTCAACGGAACTAGACCATGATAATTATTTAAATATTGTACCTAACCAACTCCGCTCAACTCAAATTTACAACCACCTTATATGAAAACCAGGTATATCGTATATACACTTCTAATTCTTCTTTTCGGAGCTTTTGTAGCCTACAGAATTAAAGCTAATAGTGAAAAGGCTGGCGCTGGCGGCAGAGGTGGAGCCAGAGGAGGGGCTCCCGGTGGCGCTGCAGCTCCCCCGGTTCCGGTG
Organism: Daejeonella sp. JGW-45; assembly: GCF_029360805.1. Classification (GTDB taxonomy): domain Bacteria; phylum Bacteroidota; class Bacteroidia; order Sphingobacteriales; family Sphingobacteriaceae; genus Daejeonella. The sequence continues at coordinate 806,759 of NZ_JARKNC010000010.1, read as the reverse complement.
AACGGTATAGTAGTACAACCTAAGAATTTTTCCAACTCGCTTTCTGTAACCGGCTCGCTTGAAGCTAACGAACAAATTGAAATCAGAGCAGAGGTTGCGGGGGTTATCAAGGCTCTTAATTTCCAGGAAGGCAGTAATGTAAGAAGGGGTCAGGTGCTGCTTAAAATAAATGATATTGAACTTCAGGCACAATTGTCGCAAGCCCTGACACGTGAGAAACTGGCTTCCGAAACAGAATACCGGGCCGGACTGTTATTAAAAAAAGAAGCTATAAGTAAGGAAGAGTACGACATTGCCCTTGCTGATAAAAGGGCACTGCAAGCTGCCACACAATTGATTCGCGCACAGATATCCAGGACCGTGGTAGTTGCACCTTTCAGCGGTCGCATTGGTCTTCGGTCGGTTTCCGTTGGCGGATACATCACACCGGCAACCGTTGTAGCCAGCCTGATCAGTATGGATCCTATCAAAGTGATCTTTTCAGTACCGGAAAAGTACGCACAGCAGATGCGCAACGGATCTGAGATCCAGTTCACCGCTGCAGGTTCGGATAAGCAGCAATCTGCGCGGGTTTATGCCATTAATCCAGGCATAAACGCCACATCGCGAACGCTCCAGATAGCGGCCAGGGCGAGTAATCCGGCCGGCGATCTGTTACCGGGCTCGTTCGCCAAAGTTATCCTCCCGCTTGCTACCATCAGCGATGCCATCCTGATACCTTCTGAAGCAATTATCCCGGTGGAACAGGGCAAAAAAGTATTTGTGAGCCGGAATGGCAAAGCTGAAGAGGTGATCATCGAAACCAGCACCCGCACGGAAAAAGAAGTCCTGGTTACATCGGGCTTACAAGCAGGCGACACCGTTTTAACAACGGGTATCATGGCATTAAAGCGGGATAGTCCGGTACGAGTAAAAATAACAGCAAACTAAATGTTATGAGCTTATCATCTACCAGTATAAAAAGACCGGTTCTGACTATTGTCATGAACCTCGTGCTTGTTCTTTTCGGGATTATTGGCTTCACCTTTCTTGGTATCAGGGAATTTCCCTCAATAGATCCTCCTATTATTTCCGTGAGGACAAGTTATGCTGGCGCAAACTCGGATGTTATTGAGTCCCAGATTACGGAACCACTGGAAAAGGCTATAAATTCAATCGATGGCATCCGGAACATTACATCCCAAAGCAGCCAGGGGTCCAGTAATATTTCTGTAGAATTCACACTCGACAAGAATCTGGAAGAAGCTGCAAATGATATAAGGGATAAGGTTTCACAGGCGGCAAGAAGCCTTCCTGACGATATTGATTCGCCGCCGGTTGTATCCAAGCAAGATGCCGACTCACAGCCGATCGTGATCTTTACCATGAAAAGTGATCGCCGGAGTGCGCTTGAGCTGAGTGACTATGCCGACAATACGATAGTGCCCCGATTTCAAACCATTCCGGGAGTTAGTAGCCTGCGCATATACGGCGAAAAACGGTTCGCGATGAGGTTATGGATAGATCCAAACAAACTGTCGGCTTATGGCCTTACTCCTATTGATATCCGGAATGCACTGAACCAGCAGAACGTGGAGCTCCCGTCGGGTAAACTTACCGGTGAGAATACAGAGCTTGGAATTAAGACTATCGGTAGTTTAAACACGGTTGAAGGCTTTAATAACCTGATCCTGAAAACAGACTCAAACCGGATAACTCGCTTTAGCGATGTGGGTGAAGCTATCCTGGCGCCTGAAAACATGGAGAGTGTCATGAGGGAGTCGGGAACGCCTATGATCGGACTTGCCATAACGCCCCAACCCGGCACCAACTATCTTGAGATAGCGAAACTTGTAAATGAACGGTATGAACAGATCTTAAAGGAGCTTCCTAAGGATATCGAGCTGAAACCGGCCATTGACAACACCATCTTTATTAAGAATTCGGTTATAGAGGTAGCTGAGACAATTTTAATCTCGCTTATTCTGGTGATCCTGATCATCTATCTTTTCTTCAGGGACTGGAGCATCGCATTCCGGCCTTTAATTGACATCCCTGTTTCTCTGATAGCTACCTTTTTCATCATGTACATTTTCGGCTTTTCGGTGAATGTACTGACGCTTTTAGCTATTGTACTTGCAACAGGCTTGGTTGTAGATGACGGGATAGTTGTAACAGAAAATATCTTTAAAAAGGTTGAAGAGGGCATGTCGCCTATGGAGGCTGCTATAAAAGGATCGAACGAAATATTCTGGGCCGTCATATCGATATCGGTCACCCTTGCCGCAGTTTTCCTGCCGGTTATATTTCTCGAGGGCTTTGTTGGCAGGCTCTTCAGGGAATTCGGAATAGTCATCGGAGCAGCAGTACTTATCTCCGCATTTGTGTCGCTGACGCTTACCCCTATGCTGAATGCCTACCTGATGAAAGCGGGAGTACAGAAGAAGTCTAAGTTTTATGATATGACTGAACCTTACTTCGTAAAGATGACCACGGGATACGGTGACGCCTTAAAAGGTTTTATGTCTAAACGATGGATCAGTTTCCCTATCATAGCGGTATGTATTGGCATGATCGTGCTTTTCTGGTTTACCCTGCAGAAAGAAACTGCACCTTATGACGATCGTAGTTTTATCAGTGTACAGGCCAGTGCACCAGAAGGTGCAACCTTTGAGTACATGGACAGGTTTATGCTGGATCTGGCAAAGCTGGTGAATGATTCGATACCGGAGAAAGAGGTGAATATAGTTTATACATCTCCCGGATTCGGCGGCACCGGATCTGCAAACTCGGGATTTATGCGTATTGGCCTGTCATCACCGGGCGAACGCGAGCGCAGCCAGCAGGAAATTGCAAGCTCTCTTACAAAGATGACCAGGAAGTACACTTCCGGTCGCGCACTTGTAACCGAGCAGCCTACCATTTCAGTGAACCGGAGGGGGGGATTACCGATACAATTCATTATCCAGGCACCTAACTTCGCCAAGTTGCAGGAAAAAATTCCGCTATTCATGACTGAAGCAGCCCAGGATCCAACTTTTTCAAGCAGCGACGTAAATCTCAAATTCAACAAACCCGAAATCAATGTCAGCATTGATCGCGATAAGGCTCAGAGTCTTGGCGTTTCTGTACTCGATGTTGCCCAATCGCTCCAACTGGCACTAAGCGGGCAGCGTTTCGGCTATTTTATTATGAATGGCAAGCAGTACCAGGTATTGGGGCAATATGCCAAAAGTGATCGTGACGATCCTTTAGACCTGACTTCAACATTTGTCAGAAACAATCAGGGGCAACTTATTCAGCTGGATAACCTGGTGTCGGTCAGAGAAATCAGCAGTCCGCCGCAACTTTATCATAATAACAGGTTTCTGTCAGCTACAGTTTCGGCAGGACTTGCGCCTGGAAAGAGTATCGGCGATGGAATTGAGGCCATGGACCGGATAGCAGATAAAGTTTTAGACGACACCTTTACGACAGCTTTAGGAGGGGAATCCAGAGATTTCGAGGAAAGCTCGTCAAACACGCTCTTTGCCTTTGGCTTGGCGCTGCTGCTTGTTTACCTTATCCTCGCGGCTCAATTCGAGAGTTTCATAGATCCATTGATCATCATCATCACTGTTCCAATGGCGGTAGCAGGGGCGTTCCTGTCCTTATGGCTTTTCGGACAGACCTGGAATATATTCAGTCAGATCGGTACGATCATGCTTATAGGACTCGTCACGAAAAATGGTATACTCATCGTCGAGTTCGCAAACCAGCTTAAAGAACGGGGTGTACCTTTACAGAAGGCCATTGTAGAGGCGTCGATTGCCCGGTTAAGGCCTATCTTAATGACTAGTCTGGCCATTGCGCTTGGTGCGTTGCCTATCGCTATGGCCCTCGGAGCGGCGGCCAAAAGCAGGATGAGCATGGGTATTGTCATCATCGGCGGTACATTATTTTCGCTGGTATTAACATTGTTCGTCATTCCGGCAATCTACTCCATGTGGTCAAAGGAGCATAAACCACTCCCGGATTTCCACGATGATGATCAGAGTGAACTTAAATCAAAAGAAGAAAAACTTGAACTCGCTCATGTATAGTCAATAACGGGTTCTACACGTATACTAATGAATTTCAAAAGAATAACGTTATACCTGCTTGCTGCAATGTTTTCAGTAAGCTTAAAAGCACAGGAGCGGCTCACCCTGGAAAGAGCCGTGGAGATCGCTCTTGAGAACAATTACGATATCAAGCTTACGAAGAATGATATTGAAATAGCTAAAACTAACGTAAGCAGGGCTAACGCGGGGATACTTCCGGTGGTGACAGGAAATTTCAGCACAAACAACACCATTTCAAACACTAAGCAAACGCTTTCCAGCGGGCAATCGCAAGAAAGGAATGGCGCAAGAAACTCCAACCTGGCTTACGGTCCGGTATTGAACTGGCAGATATTTGATGGTATGGCTATGTTTGCCAGGTACGATCAGTTAAAAGAACTTCAGAAATTGGGCGAAAGCAATTTCAAATTAACCGTTCAGACAACCCTGGCAGATGTAGTAAGTAACTATTACGATCTTGTTCAGCAGCAGCAGCAGTTGGAGGCGCTAAACGGGGCAGTTGATATTTCCCGCTTAAGGCTTAAAAACTCACAAAACAGGTACCTTATAGGCCGTGCAGCAAAGCTGGAAGTCCTCGCAGCCTCGGTTGACCTGAACACAGACACAACCAATTTGCTTAGACAGCAGGATGTGTATCGCGGCACTAAAATAAGACTGAATGAATTATTAGCCCGGGATATTACGACCGATTTCACGGTGTCGGATACAATTATTATTCAAAACAGGCTCCTGCTGCCTGAACTTCAGAAAGCAGCAAGTCTTCAAAACCCCGCCTTACAATCTGCGTTAATAAACCAGCGGATAGCCGAACTGAACTTGAAACAGGTAAAAGCTGGCCGGTATCCTACGGTATCGCTGAACTCGGGATATAACTTCAACAAGTCGACGTCCGAGCTCGGGTTTGCCAGGAATTCCGTTGGCAGGGGCTTTAATTATGGCATGACCGCCTCCATAAATATTTTCAATGGCATGCTGCAGAACAGAAACGAGAAGACCGCCGCTATTGAGATAGACAATGCCAGAATTGAGTACAATAAGCTTAACCAGAATATTTCTGCCCAGCTAACCTCTTTGTATCAAACCTTTCAGACCAACCTGGAACTGGTTAAGCTTGAACAGCAGAATCTTGAAGTTGCACGACAAAACCTTGATATAACTATGGAGAAATTCAGGCTGGGGAGCGTGGCGCCGCTCGAATTCAGGGAAGCTCAAAGAAATTACATCGACGCCAGCGCCCGTTACACCAATGCTCAATACCAGGCAAAATTAGCCGAAGTATCGCTTCAACAGCTTGCCGGAACCCTGTCTCTTCAATAGCTGTTGAGAATCTGCTATTTGCGAAAACGCAAAGAATTAGTATTTTTGGTTGGATGAATGCGTACAGATATAAAAATGTCCTTCTTATTGACGATAATCACATCGATAATCTGATCAATCGTAAGATATTGGATAATGCTAATTATGCGGAAACGATCACGGTGATTGATTCTCCCGAAGAAGCTTTTGACTTTGTACGCAACTCTTTACTTACAGGTAGTAATATGCCGGAGGTTATTTTCCTGGATTTGCGAATGCCGATAATGAATGGGTTTGAATTTTTAAAGTCGCTTGTGGAACTTCCTAATCTGAAGCCTGAATTAATGAAAATCTTCGTGCTTTCTTCATCTCTGGATCCCAAAGACATAAAAAGGATCAAGGAAAACCATCTGGTGTCTAAATTCATAGGCAAGCCTCTTACCAACCAGATACTTGAAGAAATCTAAGATAATAATATGTTATTAGTTGCAGACAGCGGTTCGACTAAAGCCGACTGGATATTAACCCGATCTGATAATCAGGCTATCCATTTCAGAACCAAAGGCATCAATCCTTTTTTTTTATCAGAGAAAGACATTATACAAGTTTTTCAAAATGCGCCTGAGGTCCAGGAATATGTAGATGAAGTTAGAGAGATCTACTTCTTTGGTGCAGGCTGCTCCAGCCCCGACCGAAGAGAAATAATTTCTAATGCTTTATCGAAAGTATTTAAGAACGCGTTTGTTAGTGTAGATATTGATATCATTGCTTCAATTTATGCAACCTGCGGCTCCGATCCGGGTATATGTTGCATCCTGGGTACCGGCTCCAATATCTCTTATTTTGATGGAGTAAAGATCCATGACAGTAAGCACGGACTTGGGTATATTCTTGGTGACGAAGGATCAGGAACATATTTTGGCCGGAAACTTATCACATCATTCTTATACGGGACAATGCCAGCCGAATTGTCGGTGCCCTTTGGGGGAAAGTTTAGCATTGACAAAGAATCGGTGATTAAAAGGATATATCAGCAAGCTTCTCCTAATTCATTCCTGGCATCGTTCGCCCCTTTTATGAGTGATCATATAGATCATCCATTTATAGTCGATCTGTTAAAAAATGGATTTGACGAGTTCGTTGAGACTAATATAAAATCCTATCCGGACCACAAAAGGCAAATTTGCCATTTTGTAGGGTCGATAGCATTTCACTTTAAAGATTTGCTGAAGGAGATCTGCGAAACAAAAGGAATTCGGGTTGGTAAAATACTAAAGCATCCAATAGACGAACTGTCGAGCTTTATTTTGCATAACGAAGTAAAAAACCTTTAGCCGATCACAACGTCTGGATTATAGCTTATTGAGTCCTGATAAGCTTTACTCAGATCATTTACAGAATTTACTTCAAAGTCTACTCCCCACGGAGTCCATGAGATAAATCTAAGTTTATCCCCTGCCATCTTTTTTCCGCCTTTAATACCCTTTGAGATCTCTTCGTAAATACCAAAGCTACCTAAGCTATAGTAATTAATTCGGGTGGATTTACCATTGATAACGTGAGACTTGATAAGCTCGAATCCCATCTTTTTTATCCAGTTCTTAATAGCTGTTATTTTACTTCTTGCCATGGCCTGTAATTTTTGAGTGATTGGGTCCCTCGAAAACCAAGCCAAAAATCTGACGGCTATTCCCTTTTTTGTCAAAAACCGCCAATACATAATAAAAAGGATTATTATTTTTTTTAATTTATGAATATCTGTAATACAGCACTTTAGCTTTGGTCTGGAAATAAGTACATCGGTTATCACAGAATCAGATACTTCGTTTGAGCAAGACCCTTAATAAGAAAGTTGGGACACAGAATTTAGTTGGATTTTTCTTGTCATCTTTGAGCCAGCAAAATGGAACTCACAGGATATGTCGCTTCGTTGTTTATCGGGATTTCCCTTGGCCTGATCGGCGGCGGAGGATCGGTACTAACCGTTCCAATTCTGGTTTACTTTTTTCATGTAGAACCTGTACTTGCTACCGCATACTCACTTTTTATAGTGGGCTCGACAAGTGCAGTTGGTGCTTTTCAAAAAGTCCTAAAAAAAGAAATCAACTTCAGGGTTGCATTTATTTTCGGCCTCCCGTCTTTATTAACAGTTTACCTCATCCGGATGTTCCTTATCCCATACATCCCGGATATTCTCTACAGTTCTGATAATATTGTAGTTTACAGGGGCACATTAACTTTGGTATTGTTTGCATTGTTAATGATAGGTGCAGCGATAGGCATCCTAAAACCGCAGCGAATTAGCCGACCCAAACTTCCCCAGACGCAGGGATTAATACTATTGGGCGTCGTGGTTGGAATTGTTTCAGGGCTGCTCGGAGCAGGAGGCGGATTTATAATTATCCCTGCTTTAATTTTTTATGCACCGCTGGACGTAAGGGCTGCCGTGGGCACGTCCTTGCTTATTATAGCGGTAAACTCGCTGGTAGGTTTTGCTGGCGACTTACTGCACCACCCGCTTAGCTGGAAACTATTGCTAGTGGTCAGCAGCTTGGCAATTTCGGGAACATTCGCCGGCCATTGGCTTTCAGGGAAACTACCAGGCGAGCACCTGAAAAAGATCTTTGGATGGTTTATTCTTCTAACCGGTGCATTTATTCTAATGAATGAACTTTTGTTTTAGAAGTATTGCGTATTTTTAACCATCCAATGTATTTTATGAAAAATATCCTGATTGCCATTTTTATTTTCACTGCACTCGGCCTAAAGGGGCAGACTTTACAAAGCACACCGAAGGCCCTCGATAAGCAAGACCTCTGGACGAAGAAAGATCTGATCGAGCCAGCCAACCTGGCAGCAATCCTTACCAATAAGAAGTCTGACAGGCCGGTTATTTTCAATATTGGCGTTGTTGAGGATATTGCCGGAGCAAAGAATATCGGCGCAGCCAGCAAAACCGAGAGCCTGAATCTGTTGAAAGACAATCTCAGGAATCTCCCAAAAAACTCGTTTATCGTAATTTACTGTGGCTGCTGCCCGTTTGATAAGTGTCCCAACATTCGACCAGCCTTCAACCTTATGAAAAGCATGGGTTTTACAAATGGGCGGCTTCTTAATATCCCCGTTAACCTGAAGCAAAATTGGATCAATAAGGGATATCCGCTGCAAGCCTCAGCCACTGCTAAGCAAGGCTAATTTGCTCCCCAATATTACGGGGAAAATTGTGGTTAATATTTTACCCATAGTTGTAGAATATTTTCCTCGTTGCGCAAAGGATAGATTCTTTAAAACCCGTCTGCGATTGAAATTTGAAGATATTTTTAACTGGCATCAGGCTTGTCAGGTATTGATGAATAGATATGGATCGTTTGGTGTTTTAACCCGGCATCTTGAATACCGGGTTATTCCTGTCGGAAATCCGGGTAAAGCTACCAGTCAGTTAAACGAGACTTATCATTGTTTGAGAGACACACTTTTTGAATTATATGAAAAAACAAATTCTGATTGTTGACGATGAATTAAGTATCCTTAAACTGCTGAATTTTATATTATCCAAAGATTATGATCTCGTTATTAAACAGAATGGCGCTGATGCTATAACATGGCTGGAAGATGGGAATGACCCTGCATTAATTATTTCCGACCTGGAAATGCCATATATTGATGGTGTGTCTTTTATACGCAATCTAAAAATCAGCGGATTTTATCGCGATACACCTGTTATTTTACTTTCAGGAGCTGATAACCTGGAAACAATAGTAGAACAAATGCCATACAGGGCAGATTACTTTTTCAGGAAACCATTTAATCCGGCAGAACTCAAGTCCTCTATTACCGCATCGCTTCTCCAACATGAGCTCACAAACAGTTAAGCCAAGCTACCAGATTGAAAGCTTACAACTTAGCATCGCGTTTATGGGTACAGAACAGGGTGCCTCAATCCTGGCCGAACTGCCCTCCCATTACACTATTGAAGCCTTTCCATCGCCTGAGGGTTTCTATGAATATCTTAGCGACCAGTCGATTCTAACCCTTCCTGATATTATTCTTATAGAAACAGACCCTCAGGGCAGCTGTTTTGACCTTATAGAAAAAATAAAGACCAATCCCCTTTGGCGTGATCTTATTATCGTAGTTATTGCAAATCAAAAGAATCGTGATTGGAAGCTTAGGGCTCTTCAGCTTAAAATCCATGACTATTACATAGTGCCTTTTCCTATTGATCACCTATTGGAGAGGCTTAATTTCCTTGTTAAGTTCAAGTTGGTTAAACCTCAACTTTCATGGCTTGAAAATGCCGATGTTACTTATAAACTTCCTTTGGGGAAAAAATTATTTGACCTTGTTTTTTCTTCTTTGGGCATAGTGCTGTTGTCGCCAGTTATGCTCCTGACAGCATTATTAATAAAGCTGGATTCCAAAGGACCAGTTATTTATAAAAGTAAAAGAGTTGGAACTGGATACAACATCTTTGACTTCTACAAATTTCGATCTATGCGAAAGGACGCTGACACCGAGTTAGAGAATTTTGCAGAATTAAACAGATACCGCATGCCGAATGAAAATAACGAAACAGAACCGGCATTTGTTAAATTAAAAAATGATCCAAGAATCACCCGGTTAGGGGCACTCCTGCGAAAGACAAGCATAGATGAGCTGCCGCAGCTATTTAATGTACTTAAAGGTGAAATGTCGCTGGTTGGAAACCGGCCTTTACCACTTTATGAAGCCGAGATGCTCACATCCAACGAATGGTCGCAGCGGTTTCTGGGCCCGGCCGGCGTTACCGGCTTGTGGCAAATAAAAAGCAGGGGAAAAAATAATGTATCTGCCCGCGAACGGAAAAAATTTGATAACTTTTACGCTTCGAAATATTCGTTCTGGTTTGATGTTGAGATATTAATTAAAACCTTGCCTGTGATCTTTTACAAGGAAAAAATTTAATATGAACAAAAAATACGCTCTCTTATTTTTCCTGGGATGTTTCCTTCACATCCGTTCAGCCTCGGCTCAGGAATCAATGATGCCTGAAGTTTCGTATGTTTTTCTGGAAAAACTAATTGCTACAGCAAAGGATAACTACCCGAGACTAGACGTTTTTAAGGCCCGCACCGACATTGCAAAAAGTAATATTTCCAAAGAACAGCTTTCATGGCTTGATGCTTTCAGCTTTACATATGTTTATAAACCGGAGAACACTGTAGATCTTCAGAATCCTATCATCTTCAATGGATATCAGGCTGCAGTTTCATTCAATCTTAGCTCCCTCTTCCAAAAACCTGCAAATGTCAAACAAGCTAAACTGGAACATAGAATAGCTGAATACGACCAGCAGGAATACAATCTTACTATTGAAAGTGAAGTTAAACGACGTTATTTTTCATATCTGCAGCAATTAAACGCCCTTAAATTGCAATCAAAACTCGTATCTGATATCCAGAATATGAGCCGCGATATCAGGTCAAAATATGAAAAAAGTGAAATCAGTTTTGAATTGTATAGTCAAAGCCAAAGCTCTCTTTCCGCAGCTATTCAAAATAAGATCGCGATAGAATCTAATTTCCTTTCCGCTAAAGCGTTACTGGAAGAGCTCCTGACAAAAAAGATAGAAGAAGTTCTTTAGTATGGACGAATTAAAGAAATTTATTCTTTTAGTATGGAAGTACAGACTCATACTTGTTATCGTACCACTGATAACAATCATGATCACCTTCTTTATCGTACGGAATCTACCCGATTCTTACAGGGCTGAAGCTCAGATCGCAACGGGAATTGTTGACGAGACGCAGCAAATGTCTTTTTCAGACGATGCAATGCTACAGGATTCCCGGATTAACCAGAAGTTTGTGAACATGACGGAAGTTATGCGATCCAAGAGCATGCTTAATCTTGTTTCTTACAAAATAATATTACATGATTTAACATCTAAGCCATTCAAAGAAAAAAGCCCTCTCCTTAAGGAGTTGAACAGTGATGCCATAAAGCATGCTATAGAGGTATTTCGTGAAAAGTATAAAAATAAAGAAGGTTTAAACTTACGTGACCCGGATCAAAATGGTCTCTACGCTGTTTTAAGATCAATGGAGTATGATGACCAGTCTTTAAAGTCAGCACTTTCCGTATATCGGCTGGGCGCCACAGATTTTATCAATTTAGATTATACGTCAGAAAGTCCCAACCTGTCGGCATTTGTTGTAAATACTTTGAGCGATGAGTTTACTAGCTATTACACAACACTGGTAAAGGCCAATCAGCGTTCGTCGGTTAATTTCCTTGAAAACCTTCTAAAGCAGAAAGCAGACACACTTCAGAATCGGATTTCCCGGCTTCGCTCATATAAGATCCAGAATCGGATTCTTAACCTGGACGAACAATCGTCTCAAATAATGGGTCAAAGTGCAGATTATGAATTACGTATACAGCAGGCAGAAAAAGATATAATCTCTTATCGCGGCGCTATATCGAATATCGACAAGAGATTTAATCCTCTCGACCGACAGTATTTTGAGTCGACGCTGACAGATATTAATCAAAGCATATTATCAACCCGCTCTGAGATCCACTCATTGTATGATAAGTACATACAAAATGATTTTGACGATGCTTATAAAAAATCTATTGACTCACTGCAGAGAATTCTCTCATCACAAATTAACAGCCAGTCGGATAAGTACATTACCAATCCGCTAAACACTAAGCAGGATCTGATTCAACAAAAATTGAATCTACAGCTGCAATTAGACCTGGCCACCTATGGCCTGAATTCCTTAAAGCGGCACCTAAACTATATAGGCAGTAAGTTCGACAACCTTGTGCCGCATGAGGCAGTCATTCAATCGTTTGACCGGGACATTGAAACGGTAAGTAAGGAATACCAGGATCTCCTGACTCAGTACAACCAGATAAAAATGGAGTCTGAATTCCCGGTTAAACTTCGGCAGATCCTGGTTGCGATGCCCGGACTGCCAGAGCCTTCAAAGAAGATGTTGCTTGTGTTATTAAGCGGAATTTTAAGTGCAGCCTTCTGCTTAATTGTTTTCTTTGTTATATTCTATCTTGACGACCGCATAAGACGACCAATGGAACTTGCTGTGGCCACAAAGACACCAGTACTTGGTTTTTTGCATCTGGTTGGTAATTCCACACTGGATCTGAAAGGAATTTGGAAGAACCTTCATGGCACAGCGGAAATGCGCGAATTCAAGAAGCAATTAAGGTCCACACGATTTGAGGTTAACCGGGAACTGTCCGTTTCCGGCAATCGGGGGAACATCCTTAATATAACAAGTATAAGCGAGGGCGAAGGAAAAACATTAATAGCAGCTTGCATAGCCTACACGTATGTAATGGTGAGCAAAAAAGTTTTATTGATCGACGGCAATTTTGATCATCCCTCAATAACTCAAAATTCGGTCACAAACCTGTTCATTGAAGACTATTTTAAAACTGGTGAGATACCCAACTCTGATTTTACTACAGGAATTATGGTCATGGGAAACCGCGGGGGCGACAAATCCTTGTACGAGCTTACAGATGAACACACAATAAAGGAAAGATTGGAACATTTAAAGTCTATTTTTGATGTTATCATAGTAGAAACCCCCTCATTGGAATCCCTTAATAAAGCAAAAGAGTGGATCTCTTACTCAGACAAAACTTTGAGTGTCTTTCAGGCTGATCAGTCGCTAACTCCTACTAAGAAACAGCACATACATTACTTATCAACTATTAATGGCAAATTCATCGGTTGGGTGCTAAATAAAGTAAAACCTGAAGGAAGACCCACCGAGCATATCGAAATAGCCACTGTCGTGGAATAATGTTAGAAGAATTAACAGACTACCTATGGATTTTTGTCCAGCTGACTGTTGGATATAATCTTGTAGTACCACTGCTGCTGTTCCTTGCTTATTGCCTTGTAAAACCAATCCGGCTGAATAGCACGGTCCATAAAAATGGCGACTACGCTGTTATCGTAACAGCATTTAAATATACCGGGCAATTGCCCGATGTCATTAGTTCAATTCTTAAGGTTAATTACGAACGCTATCTGGTATATGTTGTTGCAGACAATTGTGACATTTCCGGTCTGGGCATCACCGATACCCGTGTTATCGTCTTACACCCGGAGCAAATTCTTGCAAGCAATACAAAATCTCATTTATATGCAATTCAACACTTTAAACGTGAACATAACAGGATCACAATAATTGACAGCGATAATATCGTCCATCCAGAGTTTCTTAACGAAATGGAAAAAGGATTCAAGCAAGGGTTTGATGCCGTCCAGGGAAGAAGACTGGCGAAAAATCTAAATACCACTTACGCCTGCCTGGATGCAGCAAGAGACATATATTATCATTTCTATGACGGGAAAATCCTGTTCAGACTGGGGTCGTCTGCCACCCTTTCCGGATCAGGAATGGCGTTTACGACAGATATTTATAAATCATTTTTGGATGATCATAATATTACCGGAGCAGGTTTCGATAAGGTTTTACAATTTGCACTTGTAAAAAAGGGGCTTAGGATTGCATTTATCCCGGAAGCTATCGTTTACGATGAAAAAACTGCCGAACGCGCTCAATTAGTAAATCAGCGCTCGCGGTGGATCCAAACCTGGTTCAGATATTTCTCGTTTGGCTTTACGCTCATTTATTCTGGTCTGAAATCCCTGCAATGGAACCAGTTTCTATTCGGAATTGTTTTACTGAGACCACCGCTGTTTATCTTCCTGATTCTTTCTTTTACGTTCATGCTGATCAACCTGCTTTTAGGATCTGGCCTGGCGGCGGTGCTTTGGCTTTTCGCTTTAGCATCCTTTATAATTGGTTTCGCAATAGCAATGGCTAACACTGCGGTTGACCGCAAAATCTATCGATCGCTGACCAGCATCCCAAAGTTTATCTTTTACCAGATAGTATCACTATTTAAAATCAAAACCGTGAGCAAGCGGCCCCCGAGCACCCACCATACCTATACATCAAAGCTGGAAAACACTCGCTAGATAAGAATTTGTGATTATCCAGTATTTGCCATCAACACTTATAAAATCTATTATCCGTGAAAACAGTCGATCTAAAGATTAGAAAAACGAAGCAAGAGCAGGTTCAGAATCTGACCCGGATCATCGCGATTATTATCTCGTTTATCAGTGTTTTTTTCTTCTTTGTTAAAATCGTTTTTCTATAAAGACAACAATCCGGGGGATGAAAAACAATTATACCAAAGCCTTCATAGCCATTCTGTTGCTGATTTTTTCTGTCGGCTCAGCGCTGCTGATTTACCAGGGTGGTATAAAGGCTGGCGCACTTATTCTGACAGGTGCTATAGGGCTCCCGGTGCTTTACGGCGTTATTGCTCATCCCAGATTCGGTACCATTGTCTTACTTGTCGCCGCATACCTGATCATGTGGATTATGCGCATGAATCTTACTGCATTTCCATTGGGCACACTGATGGATGGACTTCTCGCGCTGCTAATTCTGGGCATGTTCATTCAACAAAAATATAAGCCGGACTGGACAATTCTCAGAGGACCGATAAGCACCGTAATTATATTATGGATTCTTTATAATTTTCTACAGATAATCAATCCAAGCGGTGGCTCGCGCATGGCATGGATGTACACTATCCGCAGCGTCGCGATCATCATGCTAACCTATTTCATATTTAGTTATCATATTCGCACCCGCGAGTTCCTGCGGCTTATCATAAAGGTATGGCTGGGGCTGAGCGTCTTCGCCGCAATGTATGGTTTCAAACAACAGCACTTTGGCTTTTTTAGTTTTGAAGAGAACTACCTTAATTCAGACCCCCTGATCGCAAACTTATTATTTATTGGAGGCGTGTGGAGGAAGTTTTCCATCTTCTCCGACCCGGTTGCCTTCTCATATAACATGGTTATAAGCGCATTACTATGTATAGGGCTAATATTCGGCCCCTTGTCTGTTAAAAAAAAATGGCTGCTTGCAATCATGGCTGGCTTTTTTCTCCTTAACATGATATACTCAGGCACGCGGGGAGCTTATGTTCTATTTCCCGCTGCAATGGTATTACTTGCTGTGCTCATCTTCAACAAGAAGGTTCTTATACTTACTGCACTTGGGGCAATCGTGATTTTTGTTCTGATCAGTATTCCCACCAGCAATCAAACCCTCTACAGGTTCCAGTCTGCCTTCAAACCCTCAGAAGATGCGTCCTTTAGTGTGAGGGCCAATAACCAGAAAATGATACAGCCCTATATTCAAAGCCATCCTATGGGCGGAGGTCTTGGGTCGACGGGGGTGTGGGGAGCTAAATTTTCTCCTGGTTCATTCCTGGCGTCGTTTCCTCCCGACAGTGGATACGTAAGGGTTGCCGTTGAGCTTGGATGGGTAGGCCTGCTTCTATTCTGCACATTGATGTTCATAATACTTAAAACGGGAATCAACAATTATTACTTAATCAAAGACCTTGAACTCAAAAGCTATTGCTTAGCGATGACGCTTATAGTTTTTGCATTGAATATCGGCAACTACCCCCAGGAAGCCCTGGTGCAGTTCCCAACTAACGTATATTTTTATTTGGTCGTGGCACTGATCAACATTACACTCCGCCTGGATTTGGAAAAGAGGAAGCAAACGAATGAACAAGCCTAGCCTTCAGAAAAGAGATATTGTTATCGTAGGATTACAGCCGTGGGATGTCGACCTGGGCAGTAATTGCAAGAACATCGCACTTGTGTTTTCAAAATCAAACCGGGTTCTCTATGTAAACTCACCCCTGGATAGGAAAACTTATCTTACGCAAGGTACTGATGAAAAAGTGCGTAAGCGTATAAAAATTGTCCGCGGGCAAGAAGATGGATTGAGAAAAGTAGCGCACAATATATGGGAGCTTTATCCGGAAAAAATAATTGAGTCTATAAACTGGATCCGCCTGCCCTGGCTTTTTGACAAACTTAACCGTCGTAACAATAAAACCTTTGCAGGATGCATTGAGCGCGCTCTCCACAAATTGCAGTTTAATAATATAATTCTGTTTAATGATAACGATATATTTCGAAGCTTCCATCTCAGGGAGCTTCTCAAATCAACTGTAAGCATATATTACTCGAGAGACTTCCTGCTCGGAGTTGATTATTGGTCGAGGCACGGACGAAGGCTCGAGCCTAAACTTATTGCAGGGAGTGACGTTTGTGTAGCAAATTCCAGTTTCCTTGCCAGGTATTGCAAGCAATATAATGAACGGTCATATAATGTCGGACAAGGATGTGATCTAAGCATTTTTATTCCGTCAGATTCTAAGCAAACACCTTCAGACCTTAAAAATGTGACCGGGCCTGTTATAGGCTATGTCGGGGCCCTGCAAAGCATACGTATAAATATTAAGATCATCGAACACATTGCACTCAGCCGGCCGGAGTGGTCCGTCGTGCTTGTTGGTCCGGAAGACGATGTTTTTAAAAATTCGGGACTGCATACCTACAAAAACATATTCTTTACAGGGCCAAAAGAACTTGATGAACTGCCTCTATACATCGAAGCCTTCGATGTATGCTTAAATCCTCAATCATTAAACGCCGTTACCGAAGGAAATTATCCAAGAAAAATAGACGAATACCTGGCGATGGGAAAACCCGTGGTCGCCACGCAAACCGAAGCAATGCAAATTTTCGCCAATTACTGCTATCTTGCTATTAATACGCACGATTACGTAGAATTAATAGAAAAAGCACTGAGAGAAGATAACCCGGAACTTAAAAGGGTCCGCAGGGAATTTGCCTCAACCCATACATGGGAGAATAGTGTTGCTGAAATTTACGGGGCAATTTTAGATATCCAGCAGAACAAAGATGTCAGTAATTTCGAGAATTAAATCAGACCCGGCTTTAAAGAAGCTCGCTTTGTGGACGCTGATCCCAGCCAACGAATATCGCCCGCGCTGGTGGGTGAAAGTCTTCCTGAACCCTTTTAAGCATACACGCAGATCCGGGTCTGTTATACGCAGGCCTTCCAAAACCGATCTGTTCCCCTTCAGGAACTTCGAATTAGGGGCTAATTCTGTGGTCGAAAGCTTTTCGACGCTAAACAATGCTGTAGGTGATATTATCATAGGGAATAATACATTTATCGGTGTAGGAAATGTTATCATCGGACCCGTAAGTATTGGTTCAAACACCATACTGGCCCAGAACGTGGTGCTGTCCGGAATGAATCACGGATACGAAGACCCGGCGGTCCCGCCTGTAAAACAGCCTGTCTCAACCAAACAGATTGATGTGGGAGACAACGTCTGGATCGGCGCAAACTCATGCATTACAGCTGGAGTCACCATAGGCAAGCACTCTGTAATAGGTGCCGGCAGTGTGGTAACTAAAAGCATCCCTGAGTATTCGGTTGCGGCAGGGAATCCTGCGAGGGTTATCAAAAGATACAATTTTGAACATAAAAAATGGGAGCGGGAAGGCTAATGTCATTTTTCTTTAATCTCCCGGTCTGGATAAAGCCGCACCTTTATTCTCACAAGAAATTTGAGGAATTGAGCGATAATTTGATAGAGGAACTTAAGAACCGCCTGGCCCGTTTTACGACTGAAGAGCCCGATATATCGGTGGTAATTCCTGCATGGAATGAAGAAGACACTTTATTCAGGACACTTTCATCGCTCGCTTCAAATCAAATACCCAATAAGGTAGAGATCATCGTAGTAAACAATAACTCGACAGACAAAACACAGGAGATACTTGAACGTCTCGGCGTGAGGAACTTTTCGGAATCGCAGCAGGGTATTGCGTTTGCCCGACAACTGGGTCTTACGAAAGCTCGGGGCCAGTATCATCTGTGTGCTGACTCAGACACATTGTACCCGCCGGATTGGATAGAACTTATGGTCAAACCAATGCGTAAAGACCCAAACATTGTAGGCGTTTACGGGCGATATTCTTTTCTGCCGCGCAACACCGAAGACCTTCCAATACTTTTTTTCTACGAAAAGATCACAGGATTGCTGATCCGGCTGCGAAGACTAAAACGTGAATTTGTAAATGTGCTTGGTTTCAATATGGGCTTTATCACCGAAATTGGGAGAAACAATGGCGGGTTTCAGGTAAAGGACATTAGAAAATTCGACAATGCACCGGGATCATCATTTGTTGACGAGTCTGAAGATGGGACGATGGCACTAAACCTGATGAAGACGGGGAAATTGAAACTCGTTACTGACAGGAAGGCCAGGGTTTTTACATCCACCCGCAGGTTAGATGCTGACGGCGGAATCCTGGAAGCGTTTATAAGCCGGGGAAAACTACACAGCACAAGATTACGAGAGTATATTTCAGGGCATTAGCGACTTTACTTTATTACTGTTCATTCATCCTTCTGTTAATTATTCGATTGCCAAGCGCAATTCCTCTTTTTTCAATACCTGTATAGGTAAGATAACATATCATCGCACCACAGAATAGCACGATGACTAATTTTGTCATCAGTTCCACGTACGGATTCGTAAAACCCAGGAGGAGTTTATCCGTAAAGTAGACAATCACAAAATGAACCAGATACAGGCTAAAGCTTATTTCACCCAGAAATCGGGTTACCTGATTATTAAGCAGTTTCACTTTTGCTTTAGACATGATCAGGAATACAACTGAAAAAATAGCAGCAGCTAATACGTGTTCAGGAATGACGTGGTAACTATCGTATTTATCTTTAAGAATAAACAACAGGATAAGCAGTGCGAAAAGAAATAAAAGATATATCCCTCCAAGCCACTGCTTTTTCAAGGTAAACTTCGGTACAAGAAAATACAGGATTATGCCAAAGGAAAAGATCACGATCTGATTGGGGAACCAGAAATAAAGTGTCCACCCCTCCATTGAGAGGTAATTCATATCTAAAAAATAGATCATTAAAAACCTGAGCGCGAACTTAATGACCATGGTGGCCAGGAAAAGTAAAGCAAATAAACGGATAGCGCGTTTAAGTGAGTCGACCTTTTGAAAAAGAAAAGGAACAGTGCAATAAAACGCCATTTCAACGCCAACCGACCATCCTCCCGGCGGGATATAATTAATCGCACCCGGAAAGAATCCATTTATAAAAAGGACACTCGGGATAACCTTAAGTACGTTTACAGGCTCCTGAAAACCATCCGGGTGATAATAATAGAAAATTGTATAGAAAATTGCAGCGAGATAGTATAATGGAGCGATTCTGAAAAACCGCCGTATAAAAAAGTTCTTTATGAGATATTCTCCTTCAATTTGACTCCTCCGCGCATAGGATAAAAAAATCGTATAGGCACTTGCGATGAAAAATAACTGCACACCGTAGCTACCTCTTTCCAACAATTTAAATACCGCCGGTGGAAGAGCCTCTACAGTCTGCGACACATGGAGAATAACGACAAGGATAATTGCAATGCCTCTTAACGCATTTAAATAGCCATATTTAGGAACAACCATTGATTCGTTCATTTGGAGACAACAGATTCATAAAGCTCTATTAACTCCGGTTTAATTACGTCCGGGTGAAATTCTTTCTCGTAACATTGCCGGGCATTCTTCGCCATTTCTTCGTACGCGTCAGCAGGCATCGAAAATAACTTTTTGAGAGCTTCTGACGCCTCTTGCGTATTATGAACGACAAAGCCTGCCTTATAACTCAAAATCACTCCGCCAATGGGTATACCGGTCGAGACAACTACTGGTTTAAAAGCAGACAATGCCTGGACAACGCTCAGTCCGAAGCCTTCATATCTGGACAATTGCAAATAAACTTTAGATTCAGCCAAAACTGTATTCCTCTCTTTTTCAGGCAGCTTTCCTGTAAGAACTACATCTGCATCAAGCGTAAGGCCTGAATTTTCACAAATAAGACCGCAGGCTTCTGATGCCTCTTTCTCTGCCGGTCCGACCAGTATATAAGATGCGGCAGATCCATAAGTACTTTTAAAGTGCGCAAAGGCCGCCAGTGCCAGGTCAATCCCCTTTTGAAATATACTCAGCCTTCCAATATAACACACCTGAGGCTTAATTTGAGAAAACGTCGGCGAGATCCCGACATCCTTAACTTGATTTTCCACAACCGAAATTTTCGAAGATGTTATTGATCGCAACGATGGCACACATTGAGCGGTCAGCGCATGTACAATTTGGGCGTGATCTAATACATATTTATCAAAAATACGAACGAAGGCTTTCCTGTACAGGCGTTTAAGGAAAGGTTTGCTTTTGCTATATAGCCTTCCATACACATAAGAATCATGCGGCGTGATCAGATAACGGATGTTCAACTTAACAAGTTGTCTGGCTATGAGATAGTTGTTAATATTCCAAATATGACTTAAATGAAATATCATATTATTTGCACTCAGGCCCGCCAGCCAATCACGGAACAGAGATGAAAGTTTATACACGTGCAGACCTTGTATTCCGAAACAGTGCACTTCTATACCCTCCCGGGTTTCCTTACGATAATAATCGGTGCTATTCGCCCTATTAAATTCAATAAACTCAAACAGAAAAGTGTCTTCCAGCAGTTTCACATTCTGATAATTAAATTCCGCGAGCCCGTCGGCTGCACCCGATCTGAAATCACCTACAATGTAAATTGTTAATCGTTCATTCATATATGAAAGCCTGAAATCTGGAAAGGCTCCAATAGCTGCATGGTCTTCCTAGCTGGAAGCTTCTAAGATATTAATAATCCGGGTACTTTTGTTCGTCAAACTGCCTTTACCGGCTCATGTTAAATTAAAGAAATGGTTATATTCACTGGCTGGAAGACGATTAAGGTCCTTCGCTATTGTAACGGACATGCCATCTATCAATTATTTCAAAGACTTGACCTTACTGGTCACTCATTATAACAGAAGCGACTCCTTATACAGACTATTACAATCGTTTAAAGACAGCCAGTGTACATTCGAAGACATCGTTGTATCAGATGATGGAAGCAGCGATCAGCATTTGAACTCAATCTTAAAACTGCAGGCAGATTTCGGGTTCAGGTTGATCTCCAGTCCAACAAACAAGGGACTGGCACACAACCTTAACAAAGGCCAGAACGCAGTGAACACACTTTTCACGCTATATATCCAGGAAGATTTTGTCCCTTCTGATACATTTGCTCAACACCTTACAGATGCCGTGAACCTGATAAGGGAAAAGGCTGATCTGGATATTATCAGGTTTTACGCTTACCGCAGATATCCTTATTTAATCCCTTACAAGAAAGGCTTTTCAGAAATGATCATAAAGCCGTGGCACCTGAACTACTACAAAGTTCACTTTTACAGTGATCACCCGCATTTGCGGAGGTCAACCTTTCTGCAAAAATTCGGCAAATACCAGGAAGGTATCAAGGGAGACCGTGCGGAATACAGGATGTGTTTATCCTTCATTCAAAAGAAAGGCAAAGGGTTGTTCTTTGATGATTATAAATCTCTTTTTACACAACGTAATTCGGAAACTGAGCCAAGTACGATGAGCCGCCGCAGCTGGACAAATAGTCAAAACCTCCTTGTCCGGGTTACAAGGTATATATACAGGCAGTTAAAATATAATTATGACATTCATTTTTTCAGGATCCCGTAAGATCAAACGCATAATGCTCTTTAGGTTATGAGTGCAAAAGCCGGCTACTGGATGAGTTCAGCGTTTTACACCATCCTCCAGAACGTAACAGGCGTTGCCTTTACATTTGGCGGCTTCTACCTCCTTGTCCGGATGTTAGATAAACATCAGTTTGGGGTGTGGGCCCTGTTTATGTCCACCGTTACCATTTTAGAATTCATGAGAGGGGGACTGATCCAGAACGCCCTGATAAAATATCTTTCGTTTGAGACTCCGGAAGAACATTCCAGGATCATTTCGTCATCCCTTATCATTAACGGCGCACTTACCGCAGTTTGCATAGCCCTTAACTTTGGGATGGCAAGCCTTCTGACACAATTATGGCAGGCACCTGAACTATTACAGATCTTCCACCTTTACAGCCTGGTGTTCGTCATATCGGGATTTCTTACAGTATTTAATTCTATTGAGCAGGCCAACCTGGAATTTAAAGGGGTATTCGCCGGAGCATTTGCAAGACAAGGGATATTCTTTCTTTATATTCTTGTATGCTTTGGTCTTGGCAAAGAAATCATATTAACCAATCTCGTCTACGCACAGTTCGCTTCCTTCTTTATAAGTGCAATTATTGCCTATCTCTATTCCAGCAGGTATTACAAGTTAGACTTTAGAGTCGACAGACAGTGGATACGGAAGCTCTTTAATTACGGAAAATATGCTTTTGGCACTTCCCTAAGTTCTATCCTGTCATCAACCATTGATCAAATGATGCTGGGCGCCATCTTATCGCCAGTGGCATCAGGCGCATTCAATATTGCAGTCAGAATTACCAACCTGATCGATATTCCAACTAATGCAATAGCTGTAATTGTATTCCCCCAAAGCGCAAAACGGATTGAAACGGACGGTAAACCAGCAGTCAAATACCTCTATGAAAAGTCTGTCGGTGTACTGATGGCAATCCTCATACCTGCTGTCGTGGTGCTATTTATTTTTGCGGATCTGGTAGTGGAACTTATTGCCGGGGAAAGATATCAAGACGCCGTACCTTTGTTGAAAGTAGTTCTGCTTTATTGTCTTCTGATGCCGTATGCGAGGCAATTCGGAAATATCCTGGATTCAATCGGTAAGCCAAAGCTTAATTTTTATATCGTACTAACAACGGCAATCATTAATATCGCAATGAACTACATGTTCATTAGCAGCCTTGGTGTGATGGGAGCAGCATACGCCACACTTTGCTCCAGTGTCATCGGCTTTGTCATCAGCCAGTATATACTGAAAAGAGAATTAAATGTTCAGACAGCAAACACCCTGAAGTATGCCTTGGCGTTCTATCCGGAGTTTTATAACAGATATGTCAGGCCTCGTTTCTGAAGGCCTGACATATCTGTTTATCTGGCAAATTGCCGGAACTTAGTACAGGTTGCTGTTATTCCGGTAACCTGTGGTAGTGTTTGAATACCAGTCAACAAATTGTGTTCCTCCTGATTGAGCCCAGCTATAAAATTTAAGATAGGCAGTTCCAATCTCTGCACCTTCAACAGGATATTTCAAAGGCTTTACCGGGATGCTTATAGCCCAGGGCAAACCTGTGGACGTAACATAGTATTTAGACAATGAAGGATTTGTACTATCATCGCTCGTACCAAATAACGATGTGTTAGCTAAACTGGTAGGAGTCTTCCCCGGAAGGTGGATCTCATACCCACGTCCGTTCGGGATCGCGCTGTTCCAGATAAAGGGATTATAGGACCCAAGTCCGAATACACTGAGAAGAGGCCCGTTGCTTATATCAAAACTCACGGTATAACTCTTTGGCGCAGATACAGGGTCACCCGGCCGGGTATTCAGGTTTGCCAATTGCGTATGCATATCATTGAACAATACCACTACCGCGTTTGTCTGACCAGTTTCCAGTGTCCCTCCTGTCACGCCGCTAACACTTCCACGGCTTACCGGAAACTCAATTCCAAACCCATTCTTGAAATTCCCTCCTATTGCCACCAGGTTATAATCGCCGACCACCTGAACAACTTTGTTCAGTGCGTTTGTCACGATCTTATACCGGTAAGACATCACCAGGTCATTCATGTCATAGTCACCTTTCTTTGGCCATTGATCTTCAAAAGCCAGGGTAGCGCCACTTGCCGGGCTCGAAGAGGGGTAATAGTTATTATAAGCCTTAGTGGGATCAGCAGGATATTCATCCTGCGGGTCTACCACCCCGTCTCCGTCAGTATCAACCGGTGGAGCAGCGCCGTTACCTTCAGTGTTACAGTTCGTTACCGGCACATATAAATCACAGCCCAGGGATGCACCGCCGCTGAATGTGGTGTTATTTGTCTCAATTCCATTCAGATCGCAAAACTGAAGTGCATTTTTTATACCGCTACCACCATTGAGAACTGACCCTGCACTAACCTTCACCAATGAAGTAGAACCGACTCCAATAATCTGTCCATTTAATTTCAGTTCATTGGTAGACAGCATAGCTCCGTTATACATGGTAATAATATCATTGCCGTTCACCGTTGTGGTATTATTAACTTTTATAAGACCATAATTGAACATATCACTGTTATGGTTGTAGTTTCCCTTAACCCATAAAAAACAATTGTTAATAAAGTCGCTCTGGCTATTCAACTGAAAGTGCTGATTGGTGGTTATCTTACCATTGTTCGTAGCCACGCTATTCGTATTTACGTTCATGGTAGCCCCTACGTTGATCACTCCAAAATTCTTGAAGAGGGTTTGCGAGTTCAGGTCCAGATCACCCGTAGTAGTCAATATACCCTCATTGGTAAAGGTTCCTTTTGGAGCAAAAGACCCATTAATAGTAACCGTGCCATAGTTCAAAAATTCAGAAGACGTTCCGTTAGCGTTTAGATTGCTGAACGTTACGCTTGCTGTTTTAGTAATAATAAGCTTCGCACTGTTATTTAACGAGGCATTTTGGACGGTAACGTTTGTACCGCAAATCCGGATGGTGCCGCCGTTACCGTTGAATCCAACGGTAATATTGTTACCCGTTACACACACCACGTCACCATTATTCAGATTCAGATTGGTATTGGATGTGGTAACAGTCTGGGTGCAGCCGGTATTACAATCAGGGCTATCATCCAGGCCTGAAATTTTAACATCACCAAGCTCTGCCTTTGTATTTTTCGGACTCAGCGCACTTAGAGAAAGGCTGATCTTTGCCTTATCCGTTACTTCTATCTTCTGCGTGCTGGTCGAACTGTCGGGCGCAGTTTTAACTACGTAGACCTCCTTCACTCCATTCGTCAGGTAAATTTTCGTAGCGAATGAATTACCTATTGACGCAGAACCTTTGGAAAGCAGCTTTCCACCTAACATGGGATCGCCATCGTAGATAGAGATCACATGCACCGCGCTCTGAAAGCGCGTATCAGTAACACTGATTTCAAAACTTACATCCCGTGAGTTTTCCCAGTTAAAACCGGCGGGAACTACCAGCTTATCAATACTATCCAGGTCGCTGGTTTCCTGCCCGGTCTTTTTACACGAGAACAAGAAGAGTCCTAAAATCGTCATTAGAACAAGTCGTTTGTTTACCATTTCTTTGAGGGTTAATGTTAATTTAATAGTATTGTATTTTTCAATGGTGTTTATCTTCATTTGCACTCCAATTGTGCCAGGTTAACGCCGTTTATCACAACTTCAAACTCGGTTCTTCTATTTAATGCCTGGTCTGATTCTGAACAATTCATCCCCTCAACGCACGCATTTAACAAGCGGCTTTTACCGTAATACTTAACTTCGATACGATCGGCGCTGACACCCCGCGCAGCAAGGTAACTTCTGACCGCCTGCCCCCTTTTTAGCGACAATGCTTTATTATAAGCCTCTGATGCGCGGCTATCGCAATGGCTGGAGGTTATAATATTGATCTGAGGATTGCTCTTCATTACGGCTGCTATCCTGTCAAGTACCGGCAGATCTTCGATCCTCAGTTCCGCGTTATCGAGGCCATAGTATACGTTTTCAAACGCGAATGTCCTTGCCAGGGAATCACAGTTATCCATCACCCACTTTTGCATATTTTCCGCCTTACTCAATTTAAATATCACCCGGAGGGTAGTATCCTTATCGAGATCTTTTGTGCTGATGAACTCCCCCCTGCTGACGTATCCAAGCGACCTTGCGCTCAACTCGTAATCATCCGGCGTTGAGAAGGGAATTATAAATTCACCAAAAGGGTTTGCCTGTATAGTGTCTACTTTACCCCGTCGCTTAACTAAAACCTTACTTCCTGCCACCGGCGTATTGTTTCTCGAATCAAGAATAAGCCCCTGCACTTTGGCGACAAATGCCTGCTTGGTAAAGCGGTATATATCATCGTTCCCCCGGCGGTTAGAACTGAAATAACCAGCCTCGGTACCATCTTCCTTAATCAGCCCGAAATCGTCTGCCGGGGAGTTAATACCTGCACCCAGGTTACGCGGCTTACCAACAGGCTTAAGATCCTTAAGCGTCACTTCGAAGATATCAAGCCCGCCCAGGCCAGGATAGCCGGTAGATGCGAAGTATAACTTTCCGTTTTTATCGATATACGGGAACTGCTCGTTCCCTTCTGTGTTTATTCGCGGGCCTAAGTTAACAGGCCTCCCCCAGTTACCGCGCTCGGACGTCCGGACGCTATAGTAAAGGTCGGTACCCCCATAACCACGTGGTGTATCGGAAGCAAATATCAACACCTTACCATCGGCGCTGATTGCCGGATGTCCGGTTGAATATTCGTCATTATTATAGGGGAACTCGACTATTTCTTCCCAGTTCTCGCCCATCGCAGTATACATCTTTAACTTATTGATACCAGAACTGCTGCTTCCTGCCTTTTTATTATTGTAATTATTCCTCGTGAACATCAGCGAGCCCTCAGGAAGTTTTACAGCCGGTCCTTCATGATAGCTTGTTCTGATCTTGCCGGTCAGCAGCCTGGCTATCTCACCGGCGCCCACACTGTCTGCCTTTTTACTCCTGAATAGCAGGGTCAACAACGAATTAGGTTTATCATTCTGTCCCTTCAGGCGCCGCTCTACAGATGACTCATCACTTTCGTGAATATCTTCCAGATGATCTACCACAAACATATCCGTATATGGCGTCTGATCCCAGGCGAACATGTAACGCGACTTCTCCTGCCGGTTACTAATAAAAAGCAGGCCATCTTTGTAGAACATCGGGGAGTATTCTGACGCATCTGAATTTATGTTCAGGAACTCGATCTTCCAGACATTTTCATCCCTGCTGAGCTCCTCTATGTTTGCTTTACTGAATGCCTCTGCCCGGCGGTCGCCGGGTTTTAATGCCAGATACTTGCGATACCACTTTTCCGACTCCTCGTACCTTTCGTTGTTAGCCAGCGCTTCAGCATAATATAAAGCCCACTCAGGCTTAATATTCTTTTGATTGGTAAGTTCGCCGTACCAAAACAGCGCTTCATCATATACCTTGGTTTTACGATAACTGGAGGCGAGCATCTCCTGCGCTTTCACATTAAGAGGTTCCTTTTTTATGACACGCTTTAGTTCCTGTATAGCCGCCACGTAACGAAGCGCATTATATTCTTTGATTGCCTTTTGCAGCAAAGGGCTATCCTCTTCCTGAAAAAAAGCAAAGCATCTTACCGAAGTAAGATGAATCAGGACGACTAAGAGTAATACGCTAATTTTCTTCATTGCTGCTTAGAAAAATCTGGGTGATAAAGCACTATTTTGATCAAATGAAAATGTATATCTGAGCATAAACTCATGGCTGCCCTTATTAAAACTTTTTAAACTGGTAGTGCTGCGATCATACGCGTAGCCTAAACGAACATTCGGTGTAACTTTCATTTCCATCGAAGCAGATATGTCAGCACTTGTCCTGTACTCTCCTCCCAGTGCCAGCACATCCTTGATCCATAGCGTTAAATTAAGGTCGGCCTGAACAGGCGCGCCTTTTGCTCCTTTCAGAAGAACCGCGGTTTTCAGGTTGAAGTCATCTCCCAGAGGAAACACATAACCTGTCGCAAAATAACCATGGGCTACCTGCCTGGCTGCAGACGTGGTATCCGCTCCAAGGCGATTATTTAACATGTCCAAAGCCGATAGCCCCACATAAAAACGCTCTGTTGAATAATACACTCCGGAACCAAAATTATAAAGGATCTTATTAACGTCCTGCATATAAACAGGGTCACTTCCCCCGGCGCCATTATCCAGATCCAGCGAACTAAAGTTCGCCCGGAACTTACTTACACTTCCCTGCAAGCCGAAAGACAGCCTTCCCTCATTGTTAAACGTGATCTTATACGCCCCGCTTAACGAAGCGCCGGTAGTTTTAGTAATGCCCAACTCGTCGCTGATGATCTGAATCCCCAAACCTATCCGCTCGCGATTGAATGGAGCATCAGCAGTGAGTGTCGCAGTTTTCGGCGCACCTTCGATCCCAACCCATTGGTTCCGGTATAAAGCGCTGACTGATACCGCATTCCTGCTGCCGGCATAGGCCGGGTTGTAGGCCAGGGTATTAAAAACATATTGCGAATACATAGCATTCTGTTGGGCATTGACATAGCCGGAGCCTAAAAATAACAAACAAAGGCAAAAAAATACCGCTCTTACATTTCTCCCCATTTATCGCTGCACCGTTAAACTACCAATATATTTATCCTTATCTGCGATCACCACAACGTAGAAATAAGTCCCGTCAGGAATATCCTGTCCGATGAATACCCCTTCAGTGCATTGTCCCGACCAATTGTTCTTGTAATCGACCGACTTATAGACCCTGTTTCCCCACCTGTTAAACACCTCGATGGCAACCTTTTGGTTCATAGTGTTCTGAATCACCAGGAAATCGTTTATTCCGTCGTTGTTAGGGGTAAAGCCCTGGGGAACAAAAGTAGGCCTTGGAGCAAGCTCAATCTCTGTTGTTTCTGTCAAGCTCACGTCGCCATTAACAAGCGGGTCTGGTTTAAGGCCGTCTGTAGACCTGTCCTGTATCCTTGCTCCGGTTATCGCCGAACTGCCTTCAACAAAGGCATAATTGTAAAACTTCCCTGAATTGGTGACCAGGCGAACCTCTATCTCCAGTTCAACCCGGGCTTCCTCATTTCCATTTAACTTGCTTGAAAGAAGCAGGAGTTCGGTATCGGAGTTCCCATTGAATGAGGTGTTGCTTTTAAGATTTCCGGAAGCTGCCAACGACTTCACGGTAAACGTCGTGCCAGCAAATGCCAGCGCTAAATTATCTTTAAGGCTTATACTTTCTATACTGTTGGGACCATAGTTGACCACGGTGAAAACAAACTTTAAGATATAGCTCCCATTGATCCCGTCGGTAACAGATGAAAGTTTCTTAGCAAGGCCAATCTTTGCGTTAGGATCGGTGGGCAGCAAAATACTGATGTTCACATTGGCATTGTTCACCGCATACTCTTTCCCGTCGTAACCATTCCAGGAAAACGAAGTTGTCCCGCCCCAGTTAAGCGCCGGTTGAAAGGTAAGCTGGCCTAAATCTGCCACGGCAATTTCCTGGCCTGCGAGGATGGCTGCGCCATTTAGCCGGAGAGTCCCGTTAGCCGGCAGGGTTACTACTTTTACCCTCACCAGGGTGTTATTGAACTTTGATGTAAAATCAGCCGCTGTAAATGCAACCGGAATAAAGCCTGTACCGCTTTTATTGATATCGCTCACTACAGGTGGCAGGGTAAGCAAGGTGATGGTGACCGCAACGGTGGACGACGCTGCGGCGTACTCGGTGCCGTCATAGCCATTCCATTTAAAGCTGTAGGTGCCGCCGGTGCCGGCAGGAGGCACGAATGTGATCCCGGGAATCTCACCTAAAGCTACTTCCTGACCGGCTGTCATGTCTGCTCCAAATAGCTTCAGGGTACCTGCCGCAGGAAGACTGACAATCTGGATCTTGGTTAATGCGTTATTGTCCGGGTCACTGAACTGACCGGTAAAGTCGGCAGCTGTAAAAGCGACCGGCTGGGTACCCGTTTGATTTTTAAATACCGCCGATACTACAGGCGGTTTGTTTACCCCGGTCAGGTTAATAACTACTGTTGCATTTGAAACAGCATAGGCATTGCCATCCGATCCGTTCCAGGAGAAACTGGTTGTGCCGCTCCAGCCGGTAAAAGGTACAAATGTGATTCCCTCCAGGTCTCCCACCAGGATTTCCTGGCCGGCAGTTACCGCCAGGCCATAAACTTTCAGTGCCCCGTTAAGGGGAACGGTAACAACTTTAATGCGCGTTAGCGTAGAACCTTCCGGGTCGGTGAACTTCGTTTTGAAATCAGCATCCGTAAAAGTTATTATTTGCCCCTGGTTACCGCTTTTGGAAATATTCGAAACTAAAGGCAGGTCGTTTACCGGCATAACGGTGACGGTAATCACCGCCGGATTACTTGTTAAGCCGGAATTGTCCTTTATGGTATAAGTAACAGGTGTAGCCGTTCCCTGCCCGCTGTTGTAATCTGCCAGCGGAACAAACCTGACCGTTCCGTTTGGCAAGGCAGTATAAGTGCCTTCGTTAGCAACCGTCAAAACGGTTTTAACTCCCGCTCCAGGATCAAAATCTATACTTGCCGGGTCTATCGTGTTATTGCCGTCTCCATCGGTATCATTGGCTATGACATTAAATGTTACTGCATTATCTTCATTGGTTGTAGCGGCATCTGCCACTGCAACCGGCGCATCGGCTACAGGTGTAACCGTTATCGTGATGGATGAGACATTACTCTGCATACCATCCCTGTCAGTTATGGTATACGATATTGGCGTAGCTGTGCCTGCCCCGCTGTTGTAATTAGGGACTGGCACGAATGTAACCACCCCCGCATTGCTGACAGTATAAGTTCCTTGTCCGGCAACCGTAAAAGAATTCTGCCGTGCGCCAGTGTTTGGATCAAGGTCTACACTCGCAGCATTAATGGTGTTATTACCGTTAATATCTGTATCATTAGCGATTACGTTCAAAGTGACGTTGGTATCTTCCGGGGTTGTTACTTCATCCGGATTGGTTATGGGAGGGGTTTTCGGGTTCACCTTGACAGCGATCGTAGCTGTGTTGCTGGTCAGCCCCGTATTATCTTTAATGGTGTAGGAAACAGGAGCAGTGGTAAACAGGCCGCTATCATAGCCGTTAACCGGGGTAAATGTAACGGTACCATTATTATTGCTGACAAAGGTACCCTGCCCGGGTACCGTAATTGTTGTCAGGATCCCGGGAGCGGTATCAAAGTCGACGGTGGCCAGGGCGAGGGTCGCGTTTCCGTCCGGGTCGCTATCGTTCGCTATAATACTGAAGGTAACCGGTGTATTGGTTTCGGTATTGGCCAGGTCGTCAACGGCAACCGGCGGATCATTATCTACCGGCGTAATGGTAATATTGACAGTTCCTTTAGCAGCGGAATAAACCGTTCCGTCTGAGCCGCTCCAAAGAAAACTGGTTGCTCCGAAGAAATTTAACGTTGGTGTAAAGGTGATAGTGGCAAGTTCTGAGAAGGGAATCTCCTGGCCAGCTGTGATAGTAACTCCGCCTTTTTGCAGGGTACCGTTAGCGGGCAGGCTTTCTATTTTGATTTTGTTGAGCGCATCGTTGTCGACATCAATGAATTTACCGGTGAAGTCTGCGGATGTGAAGTTAAGCACTACATCCTCGGGACCGCTCTTGTCGATGACCCCGGTTATAGGCGGGTCGTTAACGGGGGTGACAGTTATAACAAGGGTGCCTTCATTACTCACCCCCCGAAAAATACTTGTATCCCGTATAGTATATTTAAGTGTATTAAGAGTACCTGTAAAATCAGCGGCTGGAGTAAAAGTTACGACACCCTGATCATCAACAGCATATTTATGCCCTGAAACTTCCCTGGTCTTATCTATCGCGGGAGTTGAGGGATCAAGATCGATACTTGCATAGTCCAGGGTACGATTGCCATTTGGATCGTAGTCGTTCTGTATGATGTTAAATGCCTTAACGGTCTCTTCAGCAGTTGTTACAGTATCGTTAACTGCCACCGGATCAGCTCTCTGGCTCGGCGGGATAACGATATCGATACTGCGGATCTCGTGGAAGTTTGTTGAACCTCCCGTAGACGCTGCAAAACCATAGCTTAACTGCGCCGGCTTCGGGCTGTCCGATATATATTCCCGGTTCTTGATCACATGATGGACTTTCGCTCCGCCCGGCGCTCCTTCTGTAATCCAGACGTTTATTATATAACCGGTAAGCCCGGTATTGGGAACGAGCTCTATAGTGGCTTTTCGATAACCAAGATCAGTAGGTGTCAAGCCACCGGGTCCCTTGGTGCGACCGTCAACCTTACCCTGCACCGTAAATCCCGGAGAAAGCTCCGTGGTGATTACGCGTTCTATAAACTCATAATTGGTGGGCGGGTTACCAAGCCCGTTTCCATCACCACGCAAAGTGACATTTTCTCTTCTTCGGCCTGGAACACCGGCCTCAATGATCTCGATACCGGTCTGCTTGGAGTGATCTTTTGTAGCGAAGTTCCCAAACTCATCAAAGCCTATTCCCAGATACCCTTTCCTAAGACCCGGTGTACCGTCAAAATTAGCATAGCCAAGTGCGCCGCCTACACCGCCAATTACGAATCCATCTGTAGAGTAGGTACCATCAGCCAGGTCATTCACAACAGACGCATCAAACAGAAAAAAAGCAATTCCGTCACCCTCGTTATTTAACGGCTTGCCCCCCCAGCTGTAGTATTCGAAAGTAACCAGCAGCCCTCTATCCGAATTAAATTTAGTAATGTTCCTGGCGAAAGCAGACTCTCCCGACCCTACCAGGGCAGAATCAGTTAAACGCAGGTAGCCTCCACCCTCAGGATCTATACTACCAGCAGTAAGCTTTGCAGGAGACGGGCTCCCTCCAAACCGGGCAGTAGGCGCAGTTGAGTTTTTAAAGCTGTCAAAATACGGAAATTGCGCGTAGGCACTGCTGCCACAGGCCAGCACAAAGAATAACAGAAAATTAATTATAAACCTCATTAAAAATTTCGCCTCCTAACTGTCCCCGGCAGAAGTTAAACTTATGCCCCTTGCTGTCGCACTGACAGGATTTAATAACCTGCCTGCTTATTTCGCGTGTGAATAGTCAAATATTAGGCCATGGCATGATATTACCTGATGTCCCCCGCTGGGAAGGGCAACAGCTTTATTTTTGTGAAAGGGTGTTAGAAAGAGCGTATTTTCTGTGGAATCGACGCCCCAAAAGGGGGAGCAAGTTCCTCATTTCAGGGGATCGTTATTGAACCTGATCAAGCCAGTTATCAGCAGGGATACCCCCGTAAAAGCAACGATCAGGGAAATCACATCCATGATGGTTACCCCATCGTTGGGATTCAGATAAAAGAGGGTGAACATTTCAAAATATTCAGGAGCCGGCATAATGATCATCCCGAATCCCAATAATATTAAAAGCAGGGAAACGAGCAGTTTGAGCACCCGCGAAAGCTTGCGCGCAAAAGTGTATCTTCTGGCCTTCGGGCTCTTGAGTTTAAGGTTTGGAAATGCTGTATGACTTGCGTCACGCGTAAGAAGCTCATTGGCGATATTTAACTTCTCCTGCAGCTGACTCACCGCATGTTCATCCAGCCTGGTCTTTGATAAAATACTGATCAGTTCGTTCAGGCGTTTCTCAACAGCCTCCTTAGAATGATCTGCCATATCACCTGCGTGTGAACCTTTTTGTCCGAAGTTTTCCAAATTATTAACGTTTTATAAGCCTCCACCTGCTAACCGCGGGGAATATTCGCAGCTGCTATGACAAGTCCCCGCAAATATAATGATATTACATATTCGCTAAGATCAATTGTACGGCTTAATCGGCAAGCATCCTTGCAGCGCTGCGGCCCACCCCGTTTCAACTTCCGGGTAATTTCTTTATTTTACTCCCCTTATTCCCGGTCAAACTTGAAAAAAGTCTCTGTTATTACCGTTAACTACAACCAGCCAGACACGACGCTGGAATTTCTTCGTTCGGTCGCGAGGTTTACACGCTTTCCGGATGTAGAAATTATAGTGGTGGATAACGGGAGCCTGACCGACCAGGCGCTATGGCTGTCGCAGCGGTACCCCGAAGCAAAATATATCCGCTCAGAAAGGAACCTGGGCTTTGCAGGGGGCAATAATCTTGGGATT
This sequence comes from Daejeonella sp. JGW-45, assembly GCF_029360805.1. Classification (GTDB taxonomy): domain Bacteria; phylum Bacteroidota; class Bacteroidia; order Sphingobacteriales; family Sphingobacteriaceae; genus Daejeonella. The sequence goes on along the minus strand of NZ_JARKNC010000010.1, from coordinate 772,635 downwards.
GAAGAATCTACCGGCGATTACCTGTTTTTCGTTAACAACGATACGGAGTTTGTTGATGATGTGATCAGCCCGCTTGCAGCGGTGCTCGACAATGATGCCTCCGTCGGAATTGTCAGCCCTAAGATCGTTTATTATGACCGCCCCGAAATTATCCAGTATGCAGGCTTCACACCCATGAATTACAATACCGCACGGAATAAGTGTATCGGGCAATTTGAGGTGGACCGCGGCCAGTATGATACTTGCCCGGGCCCTACAGCTTACGCCCATGGCGCGGCAATGATGGTCAGAAAAGCAGCGATCCTGGCGGCCGGGCCGATGCCGGAAAACTACTTTCTATATTATGAAGAACTCGACTGGTGCGAAATGATCAGGCGCACCGGATATTTCGTATGGCTGGAGCCCCGCGCGGTGATCCGTCATAAAGAATCCCGGTCGGTTGGAGCTGCAAGTCCGCTTAAGGAATATTATATGATCCGTAACCGGGTAGTATTCATCCGGAGAAATGCGCCCGCGATCTCGGCCCTGGTATTCTATCTCTATTTTGCATTTGTGGTATCACCGCGAAATATAGCGAAGTATGTAGCGACTCAACGCCGGGACTTGGCCAGCTCATTTTTCAGAGCCGTCTGGTGGAACCTTACGCATAAAAAAGATAGCTTTGATCGTCCAAACCGGCATACATGATCGTTACTTTCTGGATCGCTCTTGCAATAATAGTCTATACCTTTCTGGGATATGGCCTGGTACTGTTTATTATGGTGTGTATCCGCCGGTTTATAAAGGGGCGCCGTGCATTTCTATCGCCAGATAGTCTCCCCTCCTGCTCACTGGTGATAGCCGCCTATAATGAGGAAAGTTTCATCAGGGAAAAAATAGCCAATACCCTTGAGCTGGAATATGAGACAGGTAAACTGGAAGTTGTCTTTGTGACCGACGGCTCAGACGATAACACGCCCGGTATTATATCCGGGTTCAGGCAGATCAGACTGATGCATAGTCCTGAACGGAAGGGCAAAATATCAGCCATGCACAGAGCGGCCGAAACCATTACCTCAGAGATCATTGTTTTTACCGATGCTAACACCATCCTGAATAGCAAGGCTCTGGTAAATATGGCCCGCCATTATGCCGATCCGGAAGTTGGTGCCGTAGCCGGAGAAAAGAGGATAAGGGTGGCCGGTGCAGCGGATGCGGGTACGGCAGGTGAAGGTTTCTACTGGAAATATGAGTCGCTTTTAAAGCGATGGGATTCTGAACTGAATACCGTTGTGGGAGCTGCCGGCGAACTGTTCAGCGTACGCCGCGAGTTGTATGAACCCGTCCCTAACGATAGCATCCTTGATGATTTTATGATCTCCATGCTGATTGCCGCCAGGAACAAACGGGTAGTATACGAACCTGAAGCTTATGCCATGGAATACGCATCAGATAATATCAACGAAGAACTGAAACGCAAGATCCGAATCGCTGCCGGTGGCATTCAGTCTATCCTGAGGCTTCTGCCGCTTCTCAACCTATTCCGCTACGGCCTGTTGAGCTTTCAGTATATAAGCCACCGTGTACTGCGATGGACGATCGCACCTTTCTTACTGGTTGCTGTGCTGCTGATGAATATCCTGATCGTTCTGGAGACAAACTCCCCTGTATATACCCTGATGCTGCTGGCTCAGCTATTGTTTTATAGCCTTGCACTTGCCGGCCTCTTTTTAACAAACCGGAGGATCCGCATAAAAGTATTTTTTATCCCTTATTATTTCTGCGTGATGAATTATGCCGTTATAAGCGGGATGATCCGCTATTTTACCAGCAGGCAAAGCGCAATCTGGGAAAAGGCAGTGAGAAAAACGGCAGGCTCCTGATCCGCAGGCGTAGCACTACTGCTTCGGCTCCAACTTCCAGATCTCATACATTTTAGCGCCCTGCGAGCTTAAGCCCGAATGGTGCCAGAGGTCACCTTCTACTTTACCGTCAAACGTAAGCGACACGCCAACCTTAGTGCTGTCTTTGGTAAAAAAATCAAGGGTCTCGGTGTATTTGCCATCTTTGAAGGTATAGCTTCCCCCGCCTGTTCCGAAAAACTCTTTCGTCTCGGCATTGATTGCCGCCCACTGGTAACGGGTACCGCTAAGTATCTTAAAGGTCTTGCGTGCACGCGGCGGACTAAGCACTACCTTTCCGTCCTGCATCCGGCCTGAGCTTCTCCAGGTTCCAACCATAGGGCCTTTACCATTATCGAGTACAGTCCAGACTTCCTTCCTGCCATTAATATCTGAGGCCAGGCGGTCTTTGTTGATCGCAAAGGAATATTTCTTTGTAAGGCCTATTTCCTCTTTATTCTTCGGGCTGAACTCAATGGTCGCATCGATCTGGTTGTTTGCATATTTATATGCCCCGCCCCTTGTCTGGATCAGCTGCTTCTTCGACCTGTCGAAAGTAGTGTGCATAAAATAGCCGTCATTAAAGATCAGTACCTGTTCCAAAGGTCCGTTCTGTAATTTGTATGCCCCGTTAATGATACTGTTATTTTGCAAAGCCTTAAATGAAAAGCTCATCAGACATACCAGCACAACAGCCGGAAGAGCATAGCACGCAATCTTAAAATACTTTTTCATCTGCTTATTTTTTTGTTGTCAAATAGGAATGCACCAGACCGAAACCAGGCAGGCAAATCATCAATAGTCGTAACCCTGCGGGTTCGGCAAAATCAAAACGGCTTCATCGCCTCCTTCTTATTTAAAGTTAGCGATCAGAATAATGAAATACAAAATACATTTTGCTCTCCCTGAACCATCACCGTTAAGTGATCAACGGCAAATGAACGGCAAATGAACGGCAAATAAACGGTAAATGTAACTTTCTTAAAGCGGGTTTCGTATTACCTGAAGTCTTAAGTTGCAAACATCATGGCACGACAAAAAACTAACGTAGTTATGAAAGGGGTAACCGGTAAGCTGGCCGGCATGCTTATTTTTAAGCAGTATAGCTATGGAACCGTGGTATCCAAACTACCTGACCGCAGTAAGGTTACCCTCAGCGAGAAACAAAAAAACAGCAATGGTGCATTCCGGAAAGCTGTTAAGTATGCACAGCAGGTATTAAAAGATCCGGCTAAATGTGCAGCATACCGGTCGGTGCTACCCGAGGGTAAAACTGTCTATCATGCCGCTATAGCGGATTATTTTGCTAAAAATGCGAAAGGGGAAGAAGGTTCTGAAGGTGGGCTTTCTCAAGCCTGATACTTAACAGGCTCAGCTTAGAACAGCTTATCGATAGAGTTCCAGATTATCCTTACACTCGAGATAATTACGATAGTGCCTACACCGATAAACATCTTTTTGAGGGGAAGTTTTCCGACTAACCTGGCCGCAAAGGGCGCCGCAATGATCCCGCCTATGATAAGGCCTAGTATGGACTGCCAATGGCTTACGCCCAGGATAATGAAGAATGTCAGCGCGCTTGCCATCGTAACGAAGAACTCCGTCAGGCTGACCGAGCCGATCACGTATTTAGGTGTACGGCCCTTCGAGATTAACGTACTGGTTACCAGCGGCCCCCAGCCGCCACCGCCAAATGAATCAAGGAAGCCGCCGGCACCTGCAAGCCAGCCTGCCCGTTTCACCTTTTGGGGCTTACGCTTTTCCTTAAATGCATTGATGAGGATCTTGATCCCCAAAAGCAGTGTGTAAACCGATATCACAGGCCGGATCCATGCCGAATTATCACCTGCGTAGCCAAGAAGCAATGCACCCACAATCGCCCCGGCAACCCCTGGAAAGAGCAGTGTCTTGAAAAGCTTCATATTTACGTTCCCGAAACGGTAGTGGCTAAAGCCCGAAGCACCGCTCGAGAACATTTCTGCTGTATGTATACTCCCTGAGATGACCGCAGGATTCAGACCTCCGGAAAGCAGCAGTGTAGTGGAGATCACTCCGTATCCCATCCCTAAGGCACCGTCTACCATCTGGGCACAAAAACCTACCACAAGCATCCAAATAAACTTATCGTCTATCTGCGAATACAGGTCTTTGCCGATAGTTATCAGCGAAGGATAAGATACGTACGCATATATTGCATAGCCAATGAACAATACAGCAAGCACAAACAGCGACAAATAGGCTATCTTCTTCCACTTCTTCTCCTGGAACCTGTCGGAGTGCTTTTTAGTACTGGCTACGTTCTCTGGTGCTTGCATTAATCAGGATACCACAGATACAATCTCTATGGAATTTGTCGACAATGATAGAAAAGATTTTCCGTTAAGGGTTAATTTATTTTAAAAAACATCGTTGGAAGGCTGCATGCAGTGCCAGATTACACTCTTCTGTAGTGCCGGGGAGGCCGGCAGGTAAAGAGCATTGACTCCACATTGTTTACTAATTACTTTAGCATATATTTGTCCTGATCATAAAAGAGAAATGGATAGACAGATAGTTCACATCGACCAGGACGCCTTCTTCGTGTCGGTCGAGCTTCTGAAGAACCCGGCCCTTATAGGCAAGGCGGTGATAGTAGGCGGAAGCGCTGAACGAGGAGTTGTTACTTCCTGCAGCTATGAAGCAAGGAAATTCGGTGTTCGCTCTGCCATGCCTTCCAAACTGGCAGCCCGGCTGTGTCCCCACGCCATATTTGTCCGCGGTAATATGGCCGACTACAGCAAGTACTCTCACATGGTCACTGATATTCTCCGCGAAAGAGTTCCGGCCCTGGAGAAAGCATCTATCGACGAGCACTACATCGACCTGACGGGCATGGACCGTTTCCACAACACGATGAAGTTTGCCAGCGAACTGCGGCGGCACGTAATGAAAGAAACGGGGCTCCCGCTGTCTTTCGGGCTGTCTGTTAATAAAACACTGGCTAAGATGGCTACGAATGAGTGCAAACCCAGCGGGGAGCTGCAGATCAGGAGAAGCGAAGCGCAGGCTTTTTTAAACCCGCTTTCTATTCAGAAGATTCCCGGGCTTGGAAAATCCGCATATGCAAGGCTCAGCGAACGCGGGATAGTGTTAATAGGGCAGCTGGCTAAGATATCCCCGGATGAACTCCTCGGGTTCTTCGGGCAGAATGGCATCGATCTCTGGAAGAAAGCCAACGGAATATATGACTCACCCTTTGCTCCTTACCGGGAACGGAAATCAATCGGCACACAGAGCACCTTTCATACCGATAGCTTCGATACTAAGGGCGTAAAGGAGCTCCTGACGTCCATGGTTATGGAGCTTACCTACCAGCTGCGCTCACAAAAGAAACTAACGTCGTGCATAACCGTGACTATCCGGTATTCAGGCTTCGAGACGCATACGCAACAGCTTAAGATTCCTTATACATCCCTCGATTCATTGCTCATCGATCGGGCGAAAGAACTGTTCGACAAAGTTTACCAGCCTAAAGAACCGCTCAGGCTTGTTGGAGTAAGACTATCCGGGCTGATAAGCGGCCATGAACAGATCGGTCTTTTTAGTTCATCCGAAGAACGCTATAAATTATACCAGGCGTTGGATAATATCAGGGACCGCTTCGGCGAGAAATCCGTGAAGCTGGCTTCTACGATGAATATCCGGCTTTAAACAAACTTCGTTTCTACACCCGATCTCCACTTTCAACTTTCAACCTTCAATTTTCAACTTTAAAAGGATTCATCTGCTGCTCGTATGGCTTTGACAGGTCTTTCACATATTCTACCAATTGCCATTTCTGTTCCTCGGATATCAGGTCTCTAAAGGACGGCATTTCACCCCTTCCTTCACGGATCTTCCAGTACAAAGCGCCCGGTGTTTGACCTTTAACCCGTTTATCCTGAAAAGGCAGAGGCTTTACATCGAGGTTCTTTGTTGCTATTCCATCAGCCTTTCCCTGTTGCCCGTGACAGGAAGCACAATAGATCGTATACACCTCCTGCGCCTGGGGCAGGGTCAGCGGCTCAATGAGATAGGGGTTGAACAGTGAGTCCGCAGAAGCCGGGGCTTCCCAGCGCTCCTGCAGCCTGACGTACCTGGTATTGAACGAAAGGGCGAAAAAGCCGGCACAAATAATGAAAACGATATATTTTAATTTAAACATGATAATATCTCCCCGCCAGAACACAAATAAGTTTTGACCCCGAAGGTGGTCACATATTTATAGGAAAATCATACGACCGTAATCCCCGACCCCGAAGGCGGTCGCATGTATCTTAAATTCTTACATACGACCGCCTTCGGGGTCGAAAAGTCCACATTTTTAAGCCGACCCTGGTAATTCAAAGCCGTCAAACTTAGAGAGCAGGCAACCCTCCGGCAACACGCGGTATTGGAGTAGTTAAGCCGTTCAGATCATAAAACACGCGGCCGCCCTTGATGGTGACTTCGCACTCAAACTTTTGCCTGGCAGAAACTTTCTGTCCCATCTGGTCAAACACACCAAATTTACCTTTACGAAGACGAAGCAAGGTTACATCACCCTCCGAGCCAACAGACAGGTTGCCAAGCTCCTCGTGATTGATAACCTGTGCAGGCTTCCAGGTAACGGAATTAACAATAGCTGGCACGCTCATGCCCAAAGCCCTCATCTTGGTCATCACATTCAGGATGTCCTTCATTGCTGAGTTCATGCTACCACCATGATGATCGGTACTGATCACATCAGGCCAGAATCCTGCTTTGCTTGCCGGTATAGCGTGAGCAAAAGAAAAGCTGGCTGCGCCATGACCCACATCCCAGATCACACCTCTCTTTTGTGCCTCAAAAACAAACGGCCGAAGTTGTTTGGTGACCGGATCTGTAATTGCCTCACGGCCGGAGCCGCCGCCACCATAAGTATGCGTATATATGTCGCCAGGCCTGAACTTCTTCATAACCAACTCTTCAAGCGATAGACCGCCGCCACCGAAGTCAACGATCACAGGAAGGTTACCGGCCATTTTACCGGCTTCAATAGCACGGTCAATAGGCACCCAGTCAGGCTTGTTATAATGAGCCACTTTAAACCCCACGATCAGATCACGGTACTTGGTAGCCATTTCCGCCGACTTACGTGCGTCCATGTCATTGTTGTCCTGCTCAAACTTGCCGCCGGGCATGCCCTCTCCAACAATATTAAGAAAGGAAAGAACCCGGGTTCGGGACCTGTCGATAGTTTGATCTTTAAATTTCTCAAAGTTCTTCCAGCCTGCACTACCTGCATCCACAACAGTGGTCACACCAACACGGAACGTGAAGCCGTCAGGCATGTTCGCATAATAACTATTTCTTAAATATCTGTCAGGTTCAACGCCAGCGAAGTTGTGGGTGTGCATGTCTATTATTCCCGGGATCACCAGAAGGCCTTTGGCATCTACAACCCTTACCGCCGACTTGGCATCCAGGTTTTTAGCAACTGCTGCAATCTTGCCGTCTTTGTTAATGGCCACATCCATAACGCCATCGATACTATTTTTAGGGTCCATGACATGACCGCCTTTTATAATGATCGCGTAGGCCGGCTGGACGTTCTGAGCGGCCGCACTAAGGCTTAATAAGGTAAAAAAAAAGAATAAGAGCTTTTGCATTGTATTGATTTAAAGAATGTTAAATATCAATTAGACTTAATATAATCAGGTCTAAATGTTATCAAAATAATTGAAAAAAGACAGATTGGGTCTGTAATTTTTTCAATGTAATAGGGGCAAAGCGAACTTGCCCCGCATTCCAATTCAATACGTTGAGAGTTCTCTTTATTTACCCTTGACGGATATTTCTGTGATCGCCCTGACAAATTTATCGAGCTCAGGCAAACGTGTATATACATGAGGAGTTACGCGCACACAGCTAACATTCTCATATTCAATAGGCACAGTATGGATCTTATACTTGTTAAAAAGAATCCGCTCCAGCTCTCTTGGAGTTATTCCATCGATGCTCACGCCACAAATAGCGCACGAGTATGCCGATTTGAGAGATGTCTTGATCTTAACTTTGGGAATATTACTCACCCGTTCTGCCCAATAGTTTTTAAGATATCTTACACGTTCCTCTTTTCGCTTATTCCCTATGGCCAATTGGAAATTAATCGCTTCGCCGATTCCCTGTTCGATAGGAAAACTGCGGGTACCCAGTGTCTCAAATTTTCTAATATTTGTGCCACGAGGATCCCCATTTGCCAGTAATGGCCAGATCTTAGAAATCTTATCCTGCCTGATCCACATCATACCGCTGCCGATAGGAGCACTCAGGAACTTATGAAGCGAAGTAGCGAAATAATCACAGCCCAGATCAGGAATTTTAAAATCAAGTAATGCGAAAGAATGTGCACCATCACATACTACCTCTAAACCATGACGATGTGCCATATCACTGATCTTTCTTACCGGCAGGATCTGCCCCACCCAATTAATCACATGAGTTACGTGGATTATTTTAGTCTTTGGAGTGATCGCATTTTCAAATGCTGCAACAATTTCCTCATCATTCTCGATTGGGAAGTTAAAGCTAAGCTGCTTATAAATGATCCCATCCCGCATGGCTCTTTGCTTCCATGCATTCATGTGATTCGGATAATCGAGTTTACAACCAATAACTTCATCTCCGGCTTTAAGATCAAGACCCAGGATCACCGTATTCAAAGATTCAGTAGCATTACGATTAATCACAACTTCTTCTTTATTGCATCCGGCAAGTTCCGCTAGTTTTTCACGTAAGGGTTCTCTCCCCTGATCCAGTATCTCCCACATAAAGTAAGAAGGGCCTTCGTTGGTTAATTTATTATAACGCTCAACTGCTTCCTGAACAACCCGTGGTGAAGGACTAACGCCGCCATTATTTAAATTAATCAAATTAGGGCTTACAGTATACGCCTGCTGAATAACACTCCAGTAGTCTTCATCTGCAGCCAGTTGGACCGGTGAAAGATGCTTGATCTTATTATTAGCGAAAGATATCTCCTCAGCATGCAATTGATTGAACAAACTATTTGCGGAGAATGCTCCGGCCATTAAGCCCAACTGTTGTAAGAATTGTTTACGTCCTGACATTGTATTTAGAATAGAATTTGTAAGTGCGAAAAGTGGTTTGAGAGATGAATAAACAATCCATCTTTCAAACCACTAGTTAGATTTTATTGAGTTGATTTATACATCAATTCCCTTTACCATAATCCGGAGATTTCTTATCAAACCAGATCCTTTCAGTATTCAGTTTTGAAACAGTAAAATCGTTTGGCGTAAAGCCCTGTTCTGTCATGGCCGCATTCCAATTGGCGCTGTTCACCTGTCCCGGGTCCAGCGTCCACCATCTTCTTGGCAACACATCGCTTATAACTTCACGAGCAAGTAAAGTTGAATTAAACTTTGGATAACCTGTACGGCGTGCCAGTGTAAACGCCTCGTTAGGATCACGATAAAAATTCAATAGTGATTGAATATAAATCTTCTCCAGGTCGCTGGCTGTCCCATCAAATTTTACTTTTGCGTTGGCCAGGTGAGCATCAATCATTGCATCGATATTTGCATAGGATGTTGAACCGGCAGCAACAGCAATTTCATTCATAGTCTTTACCGAGGCACGAACTCCTTTATTGTACCATTCGGCTGCAGTCCCCCTGGTATTAACTCCGGCACCGTAACCTTTTTGAATAAATTCTGCTATCTGCAAAGAAACCTCTGCATACGAAAACAACACATCGATAACTGTACCGCTTCCTCTATCCACTGTTGGTGCAAAGAATTTACGGTTAACAGTTGAGATCAGCTGATACCTGTTGGCGCCACCACCATTAAATGGATTTACGAAAAAGGAACTTACAGGCGGATTTGACTGAAAATCAGCCGGCCCACCCTGATACATAATATTTGGATCACTGGTATTTATCCATGATGGTAATACCTTATTGTATTTTGCCAGCGTATCTTTAAAGTTTCCTGTCAAAGAGTTTTTGTCATAATAAATCCCGAGACGCGGATCGCCGGACGACTTCAGGAACTCTACAGCAGTTCCAACTGCAAAATGACGGCTATAAATATCTATATTGTAACCATCAATTCCGAAAGGATAATAAGTCGGATTTGCATGAACCAACTGATCAGCTGTCGAGCTGAACGGGCCCACAGCATCTGCCATCACCTCTTTGAATATTTGAGTTGTCTTTGCAGGATCCTGATTCTGATACCGGGCGGCAATCCTTAACTTCAGAGAATTAGCAAGTTTGATCCATTTTGTAACGTCACCTCTATAAAAGACGTCATTATTTCCAAATGAAACCTGGTTGCCCGAATTCTTTTGAAGAGTAGTGATCGCATCAGACAATTCTTTCAGCCATACCGTATATAAAGCCTCCTGGTTATCATACTTAGGGCTGTATTTAGCTTCGTCCCTTCCTTTGTTAGCTTCGGTATATGGCATAGACCCATTCATATCGCTTACCTTTAAAGCCATCATGACTTGAGGAATATAGGTAATAGCATTGATCTGCTCATACTTCTCCTTATCGGCTTTAAGTGCAATGATCCTTCGCATTTCCACTAAATTAGGAAGCACACTACCGTAAAAAAGATTATAACGACTGTTCACGCCAGTGGTTGACACAGCATAACTTTGGCCGGTTACTAATTGACATGCCGACAAAAAATGCGTAAAACCTTCATTCCAATATTCACCTCCGCGGGAAGTTTGCATTGGCACCAGTGATGATGTAAAGAGTAACCTTACATCAACATCAGTAACAACATTGGGATTAACATTTACCGTCTCAAAATCTTTAGTACAAGAGCTAATAAACAAGCTGGTGAACGCTGCTATTATGATATATAAAAAATTCCTTTTCATTTCTGTTCTTTTTAAATATGTATTATAACCAATAAAGATTACTAGAAACGGATCTTTACTGAACCGCCAATTGAGCGGATCATCGGTAAGAAGCCTTCTTCACCTACTGCTGACGTCAAATTGGAGTTTAACGATGCAGGATTAAGATCATAAGGCAAAGAGTTGTACAGATAGCCCAGATCCCTGCCTATAACACTTACAGAAATCCCATTAACCTTCAGCTTGGTAGCGATACTTTTTGGAAGGTTGTACGATATTGCTATCTGACGAAGTGCAACCCAGGTACTTTCTTTGATCCAGAAATCAGACACTCCTGTAGAAGAAGAAGCATAACGGTAATAGAACTGCGGAGCATGTGTTGGCTCAACCAATCCAGCTGTATAAGCCTCTTTAAAGGTCATACCTCCAACATCAGCAGTAGTACCGTTAGGTAAGGTAACCTTTTGTCCTATCGGAAATACGCCGTCAATAATCATCCCGTCATCATAGGTGATTCCGTCATATTTACTGGTCCATGTAATTCCACCGTGTTCAGCATCTCTACCAAACAATGTATTAGGAAGTACCCCGGTATGAGTCCCCGACCTGATAGAGGACATAGCCATATCGCCTCCAACTTTTGCATCAAACAACACATTCAGTGACCAGTTCTTATAAGATAAATCATTGGAGAAACCACCTCTGAATTTAGCATTGATATCACCGATATCCTGATATTTATTACTTCTCTGAGGGAAAGCAGCACGGGCATCATTCCTCCAGGCAAGTACAGTCATCCCGTTTTTCGGATCGGCCGCATTCGCAGGATTGACATACTTTAAAGACTGAGTAGTAGACCGGATAGTGCCATAAGACCCTCCCACAACCGCCCATGAACTAGCGTCAAAAGCTGCCCCGCCAAGTGAGTAATCTGACCTTCCTTCCGCAAGAGAAACGATCAGATTCTTATTCCTTGAGAAAGTTAAACGGGAATTCCAAAGAAAGTTTTCTGTCTGCACCGGGGTTCCATCTAATGATATCTCAATACCTTTGTTCTGAATATTACCGGCATTAATCTTAACCCCGGAAACTCCGGATTCAATAGGTGTCGAAATATCAACGATCTGATCGTAAGTATTATCCTGATACAAAGTAATGTCAAAACCGAGGCGGTTTTTTAGAAAACGCATTTCCATCCCAACTTCCTTGGAGATCTTTCTTTCAGGCTTTAAATTTGATGATAAAGTGCTGTTTGAACTAAATCCCGCCCGGGTAGGTTCACCCGGTAGTCCAATCACCTTTCCCGCAAATCTGTATCCGGGATTGATCACAAACGGGTCTGTGTCTTTACCCAGGGCCGCAATGTTAGTTCTCAACTTTGCAAAGGTTATCACACTCGGGAGTTTGAATGTTTCTGATGCGATCCATGAAAGACTGGCTGAAGGATAATTGTAAAAATTATTCCCGGTTCCATCTTTATATGTTAAAGCTGACGACCAGTCACCACGCCATGTTGTAGCCAGATAGATCTGATTTTTATAATCAAAATCGGCACTTGCATAAACAGAATTGATCTTCTTATTATAGTTTACGCCGCCGCTGACAATTGGCGAATTTACTGAATTGGTAATAAAATAATTACCCGGAACCATTAGCCCGCCTGAAGTAATTCCCTGTGTAAATGAACTAATTGAATTGTACATTTCACCTCCGGCAAAACCAGTAAATCCTACATTCTTTACTACTTTGATATTATTGAATGAAAGTATTCCTTTTACAAAATTGCTCTCTTTCTTTGACTGATTTAAGGTATAAGAACCTCCGCTAAAGTCGGTAAACTGACCCAGTGCCTTATTCTCATATTTGTCATAATTATTATTCATATTACCCTCAACGGTAAAATTAGCCCACTTGGTCAGCTTCGCATTTACTGCGAATCGCCCCATGAAGTTTCTGCTATCCATGGTGGCAACAGTATTATTCATGTTAAACCAAAATTCCGGGGCCATCACCTTGTTGGTCTCAAGTGGGTTTGTTCCTCTTGGTGACCCTCCGAATAATTGACTTGTATATCTCGATGGTTGATTCCAGTATTTTGTATCGTAATTACGCGGGAACATCCACATATAGGCAATTCCCCAGTTATTTCCTGCAAATGTATCACCATAATCAGCCCATATGAGGTTCTGAGGATTGGTATTATTACTTGCTGTATATCCTCCGCTTACATCGGTACTCAACCAATCAGCCAGCTTATGGGTGATCCTTAAATTGAAATTATCTCTCTTCATCTCATTCGCCACAGTGATCCCTTCCTGATCGTCATGCGTCGCGGAGAACCTATAGGTGGTTTTATCGCCTGCTCCGGAAAAAGCAACACTGGTAGTACTTAACGTGCCATTTTGAAAAGCATCAAGGTAGTTACTGGGCACAGCTTTATACTCGGTCCAGGTACCATCATAATTACGTACTTTCTGGTTGGCAAATCTCGGTCCCCAGTTTTCATTCTCACGATTAATTGCCGGATCTATATAAGGTTCCTTGGTAATAGGATTTATCGGAAACACCTTTGTAGTCCACATTTGATTTGACTGATAGTTTCTATCGCGGGCATCTGTAAAGAACGCACCAACGCTACCGCCACCAAATTCATTCTGAAATTCGGGACCTTTGTATGGATCATATACCATAAAATTTTGCGAAACATCAACACCAATTCCATTGGCTTTACTACCTTTCTTTGTAGTGATAAGAACAACTCCGTTAATTGCTCTTGAGCCGTATAAAGCTGCGGCAGAAGACCCTTTCAATATCGAAACACTTTCAAAGTTCTCGCTGTTTAGATTCGACAGGTCATTTGCAAAATCGCGGCCACCAGCAACAGACTCGTTGTCAACAATCACTCCGTCAATAACGAATATTGGTTGATTATTCTGGCTTAAAGTTGAATTTCCACGGATCACAATTCTTGAATTTCCAAAAGGTCCTGATGCGCTCTGATCAATTTGCACGCCTGCAACTTTTCCCATCAATGAATTCACCGGATTTAACTGTTGAGTAGCAGCCAGATCACTGCCCTTTACTTCAGTAACTGAAAACCCGAGGCTCTTTTTTTCTTTAGACATGCCTAAAGCCGTTACAACAACTTCGTTCAATGAACTATTGGAAACTTCAAGCTGCACATTTAGTGTATTGCGACCATTAATTGCAACTTCCTGCGTATTAAAACCGATATAGGTGAACACAAGTACGGTGACATTATCAGGCACATTAATTGAATACTTTCCGTTTACATCAGTAGTTGCCCCAACCGACGTTCCTTTAAGTTTGATACTGACTCCCGGCAATGTTTCGCCCCTGCTGTCTGTAACCACACCCTTTACAACAATGTCCTTTATTTCATTGTCCTGGGGGGAGATCACTACTAAGCCATTTTCTAATACCCGGAACTTGAGTTCCGTATCTTTCAATATCATCCCCAGGACATCCATTACGGGAGTGTTTTTCACAGCAAGGGTAATAGATCTGTCGGCGGGCAGGCTTTCTTCGCTGTATAATAATCTGATATTCCCCTTTTGTTCTAAAATGGAAAAGGCTCTCTTAAATTTCACGTTTTGGAAATCCAGATCTACTTTGACATTTTGAGAATAACTGTTCGCTGATACTTCCAGGACAAGAAGGAACGTTAATATTATTGTCCAGTTTAGCATTAATAAGAGTTTTTGGGTCGTAAAATCAGGCAACAGAACTTTATTGTTTAGTTCTCGTTTTTTCATACTTTTGTGAATTACAAGGTTAATAATCTGATATGTAGTTGGACTACGATTGGATTTTGAAGGCAGGGAATGTTGGCGCATTTCCTGCTTTTTTATTTAGTAGATCTTTATTTCATTTTCATTGAGTTTATAGTTAAATGATTTGATTAATTGCATGGCTTGTAAAGCCTGTATTATATTCTCATTAATAAAAACTCCGGTAAACCGGTAAGATTTGATTCTGGGATCTTCCAATACTATCCGCACGTTATACCAGCGTTCCAGTTTTGGGATAAGTTCTTCAAATGATTCGTTTTGAAAGACAAACTTGTTTTCTGTCCATGATATCTCTTCGATATACTTGTTCTCACCAACTCTGACAGGAGAAACAGTCTCAATTGACGCAACAAAACTGACTTTTACGCTTCCTTCTTTTTTTGCCTTTTCCAGAAGGACAATTTTTTCCGAAGGCTTTAGAATAAATTTTTGATCTGGCTGGTCATTAACTGTCAACTCAACAGCTCCTTTAATCAACGTGGTTTCTGATTCCAATTCATCCGGATAAGCTCTCAGATTAAATTCGGTCCCTAAGACCTTTACTGCAACCTTACCGGCCTTGACAATAAAAGGGTGTAATTTATCATGAGCAACCTTAAAATAAGCCTCACCGATCAGACCCACTTCCCGGTATTCGCGTTTCGTCATATCCGGATCGTACAATATTGTACTCCCGCTGTTCAGCACTACGATTGTTCCATCAGGGAGTTTAAATTCTTTCCGGATACCCTTTTTAGCAATAATCTCAACCCGCTCTTCCTTTGGTCGGAGAATGTCATTCTTGATGAACTGAGTCGCAATAAGAATTAAAGTACTGGCAAGAACTGTCAAAAGTACTGCGGGTCGTTTATAAAAGGCGATATCCCGTTTGAAATTAAGATCCGTTTTATACTTAAGCTTATGCTTCTCAAAGGTTTCATCAAGATTGGGTTCTGCCTGAGGTTGACCGAGTTCCCAAACCTGCTCAAGCAATGCTTCGTAATAAACCGAATCAGGATATTTTGTCAAAAGATATGACAGTTCACCAAGCTCTTCGGCCGTGGCTTCCTTTGCTATCTTACGGGTTATTAATTCAACAATGCGTTGTTCGTCCATATCAGTCTCAGACTCTGCCGATCCATATTTACTTAAGGACAATAAAAAAAGAGGAATTCCCTAGCCTGCATTGAAATATATTTTCAACGCTATTTAATTTGAAACTCGGACTTAAAGATTTTGGCCAACTTTTGTGTAGCCGCTACCAGATGGGCATCAACAGTTTTAGCCGAGATCGACAAGATCTGACCTATCTCTTTATAACTAAGATTATTTTCTTTGGCCAGCTTAAAAACGAACTGGCATTTGGGAGGTAAGGATTGTATCGCATTTTCAAGCCTCTTCTTCAGTTCCTCATCAATGATGATCTGTTCAGGGCTTGATCCGTCGAAGAAAAAATTCATGTCAACTTCGTCGATAGAGCTTGTCTTAGTTTTTGAATTTTTCTTTAAAAGATTCAGTGAAAGATTTTTTGCAATTACAAGCGCATAAACATGAACATTTTCTATTTCAGGTAATTTCTTCCGGTTATTCCACAGGGAGATCAATACATCCTCAGATATTTCCTCAGCCTCTTCATTTGAACGCAGGATACAAAAAGCAAACTCTTTCACAGGTATATACAAGAGGTCAAACAATTCCCTGTACGCCTGCTCACTACCTGAAATGGCAAGCCTTGTTACAATATCCGGAAGATTTTCAAATCGCTGTTTCACTTAAATTGGATATAACCAAGTGTAAGATAGCAGAAATTTTACAATAAATAAATCAAAGAGATCTAGAATTTATTGCGGCTTAATATCTCCCAAATCAGCTTATAAACTTCCGTAGCCGGGAGCGCTTGCCCATGATTTTTTTTGTCGGATATCAACACCGGCTGGTATTTAGACTCAACCCCTGTCCGTCCATGAGAGCCTCTTATTAATTCTGCATCGAGTGGTATTACGTCCATCACATAACGAAATCCCACTTTTTTTCTCAGTAATTTATAGCCTGCGCGAAGCTTGGAGCTCATAAACATTTCGACGGGATCATAGCCCGGCTTTTTATGAATATCCACACAGCGGGCGTAATCAGGTGCTTTAGCATCGTCGAGCCAGAAATAATAGGTAAACCAGCTGTCCTTGTCCGCCATTATGACGAAATCACCCGAGCGCTCGTGATCGATATGATATGCCTTTTGCTGCTCTTTATCTAATATCAATTCGATACCCGGGATACCTTCCAACAATGACCTGACCTGGCTTGAAGTTGAACCATCATTAACATAAATATGCGCTATCTGATGATCCGCAACTGCAAAGGCCTTCGATGCGCCCGCATCCAGAAGTTCCAGTCCTCTTTCAACACGGATGTTGAGCAGATCATTTTTCCGCAGGATCCGGTTTATATGAATAGGCCTGCTTACCGGCGATATCCCATATTCAGACAATATTATTATTTCAGCGCCCTTCTTTTCATAAAACGTGACGAGCTGCCTGATCACCTCATCCACCTCACTCAGCTCTTGTCCCACTTTCGAAAGGTCGGGCCCAAATTTCTGAAGGCAATAGTCGAGGTGGGGAAGATAAATTAAGGTTAACGTCGGATCATACAGATCATCGGTCAGCATTGAGGCATCCGCGATCCATTTAGTAGATTTAATATTAGCACCCGGTCCCCAGAACTGGAACAGTGGAAATTGACCGAGTTTCTCCTGCAAGATATCCCTTAATTCTGCAGGATGAGAATAGCAATCGGGCATCTTCCTTCCATCGGCAAGATAGTTAGGACGCGGTGTTACAGCATAATCTGCAGATGAATACATATTATACCACCAGAACATCTTTGAACAGGTAAAGGAAGGATCTTCTTTTTTTGCCCTTTCCCATATCTTTTCACCCCCTACAAGCTTATTGGATTGCTTCCAGAACTTTATCTCAGAATCCGTGTGATCATACCATCCATTTCCAACTATCCCTGTTTCCGAGGGCCACTTACCGGTAATGTATGTGGATTGAGCAGAAGTGGTGACAGCCGGCAGGACTGGCTCGATATTAACCAGGTGTTTACGGGAGATATATTCTTTGAGAAAAGGCGTATTTTCTCCAATCACCGAAGTTGATAATCCTACAACATCTATTACGACAGTCTTTTTCATGGTTTGAGATATGGGTTATGGGGGCTATGGGCTATGGGCTATCAGCTATCAGCTATCAGCTTCTTGCCGCCGGCTTTTTTCCTGGTTCCTGGTCTTTGTTCTTGATTCTTTGTTCTTGATTCTTGGTTCCTGGTTCCTGGTTCTTGGTTCCTAATCCCCCAACACCCCTCTAACCCAATTTAATTCCCTGCTTATCGACTGGTCTATCGAAGCTTTCAAGGATTCAGGCAGTACCTCCCAGGTATAGGTTTCGACTTCAAGATGCGATGTGAAAGCGGAACTCTTCTGTATGTTCAACACTTCTACAATATCAGACTGGGTTGAATTTAACAGTCCCATTTCATTAACGAAAACAGGAACGTGAAAGTGCGCCCGCCATTCTGCGACTTCAGGATTTTGTATATCCTCAAGCGCTGCGGGCAGATCCCGGTAGCGAATTACGCTGTTATCTTCTTTTTTTGCAACCACCTGATGCAGATATGTGGGCTCATTAAACCTGGAAAATTCTGTGGCAATAAGATTTCGGCTCTCAACATCATCAGGCAGGCGGGCCTTCAAAGCCGCACTTATCTGAATCTTTCCAACAGCTATTCCACTTTCAACGAGTTCATCTATAACCTGCCGGTGCGGTTCATATCCTATTGCAAAATGACAAACGTCATAACACAGGCAGATGTGCTCTTTGGCAGCTGCGATTACGTTTTCGGCAGATATATTCAAGCTTACTTTCAAATCTTCAACGGCCATCGGGAGAAATACTCCCTGGTACCAGTCAATGAATTCACGGCCGGTTTCCAGCATACCGTCTGGTTCGGGTTCAATGTCCAGATGCATCGAAATATTTTTGTTCCGCTTTATCAGGATGAGTTCCCGGAGTACAGAAACAATATTCAGGGTCGACGCGATCATGGCTTTTTCCCACTGCTCCTTTGAGGGATGCCAATGCCGGTAGGTAAGAGGAGAAGTAGAGATACCTCCGCTTAATCCTTCAGGAAGTAACTTGCTTAAGGTATCAAATAATCGCAGGGTATAATCCAGGCGTTCGGTCGTGCACCAATCTGGCGCATGAACCTTGTCTTTAACAACCGCATGGTGAAAATCCCCGTAGGGAAATCCGTTCATTGTAAAAACGTAGGCGCTATGATCTTGCAGCCACAACTTAAATTCTTGCAGCTTACTACTGTCCTGAAGATCAATGCTGGCGATGTTCGACAATCTCAAACCTATCCCCATAGGCATATCCTTAGACACATGGGCCTTTATGAGCGGGAAGTTTTTCTTAAGCGATTCGAAGTGGGCATCCCACGATTCGCCTGCATGAATGTTAGTACAGTAAGTTAAATGTCCCGCACTCAGTTCCATTAATAAGTCTTTAGTTTTATACCTGACAGCCTTAAAATATCGGTATCAATCTCATGCACTTCCGTTCCGGATCCTATCCTGTTTAATAACATGATCGTTAGTCGCCCACCCAGGTGCTCGCGAAACTCCTCAAGACCACGCAGAATGGCACTTTCCGGATCCTCAACTTCCATCAGGGGATGGGTTAACTCAAAACCAAACTTTTGCAGCAGACCGATAATTCTCTCGGTTTCACCGTCAGAAAGCCGGCCCGACAAATTCGAATAAACTGTATCCAGAGCCATACCCATAGCGACGGCCTCTCCATGCAAAACTTCAAACGCAGAAAGCTGCTCCAATTTATGAGCGCTCCAGTGACCGAAATCGAGGGGACGGGAAGAACCCGTTTCAAACGGGTCAAGGCCAGCAATATGTTGCATGTGAAGTTCAGCACAGCGGCGCACCAGATAATTCATAGTTTTCAGGTCGCGGCTTACCAGGGCACCGGCGTTTTCTTCAAGCCAGGTGAAAAATGCGGGATCTTTTATAAGAGCCACCTTCACGGCTTCCGAAATTCCAGATCGCCAATCCCGGTCGCTAAGCGTTGTCAGGTAAAGCTCGTCATTAAATACCGCGACGGGAGGCGCGAAAGTTCCCAGGAAATTCTTCTTTCCGAAGTAATTGATACCGTTTTTGACTCCTACGCCGGAATCATTTTGCGATAAAACTGTAGTAGGAATACGAATATGTTTTATACCTCTGTGTGAAACCGCAGCTGCATACCCGACCAAATCAAGCACCGAACCGCCGCCTATAGCAGCGATATATGAATGCCTGTCTATTTTATGGTCATTTACAGCTTCCAGTATCTCATCGAAATACTTTGTTTCGTTTTTAACCACTTCCCCACCCGGAACGGTTATAATATCCTGTACCAGCTGAACTTCCTTATAGGTGTCGAAATATTTTTTTAGCTTCTCCTTAAGGTCGGCCGCAACATCAAATGCACCCTGATCAACAACGAACAGGATCTTTTTAGGTATTCCCGCAACCGCGGCACTATTTAAAAAATCACTGAAAAGTTTATTTGAAGTGTCGAAAAGCCCCGACGTAAAATAAACTTTGTATTCAAACCTGATATTAAAAGACTGCTGAAGATGTTCCATAATAAGAGCGGGTCAGGGCCGGGCACGTAAACCGGATGATCCTGTAAATTATTTATAAATTAAGTAACGGCAAAACGCTTTGCCAGCCATAACGACACAGGTAAAAGGCATGCAATAAATACTGCTGCGTATATCGATCCAAACGCGGCCGCCCAGGCTGCATCCATCAGGATCAAAGAAATTACGCCGGCTTTTACAGCCTTACCTATATTTCTTCCCACTGGTTCCTGGATAGCCTCAAATAAGGGCTTGAGTATCATAAAGGCGAAAGGCAGTAAAAAAATCAATGTTAGCACTACATTGTCCTGTATTTTAGATACTGTTAAGATAAAACATATCACCAAAAGGTATAATATGCCGCCGATGTACAGGTTACGGATATTCCCGCCATGTACTTCCCCCTGGCTTATCATTGTGATCGAAAAGATATACATCAGGGGAATCATCCCCAGGATCTGCCACTGATTAAAACCGTATGAAAGAATGCTCAGCCCCAGCCACAAATTCAAACCCCGGCATACACCCATATTAAACGGCCCGAGAAGGGAATAATGTTTGCTGAATTTATTATACATCAGTGCAGCGATAGCAATACCCAGTGCAATGATCCCCGAGAGAATACCGAAAGCAAAGGCCGATCCAATACCAATGAGGAGAAGCACCGTCCCAAACAAACCAGCCTGGCCAATACGGATCGCCCCGCTTGGGATTGCCCGCTCCGGACGCTCGAATCTATCGAGCTCAGCGTCAAAAACATCGTTGAATACTATCCCGCCCGCATAAAGACAAATAGTAGAAATACACAGCAGCAAAACGGAGAAGTAATTCACGTTCCCGCCCAGGAAATATCCGGATATCGCGATACCAGCCAACACATCCGCCACAGATGTTACTACATTCGCCGGGCGTACTAAACGCAGATAGGTATTGATGCTCGCCAAACTAACTTATAATAATAGAAGATTTATCGGTTCTTGGCTGCTGACCGCCGCGAAGTATAGTATTGCCTTCAAACTTCTGACTTTGATCTACAGAAACGGCTACATTAAAGTCTTTCTCATCGATCTGACCGCTTTGCGCAAAGGCAGCGATAGCGTTTGAATAGGTTATTAGCTTAATAGCCTCATCACTGATACCCTTGATCTTCATCAGGGCAGCAGTCTTCGGAACAGCCAGAGGGTCACTAATCCCCCAATCGGCCGCAGAGTTAATCATAATATGCTCAGGCCCATATTGTTTAGCTACTTCGACCATCCGCTCATTACCCATTTTAGTAAAGGGGTAAATAGTAAATGCGGCCCAGAATCCGCGGTCCAGAACGTCCTTTACGGTTTCTTCATTATTATGATCAATTATAACTTTTCCCGGCTCAAGTCCATGTTCCAAAGCGATATCCATACTTCTTAGAGTGCCTCTTTTCTTGTCACGATGTGGGGTATGTACTTGCACCGGAAGGCCCGACTCCTTAGCAAGCTCAAGCTGTGCGCGGTAATATTTTTCCTCGGCAGCAGTCTGGTCATCAAAACCTATTTCCCCGATTCCTACCACTCCTTCCTTATAAATAAACAGGGGCAGCATATCCATAACCTCTTCGGCCAGCTTCTCGTTATTTGCCTCCCTCGAATTAAGTCCGATGGTGCAGTAATGCCTGATACCAAATTGAGACGACCGGAACCTCTCCCATCCGATCAGGCTGCTGTAATAATCGCGGAAACTATCTATACCGGTGCGGGGCTGCCCGAGCCAGAATGCCGGCTCTATTAACGCAACGATACCTGCATCAGCCATAGCCTGATAATCATCAGTTGTACGGGAAGTCATGTGAACATGAGGGTCAAAGAACTTCATTCCCTTTATGTTCTCAAGATCCAGTTTTTCGCTTACAGCGTCTATTGGTCTCCTATCTTCGAATGAATGAGTACAGCACATAGTCGTAATATCTAAAATGGCGTATTATTTTAATAATACTATTGGGTATAATAATAATATTTATTGCTGGGAAAAGATGTGAGAAGCGAGATACGAGAAGCGAGAAAGCAGCTCATTTCCCATCTCATATCTCGTATCTCACTTCTCGTATCTCATATCTCACTTCTCGTATCCCGTATCTCGCTTCTCGTATCTCGCATCTCGTATCCCGTTTCTCGTACCCCATATAACCGGTCCCAGGCTAAATCCCTGTTCTCTATCATCGATACTAGTTGCTTATAATCTGACAGAAGAGCCCTGGCTTCATCCGAATCAGAATTGTAAATGGCAAGCGCCGCCGCCACCTTCTCTTCCATCGCCCCCTCCGAAAGTACTTTCCGAAGGTCATTCAATATCCTGGCATCAATAAATTTCGATGTTGGCCTCCACAGTAAAGGATTAACGCTTCGACCAGCAGCCCAGCGCTCATGAGCATAATCAGAAAGAATAAGCGCCAGTTCCGCATTCGCCCTCTCATCGATACCATATATCTGGTTAATGTCTTTGTCCGTAAACACAGCTTTCATAACCAATTGGTTCCACGCTTTATCATCCAGGTACTTTGCGGGATAAGGATTGTGATACATGACCGCCTCCAGAACATCTGCAATATTGCTTCTGATCCCTTCGGCGCATCTCATCTTCCAGTCCTCAGGGTAAGCCAGCAGAGGAAGCGATGAATAAAGAGCCGTCAATTCTGACATCTCTGCCGCCATAAACAGGCTTTCAATAGTTTTAAGATAGGTATCCTTATCTGATGGGTCTAGATGGATCAGGAAGCAAACACGGGCAAGCCGGTCGGCACTCCAACCCTGCAAAGATAAGCCTGGTTTAATTTGGGATATCGTTCCAAAATCCGGCTCTTGAACCGTAATCACGCCCTTACCTGTCTTCCTGGGCATGACCGAAAAGGTTGAGTTTATCGCCGGCAGAGCCTTCGCCTTCAAATTAGCTTCGAACCAATCGCCGGCGTCGGGAGAGATATTAGCACGGGTAATCTCCAGTAGGACGGCCCGTACTCTTTCTGCATCGTAATCAAACATATCCGCTTATTGAATTATCCCTTACAGGAGCCTTAAACTTGCGAAAATTAGCAAAAACTATTAACAATCAGAAGGTGGCAGAGGCAAAGCGGCATTGTAACGAAAATAATAGTCAGGAAAGCCCCCCGGATATAAAATAGTTGATTACCAGCGCCGCTGTTATGATCAGTAACCCAAAAAATTCCCTTGTCTTTTCAATATAGGGCTTCGTGGCCTGCATACTTTCGGTAATGCTGGGCTGCTTATACTTAACTATCCAATCGCGCACACCATCCATGGCAAAGAAAAGGATGACGGCATAGATCAGGTAGAATGCGATGAGAATAAGATATATCAGCGGATAAAATAAGCCGAATGCAGCCAGAGCACAGCACGCTGACGCCGCCAGATAGATCGGAACCCACAACCATGAGTCCTTATCGTTGAGATTGAACCAGGCGAAAAGAAGGAAGGACAGGCAGAAAATAATGTTTAGGCCAATGATAAGCATACTGATCAGATTGAGTAGGCTAATATAGGATCTTCCTGGAATGAGAACAAGGAAGAAACAGCAAGAATTTAATTGTTCCGGCCGGATCCGAAAAACATCAATTAAGCTATCAAAAACCCAATTTTAACATTATTTAACATAAAAAAATCGAGCTATGCATTTTTTCGTACGAAAAGTTTCCTACCTTTAGTTTATGGAAGACAAACGATCTAAAATCCTCAAAACTGAACCCACCAAATCTGAACTTGAAATTCTGCAGGTTCTTTGGGAAAACGGGCCTTCTACGGTAAGGGTAGTGAACGATAAATTGAACGAACAGCGCGAAGTAAATTATACGACGACATTAAAGCTTATGCAGATCATGACTGAAAAGAATCTTGTTCTGCGTGACGAAAGCAGCATGAAGCATATTTACAGACCGGCAGAAGAAGAGACTAAAACTAAAAGCCATCTGCTTGACCGTTTTGTAAACACCCTGTATAACGGCTCTGCCTCCAAACTGGTGATGCAGCTCCTTGGCAGTAAGAAAACCTCCAAAGAGGAACTGGAAGAATTGAAGAAAATATTAAAAGACCTCGACAATAAATAACCTCATCATGAGCGTAATCACGGACATCATGGCAGCTGAACATTTGGTTAAAGCGATCTATCTTACGCTGCTTCATTCACTCTGGCAGGGTGCGGCAATAGCGGGCCTGGCAGGAATAGTTATTCTGGCGAGTAAAAGATCGTCGGCAGTGTCTCGGTACAATTTCCTCGCAATAAGCATGGGATTCTTTGTTTTGTGCACCATCGTGACATTTATTAAGTTCATGTCCTTACCCCCGCTCGGAGGTCCGGTTATACCCTCGGCAGCTACGGTAAACTTGTACACAAGCAAGGTTTTTATATCACCAGCCGACCAGCTGTTCACATTTTTAAGCGCGTATTCCGGTCGTATCGTATTGCTATGGTTCTTAATCATTTGCTTGAAAAGCCTCCAGTTTTATTTTGGCCTGCAGCATGTATCCGATCTAAAAACAAAACAAGTTTCCAATCCGGGAACAAAATGGACAGGGCTTGCTGACTCGCTCTGTGAAACTCTTGGTATCCGCAGGAAAGTGGCTTTGCTGGAATCAGCGTTAACCTCGGTCCCGCTTACAGTTGGTTATTTAAAACCGGTGATACTGGTTCCTCTTGGTATGCTGACAGCAATACCTGCAGATCAGGTTGAGGCCATATTACTGCATGAACTGGCACACATAAAACGGAAAGACTATTTCATCAATATCTTCCAGAGTATTGTAGAGCTGCTGTTCTTTTTCAACCCTGCCATCTGGTGGCTTTCCTCTCTGATCAGAGCTGAACGCGAAAATTGTTGCGATGATATTGCTATTGCAAACAGCAGCAGCAAAATAAACTATGTAAGGGCGCTTATTTCATTTGAGGAATATCGTATTCAGCGGCCACAAATAGTAATAGCAATAACGGGTTCTGAAAATACATTACTAAAACGCACACGACGCATCATTCACAACCAAAATAACACCTTAAACTCCATGGAAAAATTCATTTTAACCTCAGGCCTGGTGCTTTCAGGCTTGTTGAGCTTTGCTTTCACCAATGAGGGCAAAGAAAAAATAAGCAAGACCTTTAAACCAGTAGTTTCAATAATCAGCCAAAACTTACCGGTCACAAGCAAATCTTTTGCTGCGCCAACTGATACCATACCGGCGTCCGGCATCCGCGAGATCTCCATGGTAAAGGGAGGCTTAACCACCTTCAATACCGTTCACCAGGGGAAAACTTATCGCATTGTAATGAAAGAAGACGAGGTTACCGAGCTCTATATCAACAATCAGAAAATCCCTCAGGACAAAATAGGCCATCATACCGAAGCGATGGTTGAGATCTTCACGTTTTCTGATGCCATGAAAACGGCAGCCGGGGAGCAAAAGAAACAGGCTGAAGAACTTAAATTCGCAGCTATCGAGGAGAAGAGTGCCCTGGAAGCTTTGCGTTCAATGAACAGCGACCTCGATCTGGCCGGGAACATGATCGCACTTAAGGAATTTGCAAAAGACGATCATAAGATCCGCGCCCAGGCGATGGCATTAAAAAAAGAAATGTCTTCTCTTAGAGCTTTAGCAAGGCTTGAG
The DNA here is from genome assembly GCF_029360805.1 of Daejeonella sp. JGW-45. Lineage (GTDB taxonomy): Bacteria > Bacteroidota > Bacteroidia > Sphingobacteriales > Sphingobacteriaceae > Daejeonella. Next base: position 746,745 of record NZ_JARKNC010000010.1, on the reverse strand, counting down.
GCATTAAAGTCTTTGCGGGATACAATATTGCCAAAGCCGCCTAAAGCACCTTCTGCTCCCCCGGCTCCTAAAATTTCAGCTCCTTCAGTATCTCCAAACGCACCGGCGCCGCCAGCACCTCCCAAAAGAGGTGAAAATATGAAAGCCACCCCTGCACTTAAAAACAAGGGAAAAGTATTCAAATCCACACCTGCGATTAAAGTGCGCCCGGCTGTCGCACCAGCAATCGAGGTTCATGTTACTCCCGATGTCAGTCCCGCTATTAACGTAGCGCCAAAAACACAACCCGCAATCGAGATTAAACATAACGAATTTACCCGCGAACTTAACCAGGAGCTGGTAAAGCAGGGCCTGGTAAAGGATTCCCGCAACTTTTCTTATAAGATCAATAATGATGAGCTTATAATTGATGGGGTGAAGCAAAGTATCGACCAGCACCATCATATTATAAAGAAAGTGCTGAAAAGCGCTGATGACAAGATCGATCTCACCTATAGCAAGCGTCAGTAGCCCATTTATTTCCAGTAGTTAGCCAGGTTAATTAACCTGGCTTTTCAATCCTTCTTTTTAGGAACCTTGGCGCCTTCTTTGCGCGCCTCAGACAGGCCGATCGCTACTGCTTGTTTTTTGGACGTTACTTTTTTGCCGCTCCCGGTTTTGAGAGTTCCCTTTTTCTTTTCATGCATAGCCTGCTCAACTTTCTCGCCGGCTTTCTCTGAATATTTTGCCATATTGATGATGTGATTTTCTTTAAAGAACAACCTGACGTAACAATGGGTTTTCTTTTTTAATGAAAAACAAGCCTGGGAAAAATGAGCAAGTTTCGGGTTTCTCCGTAAACGAAACCGACATACCTTTGTAGTATAAAAAGCAATAACATGACAGACACCAGCCATATAAACTATACACGGGTCGCTGATGCAATCGATTATATAAGGACAAATTTCAGAGAGCAGCCAACGCTGGACGAAATCGCTGAAAGGGTGCATCTGAGCCCGTTCCATTTCCAGCGCCTGTTCACCGACTGGGCTGGCGTCAGTCCCAAAAAGTTTCTTCAATACATCAGCGTAGAATACGCGAAAACTCTTCTCCAGGATCAGCAAAATACCCTCTTTGATGCTGCGTATCAGTCGGGATTATCGGGCACAGGACGTTTACACGACCTGTTCGTACAAATCGAGGGCATGACACCCGGAGAGTATAAGAACGGCGGCGCAGGGCTTTCCGTAAATTATAGTTTCGCTCCGAGCCCCTTCGGAAACCTGCTTGTGGCATCTACACCAAAGGGGATTTGCTACATGGCTTTTACGGATGATGAAAGCACCTCGTTTAATGATCTGCAAAGTAAGTTTCCAAATGCTTCTTACAGACAAGTCCTTGATCCTATTCAACAAAATGCCCTTTATATTTTCACCCGCGACTGGACGAAGCTCAGCCATGTCAAATTACATCTCAAGGGGACTTCCTTCCAGCTCAAAGTATGGGAAACATTATTAAAAATCCCCCTCGGACAGCTGACCAGCTATGGCAGTATTGCCGGTAAGATCGCAAGGCCTAACGCATCGCGGGCCGTGGGAACAGCCATTGGGAATAACCCCGTTGCATTTTTGATCCCCTGTCACCGTGTTATTCAATCAGGGGGAGCTCCCGGTGGCTACATGTGGGGCTTAACGCGGAAAAGCGCGATCATAGGCTGGGAAGCCGCACGTATCAATCCCGAGGTATAATGGATCTTTTTAATACCGACATAGAGGCAAACCTGTTGCCTCATAGTGGCATAGTCCAATATTTCGGGAAAATAGTGGACCTGGCTGACAACCAGCGCTACTTGAATGTTTTGCTTAATACGATCTCCTGGAAGAATGATGAAGCTAAAATATTCGGCAGGCATATTATCACGAAAAGAAAAGTCGCCTGGTATGGTGATGGCCATTACTCATATACCTATTCTAATACTACCAGACATTCATTGCCCTGGACAAAAGAACTCCTGGAACTCAAGTCTTTGACAGAAAAACTCACAGGGGCTGCATTTAACTCATGCCTCCTTAATTTATACCATGATGGCGACGAAGGAATGGCCTGGCACAGCGATGATGAAAAGGCCCTCGGGAAAGATACAGCCATTGCATCGATGAGCTTCGGTGCTGAACGAAAATTTATGCTTAAACATCGCGAAAGCAAAGAGACCGTCTCAATTATCCTGGAGAGTGGCAGTTTACTCGTGATGAAAGGAACTACTCAAACGCACTGGCTGCATTGCTTACCAAAGACCAAAAAGGTAAAGACACCGCGGGTGAATCTGACTTTCAGGACCTATGTTGTGGACAACAGAGGTTGAGGTAAGGCGTAAGATGTAAAACTTTCCCCGTCCTTTCTTTGTATACTTTTTAAAGACCTGGTTATGAAAAGTATGCAGAATAAAGCGATCGCGAGGGACGGGGAACACGTAAGTCCCTGGCAAGTAAATCTGGAAGAAAGCCCTTCGGCGAATGCTGCAGGCACCGGAAAGTTATATGATTGCATTATAGTAGGAGCCGGTATAACCGGCCTTTCAGCTGGGCTGATGCTTCAGAAGGCCGGCAAGAGCGTGCTGATTATTGACGCCCACAATGCAGGCTTTGGAACAACCGGAGGCACCAGTGCCCACATTAACACTTTTGCAGACACGACATACAAGGAAGCAGAGAGTGCCTTCGGCGAAGAAGGAGCGAAACTATTCGCCGGCGCTGTCAATGCGGGATTCGATATTATCAGGGAAAATATTAAAACCTATAATATTGAATGCGACTTCGAAGAAAAACCGGGATACGTATATGCCGAAGACGACGAGCAGGTAAAACAGCTTAACGACCTGTACGAAGGAACGGTGAAGGTGGGTGTACAGGTACACTACACGGAGAATTTACCAATTCCCATTCCCTTTAAAAGAGCATTAATGTTCGATGGCCAGGCCCAGTTTCACCCTATGAAATATCTGCATGGTATTCTTCAGGCTTATCTGAGCGCAGGGGGATCCTTGATCGAAAACACTAAGATCGATAAGATCGATACCAGTGAGGGTATTCATACCGCAATGTCGGGAGATCAAAGCTTCAGAGCAAATCATATAATTTATGCTACCCACACCCCTCCCGGAATTAACCTGTTCAGTTTTCGCTGCGCTCCCTACAGGAGCTACGTCATAGCTGTAAAACTGAAAGGAGATGCCTATCCTGACGCACTTATCTACGATATGCAAGATCCATATCATTACTTCCGGACCCATGAGATACAGGGGCAGAAACTCCTGCTCATCGGCGGCAACGATCATAAAACCGGACATGCTGATCCGGAAAAAGCATTTGCAGATCTGGGGAAATATGCCCGGGAGCATTTCAGTGTGTCAGCCATAAAATATAAATGGTCATCTCAATATTATGTTCCCGTTGATGGCCTTCCCTATGTGGGGCAAATACCGTTCTACGCAGAGGGCATTTACTGTGCAACCGGCTATAATGGCAACGGCATGATGCTTGGAAGCATTTCAGCCCAGATCCTTTGCTCCCTTGTGACCGGGAAAAAGCATCCCTACGCGGAGCTTTTGAGCTCAACAAGGATAAAACCAATTGATGGGTTTACCGAATTTGTAAAAGAGAACGCCGATGTGGCTTACCATTTCGTTGCCGACCGCCTCTCTGTTCACGAAACAGATTCGCTGAAAAGATTAAAGCCAGGAACCGGGAAGGTTGTAAAATTTGACGGAAAAACAGTTGCAGCTTATCGGGATGAGAATGGTGAGATTCATGCGCTTCATGCGGTTTGCACGCATGCGGCCTGTATCGTGAACTGGAATGCGGAAGAGAGAAGCTGGGACTGTCCTTGCCATGGCGCGCGGTATGGTACGGATGGAAGTGTTTTGAACGGGCCGGCTGAGAAGAATTTGCCGAAGATTGAATTTGAAGGCTGATAGCACGAAATCAGTTTACATCATCACGATAAATTTAACGCAGAGTAGTAAGCGAAGTACGCGCGAAGTCTGATATAGGGCAAGCCTTATGTTATAATTAAAGAGAACTTTGGCGGGATATTTTTAAACGCAAGGGTCGCGAAGGTTTTCGCAAAGGGCACAAAGCAGGCTGAATTTATACCAACAGTATTTTTAACTTAGCGCCCTTCGCGTGTACTTTTTGACCTTTGCGTTTAAATATGCTGTTTGCAGGAAGTTCTATAGTAGGTCGCAGAGTTCCAGCTAAACACGTATAAATACCTCACAAACACGTGCTTCTTGCTAAAACCAAGTTCTTCTCATGATTGTTATCTATATAAAACACGCAGGATTATGAGTGAGAATAAGAATAACCCGGCGAAGGATCAGAAAAATCCTTCAGCTGCAGAACGTCAGGACGATGAGCTCGATATTGGAAACGATCTGAGTATGGGAAGTGTAAGCGGGGCGGGCGTTTCGGATTTTGATCCCGACAGGGATTTTCCGGAAACGGAAGAAAAGGAATATCGCGAGGGCGGCGGCTCGGGAGATGATCAGCGGTCGGCCGACAATGGTATTAACCCGCTTCCGGGAGAAATAGACCCTGAAAAAAAAGCAATTAATAACGACGTCAATATTGAAAATGCAGACGAAGATGAATTAAATCCTTATCCAGACGAGTTAAAACCTGATGACGATGAAAAAGTAAACTCTACCTGGATGATGTCGGGACAGAACAGAAAGATCTAGTTAACATGGAACGCGTCCGGTTCATTTTGGCAAAAAAGAATCTTTTCACTATTTTCGTTTAACGAAACTTCCAAAGATACCCCCATTCATTTTTCCTGTCAAAGTTACCTAAGGAACTGCTTGCCTCCTGTTCATGATGTGTTATGTCTTACAGGCAGAAAGATCCGTAAAAGATTTGAGATGCATGCGGTACAGATCCGGGACGCATTCGAGAATTTCCCGAAGCCTTCCCGAAGCCTTCCCGGAACTGTCTCGGAACTGTCCCGGAACTTGTACGAAGGAGTCACGGACGAAAGTCGAACCAGTCTCGAAGCCGTCTCCTTCCGTTTTCGTGAAAATTCTTAGCTAAATTTGCTCTGATTTGAATCCTGAAATGCCCGGTGTGTTTTTTACTAATAGTTAAAAACCGATCCGGCTGCTATGATAACCGGCTTGCATTTCCGGATGAATGAGATATGTGAATTTAGGAAATTACTATGAAAATTCCAAATTTATCTGTGTGAGCTCCGGCGTGCTGGGAATCGGTAGTTTATATTATGGAATGTAGTGTCGCCAGGCGAATTACGATGCAGATTAAAATCCCAGGTCTTTCAGAAATGCGTCCCTGTAGTTATTTCCAATTGGGATCTCATTAGAGCCAATGAACACCCTGTTACCTTCTATATGGGGTGATCTTTGATTTGTTTACTATAAATGAACGGTGGGTTCTTAAAAACACAGAGGATGGCAGCATTTCTTCCATGTTTGACAGGGTCATAGCGGGGAGTAAGGTGGTGTTTGAAGTGATGATCTTCGTATTGTTCCCGCTGGCTTCCGCGTACAAAAGATCGTTGTACAGCACCTTAAATATCTTCCCGTTGGCACGGATAAAAATAAAATCCTCTTCCTTTTTATCTTGTGATACCGGTTTCAATGGTGAGCTGCCCAGTAATCTATCAATGGCTTTATCAACCGCCACTATGAAGCGCTCGAGGGAAAAGGGCTTTAGCAGATAATCGCAAACAGACAGGTCAAAAGCATCTGCTGCATATTCTTTATAGGCAGTAGTAAAAATCACTTGTGGCTGATTCTTTAAAGTTTTTAGAAATGCAATCCCATCCAGAACAGGCATATTAATGTCCAGGAATAAAATATCTATTTTCCGTTCCTGTAAGATAGCCTTAGCTTCCAAGGCATTTCCGCAAAGGCCGGCAACCTGTAACAAGGGTAAATAGCTGCAATAGGTTTGTACAATTTCCCTTGCAATAGGTTCGTCATCGACTATAAGACAGGTGTATTTACTCATCTATTTTACCTTAAGCTGGAGCATCACTTTATAGAAATCGTCTTTTACTTCGGTTTTCAGGTCGTACTTGCCGGGATAGAGTAGTTCAAGCCTCTTTTTTACATTGTCCAGGCCAAAACCGCTGTATTTATCAAAACCCTTTTCCTGATTCTCCTGGTATGAATTCTTTATAGAGAACAGGATGGAATTTGCCCAGCTCTTCAATTCGATATCTATGTAAATATTCTGATCCGTAGAATTTTTGGAGTGCTTGAACGCATTTTCTACAAATATGATCAATATCATTGGCGCTATCCGGGTACCTTCAGCAGCCTCATCAAATTCCGTATTAATTACAAGCCGGTCACCAATCCGGATCTTTTCGAACTCTATGTAATTATTGATGTACGCCAGTTCATCACTTAACGGGACGAATAATTCCTTAGCATCATACACAGAGTATCGCAGCAATTCGGACAATTTCAACAAAAGCGGCGGGATCTTTTCATGCCGGGTCAATGATATCCCGTAAAGGTTATTTAGCGTATTAAAAAGAAAATGCGGGCTTATTTGTGATTGAAGAAGCTTAAGTTCGCTTTGACTCTGGTTTGCCGTTAAGCGGGCATCTTTGAGCTCACTGTCATTGATACGTACCAGTTTAATAAGCATCCCAAGAGACAGAGAGAGAATAACAAACGGTACCAGATAAAGCAGCAGGTTAATCCCTGGTCTGCTGTGCATCGTATTGAAGTCACGGTAGATCAACAGGAAGAGTGCCGCCCAGGCGACAATACCACTCAGGATCGAATACTGAGCTTTCAGGGGAAATGGAATATTGTCCTTCCATTTCAGAGCCAGGTACCGTCCCGTAAAGATCAGACCAAAAAAACAAATAGTTACTCCCGTTGCTACTGCTTCATGCTCCTGTGGTTGAAATACATTCACATAGCTTTCCGCCGCCCAGAAAACAGGGATGCTGACGATGGCAGAGACTAGAAGATGAAGTTTGGTCGGTGTCAATTTCTGTTTTTTCTTCAAAGATCCGGCTTTCTGTGGTAAAGCTAATTATATATTACAAACACCTCAAAACGCCTGACAGAAACGCGATCCGGGATGATAAACATTTTAATCCCTGGAATATGGCCTTTCATCAGTCATTAGTGTACGTCTGCCCCTAATATTTCATCGCCTTTTTACTGCGGGATACATTTGTTTCGATAATCAAAACGAAACTCTTAAGATATGAAACCTCTCCAAAAATTAATCTTTCTTACTATACTGATTGTGTCAGGCAGCATGGCCGCCAAAGCACAGCCGAATGCCCCATTTCACAGCATTTTTGGTATCGTTACGGATTCAGCTACAAATAAAACTCTTGATTTTGTAACGGTAAGTCTTAAAAATGAAGCTAAGGAGGTTATTAAAACTACTTTAAGCAAAGCAGACGGCTCGTTTACTTTTGAGAAGCTGCCTGACGCGGGTTACACGGTTACATTAATCAGTGTGGGTTATAATTCGAGGATCATTTCGGTTGAATTACACGGAACTGATAAAGATCTGGGCTCAGTGGCGATAAGTCCACAGAGCTACAAGCTATCGGAGGTTACCGTCACGGCCGACAGATCTATCATTAAACAGGAAACCGACCGCATTAGCTATGACATGAAAGCCGACCCTGAGAGCAAAGGAAGTACTGTGCTGGAAATTATGCGCAAGGTGCCTTTGCTTTCTGTTGATGCTGATGATAACCTGCTGATGAACGGAAACAGAAGCTACAAAATACTGGTAAACGGAAAACCATCAGGCATGATGGAAAGAAATGCTAAGGACATACTTCGCAGCATGCCGGCCGCAAGCATTAAAAACGTAGAAGTTATCTTCAGCCCGTCATCAAAATACGATGCCGAGGGGATAGCTGGTATTATCAATATCATAACCGATAAGAGGGTTGACAATGGATATAACGGCTCGTTAAATTTGAGCGAGCGCTTCCCTCTCGGAGGACCAGCTGCCGGCGGATCATTCACTTTCAAGCAGGGGAAATTTGGTTTATCTGCGGTGGGAGGCGCAAGCCAGTATCTTTCTCCATTGGCAGACACGTATAACAACAGGAACACTACAGGAATTAACCAAACAACCCTGGTCCAGAGCAGCAGCAGAAAGTCGGACGCAAAGAACGCTTACATCGGAAGCGAGTTAAGCTATGAACTCGATAGCCTTAACCTGATATCCGGACAGTTCAATATCAGCAGGAGCAGGCTGACCGGCGACTGGATGCAGCAATCACTCCTCAATAATACTGCCGCCGTTCTGCAGGGCTATACCCTTAGCAATGACATCGCAGAAAATGGGAGCAGCGCTGATGCTGCCCTGAATTACCAGGTGGGATTCAGGGCTGACAAATTAAGGCTACTGACATTCTCCTATCGTTTTCTTGAATACGATAATAAGCAGGACAACACGCTTGAAATCACCAAGCGGGTTAACTATGCAAGACCTGATTATAGGCAGGCGAATGCTGGATCGGCGCAGGAGCAAACGGTTCAGATAGACTATGTGCATCCCATAAAGAAAGTAAGTGTTGAGGCGGGACTGAAAGCGGTTTTGAGGAAAAATAACAGCGCCTTTATTTACAGCTCTCTCGATCCGGCAAGCGGTTCATACCAGGAGGTGGCTGAGTTCTCCAATTTTTATGAGAACACCCAGAATATCTTCTCAGTATATAATACTTACCAGTTCGCTGTAAGAAAACTGAATTTTAAAATTGGCGCGAGAATAGAAAATACGCTTGTAAATGCCGATTTGGCTTCCGGTGCTTCGATCGTGAAACAAAACTACCTGAATGTGATCCCGGCCATAGCGGTCAGCAGGAAATTCAAAGACATGAGCGTGATGAGCCTTACGTTTACCACCCGGATGCAGAGGCCTGGAATAGCCCAGTTAAACCCCTTTACAGATCGCTCCAATCCTGAATTCTATGTTTCCGGCAATCCGGACCTGAGTCCTGCTTTCACAAATATGGTTTACATGGGCTACAACCGGTCTAAGAAAACAACCTTGAGCCTGGCTGCGGCGTACATGTTTATGGACGACCTGGTGAGCCAGGTATCGGTATATGATCCTGTACAAAAGATTACAAATACCCGTTTCGAGAACATCAATAAAGCAAATGTTTTAAGATCAAATATTTATATAAGCCACCCAATCAGCAAACGGATGAGCCTGACATTTAATACCGACATCAGATACCTTTGGTCAGCAACATTAGTTGACGGCGAGTATGTTACTAACAATGGTGCGATGGCCTATCTCAATATCAACACTGGCTACCGGTTTGAAAAGGGCTGGCGGGTGAACGCCAATTTAACAGCAAACACCCGGTCGGTCGGTATCCAGGATAGTAAGAACGGGTATGTGGCAAGTTCCTTCAGCCTGAACAAAGAGTTAGTAAAAGACAAACTGACCTTTACAACACTGATCACAAACCCCTTTACTAAATATCGCATGAACAGCGAAGAGCGTTTCGGCCCCGGATTTACACAGGTAAATGACAGCAGGAATTATTACCGCGGCTTTGCGGCAGGGCTTAACTATCGCTTCGGCAGACTGAAAAGCCAGATCGCTAAGAATAAGAGGAGTATTGTGAATGATGACGCAATAGAGAAGTGAGTTTTACGTGATACGTTGTACGTTATAAGTTGCTGGCGTACACACCGATACTTACGACATAAAGCAGCGTTTAGAAAACTTATTACACCTAAAACGTATCACGTATAACTTCCTTTAAGCGGCGTTTAGAAAACTTATAACGTAAAACGTACAACGTATAACTTCCTTAAGCGCGTTTAGGAAAACTTATAACGTAAAACGTACAACCTATAACTTCCATTAAGCAGCGTTTAGGAAAACTTATAACCTACAACGTATAACTTATAACTCTATAAGTTTCTTCTCTAAAAAAGCGATACTGAACCTGCTCCTGCGCCGGGACGATCATCGCCGGTGCTTCTGTCCTCTCTTTATTGTCCGGTCCACTTTCAACTTTCAACCCGATAACTATCGGGTTTCCATCTTCAGCTCTAAGCCCGCTTTCCACTTCTTTAATATAGTAAACCTCAGTTTCCCTATCTCTCGATGCAACGACGACCTCGGTGTCGCCCGCACATCGCTTAAATAAATCAAGCACCAGATCGGGGGAATTATTATCCCGGGAAAGGTGTGACAGCAATAAATGGCTCATGTATGATGGCTTGCAGCCGGTAAAAAGTCCAAGGGCTTGCTTATTGGACAGGTGACCTTTTCCTCCCCTGATCCGGTTCTTAAGAAAATAAGGATACCTGCCTCTCTCAAGCATGTCGTCATCGTAATTCGCTTCAAGGAAGGCTGCATGGCACAGTTTGAAGTAACGGATCAGGTTCTCGCAAGGGAATCCGATATCGGTAAAAACTCCCACATTAACCTCCCTGCAGCTCACTATAAAACTATGAGGCTCTGAAGCGTCGTGAAGTTTGGGGAATGCGGTTATCCTGAGCTCGCCAATGGCAATATATTCGTGGGCTTTGAACGTCCTGACAAGATCTTCCTGCAAAGTTAATCTTCCGCCGTGCATCGTACCGGGTGTAATATACACCGGCAACTGGTATTTACGGGCTATGACCGGAAGGCCGTGAATATGATCTGAGTGTTCGTGAGAGATAAAGATCGCCCTGACCTTAGTCATCGACAGCCCCAGCCTGGCCAACCTTTTTTCCGTTTCACGGCAGTTCAATCCTGCATCTACCAGGATAGCATCGTCCTCATTAGCCAGATAATAACAATTACCATTGCTTCCCGAATTTAATGATGTGATGTATAATGCCATAAATTAACAGCCGGCGGATTTCGTATATTATCTGACGCTATAAAATTATAGAAAAAACTACTAAATAAATTAGCCATCAGTGTTATATTCGTAAAATTATCACAAACGCCGTATGAAGTATCCTTTCGTTAAATACCTGTTAACTACATTTTTATGCATTTCGGCACTGAGCTCTTTTTCGCAACGGAAAGTTATCAACTATACAGAGATAGGCGGCCTGATCCATCAAAGCAATACCATAGGCGACAATTCTAAGTTCAACGGCTTCAGGACACGCACGGGAATTACCCGGATCATCCAGGAGCATTATGGCCTGGGCTTTGCCCTCGGTACAGATAACTATAAAAAAAGCAGCGGCGGAAATTACAATACACTTCCTTTGACCTTAACCGCAGCATATTACTTCAACCCCGAATTCACCGGCTTAAAAGCGGACGTCTATGGGGGCTATGCAATAAAACTATTTAGCAACCTTAACCGGGGTCTTACTGCAGGTGCCGGGCTCTCCTATTCTGTAGCGGTGAACAAAGGGATGAACCTTGGCTTGCAAACCGGGTATAATTACCAGCAGATCGATTTCCCGTCCACTTTTTTCCAGGAGAGCTTTAACCTGGGCTCCTATCGTATCGGGTTGGGTATCACTTTCAAATAGCCCTTCTGTCATACCTGGGTATCTTTTTTGTGTGTATGCTAACAAATACCGAAAGGCTTTGTTAAGCTATAAAATTCACATCCATGCAAAAACGCATTCTTGTCATTGACAATGATCAGGATATCCTGGAAGCAGTCGAGGCTGCGCTCACAATGGAAAACTATTCTGTTGAGACCAGCCCTATAGTCGAAGACATATTTGAAATGATCCGGGAAAAGAATCCTGATCTCATACTTATAGATTACCTCCTTTACGGTATTAACGGCGGAGAGCTTTGCCATATGATCAAATCTGAGCCTTCTACATCACATTTGCCCGTCATTATTTTCTCAGGGTACCCCAAGGTCATCCAGTCGCTTGGCACGTATGAGAGCGATGCGTTTATCAGCAAGCCCTTTGAGCTGGATGAGTTCATGAAGGTTATTAAAGATTGTCTTGCGAAGGGGGTTAAGGAAGTGAAGGAGGAATAACAGGGCTTAATAAAAATGATTTTTATAACCTATAAAAATCGTCTACGGCCGTTCAATCCTGGCTCCTTCTGATATGACTTTCCCCAAACAATATTTTGAGTAATTTTGTACTCTTTGTAAGTACAGATCATTATGCCGAATAAGAAATATAAAATTGCTGTGGTCCAGGTTGGCCTGAACGATATTCCTGAGAACAATCTTAAAAAATGTCTCAAATGGGTTCGGGATGCCGCATCGCAGGGCGCTGAAGTCATTTGTATCCCTGAACTTTACAGCGGGCACTACTTCTGCCAGGATGAGAATACCGATGCGTTCGCATTGGCTGAGCCATTGTACAGCACATCTTTCACCGCATTCAGCGCACTGGCTAAAGAACTGGGCGTAGTCATTATTGTTCCCTTCTTTGAAAAACGAATGGCAGGCATTTATCATAACAGTGCTTACATCATTAATACCGACGGCACGGAAGCGGGATTATACCGCAAAATGCATATTCCTGACGACCCTCATTTTTACGAGAAATTCTACTTTACTCCGGGTGATATCGGCTTCAAAACATTCCCTACCAATAAAGGCCAGATCGGCACGCTGATCTGCTGGGACCAATGGTATCCGGAGGCGGCACGCCTTACGGCGATGCAGGGTGCAGATGTCTTATTCTACCCGACGGCAATTGGCTGGCATCCCAAAGAAAAGGCTGAATACGGAGAGAAGCAGCAAAATGCGTGGATGACAGTCATGAAAGGCCATGCGGTTGCAAATGGCGTTTACGTCGCGGCTGCCAACCGCGTTGGGCTGGAACAGTATGTTCCCGGAACAGATGGCATCCAGTTCTGGGGTTCTTCATTCATCTGCGGACCGCAGGGGGAGATCCTGGCACAGGCATCGGAAGATAAGGAAGAGATCCTGATCGCTGAAGTTGACCTCGACGTCCAGGAGAATGTGCGCCAAAACTGGCCGTTCTTCAGAGACCGCAGGATTGACTCGTACGAAGACATAACTAAGAGAGCACGCTGAATATGAGCGCTCAGAATAGAAGATTTCCTGCCGAATGGGAGAAACAGCAGGGCATCCTGCTTTGCTTTCCCCACAGCGGTAGAGACTGGCCGGGTAAATACGAAGCTATCAAGTGGGATTTTGTTGAGTTCATCAAAAAGGTCAGCCTGTTTGAACAGGTATTTCTCATTGTTGCTGATCAAAAACAGCAGAATGGTGTTACCTCACTACTTGAAGCTGCGCATATTAATCTTAAGAAGGTTTCCTTTATTGTCCATCGTACCAACCGGAGCTGGATGAGAGACTCTGGTCCGATCTTAGTTTATAACGACGGTAAGAGGGAAGCACTGAACTTCAATTTCAATGGCTGGGCGAAATATAAAAACTATCAGCTCGACCGGCATGTACCGGCTAAGGTTGCCGAATTTCTGAAGGTTCCATTAACCCAGGTGATGTATAAAGGTAAACCGGTGATCCTTGAGGGCGGAGCCATTGATGTGAACGGAAAGGGAACCTTACTGACATCCGAAGAATGTCTGATGGATCCGCGGATCCAGGTCAGGAATCCGGGGTTCACTAAGGCCGATTATGAAGCGGTCTTTAAGGAATATCTTGGAGTAACGAACGTCATTTGGCTGGGCGACGGTATCGAGGGTGACGATACCCACGGACATATAGATGATCTTTGCCGCTTTGTAAATGAGGATACTATCGTAACTGTAGTCGAGTCTGACCCTTCATCACACAACTATGCACCATTGCAGGATAACTTAAGACGACTGGAAAATTCAAAACTTGAGACAGGCAGGAAACCAAAGATCGTACAGTTACCCATGCCGCAAAAGCTGGAATTTGAAAATCTCAGCCTGCCGGCGAGTTATGCGAACTTCCTGATCCTGAATAACTGCATCCTGGTTCCGGTTTTTAACGACCCGAATGACCGGCATGCGTTAAATATTATAGCAGATTGTTTTCCGGATCGAGAGATCATTCCTATAAATGCCATTGACTTAATATGGGGTTTTGGGACGCTACATTGTCTATCTCAACAAATACCAGAATAGCTTGTCATTGCGAGCGAAGCGTGCCAATTTAAGTAGGGTGATACTTGCTGCCTGATCCCTACAACAGCAAGCTATCAATCCTGTGTGCGTGCACAATGTTCTCACACGGCGACCAGGCAAAGATCGTAAAAATACCATCCTGCGAGGCAACCAGGGCAATCGAGTCGCGCTGATCGTGAACAAACTGTGCCGCTGACATGTGGCGTGTGCCTCCGTTCATTGCGGGATTTAAGGTAACACCATCGCCACCTATGATCGGTTCGGTATTGAGCACCCGCTCTACTCTCGGGTTTCCTTCAATGCGGCTGATCTTTGCACCGAAAGCAAGCACCTCATGCCTGTCCGTGATAATCGTAGCCCCGTCTATAGCCGTAAGCCCTGCAATGCTATCGATCTCCCGGCTAAGTTCTCCCTGCCATAGCCCATCAGTCCAGTTCTCACTGCCCTGCTTCATCAGTTCCGACAGCCCTGAGAACGCCGGGTAAATTGAATATTTTATAGGATGAATAATGGAATTCCGCCATGAGGTACTGCCCGAGGGAACTACGAGTAAAGAGCCGCCGTGCTTATGAGCACGCATGGAAGTCGCTATCTGTATCAGGACATTCACTGAATGATCTGTTGAGTCAGGACTGAATCCAAGCAAGGAAGTCAGAAGCAAAGGACAATCAGGCAAATTACGGGAATTGCCGTCTACGATCTTTACCTGGTCGCCGATTAATACCACCACGTTGGTAAACTTGCCAAAGCCCGTTGCCCCGCGATGTTTAATAACCAGAAGCCCCGGCTCAGATACGTCGAGCACAAAACATCCATTCGGGATTTTGTGAGTGGTACCCCATATATATAAGCCATTGTCGTCGTACCAGACGCCCAAGTGCACTCCAGGGCGTTCTACACCGGGGCCAAGCTTTGTGAGTACATTCGGGCTGAAAGTAAGCTTATGTTCGAAACGCAGAGGCAGGCCGGCCTGCTCAGGCGATAGAAATGCAAGGGAAATCTTTGGCGAGTTGCCCTCTTCTCTCCGCAGGCTCGCCCAAAAAGCAGTATCCAGCATATATTCGATATGCTGGGCGCAGGGTACGGAAGCCAGATCGGTCTCGCCTCTATCAACCGCATCACTCAAATGCTTTGTAAAGATCTTTTCAACAGTACCGGAAACCGCCGCGGCAGCTTTATAAGTTGATTCGCCGAATATGGTATTTACTTCAGACATATTTACGCTCTGCAACTGATTTATAGTTTAAATATACACTTCATTTTTCTGAAGATTCAATTCTGACAATATCTCATACGACTTCAACCTCGCATCATGATCATAGATCATTCCGGCTGCCATGATCTCATCCACCCGGGTATCATCCGCAAACGCCTGAATTTTAGCTCTTACTGTTTCCCGCGACCCAACGAAAGTATAACTCAACATTTGCTGCACGGCATAACGCTCAGCTTCATTCCACACAGAGTCCATGTTTTCAACCGGGGGCTTCAGGGTCGTCCTTGTTCCTTTAATAACATTCAGAAAAGCTGTATATAGCGATGTTGCAATGCTTTCAGCTTCTTTGTCTGTAGCGGCAGCAATCACATTAACACAGGCCATAGCATAAGGCTCGCGGAGTACGCCGGATGGACGGAAGCTATCCCTGTAAACCTGTAAAGCAGCGAAGAGAAGATTGGGGGCGAAATGGCTGGCAAAAGAAAAGGGTAAACCAAGCAGTCCTGCCAGCTGAGCGCTATAGGTACTTGATCCCAGCAACCATATTGGAATATCCAGGCCCTCACCCGGAATAGCCCTTACCTTAGAACCTGCATTCTCAATGGAAAGATACTGTCTTAGTTCTGCTAAATTCTGCGCAAAGTCTTCGCCAGCACCCTCCAGGTTACGGCGTAGCGCCATAGCTGTAAGCTGGTCCGTTCCGGGCGCCCGGCCCAATCCCAGGTCTATCCTGCCCGGATATAGCGACTCCAATGTACCGAACTGCTCAGCGATAACCAGCGGGGCATGATTGGGAAGCATAATCCCGCCAGAGCCTACGCGTATGGTTGATGTACCGGCGGCAACATGAGAAATAAGAACGGAGGTTGCCGAACTTGCTATCCCGGCCATATTATGGTGCTCGGCCATCCAATAGCGGGTGTACCCCAAACGCTCCGCATGGCGGGCCAGGTCAAGTGTATTTTTAAACGAGTCGCCGGGAGTCTTACCGGAAACCACAGGAACCAGGTCGAGTACAGATAAAGGCAGCCGGCTGCTGTCTTGTGAATTTGAAGCCATAAAATTTTAAAAGATCGGTCTGAAGACGGTCCAAATGTTAGCTTACAAAAATAAGACTTAGGGAGGCCAAAGCAGGGAAAGGGTATAATTTGAAAGTAAAAATAAAACCCGCAAAATGTAAAATTGCCGCGGGCGGGAGCAGGCATGATCTGCTACCGCAGTTTGGGAAATTTATGCATTTTCATACAGGCGGCGTTCAGGTTGATCTTAATACCAGCTATTGGGTGCAGCCGCTTTGCTTTCCTTTTCAGGTTCAGCTGGTTTAACCGGCTTGCTTTTCGGAGCGGCAGACGCAGCAACCCGCTTATTGATTTCAGCAGGCCTGATCTCGGGTTTAACACCCGGTTCTTTAACCGTTTCTTCCGGAAGTATATAGGTAACAAAAGCAGGCTCCCTGGAAGTATTGGAAGGAAGCCTGTTCCCAACTTTTTCAAGGAGATCGCGTTCATCAATATCTCCTTCTACGCGGACCGATCCATTTATAATAGCACCCGGCTCAATGGATATAGACTTAGCGCGGATACTCCCGCTAATAACTGCAGTTTTTTTTATGTCAGCATAATCTATTGAGATGATATCCCCATAAACCCTCCCGCTGATCGAAGCGATCCGGGATGTCACGTTTCCTGAAATTTCGGCTGTGCCGGCAACGATAACCTCTTTAAGTGAATAAATATTACCCACTAAAACTTCATCAAGGATAATGGAGCTCGATGAAATAAAATTATCATCCACGCGTATGATCGTGGTATGAAAATCTGCAATGGTCTCCTGCCGGCTGTCCTTTTTATCTAGAAACTTCTGAATAAAACCTACCGCCTTTCCGATCATGCTGTTATTGTAGTTACTACTGTTGTTGCATTACCGATATCCAGGCCTACGGACGAATTCTTTTTACCACCTGAAACCCGGAGTGAGTTCAGTGCATATCCTTTACTGGCGAGGCTTGCCGGTTCAGCTACAAACTCAAGTTGTGCCACATCGCCAAACTCCTCTTTAAAGCAATCCACAAGATCCTGGTAGTACATTGCTCCCCCGCACAGGTAGACCTTGTTGGTCTTCATTAAATTCTGGTCATTGATTACGTTTCGCAGGTTCGGGGAGATCACTTCGTTATAATAAGAACGAAGCACATTTTTTCTCATTTCCCTCAGATCAACATTCTTCCTGTTCAAAATGATATAACCTTTCTGGAATGCCTCGTCTATTAAATGAGCATTCCTGAAACCCAGGTAGTGAGTTTTCTCAAGTTCAGCTATAAGCATGTTCACCGCATATTTCATTCCGTGGGTACTTACCATCGTTTGTTCCACGATACCTGAATCCATGCTTAAAACAGATTCGAAGGTTCCGAAACCACAGCTAAGCACGAAGAAGCTGCCCTCGGCCTGCTGTTCGCCCTTTCTAAGAGCGATCGTACATCCAACGATCTCCGGGATCACCTCAACATTCTGAACATCCAGGATCACTGAGCGTTTAGTACTGCTGCTGTGCGTCGACGCGTCAAATTCTATGATATGGGTTTTTCTCAGGAAGTCGGTTGCCATATCTTTATAAATCCTATATGTAGAATATGGAAACCCGGTGGTAATGGTAATCGGCTGTTCAACAGAGTCTGCAACCAGCAAAAGCGCCGATTTAACCAGCAGCTGGTAATCAAGGTCGGATGGCGAAGAGTTAATAAACTTATGTGGCAGCTGGCCTTCATTTATTGCCAGGTTCCCACAGATGTACCACTGGTTTTCGTGGAAGATCTTCAAACCGTTCAAAAGGTCCTTTGACGTATTGCTTAAATTGGCGTTACTGTTTTCTATTAAGCTTGAAAAAGACTGAATTGCAAACATTATCAGGTTAGTTTAAAGTGTATGTTTTACGTTAATTTGACATATTTTTAATATTCCGGTCTCAATATTAAGTTAATATCAACCCCACTTTCAAAGGCTATTGAGCAGACTTTTCCCACAACCGAACCCTAAAATAGATATTATTATTGAATTGGGGTAAACATACAATTAAAATGATAAAATGTTTTTTAAAAACAATAAATTGTAGTATCATAGCTTCGTAATTAGAAGTGCATCTACCAGGCTCTTTTTTAACTTCAAAGATGATATTTCCTAAATCAGACTTCAGCACGGTACTAGTTGTTGGCACCACCAAGGGGGAAACCAAGTCTCTTCGCATAAAAACTAAACATATTAACAGGATCAGACAATATGCGTTCACGATATGCCTGACCTTACTTTTATTGACGGTTGCCATTGTTTTTCTTTCTCTTGAAGTCAGCAAAATCAATGAGGAAAGAAAGGCTTATCATCGTGAGATAGCCCATTTGAAAAGCCAGATACCTGTGGCCAGCGACACTACCCAGGCCCGGAACTATATCCAGAATATAGAAAATAAGCTAAAAAAAATAAACCAGTATCTAAGAAAGCGGGGCATTGAAGGATTTGCTACAAATGATATCGGCGGAAATGACGACGCCAATACAGACCTTAGCCCTGAAGAAACTTATGCCCTATATAACGAACGGCTGGAGGACATCCTTTCGGGGGTAGCCTTTACGCCTATAGGCTATCCATCTAATTTTGCGGTAAATTCGCGCTTTGGTTACCGGAGCGACCCGATCAGACGGGGGCGCGTCGAGTTCCACCCGGGCATAGATTTTAAAGGGCGCCGGGGCGATGCGGTTAAAAGCACTGCCGACGGAAAAGTCATAATTGCCGGATGGTTCCAGGGTTACGGAAAGTGCGTTAAGATACGTCATAAAAACAACCTCGAAACCCTGTATGGTCACCTTTCAAAAGTAAATGTTAAAGCTGGCCAGATGGTAAGCACCGGACAGGTAATAGGGCGGGTCGGATCGACCGGACACTCTACGGGGAATCACCTTCATTATGAAGTACGGAAGAACGGAAAACCCGTCAACCCCGGAAGTTACCTGAGCTTTAATTAGAAACCCATGGCAAATCCAAAGAACGGACACTCTTCGGCAACACCTACTCTTATCAGCAAAGGCTGTGTCGTAACAGGCAAAATAGAGTCTGACGTTTTTGTCAGGATTGACGGCCATATAAAAGGAGACCTGTTCATTGGAGAGGGTTTAATAGTCGGTGAAGATGGCCTGATTGAAGGTAATATTAACACCAGGGAAATTGTAGTTTATGGCACCGTGAACGGAACTGTAAAAGCCGAATCTATCGATATTAAGAGCTCGGGAAAGATTCTTGGCGAGATCCATACAAAAACCTTTCAGGTAGAGAAAGGTGCTGTTTACACCGGTACCGTCAGTATGGCAAAAGAAGCCACCATTGAGCATCTGGTAGCGGTTAAGTGATGGGTAATGTGTAATGGGTAATCGGTAATGGGTAATCGGTAATCGGTAATCGGTGCCAACGTACCTAACGGTTAAGAGAGCTTCTAAATACTGATTACCTGGCGTAGCCACTGATCACTGATTACCGATTACTAAATACTGATTACTAAATACTGATCACTTGGCGTAACCACTGATTACTGATTACCGATTACTAAATACTGATTACTGATTACCGATTACTAAATACCCCCATTGTAACTATCATACGATAATTCACATTGGCACTATTTAATTAATACTAATTTTCTAATTTACCCTGCACTTATTACAAACAAATGAAAATTAAGACTCTTTTAATTTCTGCATTCACTATTGTCACATTATCGGCTAGCGCTCAACAGAAAAAGCCCCTTGCCACGACAGCAGGCAACGCGGTACCGCGTCCTAAACTGATGGTAGGCATCATGGTTGATCAGATGCGCTGGGATTATTTATACCGCTTTTATGAGCGTTACGGCAACGGCGGCTTTAAGAGGATGCTTAATGAAGGGTTTTCAGTAGAAAACACCTATATAGATTATCTCCCAAGTGTAACCGGGATCGGGCACAGCACGGTTTATACAGGTTCTGTACCTGCCATTCATGGTATAGCCGGTAACGATTTTATAGTTCAGGCCACAGGCAAAACCCTGTATTGTGCAGGAGATTCAACGGTATCAACCGTTGGAAGCAGTACGGTTGCGGCCGGCCAGATGTCGCCACGCAATCTTCTTGTAACAACGATGACTGATGAGCTGCGGATGGCTACGAATTACCGGTCGAAGGTAATTGCCGTTGCTTCTAAAGACCGGGGCAGTATACTCCCCGGCGGCCACACAGCCAATGCTGCCTACTGGTATGATGGCCCATCTGGTAACTGGATCACCAGTACCTATTATATGAATGAGCTTCCCGCCTGGGTTAGTAATTTTAATGCACAGAAATATCCTGAAAAGTATCTGAAGCAAGATTGGAATACCCTCTATCCTATTGACACGTATGTGCAGAGCACGAAAGACGATGTACGCTACGAAGGGAAGTTTGCCGGAGCCACAACTCCCACATTTCCTGTAAAAACTTCTGCGATGATAGATCGCGGTTTCGGTATCCTTACAAGTACTCCCTATGGCTCAAGCTTAACACTTGATCTGGCGAAAGCAGCTGTTGAGAATGAGCAGCTCGGTGCGGATGCGATAACCGACTTCCTTGCCATAAGCGTATCCCCACCAGATTATATAGGGCATCAGTTTGGACCGAATTCTATTGAAGTAGAAGATACTTATTTAAGACTGGATCGCGACCTGGCAGCTTTCTTCGCATACCTGGATTCTAAGGTTGGGAAAGGTAATTACACTGCATTCCTTACTGCTGACCATGCAGTACAACAGAATGCTAATTATATGCTGGATAATAAGATGCCGGCCGGGTTTTTCCAGACATCCGCAATTATGCGCGAGCTGAATACTGTTTTGGAGAACGAGTTTAAAGTAAAAAATGCTGTTCGAAGCTTCAGCAATTACAACGTAAGCTTAAATTACCCTGCTATAGAGTCAGGAAAAGGCAGTCTGGCTGATATCAAAAAAAGGATCATTGAGTTCCTTCAGAAAAAGGAAGGCGTAGCTTTTGTCGTTGACATGGAAGAAGCCCAGACAACAAATATCCCTGAAAACTACAGGGAGCGTATAATTAACGGATACAACCGTGAAAGGAGCGGCGTAATCCAGATCGTTCTTAAACCGGCCTGGTATTCAGGATCAGGGGGTACAGGTGCAACCCATGGTACCCTCAGTCCCAATGACACCCATATTCCTTTCGTATTGATGGGCTGGGGTATTAAGCAGGGGAAGACTAACACACCTTATAACATGTCAGATATTGCTCCAACAATTACCGGGCTGCTGAAGATCCAGGAGCCGAACGGGAATATTGGGAAGGCTGTTATTGAAGCCTATAAGTAAGCTTTCGAATATTATTTAGAAAGGGCGATGCATTTAAGTATCGCCTTTTTTTATGGATATTGTAAGATAAATTTTACCTCTCCCTCAGGGCTTATGATGAATTCTTACTTAAATTGAACCCTTAAATTAAAATCAA
This sequence comes from Daejeonella sp. JGW-45, assembly GCF_029360805.1. Lineage (GTDB taxonomy): Bacteria > Bacteroidota > Bacteroidia > Sphingobacteriales > Sphingobacteriaceae > Daejeonella. The sequence continues at coordinate 724,994 of NZ_JARKNC010000010.1, read as the reverse complement.
AAATGACTAATCCCAAGACCTTGCTCAGCAAGAGACCGGCATTCCTGTTAGCGCTCACAGCAACCCTGATCTATACCGGATGCAAGGTTTATCCAGAACTGGCAGGGGGGAAATCCGCTGATATCAACCGCACCTGGAGCATTTATAAAGCCGACAGTGAAGGTACCGCCTATTCGGTTCTCGATCAGGTAAACCTCTCCAATATTAATAAGCTTCAACTGGCCTGGTCGCATAAGTTCAGCGATGCGCCTCAGGGATCGAGAGGCGGGAACAGTGAAAGCAACCCTATTATCATAGATGGTGTGATGTATACCATGTCTGCCAGGCACCGGGTATATGCGCTGAATGCAGCTACCGGCGAGCAGATATGGGCCTTTGACCCCTTTGACGGAGCTGCCGGCGGCGGAGTTGGAAGAGGCGTCACTTATTATGAGGATGGGGCGGATAAGCGGATAATGTTCACCGGGGGCGATCAGCTTTTTTCAGTAAATGCAGCTACAGGTGAGCTGATAACCAGCTTTGGCAAGGGCGGCAAAGTCAGCATGAATGTGGGGATGCGCGGCGACCCGGATAAAATCTCTGTTATACCTACCACGCCCGGAACTATATACCAGGATCTGTATATTATAGGGAATGAAGTTTCTGAGCTTTATGGAGCCGAACCCGGTCACATCCGGGCATATAATGTAAAAACCGGTGCATTGGTATGGACTTTTCACACGGTTCCGCAACCGGGAGAAGTTGGATATGAAACATGGCCTAAGGATGCCTGGAAGTATGTTGGCGGGGCCAATAGCTGGGGAGGGATAAGCCTCGACGAAAAACGGGGAATGGTATTTCTGTCCACAGGATCACCTACTTATGATTACTATGGGAAAGACCGGGCAGGCGACAATCTGTTTGGGAATTCTGTAGTAGCACTTGACGCCAGGACCGGTAAATACAAATGGCATTTTCAAACTGTCCATCATGACCTGTGGGATTATGACCTCCCGGCAGCACCTAACTTAATCACTGTCGTTCATAATGGTAAAAAGATCGATGCAGTAGCTCAAACCTCTAAGCTGGGATACATCTATACCTTTAACCGGGACACGGGGGAACCATTGTGGCCGATAGAGGAACGCCCTGTTCCTGCATCAGACATTCCGGGTGAGGTGACATCTCCCACCCAGCCATTTCCTACTAAGCCAAAACCTTATTCACGTCAGATCATTACAGAGGCCGATATAGCTAATTATTCTAAGGGATCTCATGATAGCCTGCTTCAACGGTTCCGGTCTTTCCGATACGAAGGGCCGTTTACCCCGCCATCCATTAAAGGTACGTTTATGATGCCCGGAAGTCGTGGTGGTTCAAGCTGGGGCGGCGGTGCTGTTGATCCCGGAAAAGGCATCATCTATGTAAAATCAAACGATTCGCCTGAGATTGCTACCATGAAAAAGGTGGTCCAGGAAACCGCCGATCTTTCAAAGTTTGAGCAGGGCAAGGCGCTGTACATGACCTACTGCGTTGCCTGCCACATGCCTGATAAAAATGGCGACGAGTCCGGCAATCCTTCCCTGGTGGGAATCGAAAACAGGATGAGCCGTGAGGACGCCCTTAATAAGATTAAAAGAGGCGGCGGCAAAATGCCGTCCTTTGCAAGTGTTATCGCCGGCAAGGAGGAAGGGATTATTTCCTTCCTTTTTGAAAAGGAGCCTGCAGCGCCGCGCGCCGGAAGGGAACAAAGCTTTCTTAAGGAAATTCAGGCAAATAACGCTGCCAACAAAGTAGCCGATATCAAACCGGACGACCAGTATTTAAACCTTACAGCCTACGGACAGTTTACAGATAATCAGAGGCGCCAGGGTATTAAACCTCCTTTTGGACAGCTGCATGCTATCAATTTAAATACAGGCGAATTTGAGTGGACCATAACCCTGGGCAATACGCCTGACAGCCAATTACCTGGAGCACCCGAAACCGGGGCAAGTGGCTCGGCGGGTCCCTTGGTCACAAAAGGGGGCTTATTATTTATCGGCAGCACACGCGACCGCAAGTTGAGGGCGATCGACCAAAAAACAGGAAAAGTAGTTTGGGAATACACCCTTCCGGGGATCGCTAATGCCAATCCGAGCACCTACTGGAGCAACGGCAAGCAATACATAGCAATTTCTGTAGCTGGAGACGCTGCTAATCCAGCCGGGTATATGATGGCTTTCGCCTTGGCGGAATAATAACATTCGCAACCTGTTTCAGGCGGCAAACTAAACACCGGGACAACTTATAAAGCGGCCATCTTTAATGGATGGCCGCTTATTTTTTACGTATGCCCGATTGTTTAGAAGTAGCGACCCAAAGCAACCAGAATTAAAAACCACGAGATGTCTTTCAGCGATAGCCTCAAATGATGGAGAGCATTGGTCAGCTGATTCTCTACGGTCCGCTTGGAGATCGCCAGGCGCTTGGCTATTTCATCGTTGGATAGCTCATCTCTCCTGCTTAAGGTAAAAATTTCTTTGCATCGTTTCGGCAAGCCTTCCAGATGCCGCTCAACCTTTCGCTGCAGTTCCTGTTGCCGGATAAGCAGCTCGCCATCGTTCACCGATATGCTGTTATCATCATCCAATACATCGCGATATTCCAGCATATTTCGCTTAACCGTCCTCATGTACCTGTAAACGTGGTACCGTGCAGAGGCAGTAATATATCCCTTAAATGATCCGATCTGCAGCTTTTCGCGCTTTAACCAAAGGTTGAGGAATATATCGTGGACAATTCCTGACGAAGCTTCATTATCCCGGGAAATGGTATAGGCTGTGGTATAAAGGGTTTGCCAATACCGGTTAAAAAGGATATCAAATGAAACAGGATCGCCATTTTTCATAGCTTCCACCAATATTTCATCGGAAGACGATCTATCGATCATAGGTTAGCGGTTGTCACACTTATATTCTCCTAAAATTAAGACTAATAAGTAAGAAAAAGAATAGGTGATCAACCAGCTTTTTTCGAAAATCCATGTGTGTTGTTCCTCTCAAATGTCTCTATACTACAAAGTGGCGCTATGACCAGAAACGAATACGAAGTCTTATACCAAAAATATATCGCGGGAGATTGCACAGAAGAAGAGTGCAAACTACTGGAGGAATACACAGATTCCTTTCAGCTAAGCAACGCTCCCTGGGACGAAGACAAAATGGGAAAGTCCGAACATGCGAGGCAGCAAATCGCGAAGAACCTGCAAAGGAGTATCAGGCGTTCAGAACGCCGGAAGGTTGTGAGCCTGAAAACCTGGTATGTTGCTGCGTCTGTCATATTTCTTTTTTTCTCTGTTTCCATTTATTTGAGCATCGACAATGAACAGCCTGGGCTTACGCGAACTGATAAACCCTCGGTTGTGAGCGATGATATCCTGCCGGGTGAAAATAAGGCGATACTTATCCTTGACGACGGTTCCCGTATAAACCTTGACGATGCGGCCAGCGGCCTGATAGCACATGAGAGCAATACAACGATCAAAAAATTGCCGGACGGCCAGCTGCACTATGTTTCCGGCATACCAAAAGCCGGTGCCGGAGTAAGATTCAATACCGTAGCGACGCCGCGCGGCGGGCAGTTCCAGATCACCCTTCCCGATGGCAGCCGCGTATGGCTTAATGCAGGATCCTCATTACGCTTCCCCACACTTTTCGCCGGCGCAGAAAGAAAAGTGGAACTTACAGGTGAGGCCTATTTTGAGATTGCCAGGAACACCGCAATGCCCTTTAAAGTCGTGACGAATAACTCTGAGATCAAGGTATTGGGAACTCATTTTAACGTAATGGCCTACGATGATGAAAAGCAAATGAGCACTACCCTGCTGGAAGGCTCGGTGCAGATCCTGAAGGGAGCGGATAAAGTAATGATCAGACCGGGCCAGTCTGCAACTTTAAATAAGGCTACTGAGAAAATAACAGTTGCAGCCGCCGATCCTGACCAGGCTGTGGCCTGGAAAAACGGGCAATTCATTTTTGTTGACGAGAGCATTGAAAGCATCATGCGGAAAGTATCCAGATGGTACGATGTGGAAGTCGTCTATAAAGGGGATATGAGCAATAAGGATTTTACAGGTACGATATCCCGGAATAAAAATGTCTCTGAATTATTACGGATGCTTGAGTTAACAGGCGCTATTCATTTTAAAATTGTCCAGGAAGACTCTTCGGGCAAAGGAAGGAGGATAACTGTTATGCCATAATTTACCAGATATATTCAGGCCCGGAAAGATAGTGCAGGAGATTGGCCTTTAGTAACTACAATCAACACTCAACCAAACTCAAATGTATGAAACTCAATATATTACTAAAATGCAGAATACCCTGCATTCCGCTTAAATTCATAAGGGTTATGAAAGTTGCGTTTATTCTGTTGCTCACCGCGCTTTTGCAGGTGAATGCTGCCAGTTATGCTCAGCGCATCAGCCTTTCAATGAAAAATGCTCCACTTGAAAAAGCATTCAGGGAGATACAGAAACAAACAAAATACACTTTCCTGTATAATACCCAGATGCTTCAGATGGCTAAGCCCGTCAGCGTTAACGTCAGCAACGCATCACTTGAGGAGGCTCTTCGCTCTGTTCTTGAAAACCAGGCTCTCAGTTCGTCGATCGTTGATGAAACCATCATCATCTCACGGAAGCAACCTGTTATGGCCCGGGAACAGAAAATTATGGAAGCGCCCGCCCCTCCGCAGGAAATAAAGGGCCGCGTAACGGATTCGAAAGGTGCACCCCTGCCGGGCGTAAGTATAAGGTTAAAGAATACAACGATCGGTACAACAACTAACGTGGAAGGAAATTATACGCTTACGATACCGGAACCGGGAATACTGGTATTTAGTTACTTAGGATTCCTCGAGAAGGAAATAGCTTCAGGCACCCGCACGGCTATCGATGTGACAATGGAAGAAGATCAGCAGGCCCTGAACGAGGTTATCGTAGTTGGTTACGGTACACAGAACAAAAAGGATGTGTCCAGTGCTATTGGTTCACTTTCTGTAGCAAACAAAAAGCTGGCTGACCTTCCGATCACCAGTCCTGAACAATTACTGCAGGGCCGGGTTGGCGGTGTGAACATTACCCAGGATTCGGGTACCCCCGGTGGCCGCACGACGGTGCGTATCAGGGGTGCGAGCTCAATCACCGGGGGTAATGACCCGCTTTATGTTATTGATGGCATCCCGGTGAATACCGGTAATTATGCCGGTGCCGCAGCTGGTTCCATGCCTCAGAACCCGCTGTCAAATATCAGCCCGAATGATATCGAAAGTATCGACATTTTAAAAGATGCATCAGCGGCGGCAATCTACGGATCAAGAGCTTCCAACGGTGTAATTGTGATCACAACAAAAAGAGGTAAAGAAGACCAGACGAAGATCAGTTATAACGCTTATGTGGGTTACCAGGAAGTTGCGAAACGGATCCCGCTTTTAGGCGGTCCGGAGTGGGGCGAGCTTGTCAATGAGGCGAACACCAATGTAGGCCGGCCGGCACCGATCGCTAATCCGTCTGCGTTGCCAACTACCGACTGGCAGGACGAAATTTTCAGAAGAGCGCCGATCCATAACAATGAGATATCTCTTTCGGGCGGAAGCCAGAAAACAAGATACTTCCTGTCAGGCAGCTACTTAGGTCAGACCGGGGTAGTTATCGGCAGCGGATTCAGCCGGGGGAATTTCAGGTTCAATTTTGACCAGACGATCAACGACCGGTTGAAGGCCGGAATTAACGTAAGCATGAACCGGTCTAAAACCGACCGGGTGAGTCAGGGCGACCGTGATGGAATCGTTGCTGTGGCTATCGTAAAGTCGCCGGCAGTGCCGGCCCGGAATGCGGATGGTTCACTCAACCCTGACGATCCATATATTGCCAATATCGACAACCCGCTGATCATTGCAGACCAGGTTACCAACGATGCATTTAATAACAGGGCGCTGGGAAATGCATTTGTTGAATTTAAGATCCTGGAAGGCCTTAATCTAAGAAGCAGCATCGGCCTGGATTACCTGAGTTTAGAAGAGGTATATTTTGTACCGCCAAACAGATTAACTGTATTAGGAAGGGCAACTAACGGATCCGGAACCAACAGCATGACCCAGGATATTGGATGGATCAACGAAAATACTTTAAACTACAGCAAGAGCATATCGGAAAACCACCGTTTCAACCTCCTGCTTGGTTATTCTAACCAGGAATCAAAATTCAGCCGTACCGTTGCCTCAGCAACGAATTTCGCGCTTGAAGCGATCCAGACACTGGGTTCTGCATCCATAAAAAATTCTACTTCTACAGGCAGTAGCTGGGGATTAACATCTTACTTCAGCAGGTTGAATTATTCATTCAAGGATAAGTTTAACCTTGCCGCAAGCTACCGGGTAGACGGTTCGTCACGTTTCAGTGAAAACAATAAATATGGAAGCTTCCCTTCTATTTCTGCAGCCTATCGTCTCGGACAGGAAGGTTTTATGAAAGATCTCAGCTGGGTTGAAGACGTGAAGATCCGCGCAAGCTGGGGCCAGACGGGTAATCAGGAGATCGGTAACTTCACCTCAAGGGGATTATTCGGCGGAGGCTTTAATTATATAGGCTTAAGCGGGCTGGCCCAAACGCAATTAGCGAATCCTGACCTGAGCTGGGAAAGCACCGAGCAAACGAATGTAGGGTTAGACCTGAGCTTTTTTAAGGGCCGGCTAAACTTCACAGCAGACGTGTACAAAAAGAACACTTCAGGTCTGTTGCTTGCTGTGTCTTTGCCGAGGTCATCGGGCTTCGTAAGTTCACTTCAGAATGTCGGAAACGTTGAGAATAAGGGAGTTGAACTTTCACTGAACACCGTAAATATTAACAAAACTGACTTTAAGTGGTCAACCGATTTTAATATCTCGTTCAATAAGAACAAGGTAACCAACTTGCCGGGAGGGCAAATACCTCTTGGCTTTAATGGTTACGCCAGTATTGTTAAAGAAGGCTATCCCCTGGGCACCTTCTATGGCTGGAAGATCATCCGGGTAAATCCCCAAACAGGCGACTATGACTTCGTTGATATCAATGGAGATAAGAACATTCCATTAACGTCTACGACTGAAGACAACCAGGTACTGGGCAGCGCACAGCCGAAATTTACAGGAGGCTTCACTAACTCCGTTCAGTTCAAAAACTTCGACGCGTCGGTTTTCTTACATTTTGTTTACGGGAACCAGATCTTCAATCAGGCGGAGTATTCGTACGGCAGGCTTCATACCTGGTTTAACTCATCGACCCTGGCGAGAGAACGCTGGAGAAAGCCAGGAGATATTACGACCCTGCACCGTGCCGCATGGGCTGATCCGAACCGGAACGGTTCTGTTTCCAACCGGGTGTTACAGGACGGCTCGTTCCTGAGGGTGAAAAATATCAGTCTTGGTTACAACCTGAAAAATGAAGCACTGCGCAAAGCAGGGATCCAGAGCATCCGGATTTATGGCGCCGGACAAAACATTTTTACCTGGACAGAATATCGCGGCTACGACCCTGAAGTTAATGCGTATGGTAATGATACCAATTTTGGATTTGACATGAGTTCATATCCGCAGGCGCGGTCGTTCTCATTAGGCTTAAACGCAACATTCTAAATCAAGACTCATGAAAAAAATAATTCTTTTACTCTGTATATACCTGACTGTTGCGTCATGCGACGTAATTGAGCAGGAGCCGATAGATGCAGTTTCCACACAGGAGCTATTCGTACGGCCATCAGATGCGGAAGCTGCAATAGTGGGAACATACCGCAACCTGGCAAATACCGGACTTAATTATGTCGTATTTGCTGAACTTCCCACAAAAAACACGGTTGGAAATGCTCTAAACAGGCAGTTTGAGCAAATGAATAACCTGATCTTCGTGGCGGATAATTCTCAGTTCGGCATACTTTGGGATCAGCAATACGTTTTGGTAAATTCGGCTAATGTAGTGATCGCTAAGGTTCCCGGGATCCCGGGAATGGCGGATGCTGCTAAAAATGCAATTATCGCGGAAGCTCGCTTTCTGCGGGCATTTACCTATTTTAACCTGGTCAGGTATTTCGGTCCTGTACCCTTGATCACAAGCCCTACTGAAAGCCCTGATGTGGCAGCTCTTCAGGTTCCGCGTGCTCCTGTTGATGCAATCTATAAGCAGATCCTGGAAGACCTGGATTTTGCCAAGCTCAACCTGCCTGAAACTCATGCAGGTCTTGGCCGGACCGGCCGTGCGACCAAGGCAGCGGCATACGCGCTGGGCGCCAGAATATACCTAACCAGAAAGAGCTGGGCACTGGCTATTGCTGATGCAAATCAGGTAATTTCAAGAAAAGGCGAAACGTTAAGCGTAGCGTATGCTAATTTATTCCTTACGAAGAATTCTGCTGAATCTATCTTCGAAATAAATTACGACACCCAGCTGCAAAACAACCTGGCAACTACATTTTTACCTGCCAGTTTAAGCGGAACACGTACTATCCAGATCAATCCAAACCTTGTTGCAGCTTATGAAACAGGTGATCTAAGGAAAGACGCTACCCTGGGATTCGCAAATGCTGATAATTATCTTAAAAAGTACTCCAGGCCAGGTACAAAAGATGATAATATCATCGTATTACGCCTGGCAGAAGTACTGTTAAGCAAAGCTGAAGCACTCGCAGAAACCAGCTACCCTAACGCCGATGCGCTTAAACTCCTAAACGAAGTTCGAAGAAGAGCGGGATTGGGAGCCATAGCCCCGGCTACTTTAGCTGATTTCAGAACCGCCCTCTACAAAGAGAGAAGACTTGAGCTTTCCTTTGAAGGACACGAGTGGTTCGATATTGTAAGGACCGGAAGACTCCAGCAGATTCTTGGCATTACGGACAACAACAAATCCATATGGCCGGTGCCTTCTGCAGAGATCGCACGTAACCCTAAATTATTGCCTCAAAATCCGGGGTACTAGTAGTAATTTTTTCTTTTATCGAACGCGGCATTTGAGTGATCAAGTGCTGCGTTTTTTTTATTAAGGTTCCGCTGAAACCAACTTATATGTCTCAAAGACGATTTAAGAGGCGTGGCTAAGGAGACCCTTCCCCGACTGGGTCGGGGATCTCCTTAATGACACGCGGCTAAAGCCGCTGGGTCAGGAAGCCTTTTAAGTTTCCAAAGAATTGCATACAAACTAACCGCAACAGTCTGGTGTACCTGATTTGCGGCTGCGCTGGACTTTTAATAGCTGCTACATTCAGATCTCTCGCCAAGCATATGCTACGCATGCCCGCACGAGATCCCCGAATAAATCGGGGAACAACCTCCCGCCGCACGGTTCTGACTCGTATTAAAAATTAAGGCAATGAGCTCAGGCCAGTAGCTATAGTATCTAAATTGAGACATTTAGCCATCAATTGAAACAGAGTCAAATGTTTATCTTGAACTCTGATTAATCGATTTGATCTGAAATGAAAAAACTATTCCTTATAATACTTACAGTTTGTGCATTCAAACTCTCCGGCTATGCCCAAACCTACAGCATAGTTATCAAAGGAGGCCACGTTATTGACCCTGTAAACAATATAAACGAAGTGATGGACATTGCTATCAGCGGCGACAAGATCGTCCGGGTAGCGAAGAACATCGACCCGAAATCTGCCAGGCAGCTTGTCGAAGCTGCCGGACTTTACGTAACTCCGGGACTTATTGATATACACTCTCATAATTTCCATGGAATCAGGGCGGGCGATCCGGTGCCGGATGGGTTTACATTCAGAACCGGTATAACGACCACCGTTGATGCAGGAAGTTCAGGCCGGAAATCGTTCCCGCGATTTAAAGCCGAAACGATCGACAGGTCAGAAACCAGGGTTCTTGCATGGCTTAATATTGTCGGCGAAGGCTATAAAGGGGGAGCATTCGAACAGGATAATAACGACATGGATTCAAAACTCACCGGTGAGTTCGCTATTAAAAACAAAGAATACATCGTGGGGATCAAAACCGCTCACTACAACCGGCCCGACTGGGTTGCTGTAGACCGGGCTGTTGGTGCCGGTAAAGTTGCAAATATCCCGGTAATGGTAGATTTCGGAGGTACGGTACCGGCGCACTCTCTCGAGGAGCTTTTCTTTAAGCATCTTCGTCCCGGCGATGTATTTACCCATTGCTTTGCCGAGCTTGGCGCGTCGAGAGAAAGTATAGTCGATCCGAAAACTAAAAAGATAAAACCTTTTGTTGTAGAAGCACAAAAGAGGGGAATCCTCTTTGACGTTGGATTCGGTGGGATAAGCTTTGCCTATTCGCAGGCGATCCCAGCCCTTGAACAGGGCTTCTATCCCAACTCCATCAGTACCGACATGAATAAAGGCGCAACAAACGGGGCAATGAAAAACATACTGGATGTGATGTCGAAGTTTATCGCTATGGGAATGGACCTTCCTGCGGTAGTAAAGGCAACCACGCAGAATCCGGCTGAGCAAATTAACCGGTCGGATCTCGGCACACTCTCAGCAGGATCAATAGCCGACATTGCCATATTTAATATGCGAGAAGGAAGGTTTGGGTTCTGGGATTACACCGGTCACAAAATGAACGCAAACAAGAAACTGGAATGCGAACTGACAATGCGCGCAGGGAAGATCGTTTATAACCTCAACGGGATAACAAACCCGGTCGTAGTCACTACCCGCCGCGGTCAAAATCCGTAATCTATACCCGTTGTGTCGCTAACATATTTTATTTCATATATCATTAAACGTTTATCATGAACATCCTAAAAATGAAATACTTCTATTTTGTTGCGTTGATAGGGTTCAGTCACTGCAGCCTGGCTCAAACAGATAAAAACAGGATCTACTTTGAGACATACAACCCTCCTTCTTCCCTGGTGGTACCGGAACATGTGATTACCCGTGCAAAATTCCCTTTTATTGATGTGCACAATCACCAGAATAATATGGCATCGCAAAACCTGAGCAATCTGCTTTCTGAAATGGACAAATTAAATATGCGCGTGATGGTCAACCTGAGCGGCCGGGGAGGCGAGTATCTCGCGTCTTCAGTAAAGAATATTGCTGGCGTCACTCCTAACCGTCTGCTGGTTTTCACAAATGTGTCATTCGATGGACTTGGTGAAGAAGGCTGGATCCAGAAAACAGTAAAACAACTGGAAGATGATGTGAAAGCAGGAGCGAAAGGCTTGAAAATATTTAAAAGCCTGGGCTTTTCGGTCAAAGACAAAACCGGGAAAGTCGTGGCGGTAGATGATGCCAGGCTTGATCCGATATGGCAGAAATGTGCGCAGCTCGGCATTCCCGTACTCATCCATACCGCCGACCCTAAACAGTTTTGGGATAAACCCGATGCGAACAACGAACGCTGGCTCGAGCTTTTAACACAGCCGGGCAGAAACCGCAGTGCGTCTGACGGCTATTCATGGGAACAGCTTATACAGCAGCAGCATAATCTGGTGAAAAAGCACCCTAAGACAACGTTTATCATCGCACATTTTGGATGGTATGCAAATGATCTCGACCACCTCGGTAAACTACTCGACACCTACCCGAACTTTAATGTCGAGTTCGGCGCTATCATTGCCGAACTGGGACGTCAGCCGCGCAGGGCTAAGCAGTTCTTTGAAAAATACCAGGACCGTATTCTTTTCGGGAAGGACAGCTGGGTGCCGGCAGAGTACGCAACCTATTTCAGGGTGCTGGAAACAGAAGATGAATACTTTCCATACCATAAAAAGTACCATGCATACTGGAAAATGTATGGTATGGGTTTAAGCGACCAGGTGCTGAAGAAAATTTACTATAAAAATGCACTCCGGATTATTCCCGGGATTGATAAAAGTCAGTTTCCGGATTAGCAAGCTGAATATTTTTATCAAACCCTAATCAGACCTGTTTGTTATACGATAGGAAGATTGCAGACGCTCCACCGGTGTCGCAAAACGCCAATTAAGATGCATTAACCCAAGGAACATATGAAACTGAAAATCATATTTATCCTGTCGCTGGCCGGGACGGCTTTCGCAGGATGCAACTCAAACAGCAGGACTGACCAGGTTACCGATTCAGCGATCGTAGACACGATTATGCCGGTCGACAGCGTAATTGTTGATACCACAGCCGTAAGAGATACTCTTCTTACAGATACCATGTAGAAAAACCCGTTTAATATTTCTGTTAATCATCATTTCTGTTAAAGAGCAAACAATCCCGTATAAATACGTGTATAGGAGTGTATAAATTAATAGGGTTACATTTACCTGATTAACCTTTGGACTGAAATGCCGGAAATAAAAGTTGTATTAACTGAAGATCATAAAATAGTTAGAAGCGGTATAAGATCGTTGCTGGAAAATGAAGCAGATATCAGTATTGTAGGTGAAGCCTGCAATGGAGCTGAATTACTGGAATTGTTTAAAAGTGGTGCTGTTGATGCTAACGAGGTTATTCTAATAACAGATATCAATATGCCTGGTATTAACGGTATTGATATGTTATCTGGTTTGGCGCAAACGTACCCGGGATTGAATACGATAGTGCTTTCTATGCTTTCGCATGAAAAATATGTATTGAAAGCTTTCAACGAGGGCGCTAAAGGTTATATGCTAAAAAATGTCAGTTCGGAAGAGCTCCTCTTCGGGATCAGACACATCTCTTCTACCGGGAACCGCTATTTATGTGTGGAACTTTCCCTCGAACTTCTCGACCGCCAATTAGGGCGGTCGCATGCAGTTAGCGGCGATGCTGCGGAAGTGGATCTATCTAAGCGCGAGATGGAAATTTTGTCCCTGATCGCAGATGGATATACAAACCAGGAAATCGCTGATAAGATCTTTACCAGTAAACGCACGGTGGAAGGTCACCGTCAAAATCTAATTGACAAGACTCAGTCAAGAAATTCGGCGGCCCTAATCCGTTATGCCGTACTTCGTGGCATTGTCAGCTAGGCCGGCCACTCAAAATGACTATGCCCGAAAAGCTGTGAACCGTCGGGCTCCTTTGCTTTTCCGGAGCCTGTGAGGATTGGCTGCGGATTCCGCCACCCTGATACGACTATGAATGGTCTCAACCAGGTCATACAGATCAAAAGGCTTGGCTATAAATTCGTCACACTTGTAATCGCCGAGCGAATTAAACACCTGGGGATATGCAGACATCAGTATAACAGGTATCCTGCAGGTCTGTTCATTGACCTTTAACTGATAGCAAACCTCTCCGCCATTGATACCCCTCAGGAGATAGTCAATAATAACCAGATCTGGCTGACAGCCCTCCTCAAAGTACTGTAAGAATAGCGCCAGATCGGAGACGGTGTCAACCTCAAAGTTTTCATAGGTAAGTACCTCCTTTAGCATTTCGAGGACATCCTTATCATCATCCATAATTAGAATTTTCTTTCCCATAATGCGCAGTTTTGGTAGAAGAATAGCGAAACGGGGCAGCCTGAACGATGAGGTCACATGGAAATATAAAATGATAGCGAGCTGGGCTGCATAACAAAGTTACATTAAGCAACGGAGAAATTCCCTGTGTTATGTCACGAAATTTTCGGTGTTAAATACCTGTTTATCAAACAAAAAAGCTAAATTGACAATTAGTTCCCCCTGATGAAGCTTTTTTGCTTTAAGAACATCCCATTATCTGGTGTGATAGTTATCGACTGCAAATACATCCACTATTGCAACTAAGGTGATCATCGGAAAAAATTTTGAACTAACTGCGAATCCGTTTGTTGATAGAAAATCCAAAGAGGATAGTACTGATAATGATTGTAATTAACGAATCATGAATAGGAAAGTAAAGAAATCTAATATCCGGGCTGCACCAGAAAACAAAGATATAAAAACTCTTTTCCAGGAGCTGCAGGTCCACCCGGCAGATCTGGAAAAGCAAAACGACCGGATCAATGCCGAACTGGAGCTGGCCAAAATTAAAGACCGGCTTGAGCTTTCTCTCCAGGTGTCACTCGCCGGAACCTGGGAACTTGACCTCAGCACAATGAGCTTCTTCATGGATGAGAACTGCCAAAAAATCTGCAATATGCCTGAGGGTGGATTTGTTGGACACTTCAATGATTTTCTTGAGCTTATACATCCGGCTGATAGAATAGAAGTGGAAAACCGCTTTCGCAAATCAATAAACAGTCATACAGAAATCGACCTGACCTGCCGCTTCGGACAACCGCAAGACAAAGAATGCTATACTGTTATCCGCGGACACGTTATTCCGTCCGCTCACCTTCATGAGCGCTTTGGGGGAATAATGCTTGACATAACTGAGAAAACGCAGATGGAGAGATCGTCCACAATGCTGCGCGAAGAATATCAGAGAAAGATTGCCGCTGCCATGATAAATGTTGAGGAAAATGAACGGAGACGGATCAGCAGCTCACTGCATGACAGTGTGAGCCAGCTTCTTTATGGGGTTAGGATGCAACTGGATCAGCTGGAAAAAACAATGCAGGCGTCAGGCATTAAAACGATTAGAAAACTGCTGGATCAGGCTATCAATGAAACACGGAATATATCCTTTGAACTTGCCCCCTCGATACTGACCGACTTTGGTTTAAGTGCGACGCTTGAAGAACTGGCAAAAAGGCTATCCTCCAGGAACCTAAAGATCAAAGTACAGGTAAACGGCTTTTTGAAACGAATGGACATCCTTTTGGAAACAAATATTTACAGGATCATCCAGGAACTGGTAAACAATAGCATGAAACACTCAGAAGCCAGCCAGATAACTGTTGAGGTCACCAGGAGCCAATACATTCTGATAGTGGTAAAAGATAATGGAAAGGGGTTCAATGTAAAAGCACAGGAACATGCCCCAACTGGTTCGGGATTAAGCAGTATCAAAAACCGGCTCCGCATTTATGGTGGAAGCATCCATGTCAAATCAGAACCGGCAAAAGGGGCGATCATATCTGTAAAACTGCATGAGAACCCTTCGGGTACGGTTTGTTGAATATTACAGGCAAAAAAACAGGCACACAATGCTGGCTTGAAAATTGATATTTTTACATATCAATTCACGGCATGAAAAATTACCTGATACTCCTGCTCCTGACCACACTTTCCCGTGTTTTTCCGGCTTATTCCCAGGAGCCTAAAGAAAGGCAACAAAAAGCGCTGCAGGCCGCAATTGAAGAGTATCAAAAACTTAACGACAGAAACAACTGGCCTGAAATAAACCTTAACGATAAACCTGTCATTAGGCTCAACGACAGGTCATCCAGCCTCCCCGCAATTAAAGAACGCCTCAAATTACTTGGTGACCTTCGCCGCGTACGCGATGACGATGTTTATACGGACAGGCTCGAAGATGCTATAAAGCAGTTCCAGCTGCGGCATGGGCTTGAAGATGACGGAATCATCGGACCGGCATTTATGAAAGCGCTGAATATTCCCCTCGGGAAACGTATCACACAAATGAGTGCTAATTTGGACAGGATCATGATGGACACCGTCGAGATGAATGGAACGAGGATAATTGCTAACATACCCAACTACAAACTTTACGTTTACGAAAAAAATACCCAGGTCCTTTCGATGGATATTGTCGTAGGCAAGATCAGCAACCCGACGGTAGTTTTTTCTGACACTCTAGAGAATATTGTTTTCAGTCCCTATTGGAATGTTCCGGCCAGTATCGTAAGAAATGAGATCCTGCCGGCCATAAGCAAAAACAGCTCCTATCTGCAGAAGAACAATATGGAGATTACCGGTAAGGTTGACGGGCTTCCTGTCATTCGTCAAAAGCCAGGTCCAGACAATTCACTTGGATTAGTCAAATTTCTTTTTCCCAATCAGTATAACATCTATTTTCACGACACGCCTGCCAAAGGTTTATTCGATAAGAAGAACCGCGCTTTCAGCCACGGCTGCATTCGCCTGAGCCAACCCTTTGAACTCGCTCAATACCTTCTTAAAGATCAGCCTGGATGGGATGAAAGCGAGATCAGGGCAGCCATGAATGCCGGCACTGAGAAATGGGTCAGGCTCCTTAATAAGATCCCCGTATCGATAATTTATTATACCGCCTGGGTCGACAGCTCGGGACTTGTCAACTTCCGGGACGATATTTACGGGCATGATGAGATGTGAGATATGGGATATGAGCTCTGGGATGTGAGATATGAGCTCTGGATTTCCGACAACTTTCAACTCTCAACTTTCAACTCTCAACTCAATCCCTCAGGTTATTCATATTTGTCTCTTTTACAAAGAAAATATTGACAAATATCCCGATCACGATCAGTGCCAGGGGGTAAATTAATCCTGTATAAGGCGCAAAGGCAAAACTGATTACGACCGACGACCTGATCAGTTCCGTAATAACGGGGGTAGAACCGCCTATCGCACCATTACCAACATTATATGTAAAGCCCATGCTGGTATACCTGATCTTGGTTGGGAAAAGCTCCATCAGAAAAGCGCCCATCGGGCCATATACCAGAGCACTGGCTACTGTGAGCAGGAAGGTCAGGCCAATAAAGATCAGCGTGGTCTGGGTGTCTATATGCTGGATGGTATCCAAACGCATCGGGTTGCCCATTTCAAGGAAGGTATAAAATGTAAGCGGGATAGTGACCAGCCCCAGAAAGAGTCCTGCAAGGATCACCTTTTTCCGTCCGACCTTATCACTCAGGGCACCGAATATCTGGAACAAAGGACCTGCAAGCAGGATTCCGACAGCGAGTATCAAAATGGAGGTGGTGTCGGTTAATTTTACCGTTCGCTGCAGGAAGAATAAAGCAACAAACTGATTGGTTTGTTGTATAGCACTTTGAGCAGCATTGCCACCAAAGATCGCCGATAAGATCAAGCCTACATTCTTTTTCGTTTTGAACGTTTCTCTAATAGGTGCGCTACTGGTTTTACCCTCTTTCTTAAGCTCTGCGAACACCGGGCTCTCATGCAGTTTCCTGCGGATAAGATAGCTGATAAAAACAAGTACGGCACTAAACAGAAACGGGATCCTCCAGCCGAATGATGTGAAGCTTTCGTCAGACATAACGCTCCTTGTTGCAAAAACAACTACCAGACAAACGATCAGCGCTATGGAGGAAGTTGTCTGAATAAATCCGGTGTAGAAACCTCTCTTATTCTCAGGTGCATGCTCAGCAACGTAAATTACCGCACCTGAATACTCCCCGCTGATTGCCAATCCCTGAGCCAAACGCAGAACAAGGAACATGATAGGTGCAAGCCACCCGACCTGATTGAAGGTTGGGATACACCCGATCAGAAATGTCGCTGCTCCCATTAACAGGAGGGAGATCAAAAAGGACTGCTTGCGACCGGATTTATCGCCCATCTTTCCAAATAGCAGGGAACCGAAAGGTCTGATCAAATAGGTTGTAGCTACTATCGCCAAAGTTTCAATGAACTTGTTCTCGCCTTCGGGGAATAGTTGTGTCGATAATATACTTGCCAGGATCACGGCAAGAAACAGGTCGTACCATTCTATCAGCGTTCCGACGCAGGAAGCTATAATTACCAGCTTCAGATTATTCTTCTTTTCAGGGGGGAGGGCTACTGCTTCGCTCATGTGTTCTTTTGGAAAATATAAATCGGAAAGTAAATTATAAATTTTTTCTGTTATTTAAAGCTTAAGTCTTAAATGGAGCTTTATCCACCCCTGTGTCAACCGGCGATTATTTTCCCGTTTTGCAATCGCAACAATTTTGTAACACACCGGGGCCGCTCCGATTCATAATGACTTACATAAATCAGGCTTACTTTGCTTCTTTTACAGATCTCATCAACCAGGTATTTGAACCGCTCCTGCTGATCGGCATCCATGCCCTGGCAGGGCTCATCAAAGATCAGCAGCGGCGGATTCTTTACCAACGCCCGGGCAAGCAGGCAGAGCCGTTGAATACTGACCGGTACGTTTCTGAATAACGTGCTTTCATAATGGTCTATCTCCAGCAACTTCATCCAACGCCTGCACAGGTTTGTTTTGCTTTCAACGGGTTTCCTGAACAGCCCCATCGTGTCATAGAATCCTGACTCGATCACTTGTATACACGAAATTCCTGTAGGAAAATACTGGAACAGCTCCGGCGATACAAACCCGATCTTCCTTTTTATATCCCAGATACTTTCTCCAGCGCCTTTAGGCTTGTCGAAAAGAACGATCTTATTGGCAAATGCCTGCGGGTTGTCACCATTTATGAGACTCAGCAGAGTCGATTTACCTGCCCCGTTTGAGCCTGCCAACATCCAGCGCTCGCCCTGCTTTATCTGCCAGCTTATGTTGTCAAGAATGGTTTTGCTGCCGTACCTGATCGTTACATTTTCCAAACTCGTGATAACCTTGTATTCAGGCATTGGCGTAAGGCATAAAAGCTCCTCAAGTTCGCTTTTATTAAACGATTTATAATGTCCCTCATCCTGTTCAGCTTTAAAATCTGCCTTACTTTCCTGCCGGATCATTCTTCCGTCTCCCACGCTGGCGACATGCGTTATTGCATCGGGGATTTCTGTGGGAGAAGTTACAATAATGATGCTGGTACCCGACGAGGCTACTTCTGTTAACAACAGATTAAGTTCTGCCCTTGACCTGGCATCCAGGCCGGTTAATGGATTATCGAGCAGCAGCAGCAGTGGGTTCCGCTTTAGCGCCGCAGCGAGTAAAGTTCTTTTGGTCTCCCCGTTCGACAGCTTGATCAGCTGCTTATCGAGCAGATGATCAAGCTTCAGGCTGTCGACTACCCGCTCGTATGTCCAATATCCTTCAGGGCTGTGTGTTTTTATGTCCGTTAAATATTCCTTTACCGTCTGCGAATCTTCTGAGTCCATCGAATTAAATCGCTGCTGGTAGTAAAGGTCGGTGGTATGGGAAAGATTGGTAAAGCTGTGCCGTGAGGAGACCTGCGAAATTAACTTATACCGGTTAAAAAGCGGATCGCCCGACTGACGTTCAGCAATATAAAGATCAAAGCCAGGGTACTTGGCTTCACCTTGCGGAAAGGAGCACTTCCCTGCGAATGCATCCAGCAGGACACTTTTCCCCGAGCCGCTTTTGCCGATGATCGCCCAGTGCTCGCCCGGTCTGAGCACGAAATCTATCTTCTCAAAAACCAGTTTATCATATTTTCGGATCGAGATGTTATGGAATGAAAGTATAATCTTAGTCACGGAGCGTAATTTATGAATTTTCAATTGAAGTCTGGGCCTGGGGTCGGAGGCCGGAACTGGGCGGAGAGACTTTTCCCCGGTTTTGTCGGGGATCTCAAACTGAAAACTGAAAGTGAACTAGACGCTGTACAAGGATCTCGCCGGAGAGACTCTTCCCCGATTTAGTCGGGGATCTCAAACTGAAAACTGAAAGTGAACTAGACGCTGTACAAGGATCTCGCCGGAGAGACTCTTCCCCGATTTAGTCGGGGATCTCAAACTGAAAGCTGAAAGCTGAAAGTGAACTAGACGCTCAGGCTGAATGTCCCGGTAATACCTGCGGCGGAAGCCGCGGTATCATAACGAGATCCCCGATCCAGTCGGGGAAGATATATATCAAAGCTTCAGTCCATCAGATGCCGGAATCCATCAGGCTTGCGACCTCAGGCTCCCGGCCTTGGACCTCCGATTTCAGAATAAATCCCAAGCCTCTCTAACAATATCGAAGCATTAAACGTCTTGCACTCCCCCTTCTTAAGTTTATAATCGAACCTCATCTCCGTACCTTCAATCTGGATATCGAAATAGAAATTCCGGATGTAATCCGGGTACTGTGCTTCCAGTTCGGCGATCTGAAGATCGTGTGTAGCAATGATACCTACAGCTTCCTGTGCGATCAGTTTTTCAATAACCGCCTTAGAGCCCAGGTACTTATCGACTGAATTAGTACCCCGTAACATCTCATCGATCAGAAAGAACACCTTGTCCTCTGTTTTCAGGATGCCTAGCAGGGCCTGAAGCCTGTCTAGCTCAGCTTTAAAGGTAGAAGTGCTTTCATTCAGCGAATCTTTTATTCTCATATAACTAAAGACAAGCATGGAGCTAACCCGCATCTGCCTGGCACACACCGGGGCACCTGATAACGCCAACACTGTATTTATCCCTAAGGTCCGGAGAAATGTACTTTTTCCCGCCATGTTAGAGCCAGTTATAATGTCGATCTTTAACTCATTATTAAGCGTGTAATCGTTAACTACTCGCAGATCAGACCGGATCAGCGGGTGACCGGCTGCCTGCACGCTTAATGTGTAATGTTCGCCCTCTATAATTTCCGGGAAAGCCCAGTCGGAATAGTTACTTTTCAAACTGCTCAGGCTGACAAGAGCCTCAAAATCCGCGATAACATCGAAGGCGGCTTCCAGGTTAACCTGATTTGTTCTCTTCCAGTCCTCTATCGCGAAATACTGCCTGACGTTCCAGGCCACTACCGCATTTAACACAGGGCCTATTGAACTAAGTCCGAAAGCGAGCTGGTTGATCAGTACTGAAAGTTGCTTTATCTGCTGTGGCAATTTGCCATGCTGGTTGTCCTTCAGACCTGCAGCGAGCTCCCGGCAAAGTGGTGACTTCCAGTCTTCGGCTCTGATGGCCTCCATAGCCTCAGAAAACGTGTTTAGCAGACGGCTAACTTTGCCGATAAGCCCGTCTGTCTTCATTACCACGGTGCTGTACGATTGAGTCAATAATAAATTAATAATAACGAGAGCAATGACCAGGAGCGTGAACACTGGATAAAACCAGGCAAGGGTTACAGAAATAAGAAATACCCAGGGAATCCAGGTGATATAACGCCTGACAAAATTTGATCCTTCTCCGGGAGCCGAACGCAGATAACGAAAGATATTCTGTATCTGGTCTTCCTTATCCCGGTTACAAAAAAGCAAGACCGCCTGAAAATTAAATTTCCAATTCTGCTTTTCACTAAGCTCTTCTACAGCAGCCTGCCGTTCTCTGATGACGACAGCAGAAGATCTCATGCCCAGCCACTCCGCAAGTTTTGCAGTCCCCAGGCTGGTTGCACAACGGTTTATAAGTTCATAGAGGGATCGCTTGCCATAGATATCCAGGTCGGCCGAGTATGGATGTAATTCGTCCATCCACTCAGAGCCATCCTTATAAATATTCTTTCTGTCGTCGATGCTGTCATTTTCGTTCTGGCAGACAGCAGCAAGGTCCCGGTAGTAGTCGCGCTTCTTTTCGAAACGATTCTGTTGCCTGACCAGCAACGAAAAAATAAATATTACTGTAAAAAGAACCAGTACCGGGATCCAGGTTTGCTCTGGCTTTAGGGACTGGTAAAACAAAAAGATGCCTGCTCCAATAACCAGCAGCCTAAGAACTGAATACCTGTTTATTAATGCTTCATACCTTTTAATTTCTGTATTGCAACTTGCAATACTTGCCCTGTATGTATCTGTAATGGCTATATTCATGATTGTGTGAGCGTACTTAATAAGACAGTGAAGGTACCTTATTATTATGGGAACCTCAATTGCAATGGACAATCACTGATATTCAGGAAAGGCCTGTTATCAGGAGGCTCCTCCGGGGCCAGCGTGAGACTCTAATTCTTATATTGAAAGATCGCTAAAGAACCAATTCACCTAATAACCTCTCCAGCGTCTTCTCGGGATCGCTGGTAAAACCGGGGTGCACTTTGGAAGTCTGAACCATGGTGCTCCTGGTTGCGGTAAGCCACCGGAATCGCGAGGCATTATCAAGCTTTCCTATAGGCCCGCCCTCTTTGCCTGCACTTATCTGACCGAAAGCCCGCAAGCCTTCCCTGATGCCATCCACATCTATATCTTTAGAGAAAGTTGTCAGGCGTTCCTCGTCAAGGTAGCATTTCGACTGCAGGAACTTTTTATCCTTGCAATAGAGTATTACTCCCACATTCAGAAATTCCTCGCGTTCTACCCTGGGCACCACACGAATAACAGCGTACTCAAATAAGTGCTTTTCTTGCATTTTGGGCTTCATTTACAAAAATATCTGAATGAGCAATACGTGTTTCTAAAAAAAGTGCGTAGGCATCACGGTATTCCTGTTTGGTTTTAAATTTACTTTCGTCATCAAGCCACTCATCGGGGATAAGCGACACAACAAAGCGGATGATATCCGGGCTGAGCAGTTTTCTGAATTCGGCATCCACCGCATCAAGCTCTGAAGCCTGCGATAATAAAACGTGCTCCTTAATGAGGACAAAAGGCTTGGTTGCCTGCTCTTCCCAGTTTAGCCAGGAATGATGAAAGTAGAGTGAAGCACCATGGTCTATCAACCACAGCTCTTTGTGCCAGATGAGCATATTTGTATTGCGGCAGGTACGATCCATATTGGTGAGCAAACAGTCGAGCCAGACAATTTTAGAGGCCAATAGTGGATCGACATCATTAACCACCGGATCAAAAGTTATTGAACCCGATAAATAATGAAGGCCAAGGTTCAAGCCCACACTAAACTTCAGCAGATCCTGGATCTCCTCGTCTGCCTCAGTACGGCCGAAGGCCTCGTCAAGAGTAGCAAATACAAGCTCGGGTACGCTGAACCCCAGTAACCGGGCGATTTCGCCACCGATCAGCTCTGCTATCAGAGCTCTCGGCCCCTGCCCCGCACCCCTGAATTTTATTACATACAAAAACTCATCGTCTGCCTCGGCAATAGCCGGCATAGATCCCCCTTCGCGAAGCGGGGTAACGTAGCGCGTAACATTAACAGATCTGAGGGGTGATAACATGACGCTAAAGTCGGGTAAAATTCGGAGATGAACAAGCAGGACCGCTTACTGCAGGGATTTCAAATAACGCTTAAGCTCGTCCAGATAGTGGATATAGCAGACTGCACTTTTTTCAAGCTTGCCCAGGTTCCTTACGCCCCAATACGTCGAAATAATAAAATCTGCAATCCCGGACTCGTCCAATCCCGGCCGGATCCTGCCTGCCTTTTTTCCACTTCTTATACTATGCATCAATGTTTCCCGCCATTCTTCCTTTATTTTGCCAAGAGCAAGAACGAAATCGGCATTCAGTGGCGACATTTCCTGGATCATGTTCGAAAGCGGGCAGCCAAGGCTCGCCTTAAAAAATGAAGCCTTGAAGAGTGTCTGCTCTATCGTCCTGTAAATATCTTTCACAGGTTTTGACGAATTCTTTATGGGCAATATTAAAGAATTATGAATCTCAGGATAAATGATCTCGCTTATCACAGCTAAACCCATAGCATCCTTGCTCTTGAAATGATAATAAAATGCCCCTTTGGTTACTTTTGTCCTGCTTAGAATATCGTCTATGCTGGTAGCCTGGTAGCCTTTTAAATAGATCAGATCGAATGCATTCTCTATAATGCTTTCCCGCGTCCTGACAGATTTTATCATAATACCGGTTAGTATCCAATACAAATTACGAAATATCAAGTAATTACATTATATAATTTATTAATCAACCAGCAATTTTAACGCAGGTTAACAAGCCATCTGAAACGGGCTAACACCCATAGTCACTCAATAATTAAAAATAAAAACAAAAAAAATTGCATCTACGAAACTTTCGTAATACATTTACGAAAAGTTCGTAGATATGGAAAAGCTAACCCCAAATGAAGAAGAAGCAATGCAGGCTGTATGGAATTCGGAGACAGGAACAATTAAAGAATTCTTAGAACTGATACCTGATCCTAAGCCTCCCTATACCACCCTGGCTTCTACAGTAAAAAATCTCGAAAGGAAAAAATTCATTGCCGGGAAGAAGATAGGCAACACCTTTTGTTATACCCCTCTTATCAAAGAAGAGGAATACAAAAGGACCTTTATGGGAGCGTTCGTGAATAATTATTTCAGCAATTCTTATAAAGAGCTGGTTAGTTTTTTTGCGAGCCAGGAAAAGATCAGTGCAGAGGATTTGAAAGAGATCATTCAAATGATTGAGAAAGGGAAACAGCCATGATGCCGGAAATGATCCTTTATCTGCTCAAAGTGAACCTTGCCCTGCTCCTGTTTTATGCAGGTTACCGCTTCTTACTGCAGCGTTATACTTTTCATACACTCAACCGTTTCTACCTGCTGACGGGACTCATTTATTCGGCCTTTTACCCGCTTATCGATCTGTCAAAGATCCTAAACCAAAATCAGCAGCTGACACAACAGATCAGTTCGCTCACACCAGACTGGCAGAGCCCGGTAACTTATGCAATCGGCCAAGCTGAAGACAGCACCGGAAATTATTGGCAGATACTATTACTTATCTTTTGGGTGGGTGTAGCGTTTATGTCGCTCCGCCTGCTGATCCAATTAATATCTCTTTTAATCCTGCATTTTCAATCATGCGCCTTCACTCTAGATAATTTCAGATTCCGCAAGGTCTCAAAAGCTGTAAATCCATTCTCATTCTGGCGCACGATCTACCTTAATCCCGAATGTCATGAAACCGCTGAGCTCCGATCAATACTGGAACACGAGCAGGTTCACGTCAGGCAGCTTCACACGGCAGACGTATTGCTGGCCGAGATCAGCACGATATTCTATTGGTTTAACCCTGGCGTATGGCTGATGAAACAAGCGATAAAAGCCAATCTTGAATATATCACCGACAGGGAAGTCCTGAGATCGGGTGTCGATAGCAAAGAATACCAGTACGCGATGCTCAAAACTCATATCCTTCCACAGAATCCCATACCTGTTAATAACTTCAATTTCCTGACCATTAAAAAAAGAATTGCTATGATCAACAAAAAACCTTCGAACAGGCTCAACTTGGGCAAGTACCTCCTGTTGCCCGTAGCCATGCTATTCATGTTAGTGGTGGGAAACTCAAAAGCGAGACTGAATGAAACCAGGCTGGTGAAAGCATTAGAAAATTTCACCTTCTCAGCGGAAGACATGCCATCCGTTACAAGTACGGATAGTTATATATCCGCATCGCCAGAAGCCAGCAACCCGGATACTGCAAAACCGGTAGTCCGCAGGGTTGCGCAGCAGCCCGATACCAACAAACTGGAAATAATTCACATCAGAACGTCAGATGATCCCTACGGTGTAAAAAAACTGATAAAGGATTTGAGCAAGCCCGGAATTCATGGCAAAGAGCCCATTTATATTATTGATGGTGCTCGTACGCTCAAGAATGCAATTGCTATTCAGCCCGACAGCATTGCAACCGTTAATGTCTACAGGGTCCAGGGAAAAGCTACTATTAATGAGCTTGAAGTGGAGAATGATATTATCGATATTAAAACCAAATCCTATAAAGGTCCGGATACGGAAAAGATACCGGCAATATCTTATAACTACAATAAAAGCAGAAACATTACGGCCGTTCAGGATCCGGCCGTAATGCTGATCCTGGACGGAGAAGAAATTGACAAAATCCGGCTGGCGGGAATAAAGCCTGCAGATATTGAAAGTATTAATGTGCTTAAGGGAAATTCAGCTGTTGACCGGTATGGTGAAAAAGCAAAAGATGGTGTCGTTGTAATCAAAACAAAAAAGGACTGACTTTCGCTGCTTAGCAGTAATATGTATTTCCCGTGTTATGGAATCCGGGCATTTTTTGCATCATTTAACATAACCATACTGATCTTTAACACTTTTTAACCAAATCACCGGTGTTAGGGATAAGAAATAATAAGGCAAATAGGTAACTTGCTGACCGTGTAAGGGCAATGACAGGAATAAACTGAGGTATAATTAAACGAACACAAATTCATTGTCCAAATGAGGAAACTTTTCCTGGCAATAGCATTCATCTGCCTTTGCGCTGCCTATTCATACGGCCAGAACTCCTATTCGGTAAAGGGCTCGGTTGCCGATACCGCATCTAACGTCTCTCTTGTTAATTCAAGTATCGTAATCCTGAATTCCAAAGACTCTACGCTGGTTAAATATACCAGGGCCGGGAGCGATGGGAACTTTAGTATTAACAACCTGAAGGAAGGCAAGTTCATATTACTGGTTTCCTATCCTGACTATGCCGACTACGTTGAGCACTTCAGCCTGGATGCCGCAAAAAGCGCTATGAATTTCGGCAAGATCCGGATGATACTGAGCGCCCGACTTTTGCAGGAGGTGATCGTCAAAGGCACAGTCGCGGAAATGGTCATCAAGGGCGACACCACGGAGTTCAATGCGGCAGCCTTTAAAACGGAGGCGAACGCAAAGGTAGAAGACCTCCTGAAACAGCTGCCCGGCATGCAGATCGATAAGGATGGAAAGATCACTGCCCAGGGTCAGACGGTTAATAAGGTACTGGTTGACGGGGAAGAGTTCTTTGGTGATGACCCCACTTTGGTAACTAAAAATATCCGTGCCGACATGGTAGATAAAGTCCAGGTTTATGACAAGAAGAGCGATCAGGCGGCATTCACCGGGATTGACGACGGCGAAAAGACGAAAACCATAAATATTAAGCTCAAGGAGGATAAGAAAAGCGGCTACTTCGGAAAAGCTGAAGCGGGCGGCGGTAATGACGAATTCTACCAAGGTCAAGCCATGTTCAATGTATTTAAGGGAAAGAAAAAATTATCGGCATATGGAACAGTAGGGAACACTGCGAAAACCGGATTGGGCTGGGAAGAAAGCAGTAAGTACGGCTCAAGTTCTACCCAGGTAAGTGAAGAGGGCTATATATATTTCGGCGGCGGGGGAAGCGATGACCTCGATTCTTACGATGGCCGCTTTAATGGCGAGGGGATACCTGTAACGCGGAGCGGCGGCGTTCATTACGATACCAAATGGAAAGAGGATAAACAATCGATCAACCTTAATTATAAAATAGGTTCGATCGGCGTTGCGGGCTCCAACAATACCCTGAACCAGAACAACCTTCCAACGGGTATTATCAACAGCAATTCAGGGCAGAATTTTGACAACTATATGTTCAGGCACAAGCTCGATGCCACGTATATCGTCAAGGTCGACTCGACTTCAGAAATAAAGATAATGGCCGACGGCACGCTTAAGAATAATACTACGGAAAGTAACTATTTGTCTTCGAGTCTCAGGGGGGACGGAACCGCATTAAACGGAGGCACGCGTTCAGTGACTACAGCCGGCGACCAGCGCTTGTTTAACTCCTCGCTCCTTTGGAATAAAAAGCTAAAGAAAAAAGGCCGGACCTTATCCCTGAGTCTTGGTCAGCGGTATAGTAACGAGGATAATGACGGCTATCTGAGCTCCAGCAACAGGTTCTATAATACCGCCGGATCCATCGACAGCATCCAGAATATTGATCAGTATAAGACCAACCTGATGACCATGTCAGGGTTCAATTCCAACCTGGCTTATACCGAACCATTGTCCAAAGTATTATCGGTGATCGTAAACTATGGATTGAATTATTCTGAGAGCAATTCCGACAGGAAATCCTTCAATAAATCGGTAACCGGCAATTACGATATTCTCGATAATCAGTTCAGCAATAACTTTGACCTGGCTCAGACATCAAACCAGGCAGGTGCAGTCTTTAGCTACCGGCAAAAGAAAACGGTTCTTACTTTCGGTTCAAAAGCCAGTTTCGTAAACTTTGATCAAACCGATTTGTATACTAAGAAACAGTACGACAGGAATTTCATGAACTGGAACCCTACGGCAACTTACCAGTATAACTTTTCAACCCAGAAATCATTTAGTATCCGATATAATGGAAACACAACCCAGCCTAATATGAGTCAGATACAGCCGATCCGCGTGAATACGGATCCATTAAATATTACTCTTGGAAATCCGGACCTGGGACCTTCATTCAATAATCGGTTTAACATAAACTTCAACAGCTATAAGGTAATATCTGATCGGAGTATTTATGTTAGTACGTCTTATTCATTTACATCCAATGCTATTGTCAGCAATACAATTACAGACGCTGCAGGAAAGAGTACATACCAGTCTATTAACTTAAATGGCAAGTCGCCCGTTAATATGTTTGTGTATGGATATTTTGGTCGCAAAATACCGACAACAGACATCCGCGTAGGATTAAATGCTAATGTTGTTTTTAATACATATTACAACATGATCAATTCGATATTAAATAAAACTACTTCTGCAAGCTACAGTACCCAGCTTAGTGTCAATAAATACGTACCTAAAAAATATGATTTTTACATAGGCATCGGCCCTGGCTACAACAAAAGCCAGTCTGATCTGCAGAAAAACGTCAATAATAATGGCTGGGTGGTGAACTCCTATTTCGGTGCCAACTGGGAGCTTCCGGGCAAGATCAAGATCGGCCTGAATGGCAACTATCTTTTCCAGGAGAGAACTCAGTCGTTTAATGAAGATTTCGATCGCCTGCTGATAAACACCACCCTGACCAAAAGCTTTATGAAGAGTGAGGGTCTTAAGCTCCAGCTTTCCGGCAACGACCTGCTCAATCAAAATACAGGCTTTAACAGAAGAGCGACAAGTAATATGATCACTCAGAACAGCTATACCACGATCCGCCGGTATGCGATGTTCTCTGTTATTTATGACCTGAGTAAAATGGGCGGCCCTCAACCAAAAAAATAGAAATCATGAAAGTTCTAAAATATATCCCTTTTATAGTTCTTCTCACTTTAGTGAATACAGGGTTTGCCCAGCACGCAAATTTTGCTTTTGAAGGATCTATTGATTTTGAGAAAAGCGTCAATATGCATGCGCAGATCCCCAGGATGATGACCAAGGATAACGAAACCTTTCTTCGTCCGGCGTTTGATCAGTACAAAACAACACAACCACAATTCAGGATCTTAAAAAGCACCCTGTTATTTACCAAAGACAAAACCCTGTTTACTCCGATCGAACCTGAAGCTGGCCCGCGAAACCTATTTAACGAGAATGTAGCAATAGCTCCTCAAAACAATACTATCTATACCGATCTTTCAAACAGCAAGAGCATTGCTCAAAAGAAAATTTATGAGGAGAACTTCCTGGTTACAGACAGTGTCCGCAAGATCAACTGGAAGATAACCTCGGAAACGCGTGATATCGCCGGGTACACCTGCCGCAGGGCAAATGCCATTATCATGGATTCTATTTATGTTGTTGCTTTCTATACCGACGAAATCCCGGTATCAGGCGGCCCTGAATCTTTTACCGGTCTCCCGGGCATGATACTCGGTGTTGCGCTGCCGCATGAGAATGTCACCTGGTTTGCCAAGATGGTAAACCCGAAAGCGCTGGCGGCTAATGCCATGACCCCTCCTAAAAAAGGCAAACCGACCGATAATAACGGATTAATGGCCACGATGAAGTCGGTTATGAAAAACTGGGGCGACTGGGCGCATGGAAGGTTGAAAGCGTATATGCTTTGAGAAATTTACCTGACCTGCCCATCCCCTCTAACCACCCATTTCTCCGTAACCAATTTTTCCAGCGCGAAAGGTCCTCTTGCGTGTAATTTCTGGGTGGAGATGCCTATTTCGGCGCCGAGGCCAAAGACACCACCGTCGGTAAAGCGGGTGGAAGCATTGGCAAACACGGCCGCGGCGTCTACCTCTTTAAGAAAGCGCTCGCAGAGCTCTTTATTTTCAGAGATTATAGCTTCGGAGTGCTTGGACGAGAAGCTACGGATGTGCTTCAAGGCCTCATCAGCATTTTCAACGGTTTTAACAGAACATTTAAAATCCAGGAACTCACGGCCGAAGTCTTCCTCCACGGCCCTGTTAAGGTACGGGTAATTCAACCCATGCAGTATGCTGTAACTGAGCTCATCTGCAAAGATCTCTACATTATAACCGAGCAGCTTTGGAGCAAGCAATTCCAGCAGGTCAGCACTTACCTTTTTATCAACAAGCACCGTATCCAGCGAATTACAAACAGAAGGCCGGCTCACTTTCGCATTGGTAACAATATCTGCTGCTTTAACCAGGTCTGCAGTACTTTCCACATAGGTATGGCACACCCCTGCCCCCGTTTCTATTACCGGCACAGAAGCATGTTCACGTACATAGTCGATCAGTTGCTGCGAACCGCGCGGGATGAGGATGTCCACATATTTTGTAGCCGTCAACAGCTCAGGCATAAATTTCCTGTCGGCTGGTAAAAGCTGAACGATATTTTCGCTAACACCGTATTGGGTAAGAACTCCCTGTATCAGTGATACCAGGAAGCTATTCGTAAAAAACGCATCTGTACCGCCTCTCAGCACACACACATTTCCCGATCGGATGCATAGTGCCGCTACATCCACGGTAACATTCGGACGCGATTCATAAATGATTCCGACCACTCCCAAAGGAACGGTGATCTTTTTCACCGACAAGCCATTTGCCAGCGTACTCTCATATTGCAAATGATCCGACGGGTCGGGCAAAGAACTGATCTCTTCCACGCTTTTAGCGAGATCGTTAATCCTTGTTTCAGACAGCAGCAGGCGATCCTTCTTGGGATCCGTATCCGGCATCTTGTCCAGATCCTTCTTATTTTCCCTGATGATAGCCGCTGCGTTATCCCTGAGCTTAGCTGCCAGGGAATTTAAGATCAGCCCTTTCTTTTCATCGCTTAGCCCCCGCGCGGCAGTAGTGGCGAGAGATGCCTGTTCAAGAAGAGCCTGAATATTTTCCATGTGAATAATAAATTATGGAGAAAGATCTCCATTGTGCTTGTTCGATAGCCAAATATATGATGTTAAAAGGAAGGTTGGATAATATGAATGTAAGAATCGAAGTGCCGATTCTCAACTCCCCATTCTCAATTAAAGAAGCACAATATTATCCGCGTGCGCCACCTCCAGATTCCTCACCTTAAGATCGTTCCCCAGCGCGGATGAAGCGATCTTAGCCTTCGCAACGGCAATCGCGTTGTTCTCCTCATCCAGGATCTCGATGATCTCGCCATTCTCAAATCCCGTAAGGATCTTTTTGATACCAACCGCGAGCAGGCTGTGCCGTTTCAGCAGCGCCTTGCACGCGCCTGCATCGATCTGGATCCGGCCGCTGACCAGGCTGCCGCTCGCAAGCCACTTTTTACGTGCAGGCAGGTTGATCTTCTGAGCAAGGCATAACGTACCTGTCTTGCCCTCAAGGGCTTTCAGTATGCCGTCCTCCGTCCTTGCGCCGAAGATCACGACTCCGATACCCATCACATTGGCCATGCGCGCGAAGTTGAGCTTCGACGTCATTCCCCCTAAACCGACAGCCGATTTTTCTTTATTGGCTAACAGGAGGACTTTCTTATCAGCTGTATCCAGCTCCGGTATAACTTTCCCTTCTGCGTTGAGCACACCGGGCACTGACGTGCTGAACAGGAGCTGCTCCGCCCCGAAGCCGGCCGCTATCAGGGTAGCCAGTTCGTCATTATCAGAGAACTTTAATTCCAAGCTGCTTACCACGTCATTTTCATTGGCGATCGGGATGATATTGCTTGCCCATAATTTCTCATAGGTCTTTTTCAACTGCAGGAACTGGTCGCGGTTCGAAAAATGGTGCCGCTCACAAAGACTCTGCGCAATGGCAATTCCATAAGGCGAAAAATAACGCGCGTAGGTATTAAGCAGCAGCGGGTTGCCAATGGAAGCAGCAGCCTTCTTTTCATTCAGCGTGCCGGTATAATTCTTCAGGAATTTCTTTCCTGCTCCCACTGCGCCTGACGATACGATCACCAGGTTGTACTGCTCGTGTATAGCCGCTACCTGTCGCGCAATCTCCGCGATGACGATCTCATCAAGCTCCCCCTTGCCGGTGGTAATGGATGCTGTTCCGAATTTTAATACGAGTATAGGTTTTGCCAAAGCGATTTTGTTTGCACAAATCTATAAAAACAGGCATAAAATAAGAGAGAGTAGTAGATTATTATAAGGCCAAGTTTCCATTAGTCTGGGACTACGCCTTCGTTGTCAATTACTCTTCAGCTCCTTTTCCAGTTCTGAAGTCTCTTTCGTATCTCTCATCGTCACATAAACTATCAGCGACAAAAAGATACAGCCTGTGATATACCAATAGAAATAAGGCTCGTAGCCGATCCCTTTAAGCCATAGCGCGATGTATTCGGCGCTGCCGCCAAACAACGCAACCGTAAGGGCGTATGGTA
Source organism: Daejeonella sp. JGW-45 (assembly GCF_029360805.1). Taxonomy (GTDB): domain Bacteria; phylum Bacteroidota; class Bacteroidia; order Sphingobacteriales; family Sphingobacteriaceae; genus Daejeonella. The sequence continues at coordinate 693,024 of NZ_JARKNC010000010.1, read as the reverse complement.
GGCCGACTCCGAGCGCCCGGATCTGGGCAGGGAAGAGTTCGGCTTTTACAATGGCATTGATGCTGGTATAGCCGCTGACGATAATGAGGCCTGCAAGAAGCAGGAAAAAGGCCTGGTACTGTGATTGGGTATGACTGAGGGTGCTGAGCAGGGGAACAGTAAAGATCGTCCCTGAAACGCCGAAGCCGATAAGCAGAGGGCGGCGGCCTATGCGATCGGACAAAGCCCCGAAAGCGGGCTGCATCAATGCGAAGATGAGCATGCTCCAGAAGGAGATGAGAGTAGATTCGCCCTTGCTCAGGTTAACCGTATTCACCAGGAATTTCTGCATGTAGGTAGTGTAGGTGTAGAAAGCCAGGGTGCCTCCCAGTGTTAAGCCCACTACGGTGAATAGTGCGCGCGGGTGCTTCAGCAGTTCTTTGATGGTGCCCTTGCGATCGTCAGGTTTATTCTTCTGTGCCTCGAATGCATGAGTTTCATAAAGGCTTTGCCGGAGGTACAGAGCAATAAAGGATAGCAGGGCGCCAATAATAAAAGGGATACGCCAGCCCCATTCGTGAAGCTGCTCGTCTGTTAATAATACTTTTTGCAGGATAAGCTGGATGCCCAGGGCGATGAGTTGTCCGCCGATAAGCGTCACATATTGAAAGCTGGAATAAAAGCCGCGCCGGTTCCTGCTCGCCATTTCACTGAGATAGGTGGCTGAAACGCCATATTCTCCTCCAACGCTTAAGCCCTGCAGCAAGCGCGCAACTAAAAGTATGCCGGGCGCGATGAGACCGATATCCTTATAGGTAGGGACGAAAGCGATCAGCAAAGATCCGAACGACATGAGCAATACCGAAAGAGTCATGCTCTTCTTCCGTCCCACCTTATCAGCTATCCGCCCAAACATCCAGCCCCCGATCGGCCGCATCAGGAAACCAAGTGCAAAAACTCCTGCGGTATTCAGCAGTTGCGCCGTCTTATCGCCTGAGGGGAAAAAAGATGCAGAAAAATATAAGGCAAAAGCGGAGTAGGCGTACCAGTCGTACCACTCAACCAGGTTTCCGATGGAGCCGCCGAAGATCGCGCGGAGACGCTTTTTTGAAATTTGGGAATTCAATTCTCTTTCCCCTCGATCAATATCTTCTCAATTCTCGTATCCGGAATCAACCAGACTGCGGCAACGACTGCATAAAGGCTTATTCCGATCCAGGCATTGATAAAAGACAAGGCGATCGCGACGGCATATATTCCTGTTGACAACTTACCTTTCCAATCTCGACCCATAGCGAAGGCTATCAGGGAATCTTTTCCGTGATGCCTGACCAGGGTTTGTGCTAAAATGAAGTAAGCGATCGAGTTCAGAAGCAATATAATCCCGTAAAATACCACCGGCCACATGGCAAAATGATTCTCTCCCATCCATGCGGTTACAAAAGGGATCATCGATAACCAGAACAATAAATGCATATTAGCCCACAGGATCTTGCCGTTCACTGATCTGACGGCATGCAGCATATGATGGTGGTTGTTCCAGTAAATGCCGATATAAATAAAACTCAGAACATAACTTATGAATACCGGGATCAGCGGTTCGAGGGCCTCCAGGCTTGTGTTGTGAGGAACCTTCAGTTCCAGTACCATAATAGTAATAATGATAGCGATAACCCCATCACTGAATGCTTCCAGTCTTCCTTTTGTGATCATTGTTTTGCTGATATGTTTCAGCAAAATAACAATAAAGTTGCATTCAAAGAAAATCAGCCTATTTCAGCATTAAGATACGATGACAAGACAATCAACTGTCTAATAAAGTAAGTACTTTTTCCTCATCTCCTTATACCGTCCCAGGCCTGGCTCCCAGCTTTTACGGATCTCCTCTTCCGGTTTACCGGCTATGATCTGATTCCTGAGCGTGCTTGTACCTGCAAGGCGGTCAAAGCGCGCAGCACTAAAGAACGCCTTTTTGTTTGGATATGCGGCATAAAATTCTTTCAGCCAGGCCAGGTTGATCCGTCCGGATTCAACGAAAACACTGGTATCATATTCTCTGAGATCGACGCCGTAGCATATCTTATCCTTGTGCGGCGGATTATCACTCATGCCAGGAATGGACACCGGCTTGAATGAAAATTCGTATTTCCCTTTAAGTTCCGGGCTTCCGAGGACGGTAAATGGATGCTGGGTTCCCCTGCCCTGGCTGATAGCAGTTCCTTCAAAGAGACATAAAGAAGGGTAAAGCAGCACAGCCTGCTGGGTATTCAGGTTCGGTGATGGGGCAATGGGCAGAGTATATGGCTTGCCATGGCTGTAGTTTTCCATCTTGATCACGGTAAGCTTGCATTTAGCTTTGCCAGGCAGCCAGCCTTCGCCGTTTATCATACCGGCATATTCACCAAAGGTTAGTCCGTGCAGAATCGGAATGGCGTGTTTCCCGACAAACGATTCCTGGTCTGGTTCCCTCACCGGACCGTCGATATAGCCGTCATTCGGATTGGGGCGATCGAGCACGATCAGTTCCACATTATTCTCAGCGCAGGCTTCCATGATATAATGCAGGGTCGAGAGGTAGGTATAAAAGCGCACACCCACGTCCTGGATATCAAAGATCATCACATCGATGCCCTTCATATCTTCGGCTGTTGGCTTATACTTAGCACCATACAGTGAGATAAGCGGAACACCTGTTTTCTCATCTGTTGCGTCACTGATCTTCGCGCCATCACTTGCCTCACCACGGAATCCGTGTTCCGGCCCAAAGCCTTTGACAATCTTCACTCCGCGCTTCAGCAAGGTATCCATGCTCAGCTTCCCGTCAATGACAGAGGTGTTATTTATAGTCAATGCTACATTTTTACCTGCCAGCAAGGGCAAATATTTATCAACCTGCTGAGCACCGGTAACGATACCTGTATCCGGCCTGGTATCAGACACTGATGACACAGAATCTTTATTTGTATTTGTACCGGCGCTGTTACTGCAGGCCGTCAATAGCGTAAGGGGTAAGATCAGGAATACTAAATTTTTCATTTGATTATCTATTGTCTTTTACGGTGCTAAACCTGCCGCCGGAGATCGCGCATGACTTGGCAGTTATCTCTGAGGGTTGCGTCAACCATTGATGGTCTATGATTGCATTAACGCAAATCTATTCGTATTGGTGTATCCCCATTCATTTTGCCTCTCAACTCTCAACTCTCAACTTTCAACTCTCAACTTTCAACTTTCAACTTTCAACTTTCAACTATTTAATCCTGCCATTCTCATCGCCCAGCGCCGAATTCCTTGTCCTGGGTCCCTTCACGCTTGAATCTGCAAACTTATAGGTAAAGTTAAGCCTTACTTGCCTGCTTTCATAATAACTGTAGCTCCTTAGATAAAACCCGGCGTAACTCTGAACAGCATTCCCCCTGTTTCCCTGATAGATATCATTTACAACGAGCCGTAACACACCTTTGTCTTTAAACAGGCTCTTTTGCAGGCCCAGGTCTACCTGGCTTACCGCACGGCTTATATTATTAGCGCCGGTGAGTCGCCTGGAAGTGAAAGTGCCGGAGACTTCAGCTCTGAATTTATATGGAAGCTTAAAGCTTTGCTGAAGGTTCATCCGGGCTGCAGCCTGCTTCAGGTCAAAATCACGGTACTGATCAAACGAGATCTTATTGCGAAGCTGGTACAGCGTTCCATTAAATGTAATGTCCCACCATTTGGCCGGATAGATATGCTGAGTGATCGAAAGTGCGGCGTTATTCTGCACTCCCAGATTACGAAAAACCATGATGACTTTATTAAGATCAAGCGTATCTGTTATCTGCGTACTGAACTGGTCGGTATGTGAGAAGGTCAGCCCCAGAATAGTTGAACTCTTATAAGCATAGGTGAAGGAGGCCCTGTGCGATAGCTGAGGCTGCAGGAATGGATTGCCTTGCCAGAAGTTCAGTTCGTCAAGCATATAGACGAAAGGATTCAGGTCCTGATAGGCTGGCCTGTCGATCCTCCTTGAATACCCCAGTGAAAAATTATGGTTAGCTGATGCTTTGAATGAGGCGCTGACTGATGGAAAAAGGTTTAGATAAGTCCTTCTGATGTTATCTGCGGAATCTATTCCTGCCGACCTGAAGAACAGTGCCCCCCTGGAAGAGGAATTCTCCAGGCGCAGCCCGCCCTGCACATTCCACCTTTTAAAGGATCGTTTCAAATTAACGTAGGTGCTCGCAATCTGTTCGTTGTAACCGAACGCGTTAGAACGCCTGTCGTCAAGACTATCCCGGGCGGCCAGGACATGCAGGAATTTCGAATCGTTGTCAGCCCTGATGTCAGACAGCTTAAGGCCGGTTTCGAGGATAGCTTTACCAAGCCTTGTTGTATAATCAAACTTGAATGCCTTAAGGTTTATGTTGATTGCATTAAGGGTACGGTTAAAGCTCCTGCTAATTACATTATTCCGGTCGCCGGAGTAAATATTGGACTGCAGGTTACCGTTTGTTTTTTGAAAATAACCATAGTCGGCATCGACATTAACTATTCTCCCAAGCGTATCCTCATATTTATAATTAAGGTTCATGTTATAACGCTGGGTCTGCTGCTGGTAGTAATCGTTCACCGCATCGAGTACCTGCAAAACCGCCGGCGACGATGTATTTCCGATATCCGTCCTGGTATCTGTGAGGCCTCCCCCGAAAATAAAATTGCCGGTCAGCAAGATGCCCAGTGTATTTCTTTTATTAAGGGCCAGATCCGCACCCAGCCGCGATCCCATTCTCTGTCGCTTGTCAATGTCGTCGGTAAAACTATCATAGGTCTTATTGTTCTGGATCCGGTCTGACCCGTAGAGATAAGAATAACTGCCCAGAAAATGATTATAGGTACCGTAAACGTTTACATTATTCCTGCGGTAATTGAGTGAAATATCCAGGTTCTGCCTGACATTCATCCCATAAGCAAGTCCCGTTGTCAGGTTACCGTTAAAGCCCTTGATTTGAGGTTTAATTGTTCTGATATTGATGATACCTGCAGAACCAGCGGCATCGAATCTAGCGGTGGGGCTGTTTATTATTTCAACGGAACGGATCCCCGAAGAAGGCATGGAACGCAGTAAGTCGGTCAGCTCTTTTCCCGACATATAGGTTTGCCGGCCATCCAGCAGTATCATAGCTCCCTGCCTGCCATTGAGCGTAATGGTATTGTCGTTATCTACATAGATGCCCGGAGCTTTTTTAATAGCATCCAGCGCTGTTGCGCCTTGGGCATCGATGCTTTTTGAGACATTATAAATTATGTTCCCGCCATCTAATTCGACCAGGTCCTGCTTCGCCTGAACCACCACTTCGGCAAGGGCGTTATCGGCAGGATTCAATTTGATCAGGCCGAAATCTTTGTGGGCTAATTCAAATACTGCCGACCGGTAGCTGCTATATCCTGTAAAACTAATATTAAGTACGTACCTGCCCGCAATGGAATAAGAAAGATCGAAATATCCGCTGCTGTCAGCTGAGACTTTGGCGACCTCCTTATTCTGCTGATCGAGAAGCACTATCGTAGAGGATGGAAGAGGCGTATTTGCTTCATCGACAATTTGCCCCTTTAAATGAAAAACCTTTGGCTGGGAAAATGAATAAAAAGAGTAAATGAAGAGCAGGGTTGTCAGAAAACCTTTGATGTATCCGGTCATGAATCAGCTAATGGCGGCGATGTAATTTCGGAGCTAATATAAAGGCTTAGGCTGATTAAAAAGACTATCTGCTGGTTATCCCTCTGCTAACCTCTTTACCATTTTTATAAACTCCTTCAATCTTCCTGGTATTTCTGATATCCACGGAAGGATCATCACCCAGGATTATCAGATCGGCCGACTTACCCTTTTCCAGTGTTCCAAAGCTCTTTTCAATTCTCAGCACCCTGGCGGCATTGCGGGTAGCGGCAGTGATCGCTTCAAGGGGAGTTAAGCCGGCCTGCACAAGCAATTCCATCTCAAGATGTTCTGCAAAGCCCTGCGCCCGTATCGGAAAAGCACCCGAATCTGTGCCAAGAGCAATCATGATACCCGCTTCATGGAGCTTCCTTACGTTCTTCAGTGCAATTTGATAGGCTGCTGCACTGCGTGCATTCGCTGCCAGTTTTTTCTGGTCGCTCCGGTATTTTTCCGAACTGAGCATTTCATAAACGCCAGGCTCAAGCGACGCTTTAAAAAACTCATCGTTCATCCAATCAGGCTTACCGGCATAAGCATGGGCAAACATATCCAGGGTAAGAGTTGGTATATAAGGAATATTTTTCACCTTCATCCGTGCGACAAGCCGGTCATCCACTACGCTATCGCGAATGCTATGACCAAAAGCGTCAATTCCGGCATCTACCAGTTTACGCGCATCGGAGAGATAGTAAACATGAGCCAGTACCCTCAGATTATGAGCATGGGCTTCCTTCAGGATGGCTTCGTAAACTGAGGGCTTCATTTTATTTTCCGGCGAACCGTCGACCCATATCTTCACAATCTCCGGTCTGAGCTGAGCCAGCCTGTTCATCATTCCCGGAACCTCGGCTGCCGCAGCCGGCCGGTAAAGGTTACCCATAAAAGAGTCAGGGCTTACCGAAGCATCCGGCACATTAAAACCATAGCCTGCCGAATGCAGCCTGGCACCAGGCAGCAAGCCGTTAACAGATGAATCGCGCAGGCCTGTTTCAAAAAGCAATGGCCTGTCGGTACCCATGGCCAGAACATGAGCCAGTCCGTAGCTTTGATATTTTTTTAACTGCGAAAGGATGTTCTCCCGGGTGTAGAACCTTCCACTTCCCTCATTGCCTTTTATTACCCCTACATGAACATGAGAGCTTATAAGCGCGGGCATTACAGTTTTACCTTCCAGGTTTATGACAAGCGCCCCTGAGGAGTTTATATTTTTGCCGATTTGTGAAATGATCCCGCCTTCAATAAGTATATCGGCATTATTAATTGGCTGGCCGCCATTACCGTCGATCAGAGTCATGCCCTTCAGGAGTGTCCTCTCCCGGCTTTGTGCCTGGACGGAAGTAACAGACAAGACAGCTAACAAAGACAGATACAGATAACTGAGCTTTTTCATAATTAAATCACAAGGTACAACAGTAAAAATACCAAATCAGGGACGCGTTATGAAGGATAAGATGGAATTAATTAACAATCTGGTAATACCGCTTAAACCCTGGGGTAACCTTCGATAGCTAACTTGCAGCATGAATATCGGTAAATACATAAATCCGTACAGCTGGTTCCGCTGGATTTCACTTGGTCTTTTCAGGTTCAGGATGAAATCGCTTTACTCCCCCTTCAGACATGTGGTCCATAAAAGAGACGCTTATGTGTTCGAAAACGGGGTGAGCTGAGTATGCGTATCCTCTATGCTATCCAGGGAACCGGGAACGGCCACTTAAGCAGGGCGATTGATATCATCCCCTGCCTTCAAAAGCACGGACAGGTGGATATCCTTGTCAGCGGCATCCAGGGCGACCTGACATTGCCATTTCCCGTAAAATATAAGTTGTCGGGGCTTAGTTTTATCTTCGGGAAGACCGGCGGAGTTAATCTTTGGAAAACCTTTACGCGTACCAATCTGCGCAAGCTTATTAAATCTATAAGAAACCTGCCCGTAGAAAACTATGACCTCATCATCAATGATTTCGAACCGGTTTCTGCCTGGGCATGTTATTTTAAAAACAAAGCATGTATCGCTCTTAGCCACCAGTCTGCGGTCCTCAGCCGTGGATTTCCTAAACCGGAACATACCGATATGCTCGGCAAGCTTATCCTGAATAACTATGCGCCTTCAAGTTTCCAATATGGTTTTCACTTTTCGGCATCTAACGAAAGTGTTTTCACTCCGGTGATCCGTTATCAGGTTAGAAAGCGCGAGATAAGCGACGCCGGGCATTATACTGTCTACCTGCCCTCCTATGATGACGGCAGACTAATTTCACGCTTGTCAGAATTTAAGAATGTTAACTGGGATGTATTTTCAAAGCATAACGCTAAACCCTTCAAAACCAAGAACGTTTTCATACAGCCGATAAACAATGAAAGGTTCACAGCGAGTATGGCTTCTTCTTCGGGAGTACTTTGCGGTGCGGGCTTTGAAACTCCTGCAGAAGCTCTGTTTCTGGGCAAGAAACTTTTGGTGATACCTATGAAAAACCAGTATGAACAGTACCTTAATGCTGCTGCCCTCCGGGCTATGGGCGTACCGGTGGTCAGGAGCCTGAAGCCCAAACATTACCCGGTAATTTCTGAGTGGCTGGATAATAATGAACGGATTCCTGTTAATTATCCTGATATTACTCAGGAAATTATCGACATGATCGTTAAAAAACATCAGGCTGATACTACCTTTGACAGTAACGAAGCTATGTTTATTTAAAGAGGCTGAATGGGAAATGGTACGGACAACGAACTGAAGCGGGATCTGTTCGGTAAAGACTTTAAGTGGGGCGTCTCAACTGCTGCATACCAGATTGAGGGCGGACATGATGCCGACGACAAGGGCCGCTCTGTATGGGATGTGTTTTCCGCCCGGAAAAATAAGATCCTGAACGGCCATCACGGAAATATTGCCTGTGATTTTTATAACCGCTATCCCCAGGACCTCGCACTTGTAAAAAAGCTTAACATCCCAAATTTCAGGTTTTCGACATCCTGGCCGAGGATCATTCCGGCAGGAGCAGGAACTGTGAATCAAAAGGGGGTAGACTTTTATAACCGGATAATTGACACCTGCCTTGAAAACGGTACAGACCCATGGCTTACCCTCTATCACTGGGACCTGCCACATGCGCTTGAATTAAAGGGTGGCTGGACCAACCGCGATATCGTTTCCTGGTTTGGGGAATACACCACGGTTTGTGCAAAACATTTCGGCGACCGGGTAAAACATTGGATGGTTATGAATGAGCCGATGGCTTTCACCGGAGCGGGATATTTCCTGGGCGTCCATGCACCGGGAAGAACGGGTGCCAAAAATTTCATACCTGCCGTTCACCACACTGTACTGAGTATAAGTGAGGGTGGGCGTATCCTACGGGACATGCTGCCGTCTGCTGAAATAGGAACTACCTTTTCGTGTTCGTTTGTGGAACCATACAGCAATGGTCCGAGGGATGTTGGCGCCGCTAAACGCATCGACGCCTTGCTCAACCGCATGTTTATCGAACCTGTACTTGGTTTGGGCTATCCCGAAACTGAACTTTCGTTCTTAAAGAAGATCAAAAAATATTATCACCCGGGTGATGAGGATAAAATGGCATTTGACTTTGATTTTATAGGAATTCAGAACTATACACGCGAAATCGTAAAGAATTCCTTTTTCACGCCTTATGTAAGGGCTTCATTGATAAAAGCAAAATACAGGAATGTCCCGTTCACCTCCATGGGATGGGAAGTGTACCCGGAGTCTATTTATCAGATGATCAGGAAATTTAACGCTTACGAAGGTGTTAAAAAACTTTATATTACTGAAAACGGTGCTTCGTTTACAGATCACGTGATTAATGGCCGGATCGACGATGTAGAACGGACTAACTATATACAGGAAAATCTGAAACAGGTGCTGAGAGCACGTAATGAGGGCCTGAATGTAGAAGGCTATTTCACCTGGACGCTTACCGATAATTTTGAATGGACGGAAGGGTACCACCCTCGTTTTGGCTTGGTTTACGTAAATTTCGAGACCCAGGAACGGATAGTTAAATCTTCGGGAAACTGGTATGCTGAATTCCTGGGGCAGGCGCCTGATCCTGCTAAACCGTATTTGCCTTAAACTGGGAGAAAAGCAACTTAACATCAAGCAATGCTTCCAGATCCTGACTATCCAGCAGATCTTCGCTTTCCAGTACATTTTCAGTAAAATGTTCAGGCTGGTAAGTATAGATGTTCCATTGTCCTTTATGGTATTCAAGCGCCGTCAGGCTCTCAACCCAGTCGCCTGAGTTAAGGTACAGTACCTTACCCTCATCAGTTGTTATTTCGCGCATTTCGGGCTGGTGAATGTGACCGCAAATCACATAGTTATAGCCCTGATCAATTGCGAGTTCGGAGGCGGTAATCTCAAAATCATTAATAAATTTTACAGCGTCCTTAAACCGGGCTTTGATCCTCTTCGAAAAGCTCATCTTCTCCCGGCCCATCGAAGTGAGGCACCAGTTTACAAAGCTGTTAAGCAGTATCAGCGAATCATAGCCAACGGCGCCAAGCTTGGCCAGCCATTTGGAATTTTGCATGGTGATGTCAAACACATCGCCATGAAAGATCCAGGCCTTATTTCCGTCCAGATTGAGAACAAGCTTATTGAGAAGCCGGAAGCTCCCGACCTTCAGGTCGGCGAACTTACGCAGCATTTCATCATGATTACCCGTCAGATAATAGACAGGCACTCCTTCAGAAACAAACTTCATCAGGCGTCGCAAGACTTTCATGTGTGATTCCGGCCAGTATGATTTACTGAATTGCCAGATATCAATGATATCGCCATTAAGGACAATCTTTTTAGGCCTAATGCTTTTCAGATAAGAAAGAAGCTCTTTCGCATGGCAACCATAGGTGCCAAGGTGGATGTCGGATATTACTACGAGGTCTACTTCGCGTTTCGCCATTCAGTTGTGGTTTTCCAAAGGAAGGCATAGGAGTTAACCAGAATGTTAACGCGGAGTTATCTTTTGGTAATATCTTCCTATCTCTTCGTCGCTTTTCTCATTGCTGCAACTTCGTCCACACTAATTGCATCTGAATTATTTCCCCAGCTTTTGCGGATGTAGGTCAGCACCTCTGCGATCTGAGCGTCACTAAGAAAATTGTGCGCAGGCATAGGATCGTTATAGTCCTGCCCCTTGACTTTGATTGGCCCTGACAATCCGCTCAGCACTACGCTGATCAGCCTTCCCTTCTCACCGTTAACCCATTCAGATTGGTTCAGAGGCGGGAAACGGCTGCCGTCACCCTTTCCATCTCTCTGGTGGCAGGCTGCGCAATACATAGAATAAACCGCTGAAGCAACGACCGGCTTGCCCCTGTCAAGATCGTCTTTAACCGGGTCAGGATCTTTGATGTTACTGGCGGTTTTCTTGCGGATCTCCATTTTTGCGAGCTGTGCCGGGCCGAACTTAGTTTTATCGCCCTTATACATTACGCGCCATATCTTTCCTTTTTCAGTTTCGCTTATATAAAGCGATCCATCCGGCCCTTCGGTAATCCCCATCGGGCGGTAACCGGCAGAATTTGCAGTTAATACCGGATCTGTTTGGATAAAGCCATCAGCAAACACTTCCCATGGGCCGGTAACTTTACCGCCTTCCATTGGGACGAACGCTACGAAATACCCGCCCTGCGGATAAGGCTGACGGATAGTTGAGCCGTGAAGCACCACGAAAGCACCCTTTTTATAACGTGCCGGCAACTGATTGCCTTTGTAAAAGTAAAGGTCGTTTGGCGCGAAATGCCCCGGGAAGCCCAGAATTGGCTTGGTAAGTTTCGCACCGTTCCCCTCTTTCATTTTGTCGCCGCCGTACTCAGGGTTTAAGTATTTTTTGCCCCTGATATGATCATAATAATAATATGGCCATCCCCCATCAATACCATCATGGATCTTAAACATTTCCTCTGACGGAAGCACAGCGCTTTCCCAGGCTGAGTACATTCCTGGCCATAACATCCGGAAGTTATCGCGGCCATGCACTACAGCGTATAATGCATTAGAGCTTTTATCCCAGTCCATACCCACAATACTTCTCATTCCGGTAGCTACGCGTTTACCATGTTCCTGCTTTTGATTGAGCGTACTTTCACTGAACTTCCAGATCCCGCCATGATCTATCAGGCCGGGGCAGCCCTCGCCAGGTATTTCGGGATCAGCTTTCCCGGCACCCATCGCACCCGGGCGTCCGTTCGTACAAACATCACTTCCCTGGCCCCATCCAACGTACATATAACCCTTTCCATCAAATGCTATCGGTTTGGTCTGATGTGCGTGACTCGGTGGCATATCCCAAACGATGGTATCGATCTTTCCTTCGGGCACTAATTTCCCAGGCTCCAGTTTCTGGCGATAAACTATCAGGTTGGAGCTATAATACAAATACCCGTTATGGATTTTCATCGCTGTACCGTACTGGCTGCTTTCGTATTTGTTAAAAGGGGTGATAATATCTGCTTTACCGTCATTATCGGTATCCCGCATGGCTATATTCCCATAACCATTGTTTCTGGCGTGCAGCCTCGTCTTAACATAGATATCGCCATTGGCGTTTACTGCCAGGTGGCGGGCAAATCCGGGCAGGCTGTCTACCACTGCCAATGCTTCAAACCCATCCGGCAGGAAAAGACCGGCGTTGTTCTTATCAGCAGGAGGCAGCTTACTGCTTTGATAATGCGTAAAGCCATACACTGCAAAGAAAATAATAAAAGCCGCGAGATAGATCTTCGGCATGCGGCGGGTGTTAAGAGACTGGTAAACCTTATCCATCGTACTATTGATTTTGTGATTGAACGTTCCCCGTGAGGGAGCTATGACAATTTAAATTTAGAAATTAATTGATAAAATTAACCTGAGTGTATCCTGATCGACTGTAACATTATGAGTGAGAAAATTAAAGCTCCCCGATTCAGGCTAAAAAACCGCCTGCAGAGGCTCACGTTAAATGATTATATTTGAAAAAATCTAAAAATATGATAGCCCACCACGTACTATTCTGGCTTAAAGCCGACACTACATCTGATCAGAAAGCTGCCTTCCGTAAAAGCCTCGAAACATTGCAGAACATTGAAGTTGTAAAATTCTTCCACGTTGGCGTTCCTGCCCCTATCGAGCGTGCGGTAGTTGATACCAGCTATACTTATAGCTTGTTCCTGGCATTCGATGACCTGGATGCACACAATATATACCAGGGGCATGCGCTTCATCAGGCTTTCCTGGAAGAGTTCAGGGCGTTCTTCGAAAGGGTTGTTATTTATGATGCGGAGTAAGGCGCTTTCTTAAACCCATTTTTCTAATCCTGGCACTGATTCGTTTTTATTATCATTATTCTGCAATCTTTCGCCTTATGACAGTAGCAGGTTTCGGCCTGCCCGCTTTTTAAGGATCTTTGTAGAAATAAACCTCGCCTTAAGCAATAAACACTGCAGTAAGATGGATAATAAAATGAAAGTAGAAGTTTGGAGCGACGTTATGTGCCCATTCTGCTATATAGGAAAACGAAATTACGAAAAGGGTTTGCAGCAGTTCGCAGATTCAAACGATATTGAACTGGTATGGAAAAGCTTCCAACTGGATCCCGATATCTCCGAAGATCCCGAAGAACGCATGGAGGCTGCTGAATATCTGTCACACCGAAAAGGAATAAGCCGCGACCACGTTGTGCAGATGCACGAGCAGGTTACACAAATGGCCGCAGCAGCAGGTCTTGAGTATCACATGGACAAAACCCAGATGGTAAACTCTTTCAAGGCGCATCGCTTCTTACAGATGGCAAAAGAAAAGGGTTTAGGCGACGAAGCTGAAGAACAGTTGTTTTATGCCAACTTTACAGAGGGGAAAGATTTTAGCGATACAGGCATACTGATTGAAATTGGCGGGAAGATAGGATTATCTGAAGCCGATGTCAGAGAGTCGCTTGCTAACGGTAAATATGCTGTTCAGGTGGATGAGGATATCCGTAGGGCCAGGCAAATTGGCGTCACTGGGGTGCCATTCTTTGTATTCAACGGCAAATACGCCGTTTCCGGTGCTCAGCCCGCGGAGTCATTTGCCCAGGTTCTTGAAAAATCGCATTCAGAATGGAGGATGGCCAATCCAAAAATAACTGTTGAAGTCAGTGAAGGGCCATCATGCACGCCGGATGGCGAATGCAAATAAGACACAGCTTAAATTAGCCGCGCTGCAGGAACTCCAGGGTTTTGGGATCTCGCTCACCTTGAAAAAAGAGGTTGAGAACTTCCTGAAACACCGGATCGGCATCGGGGACTAAACTGAAAAGCGTCATACTGGAACGCAGTTTCATATCGTCCGGCGATCCAAAGATATCATGAGCGGTTTTATCACCATGAGCGAGCAGCTGCCTGCTTATACTTACCAGCCGTTCGCCCAGTACCGGATCTTTCAAGTAAACACTTGCTCCGGCAATATCACGGATAGCGTATTGCCGAGCCATCTCACTGAAACCGAGTCCGGCGAGCTGCGGAAAAATAAACCACATCCAGTGACTGGCTTTCCGGCCGTCTTTTATCTCACTAAACGCACGGGTAAAATTATGTTTCTGGGCTACATAAAAATGTTCGAATTCCTGGGTTATCATCACGGGCATATATCTGATAACAACAACGCCTGAAAAATGATTTTCCATATTAAGCGTTAATTTTATTCTATGACATTTGCAGAAAAGGCTATTCAATTCAACAGGGAGATAACTTATACCGGCAAGTCCCTGCCCCCGGGGATCCGCATTATGAATCCATTCCAGGAGTTTGCTGGCACGATGGATATAGTTGAATCATTTTATCATAAATATTATAACGACTATAATTTGCGTCATATCATTCTCGGAATCAACCCGAGCAGGCTTGGTGCAGGCTTAACAGGGATCCCGTTTACCGATCCCAAACGTCTGAAAAGTGCATTGCAGATTGAGTATACCGGCAGAATGGCTCACGAGCCCTCATCGGTCTTTGTATATGAAGTTATCGAAGCATTCGGCGGGCCTGCGGCGTTTTATGATAAGTTCTATATCAATTCGCCATGCCCTTTAGGTTTTACTTCCATAGATAAGCACGGCAAGGAAACAAACTATAATTACTACGACAGCAAAGACCTGGTCAACGCCGTTTATGGATTTATGGTTGAAAGCCTGCAGAAGCTGATCGGCCTTGGCCTCGAAACCGATATCTGCTTCTGTTTCGGCACGGGCAAGAATGAGAAGTTCCTGAGTAAGCTGAACGCCGAATATGGCTTTTTCAGAAAGATAATCCCCCTGGAACATCCCAGGTTTATCATGCAATATAAGAGTAAAAGCAAGCAGTTTTATATCGACAAATACCTGGAGGCATTTGCCTCGGCAGGATAACAAAAATATTCCTATTTACGGGGAAATATTGATTTACGATCTGCACGGGATATCTTTAAGCACTATTTAACTATATCTAAAACATTTCAACCCGAAGCGTCTTATTAGTATTGAACTAATTTCACGATCATGACTTTTGAAAATAAGACAAGAGGTGAGTTTCACGACAACCGGAAAAATATAGGCAATAAACAGGAGAAGGAAGAAAATCAAGATCCTGAGCTTTCACAGGCTAAGAAAACCGGCCATCCCCACCCAGCAGAAACGATTGGCCTGATAGGCGGGCAACCTACAGATGATAAACGCGGACTCGATATCAGCCAGTATACCGGACCCGGATCAAAGCCGGGCAGTGAGTTTAATGACCCTGAGGCACCCTATCACACTGGCCCCGGAACCGGTCTGAGCCAGGGCGAAAAAACGGATGGAGGAGAAAGGGAGAATCCGGAGGCTACTCAGTCGCCATGACGGTCCGTGTGTCCCAGGTCCATATCCGGGCTCACCACGTCTCTCACTAAACGCTTTAATTCTTTGATCTCGGGGAAACGTTGCCGATCCTTCCGGTCGAAGATCAGTTTCTCATCAACGGAAACCAGAAAGGTGCCGCCCGTTTCAGCCGGAACTAGCGTAACACCCCTGATCTGACCGGTAAAGGTAGTGAGAAGTTCCTGGGCCATATATGCAGAACGCAGCATCCAGCCACATTTCGGGCAATATTCGATGGTGATCAGTGGTTTCATTCAAATTCAGACTCTGTCTGTTTTATGGCAGCAAGGGCGCAGTCTGTTCAGCAGAGGTTACACCCGGCGCCAGCTCGATGACCTTTAAATTACGAAACTCGATCTCCGCACCCTCAGCTTCCAGGCAGATATATCCCTTCTTTTGACTCGACTTACTGATGCCGTTCACGAATTTACCATTTACGGAAAGTTTAATAACACCATCTATGCAGATCACATCATAGGTATTCCACTCTCCTTTTCCTTTGGCACGGTTCTCAATCGACTTACTGCGGTCGTTTCTCGGGTTGTCGGCAACGATTTTTACACCCCCAACCCCGAACAGCTCACCATGAACATAGGCAATTGGTGGCTTCACTCCATCGCGTATATTCCTGTTCACCCAATCCAGTTCCAGCATTTGAATCTCGACCCCGTCAGGAAGACGATTTGATCCAGGGACGGCGCTGCTCCACGCAAATACTCCGGAATTTCCTCCCGGCTCGTTGTGTTTCCACTCTACATGCAGGATGAAATTTTCATACTGCTTTTCAGATCTTACCACTCCTATAGGCTTACCTGTAGATATTAAAGAGCCATCTTTCCTTACTGTCCAGGTCTCGTTGCTGGTGTTCACATCAAACCATTTCAATGGGCTGCCTTTATCTTTCCTGTCTGCCGCTACATTATCGAAACTCGTGAGCTTACCGAATTCAAACATGGCTTTTGTTGCCTGAGCTGATAAGCCTTCGGATATAAGTAAAAAGCACAGGACTGTGCAAATCCTTGTGAGGAGATTTTTCATATGTATTTCTTCTAATTATTTATACAACTTTAGTAAACCCAGGTATGGCAGGGTCGGGAACCGCGTATTTAAAATCCCAGCTATACTGATTAAAAGCCGGTCCCAAAACCTGATTCGAATTGAGCGCCTGGTCCCAGGTGAGGGTTTGCCCGCTATACGCAGCCATCCTGCTCAAAATACCCATCATAGTACTGTTAGCCATAGATTCTCCATCATTAAGTGGCTTGCCGCTCCGGATAGATGCAAACAGCTCGTCGTGCTGCACCTGGTACATATCCTTGGTTTCGCCCTGGTATTGCCAATTTGTTTTGCCGGTAATTTTATGAACACTTCCTTCAACTAACGCACTTCCCTGTGATCCGATCACTTCCACTGAGTTTCTGTTTGAGCATCCCGTCTGCTGTCTGCAGAAGTTGAATCCTTTTACGCCGTTTGCGTAATCAAATTCGACCGCAAAGTGATCGTATATATTTCCCCATTTCTCGGCAACCCTTGCCTGCCTGCCACCTGTCCCCGTGGCTTTAAGCGGAAGTTTGCCGCCCATGGCCCAGGTCATCATATCAAGGCTATGGACAATCATTTCAACTATAAAATCGCCTGAAAGCCAGTTGTAGTAATACCAGTTCCGCATCTGATATTCCATATCTGTCCAGTTAGCCTGGCGCGGGAAATACCACAGTCCACCCCCATTCCGGGTAGACGTAACGGTCCGTATATCCCCAACTTCACCATCAAGCACCTTACCGAATAAAGCCCTTTTTGGTAGATCGTATCGAAAGGTAAATCCTGAAACCAGCGAAAGCCCCTTTTCTTTCGCAGCTTTTGCAGCTGCCAGCACCTTGCGCACACCCGGTGCATCCACAGCCACCGGCTTTTCACAAAAGATATGCTTCCCGGCCTTCACAGCTGCTTCAAGATGATCAGGGCGAAAGCCCGGAGGTGTGGTCAGCAGTACCACATCAACCCCAGAATCAATGACACGCTGATAGGCATCAAATCCGATGAATTTATTCTCGCTGGCAATCTTTACCTTATCGGGATGCATCTTAAGCAATATCTCGTAGGTTTTATCGAGGCGGTCTTGAAATACATCACCCATCGCGGTGATAATCACATTCGGGTCGGCATTCAAAGCCTGGCTCGCAGCTCCGGTACCCCTGCCCCCGCAGCCGATCAGGCCTACTTTTAATACACTCTTACTTTGAGCAAAAGTGGTGCTGGGGAGAACCAGGTTTAAACCCATGCTGCTGCCGAGAACTACTGCTCCGGTGGTTTTGAGAAATGATCTGCGATTTGTTGCTTCAGGCTTATCTTTTTTCATATGGGATTATTTTCTTACAGATTGATGGGAAATGTGCTCTTTGCGTTCACGCAATCAAGATATAAATTTTATTCTGATTAACAGAAACTGTCAACGAAGATGGATTTGCCTGCGATGAAAGACTTCATAACCGGTTTCCATAATTACACTCAAAACCCCTCATCGTTACGCCATTTTTTTACTATATTGTACGAAACTTTAATTCGTATATGGAAAAATTCATGAATCTTTCCCTGCTTTGGTTTATCATCGGATTTGTACTTTTTATGCTGGAATTCCTGGTACCAGGGTTTATTTTGTTCTTTTTCGGCATTGCCGCCTGGATCGTAGCTATCCTGACTTTCTTCATTGACATTAGCCTTGATATCCAGCTTTTGATTTTCCTGGGAAGTGCCCTGATCACCGTGGCTCTTTTCCGGAAATATTTAAAAGAAAGGCTGGGCATGTACCGTGAAACGCCGAAAATACTGGAAGATGAGTTCATCGGTAAAACTGCGATAGCAGAAACTGAAATTGCCCCGGGCAGGAACGGCAAAGTTGACTTTAAAGGTACCAGTTGGGATGCCTCCTCTGCAGATACTATTGCACCAGGCCAGCAGGTGCAGATCATAGAAACAAGAAGTATTCTCTTAATTGTAAAACTAACTTAGAAATTATGACATCCTCCACCGTTATTTTAGTCATCCTGATAGTGTTCGTCCTCGTGGCGTTTCTTTCTACCTTCAAAGTAGTGCCGCAGCGTTCGGTATTTATCGTTGAGCGTCTTGGTAAATACAGCCGCTCACTCGATGCAGGCTTTCATATTCTAATTCCTTTTATTGACAAAATCGCTTATAAGCAAAATTTAAAGGAACAGGCTATAGATGTTGCGTCGCAAATTTGTATCACTAAGGACAATATCGCCGTCGAGGTGGATGGTATCCTTTACCTGCAGGTAATGGACCCTCAGAAAGCTTCTTATGGTATCGACAACTATCGCTTTGCAGTGATCCAGATCTCCCAGACTACCATGAGAAGCGTTATCGGTAAAATGGAGCTGGATAAAACCTTCGAAGAACGTGAGACTGTAAACGGTACGATAGTAAGTGCGGTTGACAAAGCCAGTGAGCCGTGGGGTATCAAGGTTTCAAGATATGAGGTTAAAAATATTTCTCCGCCGCAAAGTATCCGGGATGCGATGGAGAAACAAATGCGCGCAGAACGTGAGAAACGGGCCATGATCGCTGAATCTGAGGGTGATAAACAGGCTAAAATTAACCGGGCGGAAGGCGACAAGCAGGAAATGATCGCCAGGTCTGAAGGCGAGAAACAGCGCAAGATCAATGAGGCCAGCGGTACAGCGTCGGAGATCGAAATGGTGGCCATTGCAACCGCGAAAGGAATCACCGAGATAGCCAAATCTATCAATGCAGAAGGAGGAATGAATGCGGTTAACCTCCGTGTTGCCGAGCAATACCTCAACGAATTTGGGAAGCTTGCGAAAACGAATAATACGATGATCGTACCGGCAGACCTCTCAGACATCGCTGGTGTGATCTCAAGCATCACTACGGTATTAAATAAATCGAATTTGCCCGAGGGTACGACAATCCTTCCGGCGAAGAAGTAGGACGTTGTGCGTTATACGTATGATAAAGCACTTTTTATACCTTATTACATTTATCGCAACCTGCTTTCCGGCTAAGCCGGGTAACGCACAGGTATTTACTGTAACGAACAGGCTCGACATCGCCCGAAAAGCTGAGGTTGTCAGCATCCAGGTAAAGGATCTTCTAAAAAAAGTCCCCCGGGATAAAATCTCGCAGATCCAGATCAGGCAGAAAGACGGAAAGGATTATCTTTTGACTCAACAGGTGGACAATAACCTCGATGGTAAAACAGATGAGATCCTGTTTCTGGCATCGCTCGGACCAAAACAGACAGAGACTTTTTTTATAGAAACAAAAACGGTTTCTCAAACAGCAAAAAGCGGCCTGACTACTTTCTCCCGCTTCGTTCCCGAGCGGCAAAATGATTACGCCTGGGAAAACGACCGTGTTGCGTTCCGCATTTATGGTACAGCTGCCGGCAGGGTCAGCGTCAGGCCAACGGGCGGGGGTGTCGATGCATTTATGAAGCGTGTTAGCTATCCGATCATCGACCGGTGGTACAAGAATAATGCTGAAAAAGAAGGTGCGTATCACATCGACACAGGCGAAGGGCACGATCCCTACCTGATAGGCGACAGCAGGGGAATTGGCGGTATCGGTATTTGGGACAGGGACACACTGTATACCTCTGCGAACTTTATCAGCTCTAAAACAATTGCTGTGGGACCGCTAAGAACAATTTTCGAGCTTACTTTCGCACCATGGGAGGCTAATGGCCGCACAATCAAAGAAATAAAAAGGGTTAGCCTGGACCTTGGCAGCAATTTGAGCCGGGTTACCGAAATAATAAACTTTGATAAGCCTTTACCTGGTATAACAGCAGGGATCTCTCTTAATGATAAGAAAGGTCAGGTGAAAGTAAATGAAAAAGAGGGATGGTACAGATACTGGGAGCCTCTCAACGATTCATGGTTAGGAACCGCTATCGTGGCTGTGCCGGAGAGCGTTAGCAGTTTCAAAGATTACAGGACGAAGGCTAAAAATCAGAGCCATTTGCTTGTTTTTACCAAGCTGACAGGAAATGAATCAACATTTTATGCGGGATACGCCTGGGGAAAAAGCGGCCATTTCAAAACAGCTGATGAATGGGACAAATACCTTAGTGATTTCTCTAAGAAGCTGGCTTCGCCCTTGATACCAAAGTTCAAATAACATCCTTCACAAATTCTTACCACCTTAAATTTTTATAAATTCAGGGTAAGAGCGTCAAAGCGGCGAAACTGTGGAGTTAAAAATTCTTTCTAATGAGATCACGTTTCATTCATCCGGCACTACCGGGCCTTTTAATTATCCTTGGAGCGATAGGCTTGCCATCTGTTAGTGCCCAGGATCTGTCAGACCAGGTAATCATCCGCCGAACGGCATACGGCGTGCCTCATATTACCGCAGACAACGTGCAGGCTGCGGGATATGCACTGGCTTATGTGCAGTTAGAAGATTATGGCCGCGGAGTTGTGGACGGTATGGTCCGGGCGCGCGGCGAGTGGAGCAAGTATAACGAGTTCACGGCCCAGGAAAGAAGTCCGGCTATAGACAGGGACGCTTCCGCTAAATTAAGATATGCCCGGGCGGTAGAAACATTTCCATTGCTGAAAAAGGAGACCCAGGATATTTTAATTGGCTTTGCTGCCGGGATGAACCGGTATATTGAGCGCCACGGGGATGAATTTCCGCAGTGGATCAAACCAGACTTCACCGCCTATGATGTTCATGCCAACGATATTGGCGGCCATAATGCCGGGGCAGTATCATCGTTCATGCGCACACTTCAACGCTCGACAGCCGCTCGCAACCCCGATCGTACGGGAATGCTCTCCACAGAAGGGAGCACCGTCTGGGCGCGTTTAGCAGATCATTATGAAGTACCACACCCTGACGAGGGTTCAAACGCCTTTGCGCTTGCACCCAGCCGGACAACTTCAGGTGGAGCTATCCTGCTCCGGAACCCCCACCTGGGCTGGAACGCAGGCTATTACGAAGCTCAGCTGGAAATACCCGGCGTTTTGAACTTTTACGGTGATTTCCGGATTGGTGGCCCACTAATAACTATTGGCGGTTATAATGAACGGCTGGGTTTTTCGACCACCAACAATGATCCTGATACAGATGAGATCTACTCTTTCCAGGTTTCGACATCGCAGCCCGACCACTTTATGGTCGATGGAACATCGGTACCGCTTGAGAAAAAACGGGTTACTATACAGTTCAAGAACGGAAATGGCCTTGGCGAAGAAGCACGGGAGTTCCTGTTTACCCCTTTCGGCCCGGTATTCCACCGCGGCGAGGGTAAGATCTATGTGATCCGTGATGCCGGTGAGGGTGAATACCGCCTGGGAGAACAGTTCCTGATGATGATGAAGGCCCGCAACTTCAAAGAATACAAGGATGCTATGCGCATCCAGGCAAAGACCAGTTCAAACTTTACCTATGCAGACGCAGATGGAAATATTCACTATGTCTGGAATGCGATGACACCGGACCTGCCGCACGCATCGGGCGGAGATACCGCCGCAATAGCGGTGACCAGGAGCGACCAGCTTTGGAAGAAGATCATTCCCTTCGATTCACTTCCCCAACTTCTGAATCCCAAGGGTGGTTACGTACATAATGAAAATGATCCTTTTCATTATACCAACCTGAATGAAGTAATTCCGGCATCTAAGTTCCCTCCGCACTTCTCGCAGCCAATGCTCAGACTTCGTAGCCAGCACGCCCTCGACATGATCGCCAATAAGAAGAAATTTTCACTCGAAGATGTCGTTAGGCTCAAATATAGCCAGCGCATGCTCCTTGCCGAGCGTGTAAAGTCCGATCTTATCGCAGCCGTCCGGAAAACCGCTCCGACAGGCGAAATTGCAGCTGCGCTACAGCAAATGGAGGAATGGGATAATACCGTCAACCGTGAGAGTAAGGGAGGGGTCTTATTTGAAATCTGGTGGGAACATTATGTAGCCCTGTCAAACGCCGGGAAACGCTTACCTGGTACCGCGGAATCGACAAACTTCCCGGCTCATGCAGATTCACTATTTGCTGAAGTCTGGTCGCCGGCAAACCCTGCGGGTACACCCCGAGGATTGGCAAGCGCTGGCAGGGCAGCAGAAGCATTCAAGCAAGCTGTAGAAACTGCAAAAAAACGTTATGGCAGCTGGGATCTGCCCTGGGGTGATGTGAATCGGGCAAGGATCGCGGGTAAAGACATACCCATCAGTGGTGCTACTGGTGAACTGGGTACCTTCAGCGTGCTTTGGTTTGTTCCTCATAAAGCAGACAAACTAAAACGCGAAACCAGGGGTGGCGACGGCTGGGTTATAGCAGTAGAATTCGGGAAAAAACCACGCGCGTATTCAGTACTGGCCTACGGCCAGAGCAATAAAGAAGGTTCGCCTTATTTTGCTGATCAACTAGAGCTTTATGCAGATAAGAAAATGAAACCTGTTGCATTTTCTAAAGCTGAGATAAAAAAGGGACTGGTCAAAGAGTACCGGCCAGGGAAAGAATAATTATTGAGAATAATAAAAAAGGATAAGGCATTTGCCTTACCCTTCTTATTGTTTAGTTTAGTTGATTGTTTAGTTTAATTGATTGTAATCGTACCGAGATCTTTAGTGGAGCCTGTTACCACCACCACATTATCAATGGTTTTCATCACATAAGGGCTAACAGGGACTATCTCCACTTTGTATGTTCCTGCTGCCACTCCCGGGAACCAAAATTTACCATTGGCGTCTGAAACGGTACCCAGTGTATCTGTACCGGCAATTGCATATATTTTAGGATTAGACGCAGCAGGACTGATCACGCCGGTTATAGATCCTGAAACAGCGTTAGGGATTGCGCGGATCACCGGTTTCAGGATATATTTGCCATTACCGGTCTGAACGATGGATTTAGCTGCATCAAAGTCGAGCAGCATAGTGTATGCAACGCCTGCCTCGAGAGTTTCGTTCACCTTTAGTTTTACACCTGACGACTGACCACTTGGTGTAGTTAAAGGATAAGAAATTCCATTAATTACTACAATATTTCCGGTATCATTTAACACCAGGCGTACTTCCTGTATTTGACCGGATGGAATATCCTGGGTTGCAATCAACGTATCCTTACCCATTCTGAATTTTAAGATATCAAAGGGATTAGAATTTACAGCCAGGGTAGACCGTCCTCCTGATGAGAGCACCTCGATTTCTTTTACACTCAGATAAAGCGCATCGTAAGCGCCGGGGGCGTCTGTAAGCTTCACACTGACTTTGGTCATTCCAGAAGACCCTTCATTCTTGTTACACGCACTAAGTCCAATACCAAGACCTACAAATGCAATGATCAATAGTTTTTTCATTTTTTTATGGTTAATGTATTACGCACGTATTCAAAAACCCTGCCTCTGGAAAGCTGTTTTTACTGATGTTGCGTGGTTTGGCACGTAAAATGCTCAGTACTAACCTATAAACTAAGCCATAAAAAAATATGAAACGCCCACTATTGTACTGTTATATGGTCATTCTGACCATAGGAGTGACCGCAACAGCCTGCACTTCAACTAACACGAAAACCGATGAACAGCAGATAACTGCTATGGACTCCGTATCTACTGACTTGGAAAAAACGAATAAAGAGCTCGAAGAGGAGGCAAAAAAACTGGAAGCTTCCCTTGAAAAGGCAGAAAAGGAATTTAACACCTCAAAATAAGAAATCATGAAAACAAATATATTCAGGATCAGTATCCTGCCGCTCCTATTTTTACTATCCTTTATGGTACAGCCGCCTCAGGGAAACGATAAAGGAAATAGCTCAAATAAAGAAAAAGCCCGTGAGAACCAAAATGACAAGGGAAATCAGGGCAAAGGCAACGAATCCAAGGCTCGCGGGAACAACAGCAATGAAAACAGAGACGATAACGGCCAGGGAAACAGCAACAACAAACAAGATGTGAATAAAGGTAAAGGCCAGGGCCGGGATAAGAACAACAATAATGACAACAACGGGAACTCCGGAAACGGACGCTCAGGCGACAACCGCGGTAATAATGACGATTTTAAGGACAACAAAGGGAAAGGAAACAACCAGGGAAATGGTAACGGAAAATCAAAACGCGAAACGGTGAGATGGGACCGGGATGATAATATCGAATGGGGACTCGAGGATTTTTCAAGCCGGAAACGTCCTAAAGACTTTAAAAAAGTAACTATCTGCCATAATACGGGAAGTGATAATCATCCGGTTACCATATCCGTATCCGAAAATGCGATGCAAGCGCACCTTAACCACGGGGATCAGCTTGGCGATTGCGGAAATGGCTATTCAGATCTCTGGCCTGTTAATTATCTCCGGACCAGGGAAAACGTCTATAACGCCTATGAAAACACCTGGGAAACTATGTCGTACAGCGAGGCCTTGATTCGCTATGCCGCGGAGAGACTATTGGGAATAAGAAGCAATTTCCAAACCCAGCGTGCCACCTTAAGCCCTGAAGAGATCCAGCGCAAAGAAGTCCTCATCATGGAATTGCAAAACAATATCAATTCTTTAGAGAATCAATTGAGAACGACTCAACAAAGAACGGACGGGGTCAATATCAATATAATGTTATAAGTATTCAATTTGCTGGCTCGCCCACGCGTTTTACTGATTACACGTGGTCTATAGAACGCTGGCGGTATTTCAGGCCGTTGATTACTATTGTAACCAACAATATCGCGACACATCCATAGCAGGTATAAATAATGGAAGACGTGCCCTGGTAACCGCTGTTTGAAACAGAAATAGCCATAAGCGCCCAGATACCTACAAATCCAAACCCGCGAAGATTGCGGGTTTGGATCATAAAGATGTTGACCAGGGTTGCTGCGCATATTATAATAATAGTCCAGACAGAAGCCGAAAGTCCCCAGCCGCTCCAGTTTATTTTAGTAAGCCACGCAGCAGCGTTGGCGATCAGCGCCACGGAGATCCATCCGCTGTATAGAGCAAATGGCCAAAAAATAAAGACATAGCTCTTAAAAGGATGATAGTCAAGTCCCATGCGGGTATTCACAACTATCTTAAGAAGACAAAAAAGAAGAAAGGCCATAATAAGAAAAGAGGCACCGGTATATTCATACAACCATGCCATCACCCAAAGGGAATTCGCTACGCAGGAAAGCGTGAACCACCAGCCGATCCTCGATAATATCGGATCAGACCCCTGCTTTGTGAAAATACTTCGTCCCGTATAAACTACGAAACCCAATAAGCCCAGATAAATAAGGCCCCAAATGGAAAATGCATAGCCTGCGGGAGTAAAATAGTTAAAGTATTTGTCCGATATAGTTTTCATCGTATTGCCATTCAATATCCCTGAATTTGAAAGATAATTAATGACAATCGTGATAACCAGGGCTATACCATTGATGGCTGGGAATAATGTCTTCATGTCATTTGCGGTTAAAAAATCGTGCCTGAAATAATTTATAAAAATAAAGGTTCAGTAAGATCAGCTCAAAGCCATAAACAGCATCCTCTACAGGTACGGTCAGTATCCGGAAACCTATATGATGAGCCGGATTGTATCGGACTACAGCCTCGTCAATTCCCGATCCAGTCAATACGCCGTTAACTATAAAAAAGGGAATCAGTAAAATAGTGTACACAAAGGCAGCCTTACCAAGCCAATCGACCCTGGCGCCAAACTGTAAATACAGGCACACGATAGCCGTGCTATACATGGTAACCAGAGTATAAATTCTATCGTGAAAATAGGTTCCGACTCCTATCAAAGCCACAGCAAATAAGATGCAAAATATATTTTCTGCTTGTCGGTTCCATGCCAGGTTAAAGAACTTATCAAGGCAGAAGTAGGTAAATACGCAGGAAAAGGGAATGCATATAAAGAACAGCAATTCTTCCAACGGTAGCCCGAATAGATAAACGCCCAGCAGGTACTGTGGATTGAAGTTCCAAACGCCCATGGATGTGAAGACCGAATCCCATATGACGAAAACCACACCAACCAATACGGAAGCTGTAAAAAACTCCTTCCAGGTTTTATGAAATTGTATTTTCGGATGAAATGAGAATAAAAAAGGGATAATAATGGTGAAAAGATTCACCAGCAAATAAAGAACCTTCATAGTTTATCGTTAGCCTCGCGGAAATACTTAAACGGCACCCACAACATACCGAAGCATTCGCCGTCTTCCTTGCCCAGGTGCTTGTGATGCATCTTATGCGCTCTCCTTAATGCTTTAAAATAAGTCTTGTCAGAGGTTCTAAATATCTTGAACCTCTGATGGATAAAGATATCGTGTATGAGGAAGTAAGCGAAGCCATACAGAGTGATCCCAAGGCCTATCCAAAAAAGAAAGTTGAAACCATTTTGCAAACCCAGATACAAGGCGATGACACCGGGAACAGCAAAGATCAGAAAGAAAAAATCATTATGTTCAAAGAAGCCGGCAGACTCTTTTTTGTGGTGGTCTCTGTGCAAAGTCCACAACAAACCATGCATAACATATTTATGGGTGAGCCAGGCTACGGCTTCCATGGTAAGGAAGGCCATCAGCACGATCAAAATATTAAGTAAAACCATGATAATTAATTTAAAAGATCATTTTACGTCTTTGTGTTTGCGCCGGATCTCTAATCTAATCCATTCGTCCCTTCTCTTCAGCGTTTAAATATTTACTTTTCTTTAAAGCTGTGGTAATAAACTCTCTTGATCCGGCCTCTTTCAAACTTGATATGTTGTTTAGAATATATCCTTTGTCCGTTTCGACATCAGCATTATAACCTAAAAACGACGGTGCGTTAGCCTGGGTCATAAACCTCAGAAACCGCAACTCAACATTCATTCGATCCAGCTGAATTGCGCGTTCAAGCATTTGCTTCCCCTTCTTAAAGTAAGATAGTTTAGAGAACGGGTTGCCTGCGTATTTGGCCATCATCATAGAACTGCTGCCTTTATATCCCAGCAACAGCGGCCTTTTTGCATCGACCGGTGAAAGCAACGCGAATAGTTCCCTACAAGCTTTACCATCGGTAGCAGATCGTTTATAAAGTTGCCTAATCTTTTTAATATCTGCCCTGTTCTCAAAGACAGGTGTTTCAGCGTAAAAAAGGAACAATATGGCGAGCAGCAGTTTCATTATATCCAATTCATTTTATATTGTACCATACTATTTACCATCAGGCCAAGCTTTTGTGTATTATTAATCCTAACCCGCTCTGCTAAAATCTTGGACGGAGGAAGCTTCTTAATCTTCTTGAACAAAGAAATGTAGTAGACATAAGCAAGATAGACGCCCCCCCTGCAGCAAGAAGGCAACATCTTAATCCCGATCAGCGCTTCCTTAAAATCCTGCGCGATCTCTTCTTCGATCTGCGATTTCTCATGTGCCCTGAATTCGTTAAAATTGACTGACGGAAAGTAATTCCTTCCCAGGAGCTCATAATCATCCTTTAGATCTCTTAAGAAATTTACCTTCTGGAATGCCGCACCGAGTTTCATAGCATACGGTTTCAGCTTTTCAAAAGTCTCCATATCCTTCTGACAAAAAACATGCAAGCACATCAGGCCCACCACCTCGGCCGATCCTAAAATATACAGGTCAAATTTCTCCCGGCTATAATCAATCTGGTGCAGATCCATCTCCATACTGTTCAAAAAAACATCCACCAGCTCCAGGTCAATTTCGTAATTATGAACTGCCCGCTGGAAAGAGTTAAGGATAGGATTGGTAGAAATGCGCTGACCAATGGCCTCATAAGTTTCCACGCGGAATTTCGTTAACAATTGCTTCCGGTCGAAACCTTCGAAGCTGTCGACAATTTCATCTGCGATCCTTACGAATCCATAAATTGCGTAAATTGAATCCCTGATAGCAGGGCTTAAAAAATAAATACCCAGCGAAAAACTGGTGCTATATTTCCGCGTCGTCATTTTACTTACATCTAATGACAGATCATCAAACAACTGTTTCATATCGCTTATCTAGGTAAATGAGTATTTGCTTTGCAGCGAGCTTCCCGGAAATTATCGAAGGAGGAACACCCGGTCCTGGCACAGTTAATTGTCCTGTGTAAAATAAATTTTTGATCCTGGAATTATTAATCCTTGGCTTCAGGTTAGCCGTCTGCATAAGAGTATTTGCCAGGCCATAAGCATTGCCTTTGTAAGAATTATAGTCTAGCTTAAAGTTGTCCACACAGTAGCTCCTCTTATAGTCTATATTGCTGCTCAGTTCTTCGTTTATATGGCTCTCTAGCCGTTTGATCATCAACTTGAAATACTTCTCCCGTAAATCTTCGTTATCAGGAAGATCTGTAGCTAATGGCATCAGCAGAAAGAGATTCTCGTGTCCCGGGGGCGCCACCTGATCATCCGATCTGGACGGGCAGCAAACATAGAACAGCGGCTTGTCCGGCCATTTAGGGTCTTTGTAAATATCGCGTGCATGCTGGTCCAGGTTCTCTTCAAAGAACAAAGTGTGATGTTCTATATTCTGAATTCTTTTATTTATTCCTAAATAGAATATGAGGCATGAGGGTGCAAAAGTCTTTTTAGCCCAATATCCCTCGGTATAATTCCTGTCAGATTTTTGTAACAGACAACTTTCCGTATGATGATAGTCTGCTGAGGATATAACCGCATCATAAGATATCTCCTCTCCCTTAATTAAAAGCCCTGAAACGATCCCACTTTTATGAACGATCTGCTCTACCGGCGAATCTAGATGAAGCTGCACACCTTGCCTTTCAGCCAGTTTAGTCATAGATTCGATAACCTTTCCGAATCCGCCAAGGGGATACCAGGTGCCCAGTTTCATTCCGGCATAATTCATCAGGCTGTAAAGCGCAGGTGTGTCCTCGGGCATTGCACCTAAGAACAATACAGGAAACTCCATTAAAGCAATCAGCTTAGGATGAGAAAAATATTTGCGTACATGTTTGCTGAAGGATGAAAAGATCTCCAGGCGCATAGCGCCTTTTAATAGTTCCAGATCAAAAAATTCAAAAACCGAGAGTCCCGGCTTATACACCAGCTTCTTCATCCCTACTTCATATTTGAACCTGGCGTCGTCCATAAACTGACGAAGTTTGTCTGCGCTTCCTGCTTCGATGGATTCGAACAAGGCGCATAGCTCAGCGTAGTCTGCCGGGACATGCATTACCTCCTTCTGCGGAAATACAATATCAAATGAAGGGTTCAGTAATTTTAATTGATAGAACTCGCTTACCGAATATCCGAAATCCGCAAAGAACCGTTCAAAAACATCGGGCATCCAATACCAGCTGGGACCCATGTCAAACACGTAGCCCTCCGCCGTTTTTAACTGCCTGGCACGCCCGCCAACGGTAGAGTTTTTTTCATGGATATGCACCTCATGTCCATTTTTGGATAAATAGCATGCTGAACTTAATCCTGAAAACCCTGATCCAATGATTGCGATACGCGCCATGTCGTTTATATAATTCCTGTAATAGTTAAACAATAGTTATTGGACAATCCGTTCCATGTCATCCACCTTTTTTAGCCATGTCACCTGATCGATCAAGCTGACCTGCTCAATTAATTTCTCATTTCCACTAATAAAAATCGTACCCTTATCAAAGATCCCTGCTATATCTGATAAATAAGAGCTCACATTGCCGGGAAAATCATAGTGAACAAAAAACAGCAGAAGACAGTCCGGTTTAACAGTTTCAATCGCTACATTCAGAGTACCCAGAGGCACGCTTGATCCCAGGTAAACTACATCTTCGCCGTTCTTACGCAGAAGGTAATGGGCAAACAGCAATCCCATCTCATGGTACTCATCTTCCGGTAAAAACAATAGCCATTTCCGGCTATCTGGGGCCGGGAATGGCAAAGCATCTGTGGCCGTCAACATTTTTTGCCGAATCAGGTTACACATAAACTGCTGATGTGCAGGCGGCAACAGATCTGCAGACCACATGAGCCCCACACGATCAAGCAAGGGATAGATCACATCGCGGTATGTCCCGTCAACACCAAACCTCAACAAGCAGTGGGAAAGTATCTTCTGAAAAGAACGCTCATTGAACTCCATTCCTGCAGAAATGAGTTGTGAAACAAATGGGTTAGGCTTTTCATTCGTCTCCAGGGAATACATATTCTCGATCAGCTCGCTCAGTGCATCATCTTTCATACCGCAGAGCTCAGAGACCTTATATTCAGATTCCATCAGGCTCACAATGTTCAATAAGCGCTTCAGGTCCAGGTCACTGTAGGTCCGGGTATTACCCTGGGTCCTCGCAGGACTCAGGGCCTGATACCGCTGCTCCCAAACACGGATGGTATGAGGTTTAACGCCTGAAAACTGAGCCAGCTGGGCAATTGTTAGGGAATTCATTTTGTTTAACTTTAAACAAAAATAGTTAAACAAAATGAGATTGGCAAGATGCACTGATAATCTGTCCTTGGCTTGCCATGCAAAACGGAAGGACGCCGGAAACTGGCGGGCTTGAGGTGAGAAGGAGATCCGGCCCGCATTGCAACACGGGCAGTTCTGCCGGAGGTAATGCTGTTATACTTCGGTTGCTACCTTTGCAAACTTGTTCCTGTATTCTATAGGTGTAAGGCCTGTAATCTTTCTGAAAATATCCCTGAACGCTTTGGTGTCGGTATAGCCTACTCCATACATAACTTCAGTGACGTTTTTCCTGGAGGCTTCAAAAAACTTCTTTGCTGCTTCTATTCTTACCCTTTGTATGTATTCTACAGGACTGTTGTTTGTTGCATCCTTAAACCTACGTTCAAATGTCCTACGGCCAACATTGATCAGGTTTACCAGGTCTTCAATGGCAATTTTATCTTCATAATTTTCCTCAATATAATCCTGAACCTTTTGAATACAGAGATCACCATGATTTTTCTGCCCCCTGAAGATGGCAAACTGAGACTGACTGTCCCGGCCAATATCAAGCGCAAAGTATTTGGATATCATTACAGCTGTTTCCCTGTCCGAAAACTTCTCCACAAGGTACAATATTAAATTCCAAAGACTGCTTGCACCGCCGCTGCTATATATATTGTCATGTTCAGTGATAACCGCTCCGTCCTCCACTTCCACCTTGGGGTACTTTTCCCGGAACTCGTTTACATGCGCCCAATGAGTCGAACACTTTCTCCCATCTAATAATCCCGTTTCGGCCAGCAGAAAAGCGCCTATGCATAAACTGGCAAGACTGGCCCCGTTCTGATGGAGATGTTTGAAACAGGGAATGGCTGCTAAATTAGCCTGGATGCCTGTGTCGGTATTTCCAAACGTAGGCGGTATAATAAGCAGGTCGGTATAACTCACATCTTTCAGCAAGCGGTCTGTCTTTACAGTGTATTCGCCATTGTTGGCAGGTACGTACTCATTCAATCCGACGTATTCTACATTGAACACCGGCGCTTTACCAAATGCTGTTAGAAATTCATTAGCTGTATTAAAGGTCCTGAATGCCGGAGAAATAGCTTCTATTACTCCGTATTGCGGAACAAAAACTGAAACTTGCATAAAATTCTGTTTAAATTAAAGGTACGGATACCCTGTCGTAATCCACCCTTAATTTGTCGCTTTTACAATAGGCCGGGATTTAAGCCCAGTTGCATCTTTGTATTATAAATAACAACTAAAACTAAAAAATAAATATCAATGACAAAACAAACAAAAATCACGGTCGAAGCAACAGTAAATGCGCCCGTAGAAAAGGTATGGGAGGTGTGGAATAATCCGGCCGACATCATGCAATGGAATACCGCAGACCCAAGCTGGCATACACCAAGCAGCGAAAACGATCTCCGGATAAACGGCAAATTCAAAAACAGGATGGAGGCTAAAGACGGCAGCTTCGGGTTTGATTTTGAAGGCACCTATAACAAGGTCGATCTGCATAAGGAAATAGCTTATACTATGTCCGACGGCAGAACCGCAAGCACGGTGTTCGAAGAGAAAGACGGCAAGACCATTCTCACAACAACCTTCGACGCCGAAACAGAGAATGATCCTGAAATCCAGAAACAGGGATGGCAGGCTATCTTAAACAGTTTCGTGAAGTACGTAGAAACAAGGAGCATCAACTAGTCATTAAAGAAATGAAGAAGAATAAAATTATCTTTTGGGCAGCCACTATTTTCATCGTACTATGGGAAGGTATAATGCCGCTTGGAACCCTGCTATTCGCGCCGGAATACGCGACCGTAGGTACGGAACCTTTAGGCTATCCTGATTACTTCGCTTATACGCTTATCATTTGTAAGGCACTGGGCGTTATCGCAATCTCTTATCCTAAAACCCCAGCTAAACTGAAGGAGTGGGCTTATGCAGGACTAACATTTAATTTAATCTATGCTTTCATCAGCCACGCCTTTGTAGATCAAAATGTAACATACATGGCCTTACCACTAATCGTATTGGCAATTCTTGCAGTTTCCTACATCTACAACGATAAAATATACGCGAATGGCTAAGACAAATTACCAGACGATCGACGAGTATCAACAGGGATTCAGCGGTGAGAGCTTGTCACGAATGCAAACGGTCAGAAAGATCATTCATGACCTGGTACCGGCCGTCGAGGAAAGCATCAGTTACCAGATCCCCTGCTTTAAATATAAGGGTTACCTGATCTACTATTGCGCATTTCCCAACCACATGTCGCTGTCACACCCTTTTAGTACAGCGTTTTGGGAACATTTTAAAACCGACCTGGAAGGTTATAAGACAAGTAAGTCTGTTATCCAGATCCCTGCCGATAAACCCTTCCCTGAAAAGCTGGTTAGAGACATCGTTGCATTCCGGAAAAAGGAGAATGAAATGAAGAACAAAATCAAAGAATAAAGATTAGGTCACAGCTGAAGAAAAACCTGATTCCGGAAGGCAAAAAGTAAAATAAATAGAATTAATCACTAAAAAACGAAGAAATGAAAGATAACACCGTTTCATTGCACCGGGTAGTTACAGCTAGCCCCGAAAAGATATTCCGTGCATTTTCTGACCCAATTGCGCATTCAAGTTGGATCCCTCCTTATGGCTTCGTATGCGAAGTACACCAAATGGATTTTAAAGTAGGGGGCAAGTTTAAAATGTCCTTCATTAATTTCAGTACAGGTAACAGGCATTCATTTGGCGGAGAATATTTGGAGATTAAGCCGGATGAGTATATTAGATACTGCGACAGGTTTGACGACCCTAACCTGCCCGGCGAGATCATAACGACCGTATCACTAAAAAAGGTGATGTGCGGTACAGAGCTTAAGATTGTGCAGACAGGTATACCCGAAGCCATACCTGCGGAAATGTGTTATTTGGGATGGCAGGAATCGCTCGATAAAATGAAAAGGCTGGTTGAACCTGAAATTCCGGATGCCTGATCCATTTGCCTATGTTAGTTCAAAACAGCAATCAAATAAGCAGCGGGGTTTTTATCACGTTTTCGGGAAACTGCAGGAAGGCACTTTCGTTTTACCAGGATTGCTTTGGCGGAACCCTGCACTTTGAAACATTTGATGAAGAACTTCGTGGCTATACAGAAACACCCGTTGTTTGCGGTTCTTTATTTTCTGATCATATAGTTATTCACGGTTCAGATCTGGCACACAATGAAGGAAGGAAGATCGGAAATTATCTTTCAGTCTTTCTTCCGTGTGAAAATGCGAACACCAGGAGGGCGCTCATTACAAAATTAAGGCCAGGTCACAAGGATCTCCCCGCGATGCATAACGACGAGCAAAAACTGGTCGAGATAACAGATGCCTTTGATGTGAGATGGGTACTCGGAGTTTGACGGTATCATTTTTTCTCAAAACATAAAAGCCGTTCTCTTAGCAAAGAAAACGGCTTTTATGTTGATTTCAGCGAAGCTTACAGTTTGACCACTTTGAGAAGGGAGCAATTTTCCTTAAAATAAAAATCCCGCTTTACCATGGGTAAAGCGGGATCGTAGCCCGTAGGGAACTAAAACCTTGTTCGTAACCTACTGGTTGTTAATGTCTTATGTAGTCGGAAATTCTTTACTCTTCGAATCACTCACTACGTTGTTTCACCTTTTAGCTGCAAAACTTATGATATAAAGTTACTAAAGTAGTTTAAATAATATGAACCTCCTGAACCTACTACAAAAAGTGGCTTTTCACTATTATGGAGAATTTCATCACGGATGTCACCGTCGGATTGATCGAGCGCCCAATCCAAAGGTATCACTTATTTTTTCTAGCTCTTTTACAAATGGTTTTCCCATATAGGGTAAAAATAGGAGTTTAATTGTTTATGTCTCTTTAATAAAGGCAGTCGTTATCAACAAAAATACATCTGCTAGTTTACTAAAATTATTAGTAAGTATCTTAGATTATTCGTCTTAAGAACTGAACATTTAATTTTATTCTTATCTCGTCATCGCTTAAATCCTTATAACAAAAGTCAAATGTGGAAATAAATGGCCACACACTACAGCTGCGTGGAGCGGTATACAGTTGGAAGCAAAAGCTCGAGATTTCATAATTGATAACTGTATAACATGCCAGTTCCATGAACTAGTTCATGTTGACAATCTAGGAATAACTATTTTAGAAGAGAATGAAAAACTCCAAAACGAAAAAAGAAAAAAGAGTGAAGATGAACTTTCGACCGCTTATAACAATGTAGTTAGCAGTGTAATGGAATACGCTTTAACAAACCCCACACTGCATATTCCGGGAAAAGCTTAATTAACAAGGTTAATAGCCAACACGAAAGAGCAAGGCAAAGATTAGGAGGAGAAATTATTTTTGATATCTTACTTACTTTTCCGTGAACATTTAACACTCAACACGCGATTAAGAAAAACGGTAAGAAACAATGGCACAGGACAAAAAAAGAGATGAAATAATTGAAGCAGCGAAAAAGCGGTTCTCACATTTTGGTGTTGCGAAAACAACTATGAATGAGATCGCGGATGACTTGTCTATATCAAAGGCGTCTTTATATTACTACTTCCCTGACAAGCTAAATCTGTATGCTGCAGTCTTGCAAGGGAGCATTGAAGCCGAACGGGCTAATGAACGTGACTTATTAAACGAACAATACCTGTTAAATGCGCTTAATAAATACTTAGAAACAAGAACGGAGTTTATCATCAAGAACTATAACATCCTTGAGTACCTCAAAACAATAGGTACCTCTTTTCCCTCTGAACTTGAAACCATCTTTATTGCAAGCAGGAGCAGGGATATTAATCTTATCGCTACCATCCTCTCTAATAACGCAAAAGCACAAGGCTTAAAAATTAAGGATACACTAAAAGTAGCCGAACTACTAATTGAATGCCTTGACGGCCTGCGACATGCTACTTTCGGCCGTAAAGCAAATTTTTTTCCTGATCAAGGGCAGTTTTACAAACTTCTAATAAGGGAGAAGGAAGTTGCTGCCATCTTCGTTAAAGGCTTGAGTTGCTAAACTTTACTACCTCCAACTCGGAAAAAAACTCACGAGGGCGCTCTTCGTGGTTGCCGTTGACGCCCATGTTTAACAATTAATATGCATTGAAAATCTACAAAAATTTGGAACGAAGTCTTGTTTGTTGTAACTTTGACTTTTAAAGCAAAAAAGTCAGTAATTAATTAAGTCAAATACTCGAAATGAAAGAAGAGGTTTCGGTGAAGCAGGACCACATCGTAGAGGCTGCTATCAAAAGGTTTACACATTTTGGTATCAATAAGACAACGCTTGGGGAAATAGCGGAGGATATAGGTATTTCAAAAGCATCCTTATTTTACTATTTCCAGGATAAAGGCACACTGCTTGAGGCTGTTGGACAAAAGATAATAAACGAGGTTTTGGAAGGATTTAATTCAGCATTAAGCTCGGTAAGTTCTGTGGAAGATGGTTTGTTAGCTTTAATAGAAGTTAAGAGACAGTTCTTTAAGAAGTACATGATGTTAGCACTCCAGTCCGAAAGTGTTGAAATGAATAAGTTGTCTCCGCAATTCACGCATTTTATCCAACAATCTCATTTAAGGAAAGAACGAATCGTATCAGATTTTTTGAAGCGAGGAATAGAGGCTAAAACACTTCGTCCGCTTGATACCGAAAAGACAGCACGGCTACTACTTGAAACCCTCCAGGCTTTTGACCATTGTATCAAAGGCAAGTCACCGTTTCTACAAAACCTGGATATGGATGCCTTATTTGATAAGCAGAAGGATGTAATGCAAATTTTGTTAAACGGATTGAAAAGTAACGAATGGAAGAACTGATTATATCCAAAGCAAGAGAGCTGTTCTTTTCGAATGGCATAAAGAGCGTATCGATGGATGATATCTCCAAAG
This sequence comes from Daejeonella sp. JGW-45, assembly GCF_029360805.1. Lineage (GTDB taxonomy): Bacteria > Bacteroidota > Bacteroidia > Sphingobacteriales > Sphingobacteriaceae > Daejeonella. Next base: position 656,183 of record NZ_JARKNC010000010.1, on the reverse strand, counting down.
GTGTGGCTGTATCTAAAAAGACAATCTATAAATGTTTTGTAGATAAAAACCAACTGGTTGAACGGATAGTGGAGGATTTAATTGAAGGTTTTAAAGACCGGACCTCTGAATGTAGAAAGCACGCTAATAACCCGATTGAAGAGGTAGTTCTTTTCACAGCAGCGGCAGCTGATGTAGTTGCGAATATCAGTGCATCTTTCTTCTATCAACTTAAGAAATTCTTCCCAGTCATCTGGAGAAGGATAGAAGATTTTCAAAAGAATTGGCTACTCCCGTTCATTACCGAAAACTTGAAACAAGGAATAAATGAAGAAGTATATCGTCCTGATATAAATATTCCTTTTACAGTAGATATACGTCTACAGCAAATACTAACAGTTCTCGATGCAAGAACTCTTATAGGAAGACCCATGCAATTGCACAAACTGATGCAGTTAACCGAGTTCTACCTGCATGCAATTGCAACACCAAAGGGAAAAAGTTTAATAATTAAATATTTAAAAGCAGATAATGAAACATAGTTTTCGAATTGAAATGAAACAAACAAACAAAAAAAAGCGCCTGAGACAATCTAGGGGTGTTTGGAAGTTGCTGCTAATGTTCATCGCAGTAATGTTCCTCAACACTTCTAACGCACAGCAGCCTACTACGCTTTACTTAAAAGATGCATTGAAGTATGCCTTAGAAGCAAGCCAGAATGCAAGAAAGGCAAACCTGGATGTAGAGAACAGTCAATACAGAATTGATGAAGTAAGGGCGAGAGCTTTACCACAGATAAACGGTTCAGGTGGGTTAACTTATAATCCAATTCTTCAACAAAGTGCTCTACCCGGTGACTTTTTTGGGCGTCCAGGTGAGACTGTATTAGTGGCATTTGGTCAAAAGTGGAATGCAAATGCTGGGGTATCTTTTAACCAAACATTATTTGATAACTCTGTATTTACAGGGTTAAAGGCTGCTCGTACAACAGTGGAGTTTTACAGGTTAAATAAGCAACTAACCGAAGAGCAGATTATTGAACAGGTAGCCACCAGTTACTACCGGGTATTAGTACAACGACAGCAACTTGGCTTAATTGATAGCACCATCAAGAATACACAGAAGGTGCAGGCCGTATTACAAAGTTTGTATGACAATGGCTTAGCCAAAAAGATAGATGTAGACCGGATAGCAGTAAATGTATCTAACCTAAGAAGCCGTCGTCAACAACTGTTGAACGCTGTAGAGCTGTTACAAAATCAGTTGAAGTTTTACATAGGAATGCCTATTGAAACACCTATTACAGTTCCTGATGTTGAGTTGGCTACAATAAGAGCACAGGCAATACTACAAACAGATACTGTAGATGTTTCGACCAGAACAGAATTGGCAGTACTAAAAACTCAAAGAACATTGTTGGAGTACCAGCGCCAGTCAACCAAGAGTGAGTACTTGCCTAACTTATCGCTATCAGGCTCCTATTCATACCAAGGTTTGAGTAACAGTTTCCCGATATTTAAAGGTCAGTCAGAAGGTGCTAACTGGTTTGATGTTGCATCAGTGGGTTTAAACCTTCGTGTGCCGATTTTTAATGGCGGTGCTACTAAAGCAAGAATAAAACAAGCTGATGTAGCAATCAGTAAGTTGAACGAAGATATAGCTCAGACAAAGTTGTCGTTAAACCTTGCTTACGAGAATGCAAAAACACAAATCAACAACAGTGTTATTACACTGAACAACCAGCAGGAGAACGTAAGGTTGGCGCAAGAGGTTTACTCAAATACGCTAAACAACTACAACAATGGTCTTGCAACATTAACCGATTTGATTGATGCAGAAAACTCATTAACAGAAGCACAAACAAATTATTCATCAGCGTTACTCGATTATAGAGTTGCCGAAATACAATTGATAAAAGCACAAGGTTCACTTAAATCTTTACTAAACTAAACTAATAAAAAAATACAAATGAAAAAGAGGTCTGTAGTAAGAACATTATTAACCGTAGCAATCATTGCAGGATCTGTTGCGCTGATAGGTTGGATTCTTACAAATAACAAAAAGAAGAACGAAGCTAAGACGGCTGTAGTTGCACAATCAAGCAGTGATGTGGCTGTTAGGGTAGCCGATGTGCAAACACAAACGCTTGATTTAGATTTTGCTGTTAATGGAAACTTTGCACCTGCAGCGCAAATGGATTTTGCTTCTGAAAGTGCAGGTCGTGTTGTGAGGGTTTTGGTGGATGAAGGTAGTCGTGTAAGGAGAGGTCAAACATTGGCTATAGTTGATGCAGGTACGCTAAATGTTGATTTAGAAAGTGGACAGGCAACGCTTCAAAATGCACTACGAGACCTGCAGCGTTACGAGAATGCTTTTAAAACCGGAGGTGTTACCCAACAACAACTCGATCAGGCAAGACTTGCCGTTACAAATGCAAGGGCACGCGTGTCTCAATCACGTATTCGTGTTGGTGATGCTAATGCAAGAGCTTCCATCAACGGTATCATCAACAAGCGTTACATAGAGCCTGGAGCTTATGTTTCTCCTGGTACAAAAATGTTTGAGATTGTAGATGTATCGAAGCTAAAGCTTACAGTTAATGTAAACGAGAACCAGGTTGCTCAGTTAAAAATTGGTAGTCCTGTACAGGTAAAAGCAAGTGTGTTTCCTGATAAAACCTTTACAGGTCGTGTAAGCTTTATTGCAGCAAAGGCTGATGCTGCTTTAAACTTTCCTGTTGAGATTGAGATAGCAAATGCAGGCAGCCAGCTAAAGGCGGGCATGTATGGGACTGCCATCTTCGATTTTCCAGGTCAAACTCCTGTAGTTGTTGTGCCACGTGCCGCCTTTGTTGGTAGCGTAAGCAGCAATAAAGTGTTTGTACTTGATGCAGGTAACGTAGCAAGAACACGCAAGGTTATTCCCGGCAGAATTATTGGCGAGCAGGTTGAAATACTTCAAGGTTTAACTACAGGCGATAAGGTTATTACAAGCGGTCAGATAAACCTTGTTGACGGAAGTAAAGTGAAGCCTATTTAAGGGACCACAACCCTTAAATAGGCTTTAAGAAAACATGATTTGTTAGAACGATTTTTTGGGGACGGGCAACGGGATAAGGATTAGATATCGTTGTGCCACTTGCTTGTTCCTGTAGTTTATATATTTCAATTAATACGAAGTCAAGAACAAAAGTAAACGTCAATGGTAGGAGGTACGACGAAGCAATCTGATGATTGAATTGAAAAAGATTTAAAATCAGTAGAGCTGTTGCTTCGTTCCCCGCAACAACAAAGAATTTTCTTCAGCACCAGAGTGCGACGCAACGGATGATTAATCGGAGCTACTAAAGCGTGCTACACAAAAAAAAACGAACTGAAAGAGAGATTATAAATAATTTGAAAAATGAAAATTGCAGAAATATCTATAAAACGCCCAACGCTGGTGATAGTACTTTTTACAGTACTTATATTAGGAGGGTTGTTAAGTTATACTTCGCTTAATTACGAGTTGTTACCGAAGTTCAGCCCGGCCGTCGTATCTATTACAACGGTGTACCCGGGTGCATCTCCTAGCGAAGTTGAAAATACCGTATCGAAGAAGATTGAAGATGCAGTGTCTTCAATGGAGAACATTAAGAAGCTAGACACGAAGTCGTTTGAAAGTGTATCAACGGTAATTATAACGCTTAAAAGCGGCAGCGATGTAGACTATGCCTTAAACGATGCACAACGTAAGGTGAACGCTATTTTAAAGGACTTACCAGAAGATGTAGACCCGCCTTCGTTAGCTAAATTTTCGCTGGATGACTTACCTGTTATGACGTTGTCAGGTACAGGTAATGTTGATGAGGCTACTTTTTACGACCTTATGGATAAGCGGATTGCGCCTATACTATCCAGAGTCGAAGGTGTTGCAAGGGTGAACCTGATTGGTGGACAAGAGCGTGAGATACAGGTAAGCATTGACGCAAACAGGCTTGAAGCAAACGGTCTTTCATTATTGCAGGTACAAAATGCAGTCTTGCAAAGCAACCTCGACTTCCCAACAGGTAGTGTTCAAACGAGGGAAAGGGATATACTCATCAGGCTTACCGGTAAGTATAAAAATATAGATGAGTTAAGTAATCTTGTGATTGCTACTTCTCCTGCCGGTGCACAGGTTAGGCTGATGGAGGTGGCAGATGTACAGGATACCCAGAAAGATGTCGAGAAGTTAGCACGTGTAGACCAAACCAGTGCAATTGCCGTACAAATCATTAAGCAATCAGATGCTAATGCTGTTGCCGTAAGTGAGCAGGTACGTGCAGCAATAGAAAAACTACAAAAAGATTATGCTTCGTCAGGCTTGAAGATGAATGTAGTGAATGACAGTTCTATCTACACGTTAGAATCTGCAGATGCTGTTATATTCGACTTATTTATTGCGATTTTACTGGTAGCTTTTGTTATGTTGTTCTTCCTGCATAGCTTAAGAAACGCATTGATTGTAATGGTAGCCATTCCGGCATCGTTAATTGCAACATTTATATTTATGGCATTGCTTGGCTACTCGCTAAACCTGATGTCGTTGTTAGGACTATCACTGGTGGTAGGGATATTGGTGGATGATGCGATTGTGGTGTTGGAAAACATCTATCGGCACATGGAAATGGGTAAGAACCGTGTTCGTGCTGCCTATGATGCTACAAAAGAAATAGGTTTTACTGTTACATCAATTACATTGGTTATTGTGGTGGTGTTTGTACCTATCGCACTAAGTACAGGTCTGGCTGCAGATATATTGAAGCAGTTTTGTGTAACGGTATCCATAGCTACATTGCTATCACTGTTATCATCGTTCACAATTGTTCCATGGTTGTCATCCAGGTTTGGTAAGCTTGAACGTATAACAGGTAATAGTTTCTTTGGAAGGATAATTCTTGCTTTCGAAAAAGGGTTGCACAAATTCACAAACTGGGTTACGAATATTTTGAAATGGTCGTTAGCTCATAAGAAAACAACATTGGCGTTAGTGTTTGGCTTGCTGATAGCGTCATTTGCTTTAGTAGGAGCAGGGTTTATTGGTACAGAGTTTTTTGCCAAGAGTGACAGAGGTGAATTTTTAGTACAGATTGAGCTGCCTAAAGATGCTTCTATTGAACAAACAAATGCTATTACACAAAAAGCGGAGAACTACCTGAAGACAAAGCCGGAGGTTACAAAGCTTATTACCACTGTAGGCCAATCTAGTGATGGTATGGGTGCTACGCAGGCAACAGCATACAAATCAGAAATAAATGTGCAATTGGTTCCTAAAAAAGAAAGGGCAGATGAAGCAAGTATTTATGCTGCAAAGATTAAACAAGAGTTACAACCAATGCTTGTTGGTGCAAAAGTGAAGACAGTACCTATTAGTATTTTGGGTTCAGCAGAACGGGCACCTCTTGCTTTAGTTGTTACTGCTCCAACGTTGGATAGTGCTCTAGCTTTTGCTAACGCTGCAATGGCAGAATTAAGAAAGATAAAAGGTGCTACTGAAATGCGATTATCTGTTGAAGCAGGTAATCCTGAAATCAATGTTCAGGTTGACAGAGATAAGATGGCAGCGCTTGGATTGAACCTTGCAACTGTAGGACAAACAATGCGTACTGCATTTAGTGGTAATACAGATAGTAAGTTCAGGCAAGGGGAATATGAGTACGATATAAATATTCGCTTTGGTAGTTTTAACAGGCAAAGTATACAGGATGTAAGTAATCTTTTGTTCACGAATAATACTGGTCAACAAATTCGATTGTCGCAATTCGCTACTATCAGTGAAGGTTCTGGTCCAAGCATGTTGGAGAGAAGAGACAAGAGCACGTCTGTTACCGTGGAGGCACAAACTGTTGGTCGTCCATCAGGTTCTGTAGCACAGGAGTGGGGGGTAGCTTTAGAAAAGCTAAGAAAGCCTACAGGTGTAACAACAATATGGAGTGGTGACATGGAAAACCAGAGCGAAGGTTTTGGTTCGCTAGGTATTGCATTATTAGCAGCAGTAGTACTGGTATATCTTATCCTGGTGTCGTTGTACAACAGCTTCGTTTATCCGTTGGTGGTGTTGTTCTCTATACCCTTGTCGGTAGTAGGCGCGTTGCTTGCATTGGCGTTAACTAATAATTCACTTAATCTGTTTACCATACTTGGTTTAATAATGTTAATTGGATTAGTTGCTAAAAACGCGATCATTTTGGTTGACTTTACCAACCAGAGAAAGGCTGAAGGTGAAAGTACTTATCAGGCGTTGATCGATGCTAACCATGCACGCCTTCGTCCAATATTGATGACAACTATAGCCATGGTAATCGGTATGCTACCAATTGCACTAGCAAGCGGTGCTGGTGCAGAATGGAAGAATGGTTTGGCATGGGTAATTATCGGTGGATTGTTGAGTTCATTGTTCTTGACCCTTGTTGTCGTACCTGTGATGTATGCCATCTTCGATAAGTTGATTGCTAAGTTTAGTAAGAAGAAGAAACAGCCCATAGAGGAATTGATGGTGGAAGATTATGAGCCACAGGAGTTTCATGAGGTGTATGAGGAAGCAGAGTTTAACCCATCTCATGTGTAGTAAGGCTTTGGATGCGGAGTTTGGTTTAGTTATAACGGGGGCAAATGCCCCCCTGCTTATTATTGACGATCACACTAATTGTTGTATTTAAAGGCTAATCTTTTTAGAAGCGAAACATTAAAAGTGTGGTAGTAAATGAAAGGAAGATATTTCACCAGAAAAACAAAGTATAGACGTATCCGCCCGACCAACCCCATCTCCAGAACTTTAATTAATTTCTTAAAGTTCTGTGGATAAAGGTCCCGGATGTCTTTATGATTGATAGTCATGATATTCTGGAGGGCGTATTTGAGCCACTGGAAAGGATTAACCTCATGCTTTTTACAGATGGCGAAGAAGGAATAGATCATGGCGGCACGCTGCGCAGCTACAGCCAAGCCTTGTACTAGGTGAGAGACGCTAAGTTCAGTTATTCAGATCAAATGAATACTTCGAAAAGCTCATTTATTAATGGAGCGCGCTACTACAGTTGTGATGGTACAAGCTGAATCATTAGGACGATTCTATTCAAACGGTATTAGATATAAATATCAAATGAAATTAGAATGACAATAAGAGCTACTTAAGGGGATTTTTAGAGCAGAGGGTCTAAATATTTCCTAAAAATCCTCTCCTGTTCAAAGCAGGTAATCCGCAAAGTGGCATTTGACCTTATAAAGTTACCATTTCATTATTAAGAAAAATATTGTTTTCCCTTAAATTTAAAAGTATAAAGTTATTTGTTTTTTAATTGTGTACAACTTAATTTTGTACAATTAATTACTTTGCAATTCAAATCCAACAACTTAATTTGATGAAAGAAATTCTGAAATTAGAGAACCAGCTATGCTTTCACATCTATGCTTTGTCCCGTAAGATTACCAGTATGTATCAACCGTTTTTAGCCAACTTGGGCATTACCTATCCCCAATACCTGGTGATGTTGGTGCTTTGGGAAAAGGAGAGTGTAAACGTAAAGGAATTGGGCGACTGCCTGTTGTTAGACAGTGGCACGCTTACTCCCCTTTTAAAACGGTTAGAGAAAAATAAACTTATAACTAGGACGAGAAGCGATAAGGATGAAAGGATCGTGATCATATCACTTACTCAACAGGGAAAGAAAATGGAGGAGCAAGCCGCAAATATTCCGCTGCAGTTCAGTAAACACATCAAAAGCTGCAATGTTAATCCTAAATACCTACAAAAATTAGTAAAGGAAGTAACGGGTGTTATTTATCAGTAATCTACCAAATCAATTTAATAAACAACAAAAAACACACAGACAAAATGGAAATACTTTATACATCCACTGTTACTGCAACTGGCGGTAGAAACGGACACGTAAAAAGCGACAATAATGTACTTAACCTGGAAGTCCGTTTTCCAAAAGCATTAGGTGGCGCTAATGACGATTACACAAACCCCGAACAATTGTTTGCTGCAGGCTATGCTGCCTGTTTCGACAGTGCATTGAGCGGAGTAATAAGGATGGAAAAAATAAAAACCGGCATTACTACAGTTGAAGCAAATGTGAGCATTTTCAAAAACAAAACAGGCGGTTTTCAACTGGCTGTGAAATTGAATATAAACATACCCGGGATTGATCTTGAGCAGGCGAAAGCATTTGCTGAAAAGGCGCATCAGGTATGCCCGTACTCCAATGCAACCCGAAACAACATTGAAGTAGAATTAATATCAACTAATCATGATTAATATGAAATGGTACCATTATTTGACAGCCTTTTTTGCTGGCATGTTCCTGGCCAATGCAGTACCCCATTTTGTAAATGGTGTTTCCGGAAACCCCTTTCCCTCACCATTTGCTGATCCCCCAGGCAAAGGGCTTTCGGTGCCAATAGTAAACCTATTGTGGGGCTTGTTTAACATCGTTATTGGTTATCTGCTTTTTAGATACAGCAAAATCAATTCTCAAAACAAAATGTCTGTACTTGTTTTCTTTTTGGGGATTGTGGCTATCAGCATCATGCTAAGTATTGTTTTTTTAGATAAAGCAAAAATGTAATGGGAAAAAATATTATGGAAACAGAATTTTATACTCTGCAGGCTAAAAAGCCCAATGGAGAAATCCTGGAAATGAAAGATTTCAAAGGGAAAAATGTATTGATCGTAAACACGGCAACCAAATGCGGACTGGCACCGCAGTTTGAAGGGCTGGAGGCACTACATCAAAAATATAAAGACAAAGGTTTGGTAGTGCTGGGTTTCCCCTCGGCACAGTTTAGGAACCAGGAACCGGAGACAAATGAAACAGTAGAACAAGCCTGCAAAATAAATCACGGAGTAACCTTTCAACTTACTGAAAAAGTGGATGTAAACGGTAATAATGAACATTCTGTTTACACCTACTTAAAAAGTAAGAAAGGCGGCTTTTTGGGAAGCAAAATCAAATGGAACTTCACCAAGTTTCTGATTGATAAAAACGGAAAAGTGCTAAAAAGATATGCACCAACCACTAAGCCGGAAGCCATTGAAAAAGATATTTTGAAAATAATAAATTATTAAAATAATGTCAGACAATCTTCAAGGAAAGAAAATTATTATTACAGGAGCCACTTCAGGCCTTGGTTTAGCCATGGCAAAAGCTGTGGCTGCAGCAGGTGCATCTGTTCTAATTACCGGGCGCTCGGAAGAAAAAATCCATAACGCTGTTGAAGAAGTAAAAGCGCTTAATGCAGAAGTATACGGACTGATGATGAATGTGAGAAACGAAACCGAAATAGAAAACGCCGTACAGTGGGTAACAAATAAATGGGGAATACTAGATGTGCTTGTTAATAATGCAGGTATTGGTATGCGCACGGTGAATCCTTCGTTTTTATCAAAGCCAGAGCCATTTTATAAAGTAACTGCCGAAGGATTTCGTAACCTCATCGACACCAATCTCACCGGGTATTTTCTGGTTGCCAAAGCTTTTGTACCCCTCTTTTTGCAAGCCGGCAAAGGAAAAATCATAAACATCTCTATGAACTACGAAACGATGCGCCGCAAAGGATTTGTGCCTTATGGCCCATCAAGAGCAGGTGCTGAATCGTTGTCACTGATTATGGCAGAGGATTTAAAGGAAAAAAATATTGACGTTAATATGTTGCTGCCTGGAGGTGCTACTGAAACAGGCATGATACCAAATGAGTTTAGGGAAGAAATTATTCAATATTTTCAGTTATTAAACCCCAATGTGATGGCTGCACCAATTGTATTTCTTTCGTCCGATGAAAGCAACGGAATAACAGGTCAGCGAATTGTGGCCATTGAATTTGAAGCATGGAAAAGCAAATTGAAGTAAGGGAAAAATAAATTCAGTTAAAAATAAAAGCATATGAAAAAAAAATTAGAAAATCAAGGATTAGAAGTGTCTGCTGTAGGACTTGGTTGTATGGGCATGTCTGAATTTTACAGCCACCGTGAACCGATGAAATTATGATAACCACTATGGCTGTTGACTATGAAGCTCGCAGAAAATCATTTGAATTATTGGCAAATGCTTTTGAATTGAAACCCATTTTAACGGAAACTATCTGTTAAATCTTAAAACAATTAACGTACAATTAAAAAAAAGGTAATGAAATACAATCAATTAGGTAAATCTGGTTTATTAGTGTCTGAACTTTGTTTTGGCACCATGAGTTTTGGTAGCAGTGGCTACTGGAGTGTTGTAGGAAGTTTAGATTACAAGGACAGCAAACGACTGGTGGATATTGCTTTGGATGCCGGCATCAATTATTTTGATTCTGCTGATGTGTATTCACATGGGCAATCGGAGGAAATATTAGGGAAAGCCCTTAAAGACAAACGCAATGAAGTGGTGATTGCCACCAAAGTACGTGGCAGAATGAGTAAAGAAATTAATAATGTGGGGCTTTCCCGTAAGCACATTATTGAAAGCTGTGACAATAGTTTACGCAGATTGGGTACTGACTATATTGATCATTACATTGTACACAGTTTTGACCCCATTACACCGTTGGAAGAAACCTTGAGTGCTTTGACGGATTTGGTGCGTCAGGGAAAAGTCCGCTACATCGGGGCAAGCAATTTTACCGGGTGGCAGTTGATGAAGGCATTGGCTATTTCAAAAGAAAATCATTTTGAAAAATTTGTTTCTCTACAAGCAATATACTCACTTATTTCCAGGGATGTCGAATATGAATTGGTTCCTTTGCTCCAGGATCAGGGTCTGGGACTTACGCCATGGTCGCCGCTGGGAGGTGGTTTCTTAACAGGAAAATACCGTAAAGACCAACCTATGCCAGAAGGTACCAGAAGAAGTAACGAAGAACAAAACTTTATTCAAATTAATCCGGAAAAGGGATATGCCATTGTAGATGCTTTGGAGCAAATTGCTAATAAAAATAATGCAACAATTGCACAAGCCGCTTTAAATTATTTGTTGAGAAAGCCTATCGTTTCCTCAGTTTTAATAGGAGCCACCAAACCACATCAGATTGAAGACAACATTAAAGCGACTACGTGGGAAATGACAACCGAAGATGTGGCACATTTAGATGAATTGACCAAACTTACCCCCATCTATCCGCACTGGATGCTCCAATTCACCGCAGCAGACAGAACCAACGGGGATTTCTTTTTTTAAACAACTTAAATAACCAGAAAATAATAAGAAATGAAACCTGCATGAGCTTACCGCTCACTCAGCGATATGAATATAAGCTCATGCAAGCTTCATCACCATTAAAAACAATTATATACAGATGAAAAAAATAGTAATCTTTTTTGCAGTAATACTCTTTACAAGTATTCAAGTTTCTGCAAAAGTAGTTTCAAGAGCTGTTGAATACAAAGACGGTGAAACCATTTTACAAGGATGGTTGTATTATGATGATGCTATAAAAATTCCAAAACCGGGCGTAATAGTAGTTCACGAATGGTGGGGGATAGATGATTATGCAAAGAGCCGTGCCAATAAATTGGCACAGTTAGGTTATGTAGCTTTTGCAGCCGATATTTTTGGTAAAGGCGTTTTGTTTACCGACTTCCAGTCCGCCGGTGCCAATGCAGGCAAATACAGACAAGACACAACACTGCTTCGCTCCCGTATCAAGGCTGCATTGTCTGTTTTCAAAAAACAAAAGCAAGTAGATGTCAACAATATTGCGGCTATGGGCTATTGCTTTGGTGGGACAACCGTTTTGGAATTAGCACGTAGCGGAGTTGGGATAAAAGGTGTGATTAGTTTTCACGGTGGTTTAAGCACACCTAATCCTGACGATGCCCAAAATATTAAAACCAAAGTATTGGTGTGCCATGGAGCAGTAGATCCTTTTGTGAGTGCGGAAGAGTTCAACACCTTTATAAGTTCTATGAACAAAGCCGGAACAGATTATCAGCTTATATCCTATAGCAGCGCTGTTCACGGATTTTCTAACATAAACAATGGTAATGATCCATCAAAAGGATTGGCCTATAACAAAATAGCCGATGAGCGTTCCTGGATAGCGATGAAACAGTTTTTTGATGAGATTTTTAACAAAAACCGTTAAAACGGTTTTTGTTGTTGTTTATTCCATCATAGCCCACGGTTTAAACCCTGGGCTATGATGTTTGGCAATTTTCAACCCCTTTTAACTTTTTAGGATTGAATTGGGTAACTCATAAAAATGAAAAATACCAAATCCATAAAAAAAATGTATATACTCATTGTCATCATTGTATTATTGGTGTTTTCTGTTGTTATTTTTATGCAACAACCCCAATTCGGAAAATTACCTACAGGAGAACGATTAGAACGCATTAAAAAATCGCCCAACTATCACGATGGTGCTTTTCAAAACCAAAGTCTAACCCCAATTATGTCGGAAGGTGTTAGCTATTTTACCATTATGAAAGAATCTCTTTTTGAGAAAAGCAAAAGGGTAAAACCGGTTGATGAAATTCCTTCCGTAAAAACCGACCTGTTGCATTTAGACAAAAACGAAGACCTGCTGGTGTGGTTTGGACATTCCTCCTATTTTATGCAGATTGACGGAAAAAAAATATTGGTTGATCCCGTTTTAAGCCGGTACGCCTCCCCTCTTTCATTTTCAATAAAAGCATTCAAAGGCACCAATAATTATACTCCGGAAGATTTCCCCGAAATAGATTATCTCTTTATTTCGCACGACCATTGGGATCACCTGGATTACAATGCCATCAAAAAATTAAAGCCGAAAATCAAAAAAGTCATTTGCGGACTAGGCACGGGTGCTCATTTTGAAAGCTGGGGTTTTCCCAAAGAAATGATTATTGAAAAAGACTGGAATGAGGAAGAAATTTTAGAACCGGGTTCCGTGGTCTATACTGCACCGGCCAGGCATTTTTCGGGTCGTGGTTTTAAACGTAACCAAGCTCTATGGATTTCTTTTGTATTGCAAACACCCACCATGAAAATATACATTGGTGGCGATAGTGGCTATGACAAACATTTCGCTGAAATTGGAAAAACATTTGGCCCTTTTGATTTGGCAATTATCGAAAACGGTCAATACAATGAAAATTGGAAACACGTGCATCTGTTGCCCGTGGAAATTGTACAGGTTGCCAACGATTTGAGCGCAAAACGGCTCTTTACGGTGCATTCCTCAAAATTTGCTTTGGGTAATCATGCCTGGAACGAACCTCTGATAAGAGCTTTTGAAAACACCCAAAAAGCAAACATTCCATTAATAACTCCAAAGATAGGAGAAGTTGTTTTGCTGAAAGAAATTCCACAACAATTTGATCAATGGTGGAAAGGGATAAACTAATTGCCAACAAAAGTAGAATCACAAACTAAAACAATATCCAAAACATTAAAATTGGCAAGCTGATTATTTAAGGTTGTGAGTTGTTTTATTATTTAATGAGTATTAAATATGAATAGGAAAGATTTTATGCAATGGTGAAACTTGCCACAGTAAACCCAAAATCTATGACATCTCATATATTTTCTAATATTAAGTCTGTGTTCGCCATGATGGATGAGAACGCAAATATTGAAGATACTTTTGAAGAACTATTACCTGCATTCAGCAATAGAAGTTTTAGAATTGGATGATTTTTAATTACAAAATGTTATGAGCGAAGTAATTACCGGTAAGAGAAGACGAAAGGCCAATTACAACGTCATCGAATCCGCATTTATCAAAGCGGCAATTATGCTTGCCAATATGCCTGTGTTTATCATCTGCCATGCTTTTGCACGGTCTTTCTTTCTGAAGTTGGCTTGTTCAACTGTGTAATTTTTTCCGAGATTTCCGAAATTAATAATCCTTTTATCCCGAATGCAACGCAGAAACGGAAATACCACAGCTGAAAACTAACTGCGAAAGATGTAACTGGAACAAACAGCGTTAATCTCCACGGTCGGTTTTCAGGCAGCATCAATAAAACCATTATGAGGATAACGGTAACCACCAGTGATGCTAAAGCAGCGAATTTTCGTCTTTTTATTTCTTCTTTCCCGATATTGCAAACTCCCGGGATGTAATGATTATTCGTTTAATCGTTACGATTGATGTTACGCCAAAATTCTGTCATAGAAAGAATTTAAGGATTTAGAGTGCTTGTTTTTATATTTATTTAGGTGAATTATAATAAAACCGTTCGTGAATAATTTGTCCGTCTTTCCATTTTTGTACCGCTACCTGTTCCATTTTTGCACGATGACCTCCTTTATAAGTCATGTCAAACATCCATTCGACCATGGTAACGTCTGGGCCAACAGCAACCGCTTTTATTTCCGCTCCGTGAAATGCTTCCACCATTTGCACTGATTGGTTTTCTCTCTCTCGATTGGCTGATTTTCCAACAGTAGGAGATTGATTATTTTCCTGCATTACCACATCTTCATGATAATATTTTTCAAAGGCATCCATTTGTTTACCTGTAAGAATCATTTGATTCAGGTCTTCGATTTTTTCTTTTAAATTCATGGTTTGATATTTTTTCGTGTATGGAATAATTCTGGTTTTACAGCAAATAACTATGTAAGTGCCGGTGGTGAATAAACAGTTTTAAGAAAATCCTTTAAATCCAGAGGTTTATGACCTATTAATGTTTCTAAGGTATCATCAGCATAATCAAATTCACCGGCTTTCATAGTCTCTGCAATACTTGTCATCATAACAGCAACATCTTCCGGCAAGCCATGTTGCAGCATGCCATTTTTCAAATCCTCCAGAGGAATTTCCACATATTGGATGGGTTTATTTACAATATCTGAAAGCATAGTGGCAATATCTTTAAATGTATAAGCTGCAGATGCAGTAATATTATACACTTTGTTCTGATGGGCTGATGGATTGGAAAGTACTACCGCATTGGCTTCTGCCATGTCATTTCGAGTGGCAAAATTAACCCTTGCATCACCTGAGCTGTAATAAATGGTACCGGTTTCCTTAAAATCACCCAGCAGCATCGGCAAAAAATCAGCATAATAGGTATTGCCCATGATGGTATATGATATGCCTGAAGCTTTAACTTCAGCTTCGGTTTTTACATGGTCAATTCCGGCACTAAATTTAGATTCAGGTGAAGATTTTAGGACACTGGTATAAACGATATGGCGTATACCGCTTGTCTTTGCCGCTTTTATAACATTGGCGTGCTGTTCATAGCGTCCGGTTATGGAACTGGATGAAACCAATAAAAGGGTATCAATACCCTGCAGGGCGGCAAGCAGCGAATCATAGTTGAAGTAATCTCCAATAGCAATATCCACTCCTTTTTCTTTGAATGCAGTTCCTTTTTCTTCGGTTCTTACCAATGCCCTGATTGGGGTCTCAGGATTTTTTTTCATTAAAAATTCAATAGTGGCCGACCCTAAATGTCCGTTGGCTCCTGTAATTAGTATCATAATTTTTTTGGTTTTTAATTCTTACTTGCAAACTTAACTATATATGGTTTATATTTGTAACCAGTTTACCAAAGGATACTAGTATCCTTTGGTAAACCTGCTTTGAAAAAAAACTATATTTGCAAATCATTTCAAAATACTCCATACAGAATGGCTGAAAAAATAAAAGAAGAATGCAACAAACTACTTCTTCCTGTGAGCGATGCACTAGATATTCTTAGCGGAAAGTGGAAACTCCCAATTATTTTTGCTTTGTTTTTGGGCAACCACCGGTTTAGGGAATTACAAAGAGAAGTTAAAGGGATAAGCGGAAAAATGCTATCGAAAGAGCTGAAAGATTTAGAAATAAACCAATTAGTTAAGCGAACCGTTTTTGATACTTCTCCTGTAACGGTGGAATATTCATTGACAGAATACGGTAGGACATTAGAGAAACTGATTAATGAATTACACAATTGGGGTCAGCAACACCGAAATATTATTTTTAGATAAGACTAAGTAAGTCTTGCACTTTATGTTTCTTTTTTTCGCGGTGAGGAATGTTTGGCACGATGGCAAATATGGAATTTTCGGTTTGCTTGCGAAGCTTACCAATAGAAAAATCGGGATGGGTAGTGCCAAATAAATAGACTGAGATTTTTATAGTTTATGAATTTAAATATTTTGAAAATACTTCTTTAGCAGCCATCTCACCTGCTTTTATCAGTTCATCTGCTTTATGAAAGTCGAATGTATTTGCTGAATCAGCAGGAAGATTAATTAAGATTTTGCAAGCTTCCCATTTTTGTAAGCTTCCCTGAAATTAATAAATATACCACATGCTAAGCAATAATACTAGTCTTTTGGTACCAATCTATGATCTGCTACCATCCTTAAGACTGGTTTTCAGAAGAGTAAACATTTCAAAGCTTAGCACCTTCATACATTTGGAATTTGGCTACGATCTCAGCATCATCTCTTTATAATGTCTTAGCTATTTCACCTTTTAAGCAGGGGCTTAAATAACTAAGTGTTGTCTGGTTAAACTTAGGACTGACTAAACAATCTTAAAAAGCAAGAGGCGGCATTACAATCTACTTTGGGATTCAACTAAACTATTATACCATGACGTGCCAGTCCCAGAGTAAAAAAATACCAGCTATTATTAGTATAGGCATAAGCCTGTATTAGGTTTATCAGGCTGCTTTATCATGTATATTGCTTTGGGCAAGGATCAACTCAATGAAAGCTTCTACCGTAAGTTGCAAGGGAATAAAATTTTCCCGGATTTCTACTGCGCGTTTCCATTCTAATTCGTTTAAAAACCAGTTTATATCTTGCGTAGTTAAGTTAAGTTTTTTTAAGGTTATTTTCTTTACATGATTGAAATCGGCGGGAATGATCCATACAGTTTCATTAGCTGAAAAGTATCTTCGGCAGTAATATTTAACACAGTGAGTTACATTTTGAAATAAGTAAAAAGAATTTTAATGGTTTATTTTTATCGTTCCGTCTAAATTTCCGGTGAAATACTGGTAAACAGCTACTTTAAGCTGAAAATTAGCATAAGCATTAACATGCGCACTGGATGCCTCCTGGTAAGAAGTCTGGGCGTCCATTAATTCAGGAATTTCGATCAGGCCGCTGGCGTAATTATCCTGGCTTACTTTGAGGTTCTCCTTGGCCTGTTCCAGGTTTTCCTTAGCAAACTGAATCTCTTTCCGGGCATCGGTCAGGTCATACCAGGCTTTAGTAATGCCGACTTTTAACTGGTTCTGGGCCACTTCAAAATTATGTTGGGCTTTTTGTTCGCTTATGACGCGTTTTTTCAAATCCTGCTTTCCCTGGCCCCACCAATCCGAAATAGGCACGCTTATCGTTCCCATAGCCACCGGCATAAAACTGCTACCCAAACCACTATTCACACTCCCAATTTGTGCCACATTTGCTCCAATCGATACCGTAGGCAGTAAATCTGACCGGGTTAATCTGGTTTGCAGTTTTTCCGCTTCCAAACTTTTTTGCAGCAAGCGGTAGGAATCATTTTTCGCCAGGGAAGTATCTGGAACCGTTGCAACCAAAGCAGGAAAGGAAGAAGTTACCAAAATATCCTGCATCACTAAAAGCGAATCGTAGGGAATGCCAATGTACACGCAGAAGTCCAGCAAGGCCAGTTTCTTTCCGTTTTCCAGTTTGCTTTTGTTGAGCAATAATTTACTGCGCTGCACCTTTACTTTTAACTGGTCGTTGCGGGCTATCAAGCCGGAAGCCAGCAGGTCATTTTGCTGTTTCAATATACCGTCCAATAGCTTTTCGTTCGCCAAAAGCGTTTTGTGCTGTTCCTGGATGTTGACCAGATTCCAATACTTCTGCTCTGTGACCAGCAAAACCGAATCAACCGATTGTTTAGCCCTGATTTTATTTACCTCCAGCCGCAGGGCCGCCAGTTGATTAGTGGTTCTGATTTTACCGCCTACATACACCGGTTGAGTAGCGCTGGCCCCGGCAAAATAGAAATTGTTAATCCCTTGTTCAAGCATTGGCGGCATGGGGCCAATCAAATCCTTGAAACCATACACCCCCACCCCAGTAAGGCTCACAGAGGGCAGATAAGCAGATTTGGCCGCCTTCACATCTGTTTCTGCCGAAGCAATATCTAATTTTCCGTTTTTTATTGCCTCGCTATAGACTAAAGCGGCCTGTTTACTTTTATCCAGGGAAATTGTATGTTCCTGGGCCTGCGCCAGTAAGGCTAGGCACATAAATATAATCGTTAAAAAGAGTCTCATAATATCCACATTATATTTAAGTAGCTGACACTGGTGCGGCGTTACTCTCCGGATTATTAGCATCTTCTTTGCGGAAGGCCAACCAGTACAAGGTAGGCAAGGCAAAAAGCGTCAGTAGCATTGAAACCAGCAGTCCGAAGCAAATTACTGTTCCCAACGGTCCCCAAAGGGTAGATCGGCTCACAATCATGGGGATAACGCCCACGGCCGCCGCCGATGAAGTAAGGAAAATAGGGCGCATCCGGCGTTCAGCCGCTACCCGGGCTGCCTCTTTTACCGAAAGACCTTCTTTTTCCCGGAGTTCTTCGGCAAAATCAATCAGAATAATACCATTCCGGACTACAATACCGCACAAGGCTAGAAGCCCTAAGAAAGAAGTAAAGCCAAAGGGGTATTGCATCAGCATGAGGCCCAGGGAAGCGCCTAGAATACTTAAGAACATGGTGGTAAGGCTAAGCACTGCATGCTTGATGCGCTGGAAGTGCCAGACCAGGATCAGGAAAATAATAACCACGCTCATCCCCAGAGAGAGCCCCATTGGTACAATATTCTCTTCCTGCATTTCCAGCTCCCCGCCATAGCTCATGCTGACGCCTTCCGGTAAGTTTAATGCGTTAATAGCGGGTTGTATGTCACCAAGTACGTTGTTGGCTACGGCATTTTGGGTCAAGTCCATGCGCACCGTCAGGGTGCGAACCCCGTTGCGGTGCGCGATCTGGCCCTGGTGCCATTCTGGTGAAATTTGTGCCACCTGGCGCAGCGGTAATACGGTTTGGGATTGCTTCACCGGAATTCGCAAGTCGAGCAAAGCATCGGTACTGCTTCTTACTGCTTCGCTGGTCTTTATTTTAACCTCTAAAGGGTAGCTGCCTTCCCACACCTGGGTGGCTGGCAAGCCCTGCATGTTTATGGCCACGATGTCGGCCACATCCTTTTTGGTCAGCCCTAAACGCGCCGCTTCGTTGTGCTTTACCTCCAGCCGGATGCCTTCCTTCATTTCCTCATAATCCGTCCGGACCCAGGTAATGCCGGGCTGTTTTTCCCCTATTTCTGTTACCTGTGCGCCTATTTTTTTTAGCGCCGCTATATCGTTGCCTGCAATACGAACTTCGACGGGCGCCGGGGTGGGTACCATGGTAAGCTGTTTCATCCGGACATAAGCCGTGGGGAAACTATTGCTATATTTCGTCTCGTATTCCCTCAGAATCTCTTCGGTGGTTTTTGGGGTGGTGGTATTAATCAGTACCTGGGCATAGTTCTCGGCCGGCAGGTTGGGCGCATAAAGGGTGTGAAAACGGGGCGATGACGTTCCGATAAAACTGGTGTACGAAACAATGCGTTTGTCCTGTGCCATGATGCCTTCCATCTTTTTCACCACGCTGTCGGTTTGCGACAAATTGTAGCCTTGCGGCAGATAAATTTCCATGGCAAACTGATTGCGCTCAACCTTTGGGAACAACTGCTGCGGCAAAAGCGCCATTAATGCCCCTCCGATGACCACCGAAAGAACAGCAAAAATAGTTGTTAACACCGGATGATTAATGGCCTTACTGATGTGGCGGTCGAACACTTTTTGCACCCTATCCAGCATAGAGGGTTTTCCGGTAATAGATTTGCCATGGTTTAGCCCTTTTTTAATGAACATAGTATTAAAATACGGCACCAGGAGCATGGAAATAATCAGCGAAAGTGATAAGGCAATAATTATAGTGAAGGGGAACATGCCAACAAAATCGGACGCTATCCCTTCCATAAAGAACATAAGCGGGGCAAAAGTGGCGGCAATGGCCAGCGTGGCCGTAAATACCGACGGGAAAAGCTCTACGGCGCTACTTTTGGCTGCCTCCCAAACCGAAAAGCCATCATCCAGCTTTTCGACGTGGTTATCAATGACCACAATCGGGTCGTCTACGACTATGCCCAGCACAACAATGAGGGCCGCCAGCGTAACAGTGTTTAATTCGTACCCCAATAAGTACATAATAGCCAGCGTAGCAGCAATTGTGATTGGTATAGTAGCTGCTGCCACCGAAGCCACCCTGAAAGGCAGCAACAACAAGGCCACGATGATCACCCCCACCAGAGCGTAGCCGAACTCCTTCATAAAGTGGGAAATAGACTCATCTACTACTTCCGGCTGGTTGGCCAGCTTGGTGATATTGATATCGGAAGGCTGTTTACTTTGAATTTGCTGCAGACGGGCTTCCACTTCCTCCCCAAAATGTACAATATTATACCCGGTAGCCATTTCCATCGAAATAACAATGCATTTGGTGCCATTGGCTGTTACATAAGACTCGGGGTTTTCGTATTCCCGTCTGATGGTGGCAATATCGCGCAGGCGAATCACGTTGCCATTCGCATTACTCTGGATAACCTGGTCGGCCAGGTCGGCTTCCGATTTAAAGAAGGAGGTTAAATGAATAGGCCGGTCAATTACATAGCCGTTCAGGCTGCCCGCCGGGTTAATGGCACCTTCCTTCTGTAAAGCCTGCATCAGCGAACCCGAGGTAATGCCGTAATTAATGAGCTTGTTGTTATCTACATAGATGCTAATTTGTTCGCTCATGGCGCCCACCCGGGTAATTTTAGCCAGACTATTAATTCCCCGCAGTTGATCCTCCATTTCCTCTACATGCTTCTGTAGATCTTTATAAGGCCTGGTCTTAGACTCTACTGCCAGCAGCACAGCGGAGGTGCTGCCGAACTCGCTGTTCACTACTATGCCCAAAACCTCTTGTGGTAACTGGGCTTTTAACAAAAGGGTCCCGTTTTTAAGCTTGTTCCAGAAATCTTTGGTGTCGCTATCCCTTACCCTGGCGGCTACTTCCACGAAAACGAACATCATGCCATCTCGGGAATATGAATAGGTTTTGGTTTTGTCTACTTCATTAAAGCTAAAGAGGTATTCTTCTACTTTTTTTGTCAGTTGCTGTTCCACCTGCTCCGATGACGCCCCCGGATACACGCCCACAATAACACCTTGCCGGATGGTGAAACTTGGGAATTCGTTGCGGGGCATATTAAAAAGAGCATAAATGCCCAGCACTACCAACACAGTAGCCAGGGAGAGTGGGAGGGCCTTATAGCGCATAGCCCATTCCACAATATTTGTATTTTCTTTCATAAACCTAAGGACTGATTACCGGACAATCTGAATGGCGGTGCTGTCGGTTAATTTATGATAGCCGGATGTGATGAGATTTTCTGAGCCTTGCAGGCCTTCGGTTACCCGAATACCGTTGTTATATAAAGTGCCGATCCGGATGTTTTTACGCAACGCCAGTTGGCCGTCGGCACTGGCGACATACACAAAATTTTGCCCGTTCACGTCTACCTGCACGGCTTCTACCGGCACAATAAGCTGGCTGGAATTAGCCGCATTAACGTTGCTTGCGCGGCTACTCTGAAAGGTTACATTGCAAAACATACCGGGTTTTAACTCTTCACCCGGGTTGGGTAAGCTAATTTTAACTGTATAGTTGGGGGTGCCGGCGGCGGTCAGTACGGCTACTTCGTCTACCGTACCCTCCACTTTTTTATTGCCCAGGGCCGGCACCGTCACCCGTGCTTTATCTCCTTTTTTGTGAGTATTTATTTCGGCTTCCGGAATGGGCACGGCGACACTTACCTGGGAAATATCCAGTATCTGAACCGCAGGCGCACCGGGAGCCGCCAATGAACCAGCTTCAATATTTTTAGCCCCGATATATCCGCTTTGGGGGGCATAGAGTTTGGTATGGGCAATATTTTGATAAGTAACCCGGGCCCCAGAACGGGCCTGGTCGTATTGCGATTTCGCTTCCAACATCCTGATTTCGGCAATACTGCCTTTTTTAAAGACTTCTGAAATGCGTTTATAATTCTCCTCCGCCAATCTTACCTGAGCCATTTGAGCCTCGTATTGGCTGCGGTAAGCGGTTTCATCTACCGTGGCAATAAGTTGTCCTTTCTTCACAAACTGCCCTTCAGCCACCGGTACAGATTTTATATTGCCTGATACCAGGAAGCTCAACTGCACTACTTTATTAGCCTGAATGGTGCCGGTATATTCCAGGTTGCTGCCTTGATTCTGGGAATTAGCTAAAGCCACTGTTTCTACCCGCACTGGTTCAATGGTTTTAGTCTCTTCCTGATTCATTTGACAAGCAGTATTTAGCAAGCCAATTAGTGTAAGACTGGCTGCTAAGGGAATTTTCAGTAATTTCATGTAACCAAATAAATTTAAACATTTAAACAAATTTTTGCTTTTTTGTCGAAGCTAGAAGCAAAAATTTTTACTTTAATCCTTTTATAAGGATATCAACCAGCCACTTAAGCCTGTTTTCTAAGCCAGCCATACCATTAAAGAGGACTATTTCCTGTTCAAAGCTGCGAAAGGCAATAACAAGAGTTTCCACTAAAAATTTCTTATCCTCCTGATGAAGTTCAGCGATTTCTCCTTTTTCTACGCCAAAAGTGAATATACCATTCACAACATCGAATTCTTCCTCCAATAGCAACCGGTTAAGCGTGAAAACTAATTGTTCCTGGTCATTCAGGTCTTTCATGATATTACCATATTCCATAATTAAAACCTTTAACCGCTTCAACTTTACAAGATTGTAAGCAACAAGGTTTTCGGCTAAGGAGGCTTTCGGGTTTATTTTCTCTTTCGCTAGTTTTATAATACCCGTAAACTCAGTAATAGCAAATGCCTCAAAAACCTCGGTTTTATTGCCAAAGTAATGATAGATAGTGCTACGGCCTTTTCCTGATGCTTTGGAAATATCATCCATGTTCACTTTCGTGTAGCCGTAACGCCGGAAAACTTCTTTCGAAGCCTTCACAATGTTTTCTTTCACCATCTCAAAATTTGCATCCAATTTCATTCGACAAAATTATAAATTATGTCGAAAAATAAAAATATATTTTTAATATTTGGAGACTGTTTTAATAATTAGGGATTAGTGTAAAAGGATCTGTCAGTCATAAACAAAGGAGCTAACCAAAAACAGATTCTATTGGGATATAGGGGTAAATTAAAAGAAAGTACAAAAAGCGCCATGACTTCGCTGTAGAAAAATTCCTTGGGCTTTATCCAAGTATATCTAATTCTCATGGATTAGAATTAGGGATTCAGCAGTATCAGCAAAATTATTACTCCAGACTAATTAATTAAGTTTTATTAGACTATCTCTTTTTAGAACTAAAGAAGAAGGGAGAGGAGCATTCAGGAGCTTTTTTGGAACTATGAGATTACAATAGTGTTTACGAAATATTTCGCTAAACCCGGAGAATCGAGAATTCAAAGGAAATGTTAATAAAAAATCCTGCAGCGAAGTCGTGACGGATTTTGTATTTTTCTTTAATAGACACATGATCATGGAATTGCCTGATTTATATTTTAACGACCTTTTTGAAAATACGAGCGATCTCATATACTACGTGAGCGGTAGTGGTGTTATCGAGAAAGTGAATCCTGTCTGGCTGTCAACTCTTGGTTATAAATACGATGAAGTAAGGGGCAAGTCAGTTTACGAATTTGTATCTCCGGAGGAACTTTCTGTCTTTAAAGCCTACCGGGAAAAAATCTTCTTCGAATCAATAACCCCTGGAAACGCAAAAGATCGTAAAGCAGATCCCTACCCATTTTGATATCATGTTTTTCCATCTCAGGCAGGAGCAGAAACAATAGCTTCCGTGTACCCAACATAGGAATAGCTGAGCGAAATTCACTTACCAGGGACAACACGATCATATGCGCTATACTTGTTCGAGCGGCCTTATGATGAGCTAAATAATAAGTCTGGCGGCTTATACCAAACAATGCACACAATTCTAACAGGGTGTTTTACGGTAGCTTCTGCCTCATTCTTAAGACTGTTTGGTACCACGCTTTTTTCGGATCTTAATATGCAAGTCAGTCTCAGCAACTTCGATCATTGTTTCCAGTGCAATGTTCTTCAATTGGGAGTGTGCAAGTGCCTTAGTCAATTCTTCTATCTTCCTGATGAGTAATTTTGATTCTTGACTTTCGGTCATAGCCGATGGCTTTCGAGAACTTTGTGCATTTAGCAATGTAACCAAATTGTCCTTGCGTTGCCAATGAATTATGGTAGTTCGTGGTATACCGTATCTTCTGCTTGCTTCCCGCTGACCAATTAAACCTAATTTAAGTTCTTTTAAAATTTTGCTCTTGGTATTCTCGTCTAATCTACCCCACGCCTTCCGTTTTTCGATAGTGACTTTTCCCTTGATAATCGTTTTTGTTTTCATGTATGCTTGGCTTTAATGACAAGCTATGTCAGGACGAGACAGGATGAGCAAACTTCGGCAACATTAAAAGGCGGGACGTCTCCCTCCGCTGTTCTTAAAAATCCACAGATAAAATCTTTTTCCCCTTCTGAAAGCGATACACCATCGGTAGCCCGCTGGAAAAGATCTGTTAATATGTTGTGCAACCGCAGATCCTCGCCAGGATTCTCCCAATTGGGTTTTATTTCAGATGATGTATACTTACCAATCATAATTACAAAAATAAAGTTTCTCGTGCCGACTCATTAATAAAGAAGAGATTCTTTCGAATTAAAAGATCGTTACTCATAATTATTCTGGAGAGCTATTGTCAAAAAACTTAGTTTCATCTTCACTTTGAGGAATCAAGACCATTGTAAGTGAATTTAAGACACTGAATGGGTGTGGTATACCGTAAACCAGCATTTGCTTTTTATCATAGAAAATGTGCGCGATATCAGGAAAGCAATCCGGGTCAACCGGGTATTTAGCGTCAGGGTTATGGTACATGACCAGACCATCACCCCAAGCCTCTTCATAATCTTCGTCGGCTATGTTTTTAGCCATACGTATTGGGGTAATAGAATTTGGATCGGGATTGTAAACATCCATGAAGCGGATCATCTGTGTGTCCGCACGCCCTAACCCTGCCAGCTGGCCCATTCGGTTAAAAGTGGTTAAGGTAGCACTATTGGAAAAAAGAACGACGCTTACATTTTCAGCATCCGGCAAAAGAAAAAAACCGGATTCTATTTTTTTGCCTTTCCATTCGTGCCAGTGCACAGATTCATAATCCTGGCTAACGCCATGCTTTGTTTGGCGAACTCCCAACACTACTTCACCATTTTCATCAAGTGTATATTTCGGCCTTACGCCGAAAAGATAATCGATCAGTGCATTCCTCGACCAGGTCATCGAACCCAGTTTTTCAGGAGTGGATGCTTGATGAAAATCGTGTATGGCAATTATGAAAGGCTTGCCCGAAACGTGGTTTTTAAGCCAGTATTTTTTTCTTAGTTTGGAAATCAGCGAGCTGCCATATTTGATCGGCATGTAATCCCGGCTGAGTAAAAAGGCATCAGTCATATTTTGCGGATTAGGCTCATCAAACTGTGTACTTTTGTTTACCGTCACCGCTTCGATAGCGAAATCTTCTCCGTAATAGGATACCAGGTAATCCGGAGCGCTTTTGCTTTTGTCAAAATCAAATCCGGCAGAATACAGGTAAACATACAGGTACAGTTCCCATAACCTGGCATCAAATCCTGTTGTCTGGAAATCCTTAATGTAGTTGCCATCAACGTCCATAAAGCTGTAGACGATCTCATTGATCATGTTTCGCGCCCCTTCATGCCCTCGTTGATCCAGTAAGGATTTGAAATAGGGATGTAACTTGTCTACGGGTACCTGTGGCTGCAAAAATTCATGAGGCAGCATCTTTTCATCCCCTTGTTCATAAACCTCCTGCCCGTCATTTTCATATTTTGCAAAAGCCTCTATTAGCGCCTCTTCTGCCTCATCCTGTGTTTCAAAGGTATGGTTAGCAAAATCCCAGGCCCTGAATATTTTACGCTTATCCCTAGCCAGTATCATATATAAGTATTCCCCGTCAGTGTCTATAACAACCGTTCCCAGTAATTTGACATTAAAGGCTTCGTACCAGGCCAGCTCTTTAAAGCTATACAGGAGGAAAGGCAGGCGTACATAACAAAAGGCATTAAACCGGCGTAAGGAGATTTTCCTAATCATGGTGTTTCTAATATGCTTATCTGCCCAACGGCAAGCATTGATATATTATTTTACCTGTTGGATCTGCTCCCTGTTGCATCATCAGCAACGGCAGCGCTTCCGGCATAACGAAATCTGCCAGCAGGTCGCGGTATTGTTCAATGGC
Organism: Daejeonella sp. JGW-45; assembly: GCF_029360805.1. Taxonomy (GTDB): domain Bacteria; phylum Bacteroidota; class Bacteroidia; order Sphingobacteriales; family Sphingobacteriaceae; genus Daejeonella. The sequence continues at coordinate 629,848 of NZ_JARKNC010000010.1, read as the reverse complement.
ACCCTGATCATAGATCCAGATAAAAGGTTGGATCAATATCTGCTCATACCGGGCATGAAGTAGAGGTTCATCGAATTTCTTCTCTTTCCACTTTTTCTCAATCCGGTGTGTGAGGACGATACGTAAACCTTCGCGGTCAGTGATGCGGTCGTGATCCAGGTTGACATTTAAAATATCTATCAAAACCTTTTGACCATCCGGGCGGATCAGTAATAGATCCGCATCCTTACCTTTATTGTCGATCATCCCGTTTTTGTGGATGTAATGATGTTTAAGAGAGCTGGGGCGTGCCGGGGCAAATGCTTTAATCAATTGCACGGTGCTTAGAAGTTCGCCTACACGATCAAGGTATTTCGCCTGATTATCCCAGAAAAGTCCTTCCATCTGATCTTTCAGTTGGCGGAATAAAACAGGATCATTATCAGTTAGGACCGAAAATTCAGACAATTTAGCCTCCAGTAATGAAAGTAGTCCCCAGGCTACCTTTTTCCTCCTGTCATTTCCTCCGACCGTATCAATCACCTGGATAAAGTGGTCATAAAAAGTAGCATTATAACTTGCTCTGGTAATTTCAATATCCCGGTTTCTTCTGGTCAGTTTTGCATTCACTTCCTGCATCTTATCTTTCGAGATGTAAACTTTGCCGAGGTTGGGAAAATGATGATCCAAATGATCTTGCCAATCAATATCCAAGGGCTCGGTTATTTCATCCCCACTGTGTTTTTCCATTGTGAATCTAGTTATCAGCATCTATTATTACCTACTACCTCTGTTCACATCCTAGCAGCGTTTGTAAAATCTGGAAGTTGCGTACAAAGAGATAGACATATTTTCTCACAGTAAAAGTGATTGAATCATCAAAATCACAAGTAGATACGCTAAGATTCTCGACTCAAACATAGTTTTACCAAAAGCTACTTAACGAATTTCCGTCCAGTCTACCTTAATTAAGTTCAATCCAATAATGCAACAAACTTATATCCTTTAATGTGCGCCGCGTATGTGTTGAACTATATTTATAAATCTTATTTTTCTTAAATTCTGTGTCATGCACAAGTTTATCGCAGTTATCCCAGACGATTGTATCATTGGAGTTTAACACTATTTGTTCATCAACCCAGTCGTTAATAGTGGAATGCCAGTGTATATGATTGTTTTCTTGTATATATGCCAGCATTATACTAAAAGCAAGGTTTTCCTTACCTGCGTGTTTCTCGCATTTAAATCGCTCTATGCCGCCCATCTTGGACTTGCTTTTATAACACACGTATTCGCTGTCCTCTCTTTTCGGTTGTTTAGGAGTTGGAAGTCTCTTAGCTTCTATAAAACAAATCACGCGATGGTTTGAATATTTCCTCGCGATTATGCCAATATCTGTTGTGGCATTGGCTTCTGGGGTTTTAGATTGAGGCTCAAAATCAAACTGACTATTCAAATTTCTGAAGAAGCGGCCAAAGGTAATGGTTATATCATCTTCTTGTTCCAACCTTTCCTTTTTTGTCAATCTAGCATTCTTGTATTCATTTTCAGCTTCTAATAAAAATGCCGGATAAGCCTCAATATTATTATCAATTAATGTAACCAGCGAACCATAAATTACCTCTGATGGCAGAGCGTTCTCAATGCTTGTATTTGTGTGGGGCTTCTGCACTAATTTTCACCTCCTATTATATCATTAAAAGTGTCGTCAGCATCTCTCAACGCTATAGATTTAAGCCAATATTTTAGCTTTTTGGGCTTTACAAAAGTAATAGTGTCGTTATTTGCGTATAAGCGCATTATCCTGTTACTGATGGAATTATAACCGGACTGTTGCTTCAATAATGCGCTTATTTCTATATCGCTGTTGATAAAGCGATATTCATGAGATTGCATGCTGTAGTAGAATTCACATGCATAAAAGACGCTACCTTCATATATCGTCTTTAACTTAAGCTCTCTATCATCTTGTTTATAGATAGAGTTGATAGTGTCACAAAAAATACCGGCATAGTTCAAAAGAACCGGTTTGTCGGCCGTAGTTGTGTTTATTATGGCAGCTTCTCCTTCATACCAAGATGGGTATATATAATCTAAAGCATCATTCAGTACTATTGCTTCTTCTGTGGAAAGACCGATATCTTCTTTGTTTAAAGGAATAACCCATTTGTCAATATCCCCTTTTTGGATGACAGACGTGTCGCCGAGGAAGAATTGAGCACATGTCGCCAGAGTTTGTAACGAATAAATTCTCTGATTTTTTTTTAAGACATTAAATAGTCTCCTCAGACCATCTTCCTTGGATATTGGCACACTAATTCCTACTATTCGCGAGTCAAATGGGGTGTCAACATTATGATAAGCCAAAGGGATTTTTGTTTTACTGATTTCCTCCTTAATAGTTATTAGGGGTGCCTGGTATAATATTCTCTTTCTAGGTCTCTCGAATCTTTGATTGGAGTCAATATTTACGAAGCGATAATTTTCAGAGGAAAAATTTTTGGCTATCAAATTTGGTTGCGATGTAATAAAGTCCGCGGACTGCGATCCTTCCGCACTGCTTCGGCTATAACCTTCTCCATATCGTTCCTTCTCAATCAATAGATGATCTTTAAGATAAGATTTCAAAGCGGTTTTCTCCTCATTGTTTGTACCTAATGATTCAATCAAATAATTCACTCTACTGCCACCAAGTAAATTGCACCGCCAAATATTTTCATCATCCAATGCCTTAGCTTTAGGTACCTCGTGAAAATCATAATAATCAAACTCAAAAACAACCCGTCTTTTGTATTTTTCAGGAGCCTTGAAATGATATGGTTGACTATGTAATCATCCTTCTGTTCTTTCTTATAAAAAATGGCAGCTGTTTCAACCAGGGCGTTTTCAAAAAGGACATTCTTCAATAATGTGAAATCGATTATCTGATGAACATAAAAGCTATTTAATATTGCCTTTTTAAATTGTTGTGATTTTTTATTTTGATTGTAAAGAAACGATGTTGATTTCTGTATAAAGCACAAATCAGCGCCATCTTTCAATAGTACAGCACTAGCTTCCAAAAACATTAAAGCAATTTGGCGGTCTGGTACCCCCGCCTTGAATTCAAAGTTAATTTGCTTGAGTTTATCCACATAACTCTGATAAATATCTATATTCTTTTTATTGATTGATTGGAAAGGAGGATTTCCGATAACCAAATCAAACGTGCCGTGGAGATTTTTCTTTTCTGGCAAAAAATCAAAGAAATCTATCTCAAAGATATTGTCATTTAAATCATCAAAAACTTTTTCTTCACTCCAGTTCCATAGCTCGTTGTTAGGTACAATTTGGCATAGCGCAAGTTGAAGACTGAATTTTGTGAGTTTAACAGCTGTTTTATTTTTATCTACGCCATAGATATTTTTCGACAGAATTTTTTTCACATCTTTTAATTGGATGTTAGCTTTATCTAAGGGTTTCCCCTTTACACCTTGCTGAATACGCCATCTTTGTACAAGCCGCTTATATGCCGACGTAATAAAGATCCCCGAACCGCAGCTTACATCTATGAGTTTGATATTGTATGCTTTATCCTGCCACTTGTTCGAGAGCGGCAGGCACTCGTCTATTAGAAGATTAACTAGGAAACTCGGTGTATAAACAGTTCCTGCATTTTCCTCTGTTTTGGGAATGAACTGTTCATAAAAGTTACTTATTAATTCAATGGGTATATCTTTAAATGAATATATATTCCACAAGGCTATTTGACGGTTATTGCTTAATTTACCATCTAAATGCTCAGCTAAAAGGGATAAGTCAAACGTTTCCAGTAATCTCCTATTCTCTTGGCCCTCAAAACTGAATACATTACCGCTAAAATGGTCTTGCAATTTATCCAGCAAAGTTATGATCTCGCCATTCCGCAATATCTCACTTAAGGTATCAAACTTTAAATTGCTTCTTCTATAAAAATCCCTTGCATAATTGTTGTTTTCATCTTTACCGTTTTCTTCTAGATATTTTATTAATATACATTTGAACAGTAGATCATCAGCCAGTTCTTGTGGGAAGTCATTTTTTACAAAGGTTTTTATAAATCCATTTCTGATATCAGTGAGGACTTGTACCAACTTCTCATAGGCCGATTGATTATTTAGGAAGCTTTTTGATGCCTGCTTACTTTCCCAGAATAAACCATAATTTAAGTGCCTTGCGGAAAAATAGCTATTTAAGCTTTCGAGGCTATCTAGGCTTTCCTTTTTAAACAGACATGAGATATTTGTGATTTCACCTTGCTTGGTTGCAACAACAGGCTTTCTACAGTCATATATCGTAATGTGCGTTTCATCGATAAAACAAATTAAAGGAACTTGACAACTGCTGTAAACCTTTTTGTGTATATCAACTATTTCCTCTTTGCTCCGTTGTTTCTGGGTATTGTCGTAAAAATAAACCTGGGGGACGCAATACCTATTATCATCATAATACCTGAAATAAACAGCGTCAACATCATAGATCTCAGCAAATTCCAGAGCCATATAGTGTTTCGGGTGAAGATTTTCGGAAATATTATTTACAAAAACAATCTCAGGCAAAGGCTGATCCTCAAATGAGAAATCAAGTTTTTCTAATGTATCTATTAGGGAGTCGTTTTTGTTTGGGTTCTGCATATCTTAGAAATTGGCAAAAGTACATTTAAGGAATTTAATTCTTAAGATTACAATCCCCCGCTTGGTAATATTTGCCGTTACACCATAATGAGTTTTAACCAGGACAATCTACGATTTTATAACTAAATATTTTAGCAAAAAGTTCTAGACTCAGAAATTTTAGTGGATACATCATACTATAACGGAGTCGGTAATGTACTTAAATCGTTTGGCGCTTTTAGCTTTCAAACAGCTGCAAGATGGCTGTGATCATACTTATTAGAAAAACGACGTAATAAGAGCTGCATAATATCTCGCAGTGCTTCAAATCAAATCACTACTTGAATTTGCTGCTCAACTTCAACCTGGTTGACTGCCCTGATCCGTTCATAGATTTCCAGTTCACCATCAAGCACTTCGAGGCTTACGGCAAAAGAAAAAGGCACTTCCTCGAAAAGATCTCTTTCCCATCCTTTATGGCCGATAACGGCGAAGGATAATTGTTCCGGCAAAGTATTGGATTTAACAACAATCCAATCTTTCTGCGTTGCGCTGTCTTGTCTTTTTAATCCTTTTACCGTACCCCATCCTGGGTTTGACCAGACAGACCATTTAATTGAATTGTTATCCTCCACTGAGTCAGCTTCAGGATCTTCCATGTGTTTCAATACCCTGGCTTTAAACGGATCGTATAATTCGCCGATCTTTGATGATTCCCAACTGAGCCAAGACGACAAATAAGATTGCGTTCTCCTGCGTGTTCGACGGGGTTTAGCCGTGTAACATAATGTTACCTCGATGAGGATATCAAAATCCTCTCCCGGCCGTCTGAGCTCCTGTGGAATGTAAATCGTGTAAAGGTTGGCGACGCCCGGTTTTACAGTTGCACTTTCCACAAGGGTAACCCTCCTTTCGGAGTTTTCCGTTGCTCTGTTCAAATTGGGCATACCGTATCCAAACATCCGCATGGCTGTCAGGGTGGGTGTCCTGAATAAGTTTTGAGGCAATCTGGCTGATTGTATTATTAATGTTTTATATAGTAATGCACTTTCATTAGGGAATGCCGCCTGTAATTTGGAAGCGATATGCGTTACCTTCGGAGCAGAAAACGAAGTCCCGACCGTTCCCCGGTCAACTCCGGTTCCACCAGCTCGTACTAGCAGCGGATTAATTGAGTTTTCATAGGATAGGTTAGTGCCCAGCTTCTCTCTAACCCAATCACCGCCGTATTCGACAACTTCCGGTTTAATACCACCCCATAGTCCTAAACCAGTTCTTGAGAATGAGGATATTGTGTCACGCTGGCCAAAAGAGATCCTGTCAGGGTCTTCAAAGTCACCAAGACATACTGACCCGACCGTTATGGCAAATTTGCTTTGGGCAGGATCGGCGATTCGGCAACTTGCTTCCAGCAGATACTGTGGATAGTTTCTTCCAGCAGCCACATGTTCCATGATGCCGGGATTAGTAACCACACCTGTGGATTTTTTTAAATTACCAGCAGACACAATGAACAGCACTTCTTCTTCATGCGACAACTGATCAATGGCGGCGGCCCAGGGAGACATATGTACCAACCGGCAAGGTATGGTCGTATTTATGGAAAGATTAAATATTTTTGAATCAACAAAATTGTAAACGATATCGCCCATTAACGCTGGAGGATAAAGTTGGGAGGACATCATATTATCGCGATTTAACACCCTGGCATTTAGAATAAAACAATGCAGCTGGTGCGACCCCTGAGCCGGGATATCCTCGCCGTACAGCACCGCTCCGGTAACCCTAGTACCATGTCCGCCCTGCGCAACCAAATCGGCCGTTGTCGCATCAAAAGGATCGTAGTTTACAGATTCCAGGGCTAAAATCGCCGGTGCTAACAGGCGGTGGTTTTCCTGCATCCCGCTGTCAATAATACATATTTTAGGGGCATTATCTTGCGGGGCTACGATGTCCAGATCATTTTCAACCACTTCCCCGTCAATGATTAAAGGAGCATCAACCTCAACGTATTCAATCACTTCAAAGACGTAAGGATAGTTCAGGACAAAATCTTTTAAAGCCTGTCCCGGCAAAGTGACCCGAAAACAAAAGCTATCTTCAAATTGCACACTTTCAGGGTTGATGTCAGCACTATATACCGATAAAAATTCCTGGATCGATTCTGCCCGTTCATCCGCAAGATCAGATTTCTGAAGCTCTATCTCCTGAATTTTGGCTTCCCATCTTGCCGGCTTCGCCTGGTAGTGTTGTTCTTCCTCCCCTTCCTCCATAACAGGCTGAGGGGGTTTATTTATATAACACGCGACGGAGATATCCACAATAAGCGTATCATCGTCCGCAATGTTTGGCCATTTTGCAAAGAGCTCTTCAGAAAGGATTTGCTGGGCGCGCCATTGGTTTCCAGCAACGATCTGCCATAACTGTGCAGCCTGGTTCTTGAATTTTCCTTCTTCGTTAATGAATTTATCGATCTTGGCATGTAAGGAAGTAAAGCCATCACTGCTGGCACCGATTATAAATCCATCCAGTTCTTCTGCGATGATCTCAATTCCCATGCCGCGAAGGGATTCGATGTTAAACAACTTGGTATCAACCTGCAAAAATATGGGGATGGCGTCCTGCCCCGGCAGGTCCGGTAAACCTGCTGCTCTTCGCTCGTCGATGACCTTGCTCCGATCATCCCTCAGCCCCGTAGTGATGTTCTTCAGGCTTTGTCCGTGCTGGCCTCTGTTTGCAAGATTATTGCTGGTTCGGGGATCAAGAGCGTTGTTGCCCCCACCTTTCGGCGGTTTATGGATACCGGTGATGGTTTGTACTAATGGCAGATGCGGGAATTCTGCCATTTATGATTTGATATATAATTGATTCTCTTTTAAAGATTCGTCAAAATAGCAAGCATCGACGCTATCATTGCCTTTTATAACTGACAGCTTGGCCGCGTCATTAGCTATTTTTACGATCAGAGCAGCAGAGAAGCCAACCATCTTTCCGGCTAAGACACTCCATTTTATTTCTTTGGACGTTTTGATAGATCCTAAAGTGGATTTCAAAATTTCAGTGATCTCAGACCTGCCAGGCTTGGGCATCTCAATAATATCGTCAAACCTCCTGAATAAAGCCCTGTCAATGGAACCTTCCAAATTGGTAGTTGCAATAATGATTCCTGGGCCATCGTAATCTTCTAGCACATTCAATAAAATATTGACTACCCGGTGCATTTCGCCCACATCCTGTTTGTTGTCACGCGCTTTTGCTATAAAATCAAATTCATCTAACAACAGTACACAAGGATAGCTTTTAATAGCTTCAAACAGCAACTTTAAATTAGAGGCCGATTCACCTAGGTAAGAGGATATGATGGCTTCAAATTTTACCTTTAAAAAGGGCAGCCCGATATTCCAGGCGATCCTTTCTGCGCTCATACTTTTACCGCAGCCGGGAGAACCGTGCATTAAGATTCTTTTCCTCGGTTTTAATCCAAAATGGGCCAAGCGCTCACGCGCAACGTATTCCTTTTCTATGCGCTGGATCTTTTCTTCAACCTCTGGAGACAGGATCATTTCATAACGAAGCTGCTCACGGGGTATCTCGTTGGCTAAGGGTATATTGTTTCTTTTGTCGGTAGGGATGCTAACGTGACTGCCAAGTATGTTTTTGAGTTCACCTTTAAAAGACTGGTGATAATTAATATTCTTGTCAAGTATGTTTTTTAGACGGTCAGCTAAGCGCATGTGTCCCTTCTTGCGTTCATCATCAATAATAACCTCGGCGACTTTAACTATATCGTCCTTTGGCTCCCCATCGATGGAACGGAACAATCTGATCATTAAGTCCTGGTTCATAATAAAATGTTTCTTGTAGCGATGATTTTAACGTTCTTTAAATATATAAAATTTCCTTTTTATACCTAGCTCAAAGGTACTTTATAATGGTCAAGATCGCGACCAAATTACCAAGTATTTAAATACCGTTTCTATGTTTCGCGCGCAACTTATTTGTTATCACCCTGAATATTTATTTAGTAAACATGCCTATTACTGAGTCTTATTGGGGTTATTTATTACAGCGATCTGGGATAAATACCAGTCGTCCGATGCTATTAACAGTTTATTGACGCACTGTAAGGAACGATTATTTATTTCGATAACACCCTTAGCTTCGATATAGACTTTTGTCATATATTTAACGGGGCGGCTTTCTGAATAGCAATTGTCCATTGCCGTATCTGTGATCAACAGGCAATGCTCTGGGGATCATTGTCTCTAATAAATTATTGTTTTCTTCAAACACCTTAGAATACAAAATCAGAGTATCGATGAGCCATTTACTTTGTTGTTTGTACTAAATTTCGTAAATTTGAGTAAGCGTTATCTATTGTAATTTGGTTAGCTAATTAAAGCAATAAGGCTATGAGAACAATACTTCTTTTCCTACTCACCTCAATTATCGTTACCGGCATTATGCTGGCCGGTATAAGCATGAAAAATTCCACGATTGCTGTACCTGTTGCTTTTGGTGTATTGTTTCTGCTTGTGTTATATATTAACTCCAGATCGAAAAAACGCGCTCAGCGTAAACAGAAAGAGCGTCAGTTCGAGCAATGGATTTATGACCAAAAGAAACGTCATTCATATTAATTTTTCTTTTTTTAGCTGGTAAATAATTTTCTTATTCACCTTCCAATTTCTCATGTAAGCACCCGTTTTTTGTTGCTCCCAGAGCAATGTTTTTGCATAGCCCATAATAGTTATTGGGAGTTCGTAATCTTAATGTACCCATGCTGGAAAAACTTAAGTGTAAACTAGATCTGAGTTTGGTCAGAGGATATCATTTATGGTAAAATCCACTGGCTTATCATCGATTAACAGTGTAATCCGGCAATTGTAACCGGGGGTACCCATACTTTCAACCTTGAATCTTTTGCCTGACAAATTATAATAGGGAGAGACTGGATCCAGATTTAGCGTAGCTGTTCCGGATGCTCTGACCCGGTCGACCTTTTGTAGTAAACGTTTCATTTTATAAGATTTAAAGTGGTAGTGATCAGCGTCCAGGCGGGCGGGAATGATAAAGCCTGGCATGAACAGCCCAGCCGTTTGAAAAACGGGAAGTTTAGGGCTGTTCTTTCCAGGCTTGGGTGCCTGAAGGTGTGCGGGACTTCCGGCGCTAAAGCGTACCCAGCGTAAACATGGTACATATGCGCAAAGGGATATCCGCTCTCCTGCAAGTCAAGGGAAATTACTAGGACTTACCTCCCTATAGTTTTGGCGCTTGCTAGTTCCGGCTCTTGCTTCCACGGTTGTTCCGTCTTTTCCGGAGCTGACTGGGTTACAGCATTTTTTTCATTTTTTACCCCAGCTGAAGTTTCCGCTTTTGCGTTTTGAGCAGCCGCTCGTTCAGGAAAGATCTCTTCATCGCGGATCTCTCTCCCGTTTTTATCGTAGATATCAATGGTTTTCATCTGAGGGTTAGCTGCAAGCATTACCGGTATTGATTTTTTTCCGATTGTAAGTTCCGCATCCTGGAAGTTGCCATATTTCAAGGTTTTTAATACTTCTTCTTTTTTGATTGCATCTTCTAAGCCTTTCAACGGATATTTAGCCAGGCTGTCCGACAAGTTGTATTGATATTCGGGGTAGAATGTACGTAATGGGTGGTTACCGTAAGCATCCGTAACGTCAAGATTTAATTTAAACCACACCTTTGTTTTCTCTGGCTTTTCAGCATTTTTTTCTTCGCTGTTCTGTTTTGGATAAACATCCTTTTCAAAAGATAAGCCAGATAATAGTTTCCATGCCTGTAAAGCCGTGATACGATGATCTCTTTCCAAGTCAAATGTTTGTATGCGCGGCACAGGCTCTCCTTGTTTACGGAGAGTAACCAGGTAATCATTCAGGAAGTACATATCGCTTTCTTTGGCTTTGTTAAAATTCAGTTCAAACCGAATATGGTCTGTTCTTGGTATGTTCTGATCTTTTACTTCAGCGGGCCTATGAGTATTGTTTAAACCCAAGGTAAACCGGGGAATCTCCCGGCGGATAGCAGTTTCCAGGACATCATTAAGCCGGGTTCCAAAACCCAGGTTATCCAGAACTTTTTTAAGGTAATCGAGATTTTTTTCGTTCATGATAATTTGATTTTAATAAGTGAATAAATAGAAAATTGAGTGATGATTAAAAGAGGCTCATTTGATTGGTTGGAGATCTAGGCTCATAGCCGTTTTCTTTGGCCAGCATCTCACCAATTTCGGTTACAAGCTGCTGAACTGTTTCATTGGTGGTATCTTCCAGGAGGACACTGTGAAAGAAATGTGAACGATATCCAGTTTCGCTGATAATTTTAGAGTCAGAGCGAAATTCGATGTGGCTAACCAGCGGACCTTCATCTTTGAGCTTTAGTTGCTCTTCTTTTATTCTTGGCCAGTAATAGGCATAGTTCACATCAACCGCATGGCCAAATATGTTTACTTTCAACAACGTGTTGATCTTAAATTGCTCTGGAATCATAAGTTTAGTGTTTAGCGCTGTTATCTTTTTATCAAGGTGCTTCTTTGAGAAGTTCAAGAAAAGTGGTAAACCCTGCTTTTGGTTTATGGGTACGGATGCCTGCCCGAAGACTACATTTCTGTTCAAAGAAGTGAAGAGAAAATATTGGCTCGGGTATTCGGAAAGTCTTACTGTTGTACTGTGCAATAATTATATCCTGATGCATATGAAAATCAGCATCCTTTCCTTTAGCCCATAAAGCAACTTTGCAGTCCGCGATCCTTCCTAATACATCATTTCCAAAAACAGTATGCAGACGGGCGTTAGGAAATCTGGATCGGAGCATCTCAACCTGACTGGCTACAGGGCATAGACCAAGCGCTGAAAATGCAACGTTACCTGGCTTTGCCAGCCAGTCTGTATTCATGCTACAAAAACTTAGGACTTCTATCGCTGAATAAAAAAGAAAGTTATGTTTGACTGTATGTGGATGATGAGCACCCGCACACCAAATCCCGGTTGTTGACGGAATAAGGCTACCATATGCATTTATGACTTCCCTTTTTTTTCGGTTAATTGCCTGATCTGTATAGGAAAACTGTAATTCTGTTTCAGAGCTTACTTCCAGCCAAGGTTCAAAAAAATGCTGCACTGGGGACTTGATACCCAAAGCCGCTAAAAAAGGGAGCATGATTACCTGGAGGTTCCACGTCCGTACCCCCGATTATGCTGTGATTTACGATTATTGTCCTGAAGCCGAACATCAGGATTTGGTGGCATGTTCTCAATCCGTTGTTTTTCAATTTCCCTTCTTGCCTGATTATAGGCTTCAGAATATTCGTCCTTTTGGGGATTAGGATTATTTAAGATATTCCGGAGACCTCTTATAACTAAATAGGAAAGACCGCCATCTAATAGTACAGAAAGCACCAGTGCGGCACGGTCAGATAGTATTCCTTTTCGTTCACTAGCCCGATGCTGTAATAATGTTCCATCGGAAAGCTGTACGGGGCCGCCATTCCGATACAGTTCCTTTTGAATATCCGAAAGTGTCTCCCCATTAACTTTCTCCGGTACTTTGACCCTATCGGGGTCATAGGATATAAATTCCTTGGTTTCAGGATCGTATTCGATCACCCAGGACTTTTTCTTACCCTCCGGTGTATGGTAGGTTTTTTGAACATTGCTGAGCGTACCAAGTTCCAACTGGTCGGCTTCTACATCTACCAGTAAAGGATGTTTCTGCGCTTCTTTGTAAATTGGATGAAGTTGAATTGTTATCTTTCCTTCCGGCGTTCTGTCCAGTGATAGTTTGGCGTCCAGTCTTTCGATACGAAAGCCATCACTTTGCAGTTCATTAAGAGTAATGAGGTCTGTTCGCCTGCCGGATAGCAAGGCATCCAGATCTTCACGTTCAAGTATTAGGCTACCATCCCGGTAAAGCCCCAGCTTTTCCAGATCAGTTATTGGCAGTTCCTTTTCAAAAAATATAGTTTCCATAAAGAAGGATTAAAGGGTTTGTCTAACGTTTAATGCCATAAGCCGCAATCTCAGGCTCTGGTGTTTGTAGTGGTTCGATAGTTTTTTGGACGGTTTTACCTGTAGCCAACTCCTGTTTAGCATGAAGTAAGGACCCATAAAGACCATCAGACCTGGAAAGGATAAAAGTGTTTCCATTGCTCTGATCTTCCATGCGGAGGCGGCCGTGTTTTAAATGCCCCTGAACTTTATATACAGTTTCCTTATAGGGAATTTCATCACCTATAGATAAGAATTTGGTGCTTATTTCTGCTTTTATTTCCTGCTTCCTTTCTATACTGCTCAGGTAGTTAAAGATTTTTTCGGCATCAGCAGCTGCACTATGGATCTCAAAGGGAGTTTCTTGTAACACCTTAATCCAGCTATCAACGTAAGCGGCATGCTGCGCTGGGTCATGGCCGATCCGGAGTTCCTGACCAATCAATAAGGAGGCGATCTCTGCCCGGAGTTCTTCACGGGCATAATCTTCAGTCCCGAACCTGTTCATGATACTCCGATCCAGACGGTCTGTATGCCCAGTCCAGTGCCCCAGTTCATGCAGGATGGTTGCGTAGTATTTACTTGGCTCATCAAATTGTTCGCGGAGAGGCATAGTAATCTGATCAGCTAATGGGCTGTAGAAAGCCCGGTCTCCTGCCCTGTGATGAATGACAGCCCCGGATTGTTTAATAAGGCTTTCTGCACGCTCAAGAGGATTCCAGGTTGAAGACTTGGTGTCTTGCCTTTCAAGAGAAGGAATGCCGTTTATCTGTTCAGCATTAAAAACCCAGGCCGAAGTAATAATCGGTTTATCGAGTTTTAAATTTATTTTCACGGCCTGCCCCTGTTCATTCAATACCGGTTTCCCTTTTTCATCTCGCTTGGTCTGTTGATCCGTCGTTTTAACAAATTGGATCATAGTGCCTTTTTCACCTTTTTTAACTTGCCAGTCACTGGCTGCAGCCTGCTTAAACGTCATCCATCGAGGATCCTCCCGTTCAGCCAGCAATAACATTAGAGTATTGATGCCTTTATAGCGATTACCCGTCTGGACATTATAAGGCAATTCAAAAGCTGGCAGATTTTCGCTGCTCCAGGGTTTTTGCCAGGGAGCAGTTCCTGCCTTAAGCTGTTCGATCAATTTTTCGGCGACCTGAATATGCAGGGCTTTTGCTTTTTCACCGGCCATCATCTACCTCCTCTTCTGCGGGCAAAAAATCGGATTGATCTACACCATAAACGGCTGCTTCATCTGGGTTTAAATCGATAGTTTCACCCTCTAGCAATTGATTGAGTTTATTCTCAAGTGATTGCTGGGCTTTCTTTAAATATTGTTTCATAAGTCTTAGTTTTTAGTGAATGGTGGGCTGGATACCTGTTGCTCCATTGCTCCTTTGAGAAAAAGCAACGGATGGATATACTTATCACCGAACACGATACTGAAATGCAAATGTTCCCCGGTCGCTCGTCCTGTGGATCCGGTAATACCAATCGGCTGACCGGCCAAAATCGTCTGATCAGTTTTGACAAGCGAATGAGAAAGATGCCCGTAAATGCTTTGAATATTCCCGTGGCCTATTCTCACATAATTGCCCAGAATGGGATGTTTGCCTGTTTCACAAACTATACCATCCATTATACTATAAACAGGGTCATTTCGGGCGGCTAGGTCCACCGCACGGTGAAAATCTGGTTTGCCAAGTATCGGCTGAATACGCCATCCAAAAGATGAAGTGACGATCAAATGTGCTAAGGGCAGACTGATATTGACTCCAGGAACGCCTGGCCGGTGAATATCCTGGGCGGTAATTTTTACTGGTGACAAAAGAAGCAGAAAAGTAATGCAGTTGATAACGCCTTTACCCCCAGCGTTCCAGTTCATCGGCTTATATTTGGACTTTGACCACGGTCTTGTTCATCGGTATAGCCACGGTCGATCCAGTCATCTACGAATACTATGGAAGCGATACGCACCGTTTCATTACTGATAGCAAGTTCCAATGCTTCTTTTATCTGACCTGAAGCTTGCAGTGCATAGACGTCAAGAATTCCCACAATATCCTTACTGTCCAGATAATCTATTCCATAAATAGCGGAACGAAGGCTTTCCAGTATTAAAGATGCTGGCTTTAATAAGAATAAAGCATCAGAGCTGTATAAGCCTATATTATTGTCATCAAAACGCACAAATACCTCATCATTCTCATGCACGACATTTGTAATCGTTCCCGTCTGCCCCTGCCTGTTAGCAGGATCCTGGGTCAGGTTGGGATGTACCATAACCACTTTATCTACCAATTCATCCATAACAATTTATTCTTTATAGCAGTTCATAAGTTTTAATAATTAAAACAACCTAACGAGCGTGAACAAAGTCCCGCTCTTCAGCCTGGATTTGTTCCCTGATTGGGTTGAGCTTATCCTGTAAGGGTATTGTGCTGTGAGATAAAGTCTGATAACTGGTCATAGCCAGTTCCATTGCATCTTTAATCTGTTTGGGTGAACCCGCTTCCAGGAGCATACTGATCCGTAGCATGGCCTTAAAATCCTGGGCATCCAGTTCCTGAACGTGGTTTAGCAGATCTTTATAGATTTCATTGTGTGGTTTTAATACAAGCAGTGCATCGACCGAATACAGACCTAAAGGCCCTTTGCCAAAACCCACAAATACTTCATCTTGTCCAAGATCTGCTGTGGCAACAATTCCAACATGACCCTGACGGTTCACAGGATCATTCATAAGCTCTGGGTGAACCAGAACTACAGTACCAGTTAATTCTTCCATGATAATTTGTTTTTTAAGGTTGGAAGGAGGGCTTCGCCGTTCTTCCATAACTTTAATTTTTAAGTGAAAAATGATTGAGTATCTTAAGCCGGAAAAAGACTTATTTTCTGAAGCCAGGCTTCATAGATCCTTTTGAAGTTGGGGCAGGCTGAGGCGCTGCCATAGGTTTAAACTGCCTGACCATCTCCTGTACTTCGCTATTTATCTTATTGAAATTTTGTAGCAGTACTTCTTCTTTCCGGCCTTTAAAATCATAGTAAGCAGGAAGCTCACGATATGCCTGTTCTTCTTTTTTGATCGCTTTTAAATCCAGATGGATTCGGCAGTTAACAGCGGAGGTTTCGTACTGGCCAGTAAACTTTTCTACCGCATCGGCAGCAAGAATGCCAACCATTTCTCCTGCTTTTAAAGAGGCGATCTTTCCGGCAGGAATCAAAGGCTCGAGTTTTTCGTTCAGGGATACAGATGTTTTAGTCCTGTCAATAGAGAGGCTTTCGCCTACTTGTTTAACCTTGCCAAACAGCCGCTCCAACCATTCCAGCGTTTCTTTATTTCGTACCGACCCTGAAAGTACATTACCTACTACAGCTGTTATGGTTGCGGCAGTTTCCTTTCCATATTGCTGCTTTAGCTGAGGCAATTCCTGAAGTCCCAAAAGAACAGCGGTCAAATTGGATCTGGCCTGGGCGATTAGATTTTCGATTTTATGGCAGTATAAAGTAGGTGCCTCATCGATTACCAAGCCTACTGGTATATTACCTCTGGAATTGACCAGCCGGGTTATCCGGTTAAGAATAACCGAGTAACAAGCCGAGTTTATACTCTGAGTATTTGGGTCATTTGCTAGTACAAGGACTCCCGGATGTGCCGGATCGCTGATCTTCAGATCGAAGTCATCACCGGAAAATACCCAAAAGGTTTCTTTAGTGGCCAGACGGCTAATAAAGATCTTAAGTGTTCCAACCTGACCTTCCAACTGATCAAAAGCACGAGCTTTATAGGCAGTCATAAAAGGGGATAGCAATGAAGCAAGTTCCTTATTGCTAAACAAGGTGCTGAATATGTCCTCATAAGACAGGTTAAGGAAAGCAAGTACATGAGGAAAACTTGAGTATTGCCCTCCATTATACTTACTGAAAAAGTAAATGCACGAGGCAAGGAAGTTGATGGCTGACTGGGTAAAAAACTGATCACTACCTCCTGATTTATCTCCTTTTTTCATCGCCTCGACCAGACCTTCAGCGGTTTCAGACGCATCAGCCAGGGTAGATAAATAAGCTGCCCGCCAGGGATTCAGACGCCTGCTTTTCTCTGGTTCACTAAGGTTGACTACGTGGAATTCATAATTCTTGCATTTTCCGTTTTGTTTAGCCAGTAAATAATGATAGTAAGCAACTTTACCCAGATCCGGAAACTTGAAATCGTATAAACATAACGTGAAGCTATTGGCCAGAAATTGCCTGATCACAGGCATTACTACGCCAAAACTTTTACCGCTGCCGGGTACTCCGCAAAGCAACGTTCCCCGAAATACGTTTTCCAGTACGATATAACCTTTATGGACTTTCTTCTTGTAATAAAATAATGTTGGAATATTAACTGCATAGGGAGTAATCTTTGGTTTTGTAGCCTGCATAAAGGATTCGCCCTCGACATTCCATTTATCCTTGCCCAAATTGGAGCTTATGATCTTAGATACATTATCCATTGCAACATGTATCAGGATGGCACCCAAAAAAGCGGATGCTATATACCCGATATCATACCAGTTCGTGTTAGGGAGAGGAACTCCGGCGGTTTTTCCATAGAACCAAAGTCCACCAATAAAAATCAACAGGCCTGCGGTTAGCGGATATACAATGGAATTTTTAGGGTTCAGGTCTTTTTTCTTCCGGCTGAGCGTTCCAACGGACACCAGGCAGATCAGGATCAGCGTAAACAGTTTGCTGTTCAGCGGATGGTGGTAGATAATGATCCTGTCGATGCGTTCTAAAAAATGGGAAAGGCCGTAGCGCACGCTCGCGGCATTGCCGATGATCTTGTGCGCATAAACGAACAGCAGGATGTCAAAGGCTACCGAAAGGTAAATACCGAATTGCAGGAAGCGATGCAGTGACTGCTGCTCTTTTGTTTCCTCCATAATAAGTGATTTAGAATTGTTCGATTAATTTAAATTCCCCTTCCGGGCTGCTGGTGCATGTCCAATGCATAGACATTATTGTGCCTACCAGTTCCCCAAAGTCAATTTGTTAAGGGTTAATATAAAGCGATCAGGGAGCGGTCGGCGTCCGGGATCGCCCTGGTTGATTCACAGGGTAATGCCTTACCGTTTGGGATGCTGGTGGTTTTGCCCGGCATCACGGTTCGCCTCAAAAAGGATAGCAAAATTGGTCTCGGCCAGCGGAACGATAGCTGCCCTTTGTTCCGCACGGAAATCATAGCGATCCAAGTAATAGCCGTCCTGTTTTTTAAAGTACCGCGCCAGCCCTACCGGGTCTAAATGGACAATACTTGGGGTCTGTACTGCCAAAACCCCGTCAGGGATCCCTGTCGCCCGCCAGTCGGGATGAAAGACCGATCGCGTCGAGGGGGAATAAAGAAAGGTCGCTTTTACATCATGTTCGTAAGGACTGATCTCATTCAGGGATATGGACGTTAACGGATCATCTTTGAGCCTCAATTGCCAGAGCCGAACGTCGATATAAAAGGTATGGCCGGCCATTTCTATGGTGGGGAGTTTCCCCATGAGCCGGTCATTCAGCTCCTGGTTCGCCAGTTGAAACCCGTAGCCGTTCTCCCGGCTTTCCAGGTTGATCCGGTCGCATTCTTCGTCCGAAGGCGTTTGAGCTAAGGCCGTCAATTCTTTAGGAAGCAGAATGAGTTCACGGTCGTCGCTAAGATGATTGTGCTGCTCCCAGTCGTATATCATCACGTGTTGGCCCCTGAACTTGGGTAGCTTGTCGAGTGCGATGGTATTAGGCGGAAAAGTTCCATTCTGAATAAGCGTACGCTGCGGAGCATCGATCAGGAAGACCACGCCCAGTTCGCCGATTACCACTTTGGGCAGGTAGATATTAAAGGGGTTTGTATCCATGATTTCTTGATGTTGGATTCAGAATGTATCTGCCTTCAGGATATCCTTGTATTTTACCGGAAGGGTAATCACCCTTCCGGAGAGTTGTTTTTCAGTGAGCTCGATGTTCAGCACCTTGTTTTCAGGGAACGTAACCTTTTTAAGCACATAAATATTTCGGAAGGTTTTATTGAAGCTGGTTCCGGGATAAAGCTGCCAGACTGGTTTAATTTCTATTGATTGTACGTTGGTAGCTTTATTAATCTTCTTATCCTCAATTTTGAAACGCAGCTCATCGATATCGTAAGCCAGGTTCGTCTCATTCTTATACGTTAAGTCCAGGAATATATCATCGCCTATGGTGTAAACATGGTTCAGCGTGGCTTTAAGCCCGTAAGCATTTTCTTTCCTTACAATAAACCTGCTGTGATCTTTTAATATTGCCAAAGCATAGCCTTTCATTTCCTGTCCTGTCAGGCTAATACCTGGCACGTCCAATGGACTCATTTGCTCTGGTAAAATTTGCACTTTCGAACTAATCACTGGATGCAGAACACCTGCATACCGAAGGTTATATTGTGCGATAAAGCTTTCTCCTATAATGGTAACCACGCCAATATAGCCTGCCTCAACATTCAGGGAATCAGTTTTAATTTTTATCCGAAGTATGTTCTTAACTGGCAGATCGCCTGCTATCCCCGATGTAGATATATCTACATAAATAATAGGTTCCGGCGAAATAAAATGAAGTGAAATTCCCTCGCTAATAAAAATATCCGGCAAGTCTTTTCGGTAGATACCAGGTACGCTTTGTGCATACACTTCCTGGAACAGGCTGAACACAACCAGTAAAATGACATATATCGTTTTCATAAAAAAAGATTTAATAGTTGTTTTGATTGGCTTTCAATTCGTCGGGATCTATGAGGTAGACTATCGTGTTATATTTGAGCTTTGCTTTATTCTGGCGAATCAGTTTGCTAACAGCGGTTGTTGTTGACTGAAACATTTTCTGAACCATACTCATAACCAATTGATTGTTATTTTCAGCTTGTTGTTGAAGCGTAATGCCCTGGCTGGTACTGCCGCCTAATTCCCTGGTAAATTCCCTGAAAGCTGAGGCCGGGACATACAGGCCCGGAAGCCCATCGTTGTCATAAACATCCAGTTTTACGGGCAGGATATTTTTTCCCTGCATGATCGTGGTAATGGTAAGGTTAACCCGCTGGCCACTAAAACCGGAGATCTGGGCAAACAAATAAGTGCCTTTTTTAACCAAAAAGCGTCCCGCCATCATATCCTCCAATAAGCGGATCCTTAAACGTGAGCCTGCATAGCCGGTAATGTCCTGGTCAATGATCGCAGTAATAAAAGTTTCGCTTTGATCGGCACTTATGGTGTTAAATACATGGGCATTAGCATCAGATTTACTGACAGACAATTTTTTCTTACTCTTCAAGTCTTTTTCCAACAGCTCGGCTTGTTGCTTCTGCTGCTGCTTTTCCTTGTAATCGGGGTCATTGGCTTTCCCCATACTATCAACTAAAGCCATTTGCTGTCGGAATAGCTGCATAGGATCTGTTTGTTCAGGTGCAGTCTGGCGATAACCGGTAACCGGAGGATGTTGGTTCATTTTTGCCAAAGCTTCTGCGAGAGCCTTATCCTGCTGTTCTGGCGATCTTAACTTCCTGATCGGGAGGGAAGCATCTGGAAAATTAGTATTGGAACCGATTGGCCTTTCCTGTGAGGCCATTCCATATTTTCGGTTCATGGCTTTTTCGATAGAGTCAAGCATTCGCTTTTCTTTATCATTATATAAAGAATTTGGATCCTGATTACTTGCCTGCTCTTCCTGGATCTGCCCGATAGCAGTATAACCATCTGCTTTTTTATACTCATTACGGTAAGCATCCAGCTTATCTGTTAGCGCCTGGTTTCTGACCTGATCAGATACACCGGCAAGGTTTACTTGCAGGGAGTCTTTACCTGCTTGTGGTGGTGTTTCTTTACCAAAGCTGCTCTTATAGACATAAAAGAAAATGCACACAAAAGGCAGTATAATCAGCGGTATAATGTACCGTGGCTTTTTAAAATCTATCTTCATGGCTTGGGGTTTAATTTTTTGTTAATGGATTCCAGCCTTTCGAATGCCGCTTTTAACAAAAGGCTATCGGCCTGATTCAGGCTGTCTTTTTTAAGAATAATTTCAACTTGACTTTGCAGCTCCAGTATTTCTTTCAAGGCAGTGCCGGTATTTAGTATCTGTCCCAACCCGGAAGTCATCTCGGCTCCGGCCTTCCCAATCCCTGATGGGGTTGATGCCTTCTTCTGACGCATTACCGAAAATGCAAGCACAACAGAGATGACGAGGCAGATCAGCATACCCATAAAAACTTGCCTTGGATATCTTTGCAAAAACTGGTTTCGTCGCTGTGAAAGCAGGGTAAAGTACCCTGCGAATTCTTTTCTTAGTTCACTGAACAGAGTAACCTGGTTATCCTGTTCAGAAATTGCTTTTCTGGACATTTTCAAGGTCTTGGTTTTCCAAAGTTTTCCAGCGCGTAATCAGTACGGCATGCGGATTATTGTCCGAGCGTTTTTTAAGATCACTTAGGTAGCCTTCGGTAATTAGAGAGCGTATTATGGTTGAACTTCTGCGGTCTATCTTTTGCGTACCGTAATAGCGGAAGTGCTTTTTTGCTTCATCCACATAAATGGAGTCTGTACGGACAGTAAGTACAGCACTTGAGGAAAGGATCGAATTAAAATATCCCTTTTCCTTTAAGTTATTATATTGGGCAGCACCGCTTTCATCAATCAGGTACATGGCCTGCTTCATCTGATATTCAATAAACTTATCGTCGGGAGTAAGATTAAAGAAGAGGGTGTGAAACAGATTAATATGTGCCCGGTATTCTGCCGCCCGGTTCATCTGTACATCCGTTTGCCTGGCCAAAAGCGGAACGCTGTTTGCATCCAGAAGGTAAACACTTTTACGGGCATCGGCTACCTGTTTGTAGGCAAAAAAGCAGACAATTAATACCATAATAATAGCCGTAAAGAAACTGCCCGCAGATAGGAATGTGGCCAGCCTGACCTTACTTTCAATATTTTTGATGATCATCGAGATTGGATTTAAAATAAATGGCCACCCGTTAGAGCAGCCAAATCGGAGTTAAAGAATAATGTGTTATGCTTTAGTAATCATGCGGGTCATCATGCGGGACATATTGGATGCTCCTCTACCCATTGAAGAAGCAGCGGAGGTAATACCAGAGGTGGAAACGATCCATGTGGATATACTGGGAACGGTAAGCATGGTCAGTGCCCCGATGATAAACGTTCCAATAACAATCCCGAAAGAGAGGACACCATTTCCTGCAAACACACTAAGTTTCTCCATGCTAGCTCCTGATGTACCAACCAGTTCCTGGTAACGGGTAATTTCTGCTTCCATAGCATATTGCTGAAAAAGGGATGCAACATACATTACCAAATACGCAATGCCAGAGTACAGATTGACAGATATAAAGCGTGCCACCCATGTGCTAAACGAATCCCGAAAAGCAGGCAGAATACTGACCGCTACTGAAAAAGGCCCGAGAATGATCAATATTGTTGAAAAAATGATCTGGATAATAAAGATCACATAAACGCATATACGCAAGAACCACAAAGCAATCGTTTCCAATAAGGAAGTTGCAAGCAGTTGCAGACCGACCTGTAAACGGTTGCGCATCTCTACAATCGGGTTCCAAACTTCGGAGAATCCTTCCTTTACAGAAGACCTGACGGATTCCCAAGCATTTTCATACCAGGTATCTGCCTCCTTTTTGGCCGTTTCCGTTTGGGCCTGTATAGTGAGCAACTGATCAGACACTTCAACCATGAGCTTGGCACGTTGGAGGCGAAGGTCATTCACTGCCGTCTGGCTACCGTCAAACATGGCTTCGGTTTTATTGGCAATCACATCAGTCGGAAAAGCAACCACCCTTGTAAAAGTCGACCACCAGAGAATAACCATTACCAGGCCGAAAGGCCGTAAGAGCGGCATAATCTCCAGCTTTTTATCGCCCGACATCATCTCATACGATTTGATAGCAAAGAAAATGAGCATAAAGATTGCTGACAGTGCCTGTGCATCTGCAACGAAAGCATCGTAATGCGTCCACATAGTGTTCTTCATCTGTTTTAAAAAGTGCATTGTTCCTTCCTCATATACTCCATTCCCTTGTAGAAAATTAAATGTATCCTTGAAAGAGTCCGGGACATTCACGGGCTGACCCTGCACAAAAAAACCGGCGAGGCCGGTTATTATTTGGATTGTTGTCATAGCTATTCGTTTAAAGCTTGGATTTGTTCAGTACATCATCTGCGATCTGTTTATCCGTTCTGTACCCAGTATTTTTCTCAATCGGGACGCCCCGCCCTTTAACTTTATCCGCTGACTCCGCTAGAGAAAGATATAGTCTTGCATTTTGCTTCTTGGTGTCCCATGCTGCAGCCAGCTTGCGGTATTCGGACAGGAGGCGATGATAAGCTAACATACGGGATCCTCTATCTACAGTAGTATTACGTGCAGCATCCAGCCGTTCATTCAAGGCATGACTTTCTTCCTGGTACCAACTCAATACCCCGCTACGGTTCAGATAATCCTTTTCTTTTTGGGTAAGGCCGTTTAGTAATTCGTCATCCTGTTGATTTATTAGAGGATCGAATTCATGCCGATAGTACAACAACCATAATGGGTCGGCAGCAGAGGTTATGCCGGAATAGTTGACTGCTTCGGTGACTGCCGTATTTCGCAAAGTGTCTGCTTGTAATTTATAAGTATTCTCCGTGTTTTGCATCGCAGCAACAAAAATCAGACGTTGAGTCTGGGGCCCTATTGGTCCCAAGGGGCGCAGATCTTTTTTCTGGTAATCAGGATACCAGGCCCAGGTTAGCCAGTACAAGGGATTAAGACTTAAAAAACCAGGTTTTGGAGTAAATTTATTCTTATCCCACTGTTTAAACACCATCCGCTCTTGCTGATAACGGATAGATTCATCATTGATCACCATTTGTGCAAAAGCGAACCTGCAGCCTAAGAGGAGCAGGATTAATATTCGTATTATTTTCATCGTTATTTTTTTAGGAGGTTATATTTAAACAGGATATCATTTACCAGTCTGGTGTCCTGGTTGATAAAATCACGGTATGGGTTGGCTGTCTTCAGTACTCCATTCACTTTTGCCCAGTACATGGATCGACTCATACTGTAACATAAAGCCCGCATTACCCTTAGCTCCAGGATAACTTTGCGGAGAAGCGCATCTCGTTTTTCAAAATCCATCAGAACATTATCACCTTCTTTTAAGATGAACCCGGATACTTCGCTGACCAGGTTAACGCCACGCGATTTCATCTGCCGGGCAACATCTTCGGCAAACAAAAGCAATACAGGATTTGACTTTGCAATCGCAATCATATCGTTGCTTTCCTGAATGATTTCGTTGGAGATCTGCCCGATCTGTATGACTGTCAAACCGCTTTTGAGCGCCTGGTTTACTTGAGTTAAAGAGTTACGGATGAGCGTTTGTACCATTACAACGGAAGTGATATTAAGGTTAATATCATCCAGCCGGTTATTGATCGTATTCAGGTAGTTATTGTTTGTATTTTCGGCTACTAGGCGGACTGCTCCGTTTTCATTAACCGTTGCAAAGTGCCTGGGATCAAAAACCACAACCTGGGCAAAACCAGACAACCAGCCAACCCATAGTAAAAAAAAAAGAAGGTGTTTCATAAGATCAGGGGTTTTTAAGAAGCTCGACTTTTCGCAGGATGTCATCAACTAATCGTTTATCCTCATTGATAAAGTCTGCAAAGGGGTTTATAGATTGAAGTGCTTTTTTCCTGCTGGCGTAGTACATCGTTGCTGCCAGCCCTCTCGATGCCCCGGCGATCCTACGCAACTCTGTCAAAACATGGCTGAACAGTATTTTGCGGTCGCTGGATTTCATCTGGTTTAGATCACCGAAACTTATTGCCAGTCCGTACAAGTAGTTACTTAGTAAATATGCCTGATCAGCCATGTCCATTTCAGCGTTATAGGCAAGCAATATCAATAATGGGTCGTTACCTGCTTGCTGGAAAATAAGGTTTTGCTGCTGGATGATTTCTGTGATAACAGGCGCAGCTTGTAATCCAATCTGTGTAGCATCTATTGCCAATCCGAGCGTTTGGAAGCGGCTCTGCAATTCGCGGTATTTGGTTTTAAGCTTGCTCATTTGAGAACGGTTCACTTCTTCATTTGCAGATGTAATGGCTTGTTTATTTCTAGCTTCCTCTTGCTTGCTATGCTCTGATTTGCTTTCGGCCACTAACTGATGCAAGAGTTGTACATTTATCTGGGCTGATCCTTCAGACACTATGCCCAACAAGATCAAGAAGAGAATAAAATATTTCATTGCTTCAGGTATTTGGCATTTCGGATAATATCATCAGCGATCTGTTTATCGATATTGATATACCCCGCATAGGGGTTCAGAGAATTTAGTATCCCACGCTGTTTTGCCCAGTACATGGAGCGGTACATACCGTAGGCCACACCCCGTAAGATCATCAATTCATTAACGATCCTGTTCAACAGTTTTGCCCTTTCCCCCGAATCCATGAGGTTACTCTTACCACCTTGTAATACAAATGAACTGACCTCTGCGGCCAGGTTTGTAGCCCGTGTTTTAAACTCCCTGGCACCCCCTTCCGCAAATAGCAACAGCGCAGGATTGCTTTGGGCAATAGTGACCGCCTTGTTTACATCTTCCACTATGTCAATACTGATTTCGGTAATATCCTTTACCGCAAGTAATGATCGGACCACGCCCGATACCTCACTCAAACCTTTATAAATCTGGTTTTGCAAGTCGTTTACTATTACCAGTTGCCCTGTTACCGCCAGTTGTCCGCGCTGTATCAGGGTCAGGTTATCGTTGGTTTTATTAAGCTGGCCATTAATGATTCCTGAATGGGCTGCCGTTGCACCGGCTGTCGCCGGATCGATGTAGATCTGGGTAAAACCTGGCAAAACCAGCAGGCAAAACCCTAAAATTGAGATTAGCTTTTTCATATAAAATCAGGTTTAAAATATTCTAAAGAACCAACTGGGAGTATCCCTTCCAGATTAACTTTTCGGACAAATGTTTCAAGCTTCAAGCTGCTTCGCTCCAGATCGGAAACAAAAGCTTCCAGCCCTGCCTGGTAAGATCCGTAAGCCCTCATGTAGGTTTCAACGGCATTTTTTTCCGGCTTTTCGGTGGTATACGTCAGGTATTGAAATAGCGATACTTCCACACCATAAACTTCGCCGGTTGATCCCCTGCGGATATACACTTCCTTAAATTTTCCACGACCTTCCTTGTTGTCAAGTTGATTAATGGTGAAGATCTTTTTCTGTTCAATTGGTGTTAATGAAAGCAGTTTTGCGATATCATCGTAATTCTCCTTGAACTTGCTTTGATCCAGCAGGCAAATGGTATCAGAGTTATTCAGGATACTGTCTTTGACCACCGCATTACCCAAAATATCTCCAAGCTCCTGGGTGACCACAATAGGTTCCCCCCAGAATTTGCGCATGGTTTTATATAAATAAAGAATGTACCCTGCCATTAAGGGTGATGCAATAGCTTTCCAGGCCTCTTCAAGGATCAGGGCTTTACGTTGTCCTGTGCGGTGGCGCATCTTCTGTAAAACCACATCCATAATGATCAGAGTCACTATGGGAAATAAAACCTTATTCTCCTTGATGGAATCTATTTCGTAGACGATAAACCTTTCAGTAAATACGGAAGCATCAGAGGTTTCATTTAAGAGCGATCCGTATTCACCGCCTCTGCAAAATTTCTTTAAAACATAACGGTATTCATCAAGGTCAAAACTGATCTTTTCATGATCTTTGATCTCTCTAATCTTCTCTACCGAATAATGATAAAAGGAATCAAAATTTAGAGCATCTATTTTCTTTTTAGATTCCGGTATGAAGTAGTCAGAATAAAATGCTGAGATCACATTGGAAAATATGGTATCTTCTATCTGAGAAATCGAGCCTTCGGCTCCTTTAAGAAGCAACCCTATCAAGGTTTTTAAAAAATCTTTTTTCTCAATGTTATATTCACTTTCGCTGATAGCGAACGGGTTCATCGTAATAGGGTTCTTTTCGGTATAAGTGTAATATTTACCACCGAAGTAGGCACACAAACCGGAATATGAATGGCCTACATCGACAATGACCACATCCATATTGTAAAGCATATACTGTTCAAGAAGCGCACACATAAAAAAAGATTTTCCGCTTCCACTGCCTCCCAGAACAAATTTTGAGCGATTATTTATTCGGTTAGTACGCATCGGTAAATCCGCCGGGTCTATACCTACCGGGATTCCCTGGCGGTCGGTAAAACGGATCAGAAAATCCGAGTCCTCATCTGTCAGCATGGATTCTTTGAAGAAAAAGCATAGCGCAGCGTCCGAGGTCGTTAAAAACCAGTCGTATTTTTTCAATTCTACCGCATTGCCGGGAAGAGCAGAGCGAAAAAGCTCCAGTTGATTATAGGCATTGCGTGAAGGGATAATACCTTGCTGGAAAAGTGCTGCTTCAATAAAATTGGCGGCCTTGCTAATTTTGGAAGCCTCTGCGCAAACTATAATATTATAATGAGCATTTACCAGCAGCTGATTTTCCCTGGCCACATCAACAAGAAGCTGATCAATATCCTCCACACAAATCAGGTTGGCCGGATCAGGCACACCGGAATGCCGTTTACGTTTTAATTCCAGTTTATTCAGTGTAAGCTGTTGTCCGGGAATCTCAATCACCTGATTATAAACGATGCATTGATAACCGGGTACCTGATGCAGGAAGGAAAGGTTATCAACCGGGAATTCACGAAGGTTCTTACCATCATGCTTTTCAGTATATGTGCCGAGCTTTTCCGGCAGGTCTATCGTATCTGTATTGATTAAACTAATACTACGAACTGCCCTTGTACCAATTCCTAGTTGCTGATCCCCGGAAAGGATGTTATCCAGGACAGCGTGTCCGGATGAAAACTCCATACCCAGGATAGCGGTGATATAGCAATTGATCTCTGTTTCATTCAAAAGGTGAGGGCTCAAACCTGAGCCGTTCAAAAGGTCAGATATTTTGCCCCGGTGCTGATGAAAATCGTTCAGCACTTTCTTATCGTACACATAAAATGCCCCTCTTTTAACCTGACGTGTCAGAATAAGGTAGGTGCTAATGTTGGTATATTCCCTTCCCTCAAAATGTTCATTATATTTCTGTTGCAGGAATTCTGTGGCAGGCTTAGGCTGATATTTTTGACGGGAGAATACATCCTGTTTCTGGATGATATATCCTTCACCCAGAATTTTGATCATGTTAAGCAAGAGGTGATGGTAAGCTGAATAAGCGTCAGGATCTGCACCGTACTGCAAAACAGGGTTACGTATCTGAAAGATCATTGAGAAATCACCTCTTTCCCCATACAGTACAGCATGACCATCATCAGGATCAATACCGGCATAGGGCATTTTAAATGCGGTCTTTTGATGTGTTTGCATATTTTATTTTTAAATTGATGGGATGTATAAAGACTCCTTTGTGGCGAGTTTTTGAATGCAGGCCATTCTTCTGTTGGAAAAAGGTATAGGAAAGTCCTCCGGTAATGGACAGTATGGTTACGATCCCACCCAGATACATATTTGTCAGGGCACCCAGCAGGCCGCCTGATACCAACCCTAATGCCAGCGACCCGATACCCCAGGCAATAAACTTTCCTTTAAATCCTTTATATACAAGGGGTTTCTGCAGCCCCTTGTATATGGAAAATTTGCGGATCATCAGACACCGAAAAATGCCTTAATAACCACAGACACCAAAACCAGGAATAGGCAGGATCCTCCCCAGCCCATAAGCTCTTTGTTGATGTCATTATCACCGGAATTCCATTTGATGTATACTCGTACACCTCCTATGATTCCTACTACCGCCCCAATCGCAAGGGTCAGTGATGATACCGGATCCACGTAACTTGTCAGCGAAGATGTTGCTGCATTGATTCCGGTTGTGCCGCCGCCGCCCTGAGCCAAGACGGTTTGTACTGCTACAGTAAACAGCGCAGCAAATGATAACAGTTTTTGAGTTTTACCTGTCATAAGAGTAAGAATTAAAAGGTTAATGTTTAAATGAAGAGTTAATTGACCCCGAACAGAGCTCTGAGAAAGGCACCGATCAGCGTTAAGAACAAGCAGGAAAAGAACCAGCCCATAACTTGAGCATCGATGTGATGATGTTTGCCGGATTGCCAGTTGGTATAGATTCGCAGACCTCCGAGTATCCCGCTGATCGCACCGATCACCAAAACCAGATCGGACAGACTGAAATACCAGCGGTGCATTTCGCCGCTTACCTGATAGAATTCATTTATACCTGGTGGTTGTTGAGCAAAGCAACAAAAAGGCAAGGCAACAAAAAAGGCAGCCAAAGCTGCCTTCAAAAATTGAGGAATGATTTTCATCCTGGAATTTGATTAAGGTGAACGTGAAGAAATCATGCGCATAAGCTATAAAGTTTAATAAGGGATCGCTCTGGTATATTCGATGAGGTCATCCTTTGCCAGATTGAATAGCTCTTTGATGCCCACGGCTCCGGTTGATCTAAGCAGACCCGAAGTAAAGTTGGACTGTTTTGGAGCGTCCGGCTCTGGGTTTTCCGGTGCCGAAGGAGGTGCTGGAGCTTCCGACTCTTCTTCATAAGTAATCAGTTCAGGGCTGGTATCTTCATTAAAAAACAATACCTCCTGATCACTTTCGGACCCTGGTTGTTTGCGGGTCATAAAAAGATCAAAGATTACATTCAGCCCATAGTAGGTAAGATAAATCACTAGTAAGATCAATAAAAAATTTGTCCATGTCATAAGTCTGTGTTTTTAAGGGTTTCTTTAATATAAGAGCTGAGCCAGGGATGCTGCTCCAGGAAAACTTGCAGGCTGTAGGCAATGAATTTGTTCATGTCAATGCCTTTTGCCAGCTTTAGTTGCTTTAGCAAATTGGTTGTCCGGGTATCAAGGCGAATAAGCATTTTGTCAGAGCCGCAAAGCTCGTACGCATCAAGGGCACCAAACAGGGATGTAATTTCCTTATCGGTTGCTTTAAGTGAAAAAGGCTTTTTAGATTTTTCAGGAGGGTTTCCTTTCGGGGTTACCGCATTTTCTGTGTCCTGTGATCGGATCTTTTCTCTAAGTTCGTCGGCAAGGGATTTAATACCAGTCATGGCTGTTCCTCCTTCAAAAGATATGCTTCATAAACCAGATCAAGGATCGGAAGGATTACCGGTAACAGGATAAGAGGTGTATGTACCGTACTGATCCTTTGGAAGTCTACGCGGTCAGCAATGCCGGGCGTAATTACACCAAAACGTTGTAATACCTTTTCCACTTCAAGCCTGGTTTCGTATTTCACCGTATTTTTGATACGGTTGGGAATAAAAATAAATGGCGCATGATTATTAATTTTCCGGGCGACCATTGCAAACAGCAGGGTTGAGTCTACTGAAAATTCATCATAATTAAACGGGCATAAAATCATATCTCCGGCCAGGAACACGGGGATCAGGCCATCATCGTCCATCTTGCCTGGCAAGTCGATGAGTACGATCTCCCCTTTATTCTTATTTAACACATTTAGCAGCATGGGAAAATGTTTGAGATCTGAGGGGATCACTTCATAGTCCGGTTCATTTTCTAAAATCTTCGCTTTTTCAGATTTGGAAACGATGGACTGCTGGTAATCCATGTCTAGTACAGTTACCCTTCGGTTGCGAATGGTAGCTAAATAATTGGCAAATAGCAGGGTGAGCGTACTCTTGCCTGCGCCGCCTTTTTGGTTGCCTATTAGTATAACCATTTCATAAATTTTATAAAGTTATCGGGTGTTTGTTCTTGATTTTCTTTTCTTGCGCCGATTCCGGCCGTATATCGCTTCATCATCAATGTCAGTAGCAATATCTATTTGCAGTTCAGGCAGCTCACCTGATATTCCTGTATCATACGGATCGGCTGAAGTTTCAGCATTCAAAGCATGAGATTCATCTGGATTTTGATTTTCACTTGAATATTCCTTAAGAGTTTCCTCACCAAAAGACAGATTGTCTTGAGAAATCCCTTTCATTATTTCAGAAAATTCGGGGTATGTTTCCTGTTTTATTCCGGGTTGTAAAGGGTCAATAAACTCTTTTAAGGACATGACTTCGCTACCTTTAAAAACAGCTTTCCGCGCATGATCAAGGATGGTGTATCCATAAGGTGAGTTACCATCTTTCGCATGGAATAGTATTTGAACTCCGAACTTAGCCTTAAGCATTTCAGCCAGGTTAGAAGAATAGCCGGTTATTGTTTTTTTCTTTCCTCCGGGAAGATCATGAGTTACGGTATAAATTTCTGGATTTACTTTTAGCCTGTATTTTTCAATTATCGACCGCAGCTGGCTGATACGCTCTTTATCTTTTTGATGGTCAGCTATTTTCTCATCTATCTTTTTTATTGGCATTTGAGACAGTTCTTTACCAAACTTGCTGATCTTATAATCCGTTACTGTTAAAGTCAGGGCATAACCCTGTGCTTCTAAAATCATCATGAACTGCGCCCGGGTGGAAAAACTATATAATAAAGCATTTTGAATATCTGCTATCGCAACCTTGTTTTCGTCCATCCCTAATACCCGGTTTAATACCTGGTATGCTCTTATTTTTTCATAAGAATCAGAGATCTTCCTGCCATCTTTTCCCACGCGAGTGGTAACCATGTGTATGTGGTTGTTCTTCGTATCCTTATGGAAAATCAGCAGATAAGGCTGATTTCTGTAGCCCATTCCTTTAAGCCATTGCTCTGCAATGTCAGTTAGCTGCTCTTTGCTGTGCGATCTTCCTTTGGCCGAAATAACACCATGGAATTGCGGAAACTTTGTCCGGGTGCTTTGGGCAGATTGAGCTTCAAGGTAATTGATATAATCCTGTGGCCGTAAACAATCCAAACCTTGTAGAGCCCCGAAGTTTTGTACCCTCATGAGTTCGCCTTTATCATTTTCGACCTTGCTGGTGTTATAACTTACCCCTTTAAAGGCTGCGGATTTATCGAGGATTTTTACAATCATAGATTAAGATTTCATCAGTCGAATAACTTGCCGGATCCCTTTTTCCAATTCTCGTTGGATATTAATGTAGGATCGAAAAAGTTCATTAAATTCTCTGGCTACGCTTTCAGTGAGCAACCCTTCATTATTGAGTATATTAGCATGTCTGGCCAGTTGATTAATGTTATTTCCACCTCTGCCCATTTCTGCGCCGATAGCATCAAGCTGTTTTAAAAGCTCCCCTGCATCAACCAAAACCTTATTTGAATTGTAAAGCACTCTGGTCCGGATGAGTTCCATACGAGTGATACCGAGGCCTTTTTCAATAATCAAGATCTGATTAAATTCGTCTTCTGTCAGCCTGGCTTTAATGATCTTAGTTCGTTTTCCGGATGCCATTTCCGGCCTGCCGACTTTCTTAGTTGCTTTCTTCATTAGGCTTCGGATGGGCTTTAAGGCGCTTTGCAGAAAAACCAAGTTGCGCGGTTTTTCACTCCTTTGTCCAGCCTTTCCCCTTCAGGGGTTAGGCTGGTCAAAGGCAAGTGAGTTTTTGGGTACCCAAAAACACAACTTGCCGGTAAAAAAACAAAGACTAGGGCTAATACCGTTTAAAGAAGATGGTATGCTAATGTATATAAAGGCTAAAGCTTTCTGGGGCTCTTCTTATGGCTTGGATTAGACTTCCTGGCTATGATTATGATCGGCTATTTAGATTAAGGCATAAACAGATATATAAATTAACCTCTAAATATCTATTTATATATATCGCTATGAGCTTAGTTATATAAGCCGGTAATTGTATATATGGTTATTCAGTTATCAGGCTATTTAAAAAGTTGTTTATACAAATAGGTAGCTATCCGTATATACGACTATCCAGCAACTTGTATAAAGGATTAGCAGGAATTAACAATACAAAAGCTGTTTAAAACAGGCTAAGTTGAATCATACTAACCTCAAACTTTGCAATGTCCTTCAGTGTAGCAGTCAGTATAGATTGATTGTAATTTGAGTTATCACTATTACCAACTTTTGATGACATCATTTCCTTTAGCTCATTCAGCCCAGCGGTTAATGCATCCTGACGGTTCTTAAAGTGTTTATCATAAACCGATATAAAACTTCCTCCACCTGCCATACCGTAGCTATAATTAAGAGAGTATGTCCATATATGGTATATACCTCTCCCTAAGTGAATAATGCTGTGCTCTGAATACCGGTCTGGATTTCCAAAGATCAGATCCTCGCGGTCTAAAAATTCAGGTCTTAAAAACCAGCCGTATTGGTCAAAACTGATTTCAGTAAAGCCAAATTCCAGTTGCTTACGGTAAGCATATAGATTCATGGTGATATGTCTTAACGATGTACCAAACCCGTTAAACCAGGAAAGTAGTCCGGAATCGCTTTCATTAATAGCAGTTAAGATCTCGTTTAAGATCCCCCTCTCATACTTTACAAGATGGTTCTCGTTTATGTAATTGTTTATTACTTTTTCTGACTGAAGGTTTAAAATCAAGCTTTCCATAACAATAAAATTTAGTTTTTTAATGCATGGTATAGAAGCGATCTGCTAAAATGTCAAGGGCCCGATTCTTCATCGGGTTTATCTACCCTTGACGGTTTAAAAGCAGATTGGGATACCTTTGCATGATAAAAAACTAACTGTTCTGGTAAGGCCTGATCCCTTCCGTATAAAACAGGATTATAAATAATCACCTGCTAAAACCAACTTTAAGGTTTTTAAAGACATCGTTGGAGGTTTTCATGCGAAATAGCGAAGCTTGATCTGCCATATGTTTCTCGTTGTAATCATTATATGCATTGTATAGATCTGAGCGATCTTTGGCATGAGGAATGGCGGATAGCAGTTGCTTCGTGGCTTGCTTACCGGATTGATCATGGTCAAAAAACACATCCACCACTTCAAATTTGGAAGCACGGTCAATAGCAGCTGAGATAAAAGACAAGGAATTAAGGATTAAAACAGTTGGCTTGTTTAGTGCTTGCTCATGTTTCCAACTTAGGAAATCCAAATATCCTTCAAAAACGGCTAATCGATTATCTTCTCCCTGAATAAAGCTCATTCCCTTTTTACCCAGGCAGCCTTTAAAATACTTATTTCGCACTTCCCACCCACCATTCTCATTTTTCCATCCTGCTGTAAAGAAAAGCTTTCGATCTTTCTTCATGTCCTCTATATAATAGTAAATCTCTTTCAGATGTTCCGTAGCAGTTTCCCATACCCCTCTATATTGTAGGTAACCGGTAATGGCGGGATTGCTGCCCAGTGGTTTTATCTCTTCAATTTTATAATTTGGGAGTTTAACGGCAATCCTGGGCCTGCTTTTTTGAGTCAGATCTCTCTGAGCAGGGGTTTTTGAAATTTCAACTGAACAGGTATCCTTAATCTTTTCAAGCACTTCTGCAAAGGAAAGAGGGAACCAGTAGGCTAGCCCGAGGTCGATTACATTCCCTCCTTTAATACCGGAGCGGTTTGGCCCGCCATGATCGTACCATAATCCCAGTTGCTCATTGACGCAAAGCGATGCTGTTTTTTCTTCCCGGAGCATACTAAGATAGAATAGCTCTTTGCCGGATTTATAAGCCGGAGCATAGCCCAAACGGCCTAACAGATCCACAAGGGAAACTTTCTCCCGGATCTCATTTGCATTTAAGAACATAACATATAAATTAAGTTTATTGATAGTATTTTGAATAGTATATAAACACAAAAGGGGCAAAATTGCCCCCTGGTTAACCCAGTATCCGCACCAAATTTATGCGGATACTGGTTCTATATATTCGGGATTACTCACGTCGGTTCCTACGAACCGGGCCCTCGCCTGCCAATGCGCTTTCAGATTATTGATATAATCTCACCTTCGCAAAATTTCCCGCTTCTCGCAGGATAATGTTTCGTCCCCCAATGTCAAAGATCGTGTTGTCACTGGGAACAAAGTTGTGGATGATGCAGAAGGGGCTTTACCAACTTCAAAATATTGGTAAAGATTTATTGACAGCGCTAAGCAATTACATATTTTGTCGCTTGGGAGTCTTTGGTTTATAACGGTTCGTTTCATCGATGTGCTTGTGGATTGAGTCACGCATTTCGTCCAGATATTTCGTATAACTAAGTGTTTTTCGCCTGCGGATATCAAGGAACATACGGTAAGCCTGGCTTAGATCAATTTGAAGACTATCTTCCAGCCATTCAATAACATCCCCGATTTCTGCTTTGCCTTCATTTAGTCTATGGGTATAATAGATCCCATAGGCAACTTCAATCAGTTCTACTTTGTCACCAGACCAACATTTTCTTTTACCGGCAAGTAACTCGGCGATAAAAACATTATCCGGGTTTTGGTAAAGAAGTTTTAGCCTCCTGATCAGGAATGATCTCAGCATCTCGTAAGCTCGAAATTTGGAGAACATATAATCCTGGTTAGTAGAGAACTCAGGATCAACAGCGGTCTGTTCAGAGCCCGTTGGAAAAGGAACGAGGTTGACACGCAGAAAATAGCTGTCATCCAGCGCGGTCTCGCTCCGTAGGAAGTACTGGTAATAAAACTGATGAATGGTAAAATATCTATTAATGATCTTTAGCTCATCCATAAAAAAATCTCTGATCATCTGATCTGTACCGCTGGGTACGGCTGAAAGTATCTGATATAGCTCAATCACATAAATATACCAGCAGTAAAATCTTGGCTTAATATTCTTAAAAAAATCAATCTCATCCTCGGGATCTTTAAAAGGGTGCTCCTGTATAAACTTCTTTAAATGATTTAAAGTAGTTGTAATACAAAAGAGCGATTCCGTTAAATTCTGAATAGCTTCCTTCAATGATCCATTAATGTTTTCCAATTGCGCTTCCATCTGAGCATACAATTCTTCTGTGTACTTGATTAACATATAGCAGTAGATTAAAGTAAATCCCGCCTGCCTGTTTACTGGCGATAACTCTCACAATGGACAGGATATTAGGACAAAATTGAGTAAATAGGGTGTGGGTATAAATACGCTAATAGGAGTATTTACCTACATCAAAAGGAGTATTTTCACGCGAAGTATAAGAGTAATGAGGGGTTTGATGCAACGGGCAGGGGCTATTGTTCCATCTTATGGATCAATTCAACCTTATTATTAACACCCATTTTTTCGAAAACATTATGGACGTGCTTCTTTACCGTCAGTTCAGAGATAAAAAGCTTTTCCCCGATAGTTTGATATTTACTGCCCTGTCTGAGCAGCTGTACAATTTCAATTTCCCGGTTGGTAAGCTTATACTTTGTACAATTGTCCTGGAACGCAGAAGGCCTCACTCCGTTTATGGTAATATCCATCAGTTGCTGATACTCAAGTCTTGCCTGGGTGACTGATTTAGAGATGAACATGATCGTGATGACCACAAAGCCGCCGTTTGTACAGATGACTTCAATCAACTGTCCTAAATTAAAATAGGCGATTACGGTCATCATCACCCAGGGAATAACTGCTAGGTAGACCGCGACGACCTCGATGAATGTTGCCCTGCTCCTGTCACCCTTATATTTTAACCGGATAGCCCTTAAAATTGCCCAAAGTACTATAATAGAGTAAAAGAACGGAACAATTATCCCATTCCTGATAGCAAAATCAAGATTTCTATCAATGGAATACACCAGTACAAAGAAAATAAGGTACGGTAGTATCAAAAATAAAAGAACTCCATAAATTGCATGAAAGCGAAGTTTCTTCAAATCAAAACCTTTATAAAAGTAATAAGGAAAGTAGGAAGCCATTAAAAAACCGCTTCCATAGGCTATGATGTTCTGGGTAACTATAGGAATTGAGGTAATTTTCGAGTCTGGAAATAGTCCTCCTGTGATATTATAAACAATCAGGAGAAATAACAAGATCAGATACCATAATCTGGCTTTGTCCTGCGGCCTGGACAAATAATGAAAGAGCTGGTAACCGAACATGATCAGTTCTAGTAGCACGAAGATGAAAGTCACTACATGCATCTCTGTTCCAAGTACCAGCATATATATCCAGTCTTTAAGTGTCCAAATTTCTTTTCATAAAATAAAGGGTATAGGTTAATTTGAGTTCAGCGTAAGTTTCAAAGCCGAATTTTTTATACCAAGGCAAATTCTTCATGGTGGATGTTTCCAGGAAAATCGGTCGTTCCTCCTTTTCACATTCCATAATGAGTTCCTTTAACAACTTACTTCCTATACCCAACCCCTGGTCAATAGGATTGACCCCTATGAACCATAAATAGCACATTCGTTCTTTAGGTTGGATCTTACTGATCTTGCTTTCCCTACCTATCGTCTTAAACAGGTTTGCAATTCCAATACAGGTAAAGAGGAGTTTGGTGTCAAGCCAGATGGACTTCAGAGTTGTTCGTTTTTGGTCGGGATAAACCAGTAGAGCACAGGCTTTGCGATCATCGGAAAGCAAGACTTTTCCAAATAGAGAACATACCTCAAAAGAATAATCCATGAGCGAACGTATTCTTTTATGCTTTTGATCGCCTTGCGGAATAATATAATTAACGCTCTTGTTGTCCATGAAAGAAGCTGTCAGTATATCTAATACCAGAGATTTGTATTCAAGAGTCGCTTTTATCATAATAGTTAGTTAGATGAAAACCTGTGGCAGAACAGGGCTGCATGACAAAAATGCCTTACTTAAAGTGACTAAGCCATAAAAACCGTCCAGTCTACATTTCCAATTTGCACTGAAGGAGGTAATATCAGTATTACCTTTGTTCCATTTTATTCATTATTGCTATATTTGAACTAAAATATTTAGTAGCTATAGCTATTTAACTTGTTTCTGAAATCCGCGAAATTTTAAGTTACACAAGGGGAAATAGATTGTATGCCTACGCTATGCGTGGGCTTCAGTTTATCTTGTGTAACGGGTCCCTCGCGGAACCTCAG
Organism: Daejeonella sp. JGW-45; assembly: GCF_029360805.1. Lineage (GTDB taxonomy): Bacteria > Bacteroidota > Bacteroidia > Sphingobacteriales > Sphingobacteriaceae > Daejeonella. Next base: position 592,271 of record NZ_JARKNC010000010.1, on the reverse strand, counting down.
AAGCAGGTCGCCTGAATGTCCCACGCTATTTTATGATCAAAAAAATAAAGCCTCCTGCTGGAAGCTTTAAGATTTTGTCGTTGTCTTAACGTTGAGGGAAAATGTGTGTAACCGTTGTGGTTATAATCACTGTAGGATCTATACCTGGCGCTTTTTGCTGCCGGACCTGACCGAATGTGAAGCAGTTTTCCTTTTTCATTAGGGACTTTGTTACTTTCAATGTCTTCATAGCTATAAGATTTTTATTTAAAGTAGCGTTCTCACTGATTCAAGAAGAATCTTTTACATCAACTCATTTTTTTGCGTGATAAAGCGAGCGTTATGCGTGATATTATATTTAATGTAACCGGGAAAAGGATTACTGTCGTTCATTACCACATTTTATTCTGGACGATTTTTATACTCTACGAGATCACTTTGGCGGCAGCTATACGGGAAAGATTTAATCATTTTGCTGATTACTTCCTTCATTATCTGCTTAACATTTTACTATTCTATGTCCACTGTTACGTTGTACTCGGAAATAAGCGATTTAAACAGATTAGCGACTACCGGAAGTCGTTGTTGCATTTGCTGCTGGTAATTTCCTGTTATTACCTTATTAGCGTAGGGATAAACAAGCTCCTGGTTTCTTCAGGGATTCCGGTTAATGTTACCGATAGCTCATCAAGATTATTTCAATTAGCAATTGTATACCGATGCATCTATATTATGGGTTTGAGCACTGCGTACCGTGTCACCTTGAATCTAATTAGAAACCGCCAGCGAATTCACGATTATAATACACAAACCCTGATCGCAGAAAAGGAAAAGGCAACCCTGCGCATGGAACTGGCCAGTTCGGAACTGGCCTTCCTGCGCTCACAGATCAATCCGCATTTGATCTTCAGTTTTTTAAATTCAATTTATAACCGTGTACGCAAAAAGGATACGGTCAGCGCTGAATATTTACTGGCTATGGCCGAACTCATGCGCTCTGCCCTTAAATCCCGGAATTCTACAGAAGAAGTTTTACTTGTATCTGAAATAGAGCATATTAATAGATACATAGAGCTTCAAGGAATGCGTTATTCCCCGGCTATTAACTTCAATACTTCCATTGATGACTGCGAATTAAAGATTATTCCAATGCTTTTGATCACCTTAATTGAAAATATTTTTCAGCATGGCGACCTGCAAAATCCTCAAACAGTTCCACTTATCGAAATTTTAACTTTTCAGGGAGAGTTAAGGTTGCGAACGAAGAATTATATAAGGGGTGATAACACACCAAGAAATGGGGTAGGACTGACTAATACACGTAAACGGCTGGATCTTCATTACCCGGACCGGTATGTGCTTGAATACTTTGCTGATCAGGATATATTTAATCTCAAACTCGTAATTAATCTCAAATAATATGGCAGACTATAATTGTTATATCGTAGACGATGAAGTCGATTCAATTGAAATTTTGCAAGATTATATCAACCAAACACCGGATCTCAGGCTTATTTTTTCTACCACTAATCCAAGGGAAATCTTTTCTGTAATCACTAAACTAGGAAAACCAAAGATCACTTTTTTAGATATTGAAATGCCGGGTATTACCGGACTTGAACTGGCGGGCCTCATCAACTCCCATACGGCTGTTATATTTATTACTTCACATATAGAGCATGCACTCGAAGCATTTGATAAAGGAGCCTATGATTTTCTTGTTAAACCTATTTCTTACTCGCGGTTTTTACAGGCAGTCATCAAGGTACAGGGCCTGATACAAAATAACCACGTAGTAGAAGAAAACTACTTTTTCATCCGGGGCAACAATCAGGGCGAGGTGATTAAAATTTATTTCGAAGAAGTACTATATGTGGAATCATTGTCAAACTATGTTAAGCTCTATACAGAACGGAGTATGCATGTCACTTATCTGACCCTCAAGGAATTTGAGTTCAAACTAAACAGGAATAATTTTTTTAAGATCCATAAAAGTTATGTGGTGAATCTTGACAGGATACGTCGAATGATCAATAATGAGCTAACTATGGAAAACGATGCGGTTTTATCAGTCGGACCTATGTATAGAAAAAATCTTCATCTCAAGATAAAGAACAGAACTTTTTCTTCAGATCGTAGAAAGGGGTTTGATAGCTAATTAGCATTCTGGTCATTTTAAAAAGAAAATAATAGGTTTTAACCTCAAAAAATGGCTGATCATGGAGGTAATGCCTGTTAAGATGCATGTGGTTTAGATCTGTCATCAAGTGTAACTTTTCATCAGGCTCAAGCGATTCTGCTACTGTGCGGAGCCGGATCATATACTTTTTCTCGACAATTCCCTTTTCTGTTTCGAGCATCAATGCCCATAGATCCTTTTTGTGTTCTCGGAATTCTAAATCAAATTCAACTTTTTGGCTTTTGGTTAAATGACAGGAAATTGATTTAGAAACTTCTTCTATTTTATGATAGTCGAGCCCGATACTCAAACAGCCCATAAAAACGTGTTTTATTGCGACAAAAAGCTTATCCCGTACCGAATAATGGGATAGTTTGAACTGTCGAAGACTGGATAATACTATTTCACTGCTTAACTCAAAGAGCTCTTCTGCACGTTGAATTCCTATCACAGCATACCTTTCCATTTCTGGTATATACGTTGATAGCTCAATCCTTTTCAAGTTTGGCAATTCTCGAAAATTCTGTTCCAGTATTTTATATGTTTTCAAAACCATAATTTCTCTTCCCGGCATTTGTTTCAGTCTTACCCTTAAATGGAAATTCTGATCGCAGTAACTGATGAAAAACCAGGAAGATATGTTGCCCTGTCGGAAATTTTCCGAAACAAAAGGGTGTATATAATTCACTAAAAGGTCGGTATACCCTGCCGGATGCAGGTAGATCTTAAAATACAGCCATTCATCAAAAGGGAACAGCTTATCCTTTTTCGTTATACCCCACGGTAATAATCCCGGACGGTGAATGTGAGAAGAATACGACTTTTCCCGGTTCATCATAAAGGCAATCCATTCATGAGTATAGGAATTTCCCTTTTTATCATTAACCAAAGTTTCCTGATCCTTGTAATATTCTTTTAGTATGATCTTTCCGGAAAAGGGGACTTCTTGCAGCAATAAAAGAACATCCTTCTCACAGGAAAGCTTTATATAAAGTAAATGATCATGCATCACATAGCAAAATTCTTCCGGCAGACCTATTTCGACAGCAATTGATCTGAATCCCCGGATCTGGGAATGCGAATCTAAACTTTTTAATTCAACAAGGGGTTTTGCATCAAGATACCAGGTGGCGGCTTCCAGTATTATATTCTTATATCTGATCCTTGGATATGCAGGTAATCCGGGAAACAGATCAGTCATACTGAAATTCAGGATTGGATCAGTTCCTTCGTATTGCAGATCACAGAGAAACCGGAAGATGGGAAGTGAACTGTTGTGATAATTGTAAGCACTGCTGAACCGGGGAATGATCCGCTTGTTTAGCCTGGCAGATCTGAGATGCAAACAATCATCGACAATTGAAATGTATAAATCGTTCAGCTTTATCACAAAATCATCAGGAACTTCAGGATGATCAAAAAAGGGAATCTGATAGTCATAAACCATCGCCTTGCTCTTTACGCTTGCAAGGTTAGCGCTGTCAAGATGAGAGATCTCCGCAAAAAGAACATCCGGGTTATGCTTCATTTCTATTTGCGCGATATCTTTTGCAAGATCCAGGATACCGGGGTCGAGAACCGTAAAGCGTCCGATCATATTAAGCCCGCTCACACCACCCGCCGCTCTTATGAACACCTTGTCACCAATCACTGAGAAAACCACCGAGGCCCCCGGCGGATAAGTTTTGTGCGTGACGTTCAGTTTTGAAAGATCCTGATCAATCAGTTCAATTTCGGGTATACCATAACCGGACTGCATTGTCCATTTACTAAGCAGCAGTTCATGCATGGGTGTCCAGGTTATACGTTCCGGCATTTTAGTCTGTTTCTCAATCAGAAGGTCATTACTCAGACCTGCATAATCAACACCCATCTCCGGGTCAAGCGCTTGTAGAAGGGGCACTTCTTTCCTGTCAAACAGCTTTCTGAACCGATCCTTAAAATGGGTCAAAGCCTTAGGCTCATACCTGCTGCTTAATTTCTCAAGGCAGTGTACAGCATCCTGAAGCTGCCGGTTTAAACCAACGGGATGGGAGCCGGTAACTGAAACACGGCAATAAGAATCATAGGAAGATCCGGGAAGCTCTTTATGTTCCGGCATTAACGGATATGGAAACGATCTACATGGATATTTATGAGGCATAATGATCTGCAAGGCGATCAATTCATTTACATACCAATCGAGTTCATTCTTGTCAATGCTGCTGTTATGAAGTAAATCTAAAAGTGATTCCCGGCTGATTGTGTGTTTACAATCTGCCAGGTTCCTTATCACATCAGAGGCAAAGATCTCTGCGATAGAAAAAGTGTTTCCCCTATCTTTTTCATCCTTCTTCAGAACTCTGTAATCTGTCCCATAAGGATATAGAAATGGGTTTACCCTGTAGTGATTTTCCTCAAACAAGATGCCGGAATGATGGTCAGTTAGGCTCTTTTTAATCACCAGTGTCTCAAATGCATCCTCGCTAACGACAATTTCAGGATCTTTTGTTTCATTCCAGGGGAAAATGGCTATTCCAGCAAAAGCTCCGAAAGGGGTCGGCCTGTAACATATCCGCTTGTGATATTTCATTAGGGTATGTTTCATTTTTTTGCTGCAATTCCTAAGTTGAAAATCATTGCGGTTTAATTCCCCATCCAATACATCACTTGCAAGAAAAAGTGCATCTCTGAATACCGGGTTTTTCAGCATTTCATCAAGGGGTTCGGCTGCTTTATTTACAGGGAAACGCGGTATCCGTAAAACCATCCTGGGATATAGATCATAGACTTTCATAGGTATCCCAAAATAATGACATCATGACCTCCGGCATTAGATTTCGTCCGCTAATTTCCCGTGGTCATCACGCAAAATCTCCAGTTGGTGTAAAAAAATTTGTACATCTGCAAATAATCAGGAAATTATTGGAACGGAAGGGCCGGAAACTGCCCGGTAGATCATCTTCAGCAATTGCTTACCGGAATAAAGTTCCCGGCTCTCAACCTATGAAACTGACCGATCTATATGAGCTCCTTTCGTTCACATCATCAAAACCTGCAAAGGATCCTGAACATGCTTGAAAAAGGCAGGTTCATTTCCCGAAGACAAGCTTCACGTCTTTTCGGTTGTACGGAAAGGACAATTGCGACCTGGATAAACGAGCTGCGAGAGGAGGGACATGATATCCATTATTCCCGCTCATTACAAAAATATTTACTGAAAAAAGGAGTGAAAAAGTAAAGGGAAGTTTTTTTTCCCTTTAGTACTTTTTCTTTACATCATCAATATCTACTGACATGAAAAGGACTTCAATTACGTCTATAATAGTCGCGTTTCTCGTTGTCCTTTGGGTTTATGCCTCACTAAGCAAACTACTTGATTTTGACCGCAGCCGTAACCAGATGCTCAACCAGGTATTTTCAAACAGTATAGCAAAGATCCTGGCATGGATGGTACCAACCGCTGAGCTCATAACAAGCGCTTTATTACTCTTTTCAAAAACAAAGCTTTTTGGGCTTTATGCTTCTGCTTTCCTTCTTCTCAACTTTACGGTATACATCGGCCTTGTTATGAGTAACATCTTCGGCCGCATTCCATGCAGCTGCGGAGGCGTTCTTGAAAAAATGAGCTGGAGCCAACACTTAACCTTCAATATCTTTTTTATTGCAATAACATCAATGGCTATATTCTTTATGGAGCAGGAGAAAGCTTTTGCTGAAAAAACTTTTACCAGTGAGAAAGGAGGTAGCCAGCAAGCATGACCAAAACTCAGGAAATGTGAAGCCAGAGGCCAGTCATTTCATAAAGCTCTCAGTTATATATGTTAAACATTTAAATAAAAAAATCATGAAAAAATTAAATTTTGGAGTAGTAGCGCTTCTAATAGGCGTTACCCTCGCCCTTACAGGTAGTGCGTTTAAACCGGTAGTTCAAAGTGAATGGGGCTTCGATCAGGCCACACAACAGTATTATGATCTTAATAATTTACCGTCAGGCTCCACCTCCGAATGTGATTTATCAAGTGCTGTTTGCACAGAGATCTATGATGGAGACCCAAATTCAGGCGGAACTTATATCAGGGATGAAAAAGTAGCCGGTACGTTCAGATTAATACCGTAGTCAGAGTTAAAAGGAGGTTTCGGCCTCCTTTTATATTATTGCTCCTTATCGGTCATTCTGCTCCCAACCATAAATTTCTATTTCATCAGCCGGAATGGAAAAGGTGTATCGCAAACTTCCTGGCAATAACTGGTATGCCTTATTGTTACTTTGTCTTCGCAAAGTTACCTGAAAAGCCGGATCATCATTTAGCCGGCGCAAATCCTGCCATCTCAGCTCCCGCCCTACGAGTTCTTTACGTCGCTCTTCTAATACGATTTTTAAGGCCTCAGCCGATGTTCCGGCACTGAACGGCTTAAATGTATTCTTTTTCCAGCGCTTCTCCAGGAGTTTATTCAGATCCTGCAATCCTTCCAGTACTTTCCCGGTACGGACTTTCGCCTCCGCCGAAATGAGGTAAACTTCATTAATGGTCAGTCCGGAAAATGCAGCACCAGGGTTAATCGGACCAGCATACGATCCTTTAAAAGTGAACTGGTTATTGCCCCGGTTTAAGAAAAACAATCCTTTCCTTAAATCATCAGCGTGATACGTCTGGTATAACAGAGGGTCAACGAATGTTAACGCTGAATTGAGATAGCTATAATTAAGAAGCGGTGCGTAAAAGAGAACTTCATCATTATTATTAGGAAGTACCACCGGAAAAGGCTTCAGTGAAGCAGTGCTATACTGACTATAATCATTCAAGGTACTTTTTAACCCAAGAGAACTTGCAGCGTATTTAGCGGCCTGGTCATAATTTTTCATCGTCAGCGCTGTGCGGGCAAGTAAGGCCAGCGCCGCTGCCCGGTCTGGCCTGGTTTTTACCTGCTGATTTCCCGGCAAAAGATCGACAGCTTCCAGCAGATCTTTCAATACAAGTTCGTAACCCTCAAGTTGCGAGTTTCTGACCAGCGATTGTCTTATTTTTGATGAAGCGGAAATAGGAACGCCCGGAAGCTGACCTGCCTTAGCCGCATCATAGGGACCACTGAATAACTGAAGAAGATTGAAATAGGCGTACGCCCTTAAAAAAAGCGCAGTTCCTTTGGCGGTATTCCAGCCAGGTTCTTTTTTTTCTCCTTCTGTCAGATCCGCTAGTCCTTCAAGCGCAACATTGCAGTAAAAAATATGCTGATAAGGTACGTTCCAGTCAAGCAGCGCTGTACCTTCTTGAATTTCTTTGGCCCAAATGTAGGCGTTTCGTTCCACAGGAGTTCCGAATGCATTGTACCCGGCATCAGTAATGTTAAAATCGTCTGAGCTTAAGTAGCCGATCGCGGGTGTCCGGTTCATTACCTGGTGATTATCCAGCAGGGCTTGCATTTCTGAAAGCGTTCGTGGAATTAATAACGCTTTATCTGATTTTTTGTCCAGGAAATTCTTCTCGCAGCTACCAAGCACTATGCTTAGCAACAAAAAAAGTGTGAGTTTTATTTTCATTAGAATATAATTGTTTTTTAATGGCAATGAAGCTATCCTGAGCATATTCCTTATGGTTTGTGAGTTGTATGCTCATGATGGTTCATTTGATTGATCTTAAAGAGTAAATCTTAAACCCCCAGCAATGGTTCTGGGAAGGGTACCATTCTGGTAATCCGGGTCGTACGGCGCATTGCTGACTTTCCATAGCAATCCCAGGTTATTGGCATAGATATATAGCTGAACTGACTGGAAAGGTATCTTCGGCCAATGCCGTTTTTGTATGGTATAATTCATCTGAATATCCTGGAGACGTATATGGTCACCGCGTTCTACAAGCGTTTCAGAAAACTGGTAAATAAAATCCCGGTTAACATTTGTAGTTAAGGATACGGATGGGACTTGTGTATACTGTTCATCACCCGGCTTTTGCCAGCGTTGAGCAAAATCGCCGTGTCTCCCCAGGCCCATGTTATTTCCATAGGTGATTGAATTCCGGCGATAATAGTAACCGGTCCGGTAACTGATATTAGCAGAAAGAGTTAAACGCTTCCAGCTCACCTGATTTCGCCATGCCCCAAAAAAGGTGGGTCTGGCGGACCCATGATAAATAATATCATCAGCTTTCAATCCTGCCATAATTCCATTGTAATCTTTGCTTATCTGCCCGTTAAGATAGCTCCGGGGATCTCCGGTGGCCGGATCAAGCCCTGCTGACCGAAGGCTATACAATGCGTAAAGAGGACGCCCTTCAAACGGAAGATTACCGCTGGTTATTCCGTCCCCCGATTGCAGGTAGGAACGTAAAGGCGCAAAGACTTCGTAAGCGGTCACCTTTTCCTTGAGCAAACTTGCCAAAAAGATACTTTGTACGCTGAAAGTCTTTCCTTTAAATATATTGGCACTGATCTGCGCATCTAAACCTCTTGTAAGGGTTGAAGATGTATTACCTCTGAACTGTGTGATCCCTGAACTTGCCGGAACAATCACACTTCCTACAAGATCTTCACCTGTCTTATTATAAACTTCCAGGGTTCCGCTGATGCTATTATTTTTCAGACTGAAATCCAGCCCTGCATTCCAGATCTTCACTTTTTCCCAGCTCAAATCCGGATTCGGCGGATTCGTGATCTGTGCATAAGGCAATCTTGTCAGACTGTTAGCACCGCTGTTAAATAAAGCAGTAGTATATGCTGTTACGCCCTTATTTATATTACCATTATAGCCGTATGTGCCGCGAATCTTTAATGAGGAGAATAAATTCGCGAAAGGAAAAAAGCTTTCCTGTTCCACGTTCCAGCTCAAGCCGGCTGACCATAGCGGCAGCGCCCTCTGATTAGCGGAAACTCCAAATAAATTACTCTTATCTATCCGGGCGCTGCCGGATAGCGTATACCTCTTGTCAAAGGTATATGCTGCATTGGCAAACCAACTTATAAAGCGGTCTGTACGGTCTGTCTCATTATCTACATAAGGGATGGTACGTGTACTGGAAGGCAAATTAAACCGCTTAAAGCTTGTAATATAATCCACCCGGATGCCCGTTGCATAATCAGAATTATATCCATAAGTGCGCGATAAGGCACTTTGATTATTCAGATCTTTCATTTCATATCCGGCTATAGCACTAAGCTCATGCCTGTCCAGCCATTGCTTTTCGGTACCAATCTGTGTCCGGAATGTATGGCCCATCTCGCTGTATACATTACGATCCTGTATTCCGCCGGCCGGAAGGTTCCTGATTAAAGCTCCATCAGGAAGAATTTCAGTAAACTGGTTGATCAGGTCTCTTACTGCATAACTTTGTTCTGATTGCAAGTTGTTTTGTAACTGATTGACTAAGCCGTACTGGTATAAAACCGAAGCATTTAACCATGGACTGAACTGATAGCGAAGCCCGGCATTCCATCTGAGATCATTCGTCCTGGAGGAATTATTCAAAGAATGTAATTCCTGTAAGGGGCGGTATTCCCAGTCTAGTATGCCTGTGGCTTTAACGGTTTGCAGGTACTCATTTCTAAAATCCTTATTTACAGATATTGGGTTTCCCTGCTCATCGGTTAAACGGGCGTAAGGATACAACAACGACTGTCCAGCCGACCATGTTAACGGCCCAGGGGCGTTCAGCTGCTGATGCCCGCTGACATAATAAAGTGATGCGTCCCATTTCAGCTTCTGGTTCAAAAACAATAGCTGGTGCTTCAAACTGGCAGTTATGCGCCTGTCGTTATTCCCTGCCTGAGCTGCCCTTTGTTTATCGTATCCTGCTGAGAAGTAAAAAGACTGGTTGTTACTGCCGCCCTGTAAGTTTATCGCGTATTGCTCATTAACTGAGGGCTGATAATAATAACGATCCAGTTCACTTCTAAGATCATACCCTTTCAATTTATTTAACGCGGTATTCAGATCCGCATCGCCAATTTTACCATCCCGCCGGGCGATCATTAATTCGACCACCGGTGAAAGAGCCGGTTTACTCAGCGAGTTTTCGGATGCCAGGTAAAAGCCACGATTAAACAAGGTCCGTTCTGTTTCAATGTAATCACTGACACTCATCCTGGGTTCTTCAAAAAGGTCGGGCTTCTCTCCAACGGTAACGTTATTATTAAACGACCATTCCAATTTCCGGTTAAAACCTCCCTTCTTCGTAGTGATTACAATGACCCCGTTACCTGCTCTTGCACCCCAGATCGAAGCTGCCGCTGCATCCTTTAGAATGCTGATACTTTCTACGTCATTAGGATTTAGGGTATTCAGATCGCCATCATACGGGAAATTATCGATCACCACCAGGGGTTTTGCATTTGCAAAAAGCGTACTTTGTCCACGGATGCTGATATCATTAGCGCCAGAACTGCTCCTCCCCCTGTTAAAAATTACCCCAGGAGCAATATCTTCTATTCTGCTTAAGATATCGGGGCTTACCCGCCGGTTCAGTTGCTCTTCATTGATCAATACAAAAGAGCCTGTAACCCGTTCTTTCACCAGATCTTGATACCCGGTACGGACGGTCACTTCCTGCATGAGAAGGCTGGCTTCCTTAAGCCTGATAACCAGGCCGGCTCTACCTAAGCTGTCAATACCAACAATTTTCTTTTCAAACCCAATAAAATTAACTTCAACTCCTGTGATCTCCGGAGATGTCGTTAGGTTAAATACTCCGTATTCATTTGTCTTTACTACAATAGCAGATGGAAGCAGTTTAATACTGGCTCCGATCAGCGGGTATCCATCTGCGGCAGAAATTACCTTACCGGTAAGTAGCTGCTGTCCCCGAATATGCAAGCTCATGCAAAGCAGGGAGGCTATGATCATATACTTTCTCATATTAAAAGCCCTTGCCGGTTTTTTCCTTAATTACCAGTACTTCTATCATGCGGGTTGCTGGCTTAAGACTGAGCCCATAAGGAATAAGTGCCCTGTTGATACTTTCAGTGTCGGTCATGTCTGCCTTAATTTCCAAATCAACGAAACCGGAAATACCTGTATCATCCAGTAGAGGCAGTTCGTTGTCCTGCAAATAATAATCATCAAGACGGCCAATGAAATGATTCCAGTTTCCATTCTGCAAGGTTGCTCCCGAACGGCTCATCTGGTTTAACGGTTTGCCCCCTTTCGAGATAATACTATTTTTACCGCTGGCTTCCAGCACGATGCATGGCAGGTTTCTACGCTCTACAGCTACCTGATAGTTCGTAAAAAAGAGGCTCAGATCCTCACGCATGGCAGCAAAAGCACTACCCGATGTCACTTCAGGCATAATTAGTTCATAGCAAAACACGTTACCCTCACGCATCCAGCGTAAATAGTCGTTCCCTCGTAAATTACTGCGAAATGATGCCGGATCCTTTACTTCAAGAATCACCTTATTCTTATTCAGGAATTTTTGCCCTTGCCCGTATGCCAGGGTATATATGCTCAATAGGGATTCATTGCGCACCGTGATCTTCATCCCCATACTGTCGCCTGAAAATTTGTATCCCGGCCATAGTCCATCAGCATAATTGCTGATGAGCCGATGGTATTTAAGAGAAGAGCCGTTACCACCATTTAATTCAGTAAACAAAGGTTTCTTAGGATCGTAAACCACCCGCGGCATTTCTTCTTTGGTTATTAACTGCTGGCTATTTCCTGCTATCACGTTTTTTATTCTTTCAGCAGTAACCTCAACATAATCAGTTATAGCAATCACTTTTCCATCAGGATCGATCCACACATAATGCGGTATGCTTCTGTGGGGAAACATGTCATGCAATACTTTATCGCCTATTACTTCAGGTAAGCTTATAGATTTCTTCTCATGAAGCTTTGCCCGAAAGGGTTCAACTACGCTGGCAGGCTGATAGGTTACCGGCAGAAACTGCACTTTGCCTTCAAATTGTTTTTGCAGGCTATCCATCCTTGGGATCATGGCAATACAGGGTGCGCACCAGGTAGCCCAAAAATCCAGTATCAGCAGCTTCCCCTTAAAATCTGAAAGCTTTGCGCTTGTAGTTTTATAATTAATAATGTTGTTAATGGTCACATCAGGAACCTGCTGACCGATGGTTATCCCCCCGGCCTGCCTGGTTTCCTGTCCTTGGACCCCGTTCGCGGTGAGGGCAATTATCAAGGTTAATAGAAAAACTGCGGTTATAGATGCGTATAAATTTGTCCTGGATCTTAAGCATAGCATAGCCAGAACGATAATTTGTATCGTTTTTTTCATTATTAAATCGATTAGTTGAAATTTTATGAATTGTTCAGGGAGAATACCTGACGTCTATTTTGAGCATAGGTAACTTACTCCGGGCTGCAGATCACTAATGCAATAAGAATATCTTGTTTACTCTCCATTGTCAAATTTTAATGGAGCCTCTTAAAGAGAGATACCGAACTATCGAAAATACAATAGGGCCGGTAACCCGCCATGTCTAACGTCTAAAGGCTCTAGTAAAGCCGCCTTCCCTTTCGGAAAGGTTTCCCCGTCAAACATAAGCGAGCACCGACCCTATTGCACTGAATAGGGTTGGGATGCTCTGCTTACGCTCGCGGAAAATTTACTAGATTTATAGGCGAGGCTCGTAAGCCGTACCCCAAATGTCTTTACATCAGAAGTACAGCAAAATTATCAAATTTTAATAAATACTAATCTTTTTATGTCTCTCGGTGCTGTAGCTTATCTCTAAAGATAATTTCTAATGCAAAATTAATTTCTACCGATTTACAATTAAAGTATACCAAACATAAATTAAAAATTATTGAATTGCAAATAATTATTATCGATATGATAATAATTATTATCGAATTGGTATTAAATCATTGTTCTTGAACTTCAGTTATAGAATTTTATCAGTTCTATGGCAACAAAAGTTAATTCTGAAAGGCTGAAAAGCACTATAGCCTCTTTGAAGGCAAGATTTGAGACTAACACGATAACCAGTATGAACGATCTTACGGATATGTATATCACTGGTTTAATTGCGGCATTGGGTATCGGTTATGATGGCTTTATTAATAAATGTGCTGCTCCTGAGAAATTTGTGATAGAAGACTTGGTTAAGCTTTCCCAAATTATTGATGTAGATATTGATATCATTGTTAAAGTTGTTTTAAAACAGGCAAAGAAAAATGTCAAATCGAGGGATATTTCTCATCTTCTTTCTAGTTAAATCTAACCAGAAAGCACAAAGTGCAAGATGTATTTAAGTGCAAATGGATAAGAGTAATCTTTGCTGGATAATTAGTAAATTTGTTGTAGAGCTGAAGGTATAGTGGAGAAAGGCTTGAGTAACGCAGAGATACTACTAAAGCCAAGGCTAACGAGGCGGTAACCACCCCACTAAGAAAAGTTAAGGAAGGATAAATTAGAGATTTTTATTATGGAAACATTGATTGTCGAACCCAAGAACCAAAAGCAATTAACCGCTATAAAAGCTTTCTTAAAAGCCTTAGATGTTTCTTTCAGAAAAGAAAATGAAAGTCCCTATGATTTGGAGTTTGTGGCAAAAATAGAGAGAAGCAAAGAAGAAGTTAAGAAGGGTAAAGTTACCAGAGTAAAGAAAGAAGAACTGCGAAGTTTGTTAGGATTGTAATGAGCCTGCATTTAGACTTTTCAGAACAAGCAAAGAAAGATATTGAATATCATAAAAAGTCTGGTAATAAGGCCCTTTTAAAAAAGATGCTTGTCTTATTAAATGAACTTACTGAGCATCCTTTTGAGGGAACCGGCAAACCCGAAGCTTTAAAACACCAGCTAACTGGAATGTGGTCAAGACGTATAAATCAAGAACACAGGATAGTTTACGAGGTTACCGGGGAAATCATCTACGTCTATTCGCTAAAAGGACATTACCAATAGTGTTGTTTGGCGGGTATGTGAGTAAAGCTATGTAATGTATAGTATTCAAAAGCGGAACTGCCCAAAAAGGCCATGTAACTGTAACCCTTGAAAGAGGGTCTACTATTATCCTGATAAAGATGTACCTGTTGAGGTGTATTCAAATTGCCGGTATTATTATCTATCAGAAAGCCAAGATTGCCCAGGCTATAGCAACTCCATTAAGAAAGATAAAAGAAGGAATTTACAATAGAGACAATTCGCACACGATAATTGCTAAACTAGGATTATGCGTTCAGAAGTAAGAAAATTACATGTAATAGAAGAAGTGCTCAAGGTAAAGAGTGAGAAGGTTCTAACTGCTTTGGAAGATCTTTTGAAGAAATCAGAGAAAAACAAAAATGGGAAGAAGGTACCTGGCATCAGGAATTTTTCGGGCATCTGGTCTAAGAATGAAGCAGACGAAATTGAAAAGATCATAGAAGAATCATGTGAAATTATTCACCCGGATGACTGGAAGTAACACTCTATTAGATACCAATGTTATCATTGCGCTGTTCAGAGGCAACCCATCTGTAATCGCCTCCCTTGAAACACTGCCGTCAATTGATATACCTTTTGCGGTTTTAGGCGAGCTGTATCTTGGCGCCTACCGGTCTTCCAATCCTTCAAAACATGCTAAGCAGATCAATGTTTTTCTAAAACAATGCAGGGTCTTGCCTGCAGATAATGAAACGGCCAACTGGTATGCCTTAATCAAAACAGGATTGCTTAAAAAGGGTAAACCTATCCCTGAAAATGACATGTGGATCGCTGCCATAGCTCAACAGCACAAGTTAACGCTTGTAACAAAAGACAAGCATTTTAATGAAATTGACGGATTGAAAATAGAAAGCTGGTAGCGTAAAAGGGTAGATATGGAATGTGAATCGTGTATAACTTTTTCCCCAGCAAAATTTCATACCTAAGAATCCTCAAATAAGGTGGCTAATTTAAGGTTATAAAAGGGGTTTCCCCCTTAAATAATACCTTCATCTTCAAATGAATAATAACCTTCGGAACTCAATATTACATGGTCCAGAACGGCTATATCCAAAAGACTTCCGGCAGCTATTAATTTGTTAGTCAATGCGATATCTGACTGACTTGGTTTTAAATTTCCTGAGGGATGATTATGGCTTAGGATTATAGCACTCGCACAGGCCTTTAATGCGGTTGAGAAAATTAACTTAGGATCCGCTACGGTTCCTGCCATCCCACCAGATGAAACTTCATATATCCCTATCACTCGGTTGGCTCTGGTTAATAGTAGAATTTTAAACTGTTCTAAAAGTTCCATTTTATCAAGATCCCAGTTATTAAACAGTATGTCATAAACTTCCTTTGATGTTGATACTTTGGGTCTTTCTGAAGCTTTAACTTTAGGTCGGTAAGACACATTGATTTCTGATACCTGGAATGTTGTTGAGTTCGCTTTCTGCTCGGTTTGAAGCTTTTCCATAATTACTTTGATTAAGTGAATGAATTAATTATGGTGCTGCCGATGGTTAAATCAGAAATAAAGTGCAAAGTGGAGATCAAAAAAATGCGGAGGCTCCACGATAGTGGATACCCATTTTTTTGATACTACTTTGGCGAAGCGAACTCGTATTTCTGATTTAGCCTAACTTTGTCTCAATGATTAATATTTTACTCCTCAATTGACTTAAAGGACCCATCAGCGTATTATGCGCTACTACGATCTACTGCTAAACCACTGGCTTTGGAGTTGTTATACGATAACGTTTCAGTTAAGCGCGATGATCAGGACAGGCTGAGTAAATTGAGCTTGAGCTGGCCAGACTTTAGAAATGGAGATTGGTAGTTGCTCTGATAGCAAGTGTTGTTGGAGCTATGGCAGGCATTCTATTCTCAAATTTCTAAATATCCTTTGATAGCATTGGTTTATGGTATATTCGACCAACATGAGATTAATAAATAATTTAGACAAAATTGGAACCTCAGGAGTTCTTCTTACAGTATTATTATCACCCTGCTGTTTTCCAATTATTGCATTTGCTGCTACTGCACTTGGTTTAGGTAGTTTTGAGGTGTTTGGCGGATGGACTATGTGGATCTTCCAGGGGATGGTGCTTATTTCCATAATCGGACTTTACATATCATACCGGAGGCACCGTTGTATGTATCCTTTAATTGCCGCTATCATTAGCGGGATTTTAATTATATATGGATACCATCTCGATAACAGGGATCAGTGGATTTACTTTCTTTATGCAGGCCTGATCGGCCTGTTGGTAGCTACCGTCTGGAATTACCAGCGTAACAAACTTCATTCCTGCTGCAATACCGGCGATAATGAAGATAAGCTCATCGAGCTGAGATCAACTATCACCTGCCCAAATTGTGGTCATAAAAAAGACGAGATCATGCCTACCGATGCCTGTGCCTACTATTATGAATGCGCAAAGTGTAAAACTTTATTAAGACCTTTGAAAGGCGATTGCTGTGTTTATTGCAGCTACGGAACGGTTAAATGCCCTCCAATGCAAGGCTCAAATCCCTGCTGTACTCCATAAATTTAATAGAAACAGTTAGCCGCTAAAAAAGCGTAGTTTTTTTGAATATTTAAAGATTTGTAAGCAATGACCACTAGAAAATAGCAGGCTTTAACATTAGTTTTTGAACAACCCGAAGCGTAAGCTCGATATTCTAAGAATACAGTTACCAGTGTGTAGCATAAAAGTGCTTTAGTTTTAAATAGATCGCGAGCAAAGCCAATAGTGCAAGTATCCAATATATAACCATAAGGTACGTTTTAGGCTTATAACTATTGCTTTGACTTTTTTCCTGGGTTTCCTGGAATCGGCAATTTTCACAGGCCTTCTGACGATGCCTTTCTTAATCATTACCCTTCCATATTTAAAAACCATTCCTGAGCCTGTTGAATAGCCTCGTCCACTACTGTTAATTCGTTAATCCGCCCTTCTTTTTTCAATTGATTTGCAATTTCAATCGCTTTTTCCCGCACTTTAGGATCCAATTCATTCATCCCAACAGGAAAATTTTCTAAAGTCCATTCCATAAATTAATTTTTAGTCCTCAAGATGATTAAAGCAGTTTTGATTTGTCTGCTTATTTTTGAATGAGCCCTGAAACAATATTAATGGTGAGCGCCACAATTATTGTGTTAAACGCAAACGATAATACACCATGCATCCAGACCAACCTTCTAATCCTACGGGACGTAATCTGTATATCAGAAACCTGAAATGTCATTCCAATAACAAAAGAGAAATAGGTAAAATCTAGATAATCAGGCTCTTTCTCGCCAGGAAATATTAAACCTTCAGGTTTCACATTTTCTCCTTTTTTGTCGTTGTCCATGTCACAATAGTAAAAATGGGCATACCTTAATGTAAATATGGTATGAACCAACCACCAGGAGCTCATGACACACGCAAAAGGAATGATGATCTGATAAGCAAGATCTGGCTTGGAACTGTCTCCACTACCTTGTAAAAGTATCAGAATGGCAAAAAGACTGGCAAATGCAGCGGCAACAGCAAAGAGAAATACCAAGGTACGACTGGAATCTTGGTCATGTGCTTCATGCTTCACCTCGGCTGGATGCGAGGTTAATATAGTGATCCAAGCCAAAATTATACTACTTAATGCATATGCCAGCCAAGTGATCATGTAATGTACAGAGGAAGAAAATTTTCCATAACTCAGCAGGAAAATGATTAAAGCCATGCCTGCTGAGATGTATAATTTGTGATGAGCATCCAGTCGCTGGAAGTATTTTAATTTTCCTTTATCCATGTTTCTGCGGCTTTTTTATTTTCTATAGTGTAAAAGCGTACCTGCGCGTTTTTAAATGGCTGGAGCAGTGAAATAATCCGCTTATCATCTTCGTTTGCACCCACGCAACAAATTTTCTCAAAATCATCCGCATGACTTATGCATTGCAAAAACTGTTCATCAGACCATTGCTCAAAACTTGCAACCTCCAGATACCATCGCACCTTTTTTCCGTTAGTCAATATATTATGAACAATTGGATGGAGCTTTTCATAATCCCCTGCCTTCAACTGATTATCAGCCTTTGTTGCAATAATATTATCAGATGTGAATTCTAATAGCTGTAACATCCGTTTCTTAGATTAATTTATCATGCATCATTTTTATAGGCCAATAGTCGAAGAGCATTAAATACAACGATCAATGTTGACCCTTCATGTGCAATAACTGCCGGTCCTATGGAAGCAATACCTAAAATGGTAAGGGGGATTAAAGCACCAACGACGCCAAGACTGATCCACAAGTTTTGTTTGATTATGCCTTTAGCTTTTCTGCTCAAACCGATCGCAAACGGCAGGCTTTCAAGCCTGTCACCCAATAGGGCTATATCTGCGGTTTCCAGCGCAACATCTGAGCCTGCAGCACCCATAGCAATACCAACCGTACTTTTTGCCATAGCCGGGGCATCATTAACCCCATCACCAACCATAGCAACCATCTTTTCGGATTTGTCCAGCTTTTGTACTGCCTTCACCTTGTCTTCGGGCATGAGGTCTCCCCAAGCTTCGGTGATACCAATTTGCTTTGCCACGGCCTCGGCAACCTGCTGATTATCTCCAGTAAGCATGATCATCTTTTTGATACCCAGATCAGTCAATTCAGAAAGCACACGCTTTGCGTCTTTCCGGGGCACATCCATTAGGGACAATATCCCAATAAAATCCTTGTCCCGCTTAACCAGCATAGAGGTGTGGCCACCTTTTTCAAGGTCTTCGACCTGTTTTAAAATATCTTGAGGAATACCGGCTTTGTTAAATAAAGCCTTATTCCCGATGTAAATCTTTTTTCCGCCAATTTCAGCCTGGACACCCCTGCCAATAATCCCCTTAACGTTATGAGCTTCCGGAATTTTTTGCTTTTTTAATTTTTCCATTGCACCCTTAACAATAGCCTCGGCCAGCGGGTGATCACTTAACTTTTCAACGGCTACTGCAACGGTAAGGAGCTCTTCTTCAGAAATATCATTTAGCGGAATCGCATTAGTAAGCTGGGGTTTGCCTTCTGTTATAGTACCGGTCTTGTCAAAAGCAATAGCATTTAAAGATCCCAGATCCTCCAAAGGTCTACCTCCTTTAATCAACACACCGCCACGCGCGGCTCTGGCAACGCCGCTAAGTACAGCGCTTGGTGTTGAAATTGCCAATGCACAAGGACTAGCGGCAACCAGTACAGACATTGCCCTGTAAAAGCTTTTACTGAAAGGTTCATCAATTACCAGGAACGCAAAACACAGGGCTGAAACCAATATCAATACTACAGGTACAAAGTATTTTTCAAATTTATCGGTAAATAATTGTGTTGGAGATTTTTGCTTCTCGGCTTCATTTACCATTTTCACTAATCTTGAAATGGTTGAATCTTTGGCTTCTTTAATTACTTTCACCTCTAATACAGATGCCCCATTAATTGTACCCGCAAAAACCCTAAACTGCGGTTTAATGCTTTTCTCGCTCGTATAATCTTTGGCGGGATCGGGTACGGGCGATTTGTCAACGGGGACACTTTCTCCGGTAATGGGTGCCTGGTTTACACTGCCCTCTCCTTTAATCACGACTCCATCCGCTGGTATTTTACTATTAGGCTTTATTATTATGATATCCCCCAACACTAATTTTTCAATATGGATTTCTTCCTCTTTGCCATCCCTTACTACAAGGGCGGTGGGTGGGGCAAGATTGGTAAGTGCCGCAATCGACTTACGGGCTTTGCCCATGGCATAATGCTCCAAAGCATGGCCTAAGCTAAACAGGAACAGCAGTAAAGCGCCTTCGGCCCATTCACCGAGAATTGCAGCTCCAATTGCAGCAACCAGCATTAAAAAATCAATTTCAAATCCCCCTTTAAGGATTGTTTGAACTGCTTCTTTTGCCGTAAAGTACCCTCCAAAGAAATAGGCGACTATATAAAGTGACAAGCTGGTCCAGGTTGGTATTGTATTTATATAGGATAAACCAAAGCCTGTACCTAATGCTACACCGCAAAGAAGGGCGAATATCAGTTCGGTATTTTTACCAAATACACCGCCGTCCTTATGTCCCGCATCTTCTGCTTGGTCGTGTTTAGCCATTTGGGATTTAGATCCGTTTATTTCTTTCTTCCCGGGAGTTTCTTTAGAGACCGGGTTTTGTAACGGTTTTTCTTTCTGATCATTAACAGCTTCAGTTTTCCGGGGTGTTGTTCTGGTTTTTTGAACCTTGCCTCTGCGATTATTTTTTTCCATGTTAAAGATTGTTAATGCCCTTATTCCTCTTCACTATTTTTCATTTTTGAAAGAAGATCATAAGATCCCTTCAAAACTACTTTTCCTGTTAAATCAGGATTTCCAGGAATCTGCACCTCGATGTACCCACCGTCACTTATACCAGTAGTTATTTCCATCATTTCAAAATGAAATGATTCTCCCGCCTTTTCTTTCTCAGTTTCTGTCTCGTTTTCCTTTTCAATGTGCTTGGGTGCCACTTCGGTTGCAGCTTGAGAAGCTACAAAAATGTACTTCTTCCCTTCGAAATCGACAACCGCAGCTTGTGGCAAAGTCAAAACTACGCTACTTGCAGTTTCAATAAACGCTTTGAGATATGTTCCCGGAATAAAACCTTTACTTCCTTTGGCAATAGCATGGACTGTTACAGTTTTATCAGGATTAATTTCACCGCCCACCAACTGAACTACCGCACGCAACTCGGTTGTATCATTCGTCATGGTAAATCGTACCTGCTGTCCTGCTTTCACTTTTACAGCATCTTTTTCAAATACATTTAACTCTACATGCAGGTTCGAACTATTCACGATCTCAAACATGATGTCGTTTGGATTAACAAATTTCCCAATATTGACATTCACTTCGGTCACATAGCCGCTAATTGGCGCATAAATACTTACCTGACTGCGGATATTTCCTGCGGATAAGCTTCCGGGGTTAATATTAATTAGACGCAATCGTTGTTTCAGCGCATTTTCTCTGGCCAAAGCGCTTTGATAGTTGGCTTTTGCCTGTTGTAGCGTTTTTTGAGAATTTACGTTCTGTTGCGCCAGAGTTTGCTGTCGTTTATATTCAGAATTGGTGAGTTCTAACTGACTTCTGCTTTCCAGATAGTCCTGCTGAAGCTGAACGAATTCCTGGTTTTCTAAAACAGCAATTACCTGTCCCTTGTTTACGTTACTTCCCTGCAAAAGAGGGGTGGATTTTATAATACCTCCCATTTGGCTTGTAACGCTTACAAGATTTTGGGGCGGTACATCAATAAATCCGTTAACTTTTAATACACCGCTTAAGGATCTCATTTCCGGTGAGCCTAACGTAAAGCCCACTGTCTTATATTGAGCCTCCGTAATCTCTACAGAGGTTTCACTTTCATTATGAGTGCTGTCCTCTTGAGTTTGTTCAACCGAGGTTTCTTTACTACCACAAGAGGCAAAAAAAACAGTTATTATAGTAAGGAAGCAGATCTGCTTGATTATTTGAATTTTACTTTTCATCTTCTATTGAATTATAAACCCATAAGGTATTGAAGTGTATAAACTGATTGATTGTATTGATTGATAGCCTGGAGATAATTGAACCGAATTTCTGAATAGGTTCGTAATCCCTGTAAATATTCCACATAGCCAATCTCCCCATTTTGAAAGGCTATCTGAGACTGCTTTAGAATAAGGTTAGCATTTGGCAGTGCACTTGATTTATAATATTCAATACTGCGGGAGTTTTTTAGCAGTTCCTGATATGCTTTGTTGTACTGCCCCTGGAGATTAGTTTGAAAAAGGCTAAATTCACTTTCAGCAACCTGCTTTCCTATTTGTGCAGCCTTAATGCGTGCGGAAAAAGGTTTGGAAAAGATTGGGATAGAAATACCTGCCTGTATACCCTGGAATCGCTTGCCACCGTTGAAATACACATCCTGCCCGTTAACATTCTGATTACCTATGATGGACTGATTAAAGTATCCTACGGAAAAATCCGGGCCCAAGCGTGCTTTTTCAAGACCGATAGATTTATCTGCAATTTCAATCTGTTGCCTGTACGATGCAAGAAGAGGGTTTCTTGCAATCATACTGTCAAGTATTACATTATTCCAATTAACCGGGACAAACTGTTCTTTTGTGATCTCGATGTTCTCCCGTGAGTTAAGCAGCCTCTGTAGTTCGGAGGTATAGGCTAAAATATCAGATTGATTTTTGCTCATTTGATTACGCACTTCATTATACTGTGTCTCTGCTGAAGTTTTTTCAAGCAGGTTGGTTTCCCCGGTCTCGTATCGAAGAGCCGCAGCTTTCAAGAAGCTATTGTAAACGGTGTCCTGGCTGAGATACAACTGTTGAAGAGCAATAAAATACGCTAGCTGGGTGTAGTTACTTTTGACCTGATAGCTTAACTCATTCTGAGTTATCGACAAGCCAATCTCTGCACCTCGGATCTGTGCATCGTAGAGACTACGCTGGCTCTTAAAAAGCCCTGGATTTGGAATACTTTGAGAAGCACTAAAGTTATTATCTCTTTTTATTCCATTGATCTGCCCGTATTGAACTTCAAAATTTGTTTTACCTAAGTCTCTTGAACTACCTCTTAATGCCTGCTGCTGACTGATTTGAAAGCCGGAAGACTTTACTGCCTGATTGTTGTTCAGAGCTGTTTGTATAGCCTGTTGCATGGTTATTGGCGTGCCTGATACAGGCACTTGGGCTTTAACTGCCGGAGCAAATAACGTGAGCCCTGCAATGAAGAGGGCAATTGTAGCAGTAGGAATAGCTCTGTTCCTTTTGCTTTTGAAACTTTCGAAATATGTATATAACACGGGTAAAACAATTAAGGTTAAAATAGTTGATGTTATCAAGCCGCCAATAACGACTGTAGCCAGGGGCTTTTGAACTTCCGCGCCAGCTGCTGAAGAAAGAGCCATAGGCAGAAATCCTAAGGATGCAACGGTAGCGGTCATTAACACCGGTCTCAAGCGGATAGCTGTACCTTTAAGCACAATTTCATCTAATCCGTACTTATTGAGTTTTTTGAGCCTGTTAAATTCAGTTATTAGCACGATTCCGTTTAAAACGGCTACACCGAAAAGGGCAATGAAGCCAACACCCGCTGAAATACTGAATGGCATTCCCCTTAACAGAAGGGCGAAAATTCCTCCAATTGCTGCCATTGGAATCGCTGAAAAGATGAGGATGGATTGCTTAACAGAGCCAAAAGAGAAATATAAAAGCAATAGAATTAACAGCAAAGCAACCGGTACCGCTATAGATAATCGCTGAGTTGCTTGCTTCAAATTCTCAAACTGTCCGCCGTAGGTTATAAAATATCCTGTCGGTAGTTTGATCTGCTGATTGATCTTTAGTTCGATTTCTTCTACTACACTGGCAATATCACGTCCGCGAACATTTAATCCTACGATAATACGGCGTTGAGTATCTTCCCGCTGGATCTGGTTAGGACCAATCACGAACTCAACTTCAGCAAGCTGATCAAGCGGAACCTGGTTGCCGTTTGGAGCAGTTACATACACATTTTTTACATCATCAATATCCTGACGGTTCTGAAGTGACAAACGTACTACCATATCGTATCGTTGCTCACCTTCATAAACCAAACCCGCCGACTGTCCTGCAAATGCGGTATTTAATGCCTGATTAACAGTCTCTACACTTAATCCGTATTGGGCAATCCGGTCACGATTGATTCTTACCACGATTTGGGGCAGGCCTGTAGCCTGTTCCAGATATAAGTCTCGTGCCCCATCAACTGTTGAAACAATTTTTCCTATTTTTTGAGAGAGATCAGTTAATTGATTAAGATCGTCCCCAAAGATTTTAATACCTATATCCTGTCTTACACCTGATATAAGCTCGTTAGAACGTAATTGGATGGGTTGCGAAAACCCAAAACTAACACCTGGTACATCTTCCAGGGCTTCGCCCATTAATTCTGCCAGCTCTTCACGGTCATGTGTCGTTGTCCAGTCTTTCTTATCTTTTAGTATTACCGTCAGATCCGTGGCCTCCATTGGCATTGGGTCTGTGGGGATCTCGGCAGCGCCTATTTTTCCAATTACCTCCTTCACTTCCGGAAATCGTTCTACTAAGATTTTAGATGCCTGATTTATCTTATCAATAGATTGGCTAAGAGAACTGCCGGTGAGCAATCTTGTTTCGACTGCAAAATCGCCTTCTTCCAATGTGGGGATAAATTCGCCTCCCATGCGGGTAAATACGAAAATACTAACTGCCAGCAATGCTACGGATGAGATAATAACGAGCTTACGTTTACGTAATGCAGCATGTATCATTGGACTATATTTCCTTTGAAAGAAATCCATCATCCGATCAGAGAAATTCTTTTTATGAGAGATGTTTTTACTAAGAAACAGCGACGATACCATAGGAACGTAAGTCAGGGAAAGGATAAACGCACCCAGGATAGCAAAGGATACTGTTTGCGCCATCGGGCCGAACATTTTCCCTTCAATACCGACCAGAGCAAGGATTGGCAGGTAAACAATTAAAATAATGATCTGGCCAAACGCTGCAGCACTCATCATTCGCACTGAGGATTTTTCCACCTGTTCATCCATTTCGGATTGAGTGTAGGCCTTGCCAGTTTTATTGCCGGCAAGCTGATGCATTGTCGCTTCCACAATAATAACTGCACCATCGACAATTAAACCAAAGTCTATTGCTCCAAGGCTCATCAGGTTGCCTGATACTCCAAACAAGTTCATCAGAGAAATCGCGAAAAGCATGGCCAGTGGGATTACTGAGGCCACGACCAGTCCCGCCCTGAAATTGCCCAGGAACAATACCAATACGAAAATAACGATCAAAGCGCCCTCAATCAGGTTTGTCGCAACAGTTCCCATTGCCCTATCCACTAAAGCACTCCGGTCAAGAAAGGGCTCAATAGTTACTCCTTCCGGCAGTGTTTGCGTAATGCGTTCTATTTTTGCCTTCACCTGCTTAACTACATTATTGGCGTTAGCACCTTTCAGCATCATTACGATGCCTCCAACAGCTTCTCCCTGGCTTTTTGCAGTAGCACGTGTAAGGGCACCGTAACGGATAGAGTTACCAATCTGAACGGTAGCAATATCCCGGATTAATACAGGAATGCCGTTAGTATTGTTCTTAACAACGATCTTATTGATATCATCAAGACCGCCAACTAATCCCTCGCTTCGTATAAAGTAAGCATTGGGCTTTTTATCGATATAAGCGCCTCCTGTATTTTGGTTATTCTGTTCCAGAGAATTAAAAACATCACTGATACTTAAATTAAAACTTCTCAGTTTATCAGGATCTAAAGCAATCTCGTATTGCTTTAACAAACCGCCAAAGCTATTCACTTCTGCAATGCCGGGTGTGCCTAAAAGCTGTTTACGTACGATCCAGTCCTGTATACTTCGTAATTCACGGGCGTCAAATTTCTTTTCAAAGCCAGGTTTTGCATGAATTACATACTGGTATATCTCACCCAATCCGGTAGATATTGGCGATATTTCGGGGTTGCCCAGATCCCCTGGTATATTGTTCTTTGCTTCGGCCAATTTTTCATTAACCTGTTGCCGGGCCCAATAAATATCTACATCATCATTAAATACGATAGTAACTACAGAAAGGCCAAACCGCGAAAGAGAACGAACCTGCTCAATTTCTGGTATGGTAGACATGGTTTGCTCTACCGGATAAGATATTAAACGCTCCACTTCCTGGGTGGCCAGAGAAGGACTCAATGTAATAACCTGTACCTGGTTATTCGTTATATCAGGTACGGCGTCTATCGGTAACTGTCTTAAGGAGTATACTCCCCAAGCAATCAGCGCAAATGTGAACAAGCCTATAACCAGCTTGTTTTGTATAGAAAACTGAATGATTTTTTTCAGCATTGAATTTAAATTAGGTTGTAATTAAAAAAAATAAATATGCGATCAAATCATTCCAAGAGGATTGATCAGAACACAATAATTCAATAATTTTTATTAACCTAATCTAGGCGGCTGCCAAACTGCAACAGAGGTGGAAGTTGCTTTTCCTAATGCATTGTTAGGGTACTCTAAGCTTATTTGTAAGGGAATATCTATGGAAAATATTACATTTTTCATAACTGATGGAGCGTTGCAGCAGGCGCAAACACAAAACGGAGAACAGGCATCCAAACCACGCTCATTGTGATTTTTCGGAGTAGAAGTTTCTGTGTACTCAGTTTTAATTATGGAAGTTTGTTTGTATGAAACAGCATCTGCGCAGGGCACAAGGCTCACCAGCATTACGATTGTACATACGATCCGACTCCAGAATTTCACTTTTGATAATTTCGTCAAAGATATGAACAATCAATTAGTATATCAGTTTTTTTTATTTAAGAAATATTTACGGCCTGCATAGTAGCATAAAAAGAAGGACTACCATTAAACAGTATATTTAGTTTCCTGTTGACTATAATATTGAGTTAAAAAAAAGAAAATGTCAAAAATCCTCACCATAACCATTAATCCCGCTGTTGATTGCAGCACCAATATCGAGAAACTAATACCTGAGCAAAAGCTTCAATGCGCCCAACCAAAATATGAACCTGGTGGCGGAGGTATTAATGTTTCCAGAGGACTTAAGCGCTTGGGAAGTGCTTCAACTGCATTATTTCCTAAGGGTGGGTTTACAGGAGATCTCCTGATTAGTCTTTTGAACGAGGAGAAAATTTCTTACGAACCGATTGACACCAGGAGTGAAACCCGGCAGAATTTTATTGTTGTGGAGTCATCATCTAACCAGCAATTTCGCTTCGGAATGCCCGGAACAAAGATATCTCCTCAAGAGACCCAACTTATTCTTACAGCGATAGAAAAATTATCCGGCAAAATGGACTATATCGTTGCCAGCGGGAGTCTTCCTCCAGGCATCAATTCTGATTTCTATGCTAAAATTTCCAGAATTGCAAAAAAAACAGGCAATCGTTTTATTGCTGACACCTCGGGGGAAGCGCTCAGCCAAGTGGCTGAAGAAGGTGCCTATCTTCTTAAGCCAAATTTAAGAGAGCTTAGTCTGATTTCGGAGAAAGAAACATTGGATGATACCTTAATTGATGAGTCTGCAAGAGCATTGATTGGCAAGGGCAAGTGTGAAGTCATCGTGGTTTCGATGGGAGCCCAGGGTGCATATCTTGTGACAAATACCATCGCAGAACAGGTACAAGCTCCCACCGTCAGAAAATTAAGTACAGTCGGGGCTGGAGATAGTATGGTAGCAGGTATGGTACACTCCTTATCGAATGGTAAGAGTCTGCAAGAAATGGTCCGTATGGGCATAGCCTGTGGAACCGCTGCTACAATGAATCCAGGAACTGAACTCTTTAAGATGGATGATGCAGAAAAGCTTTATAAATGGCTAACCAGGAAAACTCAAAAAGCAATTTCCTAATCGAAAATGAAAGCAGAAGTTGAAAACATCCTAATCTCAAAAGAGATTAATCCAACACCAAACCGAATGTTGGTGCTAAACTTTATGCTGGATCAGCAAGCTGCAACAAGTTTAAGTGATATAGAAAGAGAATTAACTCCCATTGATCGAGTTAGTGTATACCGAACTCTGAAGACATTCCAGGAAAAGGGCTTGGTACATTCGATCGAAGATGGCACCGGAGTTCCGAAATATGCCATGTGTGCAGAAGAGTGTGATTCGCAAGCGCATCAGGATCTTCATCCACATTTTTACTGTAGTTCGTGTAGAGAAACGTTTTGTCTGCCTGCTACAACGATTCCAACAATGAAGCTGCCGGAGAGCTTCAGGGCCGAGGAAGTCGACTTAATCATCAAAGGATTATGTAATAAATGCAATTCCATTGCATAGGGTACTGACTTATCTTTGTAATAAATAATAGTTAACGATGGAATTCCTGACGATTAAGCATCCTCGAAAATTGTCGGCAAAAAGTAATATCAGGCAGTAAACAATAAGTTCAGGGCTGAAAATTCGTTATATGATTGTTAAAAAAACAAGAAAACTATGAGAAAAGGATGGAAATTGAGCAGCTTGATAGTAATTGTATTACTTACACTTGTAACCTTGAGTTTTAAAAACACCGTTAGTAAAGAGAGTGGTAGTGCTGCAGGTAAAAAAGTCATAGTCAAGTCCGTTGATAGTGCAACTATATCACCAAGGGAAATTTTCAACGAATATGTCTTATCTGTCTATAATAGGTCAGGTTTGGCTGCCTCAGGCCTGGATTATCAGGTGTTCCTTAAAGGGATGACAGGATACCATAACTTAAAAGATTTAAATGTGCTTCCCGGAACAAAAGAGATACTCTCAGTTGTAGATTTTTCTAAACCCAGCACTGAAAAAAGATTATGGGTTATTGATTTGAAAGCCCAGAAAGTTTTATTTAACACATTTGTCGCCCACGGACAAGGAAGTGGGGAAGCTGTTGCAAAAAAGTTTTCCAATGTGATAAATTCATTTCAAAGCAGCGTCGGATTTTATAGCACCGCTGAAGTATATACCGGAAAGCATGG
This sequence comes from Daejeonella sp. JGW-45, assembly GCF_029360805.1. Lineage (GTDB taxonomy): Bacteria > Bacteroidota > Bacteroidia > Sphingobacteriales > Sphingobacteriaceae > Daejeonella. The sequence continues at coordinate 563,718 of NZ_JARKNC010000010.1, read as the reverse complement.
AAGGTCATTAAAATTGGATGGCCTGGACGCCGACTTAAATGGTATGGCGAGAGAAAGAGCAATAGTGGTACACGGAGCAGACTACGTTAGTCAGGACTTTATAAACCGAACCGGTAGGCTTGGAAGAAGTCAGGGTTGTCCCGCTTTGCCAATGGATTTATTCGCTGATGTGATCAATAATATCGAAGGTAACACCCTTTTATTTATCAATGGCGAAGGGGTGGATACTTCTGATCTTTTAAAGGGGGTAGATCATACCGATTCTAAGAATGAGGCATAGTCCCTTAGCAATCATTCAATTTTTTCTTCACCCTTTTTACCCAGTTTTACAATGTCACCCTTCGTAAATAGTATGGATTGCATGACCGCGCGCCATTCAGGTTTTTTGCGCAATAGGAATTCCAGATCCATGCCGAAGTGCTTAAACTCTTCCTGCTGAGCATTCTGCATTATTGCTTTAGCCTGCTTATCCTTTTCAACAGATATACGCTGTTCGTACCAATCAATTGCTTCTGCCTCTTCAATTAAAGATAACATCATTCTTGCGAACGTTCTGGTTTCATCAGATAGTTCATTGGGGGGTTCGTGGTATTGGTCAAATCCCATAGGTTTACATTTTTGAAAAATTAACTGAATAATATGCCCAAACTGCTGAGGCCTCTTTAATATTTAGTCCTGAATTAGCCAGGTACCAGATACCTAATCCTAACAAGATCAAAATTAGTATTTTTATGTAATTGCCCAAATCATGTTGCTGTTCATGATCAAGCGAATGGCCATGATTAATAATTTTTGATGCCAAAACACTTAGGTATTTCAAAACTAAAGCGGCAATACAAATTGCGAAGTAGAAATACAAAGTCTCTCTCATATTTATAATGACTGTTGATATGAATTGTCTGATACTAGCGCAGCCAGAATACACGCATCAAGAAATAGAAAATAGTTTATTGGTGTTGCACTTCAGGAACAACTCTTATTCCAAACTGTTTTTGATCTGTTGAGAACAAAAAGTCAATCTTGATGTATTAACACTTTAGCTCAAACAGTATTCCAGAACACATTTAAGTCCAATTATCAGATGGCTGAAAAGCTTAAGAAGGCATTAGGGTTAATCCCATTAACATTTTATGGGGTCGGAACTATTGTTGGTGCAGGTATTTACGCTATAATTGGTGTAGTGGCTGGTGAAGCAGGGTATAATATGTGGATCGCCTTTGTTTTAGCTACGATAGCTGCCACCTTTTCAGCTTTATCCTATGCAGAACTTTCTTCTACTTTCCCTAAAGCTGGTGCAGAATATGTTTTTTTGAGTAACGCCTTCCCCAAGAAAAAAGTTATTCCATTTATTACGGGTTATTTTATCACCATACACGGAACGGCCACTTTTGCCACAGTTCTTTTGGCTTTTGCAGGATACTTTAGCGGGTTTATTGACATTCCAGAAATGCTTATCGCCTACGCTCTTTTAGCTGTAATTACCCTGTTTAATCTGTCCGGTATAAAAAAATCTTCTGTAGTAAATATAACTTTCACCTCTGCACAGATATTAGGATTAGTTATGCTTGTTGTGGCCGGAATAACTTCTCCAAACTTCGGGAATGTATTTCAGCATAAATTTAGCTTAGGCTCAGAAATATTTACTTCTGTAGCAATCGTCTTTTATGTATATACCGGCTATGAACATATGGCAACCCTTGCCGAGGAAGCAAAAAATCCGGGAAGGAATATTCCTCTTGCTTTTATTTTCAGTCTTGTTTTCACTACAGTAATTTATCTTCTGATCGTATTTTCTGCTCTTGCGCTGGCAACACCAGAAGCACTAGCAAGTTCCGGCTCTCCTCTTGCCCTGGCTGGCTCAAATCGTTATAGTTGGATGGGGCCTGTAATTGGTGTTGCAGCTTTATTAGCTACCGCTAATGTTTCTTTAAGCGCTTCCTTATCGGTAAGCAGAATGATGTACGGCATGGCAAGCAAAGGCGACATGCCCGCAATGCTCTCTAAACTAAATAAGCAGCAGGCACCATGGGTAGCAGCCTTAGTGCTGGCGGCAATTGTTGGACTTTTTATCCCTTTTGGACAGATAAAGTTGGTAGCTTCGGTATCATCCCTGGGGGCGATGCTCGTTTTTGCATTCGTTAACCTTGCGGTTATTGTCTTGCGTTATAAGCATCCAACACTTAAAAGACCTTTTTCAGTTCCATTAAGGATAGATAAATTTCCAGTTCTTCCTGCATTCGGGGTAATTGTTTCGGGCCTTTTAGCTACCCAGTTTACCTGGGAGGTATCTTATTTTTGGAATCGCGGTAACGCTTGGTATAACAGGATATTATCTAAGTTCGGGAAGGAATAGTGCTGCCGCTAATTCGAATGATCCTGAAAAGGTTTGGGGCGATGAACACTAAGAACTTCTATTACCTTTTATTTTGAAGGTTCTGCAACAACCAGTATACTATTAGCAATTTTACTGCTTATTGTGATGCTTTTGCGGCCTTCTAATCCCAAAATAAAACTCTTGTCGTATTCTTCTATTTCAATGATCTTTATAGTATCACCCAGACTAAGCTTTACTTTATCCAGGTAAGAGAGGAAAGTTGCTGAATGATCAGTTACACCAGAAAATACACAGCTTGTTCCCGTATTTAATGTTGATAAGAGAGTAGCTTTTGACTTTGCAAATACACCTTTTTCATTGGGGATAGGATCACCATGAGGATCGGCTTTTGGATGCCCTAAATACCGGTCAAGACGGTTTATTAGATCTTCGCTTTGTATGTGTTCCAATTGTTCAGCCATATCATGTACCTCATCCCATCCAAAGGCTAGATTCTCGACTAGAAAAACCTCCCATAACCGATGTCTTCGGATAATGCCGATAGCTAGCTTCTTACCCTTATCAGTAAGTTCAAAGCCTTTTGACTTTTCGTAGGTAATCAACTTTTTTTGAGACATCTTTTTCAGCATGTCCGTCACAGTCGCTGAATGTATAGATAACGCCTTTGCCAGGTCTGAATTTATAACAGTCTCCCCTGTCTGTTCCTCTAACTTGTAGATGGCTTTAAGATAGTTTTCCTCAGTAAAAGTATGCATCAATTTAGATTTTATGCAAAATAAGAAAAAGGGTCATAAAACTATTATTTTAGATAAGCCTAAAATAATAGTTTTGCAAATCAAATAATTATATCTTTGTTTGTCTAAGCAATCATTCAATGAAGAATAAGTTTAAGATTTTAATAATTATCGGGTGCCTAATAGCCATAGGTACTTCCTGTGAAAAGATTATTCCGAACGCTCCGGCTGATGATGAGATCCTTGACGGCCCTATCGAGGGATTAACACCTGAGCAAAATCGTCTTTTCCTGAATGGCGATGTGGCTTTTAATGGCGATGTGTTTTCATCGGCTAATGGATTAGGGCCAATGTTTGTAGCCAACTCCTGCGGAAGCTGTCATGCCGGGGATGGCAAAGGCCACCCTTTTACCACGCTAACCCGCTTTGGGCAAAGTGATACATTGGGTAATAAGTTTTTGCTAATCGGCGGGCCACAATTGCAAAACCGAGCGATACCGGGTTTTCAACCGGAGAAAATACCCGTCGGGGCAACATTTTCGAACTTTACTCCGCCGGCAAATACGGGGCTTGGGTTTTTCGAAGCCATATCAGATGCGTCTATTACGGCATTGGCAGACGCAAATGATGCTGATGGAGACGGTATTTCAGGAAGACCTAATTGGATAAACATCACTCAATATTCCGAATTAAGACCAGGGACAATCGTTCGCAATGGGAAATACATCGGCCGGTTTGGGAAGAAGGCTTCGGTCTACGATCTCTTACAGCAGACCGCCAATGCTTACAACCAGGACATGGGAGTTAACTCTACTTACGAACATTATAATACCTACGACAATCAGGAGATAGACCCTGAAATTTCAAATCAGAAAGTTTTGGATGTAGTATTTTATCTCAAAACATTAAAAGCACCTATACAACGAAATCAGAATAATGCCGACGTGATTGCTGGTAAACAGCTGTTTCTGAATATTTCCTGTGGAAAATGCCATACTCCGCAGTTACAAACAGGGCCGTCCAATATAGCTGCCCTGGCTAACAAGACCTTCGCACCATACACGGATTTCCTCCTTCATGACATGGGTCAAGCACTTGATGATAAATATACCGAAGGTACAGCAATGACACCCGAATGGCGGACACCTGCTTTATGGGGTTTAGGTTTATCCAAGAATTCTCAGGGAGGTGGGTATCATCTTTTACACGATGGGAGAGCAAAAACTATCGACCAGGCTATCTTGTTGCATGGTGGTGAAGCTGAACAAAGCAAGAATAAATTCCAGCAGCTCCCATCCAACGATAAAGCTAAACTGATTAAGTTCCTTGAATCATTATAAAATGGACAGAAGAAATTTTATCGCTAAAGGCTGTACTGCCTGTTTGTCTATAGCAGTTATGCCAGCGTTGCTTAGCTCATGCACCAGCACCAGATACCTAACCGGAACTGTTGAAAAAGACGGACTAAGATTAAACAAATCTGAGTTTAAAATCACAGGGAAGGGAAGCAAAGCCTACCTGTCGTTCCTCATCATAAGAAATGAGGCCTTTAAATATCCAATATGTGTTTACCGTTTTAGCGAACAGGATTATACCGCGCTGTGGATGAGGTGTACTCACCAGGGAACAGAACTACAGGCATCCGGAGATTTCCTTCAGTGTCCGGCTCATGGAAGCGAGTTTAATAATAAAGGCCAGGTTACAAACGGGCCTGCTGACGATAATCTCAGGACATTTCCAGTCCTGGTGTCTAGTAACGATATATTCATAGATATGAGAAAGCAATCATGAAGAAACTCCTTACCTTATTTTTAATAGTACTTCTTGCTAAACAAGGCTTCGCTCAAATTGATCCCGACTTACTGCGGGTTCCTGATAGAGACTCTGCACGTATCAAATTAAATATGGACGCAGTCTATGACCGTCCTTTCCTTCAGGTTGCAAAGCTCCCGGTCGCACTTGGAGGATACGCAGAGGCAAACTACCAGTATTTAGGTTCGGATGGTGTAACGGAAGGCCACCAGTTTCAAATGCGAAGGCTTACTCTATTTGTATCCTCGGGTATTGCAAAACGAATTAAGTTTCTATCAGAACTGGAGTTTGAAGACGGTACAAAGGAGATCAACATTGAGTTCGCTTCTATAGATTTTGAATTTAATCCCTTACTGAATTTAAGGGGTGGAATCGTCATGAATCCTATTGGTGCATTCAACCAAAACCATGACGGCCCCAAATGGGAGTTTGTTGATAGACCTATATCTGCCACACAAATGCTTCCTGCAACATGGAGCAATGTAGGGTTCGGGGTCTTCGGGAAAAAGTATCTTAAGAACTGGGTATACGCTTATGAGGCATATTTAACTAATGGCTTTGACGAGACCATTATCGCTAACTCCGAGAACAGGACTTTTTTACCGGCTTCTAAAGCTAACCGGGATCGCTTCGAGGAAAGCTTCAACGGAGCGCCTTTATTAACCGGGAAAGTAGCCTTACGAAACAGCAAGATTGGTGAACTTGGATTATCTTATATGGGAGGTATTTATAATAAATTTCAGGATGATGGACTTGTTCTTGACGAAAAAAGACGTTTGAATGTCTTCGCAATTGATTTCAATACCATTATACCCAAACTGAATACGTTCGTTAATGCCGAGTGGGCCTGGGTAAATGTCGATGTGCCTGCAACTTATACCGAGCAGTTTGGAGGTAAACAACAAGGAGGCTTTATTGATATTGTGCAACCCTTGATAAAGAAGCCATTATTCGGCTTTGAACGGGCTGTTTTGAACGCGGCCATCAGAATGGAATACGTAGATTGGAACAAAGGGAATTTTAGTTCAACGAGCGGTAATATTTCGGATCATATTTACTCGATAATTCCGGCTGTCAGTTTCAGGCCTACGCCCCAAACCGTTATCAGGTTAAACTACCGGTATAATTGGCAAACCGATCTTCTGGGCAATCCAGCAGCTAAACTGGCAGGTTTTCAGTTTGGTGTATCTACATACTTTTAATATTGTAATTCTGAAGTACATTATAATTATATAAACTTTCCGATCTATTATATAATAAAGTAAACCATTTGATAGTTATCTTTGTTGCACTAATTCAACTTAACAACATATTGTTTTAATGAGAATTTCATCCATACAGTTTAAAGCAGCCTTTTTGCTATTCGTATTCTCCCTGAGTACGATTGTAGGGTTCGCTTGTTCTGTAGGGTTAAATACGACCTTGAACGCCGATCACCATAAAGAACCGACCGGTCATCAACAAAAAAGCCATGAGCATGGCAAATCTCATGTGCATGCCGCTTCTGCTGATCATCATCAGACTCCAGTAAGCCCTCACCAGAAGCCGTCTGACCACCACCAGGAAGAGGCTAATCACCATAAACAAGTTAGCAATCCCCAGGAAAACCCCGAGGACAATTGCTGTAAGGATGAAGTAGCTAAATTTGAAAAAGGTGAGAAACGTGCGCCGCAATTTTTTAATTACAATTTAGAGCCCCTGTTCGTTACGTTAGGGTTTATAACCACCTTTAATAGAGATGTGCTGGAATCTGATCTTCACTTACCCAGCAATAAATATTTTGTACGAAATCACCATCCGCCCATAGCGGATACCCGTATAGCTATCCAGAGTTTCCTGATTTGATTTTTGTTTAAAGTTTGATACCCATGGTCATTATTTGAGCCATGCAAGTAATTATTTGCTTTAAACATTAAAATCATTTCAAAATGAAAAAGATATTTTTTATAGTTGCATTCATTGCAACCGGACTGGTGCAATCCTATGCGCTAGATAGACCGACCCTTCACGGCGACCTGCTTACCCACTATTATGCAATCAAAGATGCTTTAGTAGCCAGCAAAGCTGACCTAGCTGCAACTCATGCTGCTGAATTTGTCAAAACAGCTGCTTCTGTTGATGCAAAAAACCTCCCAGATGACAACCGGGCACTGTTGGTCAAGGATGCTGCTGCTATCGCAAACGCTAAAGATCTGAAAAAGCAAAGAGAACTTTTCTCGGCTTTCTCTGAAAATATGGCCGCCTTAGCCAAAGTTACAAAACTTGGTCACGGTGATATTTATAAGGCGTATTGCCCGATGAAGAAAGCCAGCTGGCTTAGTAAAGAGCCTGCGATTAAGAACCCTTATTACGGCAGCGCTATGCTTACCTGCGGTAAAGTTGTAGAAACCCTTAAATAATTCTAATCAAATAAGGCCATGGGTACATTGTATCCTATGGCCTTACTATGGAATTCTAACTTATTACATCATTCGATACTTATTAAAATATTGCGGTTGGTTTTTATAAAAAATACCGCCGTTAAAAATAATTAAAAACCAAAAACATGAAAACAATCATCTTAAGCTTAACACTGGCATCAATTCTTTTAGTTGCCTGCAACAATAATGGATCTAATAAAGAAGTTTCTGACAGCACCGCATCAGTGAGGACTATGGATAAGGAAACAACCGAAAATAAAATGCCCGCCAGCGAAATATTGACTGGCTACCTTAAACTCAAAAATGCGCTTACAAATGACAATGATAAAGAAGCTGCTGCAGCTGCAACTGAGGTAGCTAAGGCCTTTAAGGATATGGATAAAACAGTATTAAATGCTGAACAGAGCCAAGTGTATACTGATGTGGAAGCCGATGCCATAGAGCATGCCGAACATATTGCTGCCAATGCAGGTAATTTGGTTCATCAGCGTGAGCATTTTGAAACCTTAAGCGACGAGGTGTATGAGTTGGTTAAAGCGACTGGTGCAGGACAAAAACTGTATTATACCAACTGCCCAATGTATAACAACAATAAAGGCGCAAATTGGCTGAGCGAAACTAAAGAGGTGAAGAATCCTTATTTGGGACTGGCTATGTCAACCTGTGGTTCGGTAAAAGAAGAGCTTAATTAAATTCGATGAGCAGAATAAAAATAGGACTAATTGTCTTATTGGTTATTCTGGTTGCTATTCAGTTTGTTCAGCCTGCACGCAATCAAAGCGTGCAGGCTTCAAGCGGGGGCATAGCCAGCGTAATCAATGTGCCCGAAAATGTACAAGCTATTTTGCAAAACTCCTGCCATGATTGCCATAGTAACAATACCCGTTATCCGTGGTATGCTACACTGCAGCCCGGAGCATGGTGGATGGCATGGCATATAGAAGAAGGAAAAGCGGAACTGAATTTTGACGAGTTTGGGAACTATTCCAAACGCAGGCAGCTCAGTAAATTAAAAGTCATAAAAGGATCTATTGAAGACGAAAGCATGCCCCTGCCTTCTTATACCTATATGCACAAGGGAAGCATTCTTTCAAAGACTGATCAAAAATTATTAATTGACTGGATAGAAATAGCCAGGAATGAAATTTCTAAATAAAATAATTATGAATAAGCTACTATTACTGCTCATCATGCTTTGGTTCCAGCAAGTGCTGTATGCGGAGCATCCGGCGCATTCACATTCCGTATTCGCCTCCATGCAGACTGTTTATACATGTCCAATGCATCCGGAGGTAAAATCCGGCAAACCCGGGAATTGCCCTAAATGTGGGATGAAACTGGTGGTTCAGAAAACAAAAGCCACTAAGCCCTCAACACCTGCACCGGTTAAAAAAGCCCCAGCGCCAAAACCGTCAAGCCAGGGCACTTCGACAGCTCCTGCAAAAAAGCCTGCCCCCCCTGCATCGGCGGTAGTCTATACCTGCCCTATGCACCCGGAGGTTACCTCAAATAAACCGGGGAATTGTCCCAAGTGTGGAATGAAACTGGTTGTTCAGAAATCCAAGCCCACCAAGCCTTCGACACCTGCCCCGGTAAAAAAAGCTCCTCCAGCGAAAACGGGTAATATGGATGGGATGACCATGCCTGCCAAAAAGGAAGCCGTCCCAGCCGAAACCAAACGGGTTTCAGACCCCTCTGGCGAACATCAAAACATGGTCATGCCCGCTAAAGACAAAACGGAAGTGATGGAAGATATGGACGCTATGCAAATAGCTAAAGCTAATCTTGGGCCCATCAAAACCATTTTAAACTCTACTCCGCCACGAACCGTGAGATATGATCTATATATTGCCGATACCATGGTGAATTTTTCAGGCAAATCCAAAAGGGCTATTGCCGTGAACGGACAAATTCCAATGCCTACACTTACCTTCACCGAAGGAGACACTGCTTTAATATATGTACATAATAGATTGAAAGAAGAAACCTCCCTGCACTGGCACGGGCTGTTTTTACCCAACAAAATGGATGGGGTTCCTTTCCTTACACAAATGCCGATCAAACCCGGCGCTACTTACGTTTATAAGTTCCCTATTATACAGCATGGTACACACTGGTATCATAGCCATAGCGGCCTGCAGGAGCAACTGGGTATGTACGGGTCTTTTATCATGAACAAAAGGGAGGAATGGAATATTCCAACTATCCCGGTAATTATTAGTGAATGGCTGGATATGAAACCAGATGAAGCTCACCGCAGCTTACATGCTGCTACCGATTGGTTTGCTGTGCAAAAAGGTGCTGAGCAAACCTATTCAGAAGCAATAAAATTGGGCTGGTTTAAAACAAAGGTGAAGAACGAATGGAAGCGGATGAATGCGATGGATTTAACGGACATTTATTATGATAGTCTTCTAATTAACGGTAGAAATCAGAGCTATCAGCCACAATTTAAAGCTGGTGATAAAGTAAGGTTGAGGATAGCAAACGGTGGAGCTTCCGATTATTTCTGGCTTAGCTACTCTGGTGGCAAAATTACTGTAGTAGCAACCGATGGCAATGATGTTGAACCGGTAGAAGTTGACAGGTTGATAATAGCTGTATCAGAAACCTATGATGTTGTTGTAACTATTCCTGAAAACAAGAGTTACGAATTTTTGGCAACACCGGAAGATCGTACAAAATTTACTTCTCTGTGGCTCGGGAGCGGCCCGAAAGTGCCTGCTGTAAGATGGAACCGACCTAAATATTTTTTAGGTATGAGGATGATGAACGATATGATGGATATGAATGGTAACCTGGTTGAGATGGATGGAATGGCGATGAAAAACCAGATCATGGATATGAACACGGTGATGTATCCGGAGATTACAGGTGAGGAAATCCGCAGTGCATCAAAAGTAGAAAGGATGGATAAAAGAAATGCGGGTAAGAAACAAACTACTCCTATTACAGAAAACGGTGAAGTCGCAGTAGATAATCGCATGGACCCTGCCAGCTCCAATATGGCTGGTATGGAAATGGCTAAAAACAACTCCGAAATGGTCTCACTTAATTACGAGATGTTGCGGGCACCTGAAAAAACCACTTTACCTAAGGGTCCATGGAGAGAAATAAAATTTGACCTGACGGGTAATATGAACCGTTATGTCTGGAGCATTGATAACAGAGTAGTTTCGGAAAGTGATAAAATACTTATAAGAAAAGGTGAAAACGTAAGAATAATTTTGTTCAACAATAGTATGATGCGCCATCCCATGCACTTGCATGGTCACGACTTCAGGTTGCTAAATGGACAAGGTGAAAACGCCATAATGAAAAATATCATTGACATTATGCCCATGGAAAGAGACACCATAGAATTTAACGCAAATGAACGGGGTGGTGACTGGTTCTTTCATTGCCATATTTTATACCACATGATGAGCGGTATGGGAAAGGTTTTTTCTTACGATAATGAGCTGGTTGATAAGACTGATATTACCAATCCTAAAGTTGCCAAGAGGGGATTGAACTCCGAAGACAGAAAATTTCACAAAATGGGCTCAGTCGGGATAGAAAGTAATGGCAGTGACGGAGAATTTATGATGGCGAGTACTCGTTTTAAGCTTTCTACCGAATGGCGACTCGGTTTGAAAGCAATGCATGGTAACGAGAGCGAAACTAATTTTGGACGGTACTTAGGAAGGAACCAGTGGCTATTTCCTTTTATTGGGTTCGATTATCATCGTAACGCAGTAAGAAACGAAGGTGAAAAAAACATGTTTGGTCAGATTAGTAATCAAACGAACAGAAAAGCTTTTGTAGCCGGTATACAATACACACTTCCCATGTTATTTATTGCCGAACAAAGAATTGACAGTAAAGGCAAACTTCGTTTTCAATTATCGCGAGAGGATATTCCGGTAGCGCCAAGGTTAAGGTTGAACATATCTGGTAATACGGATAAAGAATATACCACCGGACTAAGATACATCGTAACCAAATACTTCAATTTATCAACTCACTACGACAGCGACATGGGATTTGGGGGTGGACTAACCCTTACTTACTAATTATTTAAACATTCTTAAACGTAAATAAAAATGAAAAAAATGACGTTAATAGCCAGTATGCTGTTTTTATATGTGACATCATTTACACAAACTAATGAGGCCGAAGCAGTAAAGACAGTCCTTAGAAATTATCATGATGCTATTCAGAAATTAGATGCTACAGGTACAGAATTGCTTTTTACAGCAGATTCTAAAATTTATGAATCCGGTGGTATCGAAGGCACCTACATCCATTACCTGGAACATCACCTTGGTCCTGAGTTAAAGGTATTCAAGTCTTTTACTTTTAGTGATTACAAAGCAGATGTACAAGTGGACGGAAACTATGCTTTTTCTACTGAAACGTATAATTACACGATTGTATTAGCTAAAGATAATTCAGAAATAAAACGAAAAGGGGTAGCCACTTCCACACTCAAAAAGATTGACGGAAAATGGAAGATCATGGTCAGCCATAGTTCGTCACGAAAGTATCCTAAATTGTGTTCTAACACGGTGAAGTTAATTGTTAGAACTAACCCGACTGTAGTCATCGCAGTCGGGTCATTGATATGATGGGCTCTAAGAGGCTTACCTTATTATAGGCAGATTTGCAAGGGATTTTCATTGGCATGGATAGCCAATATTTTTCTGTTATTCGGGCTTATCTCCGGGATATTCAAAAGGAGAAAACTGAAATTAAGCAGATGGAGGAAAAACTGGATGAATAGATCCATCTCCTTTCATAAAATCAAATAAATAATTATGAAACGCAGAAAATTTATAAAAAAATCAGGTCTGGGAGCAAGCAGTATATTTGCAGGTAGTTCTGTGGTCAGTTTTTTAGCCGCATGCGGCAAAGGACACATGATGGATAAGATGAATATGGGAGGCCAGCCTGTATCTGTAAAGGAAGGAAATTTCAACAGGCTGCTCCCCATTCCCACCACCGTAACAGGTAATGCAACTTTAACCGCACAGGCAACGACGGCAACTATTAACGGCAATAATATCCAGGTATTGGGTTACCAGGCAAAGGGTCTATTGGGTCCGACTATTCGTGTTAACAGCAACGTAAATGCCAGTATAAATTTTCAGAATAATCTTTCAGAAAAAAGTAATATTCATTGGCATGGTTTAAAAATCCCGGCTAAAATGGATGGACATCCGGAAGATGTCGTAAATCCAGGGAATAGTTTTAATTATCAGTTCAACGTTAATCAACGGGCTGGATTGAGCTGGTACCACCCACATCCTGACAGAGCTACTGCCAGGCAGGCGTTTCAGGGCCTGGCCGGTTTGTTTTTAATTAATGATGCAGAAGAAGCAGCTTTAAATTTGCCCTCAGGGATTTATGAGATCCCTTTGGTAATACAGGATAAACGCTTTTCATCATCGGGGATTACTTATAGCCCTTCTATGGGAGAGGTAATGTCTGGTTATATGGGTGAAACAATCACTGTAAATGGAGAGGTGTCTCCTTTTGCCGAAGTAACCACACGGTTTTACAGGCTCCGGATGTTAAATGGTTCCAATGCCCGAATCTATAATCTTGCTTTAAGTAATAATGCTGATTTAATTATAATTGGTAATGATGGTGGCTTATTAAAAAATCCTTCCAACGTGAAGAACATTTTACTGGCTCCGGGAGAACGCTTAGATGTACTGGTAAACTTTGCCGGGCTGACTGCAGGTACGGAAGTGTTTTTAGAAAGCAAAGTGTTCAATAACGCTGGAAGTGCACAAGGTAAACAAGGATTCAAAATTCTGAAATTTAAAATAACCCAAACGGTAAGTGACAGCTTTACAGCACCAGCTTCACTTTCCTCTTTTAATACTGTTGCTCCTTCATCATCTTCAAAAACGAGAAACTTTATTATAAACGCCATGCAAATGAGCGGAGGTATGAATATGACTGGTATGCATCGTATCAATGGAAAAACCTATGAGAAGAACAGGATTGATGAATTAGTTGCTGCCAATACAACGGAGATATGGGTATTTGATAATTCGCAGGGTGATGAACCTCATCCTATGCATCTGCACGGTGTACATTTCCAGGTATGGGAAAGAAGCGGTGGCCGGGGACAGCTCATTCCTTCTGAAAGTGGCTGGAAGGATACTGTTTTAGTGATGCCCGGTGAAATAGTAAAAATCATCATTCCATTTTCAACATTAACCGGTGTCTTTGTCTTTCATTGTCATAATTTGGAACACGAAGATGATGGGATGATGTTACAATATCAATTGACTTAAAGGATTTTTTGGTTTACAACCTTCCTTCTTTACAGATTCAAAAACAGAAAACTAATGGAAAACCATCCACATTCGGAAGCTATTAAAAAAAAGGTAGAACCAAACCATTCCAAAATGGATCATAGCCAGATGCCACGTGGTTCAAATCCTGCAAGGGGGCACGAAGGACATAATCACCAGGCTATGATCGCTGATTTCAAGAAGCGGTTCTACGTTGTGTTGGCACTCACTATTCCCGTTATGCTTTTATCGCAACTGATACAGCAGTTCATTGGTGTAGACTGGCAGTTCACAGGTTCATCCTATATCTTATTTGCCTTATCATCGATTGTGTTTTTTTATGGTGGATGGCCATTTTTAAAAGGATTAGTAGATGAGGTAAAGACCAAAAATCCAGGCATGATGTTTTTGATTGGCTTCGCTATAACAGTGGCATATGTTTATAGTGTAGCTGTAGTATTTGGCTTACAGGGTATGGATTTCTTCTGGGAGTTGTCAACCCTGATCCTCATCATGCTTTTGGGGCATTGGATTGAAATGAAATCTGTTGCCGGGGCATCTAAAGAGCTGGAGTTATTGGTTCAATTAATGCCTTCTGATGCGCACATGGTGATGCCCGATATGGTGCATGATGTCAAGACCGATACATTAAAAGAGAATGACATTATTCTGGTTAAACCCGGCGAAAAAGTTGCAGCAGATGGAGTAGTATTGGAAGGCGAAAGTTACCTTAATGAGTCCATGTTAACAGGTGAGTCAAAGCCTGTGCAAAAGAGTAAAGGGGATAAAGTAATTGCAGGCGCTATTAATGGCAATGGCTCTATAAAAGTTACCGTGTCGCATGCTGCAAAAGATTCTTATCTCTCGCAGGTAATCAAGCTGGTGGATGATGCGCAAAAGTCTAAATCTAACACACAGCTCCTGGCAGATAAGGCGGCAAGATGGCTAACTGTAATTGCTCTGGTTTCGGGTATAGCTACATTTTTATACTGGTATTTAACCGGACAAACTCTGGCATTTGCTATGGAAAGGATGGTAACGGTAATCGTGATTTGTTGCCCGCATGCCTTGGGATTGGCAGTGCCGTTGGTCGTTGCGAAATCAACTGCCTTATCTGCAAAAAATGGGTTGCTGATTAAAAACAGAACAGCTTTTGAGAATTCAAGGAAAATCACAACCATCGTTTTTGATAAAACGGGGACACTTACGGTAGGTAAATTCCAAGTCTCAAAAATAGTCCCCCTTCAAAAAGGGCTTGCTGAAAACGAGATCATTCGTTTAGCTTCTGCTCTAGAGCAAAAATCAGAACATCCTATAGCTACAGGCATCCTGCAAAAGGTAAAAGACTTATCTATCACTATTCCTGCAACAGAAAACTTTAATGCTATCACTGGTAAAGGTGTTGAGGCTACGGTAGAGGGCAAAAAGATCCTGGTCGTAAGTCCGGGTTACTTAAAAGAAAATAACATTACTATACCCGATGGTTTCGCAGCGAACGATACAGAAACGGTTGTATTTGTACTGATCAATGATGAATGGGCGGGATATATCGCGTTATCAGACGAGATACGGCCTGAATCTGAAGAAGCTATCAAAACACTAAAGCAGAACAATATCAAATCTATTCTCCTTACGGGTGACAACGATAAAGTCGCCAAAATCGTTAGCGAAATACTGGGAATGGATAGCTTTATGGCTCAGGTATTACCTCACCAGAAACTCGAAAAAATAAAGGAACTGCAAAGTAAAGGGGAGTTTGTAGCTATGACAGGTGATGGGGTAAATGACGCGCCTGCTTTAGCCATTGCCGATGTGGGTATTGCCGTAGGCAGCGGCAGCGATATTGCCGCTGAAACAGCCGGAATTATTTTGGTTAATAGTAATCCAAAGGATGTGGTCAACCTGATTTTATTTGGTAAGGCCACTTATCGTAAAATGATTCAAAATCTGGTTTGGGCAACCGGGTATAATGTTATCGCATTGCCTCTGGCCGCCGGTGTCCTGTATAATCAGGGAGTATTATTAAGTCCGGCAGCCGGGGCAGTGCTTATGACCGTTAGCACCATTGTTGTAGCGATTAATGCAAGTATGTTAAAAGTGAAACCGTAGTGATTTTATGACTTTATAGATATGTTTCAAATTGTACTCCATTTTCTGGTTCCTGCACTAATTGCAGGCATGTTTTATAGAAAGATGCTTTGGAAAGCATGGCTGATAATGATAGCAACAATGATAGTTGATCTGGATCATTTATTGGCCAATCCTATATATGATTCAAACCGATGCAGTATTGGATTTCATCCTTTACACTCTTACCTGGCTGTGGGGATTTATATAGGATTATTATCCTTTCCCCGGCTGCGATTAATTGCTGCTGGTTTAGTTATACACATGGCCCTAGATTATGTGGATTGCTTTATGTGAGTGTACTAGATATGTCCGGAGTAATAGGATTGATGGAATGAACAATGGCCTTCTTATTGATGATATAGATAATTAAGCTTTTTAATTAAAACGGTTTTTTATGAATTATCAGGATATACAAAAATTGATCGGTAGTGACGCAGAGTATCTACTGAATTACAAAAGCAGGACACTTTCGAAAGATCTGCTTCATATTCCATCACCGGATTTTGTAGATAAAGTGTTTTCGTTAAGCAATAGAAATAACCAGGTTCTTCGGAGTTTAGCAGCATTATATAATCATGGCAGACTCGCTAATACGGGATACTTTTCCATACTTCCAATTGACCAGGGGATTGAGCATACAGCAGGATCTGCGTTTGCTGCAAACCCGCTTTATTTTGATCCGGAGAATATTATTAAATTAGCCATTGAGGGAGGATGTAATGCCGTTGCATCCACTTTCGGCAACCTCGCCATGATGTCAAGAAAGTATGCCCATAAAATTCCTTTTGTAGTAAAACTTAATCACAATGAACTTCTAACTTATCCAACAAAGCATGATCAGATCATGTTTGGAAGCGTTCAGGAAGCATGGAATTTAGGAGCCACTGCTGTTGGAGCTACCATTTATTTTGGCTCAGAGAACTCCGGTCGCCAAATTGTTGAAGTTGCGGAGGCTTTTGAGCAGGCTCATCAACTGGGCATGGCTTGTATTCTGTGGTGTTATACCCGCAACAATAATTTCAAAAAAGAAGGAGTGAATTATGAAACTGCTGCTGATATCACAGGGCAGGCAAACCACATCGGGGTAACCATCCAGGCTGACATTATTAAACAAAAAATGCCTGAGGGTAATGGTGGATTTACCGCTATAAACTTTTCAAAAAGCGATCCCAGGATGTACAGTGAACTGGCCTCTGATCATCCAATAGATCTATGCAGGTATCAGGTCGCCAATTGCTATATGGGAAGAGCGGGGCTGATTAATTCTGGTGGTGAGTCGAAGGGGGAAACGGATCTTGTCGAATCGGTCAAGACCGCTATCATTAACAAAAGGGCAGGCGGTATGGGACTGATACTGGGGCGCAGGGCATTTCAGAGGCCTTTTAAAGATGGTGTGACATTCTTGAATGCCATCCAGGACGTTTATCTGTCAAAAGAAATTGATCTGGCCTAACATAATGAGTAAAGATCATCGGTTTTAAGGGTAAACTTTATTTAATTTCACTAATTATGCTAGTTCTTAGCTTTCTTTGTTAGAATGGTTAAACGAGTTTTCATAAAGATGTCTTTGTTCCTGAGCTTTGCAATGATTTTGGGACATACTCTTATGCCCCATAGTCACTTGGAAGGCTTAATGTATGAAGAATTTGCAAATCATGAGGATGATCATGATCATCATGATTCAGAAGATGACTTGCTTGACAATATTTTTTCTTATTTCGAGCATCAGATTAACACTCAGGTAGTATACGTTTCCAATGAGTCAAAAACTATCGTCAAAGCAGATAAGGTGAATCATGCTAACTTTATCCAATATTTTTCAAATAGCCGGTTGGTTTCGATACCCCAATCAATAAATTTTCACCCTCCAGAAAATTTTCGGATTCCCGACGATTCAAATTCCTCTTCTCAATCATTCAGGGGCCCTCCGACTTCACAGAACTACAGCTGACCACTGCTCCTGGATCATCAGCTTAGATACTATTGTATGAGTATTAAGCCTGAATTATTCCTTTAGTTTTACAATCAGCTGTACCAAATTCGGACACTTTTAACCCAGGGCCCCTGGCTAATATTCAAGACTTAAACAGGATGATGATGGCACATGAAAAAGCGGAATACTAAAAGAAAAATACAATATCGATCTCCAACACCCAATTTTGGAACGGCTAAACGAAAAGTAAAAAAGAAAAAGAAGCCAATGACCTGGTCAGATATTGTTGTTCTAATATTATGTCTAATATTTTTCGCAGGGATGGTTATTATTATCTATGAACATGTGATGCTTTTTCTTGAGTAGAGGTGTTGGAGTTTCTTCAACATGGTACATAAACCCGTTTTAGCTGGAATTATAGGCAAAAAAAGGAAAGCTAAATGTTGGCAAATTTCAATAACTTAAATTAAATGATTACTTTAGCGACTCAATTTGGTAGATTGTGGTTTTACTTGGATGAAAGTTATTAGACATATAGCATTTCTGCTATCACTTATGGTGATAATGGGACATGATATTGTACCCCACATAGATGAGGTAGATATATCTATGTCTGAACATTCCGCTCCACTAACAGCCTCATCGAACAATGGATTAACTAATCTGGGGGATATATTTTCTCACTTTGAACATGGTGCCACTGAGCGCAATTTAATTTATTTGACTTCCGTTGAGAAAAAAGCTGACTTTCAAATTAAAACTTTTTATCATATACCGTATCTCGATATTATAGAATACCGACTTGTTTGGTATAGCAATTATAAGAAACAACGATTTTGGCAAGATGTAAAGATACCATCAAGTTGCAATATAAGCTCCCTCTCCTTCCGAGGCCCCCCTTCCTGTTAATTTCCCTATGTATTAGTATAACCCTATAAATCTTACACGATTTATATAATTGACCTTAAGGTCAATTCTTCTAATACCACACCCTGTATTAATTCATTTCGTGTATCCGGCATCTGCTGACCCAGTTTTTTTATAAACTTGGACACGGACCTGATTACACTTAAATTCCATTTAACTGTTCATACAAATGTTAAATAAGATTATTCTCTTTTCGATAAAAAACAAACTGGTTGTCGGATTATTCACGCTTGCGTTGATCTGCTGGGGGGTGTATTCTGTAACTAAACTCCCTATTGACGCAGTTCCTGATATAACTGATAATCAGGTAATGGTCATTACGGTCACTCCTACTTTAGCCGCCCAGGAAGCTGAAAGATTGATAACCTTTCCGGTCGAACAAACCATGGCGAGCATCCCCGGAATTAAACAGATCAGGTCTTTTTCACGATTCGGTTTATCCCTGGTGACAGTAGTGTTCAACGAGGATGTTGACATCTACTGGGCCCGTCAGCAGATCAATGAACGTCTTGGAGATGCCGCCAAACAAATACCCGAAGGTGTAGGTAAACCGGAAATGGCTCCGGTTACCACCGGTTTGGGGGAGATCTATCAATATGTTATTCACCCTAAGCCGGGTTATGAGAAGAAATATACTCCAATGGAGCTGCGAACCATCCAGGATTGGATTATTAAGCGGCAACTTTTGGGTACTCCAGGGGTAGCAGAAGTAAGCGGTTTTGGGGGATATGTCAAACAGTATGAAATAGCGGTAAATCCCGACAGGATGCGCAGTTTGCAAGTCAGCATATCGGATATTTTCGATGCGCTGGAAACCAATAATCAGAATACAGGCGGAGCTTATATAAACAAGTCTCCAAATGCCTATTTCATCCGGAGTGAAGGTCTTGTTGAAAATATTGAAGATATCGAAAAAATAGTTATAGAAACAGATAACCAAACGCCCGTATTAATCAGGGATGTGGCCAAAGTCCAATTTGGCAACGGTGTTCGATATGGCGCGGCAACGCGCAACGGCGAGGGTGAAATTGTGACAGGAATAGTGATGATGCTCAAGGGCGCCAACTCGTCTGAAGTGATCAATAATGTCAAGGCCCGGATCGAACAAATTAAAAAGACCCTGCCTGAAGGCGTGGACATAGAACCTTTTCTCGATCGTAAGAAGCTGGTTGACAATGCGATCAGCACGGTCACCACTAACCTGATAGAGGGCGCATTGATCGTTATTTTCATTCTGATCCTGTTTCTTGGAAATCTTAGGGCAGGATTGGTAGTGGCTTCGGTTATACCTCTTTCAATGCTTTTTGCTATCTCTATGATGAACCTTTTTGGTGTATCTGGTAACCTGATGAGTCTGGGGGCAATAGACTTTGGTTTGATTGTGGATGGCGCTGTAATTATTGTCGAGAGTGTACTGCACCGGATCAGCATGAGTAAGCATCACCATGTAGGCCTGAAAAGGCTGAACCAGGACCAGATGGATACACAGGTCTATGAAAGCTCCAGTAAAATGATGAATTCAGCAGCCTTTGGGCAGATCATTATTTTAATTGTTTATTTGCCTCTTTTAGCGCTGATAGGAATCGAAGGGAAAATGTTTCGGCCTATGGCTCAAACAGTAATGTTCGCTATCATAGGTGCATTTATTTTATCGCTTACCTATGTTCCCATGATGTCGGCTTTAGGTCTGAGTAAAAATACCACTCACAAAAGGAATTTTTCAGACCGTATGATGGATTTCTTCCAACGAGTATATCGTCCGGTTATCAATCTTGCTATCCGGCATAAAATAGGTGTAGTAGTTATTGCAGTAGCATTATTTTTGGTGAGCTTATTTGCCTTTACCCGTTTGGGCGGTGAATTCATTCCCCAGTTGGACGAGGGTGACTTCGCTGTCGAAACGCGGGTGCTAACCGGCAGTTCGATTGATCAAATAATAGATGCTTCAACAAAAGCTCAAAAAATAATTCTTTCTCAGTTTCCTGAAGTGAAGCAGGTGGTCAATAAGATCGGATCCGGCGAAATACCAACGGATCCAATGCCTATTGAAGCCGGTGATATGATGATCATCTTGAAAGACAAAAAAGACTGGACCAGCGCCTCGTCAAGGGAAGAGCTGGCTGAAAAGATGCAGGAAGCATTATCCGTTATTCCTGGTGTTACTTTTGGATTTCAACAGCCTATTCAAATGCGTTTTAATGAATTAATTACCGGAGCCAAACAGGATGTGTCGATTAAAATTTATGGTGAAGACCTGGATGTTTTAACCAGTGAAGCTTCGAAAATCGGAAAGTTAATTAAACCTGTAGAGGGTGTTTATGATGTATATGTGGAAGAAGTTACGGGTTTACCCCAAATCCAGATCAAATTTAACCGTGACCGTATTGCCCAGTATGGCTTAAATATTGACGATATAAATAGTACCATTAAAACTGCCTTCGCAGGGGAAGCTGCTGGAGTTGTGTATGAAGGCGAAAGGCGATTTGATTTGGTTGTACGGCTGGATAAAGAAGATCGCCAAAGCTTACAGGATGTCAGGGGATTGTATGTAACTACTCGAACAGGCCAGCAAATACCATTAGAAGAAGTAGCCGCGGTTGATTTTGTAAATGGACCTAACCAAATCCAGCGTGATGATACCAAAAGGCGGATAACGATTGGTTTTAATGTTCGGAACCGGGATGTAGAGAGTATTGTGGAAGAGATCCAGGGAACGTTAGACAGTAAATTAAAGCTGCCTCCGGGGTATTATACCACTTATGGCGGACAATTTGAAAACCTAAAGGCAGCAAACGCCCGTTTAGCAATTGCCCTTCCGGTGGCCTTATTGCTAATTCTGGTTTTGTTATATTTTACGTTTCATTCCATCTCACAAAGCTTCCTCATTTTTACGGCAATCCCCTTGTCTGCCATAGGGGGTGTTTTTGCTTTACTGATCCGGGGGATGTCATTCAGTATTTCGGCTGGGGTGGGTTTTATTGCTCTCTTTGGAGTGGCTGTGCTGAATGGTATTGTTTTGATATCTGAATTCAACCGCTTAAAGAAAGATGGCATGGATGATGTTAACGAACGGGTTTTAACCGGTACAAAGATCAGGCTCCGGCCTGTATTGATGACGGCGGCTGTTGCATCCTTAGGCTTTTTACCCATGGCAATTTCGAACTCGTCAGGTGCTGAGGTTCAAAGACCTTTGGCTACGGTAGTTATAGGTGGGCTAATTACAGCTACGTTGTTAACACTCATCGTATTGCCGGTTTTATATATTTTATTTGAACGTAAAAAGAAATCTGTAAAAATGAAATCAGGCCTAAAAACTCTCCTAATCGCTATTGTAATAGGAGTCACAGGACTATTAATCCCCTTCACATCGTCTGCTCAAAATATAAGTGGAAGGAAAGTTACCCTGGAGCAGGCTATTGAGGAAGCCATAAAAAACAACGGCAGCTTGAAAGTTGCTGCCTATGAAATTGATCTGCAAAAAAGTTTGAAAAAAGGTTCTGTTACTCTTGATCGAACCAATATTACCTATCAACAGGGGCAGATTAACAGCAGCAATCAGGACAATCATTTCCTTATCGCACAAAAAACAGACTTTCCTTCCGTCTACAGCAATCAGTCAAGACTGGCGGATCAGCTGATTAAAAGAAGTGAACAATCTTTAGCAATTTCTGAAAATGACCTGGTAAGGCAGGTAAAATCGGTTTATTACGAACTGATTTACTTAAATGGAAAAGAAAGGCTTTTTAGTTATCAGGACAGCCTATACAGTAATCTTGCGAAAGCAAGTGACTTGCGTTACAGAACCGGTGAGAGCAACCGTTTAGAAAAAGTGACTTCTGAGACCCAGCTAATGGAACTTAAAAATGCAATTGTTCAGAACAAGGCTGACGTGATGATCGCGCAAAATAAGCTACAAACACTTCTGGACACGAAGGATAGTATTTACGTAGACGTTGTTCTAACTAAAAAACCGCTTGTGATACCTCAGGACAGTTCTACAATTAATCAGAATCCCTACCTGAAATTTTTGGAACAGGAGATCAATGTGCGGCGTAGTGAAACTACGCTCCAGCAAGCTAGACGCCTCCCTGATTTCACTGTTGGTTATTTTAACCAGTCATTCCGAGGGATTCAGAATGTAAACGGAATTCCACAGAATTTCTCCGGAGCAGATCGCTTTATCGGATTTCAATTAGGAATTGGAATTCCGATTTTGCCGGGTGGTAACAGGGCTAAGATTAATGCATCCAGGATCAATGAGCAGATAGCGGCTACCAATCTGCAATTTCAACAAACGATTTTTCAGGGTGAATTGCAGCAGTTGATCCAGGAATACAATAAGCACAGAAGCGCACTGGATTATTATGAAAAGAGCGCATTGACACAAGCCGACCTCATTATTCAAAATGCTGACAAGGCGTTCAAGGGTGGAGAGATCGAATATTTACAGTATTTGCAAAGCATGTCGGTATCGATTAAAATTAAATCGGATTACATGCAAGAGCTGTATTTGTATAACCAAGCTGTATTGGATATAGAAAATATTATAGGCAAGAAATAAACGAATTAAAATAAAAATTGAATATGAAACTCCTCAATAAAATAATATGCCTTTCAATGATAGGGTTAACCGTCATGGGATGTAATCAAACAAATAAAGAAGTTGCAGTAGAAACCGAAGCAGAAACTAAGGTTACAGACGAGGTATCTCTCACAAAAGATCAGTATAAAGTAGCTGATATTCAACTAGGGGAAATTGAAATGCGTAACTTGAGTAACGTAATCAAGGCTAGCGGAGAGCTGGATTTAGCACCAGAGAGTATGGTGTTCATATCCGCTCCATTAGGTGGCTACGTCAGAAGTAACGGATTACTGCCTGGTCAGGAAGTCCGAAAGGGGCAAGTGGTTGCTATAATAGAAAACCCCGAATTTATTGACATCCAACAACAATATCTGGAAAGCAGAAGCCGTATGGAATTCCTTCAATTGGAATACAAGCGTCAGGAAGAACTACGTAAAGAAGATGTGAACTCAGCCAAAACATTTCAACAGGTTAGCTCCGAACTTAAAATGATGCGCGCAAGAATGAGCGGGCTGCAGCAAAAATTGTCGTTAATAGGTATTAATGTCAACAGTTTACAGGCCGGCAGAATATCCAGAACGAGTAACCTTTATTCGCCCATCAGCGGATATGTAATTACCAGTACTGTTAACAAAGGAAAATATGTTATGCCTACCGATGTGCTGTTTGAACTGGGTGATAAAAGTGACCTTCACCTGGCATTGAATGTGTATGAAAAAGATGCTTCACGAATTAAGGTAGGACAGTCTATTCGCTTTGCTTTGGCCAATTCTAATGAGTATAACCGGGTAGCGAAGGTGTTTTTAATAGGTAAAGCAACAGGAACCGAAGGGACAGTCCCGGTCCATTGCCATATAGAAAATGTGGGCGCTTCGCTGATTCCCGGAATGTATGCCAAAGCCTTAATTTCCGTAACTGAAGATCTGGTAACGGCGGTACCCAGCGATGCTATTGTCAACGATGCCGGAGATGATTACCTGTTTATTCAGCTGAAAAATGATGCCAAAGGATACACGTTCAAAATGATTCCGATAAAAAGGGGGATAGAAGAAGATAATTACACTGAAGTAATTCTTCCTCAACAGTTTAATCAGGGTTCACAGCTCGTTTTAAAGGGCGCTTACGCACTATTATCAGCTATGAAAAATGTAGAAGAATAGGCCCTCTATATGCAGTTATTTAACAAGTTAGGTACGCTCACCAAACCCTTTGAACCCCTTAAGAATGGTGTCTTTGCCAGATTGTATCTTGCTCAGACCGTCAGTCTGCTGGGTGATGCATTTACCTGGGTTGGGCTGGCCCTTATATCTTACCAATTTGGAAAGGAAAATGCGGCAGTAATTCTGGCTTCTGCCCTTACCTTACGTGTTACTGCTTTTATCGTGTTTTCTCCTTTTGCCGGTGTTTTGGCAGATAAAATTGACCGCAAGAAGATCCTGTACATTACGCACTTTATCCGGATGGTTATTGTGGCTTGTTTCCCGTTCATCACAGACGAGTGGCAGATCTACTTACTGGTGTTTTTACTCAATGTTTTTAATGCCTTTTTTACACCTACCTACAAAGCCATCATTCCGCATATTGTCAGTAAAACAGATTACCGGCAGGCAATAGGATTGTCTACCGGCACCTACCAATTATTAGGTATTCTGGGGCCTGGCCTGGCAGGTATAGTGACGATATGGTTTGGAGCGAGACAAATATTCTTTATTGATGCAGCATCCTTCGTTATCGCCGGAATATTAATTTTCACACTGCCGGGCGCTCAGATCCAGGGGCCCAAAGCTGTTGGTAAGAAACTCTCGACTTGGCAAGACGTTTTGAAAGGCGTCCGCTTGTTATTTGGCAATAAGTTGTTACAATTCGCATTGGCTATAGAATTTATCTCCGCTGTCGCGGGAGCACAAATTTTAGTAAACACTGTTGCCCATATTAAATCAGGACTGCAGCTTACCGACAAGCATTACGGGATTGTCATGGCATTTTTTGGAATAGGCGCTTCAATTGCTGCCTTTCTATCGGGAAGCATTGATAAATCAAGATCACGGACTATTTCGCTGATTACCGGGGCACTGTTTTTAGGATTTGCCATAATCGGAGCAAACTATTTGAGTTATTATCCTTTACTACTGCTATGGTTGCTTGCAGGATTGGGGCAAAGTTTAGCCGAAATTCCGTCAGAGACACTTATAGGAGAGAACATTGATGAACATGAGCAGGGGAAAGTGTATGGTTCACATTTTGCGTTTTCGCATCTATGGTGGGCTATTGCTTATCCCATTGCAGGCTATCTCGGTACTCAGTACCCCAACACAAATTTTTTAATTGGTGGGTTTATGACCCTGGGATTATTGACCGCTGCGGTTTTATTCTTTAGGGCAAAAAACAAAAAATTACGTTGGAATACAGTTTCAAGCAGCTATTAAATCATTTACTTATGAACATTACAAAAGTATTTTTTTCACGTCAGTTCCTTTGGGAGATCGTTCGGATTCTCACAGTCGGAATAACCAGCCTATTGTTTTATTTAGAGGTTATTCCCCTGCCTGTTTTGCTTGCAGCGATGGCTTTCGGGCTTTTCTCTCTGGTTAAAACCGCCGGACAGGATCTTATCAAAGAAAGAAAGATCGGTACGGAGATATTTATCACTATTGCGGTCATCATATCTGTTTTGGGAAAGGAATACCTTGCCGGGGCGGTTGTGCTAATGATCATACTGATTGCAGAATATATTGCCAGCGCAAGTGGTGAAAGAGCTAGGGCTTCCATTAAAGAGTTGATTGGTTCGGTGCCAAAGACCGCTGTTGTAAAAAAAGGTGATAAAGAAGAAACCGTCCAAATAGACGACCTAAAGATCGGAGATATTGTTTTAGTTAGGGCGGGAGAGAAAATTCCGGTTGATGGAAAAGTTACAGGGGGCGCAGGTTCCGTTAACCAGGCTCCCATCACGGGAGAAAGCGTTCCGCAGGAAAAAGTTGTAGGCAGTGATGCTTTCGCAGGAACTATTGTTGAATTAGGAGCACTTGATATTGAAATGACGAAAGCAGGAAAGGACACCGTTTTTTCACGTATTATAACTTTGGTGGAAGAAGCAGAAAATGAACAGGCTCCTATCGAAAAGCTTACCGATAAAGTGGCTTCGTGGCTTATTCCTGTTGTATTTCTTTTTGTTGGCGCTGTTTATTTTTTTACTCGTGATGTAAAGCTTGTAATTGCCTTATTGATTTTTACTTCTCCAGCAGAATTAGGACTGGCAACCCCTCTGGTTACCATTGCTGCGATTGCCCGTGCAGCACGGGAAGGAATTCTTGTTAAGGGCGGTAAGTTTTTAGAAGAACTTGCCAAGGTTACTACAATTGTCTTTGATAAAACAGGAACATTAACAGCCGGAACTCCCGCAGTAAACCGTGTTGAAATAATTGATAAGAGTTTTAATGAAAATAATTTAGTGCAATTAGCTGCTGCTGCTGACAGGCGTTCAAGCCATCCATTAGCAAAATCAATTTTAAGCTATGCCGATAAATTAAAACTCACTTATGTTGAGCCGGAAAATTTTGAAGTAATAAAAGGGCGAGGTGTTTCAGCGAAAGTGGAAGGCAAGCAAGTTTTACTGGGCAATAAATCTTACATGGAAGAAAGCAAAGTGCCTATGTCTGCAACTTCAGAAAACCTTACCGATACAGCTATCTATCTTTCGGTGGATAATAAATTAGCAGGCATTTTCTATATATCAGATGCGATACGGGAGGGCGCAAAAGAAATGATAGAAGGTCTTAGAAAAAGTGGTGTAAAAAATATTGTAATGCTTACCGGTGATAATCCAGAAACAGCTAAACACGTTTCAGAGCAGGTAGGCATAACAGACTTCAGAGCAAACTTATTGCCTGAGGATAAAATTAAAATTGTAAAAGAACTTCAAAGCAAAGGTGAAAAAGTGGCTATGGTAGGTGATGGTATAAATGATGCCCCTGCTTTGGTTCAGGCAAACATCGGTATTGCTATGGGAGCAATGGGCACAGAGGCTGCAATGGAAGCTGCTGATATTGTTCTGATGCAGGATAAACTGGAAAAGATAGGAAGAGCAAGGGCTATTAGTAAAAGGGCTTTTCGGACGATTAAAGAAAATATTATTGTGGGAGTTGGAATTGTGCATGTAATCGGTATTACATTGGTTTTAATGAGAATACTTGGACCGGTGCAGGCAGCGGCTATTCATCTGCTTCCAGATACTTTAGTTTTTATAAATTCAATAAAACTTTTACGGGTAAAAATTCAAGATTAAGAGCATACTAAGATTTCACTAATAATTACACACCGAATAAATTAATTAACAATGAACAAATCAAAAATGAAAACAATCAAATCAATTGCCTTAGCATTTAGCCTGCTGATTGCTGGCTCCACAATCTCTTATGCACAAACAGGAGGGCATGCGCACAAAGCTCCTCATGGCGGTATGATACAGACAGCTGGTAAATACCACATTGAAATGGTAAAAGGAGCCGACAACATCCGTTTCTATTTGCTGGATACCAAAGAAAAAACCGTTTTGAATAAAGGAGTTAAAGGAACTGTCGTTTTTGAATTTGCAAACAAAACAAAGGCAACTGCCCCACTTAACATTGGTGATGAAAGTGCTTTTCTGGTAAACAACCCCCGGGCAAGCATATTCGCTTATTGTACAGTATCATTTAATGTAAAAGGTAAAAATGTTAGTGCAAAATTCAAGAATGATGTTCCGCAGGCAGTCCTTGAACATGGGCATGAACATTGATAATTCTTTTAAATATCACCTCATTCATAAACATTTAAAAAAATACACATGAAAAAATTATTTATTACAGCGACCCTGGCTTGTCTTATATTTTCAGCCTGCTCAAACAGTTCTAATAACTCAACAGATACTTCAGCCACAGCCGGGGACTCTCTGATTACCGACACCATCAGCACAAGTAATGCAGACAGTACGAAATCCGCGGCAGAGAAAATGGCAAAGGATAGTGCCGATGCTGCTCATGGACATTCACATTAATAAAATTTAGCAAACTCTTCTCTCTTTTCGTTTATCGAGAGAAGAGTGTTAAATGATTAAAAAATTATTATGCATTTTAAAAAAATAGTATCACTCGCTGGATTGCTCATAATATACGGCATGGGTAATAATGTATTGGCTCATGGTGTGGATGGAGACACACAAACATTTTTAACTGGAAATGATGGCGTAGCCTTTGGTCCCTTCCTGTACATCGGCGCTAAGCACATGCTTACAGGTTATGACCATTTGCTATTCTTAGTAGGGGTTATATTTTTCCTGTACCGCCCCAAAGAAGTATTGCTCTATGTGAGCTTTTTTACAATAGGCCATAGCGTGACTTTGCTTTTCGGCGTAATGAGTAATATAGCTATTAATGCTTTTCTCATAGATGCCATCATTGCCCTTTCGATAGTTTATAAGGGCTTCGATAATTTAGGGGGCTTCAAGCGGTTTTTTGGAACCCAACCCAATACAAAAGCAGCGGTATTAATTTTTGGCCTGTTTCATGGATTCGGCCTGGCAAGTAAATTACAGGATTTCAAATTTGCCAAAGAAGGGTTGTTTACCAATTTGCTGGGCTTCAATATTGGGGTAGAAATAGGGCAGTTTATTGCGCTGGCTGTCGTCCTGATGATTTTTACATTATGGCGAAGATCACCGAGCTTTATCCGGTTTTCCACACTTACAAACACCATGCTTATGGCCGCAGGATTTCTATTATTAGGTTACCAGTTAACAGGTTATATCACATCATAATTATTAAATCATGTCAGAAATAAAACATCCGATATTAGGGAAAAAACAGATCATAAAGGCTGTAATCATTTCAATGATTATCGGCTTTGTGCTTCTAATAACTGCAATATTACCAGCGGAATATGGAATCGACCTCACAGGTGCAGGCAAACTTTTCGGCTTTAGCAGGTTGTATGTACCTGAAGATGGCGACAATGCGCCTGCCGGATCAGGAGGCGTGGTGCTAAATAACTTTCCACTCATTAAAATGGAAAAAGCCGGTTCAGGGCCAGAAGTCCACAGACCAGTTGAGGCAGATAACCCACCCCCCGAAACACAGTTACCAGAAAGGCAAGATAGTGTTCAGGTGGTAGTTCCGGCTGGAAAGGGACTTGAATATAAAATTTATCTGCTGAAGCACGGTAAGATGAAGTATGAATGGACAACTGACAACGGTGTACTTTACTTTGATTTTCATGGTGAAGTAAAGCAGGCAAAAGAAGCTAAGGCAGTTTATTTTGAAAGCTATACTATTGCTAATTCGAATAATATGGTCGGCACTTTTTTAGCGCCGTATGAAGGTAAGCATGGTTGGTTTTTCCGGAATACAAGTGAAAAGGATGTTGTTGTTACATTGAGGTTAAAGGGGCAGTATACCCTGTGATTTAACAACAGATAACATGTGTATTATTGAGAGTTTGGTAAAAGTTGCCAGATACTAGGCTTAGAATATTCATCAAACTGAAGAAATGAAATGGATCACAAGAGAACAGCCAAAAATCGATCGCATAGCCTGCCCTGGTTGATCAAACGCTTTGTGGATGCCGACGCGGAAATTATTTACGTGCCCTAGAAGTCATGCGCCAGGCTTCTGTTTTGCAGGCGGCACCTTCGATATGCCTGACGTAGAATTTACGCATTATGAGGACCGGTGTACGATCGACTATTTCCTGGAAAAATATAAATTAGTCGTTCCTGCATCACAAACTATGGCCGTCATCGTAAGAGGTGCTGATACAGATGTTCATCATCTGGCTAGTTAGGCCTCAGGCCTGTGGGCAATATCAGCTGGTTTGGCATTCAACTACAAGGATGATAATGAGTTGCTTGAAAAAGGAATACGGATATACGACGCGCTGTATAGCTGGGCAAAACAACTTCAGGATGTAAAGCACACGCAAAATCCTCCGGAGCACTTGCTTCGGGAAGTATACAGCGGTATTTGAAACAGAAAAAAGGTGAGAAGAAAAAACTCCCGATTGGGTATAGGAACTCAGGGAAATAATACCGGATCAGATTGATATTAACCTGAATCTTAGTCTTAAAGAAATGTCCGAGGAGTTAGACGTACACCCGACATATCTTTCCAGGGAATTTTTAAGGCATTTTAACGACCTGTCGTTTGGTGATTACATCAGGAAGATGCGCATTGAAAAGCAATTGGTGTAATGGATTCAACCAGGTATTCATTATCTGAAATAGCATACCATACCGGTTTCTCAGACCAGAGCCATTTTGTCCGAATCTTCAAAAATATTATTAGAACAAGTTAGTTGTAATTTCCCTGTTCTTTATAATATTGATTACCTTACACCTTTTCCCTTCTCAATGTTCACTTCGCCGCACCATTTTGCTAAACTTAATTAGACGAAGAATAGGGTTAGCCTCAGTAAATATATTTTTTTGAATGGCAGCAAGCACAACAGATATTCATGAGGAATACGAGAAATCGTTCGAACAGGCTATGGAAATGCTTGAATCAGGGCATAAAAAACAAGATATTCTTAATTTTTTAGTATACACCGCCGAAAAGGCGGCTGGGTCTGATACGGTTTCTAGTATACTCGTGCTTGACAAAGACGGATTATTAAGGAATGCCGCATCTCCTGGGTTGCCTAGTGATTATATCAATAAAATTGATGGGTTGAAACCTAACGCCCGTGTAGGCACCTGTGCAGCCGCTGCTGCAACTTCTTCGATTATCATTACCGAAGATTTTTGCGCTGACGATAAGTGGGAAGAGCTACGTCATTTACCACTTGCATTAGGCTTTAAGAGCGCATGGAGCATGCCAATACTAAATGATCGGCAAAAGGTAATAGGTACCTTTGGAACCTACTTTTACCAACACCGAACTCCCACAATTCAAGAGATTGCAGGCGTTAAGCTTCTCGCAAATGCTGCCGCAAAGATTCTGGGAGACTAGATGAAACCGTTTGTAATTAGTTCTCACAATGAGAGCCAATCAAATACCTCTTAAAGCACGGCTGATTATGATGGCAACCATGTCCGTTGATTTGGATCATTTACTGGTTAACCATTTATGATCCTAACCGATGCAGTATAGAATTTCACCCTTTACATTCTTATCTGGCTGTGGGGATTTGTATAGGATTATTATTTTTCCCGAATGCGATTAATTGCTATTGATTTAGTTATACACATGGCACTCGATTATGTGGATTGCTTTATATGAAGTATTTTGCTATTGAGTAGCTAGTAGCGCAATTGATTTAATTTTGCATATATAATTCAATATTTTCTAAATGATTAAAGAATATTTAAAACATAAGTTTAAGAACTTCGAACCTGCTCTTATGGAAAAAATTGAGCAAAACGCCTCAATAAAAGAGTTTGAGCCGGACGAGATACTAATGACCACTGGTCAATATTTTCGGTCCACGATGCTTGTAGTAGAAGGAAGAATTAAACTTTATCGTGAAGGTCCGGAGGGTGGTGAGTTCTTCATGTATTACCTGGAGCCAGGCAATGCATGTGCCCTTTCTATGATTTGCGCAGCCAAAAAAGAGGCGAGTGAAATTATGGCTAAGGCTGTTGAAAAGACGAAGGTAATTACCCTGCCTATCGAACTCATGGATGACCTGATGCGCAATTATAAAACATGGTATTATTTTGTATTGGAAACCTATAGGTCACGATATGAAGAACTCTTAGTAGTTATCGATCACATCGCATTTAAAGGTATGGACGAGCGTCTTGATTTTTATCTCCGCAATCAGGTGATGAAATTGCAGACAAAAGAACTCAAAATTACTCATAGTGAGATTGCCTCGGATCTAAGTTCATCCAGGGAGGTCATTTCCCGCCTATTGAAGAAAATGGAACAGAAAGGTGATCTGCTATTGCATAGAAATTATATTGAATGGTTGAGATAACTCTAACTAGTCAATTCTAATCCTTTAACCTGGCGGTGACATTTGTCACCCTGATTGGTTTTCTGCTTAGGTATTTTTGTGTTTACTAAGCGTAGCCATGGAAACAATAAGAGAAAAAATACTTACAAACTGGCATTTAATCAGATGGGTCAGACTTATCATGGGCTTGTTGATCGCTTTCCAAGCCTTTCAGTCAAAGGATATATTATTTGGGTTACTTTCAGCACTTTTCATCTTTCAGGCAATAACGAATACCGGTTGTTGTGGCACTGCTGGTTGTTCTGTTGATAGCCGGGATAAGAATTTATGATGATCCGTTAGATGAAAAGGGTTTAATGCTGATATAAAATTGCTCTTAACCCAAGGCGAACAATTAAATCTTTAAATTAACAGTTAAAGAATACCGGCCAATCCTTCCTGTGTCCGTAAATATGTAAAGTCCTGTCTTGAAAAATCTATTCAAATTGCAGGTGTGACTAAAGTCACCGTCTAGCTTCAGCTTTTCCACCACCTTTGTTTTTCTATTTAAAATCATGGAAATATTAGGTTATCTGGCTGCTGCATTAATTGGGATCTCACTGGGATTAATTGGCGGTGGCGGTTCTATCCTGACAGTTCCTGTTATGGTCTATCTTTTTGGCTTAAATCCATTGCTAGCTACATCCTATTCCTTATTCATTGTGGGTTCTACCAGCCTGATTGGAGCGGTGAACAATTATAGAAATGGACTTGTAAATACTAAGGCAGTCTTTTTCTTTGGATCAGCCTCTATTGTTACTGTGTTTATAACCCGCAAATTTATAGTGCCTGTCATTCCGGAAAATATCGCTGTTATTAATGGTTTTACCATTACCTGGTCTTTTTTAACCATGGCGCTTTTTGGAATCCTCATGCTGCTGGCCTCAGTAAGTATGATTAGAGATTCTAAGTCTTCCGCTCCTGAGAAGGAATGTCCGGAGTGTATTAAGTTTTTCAAGTTACTGGGCTATGGTATAACAATTGGGGTTGTTACCGGGCTGTTAGGAGCAGGAGGTGGCTTTTTGCTGATTCCGGTTTTGATATACCTTATTAAATTACCAGTTAAAAAAGCCATTGGCACTTCGTTAATGATTATAGCTCTTAATTCACTGATCGGATTTACGGGAGATCTTGGTCATATTCTAATTGATTGGACCTTTCTTTTAAAAATTACAATGATTGCTATTACGGGGATAATTATAGGAGGATCTATTAATAACAAAGTATCCAGTGACAAATTAAAGAAGGGTTTTGGCTGGTTTGTACTCGTAATGGGTATATATATCATCTTAAAAGAAGTTATCAGATAGCATCCCTTGTGACAAAAGTCACCAAACGATTAACTCTAAATACTCAATTTTGTACGCTACATCTATAATAAAATAGAATTACTTGTATTGTAACCTTAAATAGGATAAGAAACGATGTTTAATAGCTTTTTTAAAAAGAACGAAAACGATCTGGATGGATACCATTTTAGAAAGAATTTTCAAAATACTGACAATGCCATATTGGTAGACGTAAGGACCCCTGATGAATATAATAGCGGAACCATTCTCGGTTCCGTCAACATAGATTTTTTGGGTGCTGATTTTCAGGCTAAAATCAAGCAACTTGACCCTGATAAATCTTACTTTTTATTCTGTAGAAGCGGTAATAGAAGCGGAAGTGCGGCCAAAGTTATGGAGGGTCTGGGCTTAAACTCATATAATCTGGTTGGGGGTATCGGAGCCTGGCCTGAAATGTAATCACCTCATACAGCAAAGAAAAAATAAGAATGAAGCCCATTAATATTTTAATCCCAACCGATTTTTCGAAGGTAAGTGAACAGGCCTTTCTCATGACAGAACTCCTTTCCAGGAAGATTCCTGTAAAAGTCAATCTGTTGCATGTTATTGAAGCGAATAGCTCTGTCATATCAGAGAATCTGAACGACGTTAGTAACAAATTAACTATTGAAAAAAAGGAACAGGAAGTGTTAAAACAGTTTGATGCTTTACACAAGGCGGGGAGAATCTTTGATCCTTTACTTAAAACTGGCTTACTTACAGATCAAATCCATTTTACATCATTGGATATAGGCGTAGACCTGGTCATTATGGGGACTAGTGGGGCCAGTGGTTTTATGGAAAAGGTATCCGGATCGGAAGCCCAGCATGTGGTTAGACATCTGGATGTACCGGTGATCACTTTAAGACCGGCAACAAGTATAAATAATTTAGAAAATATCCTTTTAGTCGCCGATTTTGAGTACTTCGGAAAGGGTATACAAATTGACCTGATCAGGCAAATTGCTGAGGCTTTTGGAAGTACAATTCATTTATTGCAGATACTCAAAGAGGAGGATGAGGCTTATGCAGATCAGATTGAAGCCCAAATGAAGTTCTTCGCTGAGGAACATCAGCTTAAATATTTCAAAATACACCTGTACCGGGATCACAAGGTGACAGATGGAGTAAAAAATTTCAACCGGGAATCAGAAATGGATCTGGTGTGTATCAGAACGAATGGGCGTAAAGGATTGAGTCATTTACTATTTGGAAGTATCGCAGAACGGCTGGTTAATCACTGTCAAAAACCCTTATTTACTTTTAAATTACGAGAATCACTACATGCTTGAACTGATTAAACAACCCTGGCCCTGGTATACATCGGGAGCAATGATTGGATTTACAATGGTTTTGCTCATTTATTTTGGAAAATCTTTTGGTGTTTCTTCAAATTTGAGAACCTTATGTACCATAGCTGGAGCTGGCGCAAAAGTTAAATTTTTCGATTTTGACTGGAAGACGCAGAAATGGAACCTACTGTTCCTGGTGGGCTCTGTTTTTGGCGGACTATTGGCTTCAACTATACTTAAAAGTGATCAGCCTTTAAAACTATCTGAAGCTACCGTGCAAGATCTGAGATCATTAGGTATAACCTTTGATGGTGAGCTGAATCCTTCAGATATTTTCGGGCCTGACTTTGCACTAAGCGTTAAAGGGTTTATAATCCTGCTTACAGGAGGCTTGCTCGTGGGTTTTGGAGCCAGGTATGCCGGAGGATGCACCTCAGGACATGCTATCAGCGGATTGTCAAATCTGCAGTTACCTTCGCTCCTGGCAGTAATTGGATTTTTCGCCGGGGGCTTACTGATGACTTATTTATTATTACCATTGATCTTTAAAATATGAAAAGCCTGAAGTTTATTGTTACAGGGGTATTATTCGGTATAATAATGGCTAAATCAGAAGCTATATCATGGTATCGCATACAGGAAATGTTCCGTTTTCAGTCATTTCATATGTTTGGGATCATTGGAACTGCTGTGCTTCTTGGAGCCTTGGCAGTGTATTTATTGAAGAAGTTCAAAATACGGGATTATCACGGGAATCCTATAGTTTTTCAGGACAAGGATAAGAGCTTTCCACGGTATCTGATCGGGGGTTTGATTTTTGGCTTAGGGTGGGCTTTAACAGGAGCCTGTCCGGGACCTATGTTTGTAAATATAGGTTATGGATATTGGGCAATGATCATTGTGGTTCTTGGCTCTTTGGTAGGAACATACATCTACGGTTTAATTAAAGACAGACTACCGCATTGAATTGAAGGAATTAGAAGGATATACAAATTAAGCACCATGAAAATAATCTTAAGTATACTCGCCGTAATTACAACTTTCGGCACATTTGCACAGCAGTTCCCTAACAAGGGACTGGCTGGAACAAATGATCCCTGGTCAAAAAATCAGTTAATTCAGCCTGGTCAATTGGCTGCTCTAATAAATAATTCTAAAGCTGCAAAGCCTTTAATTTTCAATATCGGTGTTGTAGAAGATATTAAGGGGGCCAAAAACATGGGCGCTGCCAGCGAAAAAGAAAACCTTGAACGATTCAAAAAAGCGCTTACCAAACTGCCTAAAACTACATCAATTGTCGTGTATTGCGGGTGTTGTCCGTTCGAAAAGTGTCCAAATATTCGCCCCGCTTTTAAAGCTTTACAGAGCAGTGGGTTTACAAAAGCCCGCTTATTAAACCTCCCTACAAACATTAAAACTGACTGGATCAATAAGGGTTATCCTCTTGCCAAATAGTGTCTGATCAAGCCAGACTAGGCCTCCGGGAAAATTGGAAACAGTTTTCTCTTTTGGTTCTCGTGAATGCCTTTGTTGGGGGAATGGTTGGCATGGAACGTACTATTATTCCTGAACTGGCCATGCAGGAATTCTCTCTTGCAACACAGTCAGCGGTTCTTTCCTTTATTGTAGTATTTGGTCTTACCAAGGCAGCCAGCAACTATTTTGCCGGTGCATTATCAAACAAAATCGGCAGAAAAAATTTACTGGTCTACGGATGGATCATTGCTCTGCCCGTTCCTTTCTTCTTGATTTATGCCACTCATTGGAACTGGATCATCGTCGCTAATATATTTCTAGGGATCAGTCAGGGCTTAACCTGGTCATCTACCGTTGTAATGAAAATTGACCTTGTAGGAGAGAAGGATCGCGGCTTTGCTATGGGACTGAATGAATTCGCCGGATACCTGGCCGTTGCATTAGTGGCTCTGCTTACCGGGTACATTGCCAGCACCTATGGATTAAGACCTTACCCTTTTTACATTGGAATCAGCTTATCGCTACTGGGCTTATTAGCAAGTATTTTTCTGATAAAAGATACCAGGAAATTTGCTCTTCATGAAAAGAAATTTTCATTAATAGAACCCCTTAGGCATATTTTTCTTGATACTACATTCAGACATAAAAATCTTTCTTCAATTACCCAGGCAGGTTTAGTTAATAATTTAAACGACGGAATGGTTTGGGGCTTATTACCTGTTTTGTTGGCTGCCAAAGGCTATGGACTTAAAGAAATTGGAATAGTTGTTTCTGTCTACCCGGCAATTTGGGGCCTTGGTCAACTATTTACAGGGAAACTAGCTGATAAATTTCCCAAAA
The DNA here is from genome assembly GCF_029360805.1 of Daejeonella sp. JGW-45. Classification (GTDB taxonomy): domain Bacteria; phylum Bacteroidota; class Bacteroidia; order Sphingobacteriales; family Sphingobacteriaceae; genus Daejeonella. The sequence continues at coordinate 526,655 of NZ_JARKNC010000010.1, read as the reverse complement.
AGGCCTTGTTATTTTGGGGGATGTTGATGCAGGGTATCGCCATTATATTTATGGGATATGCTACTGAAATGTATTACTATATATTGATCTCCGTAATACTTGGTCTGGGAACGGCAATTGTTTACCCTGCATTTTTAGCAGCCATTGCAGACTATACCAATCCTGGGCAAAGAGCAGAGAGCATAGGTGTTTTCCGTTTATGGCGGGATTCCGGATATGTTTTTGGGGCGCTTTTATCAGGCGCCCTGGCTGATGCTTTTGGTCTTGAGGTTGCTGTGATAAACATTGGTGTCCTCACGGCTTTATCTGCATTACTGATAAAATTCAGGATGTCCTGAGTTTTTATACAATGCTTCAGATCATTTATGCTTTTTCAGCATGAATATAAAACTTGAATTATGTGACAATTGTCACCTTACCTTCTAATTGACAACAGTAAATTTGAAATGGTTGATAGCGTTAACCTAAATCCAATACGATGATAAAAAACATGGGGAATCTTGATCGCATACTTCGATTTGTGATCGCTATCGTGATCGCGGTGCTTTATTACACCAATGTTATTTCAGGTACCAACGCCATCATTTTACTGGTTGTTTCTGTTGCATTCATCATAACCAGCTTCATTGGTTTTTGTCCCCTGTACTCTCCATTTGGTATACGAACGAAAAGGACAAATCAATAATTTCTTAATTCAATTATACTCCACCTTAATAATTGGAGGAAGAAAGTTATAATTCAATGGGCAAGAATAAGTTAAATGAAACGGAAAAGGCATTACTTATAACTTCAAGAGCGGCAGGTATTATTTCGATATTATTTATCGTGGTGGCTGGGATTTTAGTAAGTGTTATATTTAGTCAGCGGAAAAATGAAAATGAAGACCAAGTTGCTTCCTCAGAATTTCAACCTGTTCCGGATCAAACTGCTGCCGAAACATCTAAAGAGGTGGTTAACTATTGGAGTCCTCCCTCAGAAACATCCATTCCTTCGGATAATTATGGTGAAACTATAAGGTATGGGAAGGAATTGATAGCCCATACTTCAACTTATCTGGGCCCTAGAGGTACGGTAGCTAATATAAGTAACGGGATGAACTGCCAGAATTGCCATTTAGATGCGGGTACCAAACCATTTGGCAACAATTATTCAGCAGTATATGCCACCTATCCAAAATTTCGTGCCCGATCGGGAACTAAAGAAAGTATAGAGAAAAGGATTAATGACTGCTTTGAAAGGAGTTTAAACGGGAAGCCGCTCGAGAGTTCCAGTAAGGAAATGAGAGCCATGATCGCCTATATAAAATGGCTGGGAACCGGAGTGGAAAAGGGCAAAACACCCGAAGGAGCCGGGCTGCAGAAATTAGCTTTTCTTGACCGGGCTGCAGATCCTAAAATGGGCTCTGCGGTTTATAAAGCTAAGTGTATTTCTTGTCATGGTAAGAACGGTAAAGGGTTGCTTAATCCCGATAATACCAGCTATACCTATCCGCCTTTATGGGGAGATCATAGTTATAATGATGGCGCCGGTCTATACAGAATAAGCAGTTTTGCCGGTTTTGTCAAGAATAATATGCCTTTAGGAGTCTCACATGAAAATCCTCAGCTTACAGATGAAGAAGCATGGGATATAGCTGCTTTTGTGAATTCCAGACCCAGGCCTCATAAAGATCAAAGGAAAGACTGGAAAGATTTAAGTAAGAAACCCATAGACTTTCCATTCGGGCCATACGGGGATAAATTTTCTGAAGAACAGCACAAATATGGCCCCTTTAAACCGATAGTACAGAAAGGGAGCTAACTGTAAAACCTAAATGACTAGTCCAGCAAATATGTTTTCAAAAAAAGAATCTAATCTCTGTAACTGCGGTAATGCCCGCCGTACATTCCTGAAAACCGCAGGTATGGCTGGTTTAGCATTTTCTGGCCTGCCGCAGGTAGCTTCTGCTATTTCAGGCAATGAGTATCATACCTCAGAGATTATAAAGAGCCATGCGGTCAAAGCAGGTAAAGCCAACCATATTACCCTCTTACATACTGCGGATATACATGCGCAACTGTATACGCATGATGAATTTTTCTGGGAAAATAATCTTCCGGTTTATAAAAGAAGAGGCGGCTTTGCAGTCCTGAAAACAATGATAAATACCCTCAAAGCCCAAAATCCTGGGAATACACTTGTTATAGATGGAGGAGATTGTTTTCAGGGGGGAGCCGTTGCAGCGTTGAGCGAAGGTCAGGCTATCGTTCCGCTGATCAATAATATAGGTTATGACCTGGTATTACCCGGAAACTGGGAAGTTGTTTACGGCAAAGAAATGATGCGAAAAGATATGGGCAACTACCACGCCCAGAAGATCTGTGCCAACATGTTCCATGATACAAAGGATAGTGAAAACGGTGACCTAATGTTTCCGCCGTATTGGACCAATAATCTGGGAGGGATTAAAATCGGCTTTATCGGCTATAATGATCCCCTAACACCAAAAAGGCAGTCGCCAGCCTACAGCGCAGGTATAAAATTTACCAAGCCTGATCTGAATGTGGCAAAATATGTTCGAATGCTAAGAGATTACGAGAAATGCAGCATGGTTTTCCTTGTTACACATATGGGTCTTGCTCAACAGGTTGATTTGGGAAATAATAAGGAAATCGAAGGAGTAGATTATATATTGGGCGCTGATACCCACGAAAGAGTAAGAAAGCCAATTGAAGCAAAGTATGCGAAAGTAACAGAACCAGGCGCATTCGGATCATTTATATCACGCTTGGATATTGTTGTGGAGAACGGTAAAATAAAGGATCATAATTATCAATTGTTAGATGTCGATCCGGATCTATACAAAGCGGATCAGGAGATGATAGATTTAGTAAATAAAGCAAGAGAACCTTACAAGGAGAAACTAGATAAAGTTATTGGCATATCTACCGTGCCTTTGGTAAGGTATTATGTACTGGAAAATCCCATGGATAATATGATTACCGATGCCATTATGTGGAAATTTCAACCTGAGATTGCGCTCAGTAACGGGTTTAGATTCTGTCCTCCGTTATTGCCAGATGCTAAAACGGGTACAGCGGAAATTACCCATGAATTTTTATGGAGCATGCTGCCTGTAGACAGCGATGCCAAAGCCGGTGAAGTCACCGGTCAACAATTGTGGGACTGGCTGGAACGGGAACTACATAATGTTTTTGCGGAAAACCCGGCTGAGCGTTTCGGAGGTTGGGTGATCCGGTTTTCGGGCATGGAAATAGATTTTTCTGCAAACAACAGCAGGGGGAAGCGGCTTAACAGTGTAAAGGTAAAAGGAAAAATGATTGATACGAAAAAAATGTATAGCATCATTGCCTGTGAGAGAGAAGGCGACCCGGATGATACCCTATGCAGGGTAGAGCACGTTCAAAATCCAAAAAAACTTGGTGTTACCTTACACCAGATTATGACCGAATACTTGGCTGTCCATTCACCCGTATCTCCAAAAATAGATGGCCGGGTAATTGCGACAGATCAGCCGGCAGCATTACTTTCACAGCTGGAAGGCTACGATTATAAGTTTGTTTAATCTCATTTTACATATTTATCTCATGATAGCTTCATTGCCATTAAAAACAAACTATATTAAAATGAAAAATCTTTTGATCCCTTTTGCAGCATTAGTTTTAATCATCACAGTTAATCCAGCATTTTCTCAACAACCTCCTACCATTTTTACTGGCGCGGAAGCCAAACGCAAAAATTATAAAGCGCTCTATGTTTTAAATAACGGCGATGATAAAAAAATAAACGCTACGCTAAAAAATATTAAAAATGCCCTTGCTGACCCCCGGCTTGAAGGTAAACTGAATGTTGAATTAGTAGTGTTCGGAGATGGGGTTAAGGTATTCGACAAAACCGGGCCATTCGAAAAAACCTTGCTGGAGTTACAGGCAAAAGGTGTAATTCTTGCCCAGTGTGAAAATACGCTAAGGGAACGTAAAATTGATAAAAGCTCATTATTCTCTTTCATCTCATTTGTACCCAGCGGAAATGGTGAGATCATCATTCGACATTATCAGGGCTGGGCGATAGTTCATCCATAGGAAATTTTTGTAAAAATTTTTAAGCAAGTATTTATGAAAACTTTAATCGTTTTAGCCTTTTATATTCTCCCTGCATTGTCCCAGGCACAATCCAAGCAGGATACCTTATATGTTTATGGACCCGGCGGACCGGGGGCCGCCATGGAGGAATGCGCGAAAGTGTTTTCTATGAAACATTCCATATCTGTTAAAGTAACTGCAGGGCCAGAGCCAAAATGGATAGAGAAAGCAAAACAGAACGCAGACCTGGTGTTCGGAGGTGCCGAATACATGCTTACTCAGTTTAAAATGCAGCACCCGGGATTAATGGACAGTACTACAAGAACTGAATTATATAAAAGGCGGGCAGGAATTTTAGTTCGTCCTGGAAACCCTAAAAATATTACTTCACTGAAAGATCTGGCCAAACCAGGTATCAATATATTAGAAATTACCGGCGCCGGGCAATTAGGAATGTGGGAAGACCTGGCCGGAAGGCAAAATTTGATTGGAGGGATCCAAAAAAACATCAAAGGAGCTTTTGGTAATACTGCAATAGCAATTGATGCATGGAAGGCTGATACTAAATATGATGCAATAATAATTTTTGCATCGTGGCATAACAGGCTAAAGGATGTATCTGAGCTGGTAGAAATCCCCAAAAAGCAAACCGTATACAGGGGAACGCCTATTTCTGTTACAACCATTTCCAATCAAAAGTCAGAAGCCCGGCAATTTATACAGTTTTTGTTGTCTGCAGAAGGTCATGCTATTTTCAAAAAATGGGGATGGGAATAAAAAATAAAAAAAGAATAATTTGAAAGGAATACCTTAAAAATAAAAAATCATGGAATATTATTTTAGCAAAACAATTAAAGGAAGCTTCGACAATGCCATTCAAAAAGTAACTGATGCTCTTAAAGAGGAGGGTTTTGGCATACTAACTGAAATTGATATAAAAGTCACCCTAAAGAAAAAATTAGATGTTGACTTTTATAACTATAAAATCCTGGGAGCTTGCAATCCGCCATTTGCCTACAAAGCCTTACTGGCAGAAGATAAAATTGGAACCATGCTGCCGTGTAATGTAATTGTTCAGGAAAAAGTAGCCGGGGAGGTAGAGGTTTCGGCTGTAGATCCGGCAGCATCTATGAAGGCTATAGAAAATAGTGCTTTGAATGATATTGCACATGAAATCAGAGCTAGGTTGCAAAAAGTAATTGAAGCCTTATAGGGTTGTATGTTCGGTTGATGGGCATTCAAAGCGATCAAATCCTACAAAACCAAACCCTATGAACCGAAAACCGGTAAGCTCAGGCAAGCTTGTCTGATAAGGAAATCCGGGCGACCTTCATATCCATTGATTAAATCATATTCTGATGAAATTATCCATCGCCTATTTAAATGATGTACATGGCTACCTGGAGCCTCATCCGGAACTAATGTTTGATGCCGAAAGCCGGGAAACAAAAGTAATGGGAGGATATTCCCGTATCTACAGCCTGATCAAGGATATCCGCAGGCAAAACCTAAATACTTTAGTCCTTGATGGTGGTGATACATTTCATGGCACATTGCCGGTCGTTAAATCTAAAGGCGAAGCAATAGTTCCGGTATTAAATAAAATTGGATTTAATGCCATGGTTGGGCATTGGGATTTTGCCTATGGACCTGATCAACTGCTTAAGCTGAATGATCAGCTCAATTATCCGGTTTTGGGCATCAATGTTTACAAGAACGATGAAACCCTTTTTCTTAAGCCTTTTATTATCCAGGCAGTAGAAAGTGTAAAGATTGCCATAATTGGTATCTGCTCAAATATCATTGATAAAACAATGCCTGAAAATTTTAGCGATGGATTAAAAATAACAGACGGCACAGAGGAATTACCCCGCTACATCGAGCAGGTAAAAATGGAAGGAGCAGACCTGGTTTTTCTTCTTTCCCATAATGGTTATCCTCAGGACATAAAAATGCTTTCAGAGATTAAGGGCATTGACGTATGCCTGAGCGCTCATACACATAACCGCTTATCTGAACCAAGTCTGATCAATGATACCATTCTTATCCAATGTGGCTGCCATGGATCTTTTTTAGGCCATCTGGAGCTTGAAATTTTGGACAAGCAAATCAACAGCTATAAATACCAGCTTATTCCGGTTAACGATAGCATTGAGCCGGATAAAGAGATGGATCAGCTTATTGAAGCTATCATGAAGCCTTATCAAAAGTTGCAGAAGGAGCATGTGGGTGAAACCAGTATTTTACTGGATCGCTATAATACGCTGGAATCGTCTATGGACGATCTTTTACTACAATCCATCAAAGAAACCTCATCGGCTGATATCGCATTTTCAAACGGTTGGAGGTATGGGGTGCCTATCCCTGCCGGACCAGTGAATCGATGGGATCTGTTTAATATCATTCCAATGAATCCTCCCGTTTCAGTCGTTGAGCTTACAGGTAAAGAAATCCTCGACATGCTGGAAGAAAATCTCGAACGTACCTTTTCGGCAGATCCGATGAAACAGATGGGTGGTTATGTTAAACGGTGTCTGGGATTAACCGCTTATATCAGAATTGAAAACCCGAAAGGCTTCAGGCTACAGGACGTATTCATTGGAAAGGAGCATTTAAGACCCGGTAGTATTTACAAGGTTGCCTTCGTTACCCAACAGGGTGTGCCGAAGAATTTAGGTAAGAACCGGATCGATCTGAGTATACATGTAGTAGATGCCTTGACCAGCTTTCTTCAAAAAAATAGCCCTTATCGACCCCATCTGCCAAAATCTTTTTCTTTAATATAAATCGCTTACTCATAAGTCCTGCGAAGTAATTCATTACATACTCTGTGTTATAAAATCTCTCTGTGACCAAAATCACACAGCACGGGATTTTTTTTATAGAGATTTGTACTGTTCAAAAAAAGTAAACCATGAAGATTCAGCAATTTGAAGATAAATACCTGGCTCATTACAGCTATGCCATTCTTAGCGAATGTGAACGTAAGATAGTTTTAATAGATCCCTCAAGAAACCCAAAACAGTATTATGATTATGCGAAAGAAATGAGCGCAGATATTATTGCTGTAGTAGAGACTCATCCTCATGCTGATTTTGTGAGCAGCCACCTGGAAATCCATGAAACAACTGGCGCTAAGATTTATGCTCATAGTTTAACGGGAGTGAGTTACCCTTTTGAGCCTTTTGATGAAGGCTCTGAAATCAGTTTTGGAAAAATTAAGTTGAGAAGCTTGTACACTCCGGGCCATTCTCCTGACAGTATCTCCATTGTGTTAAATCATGATGGAAAAGATAAAGCGGTTTTTACCGGTGATACCTTATTTATCGGAGATTGCGGAAGACCGGATCTGCGTGAAGGCGCAGGAAACATTCAACAGAAAAGAGATGACCTGGCCAGGCAGATGTATTCTTCGTTAAGAAACAAATTAATGACTTTAAATGATGAAGTTCTGGTTTATCCGGCACACGGTGCTGGCACCTTATGTGGTAAAGGATTAAGTGAAGCTAATCGCAGTACTATAGGCGCCGAAAAAATCAGCAACTGGTCTTTACAGGAGATGACTGAAGAAAAATTCATCAAAGAACTTACTGCAGACCAGCCTTTTATTCCGAAATATTTCGGATATGATGTGGATCTGAACCGCAAAGGCGTCCCGGCGTTTGAGCCATCGGTAAATGCAGTGAAAATTTTAACAAAACCCACAGCAGATTCTTTAAATCCTGACATGCTCATTATCGACGCCAGTCCTCAGGACAAATTCAAGAAAGGGCATTTTTCTAATTCTTTCAATATACAATTGGGGGCTAAGTTTGAAACATGGCTCGGAAGCATTGTTTCTCCGGGAGAAAAGTTCTATTTGGCTGCATCAGATCAGGAGCAGTTAAATCAATTGATAGAACGTTCTGCCAGTATTGGCTATGAGTCGTTTATTGAAGCCGCTATTGTTTCCGATGAAGGTAAAGAAGAAATGGAAGTTGCTGATGTAGAGAAATTCAGAAACAATCCTGATCAATACAGTATCATTGATATTAGAAATAGTTCAGAATTCAAATCCGAACCTATATTTCCCTCAGCGAAAAACATTCCTCTGGGCGAATTGAGAGAAAGAATTAATGAGATCCCAACAGACAAACCTGTAATTGTACACTGCGCAGGGGGCTATCGTAGTGCGGCGGGAAGTAGTATCGTGAATGAAGCTATTGGTGATAAAACACAAGTATTTGACTTGGGCGAAGCTATAGAGCAGTTCGGGAAGCACTAATCTTACAGTGCTTTAAACCAGACAATCTGTTAACCTTTAACATATTTTAACACTCTTTTAATTATCAAATTGTATTTTTGCTGAAGCTGGAAAAGGATATGGGTATTAGATGTGGCGTAAATAATTTAATTGCTAATAAGGGGAAAACTCCGTTATTGGCTTTTTTTATTGCGCTTCTTATTCTGTCCTCCTGCCCTCTGAAACAAACTATTTACTCCTTGATAGGGAATTCAGAGACTGCAGTTCAAAAAGATCATAACAAAACCCGGCAGGTCAGGTCTTCTGCTCAAATGAGCCCTGCTCAATTATGCTTGTCAAGCTTTAAATCTGATGCGGATGTTGTTTATTCTCAGGTTGCTGGTCCGGATTTAAAGACACCTGTTTTTGTATTAGCCGCTTTTGCTATAGCATTTCATTTCCTGCGCATATTTTATGCTAGAACATCTCTAACAAATGCATTCGGAAAGAACGCGCTTGTCCCTGCTTATCCTATTCATGTCAAAAACTGCCTGTTTCGGATATAGAATCAGCGCCTGATAGGAATTTCCTGTTTCTACACTTATGCTTTTATTCTAAAAGCTAACTCAAATTTTTTAATTCTTATTAAACCTATTTTATGGTCATGCATAAGGTTTACCTTATGAGCATTTTTTTTGTGCTTGTAAGTATCAATACCTATTCACAAACTGAGCTAACATTAAATCAAGCCTGGGAAAAAGCGTATCAGGATTATCCTGAACTCAAAGAAAAGAATGCCCTTATTAACGCTGCTCAGTTCAACACGTTAACCGTGAAGAGTGGTATGTTACCCAATTCCCAGATGCAATTGCAAAATACCTACGGGACTTTTGAAGGAAGCGGAGGGGCCTTCTTTCCTTTACCAGGCATTTTTAATGTCAACGCAAATAACCCGGACAGTCAGGTTAAGACAACAGCTAATTCTTTTGGCTCTGTATTGATTGACTGGAATATTTACCAGTTTGGAAGATTAAGGCATAGTATCAGGGCAGCTAATAGCTTAACCGAACAAGCAAGGGGAGAATTCACCCTCAGCAAGCTAAATATTCAGACCAGTGTTACCCAGCTTTATTTCAATATTCTTTACTCTGACGCTTATCTAATCTGGGCAAAAAATAATAGTGAACGGGTAAAAAAAATCCTTGAAATTGCTATCAGTTTAGCTGATGCCGGAATAAAACCAGGCGCTGATACCTCGCTGGCTTCTTCATCGTACTTGCAAGCCCTTTCAAGAACAGACGAATGGAACGGGAAACTGGCAGGTGCAAAATTGCAGCTTTCGGAATTTATTCCTGATCTGGGAACCAATGTATCTATAAAGACTGATTTTTATTTAAAAACACCAATGGGGCTTTATCGTCCTGATAGTGTAAATAACCATCCCGTTTTAAATGTCTTAGAACAGCAGGTTACATATGGAAAGATTCGGCAAAAAGTGGAAGGCCGTAAGTTATTGCCAGCTGTTTCCTTATTAGGAGGCGCTTCCTTCCGGGGGAGTGGGATAGGTACTTCCGGTATAAATAACAGGTTAACCTCAGGATTCCAGAATGTCAGCAATAACTACCTGGCAGGAATAGGCTTAACCTGGAACATATCTGATATTTATTCCGGCTCTCTTGAAAAGAAGAGGGTAGCGCAGCAAATCATTGCAGCTCAGTCAAGATACGATCTTCAAAAAATCCAATTGAACACCGGTATTCAATCCATCAACGCCAAGATCACCGAACAGATCAAACAGGTAAGTAAGTCAGATTCGGCTGTTCAGAAATCTAAAGAAGCCTACGAACTTTACTTCGCCAGGTATGAAAGCGGACTGATAAATCTTACTGAGTTACTTCAAATTCAGTTATTGCTCCAGGAAGCCGAGAAGAGCAATATTGACGCTCACCAGTCCCTTTGGGACCAGATTATATCCAGAGCTGCGGCGACCAGCAATTTCACATACCTCTCTAATCAATTTTAAAGAAATAAATATGAATTTAATCAGGCTTGCTTTAAGAAAACCTATCATGATCATGGTAGGCATTATCGCTATAGCATATTTTTCTTTTTCGGCTATCACCAAGATCAATGTTGATATTTTTCCCAAAGTGGAACTTCCGGTAATTTACATAGCTATGCCTTACGGCGGATTATCACCCGCTTCTATGGATGGATTTATGGCCAACGAGTTTCAGAAGGTACTAATCTTTGTGAGCGGGGTTAAAGGGATCGATTTTAAAAGCATTCAGGGGTTTACCCTGATGAAGCTCACTTTTTACCCGGGCACCGATATGGCCCAGGCCTCGGCAGAAGTATCCACCCAGGTATCCAGAGCCATGGGCTTTCTGCCTCCGGGAGCAGTTCCCCCTCAGGTAGTGAGGTTTGACGGCAGCTCACTTCCTATCGGGCAACTGGTATTTGAAAGTCCTCAGCGTTCCATAACGGAATTGCAGACACTGGCCCTGACCAAGATCCGCCCCATGTTTGTCAACATTGAGGGTGTAACTGCTCCGGCGCCTTTTGGCGGAAACATCAGGACCATCGTGGTGAAAGTAAACCCGGAACTGATGCAATCATACGGCCTTTCTGCCGAAGAAGTAACAACCGCTATTGCAAAGAATAACTTTCCGTCCCCGGCAGGTAACATCCGTATCGGAGATCAGAACCTGATGAGCCCGGTTAACTCGATGGCAAGTGGTCCGGAAGAGTTCCTGAATATACCCATCAGAAAAGGAAGTGGAACAACAGTGTTTGTACGGGATATAGGAATCGTTGAAGATGCTGCAGACGGTACAACAGGCTATGCGATCATTAACGGAAAAAGGTCCGTTTATCTTCCGGTTATTAAGAAGGCTGATGCATCCACCCTGAAAGTCGTGGATAACCTGAAAACAGCTATTCCCATGTTGAAAGCAGCATTGCCAGAAGACGTGGATGTCAAGTATGTTTTTGATCAATCCGGTTATATTTCCCGTTCGCTGGAAAACTTAATTCATGAAGGCATACTGGGAGCCTTGCTTACAGGCCTGATGATTTTTTTGTTTCTCGGTGATTTCAGGGGATCTGTCATTGTGGTATTGACCATCCCGATTGCTATTCTTTCAGCAGTTATCATGCTTTACATGTTCGGGCAAACCATTAATGTAATGACCTTGAGTGGCTTAGCACTGGCGATTGGAATTTTGGTAGATGAAGCGACAGTAACCATTGAAAACATCCATCAGCACTTTGAAATGGAGAAACCCAAGCAAAGGGTTATAATGGATGCCCTCCTGGAAATTTCGGTTCCGAAGTTATTGATCCTGCTATGTATCCTGGCCGTTTTAATTCCCTCATTTATGATGGACGGAATCCCAAGAGATATGTTTATGCCCCTTTCTATGGCAGTAGCCTTTGCCATGATCGCCTCTTTTATTATTTCCCAGACGTTCGTACCTATTATGGCTAACTGGCTGATGAAACCTGAATTGTTTCAGCACCACAAGATCAGCCTTCATAGAAAGAAACTCACTTTATTTGAACGATTTAAAAGGAGATACCTCCTGTTAATCAGGCATACCGGGAAGAAAAAAGGAATGGTCATACTTGGGTACTCGGCAGCAGTGATCCTTTTAGTAGGGTCAGGCATATTTTTTATCGGCACAGATATTATGCCTGCCAGTAACAGCGGTGATATACAGTTACGCATTGCTGCTCCGGAGGGTAGCAGGATAGAAAAAACAGAAAGCTACCTGAAAAAGGTAACCGCTTTAATTGAAAATCAGCTACCGGACGAGGCCATAAAGATCAGTTCTGCATTTGTGGGTCTTCAGCCCTCAGCAACTGCTATAAATCCCATCTTTCTATTTACCAGCGCTTCACATGAAGCCGTGCTTCAATTATCTATAGATCAGGAAATTTATGATCAGCCGATTGAAATTCTCAAAGAAAATATACGCCGGGAGATTAAAAAGAACCTCCCTGAACTGCAGATAAACTTTGAACCCATGGAACTGGTGGAAAAAGTGATGAGCCAGGGGGCGATGACTCCCCTGCAAGTCAAAGTAGCAGCCGGACAGTTGAAAGGGGCTAACGGCTTTGCAGGTAAAATCAAAGTTGAAATGGAGAAGATCGCGGTCCTGCGGGATATAAGGATCGCTGAACCTGTGAATTACCCCAGCGTTCAGATCAATATTAACCGTGAACTTGCAGGGCAGTTCGGTTTGGATATGGAGGATGTTACGAAAGCGCTGACTATGGCGACTTCGTCAACCAGGTTTACTAATAAGAATTTGTGGGCTGACCCAAAATCAGGATTGGTATTCCAGGTCCAGGTTCAGATCCCCGAATCGGATATGCAGTCACTCGAGAAGTTAAGGTCTTTACCGCTAAAGGCAGGGGAACCAACACCCGTGCTGGAAGACGTTGCTACTTTAAGTATAGTAAAGCAGCCAGCACAGGTGAACCGGCAGGGCCCAAACAGGTATGTAACGATTCTGGCAAATGTTCATCAATCGGATCTGGGAACCGCATCAAAAGCGGCTAAAAAAGCTATCCAGAGTTTAGGAGAGCCGCCAAGAGGCCTAATCATACAGACAGAAGGTCTGATGAAATTAATGGACGATACCCTATCCGGATTGCAAACAGGTTTACTGGTGGCTATAGTAGTTATTTTTCTGATGCTTGCAGCATATTACCAGTCTTTTGCAGTATCAGGACTGATATTAACTGTTGTGCCTGCCGTGGTTGGAGGCAGTCTTTTGATGTTACTCGCATTTGGGAGCACCTTAAATCTGCAATCATACATGGGTATTATCATGTCTGTGGGCGTATCTGTATCGAACGCAGTATTAATGGTTAACCAGGCAGAAATGAACAGGGTCAAGCACGGGATGGAATCCCCTTTAGCAGCGTTTATAGCCGCTTCATCCCGGTTAAGGCCTATCATTATGACTACGCTGGCTATGATTGCCGGGATGGTTCCTATGGCATCAGGTATGGGCGAGGGAGGTGAGCAGGTTGCTCCGCTTGGACAAGCAGTTATAGGAGGATTGCTATTCTCAACAATTACGGTGCTGTTAATTCTCCCCCATTTATTTACGATCATAAGAAGTAAGGCAAGTCGTAACAGTCCGTCATTGGACCCGGATGATCCTGAAAACAGCATTCAACAACAACTCAAGCTTATACATCAATAATTAATCATATGAAATTTCAAAAAAAGAGCACGATATCGTTTGCTTTGCTGAGTTTAACAGTACTTGCATTATTCTCCGGCTGTTCTGAAAACAGTGGGAAAACGACCATTGAAAAAGATGTTTCCGTCGTTAAAAGTTTGGAAATCATACATCCGCAGAAGGACAGGCCAGTATACACACTCAGTTTACCTGGAGAACTGAAGCCCTACGAAGAGGTTACTATCTATCCTAAAATAAAAGGGTTTGTAAAGGAAGTCTATGCTGACCGGGGAACCTATGTTAAAAAGGGCCAGTTACTGGCAATTCTGGAAGCGCCGGAGGTTTCGCAAAAGTATTATTCAGAAAAATCTGCCGAACAAAAATTTAAAGAAGAATATAACTACAGCCGCCAGTCATTTGACAGGTTAAGGCAGGCATCAAAAAGAAGCGGTGCAGTAGCCTCAATCGAGTTAGAAAGAGCGTCGAGTAAGGTTAAAAGCGATAGTGCGGCTTACCGGGCAGCTGTGGCTAATACCAGCGTGTCCGGACAACTGAATAAATACCTTAGAATTACAGCCCCATTTGATGGTATTGTAATAGAAAGGAATATTTCAAAGGGGGCATTGGTCGGTGAGAATATGGGGGTGCCGCTTTTCTCAATAGCGCAGAATAGCAAATTAAGGTTGTTGGTAGCTATTCCGGAAAAACACGCCCCTTCTGTAAATGATATTACAAAGGCGTCTTTTAGTGTAGCTGGTCTACCTGGAAAGGTTTTTCAAACCACGATAGCCAGAACTTCAAGCGTGCTGCGACAGTCTTCCCGATCGATGATAGTGGAATTTGATGTCAGTAATCACCCGGATTTAAATGGTGGGGAATATGCGCAGGTGAAATTAAAATTGCAGCGTCCGGATAGTACCTATTGGGTTCCTGCTTCCAGTGTGGTAAATACCCAGGCAGGTGTTTTTGCAGTACGATCAAATGATGGAATTATAGAAAGAGTTCCGGTAATAATTGGTGGAAGAAACAAGGATAAAATAGAAATCTTTGGAGACTTACATACCACTGACAATATCATAAAAATAGGATCAGAGGAGTTGACAGAAGGCAGTAGAGTAACTATTAGAAAATAAACCATGGAAAAATTAAATCAAATCAATCATTCTCAAGCAAATAGTATTATGGAAAACAATAAAAAGTGGCTAACCAGGTCAAATATAACAACAGCTATTATGGTGGTGTTTATAGGTGCTTTGTTGATAAGCCCTCAATTTAAAGGAGCCATCATTCAGGGCTTAATGAAAATAGGATTGTTTCAGCCGTCCGTACCTGAGCAAGATGCTCAGTCAGCTTCCCCGATAGGATCTTCAACCGAAGCCATTGAGGAGATGGTCTTCAAGGATGAAAACGGGAAGACCATCACTCTTTCCGATCTGAAAGGAAAAGCGGTATTCGTGAATTTCTGGGCAACCTGGTGTCCTCCATGTATTGCCGAAATGCCTTCTATCAATAAATTAAGTCAGAAGTTTAAAGATAAGTCTAATGTGGTTTTTCTAATGGTAGATATGGATGCAGATATGAAAAAGTCGCAAAAATTCATGCAGAAAAACGGATATGATCTCAATGTTTATGCACCAGCAAGCCAAATCTCTCCGGCTTATTTTGCAGGGGCATTACCCACTACATTACTATTTGATAAATCAGGTAAGCTTGTTTTTAAACATGAGGGTGGGGCGGATTACGGTAATGCGGAATTTAAAAAGTTTTTAGAAGCCACCAGCTTGAAAAAAGAATAATAAATAGGAAAGACCTGTTTTTCTGGTGTAAAGCAGGTCTTTTTACATTCTTGCAGCTTATGCATTAAAGTATTCCATCTAAGGAATATTTTAATCTTTAAATAACTAATTTAGTGTCCGGGAGCAGTTCTTTAACGGGAAAATGTCTGGCCACGGCAAATGCAATACTCACCGCCGGGTACAGATGAGCACCTGAAATATTTCCGAGGGTATAGATCATCGTCGTAACTATTAAGCCGAACGTGATAGCCACACCAACATGGGTAATTACACCACCAGTCTCCTGATTGATTATAATAGCACCTGTACCGCAAAATGCAATGCCAAATGTCCTAATTCTTCTGCATGGTATTTTTTGCATAATGGCGGATTACTTGTTCATGCGCTTCAATTCCCTTTTTTATTTTCCTCCGTAAATCGCCTTATAAAACAAGAGGGGACTAAAGCCCCCTCCTGAAATTTACGCTACTTCTTACAGCAATCTGGAACTTCCTTTAAAGGACACTCCGGGGTGCCTTTCAAGGGGCATACGTTATTTTTTGGGGTAAACGCATAAAATGCAGTACCCATAGATAATAAGCCAGCAATAGCCAGCATTTTAATTTTATTCGTCATTTTTTTATTTTTAAAGCATAACATAGTTAAAATTCATAAGTAGGTGGCGGCTATACTTTTGGAGGTTGCCAGTGTTTAGTTGAAAAGGCAGAAATATACGCAATGTGCATATAGGGATATCTCTTAATTAAAGGTAATTTGAATCCCTGGAACAGTATAACCTGTACTATTAATATGGGTGTGGTACTACAGATTTGAAAAGGATTACAATAATCCGTATTGCAATTCTGCTTTTCCTTAGAATCTGTCTTTGAACATTTTTTAAAGCGTACCTCTTTAGAGCAACACTTTTCTTTCGCTAACGCATAAAATGGATGTGCCATAGCAGTAGCCAAAGCTAAAAGCGAAATGAATAATAAAAATTTTGCTTTAGTTGTTCTCACTAAGTAAAAATAACGAATTTATGCAGAAGTTCTAATCTCCATATACTTAAGAAGTACTTTAGTTTTTAGTACCAGGTTTCTGCTCAATGTTTTTCCATATTAAAAGCCCTTTTTGTTTCAAGATTAAATCAGCTTCTTGTCAGAGGGAGATTGACTTTTATTCGCTTGCTATTATCTACAAGATAATTTTTGACTCCTATTCCCTCTGTCCGATCCCTGCATCCGCAAAGTGCGCTCTTGACACCCCTGCTCCAGATGACAATAGGACTCCATTTACAACGACTGCTGGAAGAGTTTTAATTTCATAATCTCCAACTTTACTAAGACAAATCTTGCTTTCACAAGGATCAGACAGGTTATAAACCGTTACCTCACATTCTGAGCAAGCCATATCATTTACTAACTGCACCACAGGGTCACAAACCGGGCATCCGGCTGTGAATACTTCAATTGATCTTTTCTGATTTTCCATATGTTGATTATCATTAATGAAATAAAGATCTATGGCACAATGGGTGGTCTCCTAAATTTATTTCTGATTATTTTCCTTTAGTTTTATCAGCCGGTTACTGATATCAGATATTTCTTTCATTTTAGAAGTTATATCATCTAACTTAAGCGTAGGGAACTGTTCCTTTAGAAATTCTATTTTTTGTGCATCCGGACAATTTCCGGGACAACTATTCATCACATCTACCAGCTTTAAAGCAAGGCTTTTTCTAAAGACCTCATCGAGAACAAGATAATGTGCTTTTTGTAAACCTTGATCCGCTGCTTTAAATTGAATAAGGATATCATCAGGATCCCGGTCGTCATTTACCATTCTTACTATTCCTTCAATCTGGCCTTTTATCGAATTTAACCTGGAAATAAGATCGCCTGTTAAGTCTTTTGATAACATTATAATAGATTTTTTTTCAAAGGTAAACGAGCGTTTGGGTGGTATCCAAAAAAATATATTAGTTACGATTTTTTTGGGAAACGGGATATGCATTGTGGTTCATAAGCAACTGCATTTTAGGCATCAACGTGAATAATAACCTCGCATCGGCGGGCATTTAACCATGCCCGATGCCCTAATTATTAAAACTTTTTTTTATTATGGGAAGAATTCGGCGTTTGGAAATTGACAGTGAATTAAGTTATAGGCATTATCAATATTTCCTGCTCTGTCAATATTAATGTGCCACAGTGCTTCATGTTCATTTTGCTGAATCTCATCATGAAAGACAAGTATAGCCCCGGAAATTTCCTGTAATGAGATAAATAGTCCAGCTATTAGCCACACCATTTGTGAATTACGTAAATTTTCGTTTCATTTCGCTTCTTTATACGAGTAGAAGATGAAATTACCGCGTGATTCCCTAACATAACACATTAATTTAATCAATTCTCAATCTGAATTTCTAAAATCTTATTAGTTTCTTTTCTCTTGGTTATTATCTTTCTTAAGTTAAATCCGTCTAACATAGTTGTCAATAATTTTTAAATCAGAACAAATACCATTATGATTTGTCTGTTCTTAAGACGATGTGAATAATCATAAAATCATATATGTCTTTAAGCCTTCCTTTAAGCTGTTAATCAATTCTAATTATTAATTATGAAAACGAACACTTTAATTATTGGTATCCTCACACTAACACTTAGTTTTTCAGCATGTCAAAATAATGCTTCTAAGACTGAAACAGATCATTCTTCGATGGATAGCAGTGACATGGGATCAATGTCGATGAGTTCCGGGATGAAATCTGGAATGGACAAAATGATGACTGATATGCATCAAATGGAAATGACAGGGAATATCGACAATGATTTTGCGATGATGATGAAAAGCCATCATCAGGCCGCAGTTGATATGGCTCAGGCAGAGCTTGAGTCCGGGAAAGATGAGGGTTTAAAGAAAATGGCTCAAAATATTATTAGTGCTCAGAAATCAGAAATTAATGAGCTCCAATCTTTCCTTGAGAATTATAAAAATCCTGAAAAGAACTATGATCCTGCCATGAAAGAAAAGGGATTTGCCAAAGTCATGGACCAGAACATGACCATGATGATGGATATGCCTGAAATGGAGGAGAATGTTACAACCGACAAGCACTTTGTGCAGATGATGATTCCTCACCATCAGGGTGCTATCATGATGGCGGAAGGATTTATACAATTTGGAAAAGATCCGGGACTTATTGCAATGGCTAAAAAAATAATAGCAGATCAGAAAATGGATATTGAGCAGTTTAAAAAATGGAGCGAATAACAATTAACAATCTTAAATCAGTAAAATTATGTCACACCAGAAATTTCAGGACTGTATTGACGCATGTGTAGCATGTGCAGTATCTTGTAGCCACTGCGCTACTGAATGTTTAAAAGAAGAAGATGTTAAAATGATGACCCGGTGCATTCAGCTGGATCTGGAATGTGCTGCACTATGCCGCGCGGCAGCGGAAGTCATGAGTTTGGGAAGTGAATACAGTGCCCATCTGTGCAGGATATGCGCAGACGCTTGTAATGCCTGTGCTGAAGAATGCGAAAAACATGCTGAAATGGGTATGGACCACTGCAGGGAATGCGCTGAAGTGTGTCGTGCATGTGCGGCTACGTGTGAACAAATGGCAACAGCTGTATAGACTGTTCGAACAATATGACCAGCAGGCAATTTATGTCTGCTGGTCATATTGTTGTACTCTAAGATGGGTTATAACAGATTGATTTTAAAGTATTTCGCTTTAGTATATTTAAGTTGAAAGAAATCGCTTAAATTAAAGTAATGAAGGATTTAAACCCTGCCATTTTCATTTTACCAGTTACAGCATTGATCCTGGCAGGAGTATGCTATTGGTTTTTCTTGAAGAAAGCTTCAAATAAGCGGAATTATAAATTTCTGATTGTTATCATATTTATCCTGGCCTTTATTCTTAATCTTGCCTGGGAGTTATTGCAGGGCCCTTTATACTCGGGTTTTACTTATAATGCAGAGCACATGTCTTTTTGTGCACTGGCATCAATAGCGGATGCTATTATGGTTGTTCTCCTATATTTTGCTTTAACGCTGATCTATAAAAATGTCTTTTGGATTCGCGAATTAACAGTTAAACGGATTCTTTTGATTATGCTGATTGGTGGGATAGGCGCGGTACTTGCTGAGGCTAGACACGTACAGGCAGGAAGCTGGATTTATAACGACTCTATGCCCATCATACCATATACTAACGTTGGTCTCTCTCCAATTCTGCAGTTTATAATTTTACCGGGTTTGATTTACTTTTTAAGTGGGTATCTTTTAAAAGTTAGGGATAGTAATGGTAAGCGCGCTATGAAATTCTGATCATTGAATTGAGTAACACTCAATCATTGAATTATCGAACATAATATTACACTTACAACGGTTTTCAGTTCTTGAACTCCTTTCCAGAAACGTATTGTTCTGCGGAAGCGAGATTGTAATAAAGGATTGTTATAAGAGTTCAATGCGTAATTTTTTGATGAGCAGTCGTAATGGAACGGTGTGGATTATGATGAGTTTTATTATGATCTCCATTTGAAGGATGATTTATTGGGATAGCATGATGATAGTTTTTGTCGTGATGTACATACAAAGAATCATGATGATGATACAGCTTCTCGTAATGTTTTGCCTTGTGCTTGGCGTGATGAACCAAAGAATCGTGGTAAACGTTCATTTGAGTTATAGCAATACTCATCTCAGTGGCCGCTTTTAGACTTTCTATTTTGTTAGTGGGTGTGGAGGGCTCGGAAAAATCTTCGGACTTTTTGCTGCAGCTTAAGATTAATATTACTGACACTATCATTAAAAGGTGTAATAATCTTTCGTATTTCATAGCATTCTGATTTAGATTATCATCGAATCAATAGCAATTTAATTAATTGATCTCAGATTCCAGCCTATTCCTCTAAATATAATAATTGCCTTCGGGAAAAACGTTTGAAACATAAGTTCAAAGGTTACGATTAGAATTCAGCCAGTTTTGGGTTGAAGCGGATATATACCCTAAAGAGTCGGCTCAAGCCCGCATAGGTACGCTGATTAAAGTATCTGTTGTTAGCGGCGCTTATTTATTATCCAGTTAGTGTATCCTGAAAAAGGGAATTAACCCCATGGCTGGGCATGATATGAGTAAGATGTAAGTTGCTTCTGAAAAAACTGGGCGCGATATGATGAGATTAGCATTTCATATTATGCTTTTTACTTCCATTTCCACAACAAAAAACCAGAGATGGAAAGTACAGGTCCGGAAATTCCAACCACGCAGAAGAAGATTTTTATCCATAAGTTTCCAAATTCAATAAAATGAATACCTCTCACCAGGCTTGATAATGATCTGGTTATCTCCAATGCACTGACTTCCCCGGAGACCGGATTCACACTTACCGTATTGTAAAACTTACTGTATAGGATAGCTTCATCAGTCACTCTCCCAGCAATGATGATGGGACTTCCTGTTAGAGTTGGAAATCTAATATATGAAGGATTGAAATCGGGTTGCTTCACCTGCAGCTCTTTTAAAATCTGATCAACCGAAATGTCTATTTTCGGAGTATCTGGAAATGATGTAATTGCAGATTTTTTGTTTAGTCCGCTCTTTACAATTTCAAAACTGATAACAGTTCCAGTTAAAACAATTAGCAAATTAAAAACTAAAGCCCAAACTCCGACATATCGGTGAAGAGATGAAGCAAGTGATCTTTTTCTCTTTTTGAGAAACCTCGTTTTAAACGTTAAAATATTAAGCAAAGCCTTTCGATAAACTATAAGCCCGGTTATCAGGGAAAGGATAAAAGTTAACCCAACCAAAAGGATAATGGATTCGCCAATTATGCCGGAATGTAATGAGTAATGTAATTTTAAGATCCAATACACCTTACTGTCTTTCTGATCCAACACTTTTGTTATATTTCCTTGTGAGGGATGGACAAAAATGATCAATCGGGCGTCAGGCCTTCGTAGTTGGAAAATCAGCGTATGAGTTGGGTTGGATGAAAAGTGCTGAAGCCGGATATCCCAGCCGGGGAATTTTTCGATTACGGTTTTTAGGGCATTATCAATACTTACCGCCTGGTTGTTTGGAACTGTCCATTCCTTGCGGTACTCTAGCGCTTCAAGTTCTTCATGAAAAACAAGAATGGATCCGGTTACACCCATTAGCAGGATAAAAAGTCCGGCGACAAGCCCGCTCCATTTATGAAACTGATAAACCTTTTTAGCGCTCATAGAGAAAAGCGCCCTTGCGGGGGCGCTTAAATAATTGTTCGTGTTTAAAATTGAGCAGCCAATCCCAGGGTAAAGCTCAAACCACGGCCTTTTACGTAGTATTGGTCGAGGCTGGGCCAAAGTGACCGGGCAGGGAAATAGTCTGCATTCAAAAGATTCTCAATCCCTAATTTAAGAGTAGTTGATTTAGTCGTTTGATATGAGGAAGAAAGGTTTATAATTTCATAAGCATCAACCTTGCCTTCGTAAGTTTTATAAACTCCGGTAGCATTTGGTGCAAATCGTTCCCGTGAACCTGAAGCGATAAAGTCTGTTCGGATGTTCCATCGGGATCCCGGGGAATACCTCAGATAGGTGGTGTATTTAGGAGGAGTGATCCGCTCACCGCCCAGGTAGGTATCCGCTGCATCATTATACTGATCATTATTATCGCCATCACGTTTGCCTTCAACAAAGCTGTAGCTTGCGCCGAAAGTAATGTTTTTAGAGGCAATGACATCCGCGGCCAGCTCAAATCCATGGACCCGTTCCGGCTGCCGGGTAATAACGTAAAAACCATTTTGTTCGATAAAGCTGGAACCCAGTTCCGATTTGCTGATATAAGCCGAGGCCTCAAAGCGAAAAGCCTTGAATTCGCTTGCGAAGCCAGCTTCATAATTATTGATAATAACCGGTTCAGTTTGGATCTTGGCAATATCGTTTACTCTTGCGCCTCTTAACAGAAGCCCAAGATCTGCAACAGAAAAACCCTGCGAAAAATTCACATAAGGCTTAAAAAATTCAAATTTATTAAATCTCAATCCGCTGTTGAATACCAGGTTATTGTAATTAATATCTCCTCCTTTTACATTTACGCTGGTTCCAAATGTTTTGGTCTGTGCATTGTACGGTTTTAAGGTCGAATAATCTTCAACCCCTATATTCATGCTCTCGTAGCGTAAACCCCCATTGATCACAAAATCGTTGAACAGGGTTGCCTGCAATTGCATAAAAGGAGCTTTACTTAACATGTCCATTTTCGGAACCCAGGTTCTTCCATCCAGGAGGGGCTGAGAAGTCACATCGTTTAATACATCTAATCCATAGGTTACATCCGCAGCCAGGTTGCGTTTGGAGACCAATGGAGTATTAAAATCTGCCCGGATACCCTTTTTAGAAGACTGGATAGTCGATTGTCCGCCGTTTTCGAAATTAGTGCTGTAAAAAAATAAGGTATTGAAATCCTGAACATAGGTATTTACAGAGAGGCTGGTCCGGCCGGGCAAATTATTATTGCTGTAATTTAACAAAGCATTGTGGTTCCAGCGGGTACCCGGGGGATCGCCCGGTGTGGTACCTTCAATTGCCAACGTTTTTCTTCCGTTCCTTTGACTCCCCATAATTTCTTTAAGGTTAGTTTCTTCCAGGCTGCTAAAAAAATTATAGCTCAATTGTAAGCGTTGATTGGCGTTGATTTGATAACCCAGTTTGCTAAATGCATTATATATCTTGTTATTACTCAAGCCATAAGTGGGACCGACAATGTCTCCATCAGAATCTTTAACTTTCCCGGTCTGCTCATAACTTCCGCTAACTGTGTAATCAAACTGCCCTGTTCTACCAAATACTGATTGGTTCAGGCGCCCCCCAATAGTGCCATTGGGATTAACCAGAGATCCCGTGGAAGCAATTTCAGTTTTAAATCCTACTTTTTGAGTAAGATTTTTATTGCTATTGGTGATATAGTTAATGATCCCACCCGCAGCTCCGTTGCCGTAGATTGAATTCGCGCCTTTGATTACTTCGATGCGTTCGATAACACTGGGGTCGATGGTTCGCATATCAACAGAACCGTTTCTTAAAGGGGTAGATTGGGATACACCATCAACCAGGATCAGAACCTGTCTTCCCCTTAAGTTTTGCCCCCAGTTACTGCTGGATCCGGACGACATTCCCAAACCAGGAACGGCGGCAGCAAGAATATCGCTGGCATTATTGCTTATAGTTTGAAGTTCCCGAATAGCCTGGGTATTCACTACGGTAACGGCGGAGGTAAAATCTTCCTTAAGTTGTTCCCTTTTTCGTGAGGTTATGATGATCTCATTTAAAAATGATTCCCGGCTTGACGCCAATGTCAGATCCAGGGACTTTATTTCTCCATCTGTAAGTATGATCGTCTCTTCTTTTGCCTGAAAACCTACACTGGAAACGCTTAATTTATAAGTGCCTGCTTTTAAGCCACTGATACTAAACTCGCCCCTGAAGTTCGTTAAGAACGTTTGATTAGTATTCAATTTGACCGTGGCCGCATTAACGGGAGAGCCGCTCGGGTCTTTTACAACACCGATGATAGATGAGGTCTGCCCATGTACAAATTCAAGGGTGCAGAAAAATGCGAGTGCCAGTATATATTTCTTCATTTTCTCTAAGTTTGAGGCAAACCTAATGCTTATTTATAATAAGTCCAAATAAAAACAATAGAAGAGGCGTCTGACTCATTTTTATCCTGATTTGTGTTATAAACAAGTAAAAAGCCTTTTACTTACAGTTAGCGGAAAATCATTTGGAATGGGCTGTTAGCCCCAATGTTACGATTCGATGGATGAAAAAATAAACTCAATTGATGATTTAAGAAATATGAAAACAATGCCGGTTTTCCAGTTTCAAGATGTAAAACCTGCTCATGGACAAACCTGCTCAAATAAGCTAAGCAAACAATTTTCATATAATGCTATTATTAAGTAAGTTTGAATTGTATTTACTGTTTTTAATGAAACCCAAGTATTCAACATTACTTATTATTTTCACTTTAATATGTTTCGTCATGTCCTTCCTGGAGGTCAATACAGAACATATCAGTAATACTTTTGGCGATGAATATGATACGTATGTACAATCGGATAATTCTACACATCATCCGGCTATAAAAATAGTTCAGGACATTATTCCTGCTGATTTTACACTACCTGCTTCAATATTTTCTCCACAGCTCACATTAACAGGACACCTGCTGGCCTTTCAAATAACAGCACCGCCTGATCAAATACCCTGTAAAAGGTTTATTTTGAATTGCGTATTTCTAATTTAAGATTTTCTTCCGGCAGCTACATGCAGCTACTTAGTTCAACTGTTAGTTGAACACATAAGGCTATTCTCATCCCTGGAATCAGTCTGCTTTCTTCATTTCTGACATTCAGTTACATATCAATATGTTTGATAAGATCATTCATTTCTCCATCAATAATAAACTTGTTATTGGTTTTTTTACGCTTGGAATTATTGTATGGGGGGCTTATTCTCTGAGTAATCTACCCATAGATGCCCAGCCTGACATTACCAATAACCAGGTTCAGATCTTCACGCTATCGCCAAACCTGGGTGCTATTGAAGTGGAGCAATTCATCACTTCACCTATAGAATTATCGATGGGAAACATTCCCAGGGTCGTAGAAAGGCGATCCCTTTCCCGTTCGGGCTTATCAGCTATTACGCTGGTTTTTGATGATGATGTAGATATCTATTGGGCGCGTCAGCAGATCGCTGAACGAATCTCCGAAGTGGATATACCCCAGGAGCTGGGCAAGCCGGAAATGGCCCCGGTATCTACCGGTATGGGAGAAATTTATCAGTACACCCTTCATACCAAACCCGGTTATGAAAAGAAATATAGCTTGACCGATCTGCGTACTATTCAGGACTGGATTGTCCGTGCACAGTTAGCAGGAACTCCGGGTATTGCAGAAATCAATGCCTGGGGAGGTTTTGTTAAGCAATATGAAGTTGCTGTGGACAATGAACGTCTGAACGCCGCTGGAGTAAGTATGCCTGAGATTTTTGCTGCTCTTCAATCTAATAATGAAAGTTCTGGTGGCTCTTATATCGAAAGCAAGGACAATGCGCTGTTTATTCGTGGCTTGGGACAGGTAAAATCATTGTCAGATATTGAAAATATAGTGATTAAGAATATAGGGGGCATCCCTGTGCTGGTTAAAAATGTAGCCATCGTCCGATTTGGAAATGCACCCCGATATGGGGCTATCACCCGTAACGCTTCCGGCGAAGTGGTGGCAGGTCTTACTCTGATGTTAAAAGGAGAGAATTTTAATGAGGTGATCAGGGAAGTGAAATCCAGAGTAGCCCTTATTCAAAAGTCATTACCTGAAGGGGTAGTGATCGAACCTTTTATTGACCGTACCGATCTGGTAGGTAGGGCTATCCATACCGTTAAGAAAAACCTGATAGAAGGTGCCCTTATCGTCATTTTTGTCCTGGTGCTTTTGCTGGGCAACTGGCGGGCAGGCTTAGTAGTAGCTTCGGTTATCCCCTTGGCTATGTTGTTTGCGTTTTCAATGATGCGCTTGTTTGGCGTCTCAGGGAACCTAATGAGCCTGGGAGCGATTGATTTTGGGCTGATCGTAGATGGAGCGGTAATCATTGTAGAAAGCGTTGTCCACAGGATCACCATGAAGGGACGGGATCATTCTGAAACTTCAAAGCTATCGCAGCAGCAAATGGACAACGAAGTACAGAAAAGTGCCAGCATGTTAATGAAATCAGCTGCTTTCGGACAGATGATCATACTGATCGTTTACCTCCCATTATTAACACTGATAGGTATTGAAGGCAAAATGTTCAAGCCTATGGCACAAACAGTGGTTTTTGCCATCGTGGGTGCGTTTATTCTATCATTAACCTATGTACCCATGATCAGTTCGCTGTTACTGAGCAGAAAGACAGAACACAAGCGAAATTTTTCAGACCGTATCATGAGTGCATTGGAGCGCATCTACTTGCCTGCCCTGAATGGAGCATTGAAGATTAAAGGTATTGTAATCGCATCTGCTATCGGCTTATTTGTTATTAGCCTATGGATTTTTAGCACCCTTGGTGGAGAATTTATTCCAACATTGGAAGAAGGTGATTTTGCACTGGAGGTGCGCCTGATCAGAGGGACATCCTTAACCAAGAGTGTCGAAACGTTTACTCAGATGGAAAAAGTATTGAAAAAAGAAATCCCGGAGATTAAGGAGATCGTCTCCAAAATCGGATCGGCTGAAATCCCCTCTGATCCCATGCCCATTGAGGGCGGAGACGTCATGCTCGCCATGAAGCCAAAAGATCAGTGGGTGAGTGCAAAAACGAAGGAAGAAATGATCGAAAAGATCCAAACTGTACTCGCCGTGTTCCCTGGCCTTGAAGTTGAAGTTTCCCAGCCTATGCAAATGCGTTTCAATGAATTGATTTCCGGCATAAAGCAGGATGTGGCCATTAAGATATTCGGGGATGATCTGGATGTGTTAAGCGCACAAGCAAACCAGGTAGCGGCACTGATCTCCAACGTAAACGGAGTTGATCATCCCAAAGTAGAGAAAGTAACGGGGCTGCCCCAGATATTTGTGGAATATAACCGGCCTAAAATTGCCCAATATGGCCTGAACATCTCGGATGTAAATACCCTCCTTCGTACTGCCTATGCGGGTAATGTAGCCGGAACCGTCTATGAAGGCGAAAAGCGCTTTGACCTGGTGGTACGGCTTCAAAAGAATGACCGGCAGGATGTTTCAGCGATAGAGAACTTATATATCCCATTACCTAACGGCGCCAAATTACCACTTGGTGAGGTAGCCACTGTGCAGGTGACAGAAGCGCCCGAACAGATATCCAGGGAGAACGGCAAACGGCGAATCTATATCGGATTCAATGTACAGGGAAGAGATATTGAAAGTGTGGTGGGTGAGATACAGGAAGTTTTGAATACCCGGTTGAAGTTGCCTGCGGGATACTATATTATGTACGGGGGGCAGTTCGAAAATCTCAATGCAGCAAAGAAACGTTTATCGGTAGCAGTTCCGGTCGCCCTCTTACTTATCCTCACCCTGTTATATTTCACGTTCAGTTCTGTAAAACAGGCCTTACTTATATTTACTGCAATTCCACTATCGGCTATCGGCGGCGTGCTCGCCCTTTGGATCAGGGGAATGCCTTTTAGCATTTCAGCCGGGATCGGCTTTATAGCCTTGTTCGGTGTGGCCGTATTGAACGGGATCGTACTGATCAGTTACTTTAATCAACTGGAAGAAGAAGGCGTAACTGATGTGGACGAACGGATCCAAACAGGTGCACGGATACGTTTAAGGCCGGTTATTATGACGGCCTCAGTCGCTTCACTGGGATTTTTGCCGATGGCCATTTCTACTGGAGCAGGGATATCTCACTACCAAAAGCAACTTGGTCTATGTCACCCAGGAATATGAACGGCAAAAAAGGTTGAACGACCAAAATGCGGGTACAGGTAAGGTCTTTCAGCAGGCCCAGGCTACTTATCTATCCGAACAGGCCAGGTTAAGTTCCTTAGCTAAACAATTGCAGCAGATCCATATCAACGCAGCCAGGTTAGACAAAGGTTCGATTAAAACACAGATTCCAGTGTTATCGCCTATCTACGGGCAGGTAGCCCACATACTGATCACTCTTGGGTCATCTGCTGACCTCAATAAATCATTGATGGAAATCATTGATAATACAGCTATCTACTGCGATCTGAAAATATTTGAAAAGGATGCTCCCCTTATCAGGTCAGGGCAGAACGTATCCTATGGCTTATCCGGTCAGGAGAGGTATGTATATACAGGTACAATACGATCTGTTAATTCCACTTACGAAACAGAAAACCGGGTGGTAATTGCACATGCCAGCATAAATAATGAGGTGGGTAGCCGCTTAATTGCAGGAACCTATGTTACAGCCTCTATCCAGGTGGGAAACAAATCGGTAAGTGCAGTCCCGGCAGATGCCATTGTGAATACTGAAGGAAAAGATTTTATCTACCAGATACTTTCTAATTATCAAACGGATCCTGATTCGAAGGCATTGGAAATGAAATTCAGGCGCGTGGAAGTTATTATCGGCTTATCGGATATGGGATATGTGGAAATAAAGCTTTTAAAACCCTTGCCTGATGATGCAAAAATTGTAGTTAAAGGGGCCCGATATGTATTGGCCCAAAGTCAGGCAGGGCAGTCTGAAGATGACGAGTAAAGATAACCAGCATATACCGGTTAAAACACTATACTAATGAGATAAAAATGAAAATATCCCTGATACAAAAAATGAAAGAGAAGGTCAAGCAAATGAAACAGGATGTGCTTGCCCTTTACTATGCTTATCGTAACCCGGATACTCCCTGGACGGCTAAAGTGCTTATTGGAATAACTATCGGCTATTTACTTAGCCCGATAGACCTAATCCCTGATTTTATCCCCGTTTTAGGTTTGCTGGATGATCTGGTTATAGTCCCGTTGCTTATTGTAGCATCTATCCGGTTAATACCAGCTCATGTTTGGTCAGCAAGCAAACTCACGGCAGAACAGTTTCCAATTATTTTAGATAAAAAGAATTGGCGTTTTGCTGCTTTTATTGTGGTCATCTGGTTATTGATAATTTATTTTTTTTATACAGTGATTTCTAATCTTAAGATTTATGGAAAAAAATAAACGGCTGAATTTAGTGGCTAATTTTTTTCGATTAATCATTCTAGTTGCTTTCCTGGCATTAATTACCCTTGGAATTTTTGACTAATATAATTTCTGTTTAACATGATAACTATTGGAAAAAAACGCGCCCTTCATATCATTATTCTGATTGTTGCAGGCTTCTTGTTATTAACAGCGTTTATTACCTTTTTCCCATCCTCATGGATTGACCTCGAACTTTCTGAGGAAGTACAGGAGGAACACAATCCCATACTTGATATTATTATGAAAGCCATTAGCTGGTTCGGCCAAACATGGATATCGATAGCTATGGTCGTTTCTACATCCGCAACACTTCTCCTGCTGAGATTCAAGCGAGAAGCGTTTTACTGTTTATTAACTCTTTTAATGGGACTTATTACTTATGGTATTAAAATTTCTGTCAACAGAATTCGGCCAACAGAAAATCTTGTCAGGGTGATTGAAAAAGCCAAATACCAGAGCTTTCCAAGTGGGCATGTCGGTTTTTACATCGCTTTCTTTGGATTAATGGCCTTCTTTGTTTACTATGGAAAATGGTTTACAAGAACCTTTCGGATAATGGCTATTGGCATATGCTTGAGCTTAATATTTTCAATACCTTTTTCTAGAATCTACTTAGGAGCACATTGGTTCACTGATGTTTTAGGAGGGTTTATGACTGGCTCTATCTATCTAAGCATTTTAGTTGCTTCATATTTAGGTAAAATTCAATCGGATAGAAAGATCCAAAAACAAAATAGGTGAATGATTACAAATACTAATTGATTAAAACTTTTAAACATGAAAATCATTTTAATATCCGTATTAATAGGAACTTCTCTACAGTGTTATTCAGCTGATAAGGATTCTCTATTTATAAACCCAGATACCACCCTGGTAAAAATAGTAAAAACCGCACCCACTAATTTTACAAATAGCAAGCTGCTTAATTATGCAATACCGGCGGTCTGTATAGGGTATGGTTTTTTCTCACTTGATAATGACTTTCTTGAAATAACAGACCGAGCAATTAATACGGATATGAGAGAAGATCATCCTAATTTTAAAACTAATATTGACGATAAACTTCAATATGCTCCAATGTTAGCGGTATATGGATTAAACTTATTAGGAGTAAAAAGCAAAAATAATTTTATAGACAAAACAGCCATCTACCTTATTTCTAATACCCTTATGGGTATGTCAGTAGATTTTCTTAAAACAAAAACGCATAAGATAAGACCGAATGGGTCGGGCCGTGCATTTCCTTCAGGGCATACCGCTACGGCATTTGTAGCTGCAGAATTTATTCGGCAAGAGTTTAAAGATGTTTCGCCCTGGTATGGCTTTGCGGGCTATACCGTTGCTTCTGCAACAGGTACTTTGAGAATGTTAAAAAATGCTCATTGGTTCAGTGATGTTGTAACAGGAGCTGGAATTGGTATACTAACAACCAGATTAACCTATCTCGCATACCCCTTGTTAAAAAAAGGCATTCAAAAAAATACAAATCTAAATTTAATGATTACGCCAACGATGTATCAAGGTAAGCCCGGAATATACGCTGTACTTCCCCTATAAAAACCACTAAAGTAGAGCCATCAGATTAACTATTAATTTTTACAACAATGACTGTACTGGGATCTATAGTAACGAAGGTAAGCGGGACCGTTCGAAGGATTTTTCAATCCGAATTGCCTGACAATCTCTTCTTCCACAATATTAATCACACTGAAGATGTTGTTAACGCCGCAATTGAAATTGGAAGCGCAATTAATCTATCGGAAGAAGAGTCAGAAATGGCTCAGATCGCTTCGTGGTTCCACGATGTGGGCTATTGCTACAAATATTATGGGCACGAAGACCTAAGTATTGAAATTGCTGAGAGATCACTTAGGCAATTTAATTATCCCGAAGGTAAATTACAGAAGATACTCTCTTGTATTGCATCAACAAAGAGGATACAAGTTCCACTCAATTTGATCGATCAGGTAATATTCGATGCCGATTTTTATCACTTTTCAGTGCGAGACTACCGATTGTACGAACAGCGACTGAGACTGGAGTTTCAATACGTTTTGGGCAAGACATTTACCGATAATGAATGGCTTGATGCAAACTGTAAATTAATGACAGAACATCAATATTTTACAAATTATGGTCAAATGGTTTTACAGCCAAATAAAGATCGGAATATACAGGATTTAAAATGCAATGGGTAGCTGCTAATAAAGTACCCATAGTTTCTTGTGTTCTGCAACTTAGGACTAAATTATAGAAAGGAGAAAAGCGACACGATCTCGCTGAAGTAATATGACAACACTATGGAACCCGAAACTTTTGCATAAAGGGTAACTACTAATAAATTCATGATCTTGCTTAATAGGCCTTTCTTAACCTGTCCGCCAATTCCACAGGTAAAGGGCTATTTTCTATTGCATTTGCCGCCTTCTCTATATCATATTCAAAACGTATAAACGCGACTTGGATACCCGACGTGATTTTAGTAAAACTATTTTTGTTAATGGTAATTAACACATAGCATCCCAAAGGATTTCCATCTTTGGGTTTGCCGACAGAACCAATATTAACAACCTGTTTAATGGCCCCTTGCCTTTCTATGATTCTGTGATAAGGCTTATGAGAATGGCCAACACATAATATATCCGCACCAGCTTCCGCCATTAGTTCCAATACATAATCTTCATTAGTATCTTCCAACACATATTCGTCAACACTTCGAGGACTGCCGTGAGTAAAAAGGATTCCAAGCTTTTCATCACCCAACTGATATTCCAGTTTTATGTGAGTTGGAAGAGCAGTTAGGTATTCCCTGTTTTTCTCGGTAATGAGATGATAAGCGTAATTTTTTCCGGATAAATTTAGTTGATCAATATCTATGGGTGCCAGATTTTTAACCTTTAAATCATGATTTCCGGCAAGGGTTGCGATTCCTCTTCTTTGTACTTCGGCAATTACTTCATTAGGCCAAACGTTATATCCAACCAAATCTCCTAAGCAATAAACTACGTCGGGTTTACGCCTATCAAGATCAGCCAAAAAAGCTTCAAAAGCAGGCAAATTAGCATGAATATCTGAAAAGAGTGCTATTCTCATTTAATACTAATTGAGTCGCTTGTTAAATATTTCCATAAAGGTATAGCTGTAGCAGCACCCAGAGTGGTAGCGGCGAAATACACCCATAAATACTCCATATGACCTGACACGATTGCCGGGGCAAAGGAACGGGCAGGATTCATCGAGGCGCCGGAGACAGGACCCGCAAACATTGCTTCAAGCAGTACTGTTGAACCTATAGCGAGTCCCGCAAACATTCCCTGCTCCTTACTTCCAGTGGCAACATTAATTATTACTAGCATTAAAAAGAATGTTAATATGAATTCAAGCACAAATGACTGCATGGCAGATCCTTGAGGCAGGGTGGCGCCTAACAACTCATTCGCAGGAAATAGGAACCTTAATACAAGGCTTGCAAGAAGGCCGCCTATAAATTGACTAATAAGGTAAGGTAGTAATTGCTTAACAGGAAAACGTCTTGCAATGCTGAACGCTATACTGACTGCCGGATTAAGATGTGCACCGGAAATATTTCCTAGCGTATAAATCATGGCCATTACGATCAAACCAAAAGTAATGGATATTCCAACATGACTAACCGAGCCATTCATTTCCTGGTTAATAATGATGGCACCTGTGCCACAGAAAACTATAGCAAATGTGCCTATTAGTTCTGCCACGTATTTTTTCATTCCCAGGTTCATTTAGGATAAATGAGTTCTTACAAAGTCATGTGAATAGGTCTTAATCAGATCCCTAACCCTCCTGAATTCATCCATAATCTCATCCTCAGAGCCTTTGGCTTTTGCCGGATCAGGAAAATTCTGATGAAACCGTTCCACTTTTCCCGGAAAGTATGGGCATGCTTCATTAGCATTATCACACACCGTGATTACGTAATCGAAAGCAATGCTGACATATTCGTCAACATTATTTGAGGTATGGTGAGAGATATCAATGTGATCTTCAGCCATGATCTGGATAGCTCTCGGGTTTACGCCATGAGTTTCAATTCCGGCACTATAAATTTCAGCGGTATTTTCCGCAAAATATCTTAGGTATCCTTCGGCCATCTGACTTCTGCAACTGTTTCCTGTGCAGAGCACTAATACTTTTTTCATTTTTATATTCAATATTGTCCAACAATTTTGCTTCTGCGTTCCATTAGAACTGTATCTCTCCAAACCCCATCCATCTTTCCGATCTTTTCCCGATAACCTATTTTTCTGAATCCATGCTTTTCATGAAGTGCGATGCTGGCTAAGTTCTCTGGAAATATACCTGATTGAAGCGTCCAGATGTTTTGCTCCTCACTTTCAATTATTAGTTTTTGCAATAAAGCCGCACCAATACCTTTGCCCCGAAAATCTTCATGGATATACACACTCACTTCGCTCACTCCCGCATATACACATCGTCCTGAAACAGGAGTTAATGCAGCCCATCCG
Organism: Daejeonella sp. JGW-45; assembly: GCF_029360805.1. GTDB lineage: Bacteria > Bacteroidota > Bacteroidia > Sphingobacteriales > Sphingobacteriaceae > Daejeonella. Next base: position 493,128 of record NZ_JARKNC010000010.1, on the reverse strand, counting down.
GCAATTACTCCTTCAATCAAGGTTACATATCGAAGCTTCGCTAGATGGCTCTTATCCCACTCCTCCCAGGTAGATGCTTCCGTTTGGAACGTAGCTTGCTTTGTGGCAATTCCCTGGAGATAGATATCTTTTACTCCTTCCCAGTGTGTGTGTAACAGCTCAGCAATTTCCATAATGACTAGTTAGCAACATCCTGAACCCGGTGTACAACAATCGGCCACCACAGCCAGAGTCTTCAATTCAACTTTAGGTTTTTCTGTGGTGGAGCAACATTCGTCACCTTTTTCATCTGTCCCGCAACTTCCGCCACGCTCAATAGCCTTACACTGTGTAAAGTCAGGTTGTAGGTCGACGATAAGATTTTCGCCAACAACCTGTATGTTACCCGGATACATTTGCCGAGTATCAAACTGGGAGTTTCCAAACTCGATCTTTACAATACCTGAGCCATCAAGTGGCAGCTTCTTTTCTACTATCTCAATGATGGATAGAGCTTTTCTAACCTTCATAGCACGTTCCTGCTGTTTCTCAGAAGGCTCCCATAGCTGCACGATAATCTCAGTCCAGTTATTCATTACACCACCGCAGTCAACTGAAACGATGGGCGCTTGTTTTATCTCCGTAATGTGATAGGAGGCATCTACCCATTTATTCTCTGCATATTGAAACTGTAAATCCAGGCTTGGATTTTGAAGCAACGCATCCTTGAAATGTTGCCAGTTTAATGTTTGTGTAGTATCCATAGTTTATCGCAATATTACGTTTAATTTGATTAAATTTTTTTTTAGCAGCAGTCAGGAATTGCTTTATACGAGTTTATAAAATCCCCGAAGTTGTTCTCCAGTAATTTCCATGTGTCAGGATTAATGCAATAGCACACGCTTACACCTTCAATTTTACCCTGGATCAATCCAACACTTTTTAATTCCTTAAGGTGCTGAGATATTGTCGCCTGGGCTAATCCAAGTTCGCCGACTAGGTCGCCGCATATACAGGTATTAGCAAGAATGATGCGCTGAAGTATGGCAACCCTGGCGGGATGTCCCAGAGCTTTAAAAAGCAGAGCGAGCTTATTTTGCTCTTCTGTAAATATTTCAGTCTTCGTTAGTCCCATTTCATTGCAATATTACGATGAATAATTAATAGTGCAAATTTTTATTTATTATCTTTAAACTCTTCTGCGATCAAAAGATGTTTTAACGGAGATGGAATTTCGCTGCAATCAGATAATTATTACGAAACTCAGGTAGTTACCTTAGGGTTAAAGGACAAATTTTAGATTGGTCTTAAGATTAATTCTCTTTATATGTCCTCTAAATTTTGCTTTTTAAGTAAAGCAGACCTTACTGCCCTTGTAACTATCATATTCCGGCTCATACACAAAATAACCAAATTGAATCATTTCCTTCATACATCTATGGTAGGTACTGATTGCTGCGATCTTACTCAATCTCATTACTTCCTTCCTCGATATTTTAAATCGGCCAGGATATTTTTGATTTTGCCAACAGGTAAGCAATGCCATATAAATACTAAGGTGCGATGTATTTACCCTGTTATCTGAGGTAATTCTCTGTATGTACCCTGTCAATTGGAATAAATGAACGTTGTTCATTACAGGCTATTTATTATCAAGGAGTCGAACGATATCCTCGTGTTTATAAAACATAATGCTTCCCACTTTGGTAAAGGGGAGCGTTCCGTTAATCCTAAGAGTTTGCAAAGTGCCGGGAGAAATTTTGAGCATTTTTCTTACATCCTTACTTCTCAGCCACTGTTTAGTTTCAGACTGTTCGGTTTTTATAATTGATCTGATTTCCTCTATCAATTCATTTTTGAACTGTTGCAGATCTTCCTTAGATATAATTTCTATTTGAATCATGGGTGCATGTTTTATGACTCAAAATTCCTGGTCTGTTGTATAAGGCATTCCCAATCTGGAAAAGTTGGTAATGTTTTTTTCAGCCTGTGAAACAAAAAAGCTTATCGCCAAACCGGCAATAAGCTTTTAAATTATAACAATTAACGATCAAGCGACTGCAAGCTTCTTCTTCAAGGCTTTCATATCGTTGCTGACCTTAGTATTAACAACCTTTGCATAATGCTGCGTTGTTTGTAGATCTAAATGCCCAAGCATTTTGCTTACACTTTCAATAGGAACTCGGTTGCTCAAGGTTACCGTTGTTGCAAAAGTATGTCTGGAAAGGTGAAAAGTAAGATTCAACAAACCTGTTTGTATACAGGAATATAAATCTGCCACTCGGTAGTGATGAATGAAAGGCATACACGCCACAATGCCCGTTCGTATGAAGTGAGTAATATAAAGTATCTTCTTTCGGTCTATACGGTCAGCAAGAACACCTGCAAAAGGAGAAAAAATAATAATCGATTACCCAAAGTGATAGTGCAGAAGATATAATAATTAGCGCAAAGAACAATCTTTACCAAACCTGGTAGGAAATTAGAGCCAACCCAGGTAAGGGCATCCCTAAAAGACTGACCGCTTGTGCAAAACATAATTTTGAAAACACTCGATTATTCAGTGCCTTAAACGGTACTGTCAATTCATCTATAATTTTCCTTATCTTCATTTCGTAGTAACCATTAACTTTATTCTGTTTCTTCCGAGTTTTTTTAATGCAGACAGGATAGCATGCCATTTAAAATTGCTAATAGTTATTAAATCTTAAATTTATTTTTTGTTTAAACCAAGTTAATACATCCCTTAAAAGGTATTGTGTCTATTAACCCAATTAACCTTTTCCTGAACAGGTTTTCTTTTGGAGGGTGAAATCAATGGTTTAGCTACATAACCAATATAAAAGAACCCTAATAGCTTATCTTTTTCGTCCAGATGAAAATGTGGTTTAGCCTCTTTGAAATAAGTAATGCCTGCGGTAGTCCAGTAAGAGCCTAGCCCGTAAGCCGTAACCGTTAAGAACATATTCTGGACAGCACAAGCCACGGCTTCTATTTCCTCTATTTCAGGAAGTTTATTCGTCTCATTCCTTTTCATACCAATAGCTATAATATGAGACGACATTAGTGGATAATCAATTAGTTTTTTATGCCTATCTTCATTGAAAAGATCTCCCGAATATTGCTTATAAATTGCAGCTTGCAGTTCTCCAAAGTACAGTAATCCCTCACCTGTAAATACAGTAAATCTCCAGGGTTCGGTCTGTTTATGATTTGGGGCACGATTAGCATTCTCCAGAATTTGCCAGATGACCTCATCAGGTATCTGTTTTCCTTTTTCATATTGATAAGGATAAATACTACGCCTGTGCAGCATGATTTTATTTAATTCTTCAACATTATATTTTTCTTTCATTATGTATTCCGTATTTTTTTTTTCAACTTAATCATAGAGAAGAAATATCAGCCATTATCATTAAGCCTTACAGATATTGCATTACTATGTGCAGGTAATTCTTCGGCCTTTGCCATTTCTTTTACAATTGGGCCTATATTTTTTAAGCCTTCAATAGTTAATTCCTGAAAGGTTACTTTCTTGATAAAACTATCTAATGATACTCCGCTATATGCAATCGCTGATCCATTTGTTGGCAGTGTATGGTTTGTGCCAGAGGCATAATCGCCCACGGAAACCGGAGTATGATGTCCTATAAATACTGAGCCAGCGTTTTCAATCTTTTCTGAAATATCTCTTGCGTTTTGGGTAGCGATGATCAAATGTTCAGGTGCATATAGATTACTGAAAGCAATTCCTTTATTCATGTCTTTAACCAAGATCAATCTAAAATTCTTAATTGAAGCTTGAACTATTTCAGATCTTGAATTAGTCTCAATTTGCTTTTTTAAGTGAATTTGGACTTTATCAAGTAAATCTTTCGATGTGGTTACTAACAGACAATGGCTATCCTTACCATGTTCTGCCTGGGCGAGCAGATCACTTGCAACATATACAGGGTTGGCGGTATGGTCTGCAAGTATTAAAACCTCGGAAGGGCCTGCAAACAAATCAATGGCTACCCCATCCTTATTCACTAATTGTTTTGCAACTGCTACATATTGATTACCTGGCCCAAAAATTTTAAAAACCTGTGGGACTGTCTCAGTACCGTATGTCATTGCTGCAATCGCCTGGGCTCCGCCTATTTTAAAAATTCGATGAACACCTGAAAGTTCTGCTGCGTAAATTATGGCAGGATGTATGGTTTGGTCTTTTTGCGGCGGTGTGCATATTACTATTTCAGAACACCCCGCAACCTTTGCTGGAACAGCCAACATTAAAACTGTTGAAAACAGGGGAGCCGTGCCACCTGGAACATAAAGTCCTACTTTTTGAATAGGTAACGATTTTCTCCAGCAATAAACTCCGGGCATCGTTTCCATCTCCAGCGTTGGATTGCGTTGTGCTTCATGGAATTTTTGAATGTTTTCTTTCGCTTGCTTTATAGCTGCTTTTAAATCATCACTTAACAGTTGCGAGCACTGAAGTTTTTCGTCTGGTGTTACTTCCAGCGTATTGAGCAATACACCGTCATGCTCATGAGTATAATTGTGAATAGCTGAATCCTTTTCGTGTTTTACTGCATTTAATATAGGCTGAACTATCTGCTCCACTTCAATAGTGTTTTTCCCTGGCCTTAATATGAGCCGCTTTATTTCATCAGGTGTTATATTACGATATACTTGCATGAGCCTGTTAAATTAATCAGAATATTTCAAAGAAAAACTTATTATGTGTTTACCATTATGCAGTTTAGTAGCATTAGAATTACCTCAATAATCTCAATCCGCTTAGTATTACTAATACCGTACTTCCTTCATGCCCAACTACTCCTTCTGGTAAATTAACCACTCCTCCAATAAAATTCAAGGTCACCAGCGTAAGCACCACAGCGATTGCAAAAACTATATTTGTTTTACAACCTTGTTGGTACGCTTTCCTAATGAAATTGCAAATGGGATATTTTCTATATTGTCTGCCATCAAAATTATATCTGCGGTTTCCATTGCCACATCCGTTCCCCCGCTACCCATTGCTATGCCAACCGAAGCGGTTGCTAAAGCTGGTGCATCATTAACACCATCACCCACCATTGCTACCTTGCCATATTTACTTTCTAACTTCTTAACGGCTTCTACTTTTTGTTCGGGTAAAAGCTCGGCATATACTTCGTCAATTCCGGCTTGTTTACCTACTGCCTTGCCTGTGATTTCGCTGTCTCCCGTTAATAAAGCTACTTTTATACCCATCGCTTTTAATTCATCCACCACTTTTTTTGCCTGTGGACGAATGGTATCCTGAATAGAAAGTAAGCCGATTAGTTGTTCGTCTGCTGCAACGAAAATCACAGTCTTTCCTTGCTTTTCCAGCTCTTCAATCTTTTGTAAATGCTCTTTTCCAATTGTTACATCTTTCAGCATCTCAAGCTTGCCTATTTTATACGCTACACCATTTAAAGACCCATGAACTCCCAAACCATGTATGGCCTGTAATTCCTTTGGCCTTTCTAATAAAACACCTTTTTCATTAGCAGCCTGTACAATTGCTTTTGCAATGGGATGTTGGGAAAGCGTTTCAATGGATGCTGCCACACGCAGCAGTTCCATTTCCGTAAGATTTTTTAAGGCAATAATGTCCACTACCTTCGGTTTACCACTGGTAAGTGTTCCGGTTTTATCAAAGGCGACCACTTTCACACCGCTCACATTTTCAAGATGAACACCTCCTTTGAATAAAACTCCTTTTCTTGCTGCATTGGATATGGCTGATAAAAAAGCAGGCATAATTGAAGATACCAGTGCACATGGGGAAGCAACTACCAGAAAAATCATGGCCCTGTAAATCGTTTCGCTCCAAGTCCAGTTTATTAAGAATGGAGGCAAGACCATTAGTAATATTGCAACCGCCACTACGATTTTGGCATAAACACCCTCAAACCGTTCTACAAAAAGCTGTGTGGGTGGTTTTTCATTCTGTGCCTCTTGAACAAGGTGAATAATCTTTGCCAACATGGTCTCTTCAGCTGGTTTGGATACTTCGATTTGTAAAGCTCCCTGCCCATTAATAGTTCCCGAAAAAACTTCATCATCTTTTTTTTTGTCCACTGGTATGGCTTCGCCCGTGATGGAAGCCTGATTGATAGCAGAGTAGCCATCCACAATAACGCCATCGGCGGCAATCCTATCACCAGGTCGAACTACAATAATATCTCCCTTTTTTAGATCTTCTACTTTTACCTTTTTCTCTGTGCCACCCAACAGCAATACGGCTTCTTCAGGGAGCAGTTTCATAATAGATTGAATAGCTTTATTTGTCCTCTCCATTGTGTATCCTTCCAAAGCCCCACTTAATGAGAATATGAAAATTAGAATAGCGCCATCCATCCAATAGCCAATAGAAGCGGCACCTATTGCAGCTACGACCATTAATAAATCCACATCTAGATCTTTTTCTTTAAAGAGGGTTTCCAATCCTTCCCTGGCTTTTTGATATCCCCCAACAAGGTAGGCGAAAATATATAGTGTAATTTCTAACACTCTCATTTCATTTTTTCCCGCCCACCAGGCAAGGCCAATAAACAAAAGGCATAAGCCGGTAACGATAGCCGCTCCATGTCTTTCCCATGCTCCGAAAGACAATCCGTTGTCAGGCTTTGATAAAATCACAGTATTCATAACTCCTTATTATTATTTGATAGAATATATTTTTTAATAACATTTCCTAAATCCTTTTCCGAAAACCACAGGTCATCGGGATGCAGGTGTAAAACAGGCGCATTTTTACACCTATCACTACAATCCATTTTTTCAATATCAACACGGTCTATAAGCCTATATTTTTTTAAGTAATTCTGTAAAATTTTACCTTTCTTCTTCTTACAATTAGCCCCGTCACACTGATAAAAAATATGTTTGTTGTTTTCGATACTGCCCATGCTTCTTCACAATCAATTGAATTTCAAAGATCAAGTTATATAAGCAAATCTTACAGGTAAAAACTCGGCATTTTTCGGTAAGTTTATTGGATGAAATCAATACAGCTTTATAAGGATGTGGAAGTAACTGTTAAGGAAATTAATTCAAATACTTCCGGGCTACACAAGCACCATTTCTTTGAATTGATATATGTACTTCACGGATCTGGTGTTCATAATATAAATGATAATCACTACGAATTTTCTACTGGGGATGTATTTCTGTTGACGCCTGAAGATGCACATACCTTTGAAATTTCTACTCCTACGAAGTTTTGTATTATTGATTTTACGGAAAGCTTTTTCTCTAAAAGTGCGAATAGGCTGGAGGAAAAAATGGACGTAAGTGAGTTCTTTAAAAGATTAGAATACATATTTCACAATCATCATAATGTTAAAGGCAACCTGATTGCAATCGAGGATAGAAATATATTTGAAGTTCTTATAGATCAGTTAATGACGGAGAAAGAGCATGAACAGTCATTTGGAAATATCATTACACAAAATATCGTTTTTTTACTCCTTCACCTTATTGCAAGGAACATCCAAAGGAATATTATCATTTACTCCAAAGAAGAAAATCCAAAGAATAAAGTTCATGATATTACCGCTTACATTCAGCAAAATATTTATGATAAGGAATTAATTAAGCTTGAAAACATTGCAACGCACTTTAACAAATCAGCAGATCATTTGAGCCGCTACTTTAAGCTTCAAACAGGCAGTACAATTAAAGATTTTATTACACAGTATAAGCTGGACTTAATAAAAACCCGTCTGAAGTTCAGTGATCTAACTATATCCCAAATAGCTGATGAGATGAATTTTACTGATGAAAGCCATTTAAACAAAATGTTTAAAGGGATATTCGGCCAAACTGCTAAACAATTTAAAAAAGAACAAAATAGCGATGCTAAGCACATATAACCCCTCTCCTGTCGGCACGGGGTGGTCGAGATTATCCTCCACCAACCTGCAAATGTTTTATCTCGTTCAATTTATCTTCCGACAGCATCTGGTAGCTTACGAATTGCCAACTTCATCGGAATTTCCATCTTTGCTGGATTCCTCGATTCTATCCGAGGTTACCACAAAGCCAACGGCAGATTTTCCTATAGCTAAATAAGAGACTGTTTTACCTTGCTTTTGCTTTGCTCTGACCTACTTTTCCAAATCAAGGCTAATTTTAAGCAAAATGAGCTTATTGCCGGGAGGCAATAAGCTCTACAAATCAGGGTAATTTAACGATCAGGCAACTGCAAGCTTCTTCTTCAGAGCTTCCATATCGTTGCTGACCTTAGTATTAACCACCTTCGCATAATGCTGTGTGGTTTTCAGGTCTAAATGCCCAAGCATTTTGCTCACACTTTCAATAGGAACCCCGTTGCTCAAGGTTACCGTTGTTGCAAAAGTATGTCTGGAAAGGTGAAAAGTAAGATTCTGAGTTATGTCACACATATCCGCAATTTCTTTGAGGTAGCTGTTCATTTTCTGGTTGCTTAAAACCGGAAGTACATGTTCAGAACACAAAGGATGTTTTTTATACTTATTGATAATATTGATGGCTGGCTTTAATAGTGGTATACTGGAATTGGTCTCTGTTTTTTTTCTGCTGGTGAATACCCAATTACCGCCATCTACACCCATCATGATTTCGCTCCTTTTTAGCTTTTTTACATCGGCATACGAGAGACCTGTATAGCAACAGAAGACAAAAATATCTCTCACGCGATCTATGCGTTCCACCCTGATCTCTTTATTGACGATCCGATCCAATTGTACCTGGTGCAGGAATTCCCTCTCTTTTGCTTTCGCATTATTGGTGTATTGAGAGAAAGGATTTTCCTTAAGGAGCTTAGGCTTAATGCAATAGTTATTGACAACCTTTTTAAAGTTTTTGATATACTTTTTTGCAGAAACCGGCGCAAGGCTAAAGAATGTTTTCAGATGATGCTCGAAGCCTTTAATAAAATTATAGTCCAGTGCATCAATGCAAATATCACTCACTTTGTATTTCGCAATCAGATAGGAAGTCAGATGCCCGAATGTGGTTTTGTAGCCCTTTAGCGTGTTATCCTCGTACTCATTTCCGATCAGCTCTTCCATTTGTTTATTGTGAAGGGTGAACAGTTCCATCAGCATCGGCTTTTTTTCTTCCTTTCCCAAAAATTTGTTTTTAAGGCTTGTGGAGGTGATCTCCTTACGGTCCTTAGTGAGCAAGGTGTGCGCTTCTTCGACTTTCTTATCCAGTTCGTCCAGATAGCTGTTTAATAATTTGGTGCTCTCTTTGTTTCCGCTCTCTCGATTAGATTTGCTGCACCAGCGGTGAGGCTCACATTCGCGACCGGTTGATATTTCTTTGCCTGGGGCATTAACAGTTATCCTCATATAGATCGGGATCGGACCAGTTGTGTAATTTTTCGGCTTCTTCAGGTAGAAGAGCAGACTGTAATTTGTTTCCATAAAACAAGCTTAAATTGTGAACAAAATTAAGCTTGCAGCTACCGGCCTGTCAAGATGTTTTATTATGAAACATCCTATTATACAGTTAGTTATGAGTTTTCCAGTGAGTAAAGTTTTCCGTTTTGTTGACTCACTGAATTACTCACTGCTTTAATGCGATTTAGTGCATAAAATGGTGATTTGGAGGCAACAAAAAAGGCTGCAAATCATTGATTTACAGCCTTTTGATACGTTTTGACATTAATGTCTGTAGCCCGTAGGGGAATCGAACCGTCTCCTACTATTCTGAAAGTCAATAAGTTGTAAAACGAATTTTTGGCCTGCTCACCAAATGTTCACCAAAAAGCAGTTTCAGGGCTGCAAATGGTAGAATAAAGATAACTAAAGCTTATCAAAATAGCTAATTTTTTGAGCAAATTAGATGGGTGTTATGTCGATATTCCCTATCTTTATTTAAGACAAAACATGGCAAAAACCTATAAATTTATTTCTGTACTTCTCTCAGAGATTGACAAGGAACAAGGCAATTATCCAATTCAATATCTAGTCCCATATGGCCCTGAACATCCGAACGAATCTGCTGCCGAGAAATGGTTAGAAGATAATGCAGAAACTGATAAGAAGTATATTTTAATTCCCATTTACAGCTTTCAATAATGGCACATGCATTTATATCTTATAGTCACTCTGACGAATATATTATCAGTCGTCTTCATACTCACATGAGCCAGTTAAAACGGGAAGGTTTACTTACGTCGTGGTTTGACGGTGAGATAAGAGCAGGTGACCCGTTAGATGAAAATGTTGCTAATGAATTAAATAAAGCAGATATTTTCCTTGCTATTATTAGTCCGGACTATCTTAGCTCTCCTTATTGTTATGATATTGAGTTTCAAGAAGCTTTGAGTCGTTTTGCTGCTGGTCAAGTCAAAATAGTACCAATTATTGCACAGCCTTGCGATTGGAAGCCATCTCCCTTTGGAAAATTTAAAGCGATCCCTAAGGATGGTAAGCCAATTAGCGAATGGACTAATGAAAATAATGCATTTTTAAATATTATTGATGAATTAAGAAAGTTGGTTTCTCCACAACGTGAGGTCCGAATTAAATCATCCAATGTAGCAACAGGGAAATCTCAAGCTGTTTATAAGGTAAAACGGGATTTTGATCCTGTGGATCTTCTGAATTTCCGTGATGATTCGTTTGAGACTATACATAATTACTTTTTAGATTCCATAGAAGAAATAAACGGGGTAAATGAAATCAAAGCGCGTTTTGCCCATGATATGCCGAAACAATATTTCACTTGTGTGATTACTAACCGAGCGAAGATTGGTACTACCGGTTATATTAGTATCGGCATCCAGGGTAATAACCATTTCGGAAGAGATGGCATTACATATGCGCTTGCAGACCAACTTAACCAAAATATCTACGGCAATAATTTCGTCATTGACCATAATGACTATGAACTTTTTTGGACCAAACAGGATATGATGTCTTATGATCGAAATAAGAAGCAACTCGACGCTACTGCAATAGCAAAATTACTGTGGGAAGAGTTTATTGAACAAGTAGGAATAACTTATTAAAGGCTAAATATTTTTATAAATTCCAGTAAATAGAATACCGATCGGGTATAAAACTTATATTATTTTAATAATTAACCCCGATAGGGTATAATTAAATATATTTTATTAATTTTGTACCCTAAAGGGTATAAATTATGCTTTCCGATTACTTAAAGAAAAAGCGAAAAGTTTTCAATTTTACACAGGAAGATCTGGCAGTAAAGGCCGGTGTGGGTCTTCGCTTTGTCAGAGAACTGGAGCAAGGAAAAACTACACTCCGCATGGATAAGGTTAACCAGGTATTAGCTTTATTCGGCGCCGAATTAGGCGTTGTGCAAAAATCAAAAGATCGTGAGTAAAAAAGGATCAGTTTTCTACCAGGAGCATCTTGCTGGCGTTATAGAAGAAACAGACGAAGGGTACGAATTCACATATGCTACAGAGTACCTGCAAACTAAAAGCGCTAAGCCAGTTAGCCTAACCCTGCCGCTTACTTCCGAAAAGTATACCAGTAAAGTTTTATTTGCTTTTTTTGATGGTCTGATCCCGGAAGGCTGGTTGCTCGACCTGGCTACTGAGCATTGGAAGGTTAAGCATAATGACCGGTTTGAATTGCTGCTACTCGCCTGTAGAGATACGATCGGGGCAGTAACTATTATTCCTGAAAAAGATTAGATTATGGCAAATTGTTGGTTTTGTTATCAGGATTCGGGAGATAAGGAATATCATGAAAGATGTTCCAAAAGATTCTTCGGAACAGCCATCCCTCCTAAATTGGAATTAGATAATCAGCTATTACGAGATCTAGCTGATCAAACAATAAATGAAAGGATTGCTATTACAGGCGTACAGCCAAAGCTTTCGGTAACCTTAGAAAAAAGCAAGGAAAACAACCGTCTGACGATTGTAGGTTTGTGGGGGGAATATATTTTAAAACCGCAACACGAACGTTTTCCAATGATGCCGGAAACTGAAGATCTCACAATGCATCTGGCTTCCTTATTCAGAATACAGGTTTGTGAGCACACGCTACTCAGGGCTTCAGACGGCAGCCTGACTTATCTGGCAAAGCGTTTTGACCGGATTAAGGGAAAAAAGATTCACATGGAAGATTTCTGCCAACTTTCAGAATTTTTAACGGAAAGCAAATACAAGGGTTCATATGAAAAAATAGGAAAGCTTATCTTGAAATATTGTACGAATACAGGACTGGATGCATTAAATTATTTCGAACTTGTTTTGTTTTCATATCTCACTGGCAACAACGATATGCATCTTAAAAATTTTGCAGTGCTGCATCAGGACAGCGGCATCTATTTAAGCCCTGCTTTTGATCTGCTGAATGTGAACCTGGTGAACCCCGCCGATGATGAGGAATTAGCGTTGACATTAAACGGGAAAAAGAAAAAATTGAGGCTTAAGGATTTTATAATTCTGGGAACCAGCCTTCAAATTCCAGAAAGAGCTATCGAAAATAGCTTTAAAAAGTTTACATCAGGAAATAAGGAAGTGGATTTATTTATTAATTCTTCATTTTTATCTCAGGAGCAAAAAGAACTGTATCAGAAAATATGGTTGGAAAAACAGGCCATATTTTCATGATCAAGGATTCTAATCACTTTTTGGGAGCCCGTTGCCTAACTTTCAACCCGGCGTCCTGTATCTTACGTCCCAGTTCATCATCTGCTCCGAGCTTTAAAAAATCCTTTTCCAGTCCCAATACAAATAGCACCTGGAAATAAGCACCCATCGCCACTGAAGGCACTCCTTTTTCAATTTGCCAGAGGGTTGCTCTGCTGATGCCAGCCCGCTCTGCTATCTGGCTGGCACTAAATTTCCTTCTTAGCCTTGCCAGCTTAATATTTTCGCCCAGGCCATTTAGGATTCTTTGACCTTTCGGCAGAAGAATGATCGTTTGCTTTACTAATGTTTAATATAAAAAACAAATTAATATAAAATGTTTGATATATAAAACATTAAGTAGATGTACTTGAGATACTTTAGGCTTAACTTTGCTTCGAAACCTTAATCGAAAAAATTCCTTGTTTTTGTGGTTATAATAGAAAAAATTCTAAGATTAGCTCTTAGCTTACCTCAATAAAAGAAAAAATTCCATGAAATTCTAATTCGTTTAATAGCGAAGCAACACTATCTATTTAAACAGAAACGCCTTCCAATTCGTTTAACGATTATGCCATTGAAACCTATCTATTTCAAGCTTAGAGGCCGCTTTGACTTCTCTCCTCACCCTTATGAGATAGGAAGACCTGTATTCCGTAATGTAGCACTGGAGGATAATTTCTTTTTATTAAAGATCTATGAGCTTAATGAATCAAAATATTCCGCTTTTTATCAGTTTCAGCTTGAACATTTCTTAAAAAGAAATCCAGGTCAGGAAAAAGCGTTTTTCAACCATGTGGAAGATATTGTCATTAACAGGATCAGGCATTTTAAGCGGCAAGATCCCTTTTCCTCGAACTACGCTTTTAATATGGAGTGCTCACGAAAGCTTCAGGCCTTTCAGCAGTTCCTTGCCACTATCGATCAGTGGCATCAGCACAAACCTCTGGAATCCGTTATCTCGGAAAAAGATGAGCAAATTCTAGAGTTGAAAGCCCAGATCGATGCTCTTGAAGCTAAATTAAAGGACTTACAGCAGTACGAAACATCAGAGAAGGTACGCATTGTGGAAGGCAAGCTGCCTACGATTATTGACTTGTTCCGGCAGCTGCAGGAACTAACACTGCCTGATGATAGAAAGCTGGTACGCTCACAGACACAAAGTCCCTGGTATAAGATGCTGGCAAAGTATTTCAATCACGGGGAAAGCGAAATTCCAATCAACACGGCAAGAAACTATTTCCCCGCTCAAAAGGATGTTAAGCTTATTAAAGGGTCGGAAGTACAGCAAGAGGACAAGCTTTTTAAGATCGTAGAAAACAAAAACAGCAAGAAATAACCACACTTATCAATCAGGTCATTTCCTATCGGTTAACATTAATCATTTGCACCAAGGTCGGCTGATCTGCCGGACACTGGTTCGCTTCGCCAAAGTAGTATAAAAAAAATGGGTATCCGCTCAGGCGGAGCCTCCGCATTTTTTTTATCTCCACTTTGCCATAAGTCCGTCATCCAGCCATTCAGAGCGCCATAATTAATTTTTAACTTAAAATCTAAGATTATGGGTACGCTAAAGGATCAAATCAGACTTTTCCAGGTTACTGAAATTACAGTAAGCTATCATCCTAAATTTAAGGCAAGTGAAAGGCCACAAATATCCAGCTCAAAAGACGTATATGCCTGTTTTTCATCCAGCTGGGATAGAAATCGTATTGAAATGGTAGAGCAGTTCAAGATTATGCTGTTAAACAGGGCAAATAAACTACTTGGAATCTTTGAAGTTTCTACCGGAGGCGTTTCAGGTACCGTAGCTGATCCCAAGATCATATTTGGTACGGCTCTTAAAGGTAATGCAAGCAGTATTATCCTGGCTCACAATCATCCTTCAGGAAATTTGAAGCCAAGTGTAGCTGACAGGCAGTTAACAGCTAAGATAGCGCAGGCGGCTACTTATTTAGATATAGCTGTTCTGGATCATCTTATATTAACGTCAGAAGAATATTTCTCTTTTGCAGATGAGGGTTTAATGTAATCCTCCTCCTGTTTGATTATTACGCATGACCAAACACCCCCGTTGGTCATTCATCTGTTCCCTTCCTGCCACACCTTTGTCCTGTCATCTAACACAGGAGGAATTATGAATGTAGAATTAATCACCAGGGAAGACCTGCTTCAATTCAAAGCTGAACTAATGCAGGAATTAAAACAGGTATTACACCAGCCTACACAACAAGCCAAACAATGGATGAAGAGCGCAGATGTGCGAAAGCTCTTAAATATCTCGCCCGGCACCTTACAGAATCTTCGGATTAACGGCACACTTCGGTTTACCAAGATCGGGGGCATTTTCTATTACAAGGCTCAGGACATCACTAAAATTCTGGAAGGCAATGGAACAGTTTAATCTCTTATCCGGCTGCCTGGGCAAAGCTGCTCACGACAGCCGGTTGCTGCCTACACACATTAGCCTTTATATGGCTATGCTGTCTACATGGGAACGAAGCAGGTTCAGTATCCCTTTCCGGATCACCAGAAAAGAATTAATGCGTTTAAGCAAGCTTGCTTCGACAGCCACTTATCACAAATGTTTAAAGGATCTGGTTAGTTACGGCTATGTCACTTATGAGCCATCCTATAATCATTACAAGGGAAGCCAGGTCTTTTTAAAAGGCTTTTAAATTATCCAATCATGAAGAGCACTGTCTTTGGTTTTGTGCAGGGAGCAAGTTTGTGTTTTTGTTCCACAAAAACCCTTCCGGCGGTAGCCGGAACCAACTTGCCTTTTGCTCCCGATGGTCGCAAAAGGGGACACTTAAAAAGTGGCGATGGAAGAGACTACAGAAGATAAGCGTAAAGGCGGCAGACCTCGTAAAAAGGTCAGGCGGTCCAACGACATCCGGGTGAGGCTAACGGATATGGAGCGTTTCCTAATCGAGGAGAAAGCCAAAGAAGCGGGTATGCGTCCCAGCGCTTGGTTCCGGCAGGCAGCCAAGCGCGCAAAGATCGTTTCCAGGTTGACACCCGATGACCTGCGCATCCTGCGGATGCTGGCTGGGGCGGCAAATAACCTGAACCAGATCACACATATGGCTCATAGGGAAGGTTTACTGGCTGTACAGAAGCGATGCAGGGAGATCCTGTCCGAAATTGACGAAACCCTTAAATACCTAAACAGCGATGATCGGAAAAGTTAAAACCGGAAAAAGCTTCGGCGGATGCGTCCGTTACAACCTGGAAAGAGATCAGGCAACGATCCTGTATGCCGATGGAATCAGAACAGATAGCGTACCACATATCATACAGGATTTTAACATGCAGCGCAAGATAAACCTGGAGCTTGGTCAGGCTGTCGGACATATTGTATTAAGCTGGAGCGCGGAAGACAAGGGTAAGTTGAATCCGGGCCTGATGGCAGATCGGGCGAAGGAATACCTTGAGAAAATGAAGATTGCCAACACCCAATGTTTAGTCGTACAGCATACCGACCGGGAGCATCCGCATATCCATATCATCTATAACCGGGTAGATAACCAGGCAAAAACTATATCCGATCAGTTTCAATGGAAACGAAATGCAGAAGTATGCAAACAGCTTACTTTAAAGCACAGCTATCATATCGCTAAAGGCAAAGAACGAGTGAACCGCCCACGGCTCACCGGCGCTGACAAGATCCGCTATGAGTTGTATGATATGATCAGCAAAGCCATACCACAATCAAAGAGTTGGCGAGAACTGGAAAGCGCACTGAAGAAACAGGATATAGGCCTGGAATACAAGTTTAAAAGCGGGAGTACCGAAGTCCAGGGAGTATCCTTTATTAAAGGAGAGGCAAAATTTAAGGGTTCAGCCATTGACCGCAGCTTAAGCTACAGCAACCTGAACCGGCAGCTACAGCTAAACCAGTTAAAGGGTCAGCAGATTCCTGATCAGAAAAGGCATGAGACTCACATATCAGGTACAGAAGCAAGAGCTGGTTTATTATCCGCGCTGCTTAAGCCTTCAGAATACGAGGAGCCTGTAGACCGCCATTTACGTAAGCGAAAGAAACCAGAACACGATATTTCACAAGGGAGATCTTTATGAACAACAAACATGAACAACGCCTGGAAGAATTGGAGGAAGTTCTCCAGCGGACTTTAAACAAGGTGAAGGAACTGGAAAACCGGAAAATTGAGCTACCGACAATTCCGGATTATACCTTACAGTTCAGCGAGTTGAAAGAAGGTATTGCCCGGCATAACCTGGCCTACCCTGCTGTAAAGATCCAGACGCAGATTCTTGAGCTGCAAAAGAATATTGACGCTATACCTAAAAGAATACCCATACAGCATTATTATCATTTTACGGACAGGTCGAAAGGATCGATTATTGCCGGAATAATCCTTTTGATAAGCTGTGCACTTTCGGTTGGGATTGCTATAAGCCTTTGGAAGGAAAATAGGAAACTGAATGATAACTCGGTTAAATTCAGGATGATAAGACAAAGCTACCCAAATATTTCGCACTGGGCGGATACCATATATAATCACGATCCTAAAGCAATGGAACGGTTAACAAAGAGGTTAGAGGATGGGTACTAATTATCAATACAATTCAACATTACGGAAAAACCGACGGAGGCTCTCCTTTATTTTATTGATAAAGCCGACCGATTCCTTAGGCGAAGCTATAGAATTTATAAATCTCTTCCTGGTTTCTTCTGCCACTTTATGTTCTCCATATACTTCTATCCCAGTAGAATCTCCTTTTCCTACAATACTGAGAAAGAAACAATTCTCATGACAATTATTCGTAATAACATTCATTCTCCCAATTACAAAATGATGCATTTGCTGACCAACGTCTGCAATGCCTGATGGCTGGGTGAAGAGACTCAACATCTGCAAAACTTCGAGGGAGGCAAGATTAGAACTGAAGGCAAATACGTTCTCATGTGCATTGATAAAAGATGCTTTATCCAGTCCTTTTAAATAGGAAGGGTCATCTAACATACCAGATTGTTCTAAGGTAGCGTTTTCCGCTTTGTATTGACCAAGGCATTCCAAGCAGGGACGTTTATATCCCACGGTCTGCACTTTCCAGTCAGCTCCGGCTAAAGCCGTATTGTTCCTGTTTGTACGAACTAGGATACCGCCATCAATCACCGGTACCAAGTGCGCATAGGCAATGAAGTTGATCACCTGCCTTGGCCACGGACGGTCTACACAGCTGAACAGGATATCACAATCAAGTGCGGCGTAGTAGCCCTCTTTCTCACAAATGCTGTAGGGACATGCCTCTACGGTGACCCGGGGAGCTGTGGCGCTTCGTAGAATGGCTTCTCTAATCACTTCCACTTTTTGCCGGCCGATGTGGTCTTTAAACACATTGGTCAGCCGGTCAAGGTTCTTTTCTTCCACGAGGTCGAAGTCGATCAGTACGAAGTTCGAAATACCTGTACGGGCCAGAATTTCGGCCACGATGCTGCCGACACTTCCAAGACCGACAATGCCGATCTTTAGCCGGGACAGGTCTTCCTGAGTTGCTGAGCCCCAGGCAGAGATCGTGCGCAGCTGCTTCTCTTTATCGAAGGTGGGCTTTAGCAGGGCATCATTGAAGGTAATGCTCAGCCCTTTACCCAGCACTTTCACGCTCTGACACCAGTATCGCTCAAATTTCCGTTTTTGTGCCTGATCTTTTAACCAAAAACGGGCACTCCAGGCTCCGTCAGTCCCAGCAGTTAATCCCAGAAGAGGCAGATCGGTCGCTCCCATTACGGTAGGAGCCATCCTGGTTTCGGCTACTATATCATCCTGGCTCATTCCCTGCCATCCCGGTACAGGGTGTGAATGCAGAAACGCCAGGCCTGCTTTTTTCTTCCGGGCGACCTGCAAGGCTCTTTCAAAGTATGCCGGCATGAACCCCACATTGCCATGTACAACCCGGTCACCTTCCAATGGCAGGATCAGCTCGGCTACGATTGCCCCGCTGCGGATATTGCCGTTGCTTGGCGCATAGATGGCGAAACACAGGTCTTCCTGTCCATCCTCCCGCAGAAGGTGATCCAGGAGCTGCTGGTTAACGTTGTCTGTGATAGTTACTGTAAATTGTTTCATGGAATAGTGTGTAAAAGGTGGCGAATGTGAGACATGTAGGTTTTGACGGTCTTATCGGTCTCGTTCCATCGAGCGAACGGACGGCTCCAGTATTCCCATTCGGGTCCTATTGCACTGTCGTGAATGGCACCAAAGGGATGTTGCCCTCCACCACCTGTTTTTGGCAGAAGCAGCGGCTTAAAGTGCGGACCTCCGGGAGCATTCATCGGAAATGGAACATTCAGCTGGAAAGCCAGCTCCACCTTCTGCCCGATGAATCTTCCGACTGTGATCTCGTAGTCGAATGCTACGAAATCATGCGCAAGCTCCCGGGCAGTATATCCGAGAGCCTGCAGCTGACTAATGAACTCTGTTTTTGCGTTGCTCATGATACAGGAGTTTCACCTTTGAAAATGGCTGAAAACTTCATGGCCGGACATTTCATCCGGATCGGCTTTTCCGGGGTCTGCTCATAAGATGTCTGGCTGCCATCGGGGTTGATCTGCACAAGGTAATACTCCGCTAACGGGGTATGCCCTGAGTCGGCCAGGATCTGGTTTGGAGTCATTTCCTGAGCCTCAGTCGTCTCGGGGTCGGAATCCACTAAATAGTGATACACCATCGGTGGCTTGGTAATGAAGTGTTCAACCCCGCCTTCTGCGAGATTCTCTTCCTGGTGCGGACGAATCAACTCAAAATCGCAGCCTTTGAGCTTCAGGTACAAGCTGAAGCATTCTACAGGACTCTTTTGCGCTTTCTGCAATACTTCTTCCCGAGTAACGATCGCGTGGTCGAACACGTAATCTTCTCCGTCAATCCTTACTTTGTACCTTTTACCTACAGGGACTTGTTTGTCTGACCTGGTGTAGGCTTCCAGATCAATGATCTCGGCTTCATTGGCCGGATTGTTCTTGTCTGTCATTGTTATATAAATTTAAAATGTGTTCGAAATGGGCTGATTGCAATCCGCTGTGGCTTTTCGGCAAACCCGGTCTTCGGGTTAGCCAGTGGAGAAAATGGTATAAAAGAAAAAGGCCACATAGAATTGCTTTCTAGTGACCTATTCCGAGCATCTGCCGAAAGTTCGACAGAGGAAAGAAGAAATTTATTTATTCAACTAAAAGAAGCTTGCAAGGGGAGGGATCCATGGCAACCAATAGCGGACGTGTTAAACTTGGTGTGGAAACAACAGCCTGACCCGGTGCCAGACTTGGCAAACGATTCCAAAGGTTGTCATCCACACCTCCTATAGATCTTTTCAGCCGGCTGATTACTGCTGCATCGTTTATTTTATGCAAAATAAAGCTATTAATCAATCCCAACACTTCATCCGGTAGATGTTGTGGCAGTTGTGTCACGAAAACCAACCCTAACCATCTTTTCCTTCCTCTGCGGGCTATTCGTGCTACCTGCTCAAACAGATTTGACATTTTTGCAATTCGCTCACGTGAGAGGAATTCATGCGCTTCTTCTATTATGATCGAGACGGGGGTTGGATTTCTCTTTTCTTCAATTGCTTTTTCGTATGCT
The DNA here is from genome assembly GCF_029360805.1 of Daejeonella sp. JGW-45. Lineage (GTDB taxonomy): Bacteria > Bacteroidota > Bacteroidia > Sphingobacteriales > Sphingobacteriaceae > Daejeonella. Next base: position 472,920 of record NZ_JARKNC010000010.1, on the reverse strand, counting down.
TCCTCTTGTGCCCGTTGTACTCCTCGCAATAGTGTTGCGATCACAATATTGTTGACAATACTGGAGTCCGAATCATGCAAGTCTATTATAGATACAACACCAGGTTTTATTAATTCCTCAAATGGGATTTCATACGCCCCATTCTGATCAAAAACTTTTGTTCTATCCAGCTGCCACAATTTACCTAGTAAGGCTTTCCAACTGCTATCATTGTCGGTACTCTTAGCCACTGTTTCGATTATAACATCAATCTTAGGGTTTCTCCCGTCTTCCTTCATGAAGGACGTTCTGATAATAGACGAGGTGTCTTTAGCAACCTGATTTAATATCAGGCCTGCTACATCTATGAGCAGTGTGAGAGTGAGTTCCGGATATCCAGTTTCTAGCTCGTCAATTTCCAAGGACTCTCTTTCCTGTCCCTTCTTTGGATATATCTGCAATTCTTTCAGGATTTTTTTTGCAGCATCATATGCTTTGAAAAACCTCCCAAACTGTGCCTCTGTAAGTCCCATTATATCCACTGCTGCGTATGGTGAAAGTCGCGAAAATTTAATTGTGAACGATGCAATTGCAGTGGGTTTTTCTGCCCGTGTGTCTCTACCTATGAGGCTAAATACTTTAATATTTTTGATTCCCTGGTTAGCAATTTCCCGCTTCTCAAGAATTTTCTTCATGTTGGCGTTCTCAGCTGGACGATCCACTTGGGTGTATTCACCTTCTGTATCGATAACAATTGTGGCTACGTTCTTTTGTTGGAATTGAGCCATCAATCCTGATACCGTAGTTGATTTTCCGCCACCTGTTGTACCTAAGATGCCTATATGGCGAGGAAGAACCGTCTTTTTATCTGATGGTATCTGGACTTCTATATTATCATGTCCGATAGCCATACCCATAGTTATGCCTGGATCAGCCGCCACATTCAGTGCCGCTCCTGTTTCATCATTGCTAAGCACAAAGACTGGGCTATTGGGTAAAGGACGAAACTTTGGAGGTACAACTGCCCCATCCTTCAACTCTCCGATTAATTCGACATAGACTTTGCCGTGAAAATTCGGCATAAAAATAGCCCCATGAATCGTAGTAGTAATGATCATCGGAGCATCTGCCTTAATACCATCAGGCTCGTGAAAAGGACCAGCTACGACTATCCCACGATATTTCCTTCCATCACCACCATTTTGATCTGTTCGACTCCTGATCTCGACCAGAGAATGTGCTCCTATGGTTCTTACGTTCTGCTTTGGCAGAAGTACGGTGATCAAATTATCCTGGCTACTGGATGAATCAAACATTGTCATTCCAGCAGCACCTACACAATTGGGATCGTCTTTCCATTCTCCTCCATTTGCATCAATCTCCCGCTGTAGAATTTCATCGCGGCTTGGCTGATCATCAGTTTTTATATGCTCGTTCTCGTTCATCGGATAGGTATCTTATATGTTATTATTCCCTCGAAGGTTGACATCTGCTTTTGCGTGTGCCTGATCTATGGATGCAACAAAGTCATTCTTACCAAATGCCGTCTGGCAAAGGTTGTCTGCTAAGTCCAGAAGCATAGGCGATCCTTTATGCAATTGTAACGCACCGTCTGCCATCGCAATCAAGGCGGCCGTCTGTACGTGATCCACGTGGCAATAGAATATTTGGGGTTGTGAGTATTGAGAAACCCGGTATACTCCATATGCAATCTTTGCCCCCACTTCTTTTGCGAATTTTTCATAGGATTGCCTGAATTCACCTCTCGTGCCACCGAGCTCTACCATTTGTGTCAGGTTGTCTTCCATCGTATCTATTACCAGAAACTCATATGGATTCAGCGCATTTCCGAATGTCCATAGCAATTGATTCCGAGAACTGTTCTGCACATAAACGAAGCGTTGATGGCTGAGTATCATCTTTTGCATCAAGGCGATTGATTTATCCTTCATCTCAGGCCTGCTAGCCCAAAAGCCTGTCATCATCTCATAAGGCGTAGGAGAGCCTGCGCCAAGTAGCCAGTTGGACTCAGATTTATCTAGCAAAATTGCACATTCTGCATACGTTTTTATACCCCGAATAGCCAATGTGCTCATTCCGGATTTGTCACTACTACTTTGTCGTTTTTCAATAAGATTTAATGCCTCTTTTATCGGATCATCACTCTTATAGCGCAAATCCCTTCTGAAGAGCCGGTGTGAATAGCTTCCATGCTGCCCCTGATAGGTTACCAGGCATACGCCAATTTGAGTAATTGATATGGGCACTGAATTGTATACCGCACTAACACTTCCACAGGCAGTAACCGCACCGTTGAAGAGAAATCCTCTGTGGATTTTCTGGATGATATCTATGTCAATGTCTGAATGCAAACCTGCGTGTGGGACGCGGGCCTTTTCCTTAATCCGAACGAATATATCATCACGTAAGGTTTTGTGGTGCTTTAATTCATCCTTTTTCGAAGAAAGAATTTCACTCTCGATCAAAGGATAGAGCTCTGCGAGATTTTCTCCCACTCTCCACGTATCGATGTCTATGGTATCGGAAAAATTCTCTCCATAGGCTTTTTTGAAGTCGTCTAACGATGCTGTTTCGTCTGGGTTTATTGTTTCTTCTTCCTCAGCCATGAGCAATATTATTGTTATGCCACTCTATTCCGTCAACTTTGCGAAAGTTCGACATCAATATCCAAGTTTGGTCAAAAGTGATGGACCCCCCGTGGTTGCATAGGCGATCCGTGAAGCATATTCTTCAATAATAGATCCCGGCAGACCATATGTTTCTTTCAGGACTTTGTGGCAATTACTCCTGAATTCAGAAAAAGCAGGTTTGCTTTTTCCGTTCTTTGCGGCTTTTACGACTTTGGCGCAAGGAGCTATCAGTTCCAGGGCCAACATATCAGCTTCGGTTTCCGCCTCGAACACCCGCATACTTTCAAAAGACCCATCACCCTTTTTTTCCAAAAGGTGTGTGTAAGGCTTTATTTCAATAGCGGTTAGTACGCCATCTATCCTCTCGGCAAGTGATGGTTCCCGATGACCATCTAAAACTTCCAGGATAGCTGTTCCTAGCTTCCCGATAGCACGATCTCGGGGTATCTTATAATCCAGAATAAAATGGCTGAGCTCATGCGCCAGGGTATATCTCCTTTCCTCTTCAGGATCGGTTGCATTTATAAAGATAAAGCCACAACTATTAGCGGTAAGGATGAATCCATGAATTTCACGATCGTCAATATCAATCGAGATAGGAATGTTTCGTTGGATAAGCCACTTTTCTATTTTTCTTAGGCTCAGTTCCGGTATGTCATCGACCACATCTACTGGAAGCGTTAAATACACCGCTCCCTTTATGTCTACCGGCTGAGTTTTACCTAACCCAGCCTTTTTCCAAAAATTACTAGCAATGTTTACGATATGAGGCTTAACAATCTGCATTAGTTTGACTTGTCATTATCATTATTCCGCTTTTTGTCGCGTGCAGCCATAAGGAAAGCAGGACTGACATTCTCGGAGAGTTTAAGAATATTAGCAACTCTTTTTATGATCTTGCTTAGCCCAAAAGGAGACACGCCAGTATGCTGGCTTATGTCATTGATTCTTGTACTGAAATCTTCTGCATATGCATCTGGAGTTTTACACAGGGATAGTCTTAGGTAATTCTCTTCCGAACAGTTTAGTTCCGAACATATAGCATTTGCCGAAACACTTTCCAGTTCCTGGTATTTTTTCAGATAATAAGCAATGAACCCGCTGTCATTAGCAAGCTTCTTATTTGCCATTTCAAACAGTTTTATTTTGTCGTTCATTGAAGTAGTTTTTTAAGTTTCGCTTCCACCCCGTGTCTTTCCAGAATTTTTTTGATCCGATCCTTGTGCTTTTTGACTTCTGCCTTTTGTTCCTCTGTAGTAAGCTCTCCAATCTCTAACACTTCGGCATATGGACCTGTTTCCCTCTCCCGGCTTAAAACCATCTTAGCAAGCGTAAGGTCCTGATCTGTTTTAAAGTGCAAACCCAGTTCTTGATCAACTGCCGCTATTGTTTCTTTATGAATTATTCTCTGATCGGTGGCGGTCTGATCCTTTTTCAGGCTATTCCAGAAATTTGCCTGAAGTTCGACACCATCAGGCAAATTTTCTTTTCCTTCCTGATCCTTTTCTCGCTCGATGTCGTTCTTGAGGTCGCGCTCAGCGGCCATTTCTAAGAATCTCTCCAAAGAACTTATCTGCGGGTTAAATGTGGCAGGATTGTTATAATATCCTAAGAATGCCTCATTGACTGCCGCTGGTATAGAATCATCATTTTTAGCAGCTAGCTTGGAGTACCAGCTTTTTAGTTTTCGAATGATGCTTTCCCCGTACAGGTCGTACAATTTTAGTAATGCTGTATCACTTCGGTCTGTGACCGCCTGATGCAATGCAAGTTCTTTAGGAGTAGCTTTTACTATTTTCATTGCTTAACAAAAGTCATCACAGCTTCTGTCCTCATACGTTTGCTCAGAACTGATTGCTCTCCCGCATTTGGAGGAGGCAGATAGCGTTTATTTTCCGGAATCTCCCGCTCTTCACTTTTAACAAGTTTCAGTCCGAACCTGCCGGCAGCTTCTTTGACAATACTAGTATTTTCGATATAAATTCCTTGCAGACAAGAGTTTCCTACGACAAATGTTGCTTTACATTCAGGTTTCAATACTCTAGCTGACTCTTTTAAGATATTATGAATGTCAAGTGCATAACGATAAACCATGTTGATCTTTTTAGGAGGCAGCTCTGTAATACCAGTTATATTTTTAGTGATTTCTTTTGCTATGCTAATATTTGATGATGCTTCTGGTGCTTTCTCTGAACCAACACTAGTACTCCTGATAGAAGACAATTCTCCTATGCTATGTCCAAGCCACACCAGTGATAATTTATGGCCCCTCATATAATCAAGTGCATTTAAGTACGGCGGCGATGTGATTATACAGTCAACAGAACTGCTTTTTAGACGCAATTTTCTCGCATCACCTTTTTTTACTTTTATAGTGCCCTCACGCGAATTATCATTCAATATCCTAGAAATCTTTCTGCACGATTTTTCATATTCTTTGAAGACATCAAAGTCATTCGTTTCCCTTACTCGATGTGGCCTACTATGTGAAACGTCGGCCGCCAATGAGGCTCCCCGAGTTTTAGTAATAATTAATCTACTCAGTGCAATTTTGTACAAGGAAGCATATCCGTATTTGTATTGGTTGACAATACAACTCAATTTCCTCAAATCGGTGATCTGTTTTGGTCCGAACCAAAAGCGTATAAAGTCCTTTGTATTATTATCATCGTCAATCCAAGGTAAGTGAATGGATGTTTCTGTTAGCCTATTTGCCTTAATCAGAATTTGATCAGTTTTTTGCAAAAAAAACTTTTCATTAATTGGGATCGTCCAGGCTTTGGCCATAAGCACAGATAAGGGATCTATATCAAAGCCAATACCATTATATCCTAATTCCGATATTGTCCGCAAAACTGTACCTGATCCAGTCATTGGATCCAGAATGATTGATTCTTTTGGCAATCCTTCCAATGCTTCAAAAGCAATTTCAGGAGCCATCCTGGCTGCAAATGGATGAATAGGTTTTAATTTAATGTTAGAACCAGTTTGGCTTGTTTCCACTATATAAAATGACTTAAATAAAATTCCCCATTCTTTTCTATAAGAGTGAATTTTTAAATAAAATTAAAAATTTAATTGATTCCCAGTATGTTACATGCTACAGTCTCTCTTTAGCCACACCGGACAGGTGTCAAGGCTATACAGAGCTGGAAGCTTATCATTTTATCGCATGCCCTGCTTTGACACCCGTCCGACTATCCGCTTCTGGCTGCTTACGCGATGAAAATGGATGACACTATTCAATTTATAATAAGCACAATGCTAACACATTTTGATCCAATGTTGCTGACAACTCTCAGTGAAATAGCTGTATCCTAATAATATTCTTTAATATACTCGTACGCCTTATTAAAAAGTTCTTCATCCTTAATTACATATTTTACCCACAAGATCTTTCTAAGTTCGCGTTTAACTTCCTTCTCACCGGTTGTGGAGTGTTGCCATCCATCAAAACGTACAATTCTTACGATTTCATCAATATCATTCACAATTCTTTCCACTATAGCTGGAGTTTTATCGGTTTTCATTTGAAGAAACAGTTCTGTTAAAGCGGTTTTGGCATTTTTTTGCTCCTCTTTAGAATCTGTATCTCTCTCCGCTTGCAATGTTTCTTTTGCGATCTGACAAAGTTCTTTTATAAAATCAATCGAATTAATTAATCCTCTTTCCGCTTTATCGCGGAGTTCTTCTAATCGTTCGCTTAATTCTTTGAACTGCAAAATGCCTTTATGCTTTGTCAGGCGGCTATTTAAAACTTTTACCAGTTTTTGGGCTTGTCTTGGATCTTTCTTATTCATTAAATCATCTATCACTTCCGCGTTCAAAATCATCTCCTCCATATCTGTTGTTATACCGGAAACAACGATGTGGTCATGTATAAGTTTGGTAGTTTGTGCTCCCAAAGCATGCCATAGCAACCTCCCATTATCGCTTGATGTTGGTTTAACAGAAGTATAAACCTGAGAAAGCCATTTATAGTCCTTTTGAAATTGATTTAATACCTCGTCTGGTGAAAGAGCCTCCCATAATTTTGATAACCCACTGAAATCTTTAGCAAAGGCATCCCGCTTTTCATTCGTATTAATACAATCCTGTGCTGCCTGTAGCCCTTCAAAGCCAATAATGCTTCTGTCTATATTAAAGAAATGGGATAAACATACTAGTACCAGTTCCGGAAGTTTGTCTCTTAACTCCTGTAAATTAGTAATAACGGCCTTTATTGATTCTTCGTCAAAGGCCAATGCTTTCGCAGTATTATCAAACACACCGAAATAATCTACTATTCTTCCGAATGTTTTATTTGGAAACAAACGATTAGTCCTACAAATTGCCTGTAAGAGGGTATGGTCTTTTAAGGATTTATCGAGGTACATAGTTTGCAAGATCGGCGAGTCAAAGCCCGTAAGCAGCTTCGCCGTAACAATAATGAACTTTAAAGGTGAATCAGGATCATTGAATTTCTCTACTACTTTTTCTTGCTGGTCTTTATCCATACCCCAACGTTGTTTAAACTCAAAACTGTCATTAGCAGAGGTACTGATGACCACTTCACTCGCTTCAGCAGGGAACCAGCTATCTAGTTCTTCTTTATATTGAATGCAGGCAAAACGGTCGGGTGTTACGATCATCGCCTTTAATCCTTCCGGTTCTACATGTCTTGTGTAATGTTCTGCAATATCTTTTACTATTGCTCTTACCCTTTCAGGAGATTTCAAAAACACGTTCATATTAGTTGCCTTTTGGCTTAATGTATTCCTGTCTTCGTCTCCTAAATCATTAGTAAGTTCCTTAAAAGCGGTGTCTAAATCTTCTTTACGGATATGATAATTGGGCAATCGGGGTTCAAAGTGCAAAGGCAGTGTTGCCTTATCGCGAATGCTCTCCTGGAAAGTATAACGGCTCATATAACCTGCGGCATCCTGTTCCGCACCAAAAGCCCAAAAAGTATTTTTGTCTGCCTTATTAATCGGTGTTCCGGTTAAACCAAATAAGAATGCATTGGGCAAAGCCGCCCTCATCTTTCTACCTAAATCTCCTTCCTGAGTACGATGTGCTTCATCCACCATCACAATGATATTATCCCGTTTGTTCATGTCGACATAAGCATCTTTGAACTTATGAATCATCGTGATAATGATTTTACGAGTATCAGCTTCTAATAAATCGTGAAGTTCTTTAATGCTGTCGGTGGTAAGCATATTTGGAACATCGGCAGTGTTGAATGTTGCGGTGATTTGTGTGTCCAAATCAATCCTGTCCACTACAATCATTACTGTAGGATTGCCTAATGCTTCGAGCTTACGAAGCTTTTGTGCGGCAAACAACATCAGTAGCGATTTACCTGAACCCTGAAAATGCCATATCAAACCCTTCTTTATTTTTCCTTCCAGCACTCTTTGTACTATTGCATTAGCTCCCTCATATTGCTGGTAACGACAAACTACTTTTATTTTTCTTTTTTGATTATTGGTTGCATAAACCGTGTAATGCTGTAATATGTCGAGCAGGGTAGATGGTTTAAGCAAATGAGTGAGCTGTTTGCCCACATCGTTTAGTCCGGCAAAATGTTCCAGTTCATCTTTTTCATTTTCCACCCGCCAAGGAGTCCAGTATTCCAATGGCGTACGAACGGCCCCAATAAATAATTCTTTTCCTTCAGTGGCAAATGATAAAATATTAGGTACAAATAACTGAGGAATAGCATTCTCATAAATAACATGAATATCGTGAGCACCATCAAGCCAACTTACTGCCGGCCTTACCGGTGTTTTGGCTTCACCTATTATTAATGGGATACCGTTAACATAACATACAATGTCCGGTATCTTGGTTTCTCTTGCCCTAATAGAAAGCTGATTAGAAAGTATATAAGAGTTATTCTTTTTGTTTTCAAAATCGATAAGGCGGATGGGAATATGATGTTCCTCATTACCAAAAGGTAAACTTACTTCTCCTCTTAACCATTTTGCAAATTCTTCATTGGCACGAACAAGGCCAATATTGTTTACGGTAATTAAAATAGCCCGGAGCTTATGTATTATTTCTTCGGCCCTTTCCGGCTTGGTTGCTATTTCAGGATTCAAACGACATAATGCATCTGTTAGCTCGTTCTCAAGCAGTACATCATCTACATTACGTTGCAATAATTCGCTTTGAAGATATTTCCATTTGACGGTGTCGTACTCAACAGGATCTTCTGCCACTATACCTGACTGCACCCCATTGAGATTTACACCGGTAAGTCGATGGATAATAAAATGTTCTACGCTGTTGAGTTCGTTGAAATTCATCCTAATAGTTCATTTAAAAGTTTTTGTTTAAGATGCTTCAAGATTTGTTTCTGGGTTTTAATTTGTTCTAATGTTTTTTGGAGTTGCTCAAATACTTCCAGTATTTTTTTCTGTGCCCGCAAGTCAGGTACAGCTATTTCTAAAATAGCTAAATCTTTCCATTTGGTTCTTGGCGAAAGAGAACCTGCTGAAGTGCTTACTGCGTGTTGTATGAAGGTGTCGGCAGAAATATAAAAGGGTAATAATCCTTGAAGCATTTTTTCGGATTTTGCTCTTATTACCAAAATATCGTTTGAGCAAATACCGTCAAAATTTGCGATAGCAACTTTGTTTAGATAGGCTCTTCTTTTACCAAATAATATATCCCCTTTTGTAAACCTCTTGGTAAACGTGGTTCCATTTGAAATTAAACCAAAGCCTTTGATCTGGAAATCTTCGGATTCAATATTTTCTAATCCCACAAACCGCTCAACCATTTTACTATGTTCAGGATATTTTTTATCACATTCTGCTATTTCATCAAAAGTCGTCAGATCGCAATTCCTAGCATTTAATAAATTTCCAAACTCAGGCTCTCTATTTAATAATCCGTCAACTAATCTCTTTTGCAGTGACCTTAAATCCTTTTCCTGTTGATCTGTTTGATCAATAGTAATTTCAATACATTGAAATAATTGAACTAATTGTTTTTGATCTTCAGCAGAGGGAAGTAGAAATCGATATTTTGAAAGCTGTGGCCATTTTAAATAAACGGACATTGTTCCCGCTGAATTTGCATTTACATATTCATAGAAATTATCAGTTAGCATAATATATGGCAAAATATCCTGTTGCAATTCCTTTTTAGCTTCTAGTGCCCAAATATGCGGAGAGCAAATGCCTGCAAAGTCGGCAATTGCAACTTTCCTTTGATACGCTCTTCTTTTTCCAAACAAAATCTGGCCAGCTTTAAATGTTCTAGAAAAAGTCGGCATTTCTTCACTTATCCAATTCTCAATTTTAAATTTACCCGTCTCAATGTGCTCGACACTTACATATCTTGCAGTATATCGTTTATCAGGATTGGTTTCATTAACTTCTATATGGTCAACATAATCACCATAAAAAACCTTCTTCCATTTTTCTTTATTCAACTTATTCATTCTATACCTAAATTTTTAAGCTTTTTGAATAAGTCATTAATATTTGAATTCATCTCCATCTGATTATTCCTAGCCAATTCCAGAAGGTGGTCAATTTCATGTCCGTCGTCATTGCTCGCTTGTTTTACAAAAAGTTGAATACTGAGATTCCCATGTAGTTCATTCAAAACAATTTCATTACTGACAACTTTTGCAAAACCCTGAACATCTTTAAACTTGTGAAATGTTTCAGAAATTTTTTTCAAGTGCTCGTCTTTTAAATAAGCTGTGCTTCGCTCAAGTCTAATTTCTTCTTTCGCATCTATAAAAATAATTTTCCCTTTCCGCTCCTTTGTCTTTTTCATTCTGCAAATCAGCAAGCAGCTTTCCATACTGCTATTATAAAATAGGTTTTTACCTAATCCGATCACTGCATCCACAAGGTCTGCCTCAATCATCTTTTTTCGCAATTCACTTTCAGAATCCCTAAATAAAACCCCATGCGGCCACAGCACTACGCATCTGCCGGTATCAGGTTTTAGACTTTTAATGATATGCTGCTGAAAAGCATAGTCTGCACATCCTTGTGGCGGTGTTCCCCATATATTTCGGCCAAATGGATCGTTCATCCATTTTTGCTGATTCCATCTTTTTATACTATAAGGCGGATTCGCCATAATGACCTCGAATTTTCTCAATTCATCGCTTTCTAGCAGTTGAGGATTATCCAATGTATCTCCCTGTACAATCTGAAACTCATCTACATTGTGCATATACATATTCATGCGTGCTATCGCAGATGTAATCAGGTTCAGTTCCTGACCGTATAATTTTAATGTACGATACTCTTTCTTTTGCTCTTTTAAATGTAATGCGCTATTCAGTAGAATACCACCACTTCCACATGTGGGGTCATAGACAGCTTCGCCAGGCTGCGGATCGGTAATCATAGTCATGAGTTTCACCACAGTTCGATTGGTATAAAATTCTGCAGCCGTATGCCCGCTATCGTCTGCAAATTTCTTAATTAAGTATTCGTATCCTTCACCCATAATATCATGAGGGACATTTTTTAAACTCAAATCCATTTTAGAAAAGTGTTCAATTAAATTAAGCATCTTTTCATCACTCATCCGTCTTTTATTTGTCCATTGGGCATCACCAAACACATCATGCAATTGCTCAAAATTGGCATTTTCTATTTTACGTAATGCGTTTTGTAAATGCTTGCCTACGTCCACAGATCTATTACGGATGTTTTTCCAATGGCACCCGGATGGAATATCAAACCAATGGTTTTCTCTGAATTCTGCATACGTGATATCTCCACCCGATTCCTGTAATGCAGCCTCATATTCCTCATCCCATACATCACTAATGCGTTTAAAAAAAAGTAAAGGAAATATATATTGTTTAAAGTCAGCGGCATCAATCATTCCCCTAAGAATATTTGCTGCACCCCATAAGTAAACTTCTAATTGTTTCTGTGTCATAATTTCATCTTCCTTAAGTGTCGTTGCACCTCTCTTTCTATTTTATCGAATTCCGGCAAATTCTGTATTTGCTCGCTCATAGAGCTTCTCCAGCGACCTTTATATTGTGGGAGCCGTTCCATTAACTTCTTATAGAAATCTGCAGGATCTAATCCTTTACTAGCACATTTCTTACTGAACTCCTGCAGGTAAAAATCTGGTTCCATTCCATGTTCTACCAATAAGTACCAGATATCATAAAAGTCCCTTGCTGCCATTCGCTGCATCACAGAACGAAGTTTTTCAATCAATACTTCTTCCAGTGGATAACATAAAAGGCTGTAGCCCTCCAAATCACTATAATCAATAAAGGCAGGTTTTGAGACAGGTTCAAATTCAAGTTTCTCGCTTCTTGAAATGTCTACTTTTACCCTTTTATTATTACCCTGGCCTCCCAATGGCCCTACATAGCTGATATAAAAGTTTATTCCGCTATCCTCATGCTCGTTATTGTCTATTATTTCGAGGGGAATATTTGCTTCATCCCTTATATATTCAAAAGCTTCTTTAAACCATGTGAATATTTGCTCGTTCGTTATATTGTCATCCAGAAGCGTGAAATCCAGATCTTCTGAAAAGCGGTAATTTTCGAAATAGATTTTCTTTAATACAGTCCCACCTTTAAATACAATAGTTTTCGAGAGTTGCGTATGTTGAGATATACCTTTGAGTATCCATGATAACACATAATCTTTTTCTATCTGTTGATCTCGAACCCCGGCTTCTCTTGCTTTTTGCTGTATTTCTCCTGGTTTAATCATGTGTAAATGGCGGACTTAATAGTTTCTGTTTCCAGATTTTGATAAATGCCCCACCTGCTTATCATTTTCCCTGACTTAGGTAATTCAGTGTCTAATAAAACATAGGATGCTGTTTTCCTTGCTAATAACTTCTCGATGATAGGATTATCAATATCTAATAGCTCTAAGAGAAAACCGAGCCTTTTGATCACTGCCTGTGACTTGAACCTATTTGCATATTCCAGTAGCTTATCAAATTTAATTTGAGGCGAGGAAGAGCTAAGTGCCCTTGCAATCTCAACAATCCCTCCGGCATAATCCGGCTTAAATAAACAGTCGATAATCGTTTTTTCAAGATCTGAACATTGTACTTTGTGGAAGTTGTCAATCCAAATCTTCTTCATGCCAAAGAAGTGATCAGGATTATGGTATACAAACTGAAAGGGAATGTTCTTAATTTTAATCACTGAAGGTCTAAGCTGCTTAGAAACAACGATCTGTTCCTTTAATGATGGTTGTGTAATAAGGTTATGAATTTGCAAAGCGGAATAGTAACCAATATAGTACTGAGCATCTTTTACGATAAATTCCGGTATCAAGTGCCAGTCAGGCATAAATGATTCAGCATCTTGTTCATAGGGTATGATATAATAAACACCCTCTTTTAAGCGCATTAGAAGCCCTCTTTTGGTCATGTCACTTAGTAGTTCTTTCACGGCACTTTCGCTAGATTCAGGAAGAGCATTAAAAGCCTCTGCATAACCAAAGCAGAACCTATCCTTTTCATTAAAATAGGATAGGAGTTCATTAGATTGTGTAGAGATATACTTGTTTCTCATAGCGACACGGTCAGGTTTAACCTGACTACAATGATATGAAATATAAATCACTTTTGTGAAAACTTGCAAAAATTGATAAGAGCTGTTATCCATTAGAAGCAAGAAAAATAATCCAATTCACCGCCTCCGCAAATTTAGCCATGCCGAACAGGCGTCAAGGCTATACAGAGCGGGCAATTTATAATTATTGTTCATCGGCTTGCCCGGCCTTGACACCCGTCCGGCTATCCGCTTCTGGCTGCTTACGCGATGAAAATGGCTTGGTGTGTTCAGCTTCGACAGGAACGGATAATCGGAAACTACCCGACTATCCGTTAAAAGAGACTTCTGTTATCTGTTTCGAGCCAGCTTTTTCCTGAGCATCTTCATATCCTCACTCACCTTAATATCCAGGATCTTCGCATAATGCTGGGTCGTTTTCAGATTCGTATGCCCCAGCATCTTGGAGACCGTTTCAATCGGTACACCATTGGATAGCGTTACTGTAGTCGCGAACGTGTGCCTGGCGATATGAAAAGTCAGCGTTTTAGTGATCCCGCAAGTGTCTGCGATCTCTTTCAGGTAACTGTTCATCTTCTGGTTGCTCAGCACCGGCAGAAGGGCGCCGTCCGCATCGCATTGGGGATGATCTTTGTATTTGTCCAGGATCTCCTGGGCCTGGCTTAGTAAAGGAATACGGGAAGAAGTGTCTGTCTTCTGTCGAGTAGTGAAGATCCAGGTCTCACCATCCACTCCAACGCCTATTTCTGAGCGCTTGAGCTTTTTTATGTCGATATATGCTAGCCCGGTATAACAGCAGAAAAGAAAAATATCTCGCACCTGGGCTATCCTTCCGATAGCGATTTCTTTAGTATGCATTCTCTCCAGTTCATCTTTGGTCAGGAAAACCCGCTCACCCGCCTTTGCTTTCGATTTATAATTAGCGAAAGGATTTTTAGGCAGCCAGCCATGTGCCAGGGCACTGTTGACGATCTTTTTCAGGTTTTTGATATACTTGGCACCTGATACGCCGCTGATCCCGCATTCGCTGCGGAGGTAGAAGTCAAAATCCGTAATAAAGGCATGATCCAGCTTGTACAGCTCGATATCCTCAGCTTTAAATTTCCAGCCGATAAAAGCGGTCAGGTGATTGACGGTAGTCCGGTAGCCTTTCAGCGTGTTCGGCTCAAAGCCATTGCCGAGCAAAGCTTCGATCCGGTCGTTATGCTCTTTAAAAACATCGAGCAGCATTTTCGACCGCTGCCTTTTCCTCCCGGTGAGCATATCCCGCAGGTTGTCGGCGGTGATCTCTTTCCCGGCTTCGGTGAGCAGGTGATGGCATCCGCTTAATTTTGCCTGCAAAGTGTCTAGAAAGGCATTTAGTGCCTTGGCATCCTCTTTTGTTCCCAGAGCTCTCCCGGCATGAGAGTTCCAGCGGGAAGCTTCCCATGTGCGTCCGGTAGATACCTCTGTACGCTGCCCGTTAACGCCGATCCTTAAAGAAATCGGCAATGGGCCTGTCTGATTTGGATTTCGCTTTTTAAGATAAAAAAGCACATTGAATGTGGTGAACATAATAAAACGGTTAAAAAGGTGAAACAAAACTACCCTTTGCCGCCGCGTCCTGCAAGATGTTTAATGGTTAAACATGTTGATTGTCAGGATATTATGTCATTTCTGGTGAACATTATTTTGTGTAAAAAGTGTTCACCGTATCGTTCACCAGAATTATGCGAATAATAGGCATATTTTGGCAAATCTTAAAAAACAAAAAAGCCTGCAATCGTTTGATTTGCAGGCTTTTAAGCGTTTTTGTTACTGTTTTTCGTAGCCCGTAGGGGAATCGAACCCCTGTTTCCAGAATGAAAATCTGGCGTCCTCACCCCTAGACGAACGGGCCATTTTGAGTCGTAAGTTTTACGTCGTACGTTGTACGTTGGCACGTACAACGTAATACTTATAACGTATTACTTCTCAGGTAGCGGGAGCCAGACTCGAACTGACGACCTTCGGGTTATGAGCCCGACGAGCTACCAACTGCTCCATCCCGCACTGTATTATGTTTTTAACGAGCTATAAGCTCGGTGGCAAAGGCCACATTCACGACAATTTTAAGCTTAAAGAACGTCCCTGTGTTGCTTTTAAATTGGACTGCAAAGATATATTTCGTTTCTTTGCAGTCCAAATAAATTTCAAAATAAATTTTACATGTCTCATAAAGCCGGATTTGTTAGTCTTGTCGGAAAGCCAAACGTAGGAAAATCCACGCTTATGAATGCTTTGGTTGGCGAAAAGCTTTCAATAGTCACTCCAAAGGCACAAACTACCCGTCACCGGATTTTGGGCATCGTGAACGAAGATGATTACCAGATCGTATTTTCTGATACACCCGGGATTATAAAACCGGTGTACGGAATGCAGGAATCTATGATGAGTTTCGTCAATGGATCCCTGGTCGATGCCGATATTATCCTGTTCGTCACTGACATCAATGAAAAATATGATGAGAACGACGTGCTCGAAAAGCTGGCTAAAACCACCTCCCCTATTGCGGTGGTTATCAACAAGATCGACAAGTCGCAGGAGGAGTATGTTAAGGAAAAGGTTGCCTACTGGGAAGAAACCTTAAAGCCAAAAGCTGTTTTTGCGGTATCGGCCCTGCACGACCATAATGTGCCCGCTGTTATGCAGTTCATTATGGATAACCTTCCTGAGCACCCGGCCTATTATGAAAAGGATGCCCTCACCGACCGCAACGAACGTTTCTTTGTTTCTGAGATCATCCGCGAGAAAGTATTTAAACTTTACGAAAAAGAGATCCCATACAGCACCGAGGTAATCATTACAGCCTTTAAAGAAGAACCCAAGCTCACCCGCATCAGTGCAGAAATTATTGTGGAACGTGATTCTCAAAAAAATATCATCATCGGCAAGGCAGGTGAAATGTTAAAGAAAGTAGGAACCTATGCCCGCAAGGATATGGAAGAGTTTTTGCAAAAGAAGGTCTTTCTCGAGATGTTCGTGAAAGTTATTCCGGATTGGAGGAACAGGAAGAATTATTTGAAGTCGTTCGGATACGAAGACTAGAGCAAGGAACAAAGAGCAAAGAACAAGGATAGATCCCGGTTCCTTAATAAATTATATCGAAAATAAACATTAGGAATGAACTTCAGAATCCTAGACTTTATGCAGTCTTTGCTCCTTGTTCTTTGTTCCTTTATCATATTACAATGAGTAACATAGTAGCAATAGTAGGCCGCCCCAACGTAGGTAAGTCGACATTATATAACCGGCTGACGGAAACGCGTAAAGCGATAGTTGATGACTATAGCGGTGTAACGCGTGACAGGCATTACGGAACTGCAGAATGGACTGATAGGAACTTTACAGTAATAGATACCGGCGGGTATGTGGCGCATTCTGACGACGTGTTTGAGACTGCTATACGCGAGCAGGTTATTATCGCGATCGAAGAGGCCACAGTTATTCTTTTCATGGTGGACGTAGTGACTGGCGTTACCGACCTGGACGATGATATCGCCAAGCTTCTGCGCCGCAGTAAAAAGCCAGTATTCGTAGTTGTTAACAAGGTAGACAATAACCAGCGTCTGAACGATGCAAGTATCTTCTACAGCCTTGGCCTGGGAGAGATCTATTCCTTGTCGGCCATGTCGGGTTCAGGCACAGGTGAGCTGCTCGACGAAGTCGTTAAGCACTTTGAAGATGAGCCAGAAAATGAGAACCAGCTGCCTAAATATGCGATCGTTGGCCGCCCGAACGTCGGGAAATCATCGCTGATCAATGCGCTGATCGGCAAAGAAAGAAATATTGTAACTCCTATTGCCGGCACAACACGCGATTCCATCCATATTCATTACAACCAGTTCGGTCATGAGTTCATGCTGATCGATACTGCTGGTTTGCGGAAGAAGACCAAGGTTAAGGAGAACATTGAGTTCTATTCGGTTATGCGGACTATCAAAGCTTTGGAAGAAGCCGACGTGATCATCCTGATGATCGACGCGGTAGAAGGGATCGAGTCGCAGGACATTAACATCTTCCACCTGGCCGAGAAAAACAAAAAGGGTGTGGTGATCCTGGTGAACAAATGGGATCTTATTGAAAAGAACACCAAGACTACCGGTGTGTTCGAAGAACAGATCAGGGATAAGATAGCTCCCTTCACTGACGTGCCGATCGTGTTTACATCGGTTGTAGAGAAACAGAGGATATATAAATCACTGGAAGCCGCATCGAAAGTTTATGAGAATAAACTTAAAAAGATACCAACATCAAAATTGAACGATGTGATGCTGCCGATCATTGAAAACTACCCACCACCTGCTGTTAAAGGGAAATATGTTAAGATCAAGTATGTAACACAGATCAACGGTTCATCTCCGATGTTTGCATTTTTTTGTAATTTGCCGCAATATATCAAGGAACCTTATAAGCGTTTTATTGAAAACAAACTCAGGGAGCACTTTGACTTTAGCGGGGTCCCGGTACAGATTTACTTCAGACAGAAATAATTTTTAACCTAAAAAACAATAAATATGAAAAAATTGATCTTTACCTTGTTCGCAGTAGCGATGGTTGCAGTTTCTTGTAACAGCGTCAAAAAAGAAGAAAAAGAAAAACAGGATTCTATCGCAGCAGCAGCTGCAGCTGATTCAATTTTAAATTCAGCTATGGCTGCCGATACGTTAAGTGTTGATTCATTAAATGCGGATAGCGCCGTAGTTGACACAACAAACAAATAAGCTATTTCAAAACTTCCAGCGACCGGGCGATGGCCTGGTCGCCAAAGTTTAAGGCTTTGTAATACCCTTCATCTCCAAAATAATACCGGGCGAATAGGGCCCTGATCTGGGCTTCGATCTCCTTTCTGGATAATTCTATTTGCTTTTCGTTTACCCTGACATTTTTTATTGCTGCCAGCTGAATGATCTTTTTGACATCGGGTTCTGTAAGCTTAAAGCTTTTCACCAGTTCTTCGGTAGAGCTAAACCTCAGGCCGTCCTTGACGAGATGGTTAAATACCATGTCGTTCATTACCCCTTTTGATGCCAGGGCGTGGTAAGTTCCGTTGTATCCGCTGGTATCTGCGGGAACATAAATATCAGGCATAATACCCCCGCCGCCGTAAAGTATCTTTCCGGATTTGGTGGTAAAGGTTTTCTTCTTATCATAAAGTGTATCAGCCAGGTTTTTGCCGTCCGACACAACCTCCCCGTTTTTATAGCGCTCGCCTACTTCGTTATAATAGGCATCATTTCCTTTTTTATAGGATTTTTGAATAGACCTTCCCGAGGCAGTATAATACCTGGCAATTGTAAGGTTAAGCGCAGACCCGTCGCCAAAATCGAACTGCTCCTGCACAAGACCCTTCCCAAAAGAACGGCGTCCTATGATCGTGCCACGTTCAAGGTCCTGCACTGCCCCGGCCACAATCTCACTGGCCGAAGCTGTGTTTTCATTGATCAGCACAACAAGCTTTCCGTCTTCAAAACTACCTTTTGAACTGGCAAAGTAATCCGTCCGTGGTTCATGCAGCCCTTGTGTATAAACGATGAGTTGACTATCCCCAAGGAATTCATCCGCCAGGCCGGTAGCAGCACTCAGATAGCCGCCGCCATTATCCCGAAGGTCGAGCACCAGGTATTTCATTCCCTGCCTTTGCAGCTTCTGCAGTTTTTCAAGGAAGTCTTCATCAGTTCGTGCACCAAACTTGCTGATCTTTATATAACCGGTCTGCTCGTTCAGCAGGTAAGCCGCATCTATACTGCTTATCGTTATTCTTTCGCGGAGTACACTGAAGTTCTTCCTGGTGGTATCTCGCTTTACCAGGATCTCTACCGGTGTGCCCTTTTTTCCCCGTATCTGCTCAACTACTTTTTTAGCCGTTATACGGATGCCTGATACCGGCTGCCTGTTTATCGCCAGGATTTTGTCGCCGTGCTTGAGACCAGCCTTATGCGCCGGCCCGCCTGGATTTACCGAGGTTATCAGCAAAGTATCGTTGAGGATATAATATTCGATGCCGATGCCGTCAAAATTACCGTCAAGATCTTCTGTGAGTTGACGGGCTTCTGTAGGCCCAAGATAAGCGGAGTGCGGATCCAGATGCCTTAAAATCTCCTGGATGGCCATATCCTGCACCGTATCGATCTTTACAGAATCGACATAATTATCATTGATGATCTTGATGACCTGCTCTACTTTACCCGCACGGTTCCCCAAACCAAACGGCAGGAAAGAGCCGTTCCTGGAATTCCGGTCCTCGGTTGCAAGTTTAGGCCCCAGGAAGAGCCCAGCCACCAATACAGCGGTATAGCCTGC
Source organism: Daejeonella sp. JGW-45 (assembly GCF_029360805.1). Taxonomy (GTDB): domain Bacteria; phylum Bacteroidota; class Bacteroidia; order Sphingobacteriales; family Sphingobacteriaceae; genus Daejeonella. The sequence goes on along the minus strand of NZ_JARKNC010000010.1, from coordinate 453,444 downwards.
GGCCACCCATAAATTTTTCCTGGTAAAAGATCCCATTTGATTTACTACGAAAACAGAACGTAAAGTTACTAGCTTAATGTGCGTTTAACACTATCTTTGCACCATATTATTCAAATATTCTTACATTCTTTACGTTTTTCTGATCAAATCGGTTGATGAATGTATATTAGCTCTATTAATATTTTAAGCTATTGGATAATATTCCGATTTTAGCGACATTAATTTTAGAAAATGAAAAGAACGACCGAGGCGGATTCAAATTATAATGATCTTGAAAAAATGTCTGTTGCAGAATTGCTGCACGGAATAAATAAGGAAGATACTACAGTACCCTATGCAGTAGCAAAGGTTATACCAGCTATTGAAACGGTAGTGAATGTGATCGTAGAGAAGATCAGCAACGGGGGACGTCTGTTCTATATAGGTGCAGGTACCAGCGGCCGGCTGGGTGTGCTCGACGCATCGGAATGCCCTCCTACTTACGGCGTACCTTTTGATATGGTCATAGGGATTATAGCCGGTGGTGATACTGCGATCAGAAAAGCAGTTGAAAATGCAGAAGATAATATGGAACAGGCGTGGACGGATCTTCAGCAGTACAACATTAATAAAAAAGATGTTGTAGTCGGTATTGCAGCATCGGGAACCACCCCTTATGTTATCGGCGGGTTACGCAAAGCCAATGAAGAAGGCCTGGAAACCGCATGTATCGTCTGCAATGAAAACAGCGCCATCGCTGCTGAAGCGAGGTATCCCATAGAGGTTGTAGTCGGACCTGAGTTTGTAACCGGCTCAACCAGGATGAAGTCCGGAACGGCCCAGAAACTTGTGCTTAACATGATCAGTACCGCTACCATGATCCGGCTCGGAAGGGTAAAGGGGAATAAGATGGTTGATATGCAGATGACTAACAATAAACTTGTTGGGCGTGCCGTAAACATGGTAATGCAATCAACCAACCTGGACCAGGAAACCGCTCAGCAATTGCTGGATAAATATGGAAGTGTTCGCAAGGCCATAGATAATGCGCCTAAAAATAACATGGATCTTGCATAAGAACAACTTAGCTTTCTTCGTTCAGGAGTAAAAGGCAATGCATGATATAGAACCATATTACAGGTGGCGTGATGACTACATTGCGGCTGAAGATCCCCGTTCGCCTTTCTTCGACACGAAGTACAATGAGTTTGAATTCGATAAGCAGATCTACAATTATCTTATTCATCCGCAATGGGATTTCTTTGGCTCCCAGACATTGTATTTAAAAGTTCTTTATGTGGATTACGACCGGGGTTATACAGTCATTGAATTTATTGGCGAATGGAATGACGCACTGAATAATGACATCATGACCCTGAAGCGCGAAATTCTCGACCTGATGGTGACCGATGGGATTACGAAGTTCATCCTTATCGGAGAGAATGTCCTGAACTTTCACTCGTCAGACGACTGCTATTATGAAGAATGGTTCCAGGACGCTGATGAGGGCTGGATTGCGGGGATCAACTTCCGGGAACATGTTATCAGTGAGTTCAAGCGTAATAATATTGATTACTATATCAATTTCGGCGGCAAGCTCGACGAAATGAACTGGAGGAATGTAAAACCCCTGCAGTTATTCAAAAATGTGGAGCAAGAGTTGGGTAAAAGGTTAAATTGAGTTAATTTCGATAAATTTAGAAAAATCAGAATCATGTCAGAGATCAGAGACAGCTACCAGTGGAGCCAAAACCATTCTATGCGCGAAGGAGGAATAACTTCCAGCAATTTCCTTCCCAATGTTTTCCTGTGGATGTTCATTGCTTTAGGGCTTTCTGCAGGCTTCGCCTATTTCTTTTCTACGGATGCAGCCCTGCTGAGCTTACTCGTTGACCCGGTTAGCGGTAGCAGGACCGGTCTGGGTACAATAGCTATGTTTGCACCTCTTGCCTTTGTTCTTCTCATGTCTTTCGGCCTGAACCGGCTTTCATTTCCCATGCTGGCGCTAGTATTCGTACTTTATTCTGCGGCAACCGGAATTAGTTTGAGCTATATCCTGTTAGTGTACACCTCTGCTTCTGTAATCGGGTGTTTTATCTCGGCATCAGTCCTCTTTGCAGTAATGGCAGTAGCCGGCTATACAACAAAAACAGACCTCACCAAATTCGGCGCTATCCTGATGATGGCCCTGGTGGGAATCATTATAGCAAGCGTTGTCAATTTCTTCCTGGGCAGCAGCCAGTTAGATTATATTATCAGCTTCATTGGAGTAGCTCTGTTTGTAGGCCTCACGGCTTACGACATGCAGCGCCTCAAACGCATCGCTGCCGGTATCGAGTATGGCGATGCATCGGCCAGCAAAATGGTGATCATGGGAGCCTTGACGCTTTACCTTGACTTCATTAATTTGTTTATCATGCTGCTCCGTCTTTTTGGAGGACGGAAGTAGTTAGGCACTTGCATTTCACCAAAAAATCACCCACCTTTGCATTGCTTATTCAGAAAGACGGAGGGATTAGACCCTGCGAAGTCTTAGCAACCTGTGCTAACAAGGTGCTACATTCTATCCGCCTCCGGCGGAACAGATAAGTGAAAGTCAAAGCATACCGACTTTTCGAAGATAAGCTTTTGAGATACGAAAGACGAGAGATGAGATTGACACAGCGGACTTTGAAAGCTGGTCACCTGTCTTCTCGCTTCTTATGTTTTGTATCTCGTATCAAAATATAGTATGAGCATTAGAGAAGAACTACAAAAACGCATTTTGGTTATTGATGGTGCAATGGGTACCATGATCCAGGCTTATCAGCTAACGGAAGAAGATTTTCGCGGAGAGAGGTTTAAAGACCATCCCTGCGATGTAAGGGGCAATAATGACCTTCTGAATATAACCCGCCCGGACGTTATTAAGGCTATTCATGCCAAATATCTTGAAGCGGGAGCAGACATTATAGAAACAAACACGTTCAGCACGCAGCGCATTTCTATGGCCGACTATCAGATGGAAGACCTTTCCTACGAGATGAGCTATGAGGGCGCACGGATTGCAAAAGAAGTTGCACAGGAATTCACATTAAAGAACCCAGACAAGCCACGTTTCGTTGCAGGAGCATTAGGCCCCACTACGAAAATGGCTTCCATGTCGCCCGACGTAAATGACCCCGGCTTCCGTGCCGTGACGTTTGACGAATTGGTTGATGCTTATTATGAGCAGATCAAGGGTCTGGTTGACGGAGGAGCTGATGTACTTCTTTTCGAAACTATCACAGATACCCTGATCACTAAGGCTGCACTGTTTGCTGCTAAAAACTACGAGAACGAGATTGGCAGAAAGATAGAAATCATGATCTCAGGCACAATCACCGATGCCAGCGGCCGTACCCTGTCCGGACAAACAGTTGAAGCTTTTTTAAATTCACTGACACATGCAAACCTGCTAAGTATAGGGTTAAACTGTGCTTTGGGTGCAAAAGACATGCGCCCTCATATTGAAGAGTTATCTCAGAAGGCCGGATGTTATATTTCAGCTTATCCAAACGCGGGCCTTCCGAACGAGTTCGGGGCTTATGATGAGTTGCCGCATGAAACTGCCCACCTGGTGGAAGATTTCATGGCAAATGGATTCGTAAATATCGTTGGCGGCTGCTGCGGAACAACCCCGGAACATATCCGGAAGATCGCTGAAAAAGCAGCAACGTTCCCTCCGCGTGTCCCTCCGACACCGGAACCTTTCCTTCGTCTTAGCGGACTGGAAGCGGTTACCCTCACTCCTGAAACCAACTTTGCGAACATTGGGGAGCGGACTAATATCACCGGATCACCGAAATTCTCAAAACTCATATTAAACGGTGAATTTGAAGAAGCACTTTCTGTTGCCCGTCAGCAAGTAGAGGGCGGTGCTCAGGTCATCGATATCAATATGGACGAAGGGATGATCGATTCCGAAGCCGCTATGGTGAAGTTCCTGAACCTGATCGCTTCCGAGCCTGATATCTCAAAACTCCCCATCATGGTCGATTCTTCGAAATGGACGGTCATCGAAGCGGGGCTGAAGTGCTTACAGGGCAAGGGGATAGTAAACTCAATTTCTTTAAAGGAAGGCGAAGAAGCCTTTAAAACTTCAGCTAGAAAAATAGCTCAGTACGGAGCAGCAGTAGTGGTAATGGCCTTTGATGAAGAGGGTCAGGCGGATTCACTGGAACGAAGAAAAGAGATCTGTAAACGTTCTTACGACATCCTGGTAAACGAAGTCAACTTCCCGCCGCAGGATATCATTTTTGACCCTAATATCCTTACGGTAGCTACCGGACTGGAAGAACATAACAACTACGCCGTAGATTTTATTGAAGCAACGAGATGGATTAAACAGAACCTGCCTCTTGCTAAAGTAAGCGGTGGTGTAAGTAACATCTCATTCTCTTTCAGAGGCAATAATACGGTTCGTGAAGCCATGCATTCGGCATTCCTTTACCATGCGATTAAGGCAGGCCTGGATATGGGTATCGTGAACGCGGGCATGCTCGAGGTTTATGAAGAGATCCCCAAGGACCTTCTTGAACTGGTTGAGGATGTTCTTTTAAACCGCCGGCCGGACGCTACTGAGCGACTGGTAGAGTTTGCTGAAACCATTAAAACCAAGGGCAAGGTGATGGTGAAGGACGAGGAGTGGCGTAAGGGAACTGTGGAAGAACGGCTTTCACACTCGCTGGTTAAAGGTATTATCGACTACCTTGACGATGATGTTGAAGAGGCCAGGCAGAAATATCCTAAGCCGCTGGAAGTCATAGAAGGACCGCTAATGGATGGCATGGGCATTGTTGGCGACCTGTTCGGCCAGGGCAAGATGTTCCTTCCGCAGGTAGTGAAATCTGCCCGGGTAATGAAAAAGGCCGTAGCCTACCTTCTGCCGTTTATCGAACAGGAAAAGCTTGATAATGTGGACAGCAGCCAGCGTAAGAACGCCGGAAAAATACTATTGGCGACTGTTAAAGGGGATGTTCACGATATCGGAAAGAATATCGTGGGTGTTGTTCTTGCCTGTAATAATTTCGAGGTCATAGACCTGGGAGTAATGGTTCCAGCTCAAAAGATCATCGAAACAGCAAGGGCAGAAAATGTCGATATTATTGGCCTTAGCGGACTGATTACTCCCTCCCTGGACGAAATGGTTCACTTTGCAAAAGAGATGGAACGTGAAGGATTTAAAATTCCCCTGATCATCGGTGGTGCAACTACTTCCCGCATACATGCAGCTGTAAAAGTTGCTCCTAACTACTCCGGCGCAACTGTCCATGTTCTTGATGCTTCAAGAAGTGTTACCGTTTGCAGTACCCTGATGAGCGATGAAAATAAAGAAGAATACATTTCCACCATTCATAACGAATACACTAAAGCACGGGAAGCTCACTTAAGCAAGAAATCTGATAAGCGCTTTAAAAGCATCGCCGATGCAAGAGCCGACCGTTTCCGGATTGATCTTAACGGATCAATAGCCCCGAAGCCGGCATTTACAGGCACAAAGATATTTGCTGATTTCTCGCTGGATGAACTGGTTCCGTATATTGACTGGACTCCATTCTTCCATACCTGGGAACTGAGGGGCAGCTTCCCTAAGATTTTCGATGATAAGTTTGTGGGGGTTGAGGCGAAGAAGCTGTATGACGAAGCGAGGACTTTACTTGACAAACTCCTCAAAGACAAGTCCCTGCGCGCGAACGGCGTAATAGGCTTCTGGCCTGCAAATTCTGTAGGTGACGATATTGAACTTTATACGGACGATACAAGAACGAAAGTTTATAAAACTATTCATACACTTCGCCAGCAGGCTGAAAAACCTGAGGGGGAACCATATTATGCCCTGGCCGATTTTGTTGCTCCTAAAGAATCGGGCATACCTGATTATTGGGGCGGTTTTGCCGTAACTGCGGGAATTGGTGTGGATGAACTCGTCGCTCAGTATGAGAAGAACTATGATGATTACAACAGTATCATGGTTAAGGCCCTTGCCGATCGCCTGGCGGAAGCTTTTGCAGAAAGGATGCACGAAATGGTCCGTAAAGAATACTGGGCTTATTCGAAAGACGAAGCACTTTCCAATGAGGAACTGATAAAAGAAAAGTATGCTGGAATACGCCCTGCACCAGGCTATCCTGCCTGCCCCGATCACACCGAAAAAGCGACCCTGTTTGAAATCCTGGATGCAGAAAATGCCACCGGCATCTACCTTACAGAAAGTTATGCAATGTATCCCACTGCAGCTGTAAGCGGCTTCTATTTCGCCCACCCGCAATCCCGCTACTTTGGTCTCGGTAAGATAGAGAAAGACCAGGTCGAGGAATATGCGGTTAGGAAAGGAATGCCATTAGAGGATGTGGAAAGATGGCTGAGTCCAAACCTTAGTTACTAGCTGACAGAGCAATCCAGATAAATATTTTATCAAATTTATTTGGATTGCTTCTAAATAATGTGATCTTTGTACTCTCATGTCAGAACAGCATATTATCACAGCCGATTTAATAGAAGTATTCATTACTTCCAGGGGTGGCATCTATCAATCTGATGTTGAGAATTGCCTCTATCTTAATTTCTCAGGTAAAACGTCGCGGCTTAGTTTTTCTTCGTTAAACGATTTGAAGAAGATTATAGACAAAGTGGACCTGGGCCATATGTGTACGCTTATAGAGCATGCAGATATCGAGATCATCCTGATCAAGGATAATTGTTTTGTACTTTCCGGCCTTGAAATTATCTATCTTAAAGAGATTCTTGACGGTGCTTTCGCCATGTTCGGCTTAAATCACATCATTACCGATTGCCTTGACCGCCTGGTCATGTCTTAATTTAGATTAACTACATATTACTTTTAATCAACTTATCTGCAACTTATTATCTTTAGTTTTGTTTATACACAAAAAGATAACTGGTTATGAAAGATTTGATGCGTATAAAAAGCCTTCTGTCTACTGAAATAGAGGCTCTGTTAAATCAGCAGGTTAAAAAGGAAGCCCACTCTTCATCTATATATTTATCAATGGCATCCTGGTGCGACCGCAATGGTTTCGACGGGTCGGCAGATTTTTTCTTCAAACAGTCGAATGAAGAAAGAGAGCACCAGCTGAAAATTTACAAGTACATTCTGGATATGGGAGGAACCTCAGTTTCTCCTGAAGTCACCAATATAAAAAACGATTGGAGCACATTCCGCGAAGTATTTGAAGATGCCCTTGACCAGGAGATCGCCATTACTCAGTCTTTTAAGAATATAGTTGCAAGGTGCCATAAAGAGCAGGACTATGTAACCCTTGAGTTCCTTAACTGGTTCCTGAGAGAACAACGCGAAGAAGAATACGTGGCACGCCGGGCCCTCGAACTGTTCGAGGTTATCGGAGAACAGGGCACAGGCTACTGGGATATTGATAAGAACATCGGGAATATTAAATATTCTGCTGAATAAAAAGCAAAAGGCTGTCCGAAACGACGGCCTTTTTTATTCTATGGATTTCGGTAAGTTAGGTTAACCATTCAACCTGAAAACATGAAGACTATCCCAACTTATGCTTATGTTTTTGCAGGAACCATCGTAGTGCTTGGAACTTATATAGCCTGCATCCCTTCAACCCAAACCCCCTCAGCTAATTCTACTGCGTATTTCAATGACGTAACGGCAACTCACCTGCCCCAGGCGCCCAAACTTCATTCTCTTGATGCTGCCTTTGGGGATGTAGATATGGATGGCGACCTTGACATCGTTATAGCGGTAGAAAATGATGTAAACAGATTATACCTGAATGACGGCTCAGGAAAATTTACCTGGAAAGAGGGTATATTCCGTGGGATCAAGGCAGATTCAGAACATGTCCGGCTTACGGATTTCAACGATGATGGCAAGCTAGATGCCGTTTTTGTTGCAGAAGACGATCAAACGCCTGAATTATATTTGGGTAATGGTGACGGCACGTTCCGTGACCTGAGTGATTACCTGCCGGCAAAAAGCGAGGGAAATGGCCTGGCTGTCGGCGACGTAAATGGAGACGGCCTTCCGGATATTCTTGTTGGCAACTCAGGGTCGAAGGGCCAGGATTTCCTCTGGCTTAATAACAGGCGAAAACCCGGCAGCTTTACAGATGCTACATCCTCAAATATTCCGCAAATAAATGACTCAACCCAGGATATAAAGCTTGCAGACCTTGATGGTGACGGAGATCTCGATATGATTATAGGGAATGAAATTCCACCGAACAGGTTATACCTCAACAACGGTAAGGGTGTCTTCACAGAGCGGGCAGCTCAGCTCGAGCTGCTTGTACCTCTGCATACCCGCGAATCTGTATTATTTGATGCGGATGGTGACGGCGACAAGGATATTCTATTTGCCAACCTAACAAATAACGGTGGGCAATGGGAAAAAGACCCGCAAACCCGCCTGCTAATAAATAACGGAAAAGGCGTATTCAAGGATGAGACAGGTAAACGGATGCCATCAAACAAATTTTCTACCTATGCAGCTAATGTGATCGATTTTGACAACGATGGCGACGAAGACATTTTACTAAGCGCCGTTAAGATCCCGGGATTCAGTCCGGATAAAATACGGGCTTATAGCAACAATGGTAATGGCGTGTTCACCGACGTCAGCACAGAAGTTATTCCTGAAGGCACTGAAGGGCGGTCGTGGGGTATTTGTATAGGCGACGTAAACAAGGATGGTATTAATGATGTATTTATAGGTGGCTGGGGTACGCAGGCCAGGCTGTTGCTTGGCAAGGAAAATAATTGAGGTCCGATGCGGAAGCCAGAGGCCGGAAATCCAGTCAGACCTCAGACTTTCTTCTTTAAAATGTCTTCCACTAATTTGACAACATCTTTAGCCGTGTACTCTTTTAGCCAGATATTTGATGGCTGGGCGGCAAGAACCGGTGCATATTTACACCTGTCAGTGCATTCTGTAACAATCAGCTCAATATCGTCCTTCACTCCTTTACTCTTGAGGTATTGCTTAAGATTCTTATACAATTCCCTGCTCCCCCGCTTGGAGCACTTACTGCCCTGGCAAATGTAGATGGTGTTTTCAGGAATCGAAAATTTACTCATATTAAGTAAAATACGAAATTTCGGGAAATGTTTGAGTGGGCATTGCCTGACTTCCCGATCCTATCCCCTCAACAAATACCCCTTAAACCCTTCAAAGTCCTTACCCAGACTAACAGCAAGTTTCTCCCGTCCTTCAAGTTCCTGTACCTGGGAAGGAACAACGATCTTGGATGCTATCGCTTCAGGGAAAATATCCGGGAATTTACATGGGTGTGCAGTTGAAAGAAATACCAGTTCAGCAGTTTCATCGTTATGGTCTCTTAACCACTGCCTGGATGCCAGCCAGGCAATCGCAGTATGAGGGCACATGATATAAGCCTGTTCGTGATAAACCTCCTCGATAGCTTTCAGAGTTTCTTCATCGGTGAACGTATACGCTGTTAACAACTGTTTAAGTTCTGAACTATCGCCTTCAAAAAGATCCATGATCCTTACCCAGTTACTCGGGTTGCCCACATCCATGGCATTTGAATAGGTTTGAACCGAAGGCTTAGCCTGATATACACCACTCTTTAAGAACGCAGGAACCGTATCATTTATATTTGTAGCAGCAATGAACTGCTTTACCGGCAGGCCCATTTTCCAGGCCAGGAAGCCCGCACCGATGTTACCGAAGTTACCGCTTGGCACGGAGAATATCACCTCATGTTTTCCCTGACGCTGTAATTGTGCATAAGCATTAAAATAATAGAACGTCTGCGGGATCAGCCTTGATATATTTATCGAGTTAGCGGAAGTTAAGCGGAACCTGGCTTTAAGCTCAGGATCGTTAAATGCCAGTTTAACCAAAGCCTGACAATCATCGAATGTTCCCTCAATTTCTATTGCACGGATGTTCTGACCATTCGTAGTCAGTTGCAGTTCCTGTATCGGACTCACCTTTCCTTTAGGGTATAATATGGTAACCCGGGTATCAGGCACCCCCAGAAAGCCCAGTGCAACGGCACCACCGGTATCGCCGGAGGTCGCAACCAATACGTTTAACTCTTTCTCTCCTGCTTCGAGGAAGTAGCTCATCACCCTGCTCATAAACCGGGCGCCGAAGTCTTTAAAAGCCAGTGAAGGCCCGTGAAAGAGCTCAAGAACCTGGATATTCTCGTCCAACTTGACTACCGGAGCCTCAAAATTTATGGCATCGTCAATAATCCTCTTCAGGTCGCTGTCAGGAATATCGTCATTAAGAATATTCTTAGCTACTGTAAATGCAATTTCAGGCAAACTATACAGGTGTAAATCTCTAATGAAGCCAGGATCCAATACCGGGATGGTTTCCGGCATATATAAACCCCTGTCGGCAGGCAAGCTATTAAAAACGGCTTCTTTAAATGAAACCCGGAGGTCTTTGTTATTGGTACTGTAAAGTTGCATTAGTCTAGTATTATTGGGCCTTTGGAATTGATTGGAGAATGGTAAGCAATACTTTCAGTATCCAGCCAAAGGAAATGCTTTTGTAGCTTTTCGTTTATAATCCGGGCATCGTCCGCGTTCCTGGTAAAAGTAAAGACAGATGGCCCGGAGCCGGAGATACCAAAACTCAGAGCACCGTTTTCCATCGCTATTTCTCTCAACCGGTAGAAATCGGGAATAAGTATCGATCTTACAGGCTCAACGATCACGTCTTTCATACTTCGGGATATCAGATCGATATCTTTCAGGAATAATCCGCTAACCAAGCCAGCAACATTCCCCCACTGTACCACCGCATCTTTAAGCGGCACATTACTGCGGATGATCTTCCTTGCGTCGCGCGTTGGAACATCAACGTGAGGAAATACGATCGAACAATAAAGCTCCTCAGGATAAGGCAGCTTGATGATATCCAGAGGCTCGTAACTCCTGATCAGCACAAATCCACCCAGCAATGCGGGAGCTACATTGTCAGCGTGTCCTGTCCCGCACGCCATTTCCTCGCCCTTCATCGCAAAAGGAACCAGATCCATTTGGGTCAAAGGGCTACCCATCAGGGTATTTATCGCAAAAAGCCCCGCAACGGTACTGGCAGAACTAGAGCCAAGACCACTGCCGATTGGCATTTTCTTAAACAGTTCGATCTCCACGCCCACATCGGGCCGCCCGATGTGTTCGAGATAATGTTGCACACTCACACTGACGGTGTTCTTCGCAGGGTGATAAGGTAAACGCCCGTCATCTCCGCTGATCTTTGTTATTGTTACCCCGGGCTCATCCTTCAAACGCATGATCACTTCATCGCCTGGCTGATCGACGGCGAAACCCAGGACATCATAACCGCAAACAACATTTGCAACGGTAGCGGGAGCAAAAACTTTAACTGATCTATTCATTATTAATTTTTTCTGTCAGATGGATGTAGCGCCTCTGCCCAGATGCATCAAAATTATTAAAATCCTTCGCTTAACGGGCCTATTGTGCACCAACGTTTACAATATCTGCAAATACCCCGGCTGCGGTCACATCGGCACCCGCGCCGGGACCTTTAACGACCATAGGACGTTCTTTATATCTGTCGGTTGTAAATGAAATAATATTGTCGCTCCCCGAAAGGGCATAAAACGGATGACTGTCGTCTACCATTTGAAGATTAATAGTTGCCTTTCCGTTCTCAAGCTTAGCGATATACCGCAGCACCTTCCCTTCCGCTTCAGCTTGCTTCTTCATATTCTCAAAGAAAGCATTCTCGTTTTTTAGTTCAGAATAAAACTCCTCCACAGACCCGGCCTCAATACAAGATTTCGGCAACATACTTTCGATGTTCACATCCTCGGCTTCTAAAGGATATCCCGCATCCCTGGCGAGAATTAACATCTTACGCATAAAATCAGTACCCTTAAGATCATCACGCGGATCTGGCTCGGTATAGCCTTTTTCCTGTGCCTGCTTTACGATATCATGAAAAGTGACGTCACCTTTATAGTTATTAAATATGTAAGAAATTGTACCCGACAAGATAGCCTCAATGCTCAATATCCTGTCGCCGCTGATCATCAGGTCTTTAAGCGTACGCACGATCGGCAAACCGGCTCCCACGTTTGTTTCGTAGAAATAATCAACGCCATGGATACGGGCGGTATCCTTAAAGAGCCTGTACTGCTCATAGCTTGAAGAATTACCAATCTTATTACAAGTTACTATGGAAATATTCGCGCTAAATATCTCATGGTAGAACTCGATTGGTTTTAGGCTGGCTGTATTGTCGGCAAAGACACAGTTTGGAAGGTTCATATCCTTCATTTTTTGTACAAATCCCGATAGATCAGCTATCTGGTTTGTGCCTTCGAGGGCCTTTTCCCAGTTATCCAGATCTATCCCCTCAGGATCGAAATACATCTTCCGGGTGTTGCCGATACCAACAACCCTTACCTGTATGCCATTATGCTCCTGGAGGAATTGACGGTGTTCCTGCAATTGCCTGAACAGGGTTTTACCTATATTTCCTGTTCCCAGGCAGAACAGGTTAAGTGTTTTGTGAAGGTCAGCAAAGAACGCGTCATGAATAGCATTCAGTCCCTTGTTAAGGTCCTCACGGGAGATGACCACAGAAATATTGTATTCTGAAGAACCCTGTGCGATCGCCCTTACATTAATGCCATTCCGGCCCAGGGCATGGAAAAGCTTTCCGGAAATTCCCGGCGTTTGCTTCATATTTTCGCCGACTATTGCCAGCACAGAAAGACCTTGTTCAAATACGGGCGTATCCAACTTTTTAGCAAGCAGCTCCAGCTCAAATTCATGCTCGATCACCTGTTGTGCCCGGACTGCATCGCCCGGGTGGATGGCAAATGTGATACTGTGTTCGGAAGAGGATTGGGTAATAAGAATAACATTTATCTGCTCGCGCGCAAGAAGTGAAAACAAACGGCCGCTAAAGCCCGCTTTACCTACCATCCCGCTCCCCTCAATATTGATGATGCTTATGTCATTGATAGAGGAAATCCCTTTAATAGGAAGGTTAGAATTTTCACAATTATGCTTGATCACAGAACCGGCGAAATCAGGCTCAAAAGTATTTCGGATAACAATCGGGATCTTCTTCATAAAAGCCGGGATCATTGTTGGCGGGTAAATTACTTTGGCGCCAAAAAACGAAAGCTCCATTGCTTCGGTATAAGACAATTCGGGCAATGAAAAGGCCTTCTTAACCATTCTCGGGTCAGCAGTCATCATACCATTTACATCAGTCCAGATCTCAATTTCTTTCGCGTTCAATGCCGAACCAAATATAGCAGCGGTATAATCGCTTCCGCCGCGTCCCAACGTAGTTATCCTGCCTTCATCATTGCTGGCAATGAATCCGGTAACAAACAGCATTTTATTCTTATTTTTCTCATAAAAATCGCGAATCAGCATTTCCGTAAGCTCGATGTTTACTTTCGCCTGCCCGAAACTGCTGTCGGTCTTAATCAGATCAGCAGCATTTACGTATATGGTATTATCCTTTTCCTGGCCAGCTATCTTGCTCACCATGAAAGTAGAGCACCGTTCGCCGTAGCTTAAGATCACATCGCGGGTTTGCGGTGTCAGTTCCCGCAACATCGATACACCCTGCAACAAATCCTCTATCTCATTGAATAAAATCCTCAATTGGGTAAATACAGGATTCTGCCGTGAAACAGCCAGCAGTTCTTTGATCACTTCAAAGTGCCTTTCTTCCAGTTCTTTCAGCTCATCACGGAAAGTTCCTCCCTGCGATGCTTTGCCCGCCATCGCAGACAGCAGATTCGTAACGCCGCTCATCGCAGACAAGACAACCACCGGGTTACCCGTGTTTTTGTCCTCTTTTTCAACGATCTGCAATAATTTACTGATCGATTCAACTGATCCTACTGATGTGCCTCCGAATTTTAAAACTTTCATTAGTTGAGATTAAGATTTTGATAAAAAAAAGCGCCTTCCCCGTTTTCGGAGGAAGGCGCTTTTGATGTTTTTTATGATTTTATTACACCATACAACTACCTTCCCCGCGTTAGCGTGGTTGTGGTATTTGTTGTTGTGGTATAAAAGTTAGTGTTCATTGTTTTTTCTGTGGCGCTAATTACGGGCTAAGTTTTGGAAATAACAAATGATTATGAAATTATTTTAAAACTTACCCTATTTCGATTGAGCTTGTTTACGCATTTGCCAACTTTCTGGATCTCATATAAAATACAAGGCCGCTAAACGCGATCACCAATAATACCGGGATGATCAGGGTGGTTTGCAGAACTTCCGGACCGGCAAGGTTCTTGGCGTCATGCAGGGCAGCGGCCATTTGAGTACCTGCCGGCGCATTGACATAATTATCGAGATCTGCGCCCGCAGGAAGATGTTTAGCAATCAGCTCATCGTAATATCCCCCCATAAACATCATATATAAAGAAACGGCAAACATTCCTGCACCGCCCATCAGGTTAATTCCGAGAGCTCCTGACTTGGGAATATATTCGGCCACAAAACCGATCATGGTTGGCCAGAAATAGCATACCCCGATCCCGAAAATCAGTGCTGCAATGAAAATGGAGTTTCCTGTAAGCGTGCTTAGCATATAAAGACCCAGCACGGCAATGACAGCAGAGATCAATAACACACCCGATGGCGAAAAACGATGCACGATGGGTTCAGCGAAGGCCCTTCCAACAACCATAACCCCCGCGGTAAGTGTAACGATAAGTATCGCATTCTGAGTAATGTTTGCCATCAACAAACTGATCCATTGACCGGTAAACAATTCAGTAATTGCTGTACCGAACATACAAATGATCATGAACAGGAACAGCGGCGACAACACGGCCTTATACATATCAGCAGTTGAATACCCTGAAGATACACGCTCCGTAACCGGGAATTCCAGCTGGTAGAACAGATAGCCGTAGATCAAGGCCGGGATCAGCATAAAGCCCATCTGCACCTGCCAGCCTATTCCCATATCTGTAAGGAGGTAGACAATCAGCGTTCCTATAACAATACCGCCCGGGAACCAGAGATGGAAGTGATTCAGCTTTGTTGTTTTATTGTCGGGATACAGGGCAGCCACCAGCGGATTACAGGCAGCTTCAACTGTACCGTTCGCAATTCCTATAAGTAAGGTGGACAGGAATAAAGTCCAGTAACCCTGCGCAAATATTGTTAGGACAATACCGGCCAGGTGAAATAAAAATGCCATCACCAGCAGCCGTTTCATGCCTATAATATCGACAACAAATGCACCAACAATAATTGCCAGGGGAAAGCCCCAGAATGCGGTAGCCGTTATTGTCGCCAGTTCTGACGCACTTAGATTAAACTCCGCAGACAAGGGGCCCATAATGCCTGCCCGGATTCCAAATGATAATGATGTAACCAGGAGAGCCAGACAGCTAGCCCAGAAAAGTTTTGATTTTTGAATATTTTGCATAATTGTTCTACGGTTGATAAGGTTATAAATGCAAACTAATTTATTAACTATAATAATAAGAGATATTTTGCGATCTATACTAACATGCTAAGAATAATTTATCGGTCCGTTGTTTTTATCCTTGCGGAATGAACATCCGTCTTGCCCGGCAACTGGCAACTAAATATTATCTTTACATCCAATGCAGGGCTTAGTAATAAAATCAACCGGAAGCTGGTACGAGGTACTTACTGACAACGGGAGAACCATCAACTGCCGGATAAAAGGTAAGTTCCGTACACTTGGAATTAAAACCACAAACCCCGTGGCAGTCGGCGACCACGTTGACATCGAGCTGGAGCCTGATCTCGGAACCGGGCTGATCTCATACCTGCATCCCAGGAAAAATTATATCATTCGTAAGTCTGTTAATCTTTCAAAGCAGGCTCAGATACTTGCAGCAAACCTTGATCAGACCTTTCTTATTGTAACACTTGCTTCACCGCGGACCTCCCTGGGTTTTATAGACAGGTTTCTGGTAACTGCCGAGGCCTATCATGTTCCGGCAAAATTGATTTTTAACAAGCTCGACCTCTTTAGCGATGAAGGGCTGGATGTCCTCACAGAGTACCAGGCTATCTATGAAAAGGCCGGTTATCCCTGCTACAGCGTATCTGCAACAGAGCAGACTAACCTGGATCAGGTAAGAGAGCTTTTGAAAGATCAGGTTACCCTGGTAAGCGGACATTCTGGTGTCGGCAAATCTACACTGATCAATGCCCTCCTTCCCGGATTCCAGTTAAAAACAGGTGATATTTCAGATTGGAGTGATAAGGGGAAACACACAACAACTTTTGCAGAGATGTTTAAATTACCTTTTGGCGGATATCTGATCGATACTCCGGGAATACGTGAGCTTGGTATATTTGATATTGAGAAACAAGACCTCGGGCGCTTGTTCCCCGAAATACGCGGGCTGATGAGCAATTGTAAGTTTCACAATTGCCGTCACATCAATGAACCAGGGTGCGCCGTGCTTAAAGCCCTGGAGAACGGAGAGATCGAACCCTCCAGATATGACAGCTATTTAAGCATATACCACAATAACGATACCCGGGCATGAGAGCAGTAATCCAGCGCGTCAGCCAGGCATCATGTTCTGTTGAAGGAAAAATAACAGGGCAGATTAAGACTGGCTTTATGGTCTTATTAGGTATTGAAGATGCCGACTCGGATGAAGATACGGTTTGGCTTGCTCAAAAAATTACCAGCATGCGCATTTTCCCCGATGAGAACGGTGCGATGAACAAAGCCTTATCCGAAGTGAGCGGCGATATTCTCCTGATCAGCCAGTTTACGCTCTATGCGTCAACAAAAAAAGGAAACCGGCCGGGTTTTACGCGCTCTGCTAAACCGGATGCAGCTGTCCCGCTATATGAAAAAATGATTGCAGAATTAACGAAAGCCACTGGACGGAAGATCCAAACCGGTATTTTCGGTGCTGACATGAAGATCAGCCTTATTAACGATGGCCCGGTAACCATTATCATTGATACCAAGTCTAAAGAATAAAAAGCTATGACCCTAGAGGAAGCCCAGCAAATAGTTGACAAATGGATAAACACTACGGGGATCCGCTATTTCAACGAACTTACCAACACAGCCATACTGATGGAAGAGGTTGGTGAAGTGGCCCGAATTATGGCACGGAAATATGGTGAACAATCGTTTAAAAAATCAGACGAGGGAAAGGACCTGGGTGACGAACTTGCGGATGTTCTCTTTGTGCTGATCTGCCTGGCAAATCAAACCGGAGTTGATTTAACAAATGCACTGGAAAAGAATCTGGAAAAGAAGAGCATCCGGGATGCAGAAAGACACAAAAATAATAGCAAACTAAACTAATATCGCTATTCGCAATTACCCCTGTCGTTAAACAGCCAGTCTCACTAATCTCTCGCCATCCAGCACAGGTATAGCAGTAGTCACATCCACATTTAAGCAAAAAGCAATATCTTCCTCTATACCGAGTTTTTTCAACCGTTCGCTATGGGATGTCTTTTTCAGGTAGGCATTCAAGTCGTTCGCAGCCATTACGTAAAGATCTTCAGATGCAATTCCAGAGTCATCGAGGTGATAGCCCTCATCTTTAAGATGGTTCACAACTCCGCCCGCAAACAGGGTATCTTCCAGATTCACTTTGTCTTTCCAGCCTGAGCATAGAAGCAGAACGTCATTAGGCTGGCCCTTAAGCCAGTTACACAAAGCGGTCAGATTTAAAAATGAGCCGATTACGATCCTGCTTGCACCACGGGAAAGATTTATTGCATGTGTGCCGTTCGTCGTTGTGAGAACTACGGTTTTACCGTTTACCTTTTCCGTCGTATACGAGAAGGGGGAATTCCCAAAATCAAAGCCTGCAACCACTTCCCCGTTTCTTTCTGCTGCAAGCAGAAATTGCGATTCTCTGTACGATTCACAGGCTTCCACCGTGGCCACCGGGATTATTGCCTCGGCGCCATTATCTATCCCGTAGCAGATAGACGAAGTTGCACGGAAAATATCAATAACAACTACTATGCTTGCTTTTATATCATAAAGATGTAACAGGGCCGGTGTAAGACACACTTCCAGGTTGCGCTTCTGCATTATTCGAAATGTCTACTATTTAAACGGATACTTTACTACCTGCGCCTTGACTTTATTATCCCGGATCTTGATAAATATTTCCGATCCCTCTTTTGAGAATTCCTTAGTCACGTAACCCAGGCCAATGGCTTTTTGAAGTGAAGGCGCCTGAGTACCGGAAGTTACCTTACCAATTGTATTCCCGTCGGCATCAACTATTTCATAATCGTGTCGTGGAATTCCACGATCGATCATTTCGAAACCAATCAGTTTCCGGTTCACGCCGTTCTGTTTTTCTTCGGCAAGCTTTTCTGAGTTAACAAATTTCTTTGTGAATTTAGTTACCCAGCCCAGCCCGGCTTCTATAGGTGAAGTAGTATCATCGATATCGTTGCCATACAGGCAAAATCCCATCTCCAATCTCAGAGTGTCCCTTGCTGCCAGCCCGATCGGTTTGATCCCGAAAGATTCGCCAGCCTTGAAGATCTCTCTCCACATGTGCTCAGCATGCTTATTGTCAAAATATATCTCAAAACCGCCTGCTCCGGTGTATCCTGTGGCGGAGACCAATACATTGTCCACCCCGGCAAATACACCCTTTTTGAACGTATAATATTCCATTGCGGCCAGATCGATATCTGTGAGGCTCTGAAGGGCATTTGCAGCGTTCGGTCCCTGAACTGCGAGAAGCGATGTCTGATCGGAAATATTTTTCATCTCCACACCAGAAGTATTATATTTTGAGATCCAATCCCAGTCTTTATCAATATTTGATGCATTAACCACCAGCATATATGTTTTTTCATCTATGCGGTAAACCAGGAGGTCGTCAACAATGCCGCCTGTTTCATTGGGGAGGTAAGCATATTGTATCTTGCCATCAAAGAGCTTCGAAGCGTCATTGGAACTCACCCGTTGAATTAAGTCAAGGGCACCTTCGCCCTTTAGGATAAACTCGCCCATATGACTTACGTCAAATACACCAACGCCGGTACGTACCGTTTCATGCTCAGCATTTATCCCGGCATATTGAACAGGCATGTTGAATCCGGCAAATGGAACCATTTTGGCGCCAAGGCCTATATGGATATCGTTTAGGGCTACATTTTTCATGTAAAGTTTAATTATGGATAGCGGCAAAAGTAAGTAAAAACAGCCAAAGCTATCGGCTAATTTATAATTGGCTACTCCTCAAACGCAATGCTCATTTGAGGATCTGTTACCCGGAACGTCCGGCGATGATATGGTGACATGCCATAAGATATGACTGCATCCCTGTGTTTTATGGTCGGATAGCCTTTGTTATTTTTCCAATCATATTGAGGATGCTCGTCGGCCAAACGCTGCATGTGATCATCACGATATGTCTTGGCGAGGATCGATGCCGCCGCAATGGAATAGTACTTACCGTCACCTTTGATTACACATTGGTGAGGAACTTGCTGATAAGACTTAAACCGGTTACCATCTACCAGGATGAAGCCGGGCCGTATATGAAGCTTCTCCAATGCCAGATGCATCGCAAGAAAAGAAGCATTCAGGATATTGATGCGGTCGATTTCGTCGTGGTCAACCTGTGCCACTGCGTAAGAGATTGCTTCCCGCTCAATGCACTCGCGAAGCTGGTACCTGTCCTTTTCGCAAAGCTGCTTTGAATCGGTAAGAACATCGTGCGAAAAGTCCCGCGGAAGGATCACCGCAGCAGCAAAAACCGGGCCTGCCAGACAGCCCCGCCCTGCTTCATCGCACCCCGCTTCAACTAATTCTTCCTGAAAATACGATAAAAGCATAATTGGAATTATGGAATATAAACGACAAATTTATGATTTCCAGTGAATATCCTATAAGATCCGGATGGTGAGAATCGTAATATCATCCGAATTCATACGGGCATTATTGGTTAACTGAATGTTTCGCAAAATCGCCTCGTTCAGGTCGTCTACTGATAGTAGGCGGCTGCTCATCAAATGCGCTACAAGCTCCTCATCAGAAACATAAACTTCCTCCCCGGCACTTTCTACGAGGCCGTCTGTATAATTGAAAACAAGGCTGCCTGGCGACAATATTTCTATTCCCTCGTTTAAAGAATGTAGCTTATCAAACGCTCCAATCACTGTTGTACCTTCCGTGAGGAACTTAACCTTTTCGCCACTGATCAAGATCGGCGGATTATGGCCCGCGTTAACATACCTGAGTTCGCAGGTCTTTTCATTATATAATCCAAGAAATAGCGTTATAAACCTCTCTCCATTGGTATTCGATACCACAATTTCGTTCAGGCGTTCGATTATCTTTACGAGATCCTTCTCTACAGATGACCACGCCCGCAGACTTGCCTGCAAATTGGCCATCAGCAATGCGGCCGACACTCCCTTACCGGAGGCGTCAGCTATACACCATAAAAACTCATTGGGGCCTAATTTTATAAAATCAAAGTAATCTCCGCCTATGTTTTGGTTCGGCAGGTATGTAGCCCCTACTTCCACTGCGCCTGTTTTAGGTAATTCCCTCGGGATCAGCATGCCCTGCACTTCGACAGCCAGCTCCATATCCCTTTGCAGACGTTCCCGGTCAACCCGCTCCTTGAATAATTTTTTATTTTCAAGGGCAACCACTATCAGATTAATGAGGGTCTCAATGAAATTCAGGTCATTTCCTAAAAGCTCGTGGCCGGTGTCAAAATCACCAATTAAAACAAAGGCAAGAAACTCATCTTTATGGAATACAGGCACAAAATATTCATACTGACTAAGCAGCGCATCCGGATTCGCTCTTAAAGCAGTAATATTTTTATAGTCAGAAAGAGCCTGGCAAGTTTGCTGCAGTGTCTTGGCATTTTCAAACTCTCCGCCAAAACGTGCTGCACAATAAAAATGTTCACTTTCACGTATAAGGAGACGAACCCTGCCAATTTTGAGATGGACGTTCAGGATTACTCCAAGCATCTCGAAAAGGACACTCGAGGAACTGTTTTTATTAATCGCCTGCGTAATTTCAAGCAGGGAATTTAACTCTGCCTGCCGTTTTAAAAGGAGCTGGATTAACTCACTCTCATTGTTAATTATTGAGGTTGGAATATTTGACAATACAAGCCTTTTTATTGACGGTATGGCATAAAAATAGAGAAATGTTATTGAAAATAAAAGTACCGGGAGCATTGAGCTGTCA
The DNA here is from genome assembly GCF_029360805.1 of Daejeonella sp. JGW-45. Classification (GTDB taxonomy): domain Bacteria; phylum Bacteroidota; class Bacteroidia; order Sphingobacteriales; family Sphingobacteriaceae; genus Daejeonella. Next base: position 432,251 of record NZ_JARKNC010000010.1, on the reverse strand, counting down.
GTTTTGAGCTCATGTCTCAATGCTCATAGCCCATCGCTCACCTCACCATCCTACCCTTCCAGTTGTACTTTCCTGAGTTTCCGGCAATGCCAATAAAAACAAGATAAAATATATGAATAACCGTCGAAACAGGTTGATATAAAAGAAGTTCCTTTCGTTTTGCAAAAGAGCAAACCGGGTATAGAAACATTAACTCCGACCCCATCTTAAGAATGATGGCGGCAAACCCCAGGCACCAGAAATCAGTATTAAAAAACCCGGAAAAGAAGTTCGTGATAAACAACAGGTTGAACAGCCATACAGCGACTCCCAAAACAACAACACCTTTATTCTTATATCGTGTGCTTTTTGAAGCCCAGCGCTTACGCTGCTGTATAAACTCTTTAAGATTCTCCTTGGCGTGTGTGTATACAACCGCATCCAGAGACTTACAAAATCCTATGCTGCCCGGGTAGGCAGAAGCTACTTTATGAAGAAACAGCTCATCATCTCCGGATGCCAGATCATCAATACCTTTAAAGCCATTTAACTTCAGAAAAACATCTTTTCTATAAGCCAGGTTTGCCCCGTTACATGTTGCCGGCATTTTATTTCCGATACCCGCAGCTCCAAGTCCGATCAGAAATAAGAATTCAAGCGATTGAATTTCTTCAAATGGATTCTTCTCTTCGAAAAAAGTTACCGGTGACGAAATAAGATTATAATCTCCCGATTCGTAGTAAGCAACGATGGTTCTGAGCCACAACTTATTCATTCTGCAATCGGCATCAGTGGTGATGATCAGCTCTCCGGAAGAAACGTCGATGGCCTTGGTTATAGCCTTCTTTTTATACGAATTTAACTTTTCACTTTCATCCAGGTTTATGAGCTTAACGCCTTTATCTGAAAATCCTGAGATGATCTCTGCTGTGCGGTCTGTAGAATGATCGTTAACGATTATAAGTTCAAATAAATCGGCGGGGTAATCCTGCGCCAGAATATCCAAAATAGTTTTTTCTATTTTCCCTTCTTCGTTCCTGGCAGCAATTAAAACACTTACGAATGTGGAAGGCGCATTAGCTTCCGTGCGGAAATATGGGATTCGCCTCCAGCCATTTCTAAGATAAAACAACATGCCGATATAGAAAAAGGTAAGACAGCCTGTTAAGATGCTAATTACGAGGATTGCCAAAGAAATTAAGTTTAAGGACGAAAAATGAACCCAAAATAGCTGGAATAATTAGATTAATCAGCCAAACACATGCAGTAGCCGCCATAATGGCTACTTCCTGATCCGTGACGAATGCAAAAAAATAGGTAGCTGTAACCGCTCTTACACCAATATCAAGCAGATCCAGTGACGGCAGGGCTGATTGTATAAAAAATAATATAAGCAATATCATAACCATAGACAAGAGGGGGATTTCCGGGATCAGCAGATTTATGACCAGGCAATACTGTGTCGTAAATACTATATACCTGGTTACGCAATATCCCAAAACTCTAACCAGATCCCGCTTTTTGTATTTAGCCAAAATGCTGAAAAACCTTCTGAAAGGTTTAATAAACTTTATCCTGGACAAAAGTCCGTCCATCCACTGAATGTTAAAATAAAAGAGAAGAAAAAAGCTGCAGAATATTGCCACAACAAAGGTGAGGGCAAAATTAATAATAAGGTTCAGCTCCATAAACGTGGCAACAAACCAAAGCAACGCAAACGCGCCGAGAACGTTGGTTATCACCATTTGGCCGACTGACCCAAGAGCCATTGATACTATTCCAATTATGCGCTTCCGGGGGGATAAGAAAAACACCCGCCCTCCGTACTCCCCGATCCGGTTAGGCGTGAAAACCGCCCATGTCAGGCCGCAAAAGACCGACTCTATTGCCTTCCATGTACTAATTTTCTCTACTCGCTGTAAAAGATACCTCCATTTGAGGGCCTCCAGGGTCCAATTCAAAAGCATTAACAGAAAAAGGCTTGTCAATACGATCCAGACATCCGGGGGCGAAATGGTTCTGGTTAGCTTCCTGAAATCGCCGATGCTGTTATTGTTGCTTAACTTTTGAAAAATAAACCCAAACGCCAGTACCAGAATGGCGATCTTAAAAATTATGCTGAGTACCTTTTTGGTTTCGCGATTCAATGGACTTCTTTCTGCAATGTTAAGAAAAAGCTTCGCTGAATTTAAATTTTAAAGCAGCTTTGATAGCAAATCAGTAATATTGGCGGATGTTAAAGGAGAAAGCCAACGAGCGGATAATTCTGGGAATCGACCCGGGAACCAGTGTGATGGGCTATGGTATTGTGAAAGAAGTAAAGATCAATGTTGACCTCATATGCATGGGCGTGGTCAAACTCGACCATTTGGATGACCACCCGCTCAAATTGAAACACATTTTTGAAAAGACAGTCTTACTGATCGATCAGTATAAGCCAGACTGCCTGGCAATTGAGGCTCCCTTCTATGGTAAAAACATCCAGGTGATGCTCAAACTTGGCAGGGCTCAGGGCGTAGCTATGGCTGCGGCTTTATCCCGCAATCTTCCAATTTTTGAATACTCGCCCCGCAAAATAAAACAGTCTATCACTGGCAATGGCAATTCCTCAAAAGAGCAGGTCAGTGCGATGCTTAAGACCCTGTTAAAATTTACAGAAACCCCGGAATTTCTCGACGCAACAGATGGACTGGCAGTTGCAGTATGCCATTCATTTCAAAAAATTAGCACTTCCGGTAACCAGAAGAATTACTCAGGATGGGATGCTTTTGTGAAGGATAATGTGAAACGGGTTAAATAAGGTCCCTTTGCCGCAAAGATTTTCGCAGACAACGCAGAGAAAATTTATACGTTCACAACCGAGCCTTTGCGCTCTTTGCGTAGCACTTTGCGACCTCTGCGTTAAAATACTACAGCTCCGCCCGTATCCGATCAGCAATCCCGGCCAGCTTTTCCTCAGAAAGACTTAACTTGGGGCGACTAAAGTTCATGTCGTCCATATCATTTATCGGAATAAGGTGAATATGCGCATGAGGCACCTCCAGGCCAATAACACTTACCCCGATACGATTACATGGAATAGCCTGCTTCAGACCTTGCGCAACTATCCGTGCGAAAAGCATTAAACCCACATAGCTCTCACTATCGAGGTCAAAAATGTAATCAGTTTCAATTTTGGGAATTACCAGCACATGGCCCTCAACGAGCGGGTTAATATCAAGAAAAGCTAAAAACTCGGTTGTTTCTGCCACCGTATGAGCTGGTATCTCACCAGCCACAATTTTTGAAAAGATCGATGCCATAATGGGTGGTACGTTTTATGTTATAAGTTTAAGCCTGTAGTTCATCGTTGCTCCTGGCTCTTTGCTCCTGGCTCTTTGCTCCTGGTTCTTTGTTCCTGGTTCCTTGTCCTGGTTCTCTTACCGGCTTATCTCAACGATTTCAAATTCGATCTTACCTGCAGGAACTACGATTTCTGCCTTGTCGCCGACCGACTTACCCAACAGACCCTGCGCAATAGGAGATTTCACAGAGATCTTGCCCGATTTGAGATCAGCCTCAGATTCCGACACTAACTGATAGGTCATTGTGGCTCCATTATTCGTATTCTTTATCTTCACAATGGACAAAGCCAGTACCTTTGATGTATCAAGTTTCGACTCATCAATTAACCGTGCGTTTGCCAGAATGTTTGTAAGTTTTGATATTTTGGATTCGTGATGCCCCTGTGCTTCTTTTGCTGCATCATATTCTGCATTCTCCGAAAGGTCACCTTTATCTCTTGCTTCTGCTATTGCCTTTGATATTTGTGCACGACCTTCGGTCTTTAACTGATGGAGTTCTTCCTTTAACCTGTCTAATCCTTCCTGGGTGTAATATGTTACTTCCGTCATCTCTCTCTGTTTATGGTATAGTCTATAAAAACAAACAAGACTATGTCGGCATAAGCCAATATAGTCTTGCTCGTATCAACACGAAGATAATATTTTTGCTTTCAGATTTCCAAATTGAAATAAGAAAATGTCATCCCGGCGCAGGAGGAGTCTTCTGACTTAGAAAGTTTATCTGCGGTCATCGCCCCGGTGATCTTCACAGTTTATTTCTATGAATCCGGGACTTAATTGAATGTCACCCCTTTTCCCCGGATCAGATAATATTAATCAATTTCAGTTTCTCTGCCAGTACTTCAGAGATCCTGCGATACGATTCAACGCTCCAGCCGGCTACATGCGGACTTAAAATGACTCTCTCACTTTTCTTTAACTCATCAAACCAGGGTTGTTCTGATAAAGCTGGGAATTTCTCAACCTCCAGGACGTCCAGCCCTGCGGCCGTGATCTTTCCGCTCTTTAAACCGTTCAAAACAGTTTGGGTGTTCACTATCTCACCCCGCGAAGCGTTTAGCAAAATGATTGGCTTCCTGAAATGAAAAAGATATTCTTCATTAAATAAAGTGCTGGTTTCACGGGTTAAGGGAATATGATAGCTCAGGATATCCGCATGTTTCACGACTTGCTCCATGGCTACCTCTGTAGCATACTCATCGCTAAACCCGGTTTTATATTTATCGTACGCAATTACATTAGCTTCAAAACCGCTTAATTTCTGCGCAAAGCTCCTTCCATTATTACCATACCCGATTATCGCCACGGTTTTGCCTTTTAGTTCCCAGCCCCGGTTTCCTTCGCGGTCCCAAATGCCATTGCGTATCTGCTGGTCGCCATTCCTCAAATTATTCAGGAGACTTAAAAGCATCCCTACCAGATGTTCTCCTACGGCATCCCGGTTACCCTCCGGCGCATTAATGCATGTTATGCCTTTGGAGTGTGCGTATTCCTCATCTACATTATCCATCCCCGCACCAGCCCTCGCAATAACCCTTAAATTCACCCCGGCATCTATCACCTCCCTGTCTATCCGAAATTTAGTCCGGATAGCTATTGCGGTATAGTTCTTCAGGATATCAAGGGTCTCCTGTTTGCTTATCAATGGCATGTCGTCACATTCAAATCCCAGCTTTTCAGCCTCTTCTTTAAAAATGGGATGTAAATGATCAGCTATGAGTATCTTCTTATCCATTTAGATTATGAATTATCTTGAATTGCTAACCAGGTTTGTCAGCTTTACGAAATCGTCTACCCCCAGGCGTTCCGCGCGCATATCGAACAGCGGATCATCCGGCATATTATCTTTACTGACCAGGGATGATAATGCATTTCTCAGAGTTTTCCTCCTTTGGTTAAACCCGGCTTTAACAACCTGCCAGAACAGCTTTTCATCACAATCGAGCTTTTCAGTAGCATTTCTCGTCAGACGGATAACGGCCGAAGTAACTTTTGGCGGCGGATTAAATACACCGGGCTTTACAGAAAACAGGTATTCGACCTTATAAAAGGCCTGAAGGAAAACACTCAGAATACCGTACTCCTTGCTTCCCGGCTTTTCAGCACAGCGTTCCGCAACTTCTTTTTGAAACATCCCGACCAGTTCCACTACCTGGTCCCGGTTATCCAGCATCTTAAATAATATCTGTGAGGAGATGTTATACGGGAAATTCCCGATGATACCCAGCTTGCCCGGAAAAATCGCTTTAAAATCAAGCTCCAGAAAGTCTCCATTTATAAGCCTCTCACCCAACAACGGGTACTTTTTCTTAAGGAAATTAAACGATTCAGTGTCTATGTCTATCAGGTATGCCTTTGGATTATCCCTGCTCAGTAAAAAATCTGACAAGATTCCCATGCCCGGGCCAACTTCGAGCACATGCTCGTATTGATCAGCCGATTTGAGGCTGTTTACAATCTTTTCAGCAATATTCTTGTCCGTTAAGAAATGTTGACCAAGATGCTTTTTCGCCTTAACCGTCATTGGGAACTCCTTATTTAAAGCAAAACTACGCTTTTGAGTTATACGTTTTACGTTATACGTTGTAAGTTTCCTTTCCACCGTTCCAAAAACGGTTCCCACAGACAGATTTCCAACGCGGAGTTAAGCGCCACGCTCTCCGCCCAGACGTAGAACGTAAAACGTAAAACGCATCACTAATATACCGTCCAGACGTAGAACGTACCACCAACAACCTACAACTTAGTTGTACATTGCAATTAAAGTCTTTAATTTGCGGGAATAAAGGATTCTATTAAGGAAATGGGTAATAAAATTAAAATAGGTATTTCTATAGGAGATGTAAATGGTATCGGATTAGAGGTGATCATAAAAACCCTTATGGACAAACGGGTACTGGAATATTGCACCCCTATCGTCTATGGCCATACAAAGGTTGCATCCTTCCACCGGAAAACCATGGAGCTGAACGACTTTAATTTTAACGTGATCAGCAATCCCGCCCAGGCCCATGACAGGCGCGCCAACATGATCAACTGCTGGGAAGAAGATGTCAGGATAGAGCTTGGGATGACTACCGATACGGGCGGAAAATACGCTTTCATATCGCTTGAGAATGCGTTAAACGACCTCATAGCCGGAAATACCGATGCGCTTGTTACTGCTCCTATAAATAAACATAACATACAAAACGACAATTTCCAGTTTGCGGGTCATACTGAATACATACAGAGCAAGACCGATTCTGCAGATTCGCTGATGTTCCTGGTCAGCGAGGATATCCGGGTGGGTGTGGTTACCGGACATATTCCGGTAAATGATGTACCAGGAAAACTCAGCGTTGAGAAGATAGTTTCCAAGCTGAGCCTGATGAACGAAAGCCTCAGGAAAGATTTCTGGATCCAGAAACCCAAAATAGCCGTACTGGGTTTAAATCCACATGCCGGCGATAACGGCCTTATCGGGAAAGAAGAACTCGATATTATAATCCCCGCGATCGAAGCAGCAAACGCAAAGAGCATTTTCGCATTCGGGCCTTATGCCGCCGACGGCTTCTTTGCCGCTCATACCTATACCAAGTTCGATGCAGTCCTTGCTATGTACCACGACCAGGGGCTTATTCCTTTCAAACAGATCGCCTTTCATAATGGGGTAAACTTTACCGCCGGCTTACCTGTTGTTCGCACCTCGCCAGATCATGGTACTGGTTATGATATAGCGGGGAAGAACCTGGCGTCGGAGAACTCCTTCCGTGAAGCACTCTTTACTGCAATAAATATCGTGGAACGCCGCAGGGAAAGCAAGGAACTTACCGCAAATCCTTTAAAACTTAGCAAATTTTCAAAAGACCGGGATTAAAGGGCTCAAGGCTCATTTCCCGATTTTGAAAAAACTGTTCCCAACTAAATAAATTTTCGTAAATTTGCAGGCTCAATTGGCGTGCATTGAAATCGTTACAGCAATACAGCATTCCGTACACCGGATTAAAACTTGGAGTTCATGATTTTGAATTTGAAGTAACTGACGAGTTTTTCAGCAAATTTGAGTATTCGCTGGTGAAAAGCGGGAAGCTGAAAGTAAAGCTGGATTTAGAAAAACAGGAAACAATGATGATCCTGAATTTTTATATCTCCGGCGAAATGATGTTAGGATGCGATGTTTGTTTAGCCGATTATCCCTATCAGGTAGAAATTGAGGAGCGGCAGATAGCCAAGTTTACAGGCAATGCCAATCTTGAAGAGGATACTGAAGAGATCATCGTTTTGACAAAAAACGAAAGCGAGATCAATGTAGCACCATTGATCTATGAGTATATTAACCTGGCGGTACCCTATATCAACCGTTGTGCTGATGAAGGCAATACAAAATGGTGTGATCAGGAAATGATCGAGAAATTAAGGCAGCTGTCCGGCGGAACAAAAGAAGAAAATGAAAGCGGTGACCCCCGGTGGGAGGCATTGAAAAATATTAAAAAGTAAATAAATACATAGGAAAAAATGGCACATCCAAAACGGAAAATCTCGAAATCAAGAAGAGATAAAAGAAGAACGCATTATAAAGCTGTGGCTCCAGGTTTAACCACTTGTCAGACTACAGGTGCAGTACATTTACCTCACCGTGCATATACAGTTGATGGCAACTTGTATTACAACGGTAAAATGGTTATCGAGAACACTTCTGTAGCCTAATAGCTTTCAGAAATGAAGATTGGCTTAGATATTATGGGCGGAGACTTCGCTCCCAAAGCAACAGTTTTGGGAGCTATAGAAGCCCAAAAAGCCTTATTGCCAGATCAAAAGATAGTTCTTTTTGGCGATAAAGACCAAGCCTTACCCCTGATCTCCCAAGAAGGGGTTGACCCTGAAATTTTCGACTATATTCATACCACCGAGGTTATCGGCATGGGCGAGCATGCGGCAAAAGCTGTTCTGCAAAAGCCGAATTCAAGCATAAGCCTGGGCTTCCAATATCTTAAGGAGGGGCAGATAGACGCCTTTTCGTCTGCCGGCAATACAGGAGCAATGCTCGTTGGAGCAATGTTCAGCGTAAAACCGGTACCGGGAGTAATACGTCCGGCTATTGCTACAAACGTTCCTAAATTAAAATCCGGCTTCGGCATCATGCTGGATGTGGGCGCCAATGCTGATTGCAAACCAGATGTCCTGGCTCAGTTTGGTATCATGGGAAGCATTTATGCTGAACACGTTTACCACGTAAAAGACCCTAAAGTTGCTTTGATGAACATCGGTGAGGAAGAAGAAAAAGGCAACGTACTTACTCAGGCAACTTTCCCCCTGCTACAAAAAACCAACGTCAATTTTGTAGGAAACATTGAAGGCCGCGATCTGTTCAATGATAAGGCAGATGTTATTGTTTGCGACGGATTTACCGGGAATGTAATGCTTAAACTGGCCGAAACTTTTTATATCCTGACACTGAAAAAAGGATTCAAGGATGAGTTCTTCGACAGGTTCAACTACGAACAGTACGGCGGGAGCCCAATCCTGGGTGTTAATGCCCCTGTATTAATTGGACACGGAATTTCCAGTCCCGAAGCAATCAAAAATATGGTCCTCCTTTGTCGAACGATGATAGAAGCTCAATTTGTTGATAAAATCAAAGAAGCTTTTAAATAAACATTCTAAAATATTATGTCAAAAGTCCATGCTGCAATAACAGCCGTTGATGGCTACGTACCAGATTATATTCTAACTAATAAGGAACTGGAGGGCATGGTAGAGACCAATGATGAGTGGATAACCACCCGGACTGGTATCCGGGAACGCCGCATCCTGAAGGGAAATCTGGGCACCTCTGACATGGCCGTTATAGCAGTGAACGGATTATTAAAGAAACGAGGCATCTCTGCAGCAGAAATTGACCTGATTATTTTCTGTACAACTACGCCTGACATGGTTTTCCCGGCAACGGCCAATGTCCTTGCGCATAAGATAGGCGCTGACAATGCCTGGGGATATGACCTGAACGCCGCTTGCTCGGGGTTCCTTTTCGGTTTAGCTACCGGCGCTCAGTTCATCGAAGCGGGCAAACACAAGAAAGTATTAGTTGTAGGCGGAGATAAAATGTCGTCTATTATAAATTATAAAGACCGTAAAAGCTGCATTATTTTTGGGGATGGTTGCGGTGCTGTCTTGCTTGAACCAAATACAGAAGGCTGCGGAGTTATCGATTCTATCCTGAAAAGCGATGGATCCGGAGGCCCCTACCTTCACCAGAAAGCTGGTGGATCTTTAAGGCCGGCCAGCCATGAGACTGTGGATAATGATGAGCATTTCCTGTTCCAGGAAGGACAGGCAGTGTTTAAATTCGCGGTAACCAATATGGCCGACGTGGCTGCTGATGTGATGGAGCGAAACAATCTTTTAGCGGAAGACGTTGCCTGGTTAGTTCCGCACCAGGCCAACAAGAGAATAATCGACGCTACCAGCAGCCGTTGCGGTATCGATCCTGAAAAGGTGATGATTAACATCGAAAAATACGGTAATACGACCAACGGTACTATCCCCCTGTGTTTATGGGAATGGGAAAGTAAGCTAAAAAAGGGCGATAATCTTATCCTCGCAGCTTTTGGAGGCGGATTTACCTGGGGCTCTGTTTATTTGAAGTGGGCTTATTGAGGGAGTTAACACCTAATAGCTGAAAGCTGATAACTGAAAGCTCATAGCTGACAGCTGATAGCTGATAGCTCATAGCCGATAACTGATAGATAATCGTTCGTAACTTAAAATTTTATTATAAATTTAGATTAACCGAAAACTAAACTATAAACAATGGATATTAAACAAATTCAGGAACTCATTAAGTTCGTTTCCAGATCTGGAGTAAATGAAGTGTCAATTGAGCAGAAAGAGTTTAAAATTACCATAAAGACTAACCAGGCGCCAACCTATATAACAGGAGCACCGGCCCCCGTTCAGCAACACACTATTTCAGCAGTCGTACCCCCCGCCGCACCGGCAAGTCCGGCTGCGCCGGCAACCGAAGCCAAAGCGGCAGATAAGGATGAAACGTCCAATTACATCACTGTTAAATCACCCATGATCGGTACATTTTACCGTTCATCCGGCCCTGATAAACCGTTATTTGTAAATGTTGGCGATGAGATTAAGGCCGGACAGGTTGTTTGCATTATCGAAGCCATGAAGCTCTTCAATGAGATCGAATCTGAAGTAAGTGGCCGTATCGTGAAAGTATTGGTAGATAATGCCAGCCCGGTTGAGTACGATCAGCCTTTATTCTTGGTTGAACCAGTGTAAGGAGACGAGAAACGGGAAGCGGGGCAACGAGAGACAAATGAGAAGTACCCGGCTTTTGAAGTAAATTCATATCGACAAAGAAACCTATGTTTAAAAAAATACTGATTGCTAATCGTGGTGAGATAGCTTTACGAATCATCCGTACCTGTAAGGAAATGGGCGTAAAAACCGTAGCTGTATACTCTACCGCAGATCGCGACAGCCTGCACGTCCGTTTCGCCGATGAGGCGGTCTGTATCGGGCCTCCTCCAAGTAAAGATTCATACCTGAGCATTCCCAATATCATTTCTGCAGCTGAAGTTACCAACGCCGATGCAATCCATCCGGGTTATGGCTTTCTATCGGAAAATGCTAAATTTTCGGCAATATGTCATGACTACGGGATCAAATTTATAGGCGCAACCGCCGAACAGATTAACGGCATGGGCGACAAAGCCTCTGCGAAGGAGACAATGAAGCTTGCAGGCGTACCAACCATACCCGGTTCTGAAGGCTTGCTTACCGATGTTAAGGAAGGCCTCAAGATCTCAAACGAAATCGGATACCCTGTCATACTTAAAGCAACAGCAGGTGGTGGCGGCCGCGGAATGCGAATTGTGTGGAATGATAACGAGTTTGAGCCCGCATGGGACTCTGCACGCCAGGAATCATCTGCCGCATTTGGCAATGATGGTCTTTATCTTGAAAAATATGTAGAAGACCCGCGTCATATAGAGATCCAGGTAATTGGCGATCAATACGGCAAAGTTTGTCATCTGTCTGAAAGAGATTGCTCTATCCAGCGGCGTCACCAAAAACTGGTAGAGGAATCTCCCTCTCCATTCATGACTCCCGAACTAAGGGAAAAAATGGGTGAAGCTGCCATCAAAGGAGCCCAGGCTGTAAATTATGAAGGAGCCGGAACTGTTGAGTTTCTTGTCGACAAGCACCGCAACTTTTATTTCATGGAAATGAACACCCGCATACAAGTGGAGCACCCGGTAACAGAGGAGGTCATCAATTTTGACCTCATCAAGGAACAAATAAAGGTTGCTGCCGGCATCCCTATCTCAGGTAAAAACTATATTCCTGAGATGCATGCTATCGAATGCCGGATCAATGCGGAAGATCCGTTCAACAACTTCAGGCCATCTCCTGGTCTAATTACTCACTTTCATTCGCCGGGCGGGCACGGTGTGCGTGTGGATACTCACGTGTATGCCGGATACCAGATCCCTCCTAACTATGACTCCATGATCGCCAAGCTGATCTGTGTTGCCCAAACCAGGGAAGAAGCTATAAGCACCATGGAAAGATCACTGAGCGAATTTGTAATTGAGGGTGTGAAGACAACTATCCCTTTTCATTTGCGTTTAATGAGAGATCCAAACTTCCGTGCAGGTAATTTCACGACCAAATTTATGGAGAGCTTCGATTTGACAGAATAGCCTGAATTAAAACTAATTGGCTGTCAAAAGCAGCGAATACAATATGTGTACTGCTTTAAATGTCACAAATAAATTGATTATTATTAAATATCAACAGAATACCATTCTCAAGTCAAACAGAATGGTATTTTTGTTTTTGAAATATGAGCGAAGAACGTACCGACCTTGTTAAGGCCATCAAGGAAAAAGGCAAAACGATAGAAGCCGAGATGTCATTTTTTGACCATCTGGATGTGCTTCGCGGCCATCTGATAAGAGCTGCAATTGCAATAGTTGTATTTACAATTCTCGCGTTCAGCTTCTACGATTTCATCTTTGAAAAGATAATCATGGCTCCCGGCAGGACTAATTTCTGGACTTACAGGATGATGTGCGCCGCCACCGAGAAATTTAACCTTGGAGCTGAATTCTGTGTTACCAAGCTGAATTTTATTATTATCAATACCCAGCTTGGAGGACAGTTCACATTGCAGTTAAACTCATCTCTGATGATTGGGATAGTTCTGGGCTTTCCTTACCTGCTATTTGAAATATGGCGTTTTGTTAAGCCGGCACTCCATGAAAATGAGCGCAATTCGGCTACAGGCTTTGTTTTCTGGGCATCATTGCTGTTCATCGTGGGAGTTCTTTTCGGGTATTACATTATATCTCCCCTGTCAATAAATTTCCTCTCTAATTACGAGGTAAGTTCCATCATCAACAACAATATCGAGATCGACTCATATTTCTCGATCCTGGCTACATTAAGTATCGGCGCGGGTATAATATTTGAACTTCCAATAATTATCTATATCCTGTCAAAACTGGGAATAATGACGCCTAAGTTTATGCGGTCGTCCAGAAGATACGCCACAGTGCTTATCCTGATCATAGCTGCCGTTGTAACTCCTACGCCAGACCTGATCACCATGTTCACGGTAAGCTTACCTTTATTCCTGCTATATGAAGCGAGTATATATGTTTCGGCAATAGTCGAACAGCGGAAGAAAAAGGCCGAAATTGAATTTTATAAAGACTAATGAACCTTTGATCCTGTTTTATTAAAAAATTAATTTTGTCTCATGAACAACTCTATCAGCATCGCTATCGGCGGAGACCACGCCGGTTTTGAATATAAAAAAGTTCTTATCGACTTTCTTAAGGAATATCAGATCAAAGATTTCGGAACCTATGGTACCGATTCTGTTGATTATCCTGATTTCGCGCATCCGGTTGCAAGTGCGGTAGAGAGTGGTGAGTTTAAACTTGGCATCCTGATCTGCGGAAGTGCCAATGGAGTTGCCATCACAGCTAATAAACACCAGGGAATTCGCGCCGCAATATGCTGGAATGGCGAACTTGCTGAACTCGCCAGGGGCCATAATGATGCAAACGTACTTTGCATTCCTGCCCGGTTTGTCTCTATTGAACTGGCGAAAGAAATTACATTTAAATTCTTAAATTCAACGTTCGAGGGCGGACGTCATGCCAACAGGGTAAATAAAATGTCCTGTTAATTTTTTAAACTAACCTTATAAAAATGATGAAAACAAAGGCACTATGGGCACTGCTTGTTGTAGGAATTTCCGTACACGCATTTGCTCAGGACCCGGTAGCACAGAAATATGCCGAACAGATCACTCCTAAACTGGCAAGAAAGCATCTGAAGGTCCTGTCATCGGATAAATTTGAAGGCCGGGAAACGGGAAAACCGGGCGCGGAAAAGGCAGCTAATTATATTGCAGCCGAATTGAAAAAGCTCGGTTTAACTGCCCCGGTAAACGGCTCGTATTTCCAGGAAGTACCTCTGACAGAAACAGTATTTGAATTCGCTACTTTCACAGCCAATGGCAATTCTCTGAATCAGGGAAAAGATTTTTTACTTGTTCAGGGTGGCGGCGCTGGCAGATCGATAAACGCAGATGAAATTATTTTTGCTGGTTACGGAATAAGTTCAGAAACTTACGACGACCTCAAAGGAACAGACCTGACCGGAAAAGTGGTCATGCTGATCGGTACGAACGAACCAATGAATAACGGCTTATCCGCAATTACTAAATCGAGCGAGCCATATCAGTATATGAAACGCTTGCAGAATGTCGCAAGTCGGGGCCCGGCATTGATCATTGTAGTTAATCCGGAGGTAAGCAAAGCATTGAAACAATACGTTCCCGCATCCGGAAGGCTTAGCCTTAAAAAAGAGAACGCAGCTGCACCCGCACCCCGTGGGGGTTCGGGTGCGATAATAACTATTGCACCTGAAGTAGCCGATCTCATGCTCAGGAATTCCGGAAAAACATATTCAGCATTAAAATCTTCAGTGGATATCAGCGGCACACCGCAGACTCAATCCATAAACTCGACATTGGCAGTTACATACGGTCCGGTAAAAAAGGATGTACGCTCCATGAATGTCATGGGTTACCTTGAAGGCTCCGATCTGAAAGATGAGGTACTGGTTTTTTCTGCACACTACGACCATATCGGTCTAACCAAAGATGGTGGAAAAGATAAAGTGAATAACGGGGCTGATGATGATGGCTCGGGCACAACAGGAGTTCTTGAGATCGCCAGGGCTTATGCCAAAGCGAAAAAAGAGGGCAAAGGGCCGCGCAGAAGTATACTGTTCCTGTTTGTAACAGCAGAAGAAAAAGGATTGCTGGGTTCAGAATGGTATTCATTAAACCCGGTGTTCCCTATGGCTAATACCATCACAAACCTGAATATCGATATGATTGGGAGAACCGGCGAAGAATACAAGACTTCCCCGGACTCGGCAAACTATTGCTACCTGATTGGTTCTGATAAGCTTAGTACGGACCTTCACAAGATCAGCGAAAATGCAAATGCCGTTTACACTAAAATGAAGATAGACTATAAATACAATGACCCGAACGACCCCGAGCGTATCTACTATCGTTCAGATCATTATAACTTCGCGAAACACGGCGTGCCGATCGTATTCTATTTCAATGGTGTGCACGAAGATTATCATAAACCCAGTGATGAGTTCAGGAAGATCAATTTTGACGTGCTGACCAAACGGGCTCATCTGGTGTTTTATACCGGCTGGGACCTGGCAAACAGGGATAAGAGGCCAGTTGTTGATGTGACTAATGATATGCCCAATTCGAGATAAGAATAGCTAAATTCGCATAATGAGTACACTCGCATCAGAATTTGTCTCCACTTCTGCCAAAAAGGCTTTTGACCCGGACCACCGGCGGATCATCAACAACAACATCGGGAAGTATGATACAGCAGTAGCACGTGGACTCTCGAAGTTTGCCAATCTCGAAAATTCCAAGCGAAAAGCTCATACGATCAAGTGGAAGGTGATGGAAAACCTGGATAAGCTCTTACCAGAGTTTGAATCTAATTTCCAGCGTAAAGGCGGCAAAGTAATCTGGGCGAATGATGCAGCGGAGGCTAACAGGGAAATCCTTAGCATAATCCAGAAAGCCAATGCCCGGAGCGTTATAAAATCAAAATCTATGGTGACTGAAGAAATTCATTTAAATGAATTTCTGGAAAATAATAACATCAGCACGGTGGAAAGTGATCTTGGGGAATATATCGTTCAGTTGTTAGGCCAAAGACCTTATCATATAGTTACCCCGGCAATGCACCTCAGCAAAGAAGATATCGCCAGGTTATTTAATGAGAAATTCGGTACTCCTATAGACGCTACACCCGAACAATTAACATTAAAAGCCCGGGAACTGCTGCGGGAAAAGTATACCACTGCAGATATTGGAATTACCGGGGGCAATTTCCTGATAGCAGATACAGGCAGCATCGCGCTTACGGAGAACGAGGGAAATGCCAGGCTTACAACAACATTTCCAAAGATCCATATTGCTATCGTTGGTATAGAAAAAGTAATTCCGACCATGCAGGACCTTGATCTTTTCTGGCCCCTGCTTGCGACACACGGAACGGGACAAAACTTAACAGTTTACAATACTATCCTGGGCGGACCCCGGCAGGCTGAGGAAACTGACGGACCTGAGGAAATGTATGTTATCTTGCTCGACAACGGCAGAACCAATCTTCTGGCGCAAAAAGATCAACGGCAGGGACTTTACTGCATCCGCTGCGGTGCCTGCCTTAACGCATGTCCCGTCTACAAAAATATCGGCGGACACACCTATGAGACTACTTACAGCGGCCCCATAGGTTCGATTATTACCCCGCATATGGCCGGGATGAAGGAATTCAAGCATCTGAGCTACGCTTCCAGCCTTTGTGGAAAATGCTCAGAAGTTTGCCCCGTGAAAATTGATATCCACAAAATGCTCCTGCTGAACCGCAGGGATGCCGTGAAAGAAGGATTAAATTCAGGCCCTGAAAGCTTGGGTTGGAAAGCCTGGAAACTAGGCATGATGAAACGCAAAATGATGGACCTGCTTAACGGCAGATGGAAAAACGTCTTGCTAAAGACGTTTTTCAAGAAGAACTGGGGGGAGAACCGCGGTCTTCCGGAAGTTTCTAAAGAGTCATTTAGTAAGCAGTGGGCTGGAAAGATTGGTAAGGGGACGAGTAATTAGTGATCGGTGGCCGGTAAACAGTAATCAGAGTTGAATAAAATATATTGTTTAAAAAGATACTTCAGGCTCATATCTCATAGCCCGTAGCTCACAGACACAATGAAATTCGACCGTAAAGATCTTTCCGATAGCAGCCTCTTAAAGTTCTATAAGCATCTCCTTAAACCCAGGATGATAGAGGAAAAAATGCTGATCCTTTTACGGCAGGGAAAGATTGGCAAATGGTTTTCCGGCATCGGCCAGGAGGCTATTGCCGTTGGCACGACCCTCGCCATGCGGCCTCATGAATTTATCCTCCCCATGCACAGGAACCTGGGCGTCTTTACCAGCCGGGGCATCCCTTTATCCCGGCTTATGGCTCAATGGCAGGGAAAGAGCTCCGGTTTTACCAAGGGCCGTGACCGCTCGTTTCACTTTGGCACAAAGCAGTTTAACATTGTTGGGATGATCTCCCATTTGGGCCCGCAGCTTGCCTTAGCTGATGGCATTGCCTTAGCTGATCTCCTGGAAAATAAACAAAATGCCACACTGGTATTTACAGGTGAGGGCGCTACCAGCGAGGGTGATTTTCATGAAGCTCTTAACGTGGCCGCCGTCTGGGACCTCCCGGTTATATTTATTATTGAAAATAATGCCTACGGCCTCTCAACTCCTGTAAACGAACAATACCGGTGTAAAAATCTTGTCGACCGGGCAATTGGATACGGTATGGAAGGTTACCAGATAGACGGAAATAATATCCTGGAAGTTTACAATACGATCAGTGATATTGCCGAAAATATCAGGCAAAAACCTCGGCCGGTATTGGTCGAGTGTATGACCTTTCGTATGCGCGGGCACGAAGAAGCTTCGGGCACTAAATATATCCGGCAGGAGCTCTTTACCGAATGGGAGAAGAAAGACCCGCTTAACAATTTCGAACAGTACCTGCGCGACGAGAAGATCCTGAATGAAGAACTGATTGCTGAAATAAGGGATGAATTTAAAATCGAGATCGAGGCTGAAATTGAGCTGGCATTTGCCGACGATGAAGTCCCCGTGAACACCGCTATCGAAGTCGGAGATATGTATGCTCCTTCTACGGCGGAGCCGGTGGAGGTTGTAAGCTCTTTAAAAAGCGAGAGGCGTTATATAGACGCCATTACCGATGGGTTAAGACAATCCATGCAGAAATATCCAAAGCTTGTTATAATGGGCCAGGATATCGCCGAATATGGTGGCGCATTCAAAATTACGCAGGGTTTTGTGGAAGAATTCGGTAAAGGCAGGGTACGCAACACGCCAATCTGCGAATCAGCCATCGTAGGTACAGCGCTGGGTTTATCGATCAATGGGTATAAAGCAATTGTAGAGATGCAGTTTGCAGATTTTGTAACCTGCGGGTTTAACCAGATCATAAATAACCTGGCGAAGACACATTACCGGTGGGCGGAGAAGGCCGATGTTGTGATCCGTATGCCCACAGGCGCAGGGACTGGTGCGGGGCCCTTTCACTCTCAAAGCAACGAAGCCTGGTTCACTAAAACCCCGGGGCTTAAGATCGTATATCCCGCCTTTCCATCCGATGCTAAAGGACTTTTAGCAGCAGCGATCGACGATCCTAACCCGGTCATCTATTTTGAGCACAAATATCTTTACCGCGCCATTGCTGAACCTGTTCACGATGATTACTACACCTGCGGGATCGGAAAAGCAAGACTTGTACGCACGGGCGGGCAAATAAGCATAGTCACCTATGGCCTTGGAGTTCATTGGGCACTTGAATACTTGAATGCGCATCCTCAGATATCGGCCGATCTCATAGACCTCAGAACCTTGCAACCCTGGGATAAGGAATCTGTAGAAAATTCCGTGAAAAAGACCGGGAGAGTTCTCATCTTACACGAAGATACTTTAACAAGCGGATTCGGCGGCGAAATAAGCGCCCATATCGCCGAACATTGTTTTGAATTTCTGGACGCCCCAATAAAACGCTGCGCGAGTCTTGACACAGCAATACCAATGAACAAAGCGCTCGAAGATAATTTTCTTGCTAAATCCAGGTTGCACGCGCAGGTCGACAGTCTCCTCAAATATTAATGGCATGGAATTTTCTATTGTGTAGAACAATAGATTTATCCATGATCAGGCACGGTCTCATATTGATCTTACTCATAGCCGCTTCCTGTACTAAAAATACAGACGAAGCGCAAACATATCCTGGGCGGGAGAAAATAGCAGTAATCAAGGAGCAGATCATCGCATTTTCCGACAGCATAAATACGCTGGTAAAAGGCAGCATTGAACAGGAGAGCCTGATCTATACCATCAATGATTACTCGTTTCATGTAACCAGATACGTCAGGGGTTCAGACGTATCGCTTTATATAGAGCACGGTTACAGTGCCAGCTCGGGGCGGGTCGAAAACAGATACTACCTTAAAAATGGCAAGGTGGTATTGTATTCACACCACGTAAACAATCCGCAGAGCCTCGTCCCCTATAAATTGGTGCGTGAATTTTACGACGCCGGCGAGTTGCTGCTTTCAGATCATAAGACTGCAAAAACCGCTGATGAACTCGATTCAACAGCATTTGTACGTCGTATCGCAAGACGAACTGATAGAAATACTGATATAAGGACGCTAAATGAGGCCGTTTACCAGCGTGGCGCTTTCAACTTGTCATTGGAGGGAATTACACAGTACCCCGGAGCTAAATACCTCATCCTAAGCAGCAATAAAGTCAATTCCTACCGTGCCGCCTTGCTTATTAAAAAAGAGGATGCCCTGATAAAATCAGTTATCGCCGATCCTGAAAAGTATAGAGGAAGGAAGGTTGATCTGGATTGGAAGCTTGAGGAAAAAAATCAGGCTCTATATGTTTCCGGCAGACTGAGGCACTAAGGTCACTTCAGAAAGCGGGTTAAATAAATATACAGCTCCTGTCTTCACTTCAACGCACTTGTACCGTTTTCTAATCAGTTCGCCTTTCCGGAAAACACGGTTATTTTTTATAACGAAAAGACTATTGAAAGGAAGCTTTTCAACATGCACTACACCTTCGGGCTTTTTGTCGTAACGGTTCAGCACCCGGAACAAATTAAGGTCTGTACAGCTTGAAGCGGATGGATTTTCCAGGTAACTTATAATTGCCTGTTTCACATCAGCCGGAAATATTGCCTGTTCAAAGAATGGCTTCATCATTCGCTTAAAGTTGTTTTTCCACTCCATTCCGTGAGGCTTCGCTCTGCGCTTATATTCATTCCAGGTCAGTAAGTGAGCGAACTCGTGGACTGTAGTGATCAGGAAAGCATACGGATTAAGATTGTAGTTAACTGAGATCCGATGTCCTTCGTCTTTAAAAGGATGCCGGTAGTCGCCATATTTTGTACTCCGCCCCCTTGATATTTTGAATTCACATTTAAAATAATCGATCCACCTGGCTATGACCGGCGCAGCACCTTCCGGCAGATAATTACGAAGTACATTAACCTTATCCAATCTTACTTTAATAGCTGGTATACTATGAAGCTCGCAATATAAGCCAGAGATGTCATGTAAGCAAATTGGATGGCGGGCCAGGTCCAGCTTTTTGTTTCCCTGTACACGATCGCTATTGTGCTTATACACTGCATTGCAAAGGCGTAGAAAACCATCAGGGAGAAGGCGACGGCAACAGTAAAGACAGGTAAGCCTGTTTCAGGATTTTCAGCAGACAGCATTTTATCCCGGACCGAAGCCATATTGGAGTCGTCGGCCTCGACACTATAGATGGTGGCCATCGTTCCGACAAACACCTCCCGGGCGGCGAAAGAGGTGATCAGGGCAATTCCTATCTTCCAGTCAAAACCCAGCGGTTTGATAACGGGCTCTATAGATTTACCCAAAATACCCGCGTATGAACTTTCCAGTTTCTCCGACGATACCATCCGGTCGATCTCCTGTGGTGGGTATCTCTCTGCATATGTCACCGCTTCATACTTTGCCTCGATAGCATCAAACCGGCCTGAGGGTCCGTAGGATGAGAGCACCCACAAAACAACTGACACTGCAATTATGATCTTCCCGGCTTCAAGCACAAAGGCCTTCACACTCTTATACATGGTGAGGAGTACATTGTTCCACCGCGGCATCCGGTATACAGGAAGCTCCATGATAAAGTATCCCCTTTCGCGCGATTTGATAATCATCTTCATCGCCCAGGCAACGACGATCGCACTGATAATACTTAAAATATATAAAGCCATTAAAGCTATACCCTGCATATTAATAAAGCCCCAAACCCTCTGATCAGGCACAACCATAGATATCAGAAGAGTATAGACAGGCAAACGGGCCGAACAAGCGATTAACGGAGTGACCATAATCGTTATCATCCGGTCTTTCCAGTTTTCAATATTCCTGGTACTCATAATCGACGGTACCGCGCAGGCAAATCCCCCAATCATTGGGACTATCGATTTACCGCTGAGCCCAACCTTACGCATGATCTTGTCCATCATGAAAGTCACTCTCGACATGTACCCTGTATCTTCAAGAATGGATATAAATGCAAACAGAATGGCTATTTGAGGTATAAATATCAGGACACCGCTTAGGCCGGCGAGCACACCATCGATCAGCAGGTCCGAAAAAACTCCCGGAGGTAAATACTGATGTCCGAGGTTGGCCATGGCGATAAACAGGCCTTCGATAAGCGACATCGGATATTCTGACCATGCGAATATTGACTGAAAGATCAGGAACAGGATAGCAAAGAATATAATGAAACCAAAAACGCGATGAGTCAGTATATTGTCTATCCTGTTGCTCATGGTTTCCTTACCAGGGTCTGAATTCAGTTTAACGGTATCAAAAAGAACATCGTTAATAAAATTGTATCGCCCTATAGTTTCGGTCGCCTGGGATTTTTGGGAGTGAAAAGAAAACTCCTTTTTTATCTCTTCGATCCTCGTATTCTGCTCATCCGACAGAAACGAAAGCTGTTCGTGCTGGTGTGCAAGCTGAAGAGCAACATATGGGTGGCTAATGTTCAGGTCTCTGCTTATTGCATGTATCAGATCCGGTGCTAAAGCACGCACATCTATCGACGAGAATTGTGTAGGTATAGAGCTGCTCTGGCTGATCGCAGTCTTCAATTGTTCTATGCCTTCGCCTTTCCTGGCGGAAATTGGAACTATCTGAACGCCCAGCTTTAAAGCAAGCTCATCAACTGCAATCTCAATACCGGCCTGGCCTGCCAGATCCATCATGTTCAATGCAATAATAATGGGAATGCGGAGATCAGCCACCTGCGAGAAAAGCAGGAGGTTTCTTTTTAGATTCGAAGCATCTGCAACAAATACGATAAGGTCAGGATGTACCGGGTTGCTCTTATCGGCAAGCGCGTCCATAACGATACGCTCGTCCCTGCTTTTAGGATAAAAACTATAAGTGCCCGGAAGATCAATGATTCGCGCGATACGGCTATCAGGAAGTTTTGAAAAACCCTCTTTCTTCTCAACGGTTACCCCGGGAAAATTCCCGATCTTTTGGCTTAAACCTGTGAGTACGTTAAAAAGCGTAGATTTTCCAGAGTTGGGATTTCCAACCAGCGCAACCTTTAACTCCTTAATCACCTATTGCATTATGATTGTTGAAGCTTCCCTTTTACGCAGGCTTAGCGAATAGCCTGACACAGTGATTGCGATTGGATCGCCAAGGGGGGCTATACGTTCGACAAGTATGGATTCGCCCGGCAAACAACCCATTTCCATCAGCTTGATAGACATTTCCAAATCAGTAAATTCTTTAATTATCCCTGTTTGACCCGGCTCTAGTTGTGAAAGCTTCATAGTTATTAAATCTAAACAAAAGTAGACCTTATTTGAATTAATTCCAAATAACGAAAGATCTAATTGAACAGGGTTCGGTCACATTTCTTTCACAATGCCATAACGCAGGGAGGACTCTAATTTCCCCGGAGCGAGACAGATTGATGCTTACTAATTTTCGGACACTTGCAGCCCTTTTTAAAGATGCTGCAAGACCCTAAACTTAACATGATCAAAACCGCGAATATTTTATAATAGCTTTTCATTGAACCTCGTCCTATGTAAAAATATATAGCTAAAAATGCCCATTCCCACACCGGTCATGTCTGCAAAAAAATCCCACCAGTCTGCCGACCGGTAAGTAAAAACGTAAAGCTGGAGAAGTTCAATTAAACCTCCCAGGCATGTTGTTATCAGCAATATTTTCAGCAAGGTCATTCCCCTGTACGAATAACTGGCCTGCTGCTTAATTTTTCCGTGGAATAGCAGTACTGTAAGTACGAAAAAGAAACCTGTATGAGCGAGTTTATCAAAGCCCTCGAAAAAACTGACGCCTAAGGCTGAGGTATCAGACAGAGGCATATCGCAAATTACAACAACAAATATTGCCCACAGAATGGACAAATATTGATATCGCAACGCTGTCAGCATTCTAGGCGCCTACCAGGTTCTTATATTCTGAAGCCGATAATAGCTTACTAAGCTGGGACTCGTCTGAGATCTCGATTTTTACCATCCAGCCGTCTCCATAAGGATCATTGTTCACCAGCTCCGGATTTGCATCGAGCTTTTTGTTTAATTCCGAAATCTTGCCTGAAACGGGCATCAGCAGATCTGAAACCGTTTTTACAGCTTCTACAGTACCGAACTGACTTTCCTGCGCCACCTCTTTACCAAGGGTGTCTATTTCGATATAAACAATGTCGCCCAGCTCGTGCTGAGCAAAGTCTGTGATGCCGACATAAGCAACGTTGCCTTCAACCCGGATCCATTCGTGATCACTTGTATATTTCAATTCTTCTGGAAAATTCATTTTGTCTGGTTTTAAATATTTCAAAAGTAGCTTAAGTACGGCAGACTTGCAAGGAGGATTAAGGAACAAGGAGCAAAGAATAAAGATATATCGCTGTTCACCAGGAGTGGGGTACTTTAATCAATATCCCCGGGGTCAGATCCTTGTTCTTTGCTCCTTGCTCCTTATTCCTTACAACGTAAACCTCAAATTCACTCCAAAATCATTAAATGAAGTATTAAATGTTTGCGATGTGTAAGGCTTTGTGATCTTACCATTGTAGAATAAACGAAGCGTGAACCGCTGATCGAGCACGTAATCGATATTAGGCCGTATGGTAATGTCTTTAGCGCCTGAAGAAACCTCTGCGTCTACAACATCTGCCCTATAGATCACCGTCTTGGTATCACTCAGAGCAAAATCAAGCTTGAACGACATATCATTATCCATTTTGAGCCCCTTGAATAATCCGAATGGGAAGCGGAACTGATTTGTTCGGTACCCTAAACCAAATACGGCATTATCTTGTTTTTGCTGCCCCAGCTGGCTGTTCGAAAGGCTGAATCTGAGTTCACGTGATTTACGGTACTCCATATTGATTGTCAGGTTATTCTTCAGCCTGACATCCACGCCCAGAAGCGGCTGAAACTGCTCGAACATCGTTACCTGCGAGAACTGGTAGAACGGGAGAAAGTTATTATTGGCGTCCCTGATATTTACCGCTCCGTTAGCTTCCTGGTACCGCACAAGCGAATTGAATCCATTAACTGCGTATGATGACCGGTACCCATGATTAAGGGAGATCGAAGTAAATATATCATTGAAAAAACTGAACTTACTCAGGCCATTATAATTTACCCTCCAGTTAGGGATAGGGATCTTAGGGAACCGGTTTAACGATATCTTGCTGGCATCCTTCCCGGTATAAGCTGCAATGAAAGAAGCGATCAGAACATCCTGTGAACTCTTATTGTATCCATCGGCAAAACCGCCGCTTGTTCCTGCAGAATTTGGATTATTAGCCCCCAGGCGCCTCGAAATAATTGCACGGTTTTCTTCAAACCGTTCAAAAAGGCTTGAGGAATTATTATTCCCGTTCTCCTTTTTAAAAGCAGTCCTCAATGAAATATATGAAATCAGGTAATCCCCGGTTGTAACCGGGCTAAGATTTTCAAAATTACCCGAAGAAGGGAGGTATTTAAAATTAGTTGAGTAATTGAAGTTCTGACTCTTCAAGGCCGTAAGGTCAATGATCATCTCCGGAAAAGGTTCAACCCTTGCACGGAAATTCATATCCTCGCGGTCAGTATTAATATACAATTGGTTCAGCAATGAGTCCCGCGTGATCCAGCCGTTGCTGAGAGCCCGCCCGCGGATGTCCCTTTGGCTTCCGAGCAGAAAATCATAACCGGGAGCTTTGGCATCCAGGTCCTGACCGATAAAGTCTGTTGACGGAAGGTAACCCGGAAGGAAAGTACCCTGAGTCCTTGAATAAGCCGCTCCAACAGTCTTTACACTGGTCAGCAAATTAACAAAGAATCGCCCCGCCCCTTTTGCCTCTTGCGATGCACTACGCACAAAACCAAACTTATTATATAACTGTATCAGGTTAAGTGCCGGGTTAACTTTAACCGCCCGTGAATTCTGGATCGTGTTTCCGACGTTAATCAATGGATCCCGCAGAGTTATCAACGGTTCAGTCTGCCAGTTAAAACCTGCCTGGTACTGCGTACCGAGAGTGATGAAATCGAGTCCCGGAATTTTATTTATCGGTACGTTGTAAGTCAGGTTCATCGTATGTCCGTAGTCCGTCGTCCGCCCCAATTTCTTAAGGTTCTGCCATAAGGTATCGCGCTTCAAACCATTTATCCGTCCGTCCGGCTCATCTATGACAGAGAAATTAGTCGCATTAAAGTCCAGCTGTAAGGAACGCGTTAAGTTCCAGCTTATCCCATAAAGCCGCGACATCTGAAAGTTCTTATTGAAGTTCGTGTTTATCGGCAGGAAATTATTCGGATCGTTATCTCTCAGCGTGTTTTCAGAATACAGCCGATCGACATTTATGTTAAAATTAATGACAGACGGCAGCAATGTGAAGTTAAAATCACGCACCAGTGAAAGAGCTTTCGATTTAATAAGCTTTTCAAAAGGTGTTATCGATTTTGCTTGCTTTGCGTAATTGTACTGGAGGCCGGCCCGATAAGTCCTTTGGATCGTACTTTCATTAATATAATCCCGGTGATTAAACTCGTTGAATGCGTACGTTGCGCTGATATTTTCAATATCCCATAAATGAACCTTGCTTTCCGGGTTGGTTTTAACTTTGCGGACATTCGTGAAGTTGATGCTTTTCCGGGAGCTGTAATCTTCAGTAATAAACCTGAGCGAATCTCTTATTGCCCGCGGTGAATTTTTTAAGACCGTTTTAAACTCGGTATCCTGGTTACGCGGGTCATATTGCGGGCTACCTATCTGGGATGAAAAATTAACGTACATGGGGACCTTAATCCCCGCCCGTTCAGGGAAGAACTTTCCAAGTTCCATGCTTCCCGAAATGTCAAATAATATATCATCCTCACGATTACGCTCACTGACCCTTTTGTCAATAGACCCGAAGCCTATTGTACTCCTGCTTCCCGAGACGGTGATGTCGGCAAAATCAGCTAACTTGGCGTTCAGCCTTGCCGTCGCAGCCCAGCCGCCCCGCTCATCGAAATCAGTCAGACGAAGTTCGTTGAACCACACCTGAGCCGATTTATCCAGGCCATCATCGCCGGCCGGGCTTGCCGGGTTTCTAAGCGGGTTTCTTACTCCTAGCATATAAACCCTCACCTTGCTTAAATCCGGCTGACCTTTAACCGTAATGGTATTTGCACCATCCTGGTAAACGAACGGGCGATTAATTGGCCAGGGCTGTCCATTAAAGATCGCATTATTCCGTGCGGTTTTTGCAGCCTGAAACAAGCTCAGCTGTACGTCAAGCTTATTCTGTTCAGGCCAGATAGCCGCGGGGTCGCTCGAACCGGGGTTTGTTATCTTAAGTGGAATATTATAATCGTAGTAGTTATCCTGGTTGTCCGTTCCCACTCTAAGAAACGCACTCAAATCATTATCCCTTAATTGATTCCCTTCTGCATGAATAAACATTTCCATCCTTTTGTAAGAGCGAAAATCATTGTACGCGGTCCTGAAAGAAGCCCGGGCATAACCGTCACGAAGATCCTTCACAGTCAGTGCCAGCGATTGCTCGTTTTGCTGCGACTGCCCGCGAAAATTTGTAATATCCTGTTCACGTTTGATCCCCGGTGGCAACACATATGGAATGGGAGTACGCCGCCCGTTTTCTTCAATATTTACCGTTGACACATCAATTGACGAATTGTCAAGCCCTGGATT
Organism: Daejeonella sp. JGW-45; assembly: GCF_029360805.1. Classification (GTDB taxonomy): domain Bacteria; phylum Bacteroidota; class Bacteroidia; order Sphingobacteriales; family Sphingobacteriaceae; genus Daejeonella. Next base: position 405,492 of record NZ_JARKNC010000010.1, on the reverse strand, counting down.
TATCAGCCCCGGGTCAACAAGCACCTTGGCTGGATTATTCTCAGCATTGTATCTTCTCCATTCCCCGCGCACCAGTTGCAGCTTGGCAAACCGCATCACAGTTGTATCAGCGAAATCGGTCATGAACATCCGTATAAACCGAATCGATTTGAAATCCTCAATGTTCCCTACTTTCTGAATGTAGTCATTTACCGGGATCTTAAACTGTATCCACCGTACAGTTTCCGTCCTGCCATTTACAAGCTTTACGGTAGCAGGAACTATATCTGTAATGTAGTTAGATCCTACAGTTGCCAGATCCTGCGGACGGATCGAAACCTTATATTGATAGTATTCATCTGCCTGGGTTGAATTATTATCACGGTTAATATCCTCTCCATCAGGTAAAGAAGTCGCTGCAGAATTTTCAATACCGGTCTCAGCTAACGACTGCTGAGGGGTTTTGGAATTGCCCTCAGGATTATTATACCTCTCATAACGTTTCAGAATACCGGCATTCTGCTGATCAAGATTTGAACCCCGGTAATATTGATAATCATCTGATGCCGGATCTTCCTCGAGTGCGATACCAGCCTGAGGACTCAATGACGCTTTAGCCTGGTTTAAAAATGTCGCGAACTGCTGCCTTTCGTCAGAGCTTCCAAGTCCATCGATCCCAACATCCTGAAAAGCCCGTGCATCCGGATTATTATCAAATGCCTGGATAACCGGCTGGAGCTTGGGAACACGCCCCCAGGCTGTTGCATCAGTTTTTGCAGGATTGCCGTCAATAGGCAAGCCGTTCTCGAGACTTTTCCTTCCATCTTTCAGGATGTCTTCGGTAATATTTCCGAGATTGAAGTATATATCGCCGCCCGGACTTGTTCTATTGTAAATAAAAGGATCGAGCATCCACATTTCAATGAACTCAATATTGAGCGCTTCAAAGTCATTTGTCTCCAACTTCCTGAAGATCCCTCCCCACCGGCTTCTGGGATTGGTCAGGCTTCCATCCGGATTCAAGCCAGTTGACGAAAAGTTATATGGCCCCCGGATCCGCGGGTAATAAGCCAGATCAAATGTTGGCAATATAATAGCCTGTCCGGTCGGAGATTCTTTAAATGGGAAAACCTCCCTTTCAAAGACCTGCCTCACATAATGGTTGGACAGTTCATTCTTATCTTTCTTTATATTGTCGGGAGTAAGTGAATTCCCGTTCACAAAGAATATCGGGTCAATATTGTAAAAGGCGAGCCGCGCACGGTTATAGCCATACGAGAGATCATTATTAAGCCGCGACTCAGGAAACATCTGGGGGGTTCCGGATATCTGCCACGCAATAGCGCTTTTGATATCTATCAGTGACCTGCTTGCTTCAAAGTCATCCAGATAACTCGCCCCATTGCGGCTTCCGGCAAAATTTAATGCCCTGGGATGACCCGGGATAAGATTTGCATACTCGCCGCTAAACGTTATAGATGATGCTTCTTTGGTATTTATAAATGGGATCTTATCTACCATCCTGGTAAGCCATCGCGAGCCCGAACTATAGTTCGCATCGAGGCCCCAGATCGTATTTGAAATAGACTCCTCCCCGATATTAACTTTCTCCGTAAGAGGCTTCTCGGTAAGATTCATAAAAGTACCCCCAAGGTTCAGCTTGTCGTTCACCCGGTAATCAAATCTGGAACCCGTGAGGGAGCGCTGCTGCAAGCCGAACAGCTCATTGTTCTCCATCTTGATCCGTATCGGTTGGCCCGAGTTCAACAAAGCCTGGTTCAGGATGCGGACCATACCACCGTTATAATCGACAGTAAAGTCAACCCCTTCCTGCAGGGGCAGTGTACCCGCAACTACCTGGACAGACCCCTGGGGTATGTTAATGGCATTTAACTGAAATTCAGAACTCGACTGCGACTGATAGGTTCCTCTTATCTGGTACCTGTTGAGTCGCTGGAATAACTGCTGCGCTAAAACCTTCGTCGAATCATACAGGGGCTGGTAGACATATTTATCGATCAGGTTCCTTTCGGCAATGGGGTCAAACCGCCGGGCCAGGTCTGAGCCGAATGGCTCTATCAGCGGGAAGGTTATCCGTCCGTTCTGGGGATCTATGGTTATCCCTTCAATAAAGTCAAAGAATCCATCAGGCCTCCTGTCATTTTGCTGATTTAAATTATCCAGATTAGTTAACTGCAGCCACAGTTTACCATTGGTATTTTGCCCTTCTGTTATCTGCGGGGTTTCAACACCGGTATCCTCACCAAGCCTGAAAATATTCAGCCTGAAATCGGTCCTGCTTACCTGGTAAGCTCCCAACGAATAGATATTTTTCATCATCAGGTCCCAGGTTGGAAGGCTGGTCTTTAAGGTTTCATTCTTTAAAAGCTTTACGAATAGAACCTCAGGTGTAGTATTGTTGACAGCTACGTCTGTAGAGAACTCCCCTACCTGGTACTCCACACCATTAAGCGTATACCGGAAGGCAACAGCAAGTACCTCATCTGCATTTAATGATGTGTTAAGTGAGATATATCCCAATCTGGGATTCAGAGTGTATTCCTTATCGGTCAGGCTCCGTGCGAAAGTCAGTTTTGCGAAATTGTCTGTGGCCCCGTTTGCCTGGAAGAAAGCATTAGCGTCATTGCTGTTTGTCAGCCTTGCACCGGGAGGCAAAACCTGTAGAAGGTTATTTGATTGCTGGGTAAAGCCCGGACCGTTAAACCCTGCAGGCAAAGCTGAAAAACCAGCGCCGCCCTGTATCTGGGCTCTGTTGTAAACGTTATTTTCACCCAGGTCGATGAGACCAAGCACATCCCTGGAATTGACCGTACTGTTTGAACGGTTTGTTATCCAGACTTCGATCTTCGTGATGTTAACGTTTGAGTTAATAACCGGTATATTCTCAAGGGCCCTGTTATAATTATTCCGGAAATACTGCGCCAGGAAGTAATGTTTATTCGGCTCATAATTGTCGGCAGAGATACTGAACTCATTTTGCTGGGATCCGTTGGTGATAGTTATCTCCCGTTGCTGCGATTTCTGCTGGGAAAATACCGTAGTTACGTTTAGACGCCCAAACTGGAGCTGCGTTTTCAGGCCAAAAAGAGCCTGACTGCCTGATATTAACGTAGAGCTCAGGGGGAGACTCACGTTACCAGCTTCGATCTTCCTGATGATCTCGTCATCTTTGCCGGTATAATCAAGCTTTACCTGGTTCTCAAAATCAAACTGTGCTTCAGTATTATAGTTTGTTGTAATCCTGAGCTTCTCCCCTATCTGGCCGACAACATTCATCTGGATCCGCTGCTCAAAATCAAAGTTGCCCTGGCTGCGCTGACGTTCGTTAAACAGGGGATTTTCATTCCGGTTGAACCGTCCGGAAAGCGTCAGATCAGCTGAACCCTGGGGGCGGATATCTATGGTCGACCCACCAAATATCTTTTCGAAAGACTTGCTGTTGATCTTTACAGGTGGAATAAAGCCCGGCTCCCTCGCTTCAGCAAGGGGCAGGTCGGCAAGTTCCTTCCAGTAGTTCTTTTTTATCAACTCATTTTCATACTTCTGATACTCCTCGATGCTCAGGTACTGAGGAGTACGATAAAAACGGTCACCGATCTTTTCACGGATAATATATCGCTTTGAAACAGGATCGAATTCAACACTACGCCGGATGTTTGACGGGTTTGGCAGTGTTATACCCGGAGTACGTTTTAGCTGGATATATTTCGAATCCTCAAAGGGATAAGTGAGCTTTGAAGTGTCTTTCCCGGCGGCTGGATTTTGTGCGATAGCATGGCTGCCTAGGAGGACTAAGAAGAAAAAGCAAATCCCACTTATATAAAAAGCAACACTTTTCAATTTCCTTTGATATTGATAGTAATTATAAGCTTTTAAGCGCAATTTTTATCAATTGCTCCACTGTCAAACTTTCTCCTTCCGATCTTATAACAGCATCTAAAGCCTTGTCAGCAGTGCTTTTATTAAAACCAAGCATAACCAATGCAGACAGCGCCTCGTCTTTAGCCGTAACATTATCCGGCATAGAAATCAATGAATCCGGCCCTTCCTTTTTCAGCTTGTCCTGCAGCTCCAGGATCATCCGCTGCGCAGACTTGGGTCCGATTCCTTTAATTCTCTGGATCAGGGGAACATCCCCCTTAACAATAGCTGTCTGTATTTCCGCGGGTGTAATAGAAGATAATATCATCCTTCCGGTATTCGGTCCTATTCCCGATACCGAAATGAGATGCAGGAACAACCTTCTTTCCCCCTCATCCAAAAAACCATACAGGGTATGCGCGTCCTCCTTAACGTGAAGCCAGGTGAAAAGCTTACATCTCTCCGAATCATTTAAAGCCCCGTAGGTATTCAGGGAGATATTAATATGATACCCTACACCACCGGCGTCTATTACTACATACGTAGGACACTTAAAAACAAGTTTACCATCAATGTAAGCGTACATTCTTTTTTACTTCTGTGCTTTTGAAACACGACTAAATATGCTTTTCCTGCGGGAAGCAGATTCCTTCTGCTCCTCCTTGGTCTGGGCGTCCAGCACGGCTATAGTGACCATATTCACAATTTCCCTGACCGAACTATCCAGCTGCAATACATGCACCGGTTTTCTAAGTCCCAGAAGGATAGGCCCTACCGCTTCAGCCCCGCCCAGCTCCTGTAGTAATTTATACGCAATATTCCCCGATTCGAGGTTCGGAAACATCAATACGTTTGCCGCAGCGCCAACCAGGGTACTAAATGGATAATTATCTTTCAACAGATCAGGGTTCATCGCAAAATTAGCCTGCATTTCGCCGTCAACTACAATCTCCGGATGCTTCTGGTGCAATATTTTAACCGCCTGGCGTACTTTCTCCGGAACGAGTCCGTCATTAGATCCAAAATTAGAATAAGACAGCATCGCAATTCTGGGTTGAATATTGAATTTCTTCACCGACCGGTCAATAAGAATTGTAATATCGACCAACTCCTCTACAGACGGGTTTTCGTTAACCGTTGTATCGCCAAAAAATACCGGCCCTTTCTTGGTAAGCATCATGTACATCCCGGCAACGCGGTTAACATCATCCTCTATCCCAATTACCTGGAGCGCAGGTTTGATGGTTGTGGCGTAATCTTTAGTAAGGCCTGATATAAGTGCATCCGCCTGGCCAAATTGAACCATTGTTGCACCGTAATAATTGCGGTCGCGCATGAGCTTCTTAGCCTCATAAACAGTTATACCCCTACGCTGGCGTTTCTTATAAAGGAAGTCGGCATATTGTGCGCAGATATTTTTTTCTTCCAGGGGATTAATGATCTCTACCCCCTCAAGCTCAAGTTCATGATCGGCGATGATTTGCTTAATCCTTTCTTTATTGCCTAATAAGATCGGGATAGCGATACCTTCATCTTTAACGATCTGCGCTGATTTCAGAATTTTGTAATTGTCGGCCTCTGCAAATACGACGCGCTTAGGCGATGATTTTGCCTTATTAGTAATGGCTCTCATCAACTTATCGTCCATGCCCAGACGATTTTTCAGCTCATCATTATACGCCTCCCAGTCGGTAATGATCTTACGCGCAACGCCTGAATCGATAGCAGCCTTCGCTACAGCCGGTGATACCGACGTGATCAATCTGAAGTCTATGGGCTTGGGAATAATATAGTCCTTGCCAAATTTCAGATTCCTGGAATTATAGGCAAGATTTACGGCTTCGGGCACCGACTTCTTTGCCAGGTCAGCGATAGCGAGAACCGCCGCCTTCTTCATCTCTTCGTTTATCGCCGTTGCTCTTACATCCAGTGCCCCCCGGAAGATATATGGGAAGCCCAGAACATTATTTACCTGGTTGGGGTAATCTGAGCGGCCCGTCGCCATGATAATATCTTTTCGCGTTTGAATTGCCAGCTCGTAGGCAATTTCCGGGTTGGGGTTAGCCATTGCGAAAACGATTGGATTCTTAGCCATCGTCTTCAGCATGTCCGCTGTAAGTACATCAGGTGAGGACAGGCCAATAAATACGTCCGAATCCTTAACCGCTTCCTCAAGGGTACTGATCTTTCTGGACGTTGCAAATTCTGCCTTGGTACCTTCCAGCTTATCACGGTCTGAGCGGATGACACCCGACCGGTCGAGCATGACAATATTTTCCTTTTTCGCTCCCAGGCTTACATACAGGCGGGTACACGATATCGCCGCGGCACCGGCTCCGTTCACCACGATCTTTACCTTCTCAATTTTTTTCTTTTGTATTTCACAAGCATTGATAAGCGCTGCCGCAGAAATAATCGCTGTGCCATGCTGGTCATCGTGCATTACCGGGATGGACATAGCCTCTTTCAGCCTTCTTTCGATTTCAAAACACTCGGGTGCCTTGATATCTTCCAGATTAACTCCGCCGAAAGTCGGCTCCAAAGCTTTGACTATAGTAACAAACTCATCAATGTTTTTGGTGTCAAGCTCCAGGTCGAATACGTCAATGTCGGCAAAGATCTTAAAAAGCAGGCCCTTGCCCTCCATAACCGGCTTTCCCGCCTCAGGGCCTATATCTCCAAGTCCGAGGACTGCTGAGCCGTTGCTGATGACGGCAACAAGATTGCCCTTTGCTGTATATTTATAAACATCATCTTTGTTATCTGCAATTTTCAGACATGGCTCTGCCACGCCGGGCGAATAGGCCAGTGACAGGTCACGTTGAGAATTGGTGGGTTTGGTTGGAACTACCTGGATCTTTCCGGGGCGACCCTGAGAATGGTAGTCCAGTGCGTCTTGTTTGCGATTAATCTTAGCCATTAAAGTAGTTTTGGTTAGTGCCGCTAAAATTACAATTCTTTTCTCTTATACAACTTTTAAAAAGCCTGTAATGGTTCTGAAAAAACTGTTTCCGAAACTACAATTGATTTATAATTAACCTCATACCAGGAACAATGGCCGATCCGTTCAGCCCATTGAGTGCTTTGAGCTTTGACACGGTCATTCCGTTGAACTTCTCAGCAATTCCCGAAAGCGTGTCGCCCGCTTTTACTATGTAGTTCATATATCCCCGTACGGTAGATTCAGACGAACTTTTGGCAGGTGGTGAGAGGCGAATATTTTGACCCGGAACTATGGTTGATACCTTCAGGTTATTCCATACTTTAAGATCCTGAACGGTCATGTCATACATCTGAGCTATCGAACTCAGATTCTGGCCTGCCTTGACTTTATGATACTGAGGAGCAGGGTCATTTTCTGTTTCCGGCTTTTTAACGGATGCAAGAATTAACTGTGACCTGCCCGCCTCGCTGTTCAATACTTCATAAAGCGAAGCATACATCCTATTATCGACATCCGGAATTACCAGCGCCCTGGGATTTCCGGGAGACCCATTTATGATTTGCCTTTTATATGAAGGATTCAGAATTAAGAGCTCTTTAATGTCCAGGTTTGCGGCTTTAGCCACATTGCCGATCGAGACCCTTTTGTCAACCGGGATTACATTTGTTACCACACCAAAATCCGCAGGCCTCACTTTGATATCATGATCGCGGTAATGGTTCATCGCATAGACGGTGGCAATAAACGCCGGCACATAGTTCTGAGTTTCCTTCGGCAGGAAAGCTCGTACTTTCCAGAAGTCGGCTATCCCGCCCGAACGTTCAATAGCTCTTGTTACTGCTCCGGTACCGCAATTAAAAGCAGCGATCGTAAGCAGCCAGTCGCCTATCCGCTTATACGCATCGAGAAAATAGTGAGTCGCCGCATAGCTTGATTTAACCGGATCCTTACGTTCATCCACATAGTTATCCATAACCAGGCCATAACCTTTTGCCGTGGTATACATGAACTGCCAGGGGCCAACAGCTCCCGACCGTGAAACGGCATGAGGGTTTAAAGCCGATTCTATTACAGTAATAAACTTCAGTTCGTCTGGTAAGCCGGCTTCCATCAGAGCCTTTTCGAAAATGGGGAAATAATATTTGGATAAACCCAGCATTTTGCCGATCTGTTCTTTTCTTTGAACATAGATGTCGATATAATGCTGTACAAACTCATTGTAATTTAAAGGTACCGTTCTTTCCAGCGAGTCGAGCCTGCCTTCGTACATCGAACCCTGAAAAGCGAGAAGCTTATCCTCAGAAGGATCAGCCAGAGTATCATTTGGAAAGTTTGAGCCTAGTTTGCTATTAATATCTTCGATCGAAGATGCGACGAAGGTCACAGTTGCCTTAGCCTGGACTACAGCCGAACATAATAATATAACCGTGACAAAAGTAAAAGTTCTTATCATACGAGTTAATTAAGTACGGCCGCGACCGTCAGTTAAACAACGTTATTTAAATTACCTCTCAGTAGTTCCTCTATATTTTTTGAAAAAGACAACAGCTCACCCTCTTCGAAACGTTTCCCCAAAAACTGAATACCTAACGGGAGTCCGGCTGTGTTATTGCCCGAGGGTAAAGATATTGCTGGTATCCCGGCAAGAGATGCCTGAACCGTAAAGATATCGGCCAGGTAATTCACAACGGGGTCATCACTTGCTTCACCAATGGTAAATGCCGGCGCCGGTGCTGTGGGCGTCATAATGAAATCATACTCCGCTAAGATCTCGTCAGTCTTGTCCCGGATCAGTCGCCTGACTTTCTGTGCCTTTGCATAATAAGCGTCATAATACCCTGCACTTAAAACAAAAGTCCCCAATACTATCCGCCGTTTCACCTCTGAACCAAAACCCTCGGAGCGCGATCGCTTATAAGTTGTTTCAAGATCCGTAGCCTCTGCGCTGCGGTATCCGTAATGAACGCCGTCGTACCTGGCAAGATTAGATGAAGCTTCCGCCATTGTCAGTATGTAGTATGCCGGGACTACATACTCAAGCAAATCAAACGAAACCGGCTCGACAAGATGACCTGCTGCCTTCAGGTTAAGGATATTCCTTTCGAACATAGCTTTAACCTCAGGATCCAGGCCCTCGGAGTGGAGGGCTTCAGATAAATACGCTATTTTTTTGGGTCCTTTTGCATGCTGGAAATCAGAATAAGCTGGGACTGCATGGCTGGAAACGGTACTGTCATATTTGTCAGGCCCGGCAATCACTTCGAGCAATAAGGCAGCATCCTGTACAGAACCTGTGATCGGTCCAACCTGGTCAAAAGAAGATGCATAAGAAATGATCCCATGTCTTGACACACGTGCATACGTTGGTTTCAAGCCCACTACTCCACAGAAAGACGCCGGCTGACGAACGGAACCTCCCGTATCTGTACCCAGGGCGGCGTGGCAAAGCCTCGCCTGAACCGCTACAGCAGCCCCGCCAGATGATCCTCCGGATACTTTGGTGACATCAGCATCGTTACGAACAGGGCCATAATAAGAAGACTCATTTGAAGCACCCATGGCAAATTCGTCGCAATTCAGCCTCCCTATGATTATGGCATCCTCCTCCAAAAGCCGGTCGACCACAGTCGCCGAAAATGGGGAAGTATAATTATCAAGTATTTTTGAAGATGCGGACACCTTATGGCCGGCGTAGCAGATGTTATCTTTGATACCAATAACCATCCCCGCAAGCCTCCCTGCCGTACCCCTATCGATCTTGTCCTGGATACGTAAAGCAGCTGACCGGGCCTCGTCCGAAAACACTTCCAGAAAAGCATTCAGCTCCTTTCGTTCTTCAATACGCTGTAAATAATCAGCGACTACATCCGGCAGGTACATTTCCCGGCCGGTCAACAAGGTTTGAATTTGTTTGAGAGATGGAAAACCTTCCATAAATGGAATGAGGTATTATTGATTAAACAGCTAAGACTAACTCATCAGAGCTAAGGGCTGCCTGTCCGGGGAGTAGGTTCTTCATCGTCTCTAAAGAAGTTCCGCCGGACAAAATATAAAATGATCCCTATACCTCCATATAAATGGGGTATACAGGATCATTCCAGATAGTAATTATTTGTTATCCTGATCTTTGGATGCCGGCGAAGCTGAATCGCCTTCCCCGTTTTGTGCGGTCTTAAATTCTTTGATTCCTCTTCCAAGTCCGCGCATAAGTTCCGGGATCTTCTTACCTCCAAATAATAACAGGACGACCACAACAATCAGAATGATCTCAGTAGCTCCAAGTCCTGCTACCAACAAAGTTGAATTTAACATAATATCTTATTTAGTGTGCAATTTTAGTTTCTTCACCGCTAACCTTGTCAGAAAGCCCGGATTCAGTTACAGCCGGCGCCTCCGGATCGACCTTAAAACTTCCTTCCGGTTCAGTTCCATGTGCATAATCAGGAGACTCGGGATCCACATTATATGTGGCTTGAGCTATATCCTTGTCCATGTCGGCAGTAGCCTCAGTTACAGTATTAATATTATTATGGATCTCCCTTTTAATACCGTCAGAAGCATCTTTAAACTCTCTTAGGCCTTTCCCTAAGCCACGGGCAAGCTCAGGAAGCTTCTTTCCGCCAAACAGCAGCAGAACCACAAGAAATATCAGGATCATCTCCGGCCCCCCGATATTCATAAACAACAAGATTGAACTATACATTTCTTAAAAAAATCAATATACAAATATAGGCAATTAAACAACCTAATTAACTAAAATTAATTTGCAAGCCAGCCGGCAGGATTCATAGGCTCAGCGCCTTTCCTTACTTCAAAATGGACCTCCGTCGTACCATCTACCGGATCTGTAATAACAGTACCTATATTCTGCTTTAACGTTACTTTCTGGCCTCTTGATACACTAACCGTCCGCAAATTTGAATAAACTGTGAAATATTCACCATGACGGATCAAAACTGCATAGGAACCTGCAAAGTTCTGAACTGCCGCCACTTCGCCTCCGAACACAGCCCGTACAGCCGAACCTTGCGCAGTCTTTATATCCACGCCATTATTTTCTGTCGTAACGTTACGGCCGTATGTATGGTTCCCAAAACCTTCAATAATGATCCCGTTCGTCACCGGCCATGGAAGGCTACCCCTGCTGCCCAGGAAATCTGAGGACAGCTTTGCCGATTCTGGTGTGGCGGCAAGGATACTCGAGCCCCTGGAGATCGGCTTGGCGTCAGGAGCTTCCTTATTTTCAGCTTTCGCCTTCGCGGCCGCTGCCCTGGCCTCCGCCTCAGCTCTTCTCCGCGCCTCCTCAATTTCCCTGTTAATCGCATTTGCAATTGCCCGGTTCAGGGTCGCGGATTCCCGCTGCTTCTTTGAAAGTTCTTGTTTTAATTTCTTCTCCTCACGGTTAAGCCCCGTCAGAACTTTTGATTTGCTGCTTTTTTGCACCCCCAGTGTACGCTTCTCCTTTTCCTGGTCACTTAACAGGTGATTTTTTTCCTGCTTGTTACGATCCAGTTCCCCGATCTTTATATTAAGGTCCCTGGATGTACCTTCAATGTACTTAGCCTGCTTCTTCCGGTATTCACTAAACTGCTGCAGGTACTTTAATCGCTTGTAAGCCTGGTTAAAATTCTGGGAAGCAAAAATGAACATCAGCTTACTATACGAGCTCTGGTTCCTGAATGCAAAAAGGACCATACCGGCGTATTCCTTTTTAAGTTTATTCAACTGAGACTGCAGCGAGCGGACGGTGTTAGTATTATCAGAGATCTGGTTATCAAGTAACCGTACTTCAGAATTTATGGTACTGATCTTTTCCTCGCGAAGGCGAATTTGTGCGTTAAGTGCCCGGATCTGTTTGAGGGAGAGATTCTTATTAGAAGAAGTTCGATTCAAGCTTTTATTAAGTGATTCTATCTCGCGGGTGAGCGCCTCTTTACGTCTTTTCAGCTCAGAACTGCTTTGCCCGAAGACTGCGGGACTAAAGAGCAGCACTGAAATGACCAGGAAATACCGTAATAACTTCATTTAAACAAATCTATCTAATTTTTGATGGTAAAACGATCCGGAACCCTAAATGGTATATCTACCGGCATATCTAACTCGATCTTTGCAAACTTAAGATCAAGGCTGATGTTCTTATTCTTTACACGCGAACGCAGCACAACCGAGTGCGGAACCTCCTGGCCAGCGATCGTTTGAAATTCATCATAAGCAACTATCAGCGAACGGCCTGCAGATTCATCACTAAGGTCCGTCTGAATAACTTTATCCCGGTCATTTGAGAGCAGCCTGTAGAGCAAAGACCCGACAGCACTGCTTAATTCAGTCTGGGTACCTTTAATATTCAGTTCAGTTGAGCCCGACATAAATTCCGGGATTGCATTACCCAGCAACACCGATTGCAGCGTTCCAAAATTCACCTGGTCGTTCGTAAATTCGTGAAGATAACTAAATGGCTTCCGTATATATTCATTCTCAAGACGGTTGATCACTTTAACGCTGTCTGGTGTTATTAACGCCCGCGCAACCTCCAGGCCCGCCAGGGCTGTTACAGATACCCAAATAACCTCATTGTTTTTTATCCGGATATTCATTGTGACATCATTGGAATTCGTTCCTATAACAAGAGAGGCTTTTGCCTTTCCGGATAAGGTACTGAAATTTGCCCGCTTTGCATTTAAAGCCTCGATTTTAGCAACTCTCGCAGCATTCAAAACGTCCACAGACGGAGTGCCCGGCGTCGTATCTGCCACCGAAGCCGCAGGGGATGGGGTCACAACTGCCTTCTTAGCCTTACATCCTCCTAAAATTCCGGCTATCATCACTATATAAACAGCCCTATTCCACATATTTCTTCTCATCAATTTTTTTGTTCAAGTTTTCTGAACCTGTTCCCAGCTCCCTGGCTTTTAACCACTGCTGCAAAGCCAGGTCTTTTTCCCCTAATAAAAAGAGAATATCGCCATAGTGCTCCACCTGCGTAGAACTATTCGTTGCACCGTTTCGCAAAGCTCTTTCAATCCAGGTACGCGCTTCCGGATACTTTTTAAGTTTAAACAGAACCCAGGCATAAGTATCCTCCGAGGCAGAATTATCCGGATTTAGCTGAACAGCCCGTTTAGACATTTTTTCCGCCTTATCAAGGTTTTCTCCTCTCAGGGATAAATAATAAGCATAATTGTTCAGCACATAACTATTATCCGGATTGATCTCAAGGGCCTTCTCGTAAGACTGGTCGGATTCCTTAAATCTCTTCAGGGCATTATATGAATCGCCAAGCGTTGAAAATATTTGAGCCCGAACCTCTTCATCTTCAGTTTCCAGGTCTAAAGCGCTTTTCAGGTAAGACACCGCTTTATCATGTTTTCTTGTTTGCGAATATGCAATACCTGTGTACAGATAAAGTTCGGCCTGATTCGGGAAAACTGTAAGGCTCTCCTCTCCATCAACGATAGCCTGCTGAAAATCGCCCTGGCTAACTTCAATCCGCAGCAATTGCTCCCAGATCTGATAGATCTGGTCATTCAGCTTCAGGGCGGTCTTATAGGAATCACGCGCCTCCTTATATTTTTTCTCCTGGAACAAGACATCGCCATATATAGCAAACGCTTTTGCTTCATCAGGATGCGTCTTCGTCATGATCGAAGCCAGCTCACTGGCGTAGGCCCTCGCTTTAAAATCCGCAAACATCGGGAAAAAGGAAAGGACTATTCTCACCTTCTCGTCCACGTTAAGGTTGGGATCGGCAAAAGCGACCTTCAGCTCAATAAAAGAATCATCGAAGCGTTTTAAAGCTTTATAATTATCTGCCAGGGCGAGGCGGATCAGGGCATTTGCCGGTTCCACCGCCTTTGCCTTATTGAGTATCCCGACTGCTTTATCCCTGTCGCCAGATTTGGCATAAACCTCGCTGAGGTACAGATAATTACGAATATCATCCGGCTTATCTTTGATCTGCTTTTCCAGCTCCTGTTCAACAATGTCTGATTTGCCCTGTCGCATCAAAATGCGTTGCTTTGCCGATGACAGGTCTTCCGACGGCCCGAACCTGGCCTCAATTTCATCATAGGCGCTGATAGCCAGGTCAGTTTTTTTAAGGATCATAAAGGAATTTGCCCGGTCGTAGTAGTATTCCTCTTTTTCGGGTGCGAGCCGGATAAGTTCGTCGAGAACAAGAACCAATTCAGAAATATTATTGGTCTTCTTATAGACCCCCGCAAGAAAAGACCAGTACCACTCATTATCCGGATTAACAGTGACCGCATTTCTTATCAGCTGCTCAGCTTCCGTCTGTTTATTTTGGGCAAAGCTCATATTGGCAAGCTCATACATCGCCGCGTCATTGGCAGCATCGATCTCGAGCACTTTTTGAAAAGACAAAGCCGCCTGGGGATAATTCTCCATAAGCTTTTGATGCAGCCCTTCGAAATAGATCTCCCTGACCTGCAGGCTGTCGCGCTGGCTTAAAACCTTGCCCACCACTATAACCGGCCCCTGGTTTTTCTGAGCATTAGCGATCATAGATGAAATCGCCAGGATGAATGTCAAAGCCAGTTTTTTAATCATATTATAGTCCTGTGTGCCCGTATCCGCCTTCACCACGAATAGTTTCTGTCAGAATATCAACCTCATCCCAACGTACCTGTTCATGCCGCGATATGATCATTTGCGCAATGCGATCGCCGTCAGCAACCTCGAAATTGACATCAGAGAAGTTAATAAGCAAAATTTTCAACTCCCCCCGGTAGTCCGCATCGATCGTTCCCGGCGAATTCAGTATGCTGATCCCATATTTTAAGGCCAGCCCGCTTCTTGGCCTTATTTGTGCCTCAAAGCCAACCGGCAGCTCAATAAAAAGCCCCGTCGGAATTAACATACGCTGCATCGGCGCAATTATTACCGGTGCGGAAAGGTGGGCACGAAGGTCCATCCCAGCTGAGGCTTCGGTTTCATAGGCCGGCAGTGCATGAGGAGATCTGTTTATTATTTTAATGTTCATCGTCGGGGCTTTGGGCTTGGGGCTTTGAGCTTTGGGATCCAAGCAAGGCGATTATTTCTTTGCGTTCTATATAAAGAGTTACTAACGTAAATATAATAAACAGGGTATTTCCAATGATCAAATTACGGTTAAATACTACAAATGATACAAATACGATAGCAGCGGAAGCAAGAAGATAGGAGATATTCTTTTTCAGATTATACGGTATCGGATAATTCTTTTGCCCCCAGACATAAGAAAACACCATCATAATGCTATACACAGTTAATGAGATCCATGCAGAAGCCATATAACTGTATTCAGGAATGAAAATAAGATTCAGTACAATGGTTAGTAATGCCCCGATCCCGGAAATATATAATCCATAGCGTGTCTGATCTGATAATTTATACCAAATGGATAAATTAACGTAAATCCCCAGGCTGACATAGCCAAACAGTAAAACAGGCACAACTTTTAAACCGGACCAGTAAAGTGTCCGCTGGATATCGTCGCCTGCCTTGATAAAATGCTTAAGGAGCTCGATATTGGCTACCAGCATCACAAAGATCAGGCAGACGGCAATCACAAAATAGTTCATTATCCGGGCATAAGTTTCACCCGAATTTTTATTTTTCGAATAACTGAAGAAGAAGGGTTCGGCGCCTAATCGAAATGCCTGGATGAAAATGCTCAGGAAGACGGCTAATTTCGCGCAGGCGCCGTAAATACCAACATGGGTTTCTGAAATATCCGGCGGCAGCAGCTTTCCAAGAAACACCTTATCTAAATTTTCGTTAATTATAAAAGACATGTTGGCAACGAGAACGGGAAGGCTGTAATAGAACATTTCCTTTAAAAGCTTTCCGTCATATTTAAGCCTCACCTGCAACAGCTCAGGAATTAGCAAGACCAGCGTTAACAGGCTGGCTATAAGGTTAGAAAAAAAGACATAACCGACCCAATTTTCACGGTACCACCCTGAAACCAGGCTTTCGCCGGGCAGCTGGTTTGTAATGATCGCGGGAACTACAAGTATGAAAAAGAAATTAAGGCCGATGAACATTAAAATATTGGCGAATTTGATAACGCTGTAGCGGATAGGCTTGCCGTCAGCACGCAGTTTGGCGAAAGGAATAACAGCGAGCGCATCGGCAACGATGATCCAGGTAAAGTACCGGATATAAGTGGCATAATTTTCATTATATCTTTTGCCCTCCTGCATCCATGCTGCAATATCACCTGCAAAAAGACTAGAGAAGGTCAGAAATACAGCAGATAATGCAAAGATCGTCAGAAAGGTATTGTCGTATACCTTTTGCTTGTCGTTCTCATATTTACTGAGATACCTGAAGAACGTGGTTTCCATCCCAAAGGAAAGGACAGCGTTGAGCATCGATGCCCAGCTGAACATAACCGTAAAAATCCCGTACACCTTGGCAGAATAGATCCGGATATAAAAAGGCGTTAAGATGAATCCGAGAAACCTGGAAATAACGGTGCTTATACCATAGATAGCCGTCTGGCCTGCAAATTTCTTAAGTGCTGACAATGAGGTACGTGATTAACGTTATTTCTTTACGACCTCAAAATTACGATAGTTTTTCAGTTCACCTTCGCTAACCTCCACTTTTTCCACGGCAGACCGGTCTGAACCCTTGTGACAAAATTCCAGAAACAGGTCAAGTGAAAAATCATCCCCCTCGGCTTCGATGAATACAGTGCCGTCTGCCAGGTTTCGCGCCGTTCCTTTCACTCCAAGCTGGTCGGCTACAGCTTTGCTTGTAGCCCTGAAAAACACCCCCTGGACCCTTCCGCTTATTATAATATCTAAATGCTTCATATTGATCTTAAAAAGATAAATTACTGATCCGTTCCTTCTCCGCAATAAACTCCTGCCACATTCCCTGTAAAATAATAGCGGCAGGCTTTATCTCGCGTATGCCCGAGGCAACCTGGCCGATCTCCAGCTCGCCTTCGCTCAGGTCGCCTTCAAACATACCCTTTTTTGCCCGGCCGCGCCCCAATAATTCCAGCAGCTCTGCCCGTGTGGCGCCCCCGGCCTCGGCCTTCTCTACCCGGTGAAAAAAATCATTCTTCATCAGCCTTACCGGGATCAATGTCTTCATACTTAATTTGGTATCACCCTCTCCCGAATTTAAGATCGCCTTTTTGAAATTTTCATGTGCCGATGACTCTACAGATGCCGCAAAAGCCGATCCAACCTGAACACCTTCCGCACCAAGGGCCATAGCTGCCAGCATAGCCTTGCCGCTTCCTATCCCGCCGGCCGCAATTACCGGTATACCCACCGTTTCGCAGATCTCAGGAACCAAGCAGAGCGTTGTCGTTTCCTCACGGCCATTGTGACCGCCTGCTTCAAACCCTTCCGCAACAATGGCGTCCACCCCACTTTGCTCAGCCTTCAACGCGAATTTTTTGTTTGCAATAACATGTACAACTTTCATTTTATTTTCCTTCAGCGAAGGAGTCCATTTTGACGGGTCACCTGCTGAAGTGAAAACGATCTGAATCCTTTCTTCTGCGAGGATTTCAAAGACCTGATCGATATCCGGATACAACAGCGGCACATTAACGCCAAAAGGCTTTGACGTTGCCAGCCTGCACTTTTTAATATGTTCCCTTAAAACATCGGGATACATAGAACCGGCACCGATTAATCCCAGTCCCCCGGCATTGGAAACCGCGGAAGCTAAACGCCAGCCGCTGCACCATACCATACCCGCCTGAATAATAGGAAATTCGATATCGAAAAGCTTTTTTATAGCGTTCATCCGCGTAAAGTTGGAGTTTTAAGGTCATAACCACAAATGTGGAGGACAGTGCAAAGTGGACCGTTGAAAATAAGTATGGCGACAATCCTGTAACCACTGGTTCCGGTTAGGAGATTTTGCGTTTCGACCCCGAAGGCGGTCGCACGTTTATAGTAATCGATATTTCCGACAAAACGACCCCGAAGGGTGTTCATCCGGGCGGACACCTTCGGGGTCAGGCTCGTTACTCAAACAATCTTCCTTACTTCCGATGCCGGAGTCAACTCCAGCCCATCCGTATTAGTGATCAGGTTTAAGCCCGGAAACTTCCCGACTTCAATTGAACCGTACCTATTGTCGATACCTAAAAACTTCGCGCCGTTTATGGTTGCCCACCGTATCGTCTTAACAAGGGGCAACAGCGGAAAATGCGCTTTAATGGTTTTTAACTCCTCGAGTATACAAAGCTTATCATTTGAGGCCAGGCTGTCGGTGCCCACAGTAATGTTAAAATCGTGGGATTGAAACATGTCGATTTTTGGGAGCCTGCCTTCTATATACAGGTTGGCCTTCGGACAAAAACACCAATGAATATCCCTGTTAAAGCGGTTTGCAAAATAGACGTCCTTTAGACTTGTATAGGTATTATGAACCAGTAATACACGTTGCCCCGGCGAAAATAACGGAACGACAGACTGAATTGAATTACGCGCCTGGGGTTTAAAGAAATCGATGGCAATGCCCATCTGCTTGTAGAAATCCACAAATCTGCCGGTTTTATACCTGTAAAACTCATTCTCATTATCACTTTCCTGGTTGTGAATAGATGTGATCCCATACTTGCCAGCCTTATTTTTCTGAAAAAGCTTCAAAAGCTCCTTCGAAACAGAATATGGGGCATGCGGGGCAAGCGATGCCGGCAAAGGCGAAAAATCTTCTAAAAGTTCAAGGGCTTTACGGTAAATAGCCGCGGCTTTCTGTGGGTCAAAGCCCATAAATTCCACGAAAGTGTGATAGTATAAAGCACTGTTCAACTTCACTTCCCTGGAAAGTATATTGTTCGAAATATCCCCCACGGCAACTATACCGTTTTCAAGCATCCGTTTGTCGGCCTCCTGCATCGCGTCCGCAACGAGGCTTTCATCCGCATGGCGTCTTCCGATTATTTTGCTGATAAATGGAATAAGCCCTTCGCCACCCGGTATCTTCCCCAGCATGTGCGATAGCTCAAGATGGCAGTGAGAGTTTACAAAACCCGGAACAATTATACCTTTCAGACTTTCAACAGATCCATCAACACGGGCGCTGCTTTTATCAGACAGGTCAACTATCTCACCCTGTTCATTAAAGGAAACCACCCCATTTTTTACAGGCTCACCATGAATGGGAACGATGAAGTCAGCGCTAATGTGTCTGATCATACCCCATATTCAGAAATTAGCATTATCATAGCTTATTAGGTAATAAATATAACTTAAGATTACTTTAACGTCATACGAAAATCATTGTAAAAAGGTTAATACTTATTTGAGCTTCTGAAATGGTAACTTTGCGGATTGCAATGGAACATACCAGAATAGATATCAGGAGCTTGTCGGTTGATAAGCTTAAAGAGCAGTTCGCCCTACTTAAAGAGCCTGCATTCCGCGCCAAGCAGGTATATGAGTGGCTATGGGAGAAATCCTGTACCGATTTTGACGAGATGAGCAATCTTTCCAAACCATTGCGGGAGAAACTGAAGGAGCTCTTTGTAATAAATAACCTGAATGTTCACCAATCGCAGTTCAGCGCTGATAAAACAATAAAAAGCACCTTCAAGTTATACGACAGCAATATTATTGAAGGAGTTCTTATACCCGCTGCCGATCGTATGACAGCGTGCGTCAGTTCGCAGGTAGGCTGCAGCCTGACCTGTAAGTTTTGCGCAACCGGTTATATGGAAAGGAAACGGAACCTCAACCCGGATGAGATCTACGACCAGGTGGTATTAATTGACCGCCAGGCAAAGCAGAACTACCAGGCCCCCCTAACTAATATCGTGTACATGGGCATGGGCGAACCTTTGCTTAATTATGCTAATGTCCTGAAATCCATAGAGCGCATAACCGCGAAAGACGGCCTGAATATGGCGGCAAAGCGCATTACCGTATCCACTGCGGGCATAGCAAAAATGATCCGCAAGCTGGGCGATGATGAAGTCCGCTTCAATCTCGCACTCTCACTGCATGCTGCAGATGATGAAAAGCGCAATACCATAATGCCGATAAATGAGCAAAACTCATTAGAAGCATTGGCTGACGCACTCAAGTATTATTATTCTAAGACCAGGAACCCGGTTACTTACGAATACATCGTTTTTAACGATTTCAACGACTCATTGCGCGATGCCGAGCAACTTGCAAAATTTTGCCGGCATATTCCATGCAAGGTAAATATCATTGAGTACAACCCGATCAGTTTCGCTGATTTCCAGAACGCCGGAACCGACCGCATCGACGCATTCGCAGAGTATCTGAGGAGAAAAGGCATTAATACCAATATCAGAAGAAGCAGGGGAAAAGACATTGACGCAGCCTGCGGGCAACTGGCGGTTAAGAATTAGATTACCGTTACCTCGAAAATCTCGTCCGTCTTACATTAACTAGTAAGATTTCAAATACTTTAGCAACTTATCTCTAGCGGCTGACTTAACGCAAAGTGCGCAAAGAACCGCGCGAAGGACGCAAAGCAATGCTAAAAGAAAATGAATTATCCCATGTAATTATAGGGCTGGCAATTGAAGTACATAGTGCTTTGGGGCCGGGTTTATTGGAACGTTCCTACGAGGAATGCTTACACTATAAATTATGTAAAGAAGGTATTATTGTCGAAAAGCAGAAAGCTATGCCCTTGATATTCGAGGACGTTAGACTGGAATGTGGATATAGAATTGATTTATTAGTAGAAAATAAAGTAGTTGTTGAAATCAAAAGCGTTTTAGAAATGAACGATATCTATTTCGCTCAAACCCTTACCTATTTAAAGTTGGGCAATTACAGGCTCGGTTTGCTTATCAACTTTAATGAACTCCATTTAAAAAATGGGATAAAACGCGTAGTTAACAGACTTTACACTTAGCGACCTTGGCGAGGCACTTTGCGTTGCGCATACTATTGAACTCATTTTACGTATCAACCGAAGTTTAAACGCAGAGGATGCAAAGTACAACGCCCGCCCGGCTGAATCGTTCGGACAGGCAGAGTTCGCAAAGGTTTGCAAAAATGCGCTCGCCCTGAAACTTCGTTTTAAGCCATATTCCGCGTCCTTTGCGCGGAACTTTGCGGCCTTTGCGTTAAAAACAGGCGCCTGGCCAGTTCTTAAAGTATACAACATAGGACTGCCCTATTTCCTACTTTGCGTTTAAAAATAGATAAAGCGCATGGTAACACGCTTTACACTCAGCGACCTTTGCGACGCACTTTGCGCCCTCTGCGTTTAAAAAATACCGACATGAAATCCCTGGCAAACCTCCTCCAAGACCTCCTCTCCCTCTTCTTCCCCGAACTGTGCGCCGGCTGCGGAGCCAGCCTGTTTTCAAATGAACGTGAGATCTGCACCAGCTGCATCTATCATCTCCCGGTAACTAATTTCCATAAAGACCCTTCTAATGAACTTGCCAAACAGCTTTGGGGGCGTTTCAATTTCAAGCAGGCTTCGTCCTTCGTGTTTTTCAGAAAAGGCGGCAGGGTTCAGAATATAATACACCAGCTCAAGTACAATAAACGCCCTAAAGCCGGTTTCAGAATGGGGGAATTATACGCCATCGCATTAAACAACAGCGAAACCTGGCAGAAACCCGATCTTATAATTCCGGTGCCCCTTCACCCCTCAAGGCTAAGGCAAAGAGGGTATAACCAGAGCGAGCGGATTGCTGAAGGACTGGCTTCTGTTCTTCAGGTTCCGGTTGCGCCCGGCAGCCTGGTGCGGACAGAAAACACGCAAACTCAAACAAAAAGATCAAGATTCGGACGGTATGAAAACCTCCGCGATGCCTTCTCCTGTCCCGATAAAAAACCACTTGTAAACAAACATGTCCTGATCGTAGATGATGTCATGACAACCGGCGCAACCCTTGAATCCTGCTGTTTGGCATTAGCCGGGATCGATGGCCTAAGCATAAGCATCATCACTTTAGCCTTCACAGAATAATAACTGCGAAAATTAATATAGTGACACTCAGAATTTTAAGATTAATTGAAAATATAATTCACGCCGGATGAAACATAATTGCGTTTTAGGCGTATAATATATCGAGAGCGTTAATTTAGATAGAAAGAGCTGGACACCCTCCCGGGTGCCGGCTTTTTCTTCTTTATAATTAGCGATTAGTCAGAAGGCTCTTTATCTTGGCGTAAAGCTCACCCGGTATAAAGGGTTTCATTACATAGCCATCCATCCCACACTCATTTATCGTTTCCAGTTCATGCGCAAAAAGAGATGCCGTGAGCGCGACAATAGGAAGCTTGCTATATTCCCTTCCTAAGCTGCGGATAGTTCTTGTTGCCTCCATTCCGTTCATCACGGGCATATGCAGGTCCATCAGCACAAGATCAAATACCGATTGCTGCACCTTATCCACCGCTACCTTACCATTCTCAGCGAAATCTACCTTGACTCCCCATTTGGAGAGCACTTTGCTGGCAAGTATCCTGTTGATCTCATTATCGTCAACTATAAGGATCGATGCTGACAATTGTTCCATTGTTTTGTTTTCGACCGCAGCAGAAGACCCCTCCGAGAGCGCAAAATCAATAATAAAGCTGAATTTAGATCCCTTTCCAATTTCGCTTTCCACTACCATATCAGAGTTGTGAAGGGAAACCAGGCTCTTGGTGATGGCAAGTCCCAAACCGGTTCCGCCATATTTTCTCGTCGTATCCGAGTTCGCCTGTGTATAAGAGTCAAAGATGTAATCTATTTTTTCAGGCTCAATGCCTATCCCCGTATCCGAAACCTCGAACCTCACTTTTACCGATTGCTTTGTTTCCTGCAGGAGGTCCAGCTTCAACTTCACTTCCCCCTCTTCGGTAAATTTTACAGCATTACCCAAAAGGTTCATTAATATCTGGTATAAACGGATATTATCCCCTTTAACAAAGGTGGGGATCCGGTGATCTATCTCCGATCTCAATGCCACCGGCCGGTCTGCCGTTTTAAACTGAAGAGAATTAAGAGTTTGAGAAACCAGTTCTTTCAGATTCACATTGGCACTTTCAAGCACCATATGCCCGGTCTCGATCTTGGTAAAATCCAGTATATCATTGATCAGTTTCAGCAAGTTTTGAGCAGAAAATCCAAGGATCTTCAAATTCTCTTTCTGCGATTCTGTGGGATTATCATCCATCAGGATATGCGACATTCCTATTACCGCATTTAAGGGCGTCCGGATCTCGTGGCTCATTACTGAAAGAAAGGTTTCTTTTGCCTTGCTTAACTGAAGCGCTTCCTCACGGGTCTTAATCAGCTCGGCTTCGGCAAGCTTACGCTCAGAAATGTCGTTGATGATCTCAACCTGCTGATCCAGGCTGCCATCTTTATTAAAGGTTGGTGTGTTCGAGATCGAGAGCCAGATCGGGGAGCCGTCTTTCTTATAACTTAATAATTCAATATTGGAAGGTTTGCATTCGGAAGCCTGGCGCCGCGCGGCTTCGAGAAGAACCTTGTCAGTCCCTTCGCCTGCCAGCAGATCTCCCGGGCGTGTATTCTTAAAATCCTCGAGTGTGTAGCCCGTCAGGTTTTCCAGCGCATCATTTACCCATTTGATCTTGCCTTCACTGTTACTGATAGCAACCCCGTTAATCGTTTTGCTGGCTACAAGCGAAACAAGCAGCAACTGCTCCTCGGCAGCCTTTCTCTCGGTAATATCCCTCCCGTTCGCATACCACTTGTTGTTCTTAACAGCGAGCGACCAGCCCATCCATTTCAGGGTACCATCTTTTGACCTGATGCGAACTTCAACCTCGAAATTCTTTTTACCCGCCGAGAGCCCCTGGGAAAATACCGGGAGCAGGCTCATTTTATCCTCTTCAGGAAAAAAGTCCCATATAGGCCGGCCTTCACCTTCCTGGGGAGTGTAACCCAGCAAATTCTCAACAGCTTTGTTTACGACGAGGATAATCCCATTCCTGTCCGTAATGCACTGGAGCTCAGCAGAGTTATTAAACATCGTACTGATCTCCTCGTGCTTGGTAATAAGGTCTTTCAGCTCCAGGTTTTTCTTCCTTACCTCCAGGTGGGCAACTACTTCAAAAGCGAGATCTTCTAAAGCCTGCTTCTCCTCCTCGTTAAGCGTGCCCGGCACAAAATCCATCACACTCAGTGACCCCAGGACTTTTCCATCCGGAGATATCAGGGGAGTGCCTGCATAGAACCGTATTTTTGCGCCTCCCAACACATTGGACAGACTTGCCGTGCGGGTATCCCGGGTTGTATCTTCAATTATAATTAAGCTGCTTTCCTCAACGATCAACTTGCATATCGACTCTTCTCTGAGGGTATGTTCTACCTGAATACCGTATTGTGACTTAATGAATACATTATCGCGATCAACAAAAGAGATCAGCGCGACCGGCTTCTTAAAGATATATGCAGCCAGCCGCGTAATACGGTCGTACTCAGCCTCTGGCAAAGAATCTACGATCCGGTAACTCTTAAGGGCGAGCAACCGGGCATTTTCTATCTCCCCAGCCAGTGTTTCAGACATTGTTTAGATCAGGAACCTATTTTGCATAGAGCGGGAACTTTTCCATCATCTCGTTCACCTTTTTGCTCACCTTTTTAAAGTGTGCAGAGTTACCTGGTTTAGAGATCACTTCATCGATCAGCTCAACAATTTTTACCATTTGTTTCTCCTTGAGACCCCTGGTAGTTACAGCAGCTGTTCCTACACGTATCCCGGATGTCACGAACGGAGATTTATCGTCAAAAGGCACCATGTTCTTATTTACGGTGATCGATGCTTCACCCAATGCGTTCTCGGCATCTTTTCCGGTGATATTTTTATTACGAAGGTCGATAAGCATCATATGATTATCCGTTCCGCCCGAAATAAGCTGGTATCCGCGGGCTACAAATGCTTCTGCCATAGCCTCTGCATTTTTCTTTACCTGGATAATATACTTCATGTAGCTTTCACTAAGAGCTTCGCCGAAAGCGATCGCCTTCGCGGCAATGATATGCTCCAGGGGTCCGCCCTGGGTGCCCGGGAATACGGCCATATCCAGTACCGACGACATCATCCTGATCTCGCCCTTAGGAGTCTTGTGGCCCATAGGGTTCTCAAAATCCTGGCCCATCATGATCATCCCGCCGCGCGGGCCCCTGAGGGTTTTATGAGTGGTTGTTGTAACAACATGACAATGCGGAAGCGGGTCATTCAGCAAGCCACGGGCAATAAGGCCCGCAGGATGTGAAATATCAGCCATTACCAGGGCGCCGATCTTATCAGCAACCGAACGGATAAATTTATAATCCCAATCCCTTGAATAGGCCGACGCCCCGCAAATGATCAGCTTCGGTTTCTCTTTTAAAGCTACCTTCTCAAGTTTCTTATAATCTATAAGTCCTGTTTCACGATCCACCCCATAAAAGAAAGGCTGGTATAACTTACCCGAAAAGTTTACAGGTGAGCCATGGGTCAGGTGCCCGCCGTGCGAAAGATCGAAACCTAATATTTTATCCCCCGCATTTAACACCGCCAGCAGCACCGCAGCATTCGCCTGTGCCCCGGAGTGCGGCTGAACATTAACCCACACGGCATTAAATAACTCCTTGGCACGCTCAATAGCAATATTTTCAACTTCATCAACAACCTCACACCCGCCATAATATCTCTTCCCCGGCAAACCCTCTGCGTATTTGTTGGTCAGCACTGAACCTGCAGCTTCCATTACCTGCCTGCTTACAAAATTTTCTGACGCAATTAACTCCAGGCCGGTTTCCTGACGTTCTTGTTCCTCATCGATCAGGTTGAATATAAGTTTATCTCTCTTCATGAATTATTAGGGTGTTTGGATGTAAATTAAAAATGTTGCAGACAAAAATACAAATTAAGATCCGTATGGTATACTACCTACGCAGGGGTTAAACGCAAAGAACACAAAGTGCGCGCAAAGGACGCAAAGTTTCGACAAAAGCATTTGCGATCTCAAAGAATAAATGGTAGGTCCCCACTTTCGTGGGATGACAACGATATTTTAGTGTCTGTGGTGGGGGGGGGGGGGATTTGCGGCCAGCGGGCGCAAACCTTTGCGAACTCTGCGTTGTACTTTGCGTCCTCTGCGTTTAAGTTTCCTTCGCACTCTGCGTTTAAGCTTCCTTCAACATTCTGCGTTTAAGCTTCCCTCAGCACTTTACTTTCAATCCAAAAATTATTAAATCCAAGGCCGGTCTGAATAGTGACCAGGTCCTGCTGAAGCATCTCAAGCAAGGCCAGGAAATTGTAAACAAAATGGACCTTATTATCGGAGGTCGATAACAAACCCTTAAAGTCCAGCCTTTTATTTATTTCAAGAAGCTGCCGGATCACAGTCTTCTGATCTTCTATATTATAAGGATACTTCTCAACAATATGTTCCTGTTTATCGTCGCGCTGCTGACTCCTTTTAATGACCCTGGCATAGGTCATCATTAATTTATACAGATCGAACGACTCAAGTTCTTCCCCGGGCTCCGACGTAAGAGCGATCTGTTGCATATCGAAACTGATATTGCCCCGCTTCTCCAACTGAAAGCGCTCGTGTTCAAGTAACTTGAACTCTTCCGTTACTTCTTTTATCTTCTTGTACTCGATCAGTTTCCGGATGAGGTCCCGTTTAAGATCAACCTCGTTCCCCTCTTCATCAAGGTCGGGCCGCGGCAAAAGCATCTTAGCCTTGATCCGCATCAGGGTGGCCGCTACAAAAATAAACTCACTGGCAACTTCTATGTTCAGGGAATTCAAATGATGGAGATAATCCAGGAAATCATCCGTTATCCTGGCTATAGGAACATCCTGTATGTCGAGCTCATCCCGCTCGATGAAAAATAAAAGCAGGTCGAAGGGGCCTTCAAACTGCGGAAGGCGGATTTCGAAATTGTCGGTTGATAACATGATGTGAAGTAAAGTTACGGGAATTTCGGTAATTGGAGGTATGAGGTATTTCGATCATAACCGGGTGCTTGGCGGAGAGACTCTTCCCCGACTGGATCGGGGATCTCGTTATGATACCGCGGCTTCCGCCGCAGGTATTACCGGGACATTCAGCGTGCATAGATGTTAATTGCCGTGAAGACGATAGGAAACTGGCGCCACATGCGGCTATAGCCGCGTGCCGTTTGACGAGATCCCCGACTAAATCGGGGAAGAGTCTCTCCGCCCAGCTCATACCCACGACTTCTGATCTCCGACTTCAGACATCCGACCTCTGATCTCCGACCTCTGACGTCCGCCCCCGACCTCGACTTCAAACCTCAATTTCGTAAATCATTAACCAAAAGTTTCATAAATAAGTTATTTTTGCATGATCATTTATCACAAACCCTACATGGAAGTTAAGGCGGGCGAATTTCTGGAGCAGATAAACTATCCTGCTGATCTGAAACAATTCAAAGACACCGATCTGGTTCAGATCTGTGATGAACTGAGACAATTCATTGTTGATACTGTTTCCGTTAACGGAGGTCACTTTGGATCAAGCCTCGGCGTGGTAGAGCTCACCGTCGCCCTTCACTATGTACTTAATGCGCCCTACGACCAGCTGGTATGGGATGTGGGCCACCAGGCTTACGGCCATAAGATACTCACCGGAAGAAGACATTCCTTTCATACCAACCGGATCTACAAAGGCATCAGCGGATTTCCAAAAAGGGCTGAAAGTGAATATGATACGTTTGGCGTAGGCCACTCATCGACCTCGATCTCTGCAGCATTAGGTATGGCCGTAGCCTCTAATTATAAGGGAGAAAAAGACCGCCAGCACGTCGCAGTTATCGGCGACGGGGCGATGACAGGAGGAATGGCCTTCGAAGCTCTGAACCATGCCGGAATTGAAAACTCCAACATCCTGGTCATCCTGAATGATAACTGCATGTCGATAGACCCCAATGTAGGCGCCTTAAAAGAATACCTCACAGACATTACAACCTCCAAACCTTATAACCGTTTCCGGGATGATATCTCCCATGTATTAAGCAAGATCTCCGAGCTTGGCCCTAACGCCCATGAAATAATTAAGAAGGTTGAGAAGACCATCAAAGGCGGGTTGCTGAAACGCAGTAATTTCTTCGAAGCTTTGAAGTTCAGGTATTTCGGACCTATCGACGGCCATGATGTGAAACACCTGGTGAAGGTACTCAACGACCTGAAGGATATTCCCGGCCCGAAGCTGCTGCATTGCGTTACCGTTAAAGGCAAAGGATATGCGCTGGCCGAAAAAGATCAAACAAAATGGCACTCACCAGGCCTTTTTGATAAAATTACCGGCGAAATAAAGAAAACTGTTACCGACAAGCCCCTGGCGCCGAAATACCAGGACGTCTTCGGGAACACCATTGTCGAGCTTGCAGAGCAAAATTCGAAGATCATGGGAGTTACCCCGGCAATGCCCTCGGGATCTTCTTTAAATATTATGATGAAAGCAATGCCCGACCGTGCGTTTGACGTCGGAATTGCCGAGCAGCATGCGGTTACCTTCTCCGCGGGCCTTGCCACACAGGGCATGATACCTTTTTGCAATATCTACTCCACCTTTATGCAGAGGGCTTATGATCAGGTTATACACGATGTTGCTATTCAGAAGCTGAACGTAGTTTTCTGCCTTGACCGCGCAGGCTTCGCCGGGTCAGATGGCGCCACTCATCATGGAGCTTACGACCTTGCCTACATGCGCTGTATTCCAAACATGATCGTCTCAGCGCCGATGAATGAAGAGGAGCTCAGGAACCTGATGTTCACTGCCCAGCAGGAGAATATGGGCCCTTTCAGTATCCGCTATCCGCGGGGGAATGGTGTCATGACCGATTGGCGCCGGCCCATGAAAGCAATTGAAGTCGGAAAAGCCCGGATGATCTGCGATGGTGAAGACGTGGCCATTTTAAGTATCGGGCACATTGGAAACGAAGCTGTTAAAGCATGCATGGAATTGAATGCCGAAGGTATCCATCCGGCACATTATGATATGCGTTTTGCCAAACCTCTGGACGAGGCGGTTCTCCACCAGGTGTTTAGAAAGTTCAAATATGTGATAACTGTCGAGGATGGCTGCATCCAGGGCGGAATGGGAAGCGCCGTACTCGAATTTATGGCCGATAATAATTACGCCTGTAATGTCACCCGGCTTGGGATCCCCGATAAGATAATTGAACATGGCGAACAGCCCGAGCTATGGGCTGAATGCGGGTACGATGCAAAGGGGATAGCTAAAGCTGTGGAAAAACTAGCTGTACCCCGGGCAACCAAAACTATAGCATCCTGATCTCTTGCTTCACAGCGTTATTTTTTCCCCGACAACCTTTTCAACAGGCGTATCTTAAATCACCCTTATAAGTTTACAATGAATCTTTCCTCCTTAGAGCAAATCATAGTTTGCCCATGCTGCAAAAACAAGCTGACAAAAGATGGAGGCCATTATAAATGCACAAGTGAAGGATGTAATTCTACTTATCCCGTATTTAACGGGATACCGATCCTGATAAATCCTCACAATGATCTTTTCGAACAGAAGGATTTTGAAACCGAGGGAGATATATTTTTTAAGACTTACTCTAACCCCGGGATACGCTTTCTGAAACGCATTCAGCCTGACATTACTTATAATAATGTCAGCGAGAGAAACTACGCAGATATTGCTTCCCTGCTAAAGGGAGAAAAGCCTATCCGTATCCTGGTACTGGGCGGCAGTGTTGATGGCGTTGGTATTACACATTTGAAGAACATTCTCAAGGAAGAGGACCTCCTCGTAGAAACCGATGTTTCATACGGCCCCAATACGACCGTAATATGTGACGCTCATGAAATTCCGTTTGCTGATGAGAGCTTCGACCTGGTGATAGCCCAGGCTGTACTGGAGCACGTGTTAGACCCCTTCTTATGCGTCCGCGAGATGAACCGTGTTCTTAAGGAAAATGGCCTCATCTACGCCGAAACTCCTTTCATGCAGCAGGTACACGGGGGAAAGTATGATTTTATGAGATTTACCCATCTCGGTCACCGGCGCATGTTCCGTAACTTCAATGAAATTAACAGCGGCGTGATTGCCGGAGCGGGATCTGCTTTGGTATGGTCGTTAAAATATTTCCTAACCAGCTTCGCAAATAGCAAGAAAGTAGATCGTGTTTTAAGCTATGGGGGAACCTTCCTGTTCTTCTGGGTGAAATACTTTGATCTTATCCTGAATAAAACCAGGGGCAGTATTGATGCGGCCAGCGGATTTTATTTCTTGGGCAGAAAGGAGAAAGGCTACCTGTTGAGTGATAAGGAGCTGCTTGCCTCCTATCGGGGTTTCAGGTATTCGGCAGAAGAGTGATATTTACTTTTTAATTTTCAGAAGAAGAGGGTGCAGAATGTTAAAAACCTTTACAGGCAGCACCAGTTTTAATATCAGGATCCAATTATGTTTCTGGTAGACAACCTGGAAATCCCGGGCTATATAATTGTCGAATCCGCGGTTAATCATTTCCTGATGAAAGGGGATGTGCTCACAAATAGCTTCCCGCTGATTTAAAGGATTCAAGACAGTTCGGTATCGCAGGCCCTTAATTGCCTGATAATTGTATACACCCACCCCGCCAAAAGCAGAAATAACCTTATAAAGGGGTGATTTTCTAACATTTTTATTAATGGATTTAAATGTTCTTGCCAGGGAGTCAGGCGAATGGCTGAATTCATCCAGCAAAGGGTATTCCCACACAGCGAACGTGTCATAATAAATTTCCGATAAGCCAAAAAGGGTTTTCTTTATACTTACCCCATTTGAAAAAATTGCCCCGGTCTTATTATCAAAAGAGTTCACTACATTAAGTAAACCGCTTAAAGAAATTTCTACCACATCGATATCGATCACGATCACCAGGTCGATCGGGTGGTCGACCTCGCTGATATAATCCAGGTAAATATTCCTGTAGGCAACCATCTTATCAATTCGCTGGTAACACGTCCAGGGGTCTGCTATCAGGTCACTTTTATCCGGAATTGTCTTTGTCCCGAAATCGTTGGAAACAATAGTAACGTTAGTCGAATTTGCCTTCCAATGATCTAGCAAACCCTTGGTTCCGTCTTTACTATCGTTCTCAACAACCACAACCTGCGACCATAAGAACCGGCTCCTCAGATCCTCGATCACCGGGATATTATTCCTCAAAGAATCTTCGCAATCCCTCGCAAGAGCCGCAATTATTATATTCTTATCTATCATCCGACCCTGATTTGTAATTCCCTGCAATTAAGGGCCTTCTGTAAGTTCACCGGGAAAAATTCGCACAGGAAATGTTTTATTGGGAAGGTTGTATAAATTGCATTCATATATCCCTGCAAAAATAGAAGAATAATTACCTTTGAGAAGCATATGCATTATTTACCCCCAGTCCCTTTCCTACTCCACCGTGCAGGGATCATTTATGATGTACCGGTATGTTGATCTTTCCGCTGCTTTATATTTCTGCTTTCCTGTCTGCATTAAAAGATATTTTCAATAAAAACCCGCAGGGAGGGTTCATCTTCCTGATCTTTGGATTATCAATTTATAATACCACATTATCAATCCTGTACCAGGCGGGCTACCGGTCGTTTATATTCCTGTTTCAGCCCTTTAAGGAGATCATCATTCTGGCCATGCTCGGTACGATGGTCTGGCATCTGAAGGAAAGGATCCGGCCTCATGTGATCGACTACGCGGTGGTGGCATACCTGGTCTATACCGGGTTGTATGTTCTGCTTCCGATCGGTGAATTTGGATTCTCCGCACGCCTTCTTGCTTTCAAAAGCACCTCTTTTTTCGCGCTTATCTATTGTGCAGGCCGGCTTATAGACATCCGGACCTTAGAAATAAAGAAATACTTTCATTTTATTCTCGTTCTGGCTATTGCGGCAGCGATCCTCGTACTCTACGAAAGCGTTATCGATACACACTTTCAATCGCTGACCGGCTATTCAGACTATATCTACGACTTCTTTGGCCAGGAGCCCGAGGGAAACTATGGCCTCACGTGGACCTTTGAACGCGCGGAAAGCGGACTTAAGCGCTTTGCAAGTTTTTTCTCCGATCCTTTGGAGCATGCTTCCGCAGCCCTGCTTTCTATCTCTGTGATCGCGGGATTATTTACACAGAAAAATAACCTGTTCAACCCGAGTAAGCTGGGAATGCTTGCTATTATGGCTTCACTTACGTCGGTAATGTTCTCCATCTCGCGTTCATCCATGGCAAGCTATTTCCTGGTGATCTATGTTTATGCTTTTATCACCGATAAAAAATACATCCTGCACGGATGCCATATACTTATTGCCGCCGGCTTTATCTATTTGGGATATGTCGTAGCTGATAAAGGCCTGTACGAATATATCCTGTCAACGCTGACTCTACAGGATGCATCGGGACTGGGCCACGTGGTGGCATGGTTAGCTGGGTTGGAAGCAATGGTAAGCAACCCGCTGGGACTTGGCCTCGGAGCTTCAGGAAGAGTCTCAGGCAGCCTCGGCACCAGTATCGGCGGAGAGAACCAGTTTATTATTTTGGGTGTCCAGATAGGCATAATTGGCGTCATGCTGTATATTTTCATCCATCTGACGACAATAATATATGCCTATAAGTGGTTCCCTCATCTTGAAGGTAAGGAGCGGATGGTAGCGCTGACCGTATTCCTGCTAAAGATCGGGATCTCTCTGCCTTTGTTCACCGCAAACTTAGACTCATACTCCTACATCACTTATATCAATTGGTTCCTGACCGGCGTGCTTGTCAATATGATCATGCATAAGCAACCGCCGGGCGACGATGCCCCTGTTAGAAATTATGAGCCGTAAATGATTTTACCAGCCCCATGAACATTTCCTTATACATCCGGCTTTGAGGAAAAAGGCGCTTAAACTCCGAATAAGATATCAGCCGGATCTCATCAACATACTGCCGGGCATCCTGGTGACTCCATTTTTTCAGCCTGCTGAGTTTGGTTTTAGTCAGTATGCCATACTTCGATGATGCCGGTAACAGATCAAAAAAGGGAAGCACATAGTGAGGCTCTACTGGAAAGTACTTGTTCGGCGTCTGGATAAAGTGATATTTCCCGACACGCTGAACCTCGCGGGCCATGAGCATTTGATTCTCAAAAGTATAGAGGTGTTCGATCACCGAATTTGAAAAAGCGACATCGTACTCCTTATCGCCTATCGCACCAAGATCAGTAGCATCACCCGCTAAACTGCTGAAATTTGAACAGCCGGTCTTCGCTTTTTCAAGATTTAGGATAGTGATCTGGTAATCCGGATCCTCTCCGAAGCCCCGGTTGGTCCAGAACGACTCAAGTCCGCCGATATCCAGGATCCGTACAGGCTTGGGTAACCTGTCTAGTTTTTCTTTCAAAAAACCGAATCTCCTGTTTCTGAACCTGTTGCCCCAGGATTGCGGCTTATCGGAAGAATCAAATATATCGTTTATAGACATTGGAGGTCCGCTATTGAGGCAAATACTAAAGCCGCAAAGATATAATTAATCAATAGTGTCCGGGAAAAAGATTTGTTTTTCAGATGACAACACTATGGCTGGAATTCCCCATTCCCAAAAAAGCTCTGTCATCCGATAGCTATCGGATCCAGCGAAAGCCTGCAGCGATAATTAATCTATAATCCCCGTCGCCGGTTCGGCATTTATTATATTTGCATGCTATGGCAAACAAACTGGTAGTCGGTATAGACATAAGGGATCTAAGGGTGGCGAAAACCGGCGCCAGGACTTACCTGGAAGAAATACTCAGGGAGTTTAAAAATAATGATCACGGCTGCGAAATAAAGTTCTTCGACTCTCCCTTCCCCGTGTACGGGGGCAGGAATAAAGTTCTGAAACTAGCAGAGCATGTTCGCTTTTTTTTTTGGAAACAGGCAGTATTGCCTGTAAAGGCTTACCTTAATAACTGTGACGTTCTTTTCTGCCCGGATTATTTTGTTCCATATATACACCTGGGCTATCAGCCTATACCGCTGTTCCACGATGCCTTCTTTTACGAATATCCTGAACAAGTTAACCCCCTGTGGCTAAAAATGTTCCGTACTCTCGGGGTAAGCGCAGCAAAAAGGGCGCCTTACCTGGTGACCATATCCGAATACTCCAAAACCAGGCTTGCCCATTTCACCGGCATCCAGCCGCAGAAAATCATTTCTATATACAACGGCGTTAAAAAGTCTCCGGCCAGACCCCCTGATGAGCCTGGCCCCGTCATCACCACACCTACTTCTAAATTTATTTTACATGTCGGGGTGCTTGAAAAAAGAAAAAACCTGGTAAAGCTCGTCGAGGCTGTTAAGGCTTTGCACCAGGCCGGGCATACCGGGTATTCCCTGGTAATCGTCGGGCAATCAAGCTCAAAAGATGAGCTCGACGGGTCTGCAGAATTAAAGGCCGCCATTAAGAGGGAAAACCTGGAGGATTTCGTTATGATGTATGGATATGCGAGCGATGAGGAACTGTCGCAGCTTTACAGGACTGCTTCCCTGTATGTATTTCCTTCACTGAACGAAGGCTTCGGCCTCCCGGTGCTCGAAGCATTTCATTACAAGCTGCCTGTACTCGTGGCCGGCAATACTTGCCTGCCGGAAATCGGCGGTGATGCCGTACTGTGCTTCGACCCCTTTGACAGCCATGACATCTGCGACAAGATCAGGAAGGTAGTTGAAGATCCCGGCCTTGCTGAAGCACTGGTAAAAAAAGGTACTGAGCGCCTGAAAATGTTTTCCTGGCAAAAAAATGCTGAAGAGCTGGTAAAAGTATTTCATCTTGCTGCCGGCAAGGGAAGTTTCCGCCGCTAGCATACAGTTCCTGCGCTTTCCTGTGCAGAAATATCTTCGCACAATAAAAAAATATCATAGTTTTGAAATAATCTATGAGGTCTGACACTTCCTTTTTACACAGTTATAAATTTATCGTTGACCGCTTTCCCGGTGAATGGAAAAGCC
Organism: Daejeonella sp. JGW-45; assembly: GCF_029360805.1. GTDB lineage: Bacteria > Bacteroidota > Bacteroidia > Sphingobacteriales > Sphingobacteriaceae > Daejeonella. Next base: position 370,759 of record NZ_JARKNC010000010.1, on the reverse strand, counting down.
GGGACATCCTGGCAACACTTTACCGCCTTTCTTTCTTTTACCTGCGCGGTATGTTTCAGCGGTTATTCTTTAAAAGATCCAGCGGCTGGGTACTGGTCGGCAAAGGCGCATCCATCCGTTACGCCCGGCATCTGAGCGCCGGCAGGGATTTTATCGTCGAAGACTACGCCGAGGTAAACTGCATGACCTACCGCGGCATCGTTGTGGGCGACCGCGTAACCATAGGAAAACATGCCATAATAAGGCCTACAAATATTTACGGGTCGGCGATCGGCGAGGGCCTGAAAATAGGGAACAACTCCAGCATCGGCCCTTATTCATATATTGGATGCTCGGGATATATAGAAATTGGCGACAATGTAATGATGTCTCCCAGGGTAAGTATTTATGCAGAGAATCATTTGTTTGACGATCCCAACCTCAGCATCAAGGAACAGGGTGTCAAAAGAGAGTTCGTTAAGATAGAAGACGACTGCTGGATCGCAGCTAATACAATAATCCTCGCCGGCGTAACTATAGGACGAGGATCAGTGATCGCTGCGGGAAGCGTGGTAACTAAGGATGTTCCGCCCTATAGTATTGTGGGTGGGGTTCCGGCAAAAGTGATAAAGAGTAGGAAATAGGGAGACGAGATGCGAGAAACGAGATGCGAGAAACGAGAGGCGGGAAGCGAAAAGTGGGAAATGGGAAATGGGAAATGGGAAATGGGAAACGATATATGTAAGGGAAAGCATTTGCGGTCAGGTCCTTGTTCTTTGCTCCTTACTCCCTGTAATTTCATAATTTAACTCACCATGTGCGGCCTGATCGGTGTCATTTCAAAAAAAGAGCAGCTGAATTTCGAAGCAAGTTACCTTGATCCGCTGAAATACGCTTTAGACCGGATGGAATACCGTGGCCCGGATAACCGGGGTGTATGGTGTGAAAACGGGATATGCCTGGGTCACAGGCGGCTGTCAATAATTGATCTGTCGCCCGACGGGAACCAGCCCTTCAAGTCTGCGGACGAGCGGTATGTTATTGTTTTCAATGGAGAGATCTACAACTTTGAAGAGTTAAGATCGGACCTCGTCAGACTTGGCCATGTATTCAGGACAGAGAGCGATACTGAAGTTATCATAGCCGCTTACTGTGAATATGGCAGCGATTTTTGCAACAGGCTAAGAGGCATGTTCGCCGTGGTTATATTCGACCGGAAAGAAAACCTGATCGTATTTAGCCGTGACAGACTGGGTAAAAAGCCGCTGTTCATTTTTGAAAATGACGAGGTGATAATCTTCTCATCCGAGATTAAATTTTTTCACGCATTTAATATTCCCCTGGAGATCAATGAGGAAAGTGTCCTCAATTTTCTCTCGCTTCAGTACATTCCCGGACCTGCAACGATCTATCATCAGATACGGCAGCTGCAGCCCGCGGAACTGTTAATTCACGACCTTAACAGCAAAAAAAGCACAAGCAGCCTTTACTGGAATATGCTCGATCATGTTGGCAGGGACCAAAGAATGCCTGAAATTGAGGAGATAGACGAGCTGCTTACACAAAGTATCAAATACCGGCTTGTTGCAAACGTTGATATCGGCCTGCTGTTAAGCGGGGGGATAGACTCGTCCCTGCTGGCTGCATACATGCACGAGGTAGCGGGGAAACAGGTAAAAGCTTTCAATGTCGGTTTTTCAGACAGATCCCTGGATGAGTCGGCCTACGCGAAACAGGTTGCTGAATCACTGGGGCTTGACCTGGTCACTTTAAACGTAGAGGAAATAAGTCCGGACAACTTCATCGAATCAGTTTACCATGCCGACCAGCCCCTCGGCGACTCGGCTATCATTCCGACCTACCTGATCGCCAAATCCATTAAGCAGCATGTTAAGGTTGTCCTGTCGGGAGAGGGAGCAGACGAGCTGTTCCATGGTTACGACCACTATAATTATGAAAAATACTACTACGGGCTGGGAAAGATATCCTTCGAAAGCGCCGGGCGCCTGCTTGATATGGTACCGGAAGCCGGGATAAATAAGCTCGAAAAAGTTAAGAAAAAGCTCCGGAGCATCAACTCCTTTGAGAGAGATACCGGCGTATCCAGGTGGACCTCCATTTTAAGTCCCGCACTGAGCAGGGACTTTATGCACAGGGCCAAAAGGCCGGCGGAATCATACGAGCAGCAATTTCATAGATACCTTACCGGGTTCCGCAAAAACGCGGGAAAATTAGAGTCCAGCCTGATGCTGGACCTGCTTACCTGGCTTCCTGACGATTTGCTTGTAAAAACCGACAGGATGATGATGGCCTGCAGTGTTGAAGCAAGAACCCCATTTCTTGACCATAAACTGGTAGAGAAAGTGCTGATGTCATCCGGAAGTTTTAACAAGCACCTGTTTCAATCTAAAAATTATCTTCGTCAGCTCTTAAAAAGGAAATTACCCGCCTCAGTTTCAGAGACGATAGCGGGACGTCCCAAACAGGGGTTTGAAACGCCTAAAGTAAAATGGCTCAATACTAACCTGTCGGAATTATCCTCGCTCCTTTTCTCAGAGGAGAATCTCCGGCAGAATCCCTGCCTTGATAATATAAAAGTGGCTGGACTATGGCACGATTTCAGGAAACAGAAACCCGGGGTGAACAACCGGCTTATATGGAACATTTTCTGTTTCCTGGAATGGTACAGGCAGCATAACAATCATTTTGGCCTGAAACCATGAGCAAACGTATCCTATTGATCGGTCACAGTGCTGATATGTACGGTGCCAGCCGTTCCCTTAGTAAGTTAGTCCGGATACTGGACAAAGATCACCTGGTATACGTAATGCTGCCCGCTGAGGGCTTGCTTTACGATGTATTAAAGGGGATTATCCCGCAGGGCAGGATAATATTGAACCCGGACCTGTATATCTTCACAAGAAGATCGTTCAAGCTGCGCTACCTGTTTAGCACCCTATTTCAGTTCCTGAAGAATATACGGTCGATAACGAGAATTATCCGGAAGGAGCAGATCGATATCGTCCATACCAATTCGGGAGTGATCCCCGCGGGGGCGCTCGCAGCCAGGCTTACCGGGAAAAAGCATCTGTGGCATATCAGGGAATGGTTCGGCGACTTTAAAAAGTTCTGGCCATACTATTCAAGCTACATGACAAGCCTTTCGGACAGGGTCATCTGTGTATCTGAAACAATGGCGTCCCAGTTCAGTGATAAAAAGAATGTAATTGCCATTTACAATGGATTTCCCATCCCGGAAATCGGAGATATACCGCCGGCTGTCGGGGAGCTGCAAAAAACCCTGGATGGGGCTGATCTCGTACTGGGCTGTACCTCGAGGATCAGGCTGGTCAGAAAAGGGCAGGAATACCTGATCGAAGCCATCGGGATGCTGACTGAGCAAACAGGAAAAAAGATACATCTGGTCTTAATAGGTGATTATGTGCCTGGGTATGAGTATCAGAAGGAAGTTTTGGAGGGCCTTATTAAGAAATATAAGCTTGAACAAAGGGTTCATTTTCTGGGTCACCTGAATGATCCTTTACCCTACTACTCCCTGTTTGATGCATTTGTACTGCCCTCCGGCGAACCTGAACCCTTTGGCGGTGTTGTGATGGAAGCTATGAGCATGGGCTTGCCCGTCATAGGATCAAGCTTAGGAGGTACCCCCGAGCAGGTTGAAGATGGATGGAATGGATACTTATTCGAGAATAAAAATCCAATAGACTTAGCCGCAAAGATTGAGCTTTTATTTGATGATCCTCAGAAGCTTAAGGAATTCGGAAGACGGTCAACCGAAAGAATGGAGAATTTATTTAGTTTGCAATTGCATGAGGGGAAGATTTTGGAATTGTATAAGTCTCTTTGAATTAAGATAAGCGGCCCGGCTCTTCCCCGACTGGATCGGGGATCTCTTGCAGACGCGGCGCAGCTCGCGTCCTCTGGAAATTTCGAATCAACCGGGTTCGAGCCTCCGGCGGAGCTGTAGTTTGGTTGCAGGATCTATAACAGACGACTAGTCCCCGTCGACACCAGCGGCTGGAGCCGCGTGTCATTGACGAGATCCCCGATCCAGTCGGGGAAGAGTGCACACCAAACATTCCTTTATTATGAATTATTTAAATACTTTTGTCAGCAATAAAGCTAAACCGGGCTTTCAGGATCAGCAAAACAATTGAATGCTTACTTCCCCGTACATCATCTTTCCGATATCTGCAAAGCCGCACCTGATAGTTAATAACAGATCCCTCCCAATTCAATGAAAGTAGCCATAATTGGTACAAGAGGTTATCCGTATGTATATGGCGGGTTCGAAACCTTTGTAAGGGAGCTTAGCGAGCGGCTTGTAAAACGGGATGTGGAGGTTCATGTTTACTGCCAGAGAAACCTGTTCAAAGACAGGCCTGCCATGGTAAACGGCATCCATCTTCATTACATTCCAACCTTACCGGGAAAGTCCTTAAATCAGATCGTTCATTGTTTGCTGTCACTGTTTCATGTCGCCGTTTCAGCGGCTGATATCGTCCTCGTGCTTAACCTTGCCGCCGGCCCGATGGGCTGGATCCCGAAACTCTCCGGCAAAAAAACCATGATCAATACCGATGGTATGGAGTGGCTCCGGCCAAAATGGAAAGGCCTGGGGGCAAAATATTTCTATTTCGGCGCATGGTGCGCAACAAAATTATACGATAAGATCATAACCGACGCGGATGAGATGCAAAAGGTCTATATAAAGGAGTTTAATGCCCCATCCACGGTGATTGCCTACGGCGCACCGCCGTTTAATCCGGTTAGCCCGGACCTCTTAAAAGATCTCGGCCTGGAAAAGGGCGCTTATTACCTTATCATCGGAAGACTTGTACCCGACAATAATGCCGACCTGCTGATCCGGGGCTTCCTGGCTTCCTCATCGGCCCGGAAACTCGTAATTGTCGGCGATGTACCTTACCAGGATAGTTATGCGCAAAATCTGAAGAACCTCGGCAGCGAGCGACTCATATTTACGGGGTACGTCAGGGACCAGACAGTCCTGATGTCGCTATACCAGCACTGCTTCATATATTTGCACGGCCACCAGTTCGGCGGCACAAACCCGGCAATGTTGAAGGCGATGTCAAATCAATGTGCTATACTTGCACTTGACACTTCCTTTAACCGTGAAATGCTGAATGATGGAGAATTTGGGATGTTTTTCGAACAAAGCAGCGCATCCCTTGCTAAAAAGATTGACGATATAGAGGAAGCGCCCGACCAATTGAATGATCTAAGACAAAAAGTGCAGACAGGTCTGGGCCAGAAATATAACTGGGATAGTATTACCGGGCAATATATTTCTGAATTTGCCAGGTTAATGACGCCAGATAAATGAATCAGAGACATTTAAAATACAGGGTAGTCCGCTGCCTGATCGAGGTACCCGTCATCCTGGCCGCGCTCTACATCGCCTATCATTATTTTCCCCAACCGGAATTCATCTATCCCGGCAGGCCCTTCATTTCGATCGTTTTCCTGTTCTCCGTGGTTGCCTGGTATATCGCAGCGCAATTTTCAGGTGTATATGCCGATCTCAGGTCCAAGAAGTTCTCGGAAGAGATCATTTATATCCTGTTCACCGTTTTCCTGTTCGTCATCCTTTTAAGCTTCTTTCTCTTCATGTTAAGGGAGCAGCTTTATATCAGGGATAAGTTCCTGCTGCTGTATTTTACCGTTCTGACTTCGCTTGTCATTTTTAACAAGTATATATTAAGGAAACACCTTCACAAGATACTATATACCGGCAGGCTGAATGATAATATCCTGCTCATCGGGGCAACACAGGCCGCGAAGGATTTCTATGATACGATCAATATCCACTTCTACTACGGTTATAAATGTATTGGCTTCCTTGATAACGAGGTAACCAAGCTGAATGGCTGCCCTTACCTTGGTGAAATAAACGACATTAATAAGGTGCTGGAAGAGAATACAGTAGACGAGGTAATTATTGCCCTTCCTAATTCAAAGCACCAGGAGCTGCGGCTATGTATGGAAGCCTGCGACCTGTACGGGCGAAGGGTACGTATCATTCCCGATCTGTATACCTATGCCTCCAGTAATATCCAGATCAATAATATTGGCATGCTGCCGGTTATCAACCTGCGTTCGCTTCCCCAGGACCGTGAAGCGAACAAGATCATTAAGCGGGGCTTCGATATTATATTTTCGGCATGCTTTTTTCTTTTAGCAGGCTGGTGGCTGTTCCCGCTTATTGCGCTGCTTATCAAGATGAGCTCCAAAGGCCCTGTTTTCTTTAAACAGGAACGCTGGGGCCTTAACAATAAGCTTATCGTTTGCTATAAGTTCAGAAGCATGTACCACGACAGTCCTGAAACAGACACTAATGGTAAATTTATACAAGCATCTCCAAACGATACACGGGTTACACCGATCGGCAAATTTCTCAGAAAATGGAATTTCGACGAAACACCGCAGTTCTGGAACGTATTACTGGGAAATATGTCGGTTGTAGGGCCAAGGCCGCACGTGACGCCCCTGAATCTTTCCTCCATGCATAAGGTGGACCGGTATATGCTGCGCCACCTTGTCAAGCCGGGAATTACAGGCTGGGCACAGGTTAACGGCGCCCGGGGCGAAACGCTCACCGCGAACGACATGCAGAAACGAGTCAATCATGATCTATATTATATACATAACTGGACATTTCGCCTGGATTGCCAGATAATCCTTCAAACAGTTATTAATATTATCAAAGGAAATCCGAATGCTTATTAAGAACAACTGTAAACTACTTATACTTTGCGTTTGTACCGGACTATTTCAACTTTTAAGCTCCGCATCCCAGGCCCAGGTGGTGTGGGAAGATCCGAAGAACTCAATTCACCAATTTTTAAGCAGGCAGGCTCAAAAGGGCAATATTGAGATCACCGATTTTATCCTTCCGCTAAGCCGCAAGGAAATAGCCCGGGACCTTACTATCCTGAACGACTCCCTTCACCGGCTGTCTGTGACCGAGCAAAAGGAACTTCAGTTTTACCTGAAAGAATACGCCGAGTTTAACGGGCAGTTAGTTGACTCTACCACCTTTCTGAAAAAAGACCAGTCCGGGCGCCTGAGGTTCCTGGCTGTGGACAATCCCGATTTCCTGGTCAGGGGTGACCCAATTATCGGTCTTGAAACCATCCAGGGCAAAGACAAGAGCATACTGAAAAATAGGGCGGGCATCAGGTTCTGGGGCCATGTAGGGAAACGATTCTCTTTCCAGGCATCCTTTTCCGATATCACTGAGTCAGGAAGCGGGATAGATACAATACGCCAGTTCAGTAACGAGACAGGGATCGTAAGAACAGCCAACGTAAAAGCAAATGCCAAAACGCTTAATTATACTGACCTCAGGGGAAGTGTGGCCTATAACTGGGGGAATGGAGCAGTAACCCTCGGCAATGACCAGCTGCTATTGGGATATGGTGAAAATGGCCGGATCATTCTCTCCGATAAGTCCCCTGCTTACCCCTTTATACGCCTCGACTACCAGCCTTTAAAGTGGTTCCGCTTTCATTATGCACATTCCTGGCTGCAGTCCGCAATTATCGACTCCGCTGCAACTTATCCGAAAGGCAATACCATATATGGCGATCAGCGCGAAATTTATATCCCGAAGTTCATGGCCACCCACAGCTTTAATTTCTTTCCCGTTAAGGGCCTGGCACTGAGCATAGGTGAATCAATGATCTACAGCGACGAACTGGATGTAGGTTATCTTATTCCCGTTATGTTCTTCAAAGCGTACGACCAGTATGCCAGCAGGTATAAAATAAACTCCGGGTCCAACGGGCAGTTCTTTTTACAGGCAAGCTCACGCAACCATATTCCGCGCACGCATCTTTATGGCAGTCTTTTTATCGACGAGATCCGTTTGTCGGAGGTCTTTAACAAGGCGAAGAGCCGCAACCAGGTCGGGTTTAACCTCGGTGCATCGGTTACGGATGTTTTCGTCCCCTACCTGACCCTCGGACTGGAATATACCCGGCTAAATCCTTTTGTTTACCAGAACCTGATCCCGGCACAGAATTATACAAATCAAACCTATACGCTTGGCGACTGGATAGGCCAGAACGCCGACCGGCTGACTGCCTGGATACGTTACAATCCCGCACCGCGTTTAAGCACAGGCATACAGCTTAATTACACACGGAAAGGCAAAGACGGAAGCCTGGAAGACCAATATTATGCCGAACCCCAGCCCGCATTCCTCGACGGCGGTGTAACTACCCAAAAGCAAATGCTTGTCGAGGTCAAATATGAAATTATCAACCAGCTGCGGGTAGCCGGATCTTACCTGAAACAAGCAGGCATAATCCGCCCGGCGCTTCAGCCGAAAGCAGTCGCCAATGAATTCAGGATCGGAGTCTCATACGGGTTTTAGTGGAATGCAAGCAGAGGCTAATCTTCATCATATAAGTACAACATATCTCATCTCTCACATCTCATTTCTCATATCCTTTTAATCTTTATATTTGCATTTATCACTTATCTTAGAATAGCTTTCATGCGCATCAAATTTGTTCTATATATACTTCTGGCCGCACTGATTCTATCCGGTCAGGCTGCTTCAGCCCAAAGCTTCTCCCTGGACCAGATCCGGAATGTTAAAGTCAGCCAGCTTTCCGACGCGCAGATCATGGAAGCCTGGAAAAAAATGCAGGATATGGGTATAACCGAGCAGGACGCCTATAAGCTCATGGAGCAAAAGGGCATGGATCCCATAGAGGTCAATCTTTTTAAGCAAAGGGTAAATTTACTGGGATTAAACAAGGGCGGAAATAAAGTTTCAGCAACAGCTAAAAAAGAAGATATAGACTTTAGAAGGGATACCGTCGTCGTGGTAGAAAAACCTGCTGCAAAAGCCCCTGATAAGGTTAACCCTGAAGTCCCACTGACTATTTATGGCTCAGAGTTTTTTAACCAAACCACGATAAAATTTGATCCCGACTTTAATGTTGCCACACCAAAAGGATATGTCCTTGGCCCCGGTGACGAGCTGATTATCTTGTTGACCGGCTTAAATGAAAGTACTGTCCGGTCCAGAGTCAGCCCTGAGGGTAACCTTCAGATCCCTTATGCCGGGATTGTATACGTGAACGGGTTCACGATAGAACAGGCAACCTCGCTGATCCGGAATAAAATGGCGAGAATTTACCCCGCGCTTGGCAGCGGCCAGAGCCAGCTCACTGTCAATTTAGGGAATACGCGCAGCATTAAGGTAACGCTGGTAGGTGAAGTGAAAACCCCGGGCTCGTATACCATCTCCTCGTTATCCACTTTATTCAATGCCCTATACCTTTCGGGAGGCCCGGCGCCTAACGGTACGCTCCGTAATATCGAGATCATCCGTAATAACAAAATATACCGGACGGTCGATTTTTATACGTTCCTTCAGCAGGGCGTTCTTGAGGGGAACATCCGCCTTCAGGACCAGGATGTGATCAACTTCCCGGTCTACCGCAAGCGCGTTTCCATAAGCGGCGAAGTTAAGCGCCCGGCGATCTATGAGCTTAAAGCGGAAGAAAGGCTTTCCGACCTGATCCGCTATGCCGGCGGCTTTACCGATATCGCCTATCAAAGCATCGCCAAGGTTGACCAGGTTACCGAGCTGGAAAGAGCGGTAAAGGATGTGCCGTCCGGGATGTTTGACGACTTCCTGCCTAGGAACGGCGACCAGGTTACGATAGGTCCCATTCAAAACAGGTATGCCAACCGCGTTGTACTCGAGGGGGCGGTGAACCGGCCGGGGCCTTATGAGCTTAGCGCCGGGCTGAGTCTGTCCAGCTTACTCAAAAAAGCCGACGGCCTGAAGCCGGAAGCTTATATGGAGCGAGCATACATTAAACGGACGCTGCCGAACCTGGATAAAGAGCTGATATCTTTTAATCCGGCCGATGTGCTGAATGGCAGAACGGACATTCCCCTGTTGAGGGAGGACTCCATCGTGGTTCAGAACCGGGCTGAGTTCATAACAGATCAGTACGTTACCATCGGGGGGAATGTCAGGAACCCCGGGCCGGTGATCTACCGCAAGGGAATGAAGTTAGCAGACCTCATCGCAATCGCAGGCGGCCTGAATGAGCAGGCAGCAGGGCATCATGTTGAGGTATCCCGGATCATCAGGAACAATACAGACAGCGTGGCCAACCAGCTTGTCGAGACATTCAACGTGGATATCACTAAGGGCGGCCCGGATATCGAGCTCCAGCCCCTTGATTATATCAACATCCCGCGGCTGGTAAATTTCAAGCCCCTGGGGAATATTGCTGTTACCGGGGAGGTTATATTCCCGGGCGAATATGCCGTGCAGAAGAGGGACGAGACTGCGCTTGATTTTATACAGCGGGCAGGCGGCCTGAGCCCTTACGGCTCGCTGGAAAGCGCCCAGATCTACCGGAATAATATCCGGGTGGACCTCGACCTGACCCGGGCAGGAACTGACCCGGTGATCCGGAAGAGTATGATGCTTCTGCCAGGCGACAGTATCTTTATACCGAGAGTGATCTCCTTTGTACAAGTATCAGGCGCCGTCAATAACCCGCAGTACATCAGCTACCAGGGAAGGCGCTTTAAATATTATATTAACTCGGCAGGCGGCGCCCTGGAAGATGCAAGAATAAAAGGCGCTTATGTTCAGTATCCCAATGGCCTGAATAAACCGGTTCGTAATTTCCTGGTTTTCAGGAATTACCCTGCCGTAAAACCCGGCAGCACCATCATGGTTCCGAAAAAGAACCCGGACAACCGGTTCAGGCTCGGCTTTGCGGAGATATCAGGCATTACCTCGGCCATTACAGCGCTTGTAGGATTGATCGCTATTCTTAATTCAAAATAAATGAAGCAGGAACAATATCCTTACGAGCCTGAATTCTCTTTTAAGCAATTATTGGCCAAACGCCGCGAGGATTTCCGGATGCTTTGGAAGCACCGCTACAAATTTATCGTGCTTGGCATCATTGGCGCCGCCCTCGGGGCTTTATATGCCTGGACACGACCTATAACCTATACGTCTAAACTCACCTTTGTTGTCGAAGAAGGCGGTGCCGGCGGCGGCTCGCTGCTGTCAGGCCTGGCCGGGCAGTTCGGCTTTGACCTGGGAGGAATGTCGGGCACAGGGGGTGTACTTGCCGGCGATAACGTCCAGGAGCTGCTGCGTAGTAATAAGATGATCAAAAACACGCTGCTCACACCTTATCCTGCAGACAGTAACCTCACTCTTGCCGACAGGTATGCGGAAACATCGGAGCTGAGCAAGCCCTGGGCAGAAAAATATAATAATGGGAAGGTCATCCGTTTTCCTGCTGAGGGAAAATACAACCGGCTGCAGGACAGTTTGCTGCAGGTAATGATGAAAACCATCACCGAGTCTGAGCTTGCAGTAGGTAAAACAGATAAGAAACTAAGCTTCTTCGAGGCATCCGTGACTATGGCGGACGAGGAGGTTGCACAACTCTTCACAACCCGCCTTATCGACCAGGCAACGCGCTTCTATATCGACACTAAAACCCTGAGGCAGCGGACTAATGTCAACAGGCTCCAGGCACGCGCCGACAGCATTGAGAGATTGCTGAACCGGAAAACCTATTCCGCATCGGCAGCCAACAATGTATTGCTGGACATAAACCCGGCGTACCCGACCGCTAACGTTAACGTTGAATTAAAGGAGCGGGATAAAATGGTACTCCAGACCATCTACGCGGAGATCGTAAAAAACCTCGAGATAAGCAGGACCATGCTCATCCAGGAAACCCCCACCTTCCAGATCGTAGACGAACCGGAGCTCCCGCTTAAAAAGAACCGGACGGGGTACCTGAAATCGATGGTTTTGGGTGGTTTGCTATTGGGCTTTATTTATGCCTTGTATTTGTTGCTGGTTAGGAAGTAATCAGGACTCTTCCGTTGATCCTATCGGGTACTCACGTCTTTTTATTTTTAATGCATTGTAATGACCCGGAACGGGTCAAATGTTTATAGAACATCATTTTAGTCCGAAATCCCGACCCCGAAGGTGGTCGCATGTAATAAAGCCACACATACGACCACCTTCGGGGTCGAAAAATTCATGAATGTTTTGCTATAAATATGCGACCACCTTCGGGGTCGGTTGGTTACCGTGTTTAAATAAGATAAATTTGCGTCCACACGGTAGGACTAAATCGGGGAAGAAACCTACACCCACTTCCCCCTGAAAAACAACCTCAAACCAATTTTCTTCTCCAGGTAGGTCTTATTCTTTAGCCTCAAAAATTTAAGGATCAACTCCTTTTGGTTCTTGTCCAGTTTTTCCTCAAATGTGTGATAGAAACTCTCTGCGCAAGCCAGCTCCTTTTCAAATAAGGCAGGCTTTTGAAAAGCAGCGGCCACTTCAGCCCTGATCCTTTCGAATCTGCTCTTCTTTTTCAGGCCGGCCAGGTCCGTGGTGTTATTACCATGACTCCGGTAATGTATCAGCGCTTCAGGCACAGTTCCTGCCTTCCCGAAGGTATTAGCGATCAGGGCTATCCAGGTATCGTGGGTAATAAATTCACCTTCGGGGATCGTGGCAAAATAAGATGCCATTAAAGGATCCATCAGCATCGTGCAGCCGTTCACAAAACCGCCGAACAGCAGTGTTTCCAGGCAATGCCTGTAACCGTCCTGCCCCAGTTCATTCCGGAACGAGGGATTAAGTACCTGCTTGTTCTCGTCAACCAAAACCAGGTCGGAGTAAACCATAGCTGGCCTGATGCCATCTTCCAGGCCGAGCATGATCTTCATCGCCGCTTCAATTTTCCCGGGAAGCCATACATCATCCTGGTCAGAAAGGGCAACATAATGACCTGGGCGGGCGAGCGAAACAGCCTTCCTGAAATTCCCGAGATAGCCCAGCCGTTTATCATTGACATAATAGCGGAGCAAGCCTTCCGACTGGTACCTCGCAAGTATCTCAGGGGTGCCGTCCGAAGAAAGGTCGTCGCACACGATGATCTCGCGGGGCGGCAGGCTCTGAGCAAGAATAGAGTCCAGCTGTTCCTCCAGGTATTTCGCACCATTATAGGTCGCCATGGCGACCGAAACAGGCGGGAGATGCGTAATACCAGGCGTCTGATGATCCATTGACCGTTCGTTTTTTTTATATAAGGCTTGTGTTACGTCCGGCATTAACTAAATTGCAGCGGATTAAAATCGTCCCAAAATTAAGAATTAAAACAAGTCTTCGCCGGATTTCCATGAAGTCTAAAAAATCATTCGTTACAGTCTTTACGGATACGGAAAACTTTCACCTGGTAAAAGATGTGGGTCAGATCCCCTATTTTATGTACCGGGCCGGGGCTTATGAGGCAGAATTGGTTACCTATAGGAACAGCCCGGAATATCCTTATCTTAAGGATGAGGTTAAAGGCTTGAAACTTTCATTCATCGAAAATACCGGGAGGGTCCTTTATGCTGAAAAAGGGGTCCTTAAATTTCTTAGGTCGGCCGCTAAAAGAATAGATGTCCTGAATCTTTTCCATTTTAAAAAAGGTAATATCCTGTACCTTTTGCTCTACAAGATCCTTAACCCGCAAGGCAAGGCTTATGTAAAACTGGATATTGATCTGAATTTCTTCCGGGACTACAACAGCTTTTTTTATTCCAAATTCGTTCTGAAAAATTATTTGCTCAAAGTTCTGACGCAAGTTCATTTCAGGCTAACGGACCTGTTCTCTGTAGAGACTGAAGAAGCCAGGAATTATCTCCTGGGCGTTTACCCGGAGCTGAAACAAAAGCTGATCTGCGTCCCTAACGGCGTAGATAGCGAATATATTAACAGTAATATATCGCTAAAAAGCTTCGAACAAAAAGAAAACATTATTATTTCCGTGGGGCGGATCGGAACCGCCCAGAAAAACACAGAGCTTTTCCTGGAATCGCTCCTGCTAACAGACCTCGGGAACTGGAGCGTTTATATCGCCGGAAATATCGAAGATAGTTTTAAGCCTTTCCGGGAGAGCTTTTTTGCCAGGCATCCACGATTAAAGGATAAGATCTTTTTCACCGGCGAGATCAGCGACCGGAAGGAACTCTATGAATTATATAACCGCGCCAAGGTATTTTGCATGACTTCCAGGTTTGAAGGCTTCCCGATTGCCTTTGCTGAAGCCTCCTATTTCGGCAACTATATTATCAGCACCCCGGTATCAAGTGCATCCTATGTTACCGGCAATGGCCGCCTGGGGACTGTGGCTGAAGCCCGCCCGGAGGCCGTATCCGCCGCAATCAGCAAGGCCATATCGGAGGGCTTCTTAGACGCGGATCTGCACCTGGAGATAAAGAATTTCGCCGGCCTTAACCTGACCTGGCAAAAAATAGTCCGCCGGATCATCAGCTATTTCGACAAACATGCAAAGACAGCTGCTTAGGGATTCCGCAATCTACATCAGCGGAAGCGTCATCGTGCAGGTTCTCGGTTTTACCGGGATGTTATTGCTGATGAATTTTTTGCCTGTCGCCCAATACGGCAAATATATCTATGTCATCGAATTCATCTCCATATTCGCCTTCTTTGCCGACGGCGGATTTACCCAGCTTATCGTGCGGGAGACGAGCCAGCATGCCAGTGATGTAAGAGCTATCTACGCCCGCGCACAATCGGCACAGGTGCTGATCAGTCTCCTCATGATAGTGCTTATCGTATTAGTCTCCTACCCTTTAAATTCCAGGGAAGACTTCTTCCTGCTCCTGATCTATGGCTTAAGCGTAGTGGTCTCCGCCTTCTTTTCCCCGATGCTGGCGATCCTGGTCGCTTCGGGAAGAAAGGATCTTATTTTTTATAAAGATGTGTCGCTAAGTGTCGCGAAGCTCGTCTTTATGATAGCCGGAATTGCGCTTAAACAGCCCATTATCTATTTTATTTTCCTTGGATTCCTCAACTGTATCGTGCTTTTTGTTCTCTATCTCTTTATTAAATGGAAGGCGGAATTCAATTATTTTTTCAGGAACCGGACCGACCTGCGGGCAAGTATTCCTTTCATGAAACAGGGACTCCTGTTTACCGCGCTCATGACCGCGAACGTGATCTATAATAAAATTGATGTGATCATGCTGGAGAAAATGCTGGGCAGCACCGAGGTCGGCTATTATTCGGGGGCTACCCGGTTTATTTATCCTTTCATGTTCATTTCCACGGCTTTCATGACCGCGGTTTTCCCCAGCCTGGCAAAGCACGTTAACGACGGCGAAAATTTCCGGAAGATCCGGTATCTGGCTCTTTATTACCTGGGAGGCATCGGAGTTATTTTGAGCGGGGGACTTTTTTTAAGCGCAGACCTGATCTTCAGCATCTTCTTTGACGGTAAATATGACGCCTCAATCCCGGTATTCAAAGTCCTGGTCTGGTACCTGGCCATTGTATTTATCTATGGCTCGATCAGCAATAACCTCGTTGCGCTGAACAAGGTCAGGTTTCTTGTTTGGCTTAATACCGTAATGATAGCGCTAAATATCGGCATAAACTTCTTCCTGATCCCCGCGCACGGCGCCCTCGGAGCCGCAATAGCCACAATTATCTGCGAGATCCTTATACTTATTGCTGCGAGTATATATTATTTGAGAGGGGAGAGGGGGAATGGAGGATAGAGAATGGGGAATAGAGAATGGAGAATAGGGAATAGAGAATAGAGGGGTTTGATTAAAAAAACTGAAAGCTGAAAACTGAAAGTGAACTAAACGCTGTGCTATGCTTTCCGTTTTCAACTTTCCACCCGATAGCTATCGGGTTTCAACTCTCACCTTTTCAGTTTTCAGTTTTCAGTTTTCCACTTTCAACTCTCACCTTTTCAGTTTTCCGTTTTCAGTTTTCAGTTTTCCACTTTCAGTTTTCACCTCCCCCTCAAAACCTATACGTCACCCCCACCCTAACCTGATAATTCAAAAAATCCATCCCCGGTTTATAATACCCTCCCTCAGGCGGATAATATAAGACGTAATTATAGTTAAGTGTCCTTATCATACCTCCATTGACACTCACCAGCAGGTTTTTATAATCCCAGTCGGCATATAAAGAATAGCTCATATCCACCCAATGTTTGGCATATTCGCCGGAAGGTATGTGGATCTGGTAATACAGGTCATTATTGTGCAGATACCTCTCCACCTGGAGTCCGAAACGCTTAATGCCCTTAACCCATCCGATGTTGAGGGACTGCAGGTTACTTCCAGGCCCGATCCCGGCACCAAGTACCTGACCCTGGTGCGTATAACCCTGGCGAATCTTATTACTGGTGTACCAGCCTCCCAAAGCCGGAAGGGTAGTCTGCTGTAGTTCGGTAAGCTCTATCCCAGCCTGCAGGTACTCCCCGGCACGCCGGTTCAGCGGAACCAGCTTGCGCAGGCCGATGATCCAGGCTGCGCCGTAATCCGGCTCATATAAGAACTCTTTGAACCCCCTTGGCGAGTTATGCCCGTACTCGCCATAGATCTCGGCATTCGCTTCCTTCCATACCCAGCGGAAAAACAGGGACGACATATACTCCCTGGCCTCAGCATCATCCTTCTTTTCAAAAGGCTGCAGGAGAGGAATGAAATCGCCGATCTTAGACCCAAAATCCTTAGCGTACATTTGAGAAGTGCGGCTGGCCCCGATAAAAAGTCCCGGAACTCCCTTAGGATTGTAAGTAAGGACGAACCCCGAAAGGTTCCTCTGATCACCACTCTTCGGAACATATAAAGTCCTTCCCAGGTAAAGTCTGTTCACTTCCGGGGGCAGGTATCCTGAATTTTCCAGGCTTCCCAAAACCATTTGCGCTTCGAACGAGCCTACAGGCGTCATAACAGGACGTGTAGTATTCACGGTAATATGTTTAAAGCCCGGAGCATTATTGCTCATAATAAGAGAGCTGCGATTACCCGGGCCCCAGTATAAGTTCTCGGTCGAAACCCCCAGGGAAACAGGATCAAAATTCAACCGGATGCTGCTTTGTCCCCAGAAAGCTTTAGAATACGGCTTCTCACCGAATCGCTCAGGGATGTCAATAACATTAAAATAATTGTCATAGTATTTCGCCCAAACAATTTCGTGGTAATCCGTTGGAAGCCCTTCGAACTCCTTGTTCTGAGCGGATATTAACTCCGGCTTTAGTTGGATGCTTAAGGGGCCATATTTCGCGTACACGCCCAGGCTAAGCTGCGTCTGGTAACCTGCGGCGGCGATCATAGAACCATCATTCCAGCCGTAAGGCACCCGGGAATTGTATTGCTGCAGCCAGCTGACCGGAAGCAGCTGCAGGTATCCTTTACTGTTCCCGATATCTACAGTACTGGCCAGCCTGGTAAAGCCTTCCCCATCGATCGTATCCGAGGAAATCCCCCGCGCGCCACGTTCCGGGCCAGTAAATAAGGGGCGTATCGTGAACGAAACTGTTGAGTCAGCATTTCCCAGCAGCTGTTCCCTCCTGTATACATCTTCAAGGACATGCATGCCGGCAGGAAGGGACTGCGAAAAAGCCGCTGATGCAAACAACAGGATAAAAACGAGCTGACAGTATAAAAATTTACTTTGCATCTTAGCGGTTTTCAATGGCAGTTATACGCATATTGTCTACAGACCAGCTTTCATTACAGTTCTTATTCGCTGTATCAGGGTCTTCAAGCTGCCCGAAGCAACCCAGCTCAATGGTGCTTGCCGTATGGTGGAAGGTCCGCTGTATCCGGTACATAGACGTCCCGCCATTAATATCCTTTAGCTTACAGGCCCCCGGCAGATCGGTTTTAATCGCATTGCTGTTGAGCTTGTTCAAAGCAAAATTAAAGGTATTGTTAAAAAAGACAGGCTGCTGGTCCGGGTAGGACTGGGTACAGTCCGTACAGCCACCGTTAGCGAATGTCGCATAGATCACGCTTCCCCCGTCAACGTTCATCATCCATATATCCTTACCACCCGGCGCAGACTGATTCCCGTCCCAGGTGTCATGAATATACAGATCGAAGGTGATCTTGATCATATCGTGAGGCGGCATCCCTTTAACCTGGACGTTAAATCCACCATCAGAGTAGCGCCCCAGCACCCCGGTACCATTGTATTGCTCGATCTTACCGTTGACCACATTCACCGGAACCCCATGCTCGAAGTCGCTTTTAAAAACGACGGTCTCCCTGGGAACGCCTTTGCAGGCCCCGAGCATCGCCAGGCACAGGAGGAAGAAGCAATATTTAGGCATGTTGGTATTCATGTTTCTCGTACCTCCTTGATCAAAAGCTATACATTATCCCGAGCCGGGCATTAATATTAAAAACATTCCTTTTGGCCCGGCCATCGATCCCATCCTTCCATTGATAATTAATCGACTGCATCCCCTGCAGCTTTCCGCTCAGCAGGAACCTCTTAAATGTCCAGTCAGCGATGGTAGACATGCTGATATCTATCCAGGGGCTGAAACCAAAGACATATGCCAGATCGCCGTTATGCTCATAACGCTCCAGCTGAACCCCAAGCCGATCAAGCCCTCTTACCCAGCCAATCTGCAGTGACTGCAGGTTACCCCCCGGGCCAATGCCGGCTCCTAATACCTGCCCTTTGTGGGTATATCCGTGTAAAAGCTGGGAGTGGGTATACCACTCCCACGCATCCCTGACCACGCGATCAATAGACTGTTCCATCCGGGTGATCTCCGCAGAGAATTGTATAAATTCCCCCGGTCTTTGCTTATAGGGAATGAGCTTATTCATACCCAGTATATATGCGCGTGAATGCTCGGGCGCCATCAGGAAATCCCGGGTATTATAGGAATGATCGTTCAACCCATATTCAAAATAAACTTCGGCCCGGGCTGCCGGGATTAACCAGCGGGCAAAAAGAGAGGTAAGCTGATCCCTTGGTTTGGTATCCTCATTTGTTTTAACCTTCTGGAAAGCCTGGAAAATCGGGAAGATATCGCCGAAGCTGTCATCCATATCCTCATGGTAGATCTGGAAGCTCCTGGTTAATCCCAGGAATAAGCCGGGGACCCACTTAGGCTGGTATGAAAACGCCAGGCCGGATAAATACCTCCAGTCTTCAGGAAGACTATTTCCAACTCCTGAACCTTCCAGCCTGCCCGCCACGATCTGTGCCTCGAAGGAACCGGCTGGGGTCCGCACCGGCCGGCTGGTATTTAAGGTCAGATGTTTAAATCCAGGAGACGTATTAGACATCAGCAGGGAATTCTGCATACCCGGCCCCCACCATAAATTCTCGTTCGAAAGACCGACTGATACCGGGTCAAAGTTTAAGCTTATACTGCTCTGCCCCCACGATAGCTGAGAATAGGATCTATCTCCGAAGCGCGAGGGCAGGTCCATAGCGCCATAATGATACGCACGTACCTCATGGTCATTATTTGCAGCAAAAACAAATTCCGGCCGCAGCTGAATCCGGAGCGGCCCAAGCTTCGCGAAAGCGCCCGCGCTGAGCATGGTCTGGTATCCTTTTGCGGGTATCATAAGCCCGTCATTCCGGATGTCCGTAGGATTTGCATAGTACTGATGCTGCCACATAACCGGCAAAACCTGAACATTGTTTTTTGTGGCAGAGGATCCGTAAACAGACAATCCCTGCCGGCTGGAAATACTGTCGCTGAAAGAAAGTGACAGGGGGCGCAAGGTAAAAGAAATTGCAGAATCCAGGCCGCCTGCCAGCTGACTTCTACGGTAGTAATCCTCAAAAGCCATTGTACCGACACCAAGGCTTTGTGCCCCCGCCTCAAGCATGCTAAAGCTCAGGATGATACAATAAAGAATTTGCTTAGCTATCTGCTTAGGCCCATTAAATTCTTCATACTTAGTTCTTTGCACGTTAGACATTAGCAGGAGGTCAGGGCATTAAAAATCAGAGAATGATTTTAAAGGCTCCTCTGTATGAATATCTAACTCTTCATAAATAGAATTATTGCTTTTGAATTCAGGAACTATTTCCTTCATTTTAATTACAACCTGGCGGTCTTTGTATTCGCAGCTTAACTGGATAAGCTCCTTTATATGCTTACTTATAGTATGAAAATTATATTCTCTGACCTGAGCAACCATAATTTTTTCATGGTGCGTCGGTTTAGTGTTTTCGTTATCGTTAAGCAATTCTTCATATAACTTTTCTCCGGGCCGCAAACCTGAATATTCAATGACGACGTCTTGATTTGGGACTAAACCCGACAAACGGATCATCTTTTTAGCAAGCTCCACGATCTTAACCGACTTACCCATATCAAATATGAATATCTCTCCCCCTTCTCCCATAGATCCGGCTTCAAGTACCAGCCTGCAAGCTTCCGGGATGGTCATAAAATAACGGGTAATATCGGGGTGGGTAACTGTGATCGGCCCGCCCTTTTGGATCTGTGCCTGAAACCGCGGAATAACTGACCCGTTAGAACCCAATACATTCCCAAATCGGGTGGTGATAAAACTCGTCTTTGCCTTCGAAGGATCTTCATTTAGGTGACTTAGACCATTGGTATAAATCGTGGGTTCGTTGTATTTAAAAGAATTAAATAATGACTGGACATAGATCTCCGCTATACGCTTAGAAGCCCCCATCACATTGGTAGGGTTCACAGCCTTATCGGTGGAGATCATGACAAATTTATGCACACCATATTTCACCGCGAGATCCGCCACAACTTTAGTTCCCATGACATTGGTGCGCACCGCTTCCCCTGGATTGTGTTCCATTAAAGGCACATGCTTGTAAGCGGCCGCATGATAGACGTAATGCGGTTTAAAAGTCTGGAAAAGCAACTCCATTCTACGGTTATCCCGAACATCTCCGATAAAGGAATGGAAGTTATTATTAAGGTTGTTTTCCTGGAGCTCTAATTGAAGTTCATGAAGAGGAGTTTCGCTTTGGTCATTAAGAATGATCATCTGAGGACTGAATAGAGCAATTTGGCGCACAATCTCCGATCCTATTGATCCGGCTGCTCCGGTAACCAAAACTCGTTTCCCCTTTAACTGATCTCCGATAATATCATTATGAATTTCTATCGGCTCGCGTTCTAAAAGATCTTCAATTTTGATATTCTGAAGCTGCTTAGCCGTTGGCTGACCGTTAATCCAGTATCGTACCGGTGGTAATGTCAGTACTTTAATATTATTTTCTAAACAAATGTCTACAATTCGATTTTTAAGCTCAGGCGGGACATTTTGCGTGGCGATAATCAAGTTATCAATTTTTTCCTGTTTGAGCAATGAAGAAAACTCGCGGGTATGAAAGATCTTTATGCCATCAATCGCCTTTCCGGCTTTTCGCTCATCGTCATCAATAAAGGCAGCCAGCAACATATTAACCTTATTATCGTGGTCCAGAGTCCGTTTAGCTGCTATACCTGCCTCCCCTGCGCCGTAAATGATTACTTTCCGCTTGTCCATCCGGAAATTCTTCACATACATAAAAAAGTACTTAACCATGACACGATAAGTAATAAGCAGCAAAAACCCAGTAAGACCATTTATGATCAGAATTACGTTAGATATATAAGTGTCTTTATTAAAACTAACGAGAAAGAGATTAACGAGGAAAAACAATCCATTACTTATTATAATAGAAAAAAGGATTCGAAATGAATCCTGCGCACTTGTATAACGTATGATGCCGGCATAAGTCTTGATACTAAGAAACACGAAGCTGTTTAAAACAGTGAAAATTAAAATATTACGACTGAGCTCATTCATATCGATCTCAGCAATATTGAAATTAAATTTCAGGAAGTAAGCAAAACAGAGTGAAAATATACAGACGAGAAGATCCAGACAAAAAATGATCCAGCGCGGTACAATATTGATCAGGTTGAACAAAACAATAGTATTGGTCTAATGACAAATATAGTATTATTCTAAATGAAATTTTGAAACATTTAATTTATATCTCATTAAACCTGTTAGTTATTTGTCTATTCGGAATAATTACGGTTAAGTCTTAAGATTGCAATAACTTAGAATTTCAAAATATGCTCTACAACACGTTCGAGTTGTTCATTTTCAAGGTTCGAGCCCGAAGGAAGGCATATTCCATTTTCAAATAAATCTTCAGAGACCTGAGAACCGTAGTAGGGCGCATGCTTAAAAACGGGTTGCAAATGCATAGGTTTCCATATCGGCCTGGCCTCTATATTCAATTCCTCTAAATGAGTCCTAATATCTTCCGATTTCAATCCGCTGTCTGGCTTAATTAGCATACATGACAACCATCGATTCGAAAAATAGCCAGGGGGCTCTTGTAAAAAAGAAAAACACCCAGCAGATGATAGAGCGCTCCTGTAAAAATCATAATTCCTACGTCTCAAAGCAATGTGCTCGTCCAACACTTCCATTTGGCCTCGCCCGATCCCAGCACAAATATTGCTCATTCGGTAATTATATCCAATTTGGGTATGTTCGTAATGCGGTGCCTGATCGCGAGCTTGCGTAGCTAAGAAAACGGCATCCGCTTTATTTTGAAATGTTTTTGAGGCCAAAGCTCCACCTCCCGAGGTTGTAATGATCTTATTACCATTAAATGAAAGGCAAGCCATCGCACCGAAAGTGCCGCAACGTCGACCATTAATCGATGATCCCAAAGCTTCAGCAGCGTCCTCTAAAACGGGTATATCATATTGTTCAGCCATGGAGAGAATCTCAGGCATCCTCGCCGGCATTCCGTATAAATGAACCGGAATTATTGCTTTTGGCTTTTTACCTTTCTTAATTCTTTCAATTATAGCTTCTTCCAAAAACTCCGGAGACATATTCCAGGTATCTTGTTCTGAATCGACGAATATTGGAGTTGCTCCAAGATAAACAATTGGATTTGCAGAAGCAGAAAATGTCAAGCTCTGACAGATTACTTCGTCTCCCGGTCCAACACCTAACAATATCAAAGCTAGGTGTAATGCAGCCGTTCCTGAGCTTAGAGCCGCAATGTGAGTATCTTCTTTTAAATAATCTTCGAGATCGTTCTCAAAACCGGTAACATTGGGCCCCAGAGGAGCTATCCAATTGGTGATAAAAGCCTCATTGACGTATTTTTGTTCTGCCCCCCCCATATGGGGCGACGAAAGCCAAATTTTATCCTTCATGTTGTGTATTATACTTAATAATTTTACCGGGAACTCCGACAACGACAGCGTAATCAGGAACATCTCGGGTTATTACGGCACCCGCACCTATTGTCGCCCATTTGCCGATGTTAACTCCTTGTAGCACAGAGGCCCCAATTCCAATATGGCTACCCTCGCCTACTGTAACATTCCCTGCGAGTGCGCCATTAGGCGAAATATGAACAAAATCTGAAAGTGAGCAATCGTGGTCTATTGATGAGTTCGTATTGATGATACAATGTTTGCCTATCACAACATCGCAATTAACCGTTACGCCCGCCATCAATACTGAGCCATGTCCTATATCAGCGCGAGGTGACATATTACATCGAGAATGAAAGACAGCCGGTGAAAGCTGAAAATCCTCGTATTCAAAACTTATTCTCTTTCTTAGTGTGTTGTTTCCTACAGCAATAATTGTTGATACCGCACCTCTATCGAAATGAGGAGGAAACGAATTTATGATCGGATAGTTAAATAAAACAGTGCGGTCGGAACTATTCGCAATTAATCCGCCGATTTCCACCCCCCGATCTTCCAATAATTCGATAATCACTTTTGCATGCCCTCCAGCGCCTATCAAATAGATCATATATCGTTTCCCTCAAATTTACTCATAGTAATGTGGCCATTATGACTTACTCCCTCGCTTTTAAACACTTTGATGAATGTCATCATCAGAATTTTAAAATCCAAACCTAGGGAAATATGATCCACATACCAAACATCTAACTGGAATTTCTGCGTCCATAAAAGTGCATTCCGCCCATTCACCTGAGCCCATCCTGTAATTCCCGGACGCACAAGATGCCTGCGTTTCTGGTACTCATTGTAAAGTGGCAAATACTCTTCTAGTAGCGGCCGCGGTCCTATTAGGCTCATATCGCCCCAGAAAACGTTAAAAAGCTGTGGAATTTCGTCCAATGAATAACGACGAATCCATTGACCTAACTTCGTCATTCTTTCATGGTCAGGAAGAGGGTCGCCGAACTGATCTCTTTTATCTGACATAGTCTTGAATTTGATTATTTGAAATAAACTATGATTCTTGCCAACTCGCTTTTGCAGGAACAATGGATTACCCTTATTCACAAACATTAATAATAAGGCTACGACCAAGAGTACTGGCATAAGTAAAATTATACCAAGCAACGATGCAGAAATATCAATAATCCGTTTAAAGTATTTTAAATACATCCAAATAATTCCTTATAAAAATTCATTAACAGAGGATAGTAGTTGTTTTGGGAAAACCTGCTTATTACTTGCTGCCTACAATATGTCGAATCGAAATCTTTATAATTACAGCGCATGAATTGCATGGCTTCTTTCAAAGCAACGACATTACGCTTCTCTACTATCTTACCATTTTTACCATCGACTATAACATCCAATGCACCGTTAACGGCGGTCGAAATGACCGGCAGGCCCATAGCCCCAGCTTGCAGCAATACATTAGGAAATCCTTCCCGATAACTCGGCAACACCAGTATATTAGATACGCCTAAGAACGAACGTATGTCTGATTGATATCCTGAAGTCAAAATATTTGGATTAGATTGAATATCTGAAAGTACATCCTTGTCTAAACTGTCCAAATCAGATTCCAGAGGACCCACCAACAACAACTTAGAATTTTTAACATCAAGCAATTTAAATGCCCTGACTAGCTCATTTACACCTTTATCTGTAACCAGTCTCCCAATAAAAATGTATACAAAATCTACACTAGATATTCCATACTCGTGCCTTAGTGCCATCAACGAAATCGGATCGACCTTTCCTGGGTTCCAGAAATCGTTATCAATCCCATTAATATTTCCGTTACCTATAATATTCACCTTTTTTGAGCAAATTTTATCCTTTACGATCATAGCTTTGACGCCACCACTTTCAGCAATGACGTGTGAGGCACATTTACACGTCAATCTCTCCATCCAAATTAACAGGCTTCTTTTTTTCCCGTACTCAGTTTCATACCTCAGGCCAGTTACTGTGTAAATACGGAATGGTACGCCACATATAAAGGAAGCTATCATTGACAGCAAACTACCTTTAGGAGTGTTGGCGTGCACAATCGTTGGCCTTTCTCTACGAAAAACCTTGACAAGTTCATATAAAGAAACCAAATCATCTATCAAACTGATTTCGCGTTTCATTGGCACCTCGATCGTTCTTACCCCTTCACGCATTCCGACAAATTTAAGATCATCACCAGGGGCAGATAAAGCAACAACTTCAAATTGTTGGTTTAACATCTTTAACTGATTCTTGAGCAGGAGATTCAAGCTTAATGGAATCGTAGTTATCCGGATCAACTTAGGTCGGGTTACCGTTGAATTACTTTTTCCCACTTATCAATTATAAAAGATTTAGAAAATTGGTCCAATCGTTTAAATGCGTTCTCACTTATCTTCTTATTTTGACCACGCTGCAACATTAAAATAATAGAATCCAAAGCAGCCTGGATATCGCCTGGTTGAAATAAATATCCATTCACCCCATCTTCTATTAATTCGGGAATACCACCTACTTTTGTCGAAATCACAGGGATCCCCATGGACATAGCCTCTAATATTACTGTCGGCATTCCCTCCAAATATGAGGGAAGTAAGAACAAATTTAATGAACTGAAGAAGCTGCTTTTATCGCTAATATAGCCACGAAGATCGAAATGATGTTCAATATTATTGTCCACAAGAGCTTGATGAAATCTTTTGTTCAACATGTCCTTCCCCCCACAAACAAAGACATGATCGATACCATTTTGGATAAGAAGTTTAGAAAGCGGGATCAAGTCAAGATAGCCCTTCTCCGCTGTAATATTAGCCAAGACTCCAATGTGGATTTTCTTATTGGCTGAGGGGACTATTGAAATTCCTTTCCTTTGTAAATCTATGAAATTGTAAATTACTTCAATGCGATGCAAAGGAATCCTTTCGCGTCTATGGAAAATTAATTTACCGGCGTTACTATTAGATACCCAGTGGTCTACAGAAAAACTTGTCATCCTGTCTAACAACGTATGATGGAACTTTCTCCAGTCGTCCGTGCTTCTTATATTTGAAATTATTTTCCGCGCTCCCGCTGCTTTAGATAACAGCCTTGAAATTATCTCCACACGCAGCCCAAAATTCAACACGCATTCAATCTGATTCGCTTTTATAAAATCGACATATTTTTTCCTGAATCTGAAAAAGTCCTTGTAATATAATCCGGTCTCCAGAACTTTCAAATTGAAGTCAGCCAGTTGTAGCATCGGTCCATTATCTACCAGGAAGCACCAATAAATTGAGTGGCCTCGATGCGATAGCTCTCGGGAAATTTTAATAATGTTAGTCTCGGCACCTCCGACCGTTGTGCTAGAAAAAAAAAATAAAATATTCTGGGTCATAAGATTTTAACATTCTCTTTTTTAACCAGATAATTGAGGTTTGCTTTAGTGTTTTTGATATAGAAACTAGGCTGCCCGCGGATTGCCTTTATTATCACACCTGTTTTACCCAGCGAATTGCTAAAATCTTCTATGAAGATATTAGCAGCACCTCCTCCGTAAGTTCCTATATCGCTATTATTTATGTCTCTGCTGTATAGTTTTGATATTGCTATGGGAAGAACATAATTGACCCTGGATTTAATAAATTTAAACACAGGAAGAGAACCTGCTGTCCCTTTCTCATTAATAGAGCTTTCCCACATAAATCCCATATCATTTAGACCCGTACTGTTCGAGGTAATCAATCCAACTGTGCATCTTAGAAATTCAAAGATATCGCTCTCATCTCTGGCTAATGCTATGAATCCCTGATTTACCTTTTCCGATTTACATTCGTTAAGTGTGATCTTAACCGGATTTCCAGATGATGAAACTCTAAAACCGATAGCGGAATTAGTAGAACTGCAGTTTTTGTAAGTAAAATTAACTGTTCCGGGTTTCAACTTTTTGTCTATTCCCGAGGTAGCTACGAATCCAAAGTGTGTATTGTTAATCGCTTTACAATTTTTTACTGTGATATCGCCAGAACCCTCGAACCAGAAGCCAGCATTATATTCGCCCCCACCCCTTAGTGATGAAGCATTCCGACCGTTTGACGCGGTACAATTTTCAAACTGAATATCATAGGAATTTCTCTCTACTACAAAGCCTATCCGCGTATATTCGTTTGCCCTGCAATCTGATACATTAACCTGTACACAATCCTCTATATAAAACCCATCGCCAAAATTTCCGATCGAATTGGACGCAACCGAGCGATGTATGTTGATATTCTGTGACGATTCTACTCTGATCCCACTCATCGGGGAATTTTCAAACTTGCATTCTGATACGTGTATATTACGGCTATAACTAATGAATAGTGGTATTGACCCTGTTACCTTTGAATTAGAGATCCCCCCCGAACCGTTAAAGGTTATCTTAGAAATAGAAATATAACTTTGTCGATCCACCCGGCAAAATTCATATTCTTGATCAAATGCATTGAGACTCTTTACTATTACAGACTTGTCAGAACCAAGCAAGGAACATTTTATCGATAGCTTTGAAACAATATAATGTCCGTTAGGGAAGTATAAAATCCCCGAAATCGATGCCGTATAGTCAATAGCCTTCTGAATGGCTTCTGTATCGTCTATATTGTCGTCACCTAGTGCGCCAAAAGTCTTTACGCTGACCGTAGGTAGTCCAAACGATGAGGGACATACTCCGACAACCATTGAGACAAGCAAGCAGAAAACCAATAAAACTTTAGCCTGATACCTCATTCCTTTATGCCATTGAGAGTTATAACATATTGTTCGATCAAATTATTGTTTAGATATGAATCATAAACATTTCTATTTTCAAAATTATCATTAGCCAGAGCAACATTTAAAGCTTCGGATAATGCAGATGCACTCTCGGTTTGACAAGTGTAAATACCGGGAATAGCCTCAATTCCCCCAGCACATAAAGTTGAAACGACCGTATTACTACAAGCCATCGCTTGAAGTAATACGTTCGGAAATCCTTCTATTCGTGACGAAACAACACAAGTTCTAGCGTATTTAAAATACGGATAAACATTTTGTGTCCATCCGATAAGTGATACCCTATCAGATAGATTATATTTAGCAATTAAATTTTCTAAACTGACCCGTTGCGGTCCTTCACCTAGAATTAACAGCTTCAAACCCGGAAAACTAGCAGATGTCAAACTGAATGCTTCTATAAGAATATCGAACCCCTTGACCGTTGTTAACGAGCCCGCTGCTACTATGTATTCAAAACTTGGTTGATCAAAAGCTTCTAGCAACTTATTCTCGATATCTTTTCGATTGATGGGATTGGGTAAAACAATGACTCTCGAGGTATTTTGAAGCCAGGGAAGGTTCCTAATCAACTCAGTCCTCATAAGATCAGTTTGACATATTATGTTGGGAATAAATTTGTAGCCTAAATTATAGAAAAATCTGAACGCTTTAAGTCTCCTCCCCTTAAATCTACTAAAAATCAACGTTGATTCTCTAGCGAGATGGGTTTCGGTCTTTAAAAAAAATAATTTTCGATAAACAGCTACCAGGCTGTTTAGATGAACATGAGAACTGAATATTAATGAGAATCGCCTATTGAACAAGGTCTGCCATAAACACATGAATGGCAAAATCAAATATCCAATAAATTCCCTTTTAACAGGACAAACATAAACACTAATGTTCTCCTTCCTAAGATCCTTGATAAAGGAGTCAGCTTCTAAATTTGTTAGAAAGAACACAACTATTTCATGACCAAGCGTTTGGTATTCCGCTATTAGCTGAAAAATTAGTTGCTCCGCCCCACCCTTAATACCCGAGGGTAAGAAAAAACCAATTTTCATAATCTTGTTTGTTCCAAAAAGGGCTTTATTTTATGATCTATCAGCTGCAGTACGTTGTCTTTGAAATTTAAATGCTCTTTCAAATCTGCTTCGGCATAACTATCGCTTAAACAGCGTGCTTCAAAATCGTCGTATTTTCCTATAATCCGGGCGGGGCAACCCGCAACAATAACACCTGCTGGTATTGACTTTGTAACTATGGAACCTGCTGCTACAATCACATTATTATCGATTAGGACTCCTGGCATAATAATAGAATTTACGCCAATGAACACATTATCCCCAATGCTAATCTTTTGATATTTATATCGCCTACCTCGTTGATCGCGAAAGAGCCACAGAGAACCGTCATGAGTTAAAAATCTCACCCCATCGGTCACAGTTACTCTGTTACCAATGGTAATCAAAAACGGTTCAGTTCCAAAATGCCTGGTTATAATTCTACAGTCTTTACCAATATTGACTCCTATTGCTTTAGCGTAGGCGGTACCACCTTTGAAAAAAAAAATAAATAAATGGAATATCTTCAAAAACATGGCGTTCAATTAATTTACTTTAAGACCTCGTTTTTTTAACCAGTTTATTAGAACAATAACCTTCCAAATCTTAGGAGTGTGATCCCATTTACCTTCCATATGCTCGTCAACGATCCTGAGAAACTCGTCTTTTACAATCAAGCTATCTATACATTTTAAGTTTTCAGAACTGACCATTTCCAAAACATAATCTTTTAAAATAGTTCGAAACCAAACACCCAAAGGCATACCAAAACCTGCCTTCCTTCTGTCAAAAATTTTTTCAGGTAAATAATTATAAAGGACATCCTTTAAAATTCTCTTCTTGATACCATTATTATATTTAAAGTCTGTTGGAATTTTGCGGGCAAATTCTATTATTCTGTAATCCATTAAGGGTGACCTGACCTCTAATGAAAAAGCCATACTCGCTCTCTCAACCTTTGTAATACAATCACCATTCATATATTTCTTGGTATCAAAATCTGAAATAGCTTCCAGTAGTGGCTTTTTCCTACTCATTAAATATTCCACGTATTCAACATCTCCTTCTTTGCCTTCAATCCAATCATTATTTAAGCCCTTGAAATATGAAATATAATAGGCTTTAATGTCTTTAAGTAACATTCCTCTTGCAATCAGGTTTAAACGAGTGTCGCCTTTAGCAATTGACTTAACAACTTTACTTATTAGCTTTCTGACAAAGAGCGGAATGTAAAAAGTCTTCCTTCGATCCTGTACTATATCATAAATATTGTAACCCAGGAAAGTTTCATCTCCCCCATCACCAGAAAGTGCTACTGTTACATTTTGACTTGTGTATTTTGATAACAACAATGACGGAATGGCGGAACTGTCAGCAAAAGGCTCATCATAAAAGTCGGAAAAGTTCTTTATAAAGTTTATACCTTCTTCATATGTACACTCAATTTCAGTATGATCTGCTTTAAGAAGATTCGCTACTTGCCTAGCATATGCACTTTCGTCAAACCCGGATTCATTAAACTTTATTGAAAAAGTTTTAACCGGAACCGCACTTACCTTCTGAGCTATAGCAGCAACTACAGACGAATCCACTCCTCCAGACAAAAACACACCTAGCGGTACGTCAGCGATCATCCTGATTTTAACAGCATCCGTAAGAAGCTCATCTAATTCTTTTACAGCATCCTCATAACTGACATTTCCTACAAAGTTTTTTACAGGGAGATCCCAATATTTACTTATTTTTAACTCTGTACTCCCAAGATCGTAAACGAAACTATGGCCAGCGGGTAATTTAAAGACATTTTGAAAAGGAGTGTGAGGCTCTGGTATATAATTCCAATATAGATATTTTGTTAATGATTCCCTATTAAGCTCCAGTTGCTTACCACATTCTATTGCAGAAAGAGAACTAGCAAACTCAAATTCACCATCATCAAACATATAATAAAACGGCTTTTTACCCAATCTATCCCTGGCTCCAAATAGAATATTCTTAGCTCTATCGTAAATTACAAAGGCGAACATCCCGTTTAAATAATCTAGACATTTAGTTCCAAACTCCAGATAAGACGCACACACTACCTCCGTATCCGATGATGTATTAAAAACATGGCCCTCTGCACGCAAAGTTTCTTTCAGATCCAAAAAATTATATATCTCACCATTAAAAACAATCTCGATGTTTTCATAAATAAACGGTTGATTAGATCTGGAATCCAGATCGATAATAGCCAGCCTGTTATGGCCAAAAATCAACCTCGAGTCTATACTCTTGAAACTACAATAGTCAGGTCCACGGTGATCCATTGTTTGAAGTTTCGCTTTTATAACCGCTTCTTCATACTTGCTAGTAGTCCCAAATATGCCACACATACAAACTATATTAAAAACTTTAAATATAAATACGATAGTATTGCTACAATAAGAGTAAATATTGTAACATAAATTAGGTTTAATTCGAACTTTTGTCTACTATTCTGAAAATATCCAAAACAAAAAATTGAGAAGGTTGGAAAGAAAATCAGAGTATGCCGAGGATCACCTGAAGTATATGCTATAAACAAGCTACCTATAAGAATCGTTACACATATTGATAGTGATAAATTACGCTGTTCAATACCAGATGAATTGATTGTGTTATTATATAAGTTAATGACTCCCCTCGGCATCAAATAATACCATAACAAACAACCTATACTTATAAGCAAACTCATAAAATTTACTGAAAATAATATAGGTGGTGGTAAGGGTGATAACCAAACGTAAGGAACTGAAATCACTTTTCCCAGGAACCCTGCATTCTTAAGCATGGTAGCTATAGAGCTGTCACCAGCGGTTTCTTGCCTTAAATCGTCATAAAGTTGAGAAAACTTAATAACCGAATTTAGGTCTAATCCATACACTGTACTTACATACATGTATACGACCCCAAACGAAAGAAAAATAAGAACAACTAACGTTACACGAGTTAAAATGCTCTTATTTTGAAGAAAACTAAATGAGCCCACCAAAATAAATATATAAATCAACGCCTCTTTTCTGACATTCCACATTAGGAAAACAATTAACAGAATCCAAAGCCCTTTCGCTAACAACCTTAGGTTAGTGGTCAACAGATAAATTAAGATAGTGAACAATAAATAAACATCCACATCCCGCATTATCTTAACGCTCTGATAATTCAGGAATGGATAAAAAGAAACAAAAACCGTAGCAAATTGAGCTAGTCTGGAAGTAGTAAAAAATATGGCTGTTTTGTAAACAAACACCGGTATCATCGAGCCGACGAAGACATTGATCAGATTAACATGAAACGAAAAGGTAGACCCGAAACCCAAAAAATTAATGAACTTTAAATAATAAACCGCTGGTAGAACAAAGGTCTTATAAGGGTTGTATTCCGTTAAGACGGCATCGATATCGTAGTATCCTAACAGAATCCAATCTTCAAAAAAATATCTATCATCGCCACCTTTGTCAAATATTTGAAGATAAGCCGATTGAAAAAATAAAGCCTGAGCTACACAAAATATTACTAACCAACAATATGATACTTGAAAAATACGGTATTCACGCTTACATAATGTAAATAATGAGCCGATTAAGTAAAATAGCAAACCTGTAAATAAGAGGCTAGGTTCATTAAAGTAATAAGCAAAATACGTTAAAAACAAACTGGCTAAAATGCCGGTTATAATTCGAAAAAGCCAATGGTATTTAAGAAGCACATTCTATAATTTAATGAGGGCCAGTTCGACTTATTATGTTCTTACAAACACAAACTCATTGCAGCCGAACCCACCTCCGCAGGTCTTTAACTTTTTTAAGGTATATCCCTTCTCAGAATAAAAGTCCAGAATAACCTCAGGCTTTGCAACTTCAAATGGAAATCCACCAATCCAGTCTATCAGATCGTAGTGAATCGTCATCCCTCTCTTACGTTTATATTCAGAGTATCTCCTAAATGGATTCTTAAAAAGAAAAAGATCCTTTACCGCGCCCTTCGTCGTAAACAGCGCGATGTAAAAATAAGTCCATAAGAATCTGTTAAACCTATTTTTATTATAGGTTCTTTTAACAAAAGTCCAATACTTTGACCATGGCCCCTGATCGTTATAAATAGAGATAAATAAAACCCCATTCTTCTTTACCGGGATATCCGCATTAGCTAGTGCTTTAAACATATTACCCGTATGGTGCAGAACTCCCCAACTATATACTATGTCAAATTCACCAAGAGACCGGATGAACTCGTCATCCAAAGCCGACCCTTGTACTACTGTCCAGGTTTCGTCATTTGGATAAAATTTCTCCTTTAAATATTTCGTGCATTCTACACTTTGCGTATCGTAATCTAGGGAATAAACAGTTGCGCCCAATCTTCTTGCTACTAAGCTATGAATACCGCTACCGGAGCCTATGTCGAGAAACCTGAGGCCCGAGAGGGAATCATTTCCCAACATTCTTTTCATTGAAGTCGCAGCATTGTTAATCTTTTCATCGTCAATAGATTTGAGGTAATTAGCCCAATTGGCGCCAAAAGAGAAACGATCGCCTCGTACATCCGTCGAACTCAGTTCACTTGATTCAGTCATACTAATTTTTAATTGTTTTGTTGATTAAACTTTCCCATTTATGCATTATAATTTCATAATTAAATCGTTTCATTGACCTCGGCCCCTCGGCTCGAAAATCTGCTCTTTTTGAATCACTATGTAAAAGAGTATTGATTTTTTCTTTTAGATCAGTCACATTATCGGTCTCTACTAGCAAGCCGTTTATTCCGTCATGAATAAGGTCAGATGGCCCAAAATCGCAATTTGTACTAATAGAAGGTACTCCAACCGACAATGCTTCCATCAACGCATTTGGAAACCCCTCATAACTTGACGGCAAAACAAAAATACCCGCTTCCTTGAGATATTCATAAACATTTAGAGATCGACCTTTAAATTCTATGTAATCAGTTAATTTCAAATGCACTACTTGTTCAAATAAAAAGTTCTGCATAGGACCCGAACCTACTATTATAAGTTTCCAGCCTAATTTAACTGCATCTGATTTCGCGAATGCATTTATCAACAATAAATGACCTTTTTCTTGAGACAATCGACCTACACTTAATATAGTTTTTTTTTTTATCTCTTCACAAGGCATAAAATCTCGAATTAGTATCGGATTCGGAATTACTTGCAAATTTTTTATCTTAAGATTCTTTCGATAAAAAGCTAAAACACCTTCGGTCTGTAAGACCACTTCAGTTGCATATTTATAGAGTGACTTTCTTAAAAACGAATAAACACTGGAGATCGAATGCTTCAGTGGATTTGTCCTTTCCGAAACAATCACAGGCACGTGACATAGCTTTCCTGCTATCAGACTTATAATATTAGTTTCAGTCATAAAGCTAATGCAAAGATCAGGTTTAATAATGACGAAATTTTTGTGAATAGCTTTAACTGTTTTTAAAAATTTCTTTATAGATGCTACTAATCCTGAATTTAGGCTATCAAAGCCCAGTTCTATGATTTTTATATCAGACGAGAGCTCATAACCAGATTCGGCATTGCCGATCGTAATTATATATACTTCATAACCCCGTACGGTCAGGTGATTGGCCAGGTTTGCCATAACACGCTCCGCTCCTCCATTTCTAAGGCTGTATATATTTAATATTACCTTCTTCATAATTCTAACTCCCTGTCACTTGATGTTTCTTTTTAAAATTTGCTGTTTCACGATGATTTTAAGCGACTCACGTTGATCACGACTAATAAACACCATAAAGCCGCAAATGGGGAATATCACTAGCAAAATGGCACCATACGCATAATAATAGCTATTTTCAAAATTTAGACTTAATGCAAAAGACATGAAAAATGCGAACAGAACCAAAAAGGACATCTTAAGTTGATTATATTTAAAAGGGTATAATCGTCTTCCTACTAACGTAAATAAATTAAAGTTGATCAATGCTGACAGGAACAATGCAATCGCCGCCCCAATTATACCATACAAAGGAGTTAATGTAGCCAGGGCCATATATAAAAACAAAAGTCCGACCGGATATAACATCAAGTTCCAGTACGTCTTCATTGATAAGTCGATTCCGGAAGCGCAAATTCCTTTAAGCATATCCAAAAGAAAATAAAAGCTCAATGGCGCTACTACCACTATCCCTGGCATATAATGCCGCGAGGCAAGTATCTTTATAATAAGTGGTGATAGTGTTACTAAAAAAATGATGAGAGTACTTACTAACAGAATAATTGCATAGCTTATGATATTGAATAACCGCTCTGCATTCTCCTCTTTGTGCAAGCCTAAGATAAAAGGACCCAAGGCAGTACTTATACTACTTATAGGCAGGGCAATTAGTGTTGCGATACGATATCCAATACCATAGTTAGCAACTTCTTCCAGTCCGCTAAATTTATTAATAAATGATCTGTCTAAAGCTGGAATTAGGGCTGGTATTAAGGCTAATAGAACTAAGGGCAGTCCAAATTTCATCATGTCCTTTAATAAAATCCAATTTATCTTTGGCAGTAAATAACCTCGGATATAAACTAAAGACATAATAGCGAATATGATTCCTGGAAATAATTGACCGATAAATACGGCTAGCAATTTATCACGGAACACATACATACTTCCTACAATTGACAGAAAATTTAGTATCACAAATCCACCTGTTAAAACTGCATACTTCTTTTTCTCATATGTCCAGATTAATAAATTTTGCACAAATCTTATTGGAGTCGATAGTAATATTATCCCCGCCATAACTTGTAAATACAGATCCTGAGAAGCATTATAATTATGTTTAAGATAAAAAGTTAATATAATCGTCTTGAAGCATAAAATAAAACCTACCACAAAAATCGACGATATTATCTGGGCCCAAAACCCATTACTAACTACCTGTTTTCTTTCTTTTACATTATCTGTTTGATAGTAAAATCTCGCTACCGCACTATCCATACCTAAAATTATTATGGTTCCGGAAATGGACATTAACGGATTTAATAGATCCATGATGCCGTAATCAGCTTTACTTAATAACGAGGTAAATAATGGTGTAAGAAATAGAGAAAAAAATTTCGATAGAGCATTCAATCCGCCAAACACTACCGAGTCTTTCAACAGTAATTTGAATTTACTAAAAGTATTTAATGACTTTAAATAATCTATCCGATTATTCACGCTTGCTTTCTATTATTCGACTAATTTCATTCATAAATGGCGAGACAATATTGTCGTTATACCATTTTGAGCCTTTCTTTGCAGATTCGTTGTAAAAACTACGGTTCGCCCAATAATCAGTGAGTAAATCGCCTACACTATTGTAATTTTCCACGGATAAAGCGTTATGCAGCCCATCTTTATAAATATTTTCATACTTATCTCTTTCCCGACTTTGGATTATAGGTTTACCTTTACATAATGCTTCCATTACTGTACCATATAAATTATATCCTCCAGTAAGTTCGGCTACAACTACATCGCATACGGATATACCCATCATTAAGTCAATACGCTTTTGTTTAGGGAACCAAAACACGTTATCTTGAAGGCCAAGTTTAAAAATCAAGTTTTTGCTGTTCTGCACATCAACACCATAGTCTAACGTAACTACTGCAGCACTTACTAAGGGGTTGGCCAATAAAAAATCTCTCAGCCCTTCAAATAATAAATTATTCCCCTTTTGCTCTATCCCAGCTGGCGGGTTTAGCCAAGAATGACGGGAATGGTGGAATAACAGAAAATCAAACTTTGCTCTTAAACGCCGGACAGAATCATGAAACTCCGAAGTTATTTCCCCTAACCCTGTGTCGAGGTTTTCGTATGTCGGCAGATGGAGCATCGGAATTGCATTGTAACTCCTGCGTCCAGCTAGTCCGCGTAGTCTTTGTACTTTCACTTCAGTCTCTACTGATTGTTTCTCCATTATTAACAATTCAGCATTTTTGATTCCTGCTTGCTGAAATTTACTAAACACCCAATTGCTAAAAAAGAATTTAGGATTCAAAGAAAACCTAAAGAAGGGCAGATCATAAATATCTGACCCGTATGGCAGCAAAAAATCTATCTTGCAATTTGCTTTATGAAACCAGGCGGGTGCATAGCCGCACGCAAATACATAATCGCAATTACTCCTAATCTCTTTGAATTTGCATTTAACTGCTTTGGAGAAAACGTTTGAAGTTGATACAAACGGAAGTATTTCTACCTGATTTATAAGACGGGGGTCGAAAGAATCGGCCTGTACGGAAAAGTGCTCGGGTTCGTTAGAAAACCTATATAATTTTACGTCAAAACCAATATCGAGAAAATATCTGGCTAATGAACTGAATGTATTGTTCATATTGCCAACTAAGGCAATTTTCATGAAATTACCACAAAAACTAATGTAATTATCAACTTCATTTCTTTTCCTCCGACAACATAGAATTAAGCACCTTTTGCAATTTCTTTAATTCATTTATCTCTCTGGCAGGGTTACCTGCCCATACCTCCTTGTCAGAAATATTTTTAGTTAAAGATGCCGCCATTCCTAAAAAAGATTTATTGCCGATAATTAATTGATCTTTAACTGACGCCGAGGGAGCTACATATGAATAATTACCAAT
The DNA here is from genome assembly GCF_029360805.1 of Daejeonella sp. JGW-45. Taxonomy (GTDB): domain Bacteria; phylum Bacteroidota; class Bacteroidia; order Sphingobacteriales; family Sphingobacteriaceae; genus Daejeonella. The sequence goes on along the minus strand of NZ_JARKNC010000010.1, from coordinate 333,185 downwards.
TTTGGTACTTCCGGCAATCATAGAGTTTGCGACGATAAAAGTATATTCACCAATTTCTACATTATGGGCAATATGGACAAGGTTGTCAATTTTAGCTCCCCTTCTTAATATGGTATTTGATAAAGCTCCTCTGTCTATCGACGTATTGGTGCCAATTTCAACTTCGTCTTCGATCGTGACTCCTCCCACATGGGGGAACTGTATAGGTATTCCGCTCTCGTCCCTATTATATCCGAAACCTTCAGCGCCAATGACTGTACCGGCTCCAATTTTTACTTTCGATCCAATATTAACGTTATCATAAATAAAGACATTGCCAAACAGAATGCTATTATCACCAATTGTACCGTTGCCAATAGTACAGTTAGGACCTATGAATACATTTTTCCCAATTGTTGCGTCCTTATGTATGACTGCAGATGGATGAATAGAAGGTTTCGGGTCATTGTTAAAAAACTTATTTGCGAATAGCGAGAAGGCCAATTTCGGTTCTTCGACAATTAATAAGCATTTCTCCGTTTCAAAATTGCTCAAAGACTTGTCGCATAGGACAAGTTTTGATCTTGTTTGTTTTAACAAGTGTTCCTTGTCCGCTCTCCCTTTATCAATAAACGTTAAACCCGATTCATCCCCCGGAGACGTGGCACAAATGCACGAAACAAATAATTCTTGGTTATAATTTACAACCTCGCATTTAAAGCCACTGTTCTTAATTATAACATCAATAGATAATTTATCATCTTTCATTATCGTAGATATGATTTTCGTAATAAGTATCCGGGTGAATTAACAAATGTATTAACGAATGATGATCCTTTACGTGTTCGGATGGCGATCGGTAATCGTCGGTCACTTTAACACCTTTATCATAACATTTCCACCTAATCCATTCCGAGTCAGAAATGTAAAATGCTTCTTGAAAAATATTATAAGTGGGTTCAAAATCATACCCTTCGTATAATAAATTTAAATCTTGAGGCCTTCTGTTTTTCCAATAATCCAAATTATTATACCCGGTTCCACCCCCGTGACTCGCTACTCCCTTAATTTTCACACCATACATCATATTAAAAACATCGATATCTCTAATAAGACATGAAGTTTCATCTTCACCCCAAATTACAGCCTCGTCCACAACCTCAGAATGATAGCCAATTTCATGTCCGGTGTTAACCATTGACTTAATTATTCTATAATTTTCAAATGAAAATGGATTATATTCCCGGGCATGGAGCCGGATAAAAAAAGTTGATACGATATCCAAACGATTGAAAATATTTAGGAGCTTTTCAGCTTTTTTCACGGAAAGATCAACATCAACCCTTAAAACAATTAGATTCTTAGGTAATTTATTGTGCTCCTTCAATTTATAGTACCCAATACAATTGGTAAATGTGTAACCACTTTCAATAAGGCTTTTCAATTCCTTCTCTAAATATGTGAATGTAAATGAGGTTGTCATTATTTCAAAATTGATTCTAAGTGTTGTTTGTCCGGGAAATTTACAAGAACTCCCATATTTCTCTGCTGGTACACAACCATACTTCCCAATGCGACAGCCGCCGCATGCCCGTCCTCGACTACTTGTTTAATATGGCTTATTTTGCCGCAGCCGCCATGAGCGATCACGGGAACGTTTACTGCGTCGGATATTTTTCGTGTCAAATTTATATCAAATCCCTCCCACGTTCCTTCCCTGTCAATAGAAGTCAATAATATTTCACCGGCTCCGTTTTGCTCTAATTCCGCAGCCCATTCCACCGGGTTTTTTTTTGTGTTGTTTTTTCCACTCAGAGTCCAAACTTCATAATGTCCCCAAAAATTCTTTTTCACATCAATAGCTGCAACGATAGCCTGGTTGCCATAATGCTCTGCGATCTCAGATATGAAATGAGGATTTGTATGTAAAACCGTATTTAGAACGACTTTTTCGAACCCAATGTCGAAAATTGACTTTACAACTTCAAAATTGAACAAACCACCTCCATAACCTAGGGGCATAAAACATTCGTTAGCTATTTCTCTCAGGATTTTTAAATCTGGCGATCTAGCCTGAGGGCTTGCACCGATATCAAGGAAGATTAATTCATCAACTTCTAACTCGTTAAATATTCTGACCGTGTTTATTGGATCTCCAATATATTGTGGTCTGTTAAATTTTCGTGTTTTGACCAATCCTTCATCTTTCAATAGAAGGGCGGGAATTACTCTTGCCTTGATCATGTTAGGTGAGCAAAGTTTTTCAGCAACTGCATTCCATATTTGTGGCTTTTTTCCGGGTGAAATTGAGCACCATAGATATTTTCTTTTTGAATTGCTGCATCGAAGTCGATCCCATACGAACATTTTAAAATGCTGTTCTCAGCCTTATCCACGTGAACGCTAAACGAATGTACAAAGTAAAATCGGCTGTCGTACGGAAGATTTTCGGTGAGAGGGCTAGGAGTTAGTGGCGTAACGGAATTCCAGCCCATATGAGGAATTCTCAATTTCGGAATAAGTGGGAAACGTGATGCCGAAGCATCAATCCATCCCAATCCTGGAAGCGAACCTTCTTCACTGCCTCGCGTTAAGAGCTGCATTCCTAAACAAATTCCCAACACTGGCTTTTTTTGAAGGAGAGCTTGTTCATCTAAAATTTCACGAAGCCCATAGTTATTGATTCGTTCCATCGCTTTGTCAAATGAGCCTACCCCAGGCAAGAGAATTTTTTGCGCTTTTTTGATTTCATTGAAATCACTAGTCACCTTCGCGTTAACTCCTATATACTTAAACATATTCAAAACAGAGCCTAGATTCCCCATTCCGTAGTCAATTATTGCTATCATCTTTCGTCAAGTGGAAAACAATATTTTATATAAAAGCTCATAGGTACTAGATTAGCTTTCGCAAGAATATGAAACAATGGTCTTAGAAGCTCAAACCTCTTTTTATATGTTTTAAAATCTCGAAAACTTCTTTTTTGGCCTGTTATGATTTGATCATATTCCTCATCAGACAACGATAAGCGTTTTTTTACATACTCGATAAGCTCAGGGTTCTCTTCTATAGGAGAATTATAAATTGCAAGAGCTTCTTCACGACTTAAAAACCCTCCCCGGGCTGAGGCAGCCAACGCCCATTTTCTATTATCAATTTTAAATTTTGTCGGTAAATACACACTTAGCCCGAAAGCAGAGGATCTATTCTCCATGTGATGGCCGCCGTAATATTTCCAATCGAATGTTTCCTCCAGATATTTCCTAGCCGCTTCCTTATTATAATCTATATACCACAATGGCCGAATTTTTCTAATTCTTTTGAAAAGAGTCCATTTTAAAAAGTTAAAAAATGTCATATTCGGAAAAGTCTTCATCGTAAGCTTGCCGTACTTATTGTGAATGTCTTCTATATATTTTCCATCAAAATAATTATTGCTCATAGGTGAAACCCCTTCAGTAATAAAACTATGACCTTCCAGCAAGTATGATATTTTATGCTTGGAAGCCGCACGATATAACGTTTCAGCCAAGGCAATATCTGTAGGACAATCGAATTCTGGTACTCCGGCATGTAAAAAGGAGCGAAAAATGTCATCCGATTCCTTATTATCAACAACAATAGTAAACAAATCTACACCTAATTTACTCGTTACTTTTCTTATGTTCTCCGTTGAAATCGATGTATTCCAAGTATTGTCATAGTGAGCTGCCAATGGCCGTAGACCCCATTCAACGGCTTTCGCTAAAAGAAAACTACTGTCGGTACCTCCGCTTACCCCTACTACACAGTCATATTTTTTTCCTTTCCCTGCTCTTTTGATCTCCTCAATTATTATTTCAAGATCTTGTGCACCTTGAGGACTTCCCGTCTTGTACTCCAATTTAAGCTTTTCTACTTGATGACAGTAATTACATACACCCTCATTGTCGAAGGTTATCCCTTTTATTAAGCTGTCGTAGATACAACGACTACAAATTTTCAATTCCTTACTCATAATTTTGTGTTGATATCATTTCGGCAATACGATTTACTCCTTCTATCGTTGTTTCTAACTCAGTTGCGAAAGAGATTCTGATGCAATTTCTCCCTGAAGCTCCAAATGCGGACCCAGGTACAATGCAAGTTTGCTTTTCTTTCAACATCCGTTGACAAAACGCTACATCATCGATTCCCTTTCCAAGACGAATGAATAAATAAAATCCACCAGTCGGAGTTAATAAATCCAAGCCCAGTTCCCGGCAAATATTAATTAATGCCAAACGTCTCTGATTATAGATGCTTTTCATCTCAACACAATATTCAAGTGAATCATCGTCGACCATTGCCGTTAATGCAGCCATTTGAACGAAAGGTGCAACATGAGTAATCGTGAGTTGCGATGCTTTGGAAATCTTATTTAAGGTGGACGGATGTGCAGCTACATAACCTATTCTCCATCCCGTCATAGCAAACTTTTTAGAAAAGCTATCTACAAAGATATATTTATTGTAATTGAGTAAATTTGATAGCGACGTACTTTCTAATGACGAAAATTGAAGATACCTGTATACTTCATCTGCTAAAATGTACAAATCCTTTTCTATTGCCCAATTGCAAATGGAGTCAATTGTAAACTGGTCATAGACTAAGCCCGTTGGATTATTAGGGGAGTTAAAACATAGCATTTTAGTTTTGTCTGTATATGACTTTTCCAGCTGGTTCAATATGCTTTCTACGCTATTCAGCGTATTAATTTTCAATGTTTTTCCACCTAGTAGAGTACCTAAAGAATCAACTGTTGGCCAGTTGGGTTCAAGAATAATTATCTCGTCTGCTTGTTCCAATAAAGAGGCCATAACAGAATAGATTCCCTCAGCAGCCCCATTTGTAATCAAAATCCAATTTTGATCCAAAAAATTACTTGACAACTCCTTATTAAGCTCTTCAGATATCTTCTGTCTTAAAACAGGTAGCCCTTGTGACAAACTATAGTGGGTCATCCCGCTCTTCAACGCTGCGTTTGCGGAATCACATATTTTATGGTGTGTGCTAAAATCAGGATCTCCTGTCTGCAATTTAATAATCGGTATCCCTATCCCTTCCAGCTTTCTAGCTTCGTCTGCGAGTGCAACCGCGGCAGTAGGTTTAATGTAATCAATATTCATTTTCCAATGCAGATTATTTCCTAAATGTAACCTGTAGTAGGTTCTCCGCTTTTTCTCCCTTTATAAATGCCTCTTCGCGTGTTTCGCCGACAGCAATAATGAATCCCGATCTTTCGGTGCCGTCTTTAACCCGCGTGATTACGTCACCAGGGCCTTTGAAAAACTCGGCATCCAAAATGCCATCCAATTGCAAAATAGTATCAAGACCAATCACATCTTCTATAGTTCCCGGCTCAGGGGTTAAAAAATGATAATTCGCTCCTTTACTTTTAAATGGCGCAACCTGACTGGGAGGATTGCCTACCGCAATTCGTAAAATCTCGACAAACAAGTTAATTCCTGTCGAATAATGTACTATCGGTTCTGCCGTACCTCCTCCCCCACATCTCGCTCCAAGTTCAAATAATACAAATCCTTTCTTCGTACTAGCAATCTCGACATGAGCAGCACCGTTGGTAATATTTAAACTCAATACAGATTCAATTATTACCTTTTTAAGTTCTGCTAATTTACGCCCTTTAACAATTGACGGATATAGAACATTCTTATCTACCCTGTAAGGAAGAGGTGTCTTAATTTTATCTGATATTGCAATCACGTGAGCTTCACCTTGATAAATAAGCACCTCAGCACTATGCTCATATTCTGCATCAATAAATGTTTCAATTAGAGTTGACTTATCTGGGTAAAAACTTTGTGAAAATTCAATAGCCAAAGGAGCCTCCTCAATATTGTTAACTACGATTACTCCTCTGCTTGCTCCACCCAGTCCATGTGCGGGTTTAAGAATACAAGGAAAACCAATATACTCAAATCCGGTTTTAAATTCGTTCATAGTCGTAGCAACAAAGACCTTGGGGCATGGCACACCCTTCTCAATCCATACTTTGCGCATCAGTTCCTTATTTGACGCCAGCTCGGCAACTTCCTCTGAGATTCCTGGTAATCCAAGAACTGAGGAAACATAAGCAGCAACAGGAACCCCAGTATCATTTATTGCAACGATTCCATCTATGTTCTTTTCCACAGCAATTTGCAAGACCTTCTCTTTATCAGCAATATCACATACAATTCCTTCATCAGCCCAATCAAAGCCTGGCGATTTCGGATTTCTATCTAAGGCCACAATATAGAAACCTGCCCTTTTTGCCTCTATTATCCCTTTCGTCTGAAAGCGGGACGCACCAAGAATAATTACCTTCTTTTTCAACTACTTAATTAATCCCTTTGCAATTTGTTCAACCAATTTTTCTTCGGCATTAATACAATCAACTTTACAAAGTTCCACTATCACCGCCCGTGGATCTACTTCATACAATTCACTAATTCGGTGAATAATAGGCGCAAATGACGAATGGAATTTCGCGAAGCCAGATAGAATACTTTCGGAGTCCACTTGTCTGTAACCAGCCATTAATGGATCAATAAATTGCTCTGCTATATCCATTATACTAAAAATATCATAACCAAAGTCGACTCCCATTCGCTTCATAGTCAACAAAAATATTTCTGTAACCGTATTTCCTGCACTTCTGGCCATCCCCCTGAGACTCGTATCCAGGATATCCAAACCCATTTCATAAGCCCGGATACTGTTAATATTAGCCATCCCTAAATTATTGTGGCCATGAAAACCAATTTTCTTATCTGTTTCATTTCGGATGGCAGTAATATATCCCTCCACATCAGATGGCAGCATTGCCCCCGCAGAATCAACAATACAATTTAAATCTGCGCCATATGAACTAGCCCTTGCTGCAACCCTGCCGACTTCCTCATATCCTAATGCATACGTTTTCATAAAATTGGCGCATACAAACAAGCCTTTTTCTTTGGCATATCTAATATAAGGTTCCGCTTTTTCAAAGGAATCGACATTTGCGCCAATTCTGATAAAGTTCATTTTATACTTACAGGCAATATCGATATCATTAAAATCTCCTATACCCGGTATAAAGAACATTCCCCACTTTCCTTTTTGAACTGCAGAAGATGCGGATTCTAACCATCCCTCATCACTACTACCCCCTATCATTCCAGGGCGCTTAGTGGCACCTAGTCCCAAGCCGTGTCCTATCTCTATATATGGAAATCCGGCATTATCTAGTCGCTTTGCGATTTCATAGGTTTGTATGCTATTGAACTTAAAATCTATCACATAGCTTCCATCTCTTAAAGTGGTATCTAAGATTTCCATATTAGTTAAAGTTTTCATTATTAATATTTGACATTGTTATAAATGCAAATTGGCTCTCCAAAAGAAACTGTAGATTTAAACCGAACTCGGAGATATCAAAAGACAGCAGTGGATGAGATATTTCGTTAACTACTAGTTCATATGGATGGGTTACGGAAACTATTAACGGCAAATGACTCAGTGTTTCAATGGCTTTCTTAAAATGTTTGTGTTTATAACCAACATTGATGTATCTCTTCACGTTTTCCGTATCTGTATCAAGTTTCAGGTAGGCCGTATTAATCGGTACCTCAAGAATTCCAATTTTTTTTCCCATTTCTGTTCGATAATCATTCTCCCCAGGATAGTAGGGGCTATTAGGTGTTATAGACCAATCTCTTATATTTTTTTCCCAGCTATACACTGGTCGAGGAATGGCACTGCTATCTGTTTCGAATCCCAAAGAATATATTCTTTTTAACGTTTTGCCCGTATGGAATCCCCACCCCATCCTCGATATCCTAAGATTATAACCTATTGCAACCCCGGCATATTTTTCTAGTTCTATGGCGATTTCATCCTCATCCACATTTTGGACCCAGCTTCCTCCTTCAAGCTTATATCCATGATAATGCCAGCCAAGTTCATGACCGTTGTCCGTTAGCCACCGGAGTTTTTCTCTGTGTCTTGTAAATATATAATCTCCGGTGCCATAAATACTTTCGATTTGCTTATCAATTCTAATAAACCATGTGGTTTTTACCTCGGGATATTCTGATAGTTTCTCTTTGATAGTATCAAAGCATTCATCCATCTCATCACTATTATTTCCAGAAAGGTAGTCTGTTAAATCAACATCGAAAGTGACACAAAACTTCTTCATTAACGCCAACCTTTAAAATCCTTATACATATAAATCGCAAACTCAAATAGTGGGTAATCATGCCTTAATGAGACTCTCTTGGTGATTTTTTTTGCAATACTAAATACCCGTTCCGGTTCGTAATGAAATCCATCCGCACTTTTGAAATCTACATATGAGCTATTAAAATCAATTGCAACGCCTTTTTCTGCGTGTTCGTAACATTTCTGAAGAATCTCTGCAATAAATTCATAATTATCCTGTTCCGTCAATGGTAGATTGAAGCATGATGACGAAACAATATAATCGAAAGTTGGGAAATCGTCCTGAAGTATATCTTTGGTTTGAAGATCCAATTGAGGAAATTTTTCTATGGCTTTTTCAATCAAAGATGGATTTATATCATAGCCAGAATATGTAATATTGAAGCCCTGTTCAGCCAAATATTGATAATAGTCAGCAAACCCGCATCCCAAATCAAGAATGGTGTCCCCATTCTGTATTCCGACTTCAGTAGAGATCTTAAATCTTAAATTATGCCTTTCAATATTTCCCGAAGCCAAAGCTTCTATAGTCGCACCAAATTTTTCAAGCCTTTCATCATAACGGCGAATAATTCTTTCTTTATCTGAACTTTTCATAAGTGTTTATTGCGTCAACAATTTTATTTTGCTGAATAGAAGTCAATGATGGATAAATTGGTATAGAAATGGTTCTTTTAAGGATGTACTCCGCGTTGCTATATTCTGACCTGGAGAATTGCGGGTAAGATAAATGAAGTAATTCATCTACCCCCTTTCGAACGGCAATTCCTTTATTAGAGAAATAACTTCTTATATCGTCAAATGCACCATCAGAGACAATTAAAAATCTGTAAAAATTGGTTGTCGGTGAGACTCTTTTAAAATCAGCGATTAAGCTCTGCAATTCGATCCTATCTATATAGTCGTTTGCAATCTTTGCTCTCCTCTCCAAAAACCTTTGGTATTGATTCAATTGAGAAATTCCAAGTGCGGCTTGAATATCTGTCATCGAACTTCCTATGGCTTTTATTTGGTTTTTGTTATTCACAAAATCAAGGAATTTTTCATTGTTCGTGCATAACATTCCCCCCTCACCTGTTGTTAGACATTTAATTGCATGGAAAGAAAAAACCGAAAAATCGCCTATTCCACCTACCATTTCTCCTTTGCTGTTTTTTGAGCCTAAAGCTTGGCAACAGTCTTCAATAATAGGTACATTAAACTTTTTAAAGTTATTTACATCGACTGCTATCCCCATTGTGTGTACTAAAATAATACACTTGGTTCTACCTGTGAATACCTTTTCAACATCATTCACATCTGCGTTCCATCCATCTGATATGTCACATAATACAGGAACCGCTCCTGATTCAATTACGGCATCAAGAACATTATGACACAAATAAGTTGGTAAAATGACTTCATCTCCGTTACCGATCTTCAGGATTTGCAGCGCCATAAAAATGGCTTTTGAACCACTATCGACAAATCGACATTTTTGTACAGACGTATATTGCTCAAAAACATTCTGAAAGTCATTAACTAAGGTTCCCTTCGCAATATTACCAGATGAAAGTTGTCTGTCGACAGCCAACCGGTCTTCATCTGTAATAGTTGGCCTCGAATGGGTTATCATTTATCCAGTTTCTTGATCCATTCAGCAGTGTTTAAAATACCCTCCTCCAGATCAACTTTTGCTTTGAAGCCCAGGATTTCGAATGTTTTTTCCACACTAGGAATCCTTATGGCAATATCCGCAGACAAGGGGGCCTCAAATAAAATTCTTGACTTTGAATTCAGTACGCGACAAACGGTTTGGGCTAAACCAAGTATTGTTATTACTGCGCGTGCATTACCAAGATTGAAACTTTCCCCAATTGCTTTCGGATCTTCGATGCAACGTATTAAACAATCTACAAAATCATCCACATAACACCACGCTCTGATCTGATTACCATCTCCATCTATCTTAATATCTTCATTACTTAGCGCTCTTTTAATAAAAATCTGGATCGCACCTTCTCCTGTCTGACCTGGTCCATATACATTAAATGGCCTGACAGTAACAACTGGTAGCTTGAACTGGCTATAATACGCATGCGCTAGATGTTCCCCAGCTAGCTTAGATACAGCGTAAGTCCATCGCGCCTCGCCTGCTGAGCCTGATACTGTAGCATCAGCCTCGGTCGATCTAAATGCCATTGATCCAAAAACCTCTGAAGTGGAAAAATCAACAAACCTATCTGAAATGCCATTCACTCTTGCGGCTTCTAGAGCGTTTGCTGTTCCTATCATATTCACCCGCATTGTAGTCACCGGGTTTTTAACAACAGTATCAATTCCAGCAATACCGGCCGCATGAACAACAATATCCACACCTTTCATGCTCGATTCAAGCAATTCATAATCAAGCACATCTCCTTTTATGATCTTGACATTAGGATGATTGCTTAGGCCACTACCAGTCAATGTGTCTCGATGGAAATTGTCGTATACAACAATTGTATTATTTTCTACGTAGTGCTTAATGAGTGTGTTAGCAATAAAGCCGGCACCGCCTGTTATGAAGATTGTTTTATTTGTCAACATGTTAGTTTATTTAGTAAGTTTATTAATAATCTCAGAAATGTATTCAATTTGGCCAGAGTTTAACTTTTCATATATTGGAAGAGCGAGGCCGGTTTTGTATGCCTTCCAAGCATTTGGATAGTCTTCACCAGAATTTAAACGATACTTTTTATAGTAATACTTTTGGGCCGGAATACACTGCGCACCATAATTTGTACCTATGCCATTATCCTTCATTGCTTGAATCAGTTTATCTCTATTTATCGATTCATTAATCAATACGTGAAATGTTTGCCAAGTATGTGGACGATCATAGGGCACCGTCGGTAAAGAGACTCTATTACAATTGATTAATGAATAATATCCGTCAACCAAAGAACGCTTAGTAGTTAAAATCTCGTTGAACCGCGTCATTTGACTAGCCACTAATGCCGCTTGAAAATCAGTCATCCTATAATTAAAGCCGGCTTCGACGAATTCCATAGAACCGTCAACATACTCTATACCGTGATTTCGAAGAATTCTTATCTTTCTATCCAATATAGAATCCTGCACAGAAACTATTCCACCCTCTCCAGAAGAGATCGCCTTTCTGGGATGAAAGGAAAAAGATCCAAATGTTCCGAATGTTCCAACACTTTTATTATTCTGAGTTGCCCCGAGAGCACATGCAGCATCTTCTATCACATGCAAATTATATTTGTTGGCAATATGCATTACTTTCTCGATATCACACGCTAGGCCAAATTCGTGAACAGGGATAATTGCTTTTGTTTTTTTGCTTATATTATGCTCAATCTTACTCACATCGATATTGAAAGTTGCCAAATCGATATCTACAAATACTGGTGTAGCTCCAACCAATTCAACAACGTTAGCAGTTGCAATATATGAGAAAGCGGGTACGATAACTTCATCCCCCTTACCAATTCCTAGTGCTATCAAAGCTAAATGCATAGTCGCGGTTCCATTTGAAACCGCAATAGCGCTTTTCGACCCAGTTACCCTGCAGAATGAATCCTCAAACTTATTTACGTTTATGCCCTGGACCAACATTCCACTCATCAACACTTCCGTTACTGCATCAATATCGGCCTGGCGTATGTCAGGAGAGCTCAGCGGAATAAACTTCATATTTTACAACTATAAATACGTTCAATAATGTCTACAACTTTTAACCCTTCCAAAGCATTAGTTGTAATGGCAGCCCTGCCTTTCAACACGTCCACAACATTGTTAATAACATAATTATGATTTTGGGCAGAACCTTTATATGCTCCATAATCATTTCCTGGATTTGTAGGTGCTAAGTCGGGCATCTCATAATCTTTGATATGACAGTATTCGACTTTATCCATATATTGACCACCTATCTTTACGGCTCCATTCTCTCCAATTATAGTCATACTACTTTCGAGATTTTGGTCCCATATGGAAGTTGAGTAGTTCAAACAACCCATTCCGCCATTGACAAAATCAAAACTAACAAACCCAGAGTCTTCGAAGGCGGTTAGATGCTGATGGCTAAAATCATTGAATTTACCCTGGATGTTCTGTATATCCCCAAAAAGCCAGTATAGGATGTCAATAAAGTGACTGAATTGAGTGTATAATGTACCCCCGTCTAAATCCGCGGTTCCATGCCACCCCCCTGCTTTATAATATCTATCATCTCTGTTCCAGTAGCAGTTCAACTGTACCATAAATATTTTCCCTAATTTGCCGGATGAGATAAGTTCTTTTATCCAAACAGAGGGAGGAGAATAACGATTCTGCATCACTGCAAACAGGTGCTTATGGACATGCAGTGCCTTAAAGATTACCTTTTCCGCATCTGATTTCGTCAATGCCATCGGCTTTTCGACAACTAAATGCTTTCGCGCTTCAAGAACTTTTAGCGACTGTTCAGCATGGAATCCGTTTGGAGTACAAATATTAACAACATCTACTTCTAAACCGGAGCTCAGCAATTCGTTAAGAGACGAAAGCACCGGGATTCCGTCAGGTATAGCTCCGAGCTCCTTGAGCGGCTTAACATCAACGATCGCAACAAGCTCGGCTTCAGGAGTGCGTTCAATCATCTCAGCATGTCTTCTACCGATATGTCCATAGCCGATCACGGCAAACTTAATTTCCCCCATATTTACTTAATAGAGTAACCTCCATCTATTTTAATATTTTGACCTGTAATCCATTTCGAGTTTGCCGACAGCAAAAACAAAATCATTGGCACAACGTCCATGGTGGTACCAAATCCGGTTGGATGCATTTTGTTTATCTCCTTATATTCATCATGTGAGGTCCCAGCTAAGAGCATATCCGACATGGGACTTACAACTATTGCTGGTGAAATGGCGTTTACTCGAATCCTCCGCTTGCTCAATTCCAGTGCCGCAGCTCTAACAACACCCGTAATGGCTGCCTTAGTTGCGCAATAACCTATTTTTCCCTGATGTCCTAACTCAGCCATAACCGATGAAATGAATACTATACTAGAACCATCATTGCTAAATCGCTTCTTTGAGAAAACCCTTAATAGTTCTATTCCACTAAAAACATTGATTTTAAAAAGGTTTGATATGTTTTCCTCGTTGCACATGGGTAATGGAGTTGTTTCATCTCTACCAGCACAATGAATAAACCCGTCAAATTTGCCAGTTCCGATATATTTTGAAATTGCGTCTTCGATAAGGTGTAGTTGGCACAAATCTAAACTATGAAATTCAAAAGTTTGATGATAAGATTCGGTAATGGCGGCTACTTTATCAGCTTCCCTTCCAATTCCCAGGACGGTCGCACCATTTTCGAGCAGTGCTTCTACAACTGCTTTACCTATGCCCGAGGTCGCACCTGTTACTAGATATCTAGATCCCGCAGCTATAAACGACATTTCAGTTATAACTAATTGTCGAAATTTTCAATTCCTATTAACTCCATTAGCGACCCAACCGTAGTTACGACAGAGAGATCAGTTACTTTAAGATTCGTTTTAAAGTGTTCATTCACAAATGCTATTGTGATCATCTCTGTCATTGAATCCCAGTCATCTAAATTCTTTAAATTGGTATCCTCCATAAGCCCGTCCTCGAGTTCCAATGTTTCTGTAAACTTTGTAAGAAATGCTGATCGATCCATTTATTATAATTTATGTTTAAGATTAATAATGCCTCCACACCAAGACAATCCGACACCAAATCCGACCAAAGCGACTGTCTCGCTTTGGTCGAGACCCTGAGAATATCTTTTTAAAGCAATTGGTATCGTGTTAGACACTGTATTTCCACCATCCGCTAGGTCTATATAAAATGAATCTTTAGAAATCTTGCATTTTTTTCTAATAAGTTCCAACATTACAGCGTTTGCTTGATGACAGATGGTCTGATTAATCTGCGGCATTTTAAGATTGTTAATTTCCGCCAGATCATTTACAATCCGAGGTACTTTCTCCGAAGTAAAGTTAAAAATTTCAGGACCGTCCATGTATAGGTGATTGTCAGTATACAAATTGTCAGTTCCATAACTTAAAAGGTCCGCGTTCGTTTGGTAAGAATTCCTGCCCCCTCCATTTTTAATGATCAATTTGTTATATCCTGACCCATCAGTTCCAAAAACGAATTTTCCTATCCCCTCATTACTACATTCTCCCACTAAAGTTGCTGACGCAGCATCACCGAAAATGGCTCTATTCGACCGGTCGCCTGGATGCAAATATTTTGAATAAGTCTCTGCAGTAACTAATAGAACATTTGTTGCCTGACCGCTTAAAATAAGCCCTTTCGCAACCGTTAAGCCATAAGTATATCCAGAACATCCAAGATTAATATCTAATGCACCAATATTGGTTTTCAGAGATAATAAATCCTGTAGTATACAAGCAGACGTCGGTAAAATATATTCAGGGCTCTGAGTGCAGTAAATAATGTAATCAATATTACTCTGGTCTATATTTTTGAATAACTGATCACAAGCTTGTTTCGCTAAATCCAACGCTGTTTCTCCACCACTCACAACATATCTGTTCTTTATACCAACCTTGGCTTCAAAAAGACTAAAGTTATAGTCAGGAAATTCCTTTGAAAGGTCTGAGTTGGTAACCACTTTCTGTGGAAAAACAAATTCAATTGCTTTTATTTCGCACCCCTGTCCCGTATTCATACCTCAGAAATTTCTGTAACTGTACCGTTAACCAATTGATATCGTTGCTTACTTTCAAAACAAGTCGAGAATCCCTGTCTATCGAAAACTAATCGATGACCATACTTACTCACCCATCCCATTTGTCTCGCAGGATTGCCGACCATTAAAGCGTAGGGAGGGACATTCTTCGTTACTACCGCCCCCGCACCAATAAATGCATATCGCCCAATATCGTGACCGCAAACAATTGTAGCATTTGCCCCAATCGACGCCCCTCTTCCCACATTTGTTTTAGCGTATTGGTCACGTCTGTTTATAAAGCTCCTGGGGTTTATAACATTCGTAAACACCATAGATGGGCCCAAAAATACATCATCTTCACAAATAACCCCGGTATAGATGGAAACATTGTTCTGGACTTTTACATTATTCCCCAAAATAACTTCGGGAGAGACTACCACATTTTGCCCTAAATTACAGTTGCTGCCGACCTTACAACCACTCATAATATGTGAGAAATGCCAGATCTTAGTGCCTCGCCCTATTTCACAACCATCATCTACGATAGCGGTCTCATGAACAAAAAATTCATCCATATTATTTAAAGGATTTTATTGAGGATGTAATGTATTCCTTTTCTTCCTCACCCATTTCGGTATGAATTGGTAGAGAGAGAACTCTAGTGCATAATGATTCAGTGATCGGATAATCTCCGACACCTTTTGCTGGTGTTTTAAATGCTTCCTGCAAATGAAGTGGCACCGGGTAGTAGACCATACTAGGAATGCCCTTTGATTCAAGATAATTTTTAAGTTGATTGCGATCAGTCTGTTGCTTTAACTTAAGAGTATATTGGTGAAAAACATGTGTGGATTTTTTCTCCCGTTCTGGAATCTCCAGCCAATCTATACCACCCAACTGTGTATCATAAAAGGCTGCAACGTCACTACGGCTTGCGGCATACTTATCCAGTTCACGAAGCTTCACATTTAAAATTGCCGCCTGGATAGTATCTAATCTGGAATTGACCCCAATAACTTCGTGATAATATTTTCGGGACTGACCGTGGTTAGCAATCATTTTGATTTTTCCTGCGAAATCAGCATCATCTGTGACTAATGCTCCACCGTCCCCATAGCAACCTAAATTTTTAGAAGGAAAAAAGGAGGTAGTTCCAATGTGCCCTATGGTACCACACTTCCTGACCTCTCCAGTTGAAAATGAGTAGTCTGCACCAATAGCTTGAGCAGTATCTTCTACAACGTAAAGATTATACTTTTTAGCAAGGGCCATGATAGGCTCTATATCTGCGCTTTGTCCAAACAGATGCACGGGTACGATAGCACGCGTTTTAGAAGTTATAACTTTTTCAATTAGCTCTGCCGTAATATTAAATGTCTTAGGATCTACGTCAGTAAGAACGGGTTTAAGTTGTAAAAGAGCTATGACTTCTGCAGTGGCCACATATGTAAAGCATGGAACAATAACTTCATCTCCAGGCTGAAGTCCCAATGCCATCAATGCGATTTGCAAAGCGTCTGTGCCGTTAGCACATGGGATTACATATTTCGCCCCTAAATACTCCGCTAGATTTGTGGCGAATACCTCGACAGCTGGTCCATTTATAAATGAGGATTCATCAATTACCCTTTGAATGGCTTCATCTACCTCCGGCTTTATTTTAAGATACTGCGATCTTAAATCTACCATTTGTAAAGATCTATTCATTTTCCTTATACCACTTAAATGCAAGATCCAAACCATCCTTAACCGAATAAGTGGGATCATACCCGATCAATTTCTGGGCTTTAGAAATATCAGCCAAGCTGTCTCGTACATCTCCGGCACGATTCTCACGATGATTGGGTTCCACTGAAGAATTTGCTAGTTCTTTAATATAATTCCACAGTTCATTTAATGATGTTTTTTGACCAAAGGCAATATTAATAACCTCGTGGCCGGATACATCTGAAAACAATGATTTGATATTTGCCTCAACAGCGTTTGTTACATAAGTAAAGTCCCGTGTTTGTTCACCATCTCCATTGATAAATGGCGGGACATTATCAATTGCAGATTTCATGAACAGTGGTATCACCGCCGCATATGCACCGTGAGGATCTTGCTTTGGTCCGAAGACATTAAAATATCTAAGTCCGATGATATCAATCTTATATAAGTCTGCAAAAACTTCGGCGTATAGTTCATTAACAAACTTCGTAACAGCATAAGGAGACAGAGGTCGGCCAATAACTGCTTCGACTTTCGGCATGGATTTACTGTCGCCGTAAGTTGACGAAGAGGCCGCATACACCACCTTTTTTACTCTTTCATCCCTTGATGCTATCAGCATATTCATAAAGCCATCTACATTCACCTGATTTGTAGCTATGGGATCATTAATCGATCGGGGGACAGATCCCAGAGCTGCCTGATGTGAAACATAATCAATATTGACAACAGCTTGTTTACATGTTTCAAGATCACGGATATCTCCTTCAATTAACTCGAAATTATCTCTCCCTAGGAAATTTTCTATATTGGATCTTCTTCCCGTAGCAAAGTTGTCTAATACCCGCACGAGCTTAGCATTCTGATTAAGCAAGTACTCAACTATATTAGAACCTATAAAACCTGCACCACCGGTTACAAGGAAAGAGTGCTCAGATAAGTCTTTCTGTTGAACCATATCTTTATTGAAATTATAATCTCCCATCTACTTTATCATTAGGCAAAATTCCTTTTACATCAAAGACTACGGAATTGGGTTTTAGGAGACTGGGAAGATCAAGCTCAAGAAATTCATCATGGGATACAGCCAATATAGCACCATCGAATTTCTTGTCGGAAGGAAGCTCTTTAATAGAAACAAGTCCATATTCATGTCGTACTTCATCGCAATTAGCCCAGGGATCCAGTATTGTCAAATTCAAGCTGTACTCCTTAAGTACCCGTACGATATCTACCACTTTTGTATTTCTGACATCCGGGCAATTTTCTTTAAATGTGATTCCCATAACCAGGATATTCGCAGACTTTACCGGCACATCTTTTTTTACCATCAATTTAATGAACTCATGTGCAATGTACTCGCCCATCCCATCATTTAACCTTCGTCCGGCAAGAATAATCTCAGGATGGTAACCTACTTCCTGAGCTTTCTGTGCAAGGTAATATGGATCTACTCCGATACAATGACCGCCAACCAGCCCGGGTTTAAACTTCAGGAAGTTCCATTTCGTACCTGCTGCTTCCAGAACGTCGTTTGTATTTATACCTAAAAGATTAAAAATCTTTGCAAGTTCATTCACAAAAGCTATATTAATATCTCTTTGGGAGTTCTCGATAACTTTAGCTGCTTCTGCTACACGAATGCTAGGAGCTTTATGTGTTCCGGCTGTTATGATACTTTTATACAGTTGATCAACAAATTCAGCAGTCTCTTCCGTCGAGCCAGAGGTAACTTTCAATATTTTACTTACTGTATGCTCTTTATCTCCTGGGTTAATCCTTTCGGGAGAATAACCTGCATAAAAATCAACATTAAATTTTAATCCGGAAATCCTTTCAATAACAGGAATACACTCGTCTTCTGTCACCCCTGGATAAACAGTCGATTCATAAATGACAACGTCACCCTTCTTTATAACTTTAGCCACCGATTCGCTGGCTTTGTAGAGCGGGGTTAACACGGGCCTATTATTTTTATCTGTGGGAGTAGGGACAGTGATAATATACACATTGCAGTCCTGAATGTCTGCGATGTCCTTCGAAACAAATAACCCATTACGTTCTTTGTTCAAGTCTTGTTTGAGAACGGAGTTAAGATCCGAATTATTTACCTCTAATGTAAAATCAACCCCTGATCTGAGCTCATCAATACGCTTACCATTTATATCAAAGCCAACACAATGATATTTTTTCCCAAATTCCACCGCAAGTGGAAGGCCCACGTAGCCAAGACCTAATACACAAATTTTTGTTCTATTCACTTTTTAAGATATCTTTTAGAATATATTTTATAATAAAGAAACTGGTTATTAAAAATGCACATAATATGAATCCGACAGCTGCTGCTTTCCTAGGCCCTAACTGCTGTTTGGTCAATGGGTATATTGGTGCATCAATAATTTGGATTAATGGAGTTTCTCGTCTTAGGGAAATTTTCGCCAACTCCAGATTCTGAACTAGCTGAGTAAGAATTGCCTTATTAGCTTCAGCAGTAAATTGAGATCGCTGACCAGACGTTCTAAGGACTTGTCTGGTTGGATTCAAATTGGGCGTCGCGTCAGCAGATACAGCAGTTGCGTAAATGGCACCGTTAAGAACGTTCCTCACGGAGTCTGTTTGGCGTTGTAATATAATTATGTTGTCCAGCGCTTTTTTTGACTTGGTACTTATATAAAATTTATTAACGGTTTCAACAATCTGTTCATTCAGCAATTTTGCGAACTCTTCATCTGAACTTAAAGTTGTAACTTGAATTATGCTGAGCTTTTTATCCATTTTATCAACAATGATAAAATTTTCTCGAATGTCTTCTACTGCACTTATTAATAAACTGTCTCTAGTACGATCCCGAAGAGAATCCTCACTCAAATAAAACTTAATATTTTCTAGATGTGAGCCCTTCCAACTATCTCTTAAGTTAGTGACTTTCAAATATGAATCAATAAGAAGCTGCTCACTATCCCGAAATTCTACTTTAGAAAGTAAAGCTTTCCGTAATATGGCATTAGATTTATACAGCTCGAGAAGATTATCGCCTTGAAAAATACCACCTACTCCACCTCCTAGATTCAATCCCATCATTGAGGCCATGCCAGCGTATTGAGCCATACCTCCGGCGCCCTCTGTGTTCTCCTCCAAAACAAAGCTAGTCACAGCGCGATAGACTGGCTTTTGCGTTCTTGAATAAAAATAGCCTATGCCAGCCCCAAATAAGCTAAAAATTAAAATCAGAACCCATTTTTTCCCTACCTTGAATGCAATGAGTTTTAACTTAAGCAATACCTCTCTCAAAGAAATTGGTTCCTCCATCATCTTTCTGGTTTCGTTAATCAATTAAGGCTTTTTGCTTCTATTTACTGAGGTTCATAATACCCAAAATAATAGCTCCAAGAGACGCGATACCAGTGGTTATACCAAGTAACTCTTGCGCAGATATTTTTTGATTGGCATCCTTTTTAGGCACAAACAATTCCGCGCCAGGCTCGACCGAAGGATAATTGTTAAAGAATAGTATCTTGGACGTGCTCTTAACAGCACCATTTGCATAAATCACATATGACCGTCTTTTTAAAGATTTGTTGGAAAACCCGCCGCCCTGGGATATATAATACTTGAACCCTCGACCTAGATTATATATCGTCGTAACCGGATACAATATCTCCCCGTTTACTTTTACAGTCTGCAGCTGCTTGGGAACGCGCAAAACATCACCTTCTTCCAGGATCAAATCAACATTTGTGTGAGGATTCTGAAGAATCTTATCCAATTCGATACCTACATAAACATTCTTAAGTATTTCCTCCTGTTTCAAAACATCCGCAGAATCCTTGACATTGCCCTGAAGCCTGGAAAGTTTAGCTAAGCGGTCATTCTCCAGATCTTCCTCATTGATCTCATTCTTTTTGTTCCTGGCCCCGCCGAGCAAATCCGCATCTTTATCCTTGCCTTCCCGTTTCAAAGACGCACCCTTAGTATAGGCAAGAGCTGTCAAGCCTCCCGCACGCTTAAGCAGATCCGATACACGTTCGTCTTTGTTAGCAATGGTATACATGCCCGGATACAATACTTCGCCCTCCACTTTCACCTGCCTTTGCACCTCGTAACCCATGGAGCTCCTTACCGAAACAATATCAAAAGGCTGTAATACAAACTTAGGAGAAGAAAAATTCAGATTGGGATCTATATTAATTTGAAATACTTCTGCAATAACTGCAGAAGCAGAAGTTATATTACTGTTTTTTACCCGCCTGGAAACCTCTACACGCTGCGCGGTAGCTGCCTGAGTAAAACCGCCAGCTTTCAGGATAAGTTCCTCGAGGGTCATATTCTCAGCGTAATCAAATACACCGGGCTCACGAACCTCGCCATCGATCGAAACCTTGAACTCCTCTTTCAGGTCAAATATGGACGCTATGGATATGATATCCTCCCTAAGCAAGCTAATGTCCGCGGAGGTTCCCTTTAAAATACCAGATACATTGAAAGAGATTACCTCGGTCTGGTTATCGGGCTTCAATCTCGTAATATAACCCCGTTCCATAAAAGCGTCTTCCTTCACTCCCTCCGCTTTACGGATCAGCTGTGAAAGTTTCATACCCGGTTCGAGTTCAAACTGCCCGGGCCTGAATACAGCTCCCTCAATGGTAACGCGGTTCGCGAAGCGTTCCAAAACCCGGTCGACAAAATATTTATCTCCGCTTGAGGGCTTATAGATTTCGAATTGCCCGCTCGTAATATCAGCAATTTTACGCTCGGTGTCGGTATTCTTTAACACCTTAACCCTCGCCTTAAATGCACTTTCGGTAAAATCACCAGAAAAACGTAAGAGATCGGCGAATGATTCATTTTCCAATAATTCGAAAATGCCGGGGCGTTTTACTTCTCCGACGATCTCGATGCGCGACCGGTATACCGGTATGCGGATAATGTCCTGATCCTGGAGCCTCAGGTTATTTGCCATTTCGCCGCGCATCAGGAAATCGTAAATATCCAGCGTAGCAATTTTTTTACCACCACGAATCAGTTCGATAGCCCTGAAGGAGCCATTTTCATTGGGGCCGCCCGAAGAATAGAGTGCATTGAAAACATTAGCGAGGGAAGGCAAGGTATAAGTTCCCGGCTTAACAACCTCGCCGGTAAGAATGACCTTGATACTACGGATATTTCCAACTGCTATATTTAAATTAACGCTGCCATTACGAAGGCCGGAATAAACAGATGACATCCTCGACCTGATCCTGGACGTCGCTGCCTCAATGGTCAGTCCGCCTACAGGAACAATCCCGACATACTCGATGTTAATATTCCCTTCCGGGCTCACCTTTAAATTATAAGAAGCCTCAGAATTCCCGTAAATGTCAATCAGCAGTTCATCACCAGGCCCGATAACATAGTTCCTGGGAGTGGCCATATTGAGATTTGGCTCAAAGGTCAGGTTGGAGTTTTTGAAAAGATCGGCGCCGAAGATCTTTGAACGAAGTTCCAGGAAAGCTTTTTCCGCTTCTGTCTCAGGGTCTTTTTGCTTTTCAAGAGTGTCCGTTTCAAAATTGAGCTCCCGTTCGCCTGTGGGTTTTTTAGGTTGGACCTTATTGGGATCGGCCTGATTTTTCTGCTTTTTGTCGGCTTTTTTTATTTCTTCGACCCTGGCCCTCAGTTTCACAGCCTCTTCGTCGCGCATCCCTCTCGCTTTTGCCATCTGCTCCATTTGGGTGTCGCCCAGGCCCGAGGCTTCCGCCTGCCGCATCATCGCCCTGATCTGATCGTCGTTTAATTCATCGACACGTATATTACCCAGGTTTTGCGGGTTCACCTGTGCCATAACTGGTATCGTCAGACCCACCAGAAATAATATAGCAAGCAGGCTGCATATTTTTTTAATCTTCATACTATGTAATTGCGCAAAGCTAAATAATCTTCTGCTTATATGTTTACCTGTTTCAGGGTATTTTAACCAGTTATTCAATATTGAAAACAGTTGAAGATAGCAACTTACTCGAAATAATTAAGGGTATCAAAACCGCCAACTCTAAGGTATTCGTCCTTTTTCATCAATTGAAGGTCTGATAGTACCATCTCTTTAATAAGTGCCGGCAGATCGTATTTCGGTGCCCATCCCAACTGCGTTTTTGCTTTCCCCGGATCCCCGACGAGCAGATCAACTTCCGTTGGCCTGAAATATTTAGGATCGACTTTAACCACTGTCTGACCAAACTTTATTGTGGATGGATCTATACCTAATGAACCACAGCGTTCGACGTCCACGTCAATAACGACCCCTTTTTCCTGCTCATCTTTTCCGCTGAATTCCACTTCGATGCCTAATTCAGCAAAACTCATTCTTACAAAATCCCGCACCGAGGTAGTCACACCAGTTGCAATAACGAAATCTTCGGGCTTTTCTTGCTGCAGCATCAGCCACATAGCTTCAACATAGTCTTTTGCGTGGCCCCAGTCGCGCTGCGCAGACAAATTTCCCAGGTACAAGCAGCTCTGCAGGCCCAATGATATTTTTGCAGCAGCGCGGGTAATTTTTCTCGTCACAAATGTTTCACCCCTTACCGGGCTCTCATGATTGAACAGGATCCCGTTACATGCAAACATATTGTAGGCCTCCCGGTAATTCACCGTGATCCAGTAGGCATACATCTTCGCCACAGCATAGGGCGACCGCGGGTAAAAAGGTGTCTTTTCTGATTGAGGAACTTCCTGCACCAGTCCATAAAGCTCAGAAGTGGAAGCCTGGTATATTTTTGTTTTTTTCTCCAGGCCCAGGATACGGATAGCTTCCAGGAGCCTTAAGGTACCCAGTCCGTCTGCGTTAGCGGTATATTCCGGGGTTTCAAAGCTTACCTGGACATGACTCATCGCCGCAAGATTATATATTTCATCAGGCTGAACCTCCTGGATGATGCGAATCAGGTTGGTAGAGTCGGTAAGGTCCCCGTAATGAAGTTTCAGTCTCAAATTACTTTCATGAGGGTCCTGGTAAAGATGATCGATCCGGTCGGTGTTAAACAAAGAGCTCCTCCGCTTTATCCCATGCACAAAATATCCCCTCTTAAGAAGAAATTCCGCCAGATAAGCCCCATCCTGGCCCGTTATCCCGGTAATTAGTGCTGTTTTCATGAAGAAAGTATTGAGTAGTTAGTATTGAGTATTGAGTATTGAGTATTGAGACAGGATCCGCTAAACCTGAAAAATGCTGCTTTCATCAATGATTCTGTAAGATACGTAATACAAAACGGCTAAAGTAAATCAATTTTTGATTCAGTCCGGATATGGCTTCGCCCCTTCAGTCACATTTCATGACTGACCAGGCGGGCTGATCTTCATTGTTTTTTCCTAGCAGGAAGGTATTTTTTCTATAATATTCTTTCGCAGATCCACTTTGATCTGCATTCCAAGCGTTTCAAGGAACAGCGTCAGGTAATTTCCGCTTTTGCTTAAAACTTCAGCCTTTTGATCCATTAAAGCACCCGACTTAAGAAGCACTTTATCATGCACCCGGAACGCTGAGCTTTGGATGCTGTCGTGACTATACTCATTCAGCCAATTCTTTAAAAGCTCCAACTCCTCATCACGAACCACGGCCGGTTTACCGCAATGATATAAATAACGCACTACCCCGTTCGCTGTAAAAACCCTGTCCCTTTCATTATCCTCTAAACGCACAAAACAGTACGATCGAAACAAAGGCTCTTCAACCCACTTCCAGCGGTCGCTCCAAAGCTTCTTCCGTTTTAACAGCGGACAATAAACTTCGATTCCCGAGGAGGCCAGCTTCGCAGCTACTGCCTTTTCGCAGCGTGATTTGGTATATAATACATACCAATTCATGCCGTATAGTCAAAAATTAATACCAGTTCCTTATCATGCTTCTCTACGTACTGTTTTCCTTTGCCTTCTTCACATACTACATAACGGATATGCTTTTTTATTAAAGGCTCTGCCTTCTCAACCAGGTTACTTAGGTAGGCCCGGTTAATTTCATTCCCGATGATCAGCAGATCAATTACATCCGAATCCAACCCCTGCGCAATCCGCCCTTCCAGGTAAACTTGTTGAACATTCCCCACCCTGTCAATTACTTTTTCAAGCAGCTCCTCGACGCCTATAAATTTTCGTATGATACTATTGAGGTCTTTAAAGAGGGGGTGACTGGTATTTGCACGATAGAGCTTTTTATTACCCTCATTTTCGGCTAGAAGAAGGCCGGCACTTTCAAAACGGTTAAGTTCCTGCCTGATACCGTTAGTACTTTCGTTAAACTCCGACTCGAGGCTTCGTAAATACCCTTGATTATTAATGTTCAAGAAGAACTTAAGCAGTAGCTTGATTCTGGTTTTAGAAGTGATAAGGCTTTCTAGCATACTTTGAGTATAATTAGTACTCATTCTAGATCAAACATACTGATATTTTTCATTTTCAAAACATTTTTTTTGAAGACTAGAAACTATCCCACCTTCTAAATTTGGAACTTTTCTTCGTACACCGGGATAAAAAATCGATTCGTAAATCACGATAATTACTTAGAGATTCAGTTGCTTATTGTCAATCAGCGTTGGAACTGCAATGATAAAATTATGAAGTCTCTATCTCATTAAATTGACCGGAAAGGCGCCTTATTTTTTCTTTCCGAAACCTGTTTTTTATTGATCGTCTAGGCCGTTAGTGGTACATCATTTTAATTGTTTCCAGCCCATCTCAAAGGAGTTATCTTTTCTGCAAATCCTATATGGATGGCCAAACAACATGTTAAGCGTTCTAGCCAATTTTAAGGACTCATTCTGTTGGCAAAGAACTCTTCTTTTCAATATTAGTGGTTGACATAAGATCCAAATCTGTATTTTTCCAAACAATATTCTTTAGTATATACATGCTCTTCAAAATTACATGGCTCAAATAATCGACCTTATTACTTTCACGGACAAAAAGGGCAATCTGACAGTGATCGAAAAGGTAATCCCATTTAATATCAATCGCATTTTCTATATCTATGGAGTCGACGATTCAACACGTGGCGGTCACAGGCATAAAACAAGCATTCAGGCTGCCATCTGCATTAAGGGCTCTTGCCGCATCACCAATGACAATGGATTGTCGGTAGAAGAATATATTCTTGACAAGCCATCTAAATGTCTAATTCTTAAACCCGAAGACTGGCACACCATGGATCAATTTTCAGAAGATGCCATCCTTATGGTACTGGCTTCTACCGAATACGATCCGGAAGACTATATCTTTACGCCATATTCCCGATAAATGATCGAGTACGAAAATCTAAATAAGGTAAATTCACGTTTTGAGGAAAGCTTCGGCGAGGTCTTTAAAGAATTTATCAAAAAGGGCCGGTACATACTTGACAGTGAAGTAGAACATTTTGAAAATGAATTTGCGAAATACTGCGGGAGCAAATTTTGCATTGGAGTAGCTTCGGGTTTGGATGCCTTATATCTCTCCCTCATAGCGCTGGACTTGCCTAAAGGATCAGAAGTATTGGTACCCTCAAATACCTATATCGCTACAATATTCAGCATATTACAAGCAGGTCTAAAACCGGTCTTGGTAGAGCCGCGGATCACTACATACAACATAGATCCCCATCAGATTAAACGACACTTAAGTTCTGCAACTAAAGCAATAATAGTCGTGCATCTGTATGGTAAGCCTTGTGAAATGGATGCTATCAAAGCTATAACCGATCTACATGATCTTCATCTGATCGAAGACTGCGCCCAGGCTCACGGGGCAACCTTTCAAGGCAAGAAGGTTGGGACGTTCGGTATCATGGGAGCATTTAGCTTTTATCCGACTAAAAACCTTGGAGCACTTGGTGACGCCGGCGCTATTATCACCGATAATGAAGAATTGGCAGAGAAGCTCAGAGCCCTTCGCAATTATGGCTCTGATAAGAAATATTATAACAAATATACTGGTATTAATTCAAGACTGGACGAACTACAAGCCGCATTCCTCCGGATTAAACTCCGTCACCTCGACGATCTTAACAGCCACAAAGTGAGCCTCGCTAACATTTATCTTAGCACCATCAGTAATAAATCCATTATCCTGCCTATAGTTCAGAAAAACATAGCCGATGTTTGGCATATATTCAATATCAGGCATGACAAAAGAGATGGTCTCAGGCAATATCTACTGGCAAACGGTATAAAGACAGAGGTTCATTATCCACTGGCTCCTCACAGGCAAACTGCCTGCAACGGATTATTCGGGGGCTTGCACTTCCCGATAGCGGACGAGATCCACCGGACCACCTTAAGTTTACCTGTTTCGATTATTCATACAAAAAGGGATGCAGAATATATAGCTGAAGCTCTGAATAGTTATAGATCAGAGGGCTGAGAAAAATATCGTCAGGATTCACGTGAACCCTCAGATTTAATGAGAACAATGAATACTGACGAGCCGAATGGAAAATTAAAATATTTCAAGAGGCGATTTTCTAATAACTGGATCTGTGTCAAACACCAATTAATCCCCAATGGAAATATCACCTGATCGGACTGTGGCCCTGTGGCCGGCCCTAATGTCCTTAAAAGATTTTTTCCGGCTTTGAATAACAAGACCAAAGGAGAAAGCAGGAATACCCTGTAAGTAAGTTTTTTCAAGCCTGAGTCGTATTGCTTAAACAAACTCCGAAACTCCGCTTTTTTGAAACGCTTTTTAATATTTGCAACCTCATCATGCTGCGAACGGAAAATTTCCAGTGAAGCGGAGTTAGCTATCAATAGCCCTCCAGGCTTTAACACCCTCAGCATTTCGGTTACCGCGATCATCCTTTCATCCTCATCAAGGCTGCCTAATACATCCATGCAATAAACCACATCAAAAGAGTCGCCGGAAAAAGCTATTTCGGTAATGGAACCATACTGTGCCTGTTGCAGGTTCCTTTTATGGCAAAAGTCAATCGCCTCTTCTGAATAGTCAATCCCCACGATATTATCATAACCAAGCGAGATCAGAAATTCCATATTTTTCCCGGTACCGCAACCCGCATCAAGGATCCGAGCCTGCTGAAATGAGTATCTTTTGATGTAATGCTTTAAAACATCCCTCATTCCGATATACCACCATAGCTTCTCTTCTGAACGGTGCATCAGGCTATACTCTGAGGAGTGCATCAGGCTGCTCATAGGAAGGTCATGGTATTAGTGACGAAGGCGCTGATCATGAGGGAGAGGAAAAGTATATTGATCAGAATAAATATCTGCCTTATATAATAAGGACTTATACTAATCGCGATAAACACCGGCAACATTCCTAACATATACCGTGCAGAACCATACAGCAATTCGTTACTGGTTGATATCAGGACATACAATACGGTAAAAATAATATAAGAGAGAGGTAGCCGTTTATAACAATAAAGTACTGAGCCGAGTATAATAACCCAGAAGCAAGCATTGGTTAACGAACCGCCGGGCCGTACACCGCTAAAGACACTCAAAAATCCCTGTAATGGAAAAAGGTCTGAACTTCCCCAGGCATGCTGTATCTTTATAAAAGCGAGTGGCTCGCCGGATGTAAGGTAGAGGTAGAACATTAGAGAAATCATGGGCAGCAAGCCCAACAGAACGGCCGGAAGGAACTTGTAACTGCTTTGACGGTATTTCAACAAAATTTCTATACCAGGAATTATGAGCAGCAGACAGCCCTGGATCCTGGTAACCGAAGCCAAACCAGCAATGATCAGAGCCCAGGCAAACTTTTCTTTGTACGAAAAATAAAATACTATTGTTGTAAGCAGCACGAACAGGCCCGATGGATACACAATATTCAGGTAAAAGCCTCCCGCCGATATCATGAGCAAGGTGACCGTTCGAATACCTTTTCCAAATTTCTCCTCAGAGAGTTTATAAAGAAAAAGCATCGCAAGAAAGGTGCAAAAGTTCGATATAAGCAGGCCACTTGTGAATAAACTCAGGCCAGTAATCCCTGAAACTATACTCATTACCGCCGGATACAGGGGCATAAACCCCCAGGTCTCCTGGTCCTTATCGGTAAACTGCCGTTGCGGGTAACCTTCCCGGGCTAATTTTTCATACCAGCCTGAATCAAACCGGTCCCAGGTATTTCGGATATCCAGTGCTTCGGTAATTGTCTTTTTTTTGTGGACTTCCCCGTTCTCCGGAAACATCGAATAACTGAGGGCTCCCATAATCATAATAAGCAATCTCGTAATAACAAAAACAAGGCAGATCTGAAAAAAATGACTTCTATTTATCGTCAATATGGTTCTCATTGCTGCATCACCCCTTTCTCCGAAATTCCTTCAACAAACTAATCTCCTCTTTCACCGTGCTGAAAATATTAACCGGTGTAAAAAATGTTGAACGGCCATACTCGCGTGAATAATGATTGACCCCAATTTCCTTGAATTTCTTTGTTTTCGAGTAAAGCTTTTTGACCAGCTCTACGGTAATAGCGCCGCTGCTGCATTTAAGGTCAAGCGATCGGAGAACGCTGCCGTTTATTAACCGGAAATCACAGTCGACATCTGTGATCGGGGTTTTGAAGATACTTTTAACTACCCGGCTATATAAAGAGCCGACAACCTTTCGCACAAGGTTATCAGAACGGTGCAGTTTATATCCGTTCACGACATCGCAGTCATTCCGCATTAACCAAAGCTTTTCAAGCTCATCAAAGTGATACTGGGCATCGCCATCTGTATAAAAGACCCATTTTTTTGTGGTATTGGAGATGCCCGATCTCAATGCCCCCCCATATCCCCGGTTTTTTTTATGAAAGACAATCTTGAGAGCCGGGAACTGTTTTCGCATTTGCTTAAGCTCTTTTAATGTATGATCCGTGCTGCCATCATTGACAGCAACCACTTCGAGATCATTAGTAAGCTTACCACCATAATAATAGGCTTCGCTGATCATTTTCTTCACCGTGCCGGCATCATTATAAAATGGCATAAAAATGCTCAGACTATCGTTCATCAACGTTCACGGCGTTCTACTTAAAAGGGTTTTAGCAGGGCAATAATATCAAAAAAAGGTTAAAGTGTCTTTCGGTTCTTTGATTAATATACATTATTTGGGATATACGAATGTCTCAAAAATAAATTAGGCTGTGGCAGGGTGAAATTTATTCCCATTTTACCCCCTCAGAGATAACCTACAGCTTTGTAAGTTCCATACCCCACCAATTCATGAATCAATACCGTCCATAAGTGTAACGCATTTACACTGGGAATTAGATTAAAAGACCGATCTCTTGTATAATAATCTACACCATAACCATCCACTTTCAAGCCAACTTTCCTGAAGCAGCCAAGCGAGCGAGGTATATGAAAAGCAGAAGTGATCAACAGTGATTTCGATGCGATTTGTATGCTATCGACTAACTGCTTAGTATATGCGGCACTCTCACGTGTATTACGAGACTTACTTTCAATATAAATGACCGAGTCGGGCACTCCGCTATATAACATCACCTCTTTCAATCTAACCGATTCAGGGATATTTTTCTTTGTGAGCGAGCTCGAACCTCCGGTAATCAGGATTCGCGTGATTTTCCCAATCTTATATAATTGTATGGCGTGTAAAACGCGGTCCGCACCTTTCGAAAAGAACACTCTATCCGGTGCGGAAGATCTATTGAAGGCCACACCGGTCAATACTATCCCAGTGTCGTAACTGCCAATATTCTTTAAAGGCTGCGGTTCTCCTTCCCATGCCCGGAAAGCTTCTCCAGCCAGGAAAGGATTGCTAAATAGTATTAGAAGAGCAATCCCGGAATAGACCAATCGATCTTTAAGAACAGATTTTCGAATTATGAAGCTTCCC
This sequence comes from Daejeonella sp. JGW-45, assembly GCF_029360805.1. Classification (GTDB taxonomy): domain Bacteria; phylum Bacteroidota; class Bacteroidia; order Sphingobacteriales; family Sphingobacteriaceae; genus Daejeonella. The sequence continues at coordinate 302,745 of NZ_JARKNC010000010.1, read as the reverse complement.
AGGAAAAGAAGCATGATCCACACTAGCGGGGACAATAAAAAATCGAGAACTTTAGAAAGGATAAAGAACATAAAAGTCCTGATTTAAGCTTAGTACCTTCGTCCCGTTAAAGACCGCGGAAGCTGATCCCTGAATCCCGGTCACTAAATACTTATCACTGACCATGACTCAATGATTTCCATCTATCAACCCCACCAAATACTCCCCATACCCACTCTTTCTCAGTGGCTCCGCCAATTTCCTCAACTCTTGTGCATCAATAAACCCCATCTCATACGCCACCTCCTCGATACACCCGATCTTCAGACCCTGCCTCTCCTCAATAACCTGCACAAACTGACCGGCCTGCATCAATGAATTAAAAGTTCCGGTATCCAGCCAGGCGGTTCCGCGGCTCAAAACGCCGACTTTCAGCTTACCCTGTTCCAGGTAATGCTTGTTTACATCGGTTATCTCATATTCGCCCCTTGCCGATGGCTGGATGTTTTTTGCCACCTCAACCACCGAGTTATTATAAAAATATAATCCTGGCACTGCGTAATTAGATTTCGGTTTAGCCGGCTTCTCTTCTATGGAAAGGGCGTTAAAATCGTTATCAAACTCAACCACCCCATACCGCTCCGGGTCGGAAACCTGGTAAGCAAATACCACCCCTCCTTCGGGGTTCTTAATGGTGGGCAGAAGGTTACTTATAGAATCGCCGTGAAAGATGTTGTCACCCAGGATCAGGGCGACATCATCATCACCGATAAATTCTTCGCCTATAACGAAAGCCTGGGCAAGTCCGTTAGGTACCGCCTGCTCTGCATAGGAGAATTTACAGCCGATCCGGCTGCCGTCTCCCAGGAGTTTCTCAAAATGAGGAAGATCATGCGGCGTGGAAATGATCAATACCTCATTGATGCCTGCTTGCATGAAAGTAGACAAGGGGTAATAGATCATCGGCTTATCGTAAACCGGCATCAATTGCTTACTAACGGCCAGGGTTAACGGGTGCAAACGTGTGCCGGATCCGCCGGCGAGGATAATTCCTTTCATTGGGCTGTTTGAGAAGTAAAGGTATGGAATTTGAGATAAATGGTTTCCATCGTATAGCTACATTCCTTCCTTTTTAGAAATCTGCGTTCTACTCTTGGAAGTCCCTCTTCCACACCCTCCAGCCCAACCATACTGCCACAACCCCTAGGACAAGACCTAAAAGATAAGGCAGTATACTACTCTTCCTCTTTTCCAAATTCTTCGCCCGCGATACCGCCGTCGTCTTGCTTTCACTTTCCCGGTCGTATAGCATTTCAGTTTGCCGCCCTATGTAAAATGAGTTGCTGTCAGACACAATCTTTGTCTGCCGGTTCCTTCCAAGAACCTCTATCCGGGAAGCATTTCCTTTAAAACCATCTTGTATGGAAAAGCTAAATGTACTGGCAGGAAAGATGTTTACGCGATATTGATAATCTCCGGAATCCCTAATGGAAACGAACCTCTGGCCTTCGTAATTTTCATCTTGCATGTGCCGGATGCTGAGATCTGTTGATTGGCGGTCTATAACCCGGAGGGATTGCTTGTCGAGATTTTTGATACGACAGGAACCAAAGCTTAGCATAACGAGGCTAAAAGATACTGTTCTGATAACGATCTTTAATTTTTTCATAGTGTTTTTGATTAACATGGTGCGGCGGGTAAACGTGGAGGTTGCAAAGGCTCCTTAAGCGCAGAGGAAGCAAAAGTTTGACGTCAAATCTCCGCCCAGCCACTTTCAGTTTTCAGTTTTCACCTTTTGATGGCGGCCCCCGTAACGGTGCTGAGTAATGTCTTGCTACATGATACTACTCGACGTACCTCGCCACCCTAAAAACTGACCTCACCAACCGCCTCTTCCTGTACACTCCGTCCGTCGTCATCCCGGGCGAAGCGAGGGATCCTTCCCCCTCCCCATTCGTATTCCCTTCCACGGTAAGCACCCAGGTGCCATCCCATTCATCCACGAAGCCTACATGGGCAATACGCCCCTTTTCAGGGAAATAGATCCCGAACACGTCACCCATTCGTGGCCCCGCCATACCCCGGGTACCATCGCCCTCCCGATAGCTATCGGGTTTCAACTCCCTTTTCGCCCTCTCCCAAATCACCCTCTTAGCCGGGAACAACGCCGGCGACCACCCCGTCCGCGGGTTATCAACCCCCGCCTTCCCCAGCACCCAGCATACAAAGGCTGCGCACCATGGATTTCCTTTCGGGAGATTAACATAGCGCAGGTATTGCTCAACTGCCGGACCCGAATTAGAAGCCTTTTCCCGTACTCCCAGCTGGGAAGTGTAAATCCGCTGCACCTCTTTCGCCTTTACCCTGATTTTAAATCTGGCCGGAGACTCCTGGAGACCAGCCGCCTCCGTAACGAGTGACAAATACACCGTAGCTGTAAAGACAATTAAAAATATGGGACCGTAAAACCATACGGCCCCATTTTGCAAACGATCAGTTTTCATAGGATGGCGATTTGTGCATGATCACTTCTCCTAAAAATTCGCTGTTCGAGAAAGTCCTGCGATCGGGCGACCGGAAAGCCATCCAGACCTGGACAGGACCTTCGTCTATAGGCGCTTCAATGTGCAGAGTGCAGGATCCTTGAAGTCTCTGTGCGACGCCTTCAGCGAACAGCCATTTGCGGGCATTGCACCAGTAGGTCATAACGATCAGTTCGTCTTCCAGGTGCGCCCCGTCGGCCCATAGCTCCCAGCTGATATCGAGATCGCGGGAGCCCTCTGTGTGAAATAAGACGCCTTTAGACCAGGGCAGGCTGCCCCGTAATAACTCCACGCGGGAATAATCAATTCCGAAGTTGGGGTATTTTCCTATGAGCGCGTCGTTAAGTATATCGCGAATAAGGACATTTACCCCTGTCTTGCGACGGTTGAACTGTTTGTAGCTGTAGTTCACCAGCTTCGCTACCGGCGAAACGAACCGGGCCGCTATCCCGAATTTGACCCGCTGGATCTTTTGCTTTAATGTAGGGCGCTTCTTCGTTTTCTTCGGCGCCTGGCGGACATAACATTTTCCGCGATAAGTATAGTAGACCAGGTTTCCGATCTTACCGGAAACGGGTCCCATAATTCCTGAGTGTAAGTGTGCCATTTTTTTGAGTTTTAAGTAATATTTATAAGTCTAATCGTGGTATTCTCCCCTGACTTGATCAGGGGTCTCCTCATGGGCATGCGCAGCATATGCCCGCCGAGGTATTTCAATGTATCCGGAATCAAAGCTCCGGCATAGCTGTAATTTTTGTTTGTAGAGCTTAATGTCCCAGCCAACACTGCGGCGGCAGCCGCGTGTCGTTGACGAGATCCCCGACTAAATCGGGGAAGAGCCTCACCGCGCTGCACTCACAACGTTTAATCGTAGGTGGCGGGGGTATTCTCCCCTGACTTGATCAGGGGTCTCCTCATGGGCATGCGCAGCATATGT
>NZ_JARKNC010000010.1:298654-299091 GCF_029360805.1 Daejeonella sp. JGW-45 | reverse complement strand
GGAAGAGTCTCACCGCGCTGCACTCGCAACGTTTAATCGTAGGTGGCGGGGGTATTCTCCCCTGACTTGATCAGGGGTCTCCTCATGGGCATGCGCAGCATATGTCCGTCGAGGTATTTCAATGTATTCGAAATCAAAGCTCCGGCATAGCTGTAATTTTTGTTTGTAGAGCTTAATGTCCCAGCCAACACTGCGGCGGCAGCCGCGTGTCGTTGACGAGATCCCCGACTAAATCGGGGAAGAGTCTCACCGCGCTGCACTCGCAACGTTTAATCGTAGGTGGCGGGGGTATTCTCCCCTGACTTGATCAGGGGTCTCCTCATGGGCATGCGCAGCATATGCCCGCCGAGGTATTTCAATGTATCGGAAATCAAAGCTCCGGCATAGCTGTAATTTTTGTTTGTAGAGCTTAATGTCCCAGCCAACACCGCGGCGGT
>NZ_JARKNC010000010.1:0-298644 GCF_029360805.1 Daejeonella sp. JGW-45 | reverse complement strand
TGTCGTTGACGAGATCCCCGACTAAATCGGGGAAGAGTCTCACCGCGCTGCACTCGCAACGTTTAATCGTAGGTGGCGGGGGTATTCTCCCCTGACTTGATCAGCGGTCTCCTCATGGGCATGCGCAGCATATGCCCGCCGAGGTATTTCAATGATCCGAAATCAAAGCTCCAGCATAGCTGTAATTTTTGTTTGCAGAGCTAAATGTCCCAGCCAACACTGCGGCGGCAGCCGCGTGTCGTTGACGAGATCCCCGACTAAATCGGGGAAGAGTCTCACCGCGCTGCACTCGCAACGTTTAATCGTAGGTGGCGGGGGTATTCTCCCCTGACTTGATCAGGGGTCTCCTCATGGGCATGCGCAGCATATGCCCGCCGAGGTATTTCAATGTATCGGAAATCAAAGCTCCGGCATAGCTGTAATTTCTGTTTGTAGAGCTTAATGTCCCAGCCAACACTGCGGCGGCAGCCGCGTGTCGTTGACGAGATCCCCGACTAAATCGGGGAAGAATGCCCTTTACGCCTTGTGGAAATCCTTTTCTCGTTTCCCGCTTCCCATTTCTCATTTCTCGTTTCTCGCTTCCCGTTTCCCTACACCACCGCCTCCAGCACCTCAATAAATCCAAATAGTATCACCAAATAAAATCCCAGATAGATCACTACTTTCTGACCTGCAGTAAGCGATCTGAAGTTCGCTTCGAAGTGATGTTCTGAATAGCTCGCAAATACCGGCCAGATAGCTTTGATGATCCACCAGGTGGCGGCTTTGAAGATCAGCAGGGCTGAGACCGCCAGGATCACCGCGCTGTAGACCCCGGGATCGATCGCTGCCGCCGTTATATCGATCTGACGGATGAAGTAAGGATAAAGCAAAAAGATCAGGATGATCACAATAATAGCCGCAAGCTCCTTTCTCATGGGAAAGTGTGCGGGAAGAAAATATTTTTGAATGAGTTCCATTTTTTTAAGTTTAAAGTTTAAAAAAGCAGGGCTCTTCACCCTGCCGGTAATTATTAATTAAGCAACCACAATCTCGCCCGCATGAATGCTGGTAGAAAAGGTTTTCTTATCAGGTGTCATAAACGCGATCCAAACCTGAACTGTGTCGCCTGAGAACTCTGCAGGAAGGATGATTGTATCCATCACTGCAGGTCTTAGCGCCCCGTTCTCCAGGTTATAGACAAAAGCTGACTTTGCCGGATTGTAAATCAGGACCACAGCTTTGTCAGTTGCCTTGGCCGTTCCCGAATCAGAATTGTCTGCCCAGGCGATGTCAATCTCACCCGGGGTGGTTGAAGTGGCGAGAACGCCATATACACCGGTTAGGCTCCCCTTGCTAAAGAAGATCTTGGTATAGTCGATCTCAAAGTCAGGGTATATGCCGGTAATGGCATCAGACATCATCTCGGCTATGGCCACATTGTAACCAGTCTTTTTCGTGGCCAGGCTCTTATAACCCAGGTTCACGAGATTGCTTACAGGGCCAAGAAAGCCGTTAACAAGGCCAAACTTCGACCGGTGGATGAGCTGCAGATCTGATGGAGCCTTGGTTGTAGGCCTTGGCAAACTCCGCATGTAATCGATCCCATTCCAGGAGCTTCCAACTACAGTTCCGACCTTGCCGGAAAAGGCTCCAAGTATTCCTTTATTGTATTTTCCCATTGTTTCAAATTTTAAAGGGTTTAAAAAAAATATACTGTTGTACATGTACAGCACAAACGTGGGGAGAAGTGTCGGGGACTTGAAATTTTGGAACGAATTGACACGAATTGAATCGGTATGAAACGGTATGAGACACTTGAGGTCGGGGGTCGGAAGTCAGGGGTCGGAAACGGAGGCAGGAAACCGGAAAGGGCTTCTTGACGGAATAGGCATAGTGGACCGAAAACTGGAACAAGCGTGGTTGTCTGGCCGTTTATGAACTAAAATTAATAATAGTCTAAAAAAGGGGTTTTGTTTGTACCTTCTTCGTCTTTTGTTCGTCTCCAACCCCATTTTAGCTAGCGCCAGGGCAATAATAGACAAAGAAGGTACGAAGGAGAACACTAGAAGGTGGTTTAGAAATATTTCGGAGATGCTGGTCCCAATTTTGAAGTCAGCCAAATCGAAAACAGGCACTATTTCAAATACGCATCGCGGCTTGGGAAAATGCTCCCTAAATAGTAATAGGTGCGTTTCCCGCGTTGCTGATAGATAAAATTTTCCGGGTCGCGGATCCGTAGCAGGGTTGATTTACTGACACCTAATATTTTCTGCACTACGAGGTTGTCTTTCCACATCTCAGGATCAAATGGCGCCTCAAAATTCTTCTCGCGCAGAAGACTTATGATGACCTGTTGATTGGTCTCCATCTGTTCCAGAATTTGTATGATGCGCTTCTCTTCCACTTTGGAAAATTTGAATGCACAAATGTGTTGGAACGCCTGGAAAAACTCTAGTTTTTTAGTGACTAAGTTAGTCAGATGAGTGACTAAGTTATTTGGGAGGGTAACTTAAAATGACTAAGCGCTCATTATGAGGTACTTATCACAAACGATTTCGCTTCCATGACCCCGGAGGGGGTCAAATGTTTATAGAAATAATTCAAGGATTTTTTCCGACCCCGAAGGCGGTCGCATGTAAAAATATCATATAAGACCGGGAGGAAAAGGTGCTTGAGGTCCCCGCCTTCGAGGGGATGACAAGGGCAGCGGGGGGATTTGGGAGCAGGCTGTGAGCTGCCCGAAGCAGCCATGACCCCGGAGGGGTCAAATGTTTATAGAAATAATTCAAGGATCTTTTCCGACCCCGAAGGTGGTCGCATGTGTGCCGAGAGTTATAAACCTGCTTCAATAGTCAACCCGTCAACTAATTCCCATACACCGGATTCCTTTAAATAGCTTTGATATTGAATTTAAGGATGAATATGTTTCAATGGATTTTATGATATGATCCAGTTGTCACATACGACCACCTTCGGGGTCGGGAAAACGGAAAGGATGATTTTCTATAACATATGACCCTTTCAGGGTCGAAGGGAGCTGGGGGATGTGGAGGGCCGGTTTGGCAGGATGACGAGGTAATGTAAGACTTAGGAGGAAGACGTGCTTGAGGTCCCTGCTTTCGCAGGGATGACAAGGGCAGCGGGGGATTGGGAGCAGGCTGTGAGCTGCCCGAAGCAGCCATGACCCCGAAGGTGGTCGCATGTGTGCCGAGAGTTATAAACCTGCTTCAATAGTCAACCCGTCAACTAATTCCCATACGCCGGATTCCTTTAAATAGCTTTGATATTGAATTTAAGGATGAATATTTGTTTCAATGGATTTAATGATATGATCCAGTTGTCACATACGACCACCTTCGGGGTCGGGAAAACGGAAAGGATGATTTTCTATAACATATGACCCTTTCAGGGTCGAAGGGAGCTAGGAGATGTGGAGGGCCGGTTTGGCAGGATGACGAGGTAATGTAAGACTTAGGAGGAAGACGTGCTTGAGGTCCCCGCCTTCGAGGGGATGACAAGGGCAGCGGGGGGGATTTGGGAGCAGGCTGTGAGCTGCCCGAAGCAGCCATGACCCCGGAGGGGTCAAATATTTATAGAAATAATTCAAGGATTTTTTCCGACCCCGAAGGCGGTCGCATGTGTGCCGAGAGTTATAAACCTGCTTCAATAGTCAACCCGTCAACTAATTCCCATACACCGGATTCCTTTAAATAGCTTTGATATTGAATTTAAGGATGAATATGTTTCAATGGATTTAATGATATGATCCAGTTGTCACATACGACCAACCTTCGGGGTCGGGAAAACGGAAAGGATGATTTTCTATGACATATGACCCTTTCAGGGTCGAACCTGCCCTCTACTCCTCATCCCTAATATATTCCGTGTAATACCAAAATACCAGGGCGGCCATTGCTATACAAACAGTCAGGGCGATTTTGGTAAAAATAGATCCGATTTCTGCCCCATCCCAAAAGCCCCTGGCCATATCCCAGGCTGCTCCGGCAAGCAAAACACGGTAGGCAATCCTGCCGGGATAGGTTAGTGAGGATACCAGCTTTATCTTTTTAGCGTGATTCCAGCCTTTGGGCTTCAGTTCGGTTACCGGAACCCCGAGAAACTCCGCCAGCCGGGCGATGAACTCATCATCCGGCAACAATCTGCCTCTTTCGATGCGGGAATATTTGGTTTGTGAGATATTCATTTTGAGCGCGACGGCTTCCTGGCTGATGCCTGCCAGCAGACGCTTACGGCGGAGATTTTCTCCGAACTTGAAGATTTCCATTTTCTTTAATTTGAAGGTGAAAATTGATAATTTCGTTAATGGTGTGGTACAGTAATTCCATCTTTATGACAGAATGCTGCGGGGATGATGACTAATGCGGTGATCTTTAGATTTAATTTTTCCATAGGATTTGATTTTGATTGTTTATAATGGTTCGTTAGTATTCTTTTGCTGTGTGGGAACCAGACCGGAGTTACCTGCGACTGGCCGGTCATGATCATCTTTTTCTGAAGCGATTACCATTGGGGATTTGAAACCTGACTGTAATGCACCAGCTTTAAGTTAGTGAAAAATTAGCATTGTGCTTAAATTTGGACGGAATAGCAATACGGCCCTCCACCCAGCCACTTTCAACTCTCAACTTTCCACTTTCAACTTTCAACCCGATAGCTATCGGGTTTCAACTAAACCCTATCTTTGCCCGTCATGAAAAAACGTATTTTACTGCCCATCTTTTTACTATTAATTACATCTGTGGCGAGTAAGCCCTTGTTCGCACAAAAGAAACTGATCAGGAAACTATTCTCTAACAGCGCCGATACAACCCGTTCCAGCAGTTTTCTCGCACTTCCCGTCCTGGGATATGCACAGGAAACAGGAGTCGAGTTTGGTGCCGTGAGTTTATACTCCTTTTATACAGACCGCACCGACACCGTCACACGTGCCTCGCGGCTCACGGGCGTAGCTACATTTACCACTAAAAGCCAAAGCAACTTTCAGCTTAAAAGCGACATCTGGTCGCCGGGGAATAACTACCATTACACTTCCGAGCTGAGATATAAGAATTTCCCCTTCAACTTCTATGGTACCGGTAACAGTACCTTCCAGGCAAATGAAGACCGCATCACACAAAAACTATTCAGAATAAATTCAGGAGCAGAGAAACGCTTTGGCAAGATCACCTATACGGGCATCAACGCAAGTTTTGAAAGCTACCGTTTTATAGATAAGGCAGCCGGGGGAATCTATACCAACGATCCCTCTATCGTGGACCGCGATGGCGGGAAGGTGCTATTTATAGGGGTCTCGCAAATTATCGATAACCGGAATTCTAACACTTATACCACCAGCGGCTCATACCTTAAACTAAATTACTCCTACGCCCCCGGTCTGTTTGGCGGCGATAACTTCGACGGCGGCATGTTCAAAGCCGACCTCCGCAGCTTTAAAAGCTTCAGCAAAAAGCTGGTGCTCGGTGTTAACGGCCTGTATCAGACGATAGGAAATGGCGGTACGCCCTTTTACCTTTTGCCGCAGATGGGCAACGATGAAATGATGCGCGGCTATTATACCGGGCGTTACCGCGATGAGAATCTTTTGGCGCTGCAGGCCGAACTCCGGCTGAGGCTGAATCCGCGGTTCGGATTCGTAGGCTTTGCCGGCACAGGTACAGTTTACGGCAAGGGCAATTTCCGGGTCGGAGATCTTAAACCAAGTTTGGGCGGCGGTTTCAGGTATTTCTTTGACATCGAGAAAGGCCTTAGTGTAAGGATGGATTACGCCTTCGGCGAGAAAAGACCGGGTGAAGAAAGACAGAAAGGATTTTATTTAAGTTTGGGGGAATCGTTTTAATGTACAAAGGGTAATTTTACTATTTTGCATGTGATTTAACAGCATTTAGAAAGTTATCGCAATGAACAGATTAAAATACTTGCTATTCTTTACAGCAGGGCTTATCTGGTCATGTTCGGAAATGCATCCGGATAAAGACCAGGAACTGAATGCTCTCGCCGAAAGATATGTCCGGCTGGGACTATTCATTGGCCAGTATGATACCGACTTTGTGGATGCATATTACGGTCCCGACTCATTGAAGCCCAAAACAAAGCCCGCCGTTTTTCCTAAAGACAGTATTCTCAGCACGATTGCTGCCATGCAGGAGGAGCTGGCCGGTCTGTCAGGAAGCAGTTCGGACACGAATTCACAAAGGGCAAACTGGATGGCCGGGCAATTAACCGCTTTCGGGCGCCGGGTAAAGATCTTTACAGGTGAGACCGGTACTTTCGATGATGAATCTAAAGATCTTTTCGGCGTCAAGGCTCCTGAATATCCGGCAAACCACTACCAGCGCTTGATTGACTCGCTCGACCGCATTCTCCCGGGCAGCGGCAATGTTCAGGATCGTTTCCAGGTACTGGCCAAGCGGTTCATCATCCCCAAAGACAAGCTCGATACGGTGTTCAAAGCTACCATCGCGGAGGCAAGAAAAAGAACAGTAGCCCATTACGACCTGCCCGCCGGAGAGACTTTTACCCTGGGCTACGTGACCGGTAAGCCATGGAGCGGGTATAACTGGTACAAAGGCAATTACACCAGCGAGATCCAGATAAACACCGACACCCGGATATTTATTGAGCGTGCCATTGATGTGGGAAGCCATGAAAGCTATCCGGGGCACCATGTATACAATATGCTGCTGGAAAAAAACCTCTACCGCGATAAAGGCTGGGTTGAAATTTCCTTATACCCCTTGTTTAGCCCGCAATCTTTCATTGCCGAGGGCAGCGCTAACTACGGGATAGAATTAGTGTTCCCGGGCGATGAAAAGATCCGTTTCTCCAGGGACATTATCCTGCCGCTGGCGGGGTTGGACACTACGCATATTGGTTTGTACTTCAAAGCTCTGGCTATCCGCGGAAAGCTCAATTATGCAAGAAATGAAGCGGCCCGCGGGCTGGTCAATAAGACGATGACTGAGAAGCAAGCTGTCGACTGGTTACAGAAATACTGTCTTTACAATGAGGAAACCGCTTTGAAGTCGGTAGGCTTTGTGAAGAAATACCGCAGCTATGTCATCAATTACAATTACGGACAGGATGCGGTTGAACGGTATATCGAGCATGGACTGCAGGAGCAGTTAATCCAGGCTGGTGAAACAGCCGGTATGCCCGCGACCGGGAACATAAAGGAAGCCTCTTCCAGGCGGTGGAATATGTTCGAGAAGCTATTAAGCAATCCCACTACACCCGCAGAGCTGATCAAATGAGCCAGACTCACAACCTATAACCAGATATGAAAAGACTACTTTTACTATTGCTGTTCCCCCTGTGTGTAACTGCGCAAAGCACAGACTATACCGCTAAATACGGCGCCCTCGATGCTTATGCAAACGGCCTGCTTCAGCAATGGAACATTCCCGGAATGGGCATCGCCATTGTATACAAAGACAAGCTCATCTACAGCAAAGGTTATGGTTTAAGGGATATCGAAAAAAAATTGCCCGCAACCGAAACAACCATATTTCCTATTGCCTCTAACACCAAGCTTTTCACGGCAACCCTGGCGGCCCAGCTGGCAGTTGAAGGGACAGTAAGCCTGGACAAACCTATACGAAACTACATTCCGGAGATCAATTTTTATAATGAAGAACTGACGTCGCGGGTAACGCTCAGGGATATGCTGAGCCACCGCACCGGGCTTCCGGGATATGATGGTATATGGGTAAATTCACCTTTCAAAAGAACAGAAGCCCTTGCTAAGATCGCCCATATGAAGCCATCGCTGGGCTACCGGGAAGGTTATATCTATAATAATATGATGTTCACTACCTCTGGTTTGGTGATAGAACGGGTAACCGGCAAGTCATGGGAGGACAACGTACGCGAGAGGATCTTCAAACCGCTTGGCATGAACGCCAGCGGCTTCGCTGGCGAAGGTAAACGGCCGGCTGAGCATTCGCAGTCCTATTTTGATAATGAACAGGGAGACCTGGTTACGCGCACCTTCAGTTCACAATCGGAAACCCTGGGACCTGCAGGAACCATATATTCAAACATGAAAGATATGGGCAACTGGATGATAGCCCTGGTGAACAGCGGAAGATTTAACGGCAGGCAGGTTATCCCGGCAAGGGCTATTGCGGAAACTATGATCCCGCAAAACCTGTCAGACAAACGAGGCCGTTACAATGAGCTGTCAAACTCCATCTATGCCCTCGGCAGGATCGTTCAGATGTATAAAGGCACGAAGATGGTGAGTCATACCGGCTCTATCGACGGCTTCTATTCCAACCTGACCTATCTTCCGCAAGACAGCCTGGCAATTTTCATGGTACATAATTCAACCGCGGCAGGCTCGCTTCGTTCGGTGATGAACCTGCCGGTGATCGATATCCTGCTTGGGCGGGAGCCGACAGACTGGAGCGGCAGATACCGCAAGGATTATCTGGACGGACAGGAAAGAAGCAAGAAGCAGATTGATTCTATAAACGCCTCGCGTGTCGAAAATACGAATCCATCCCACCAGATACAGGCCTATGCCGGAACTTTCAGACATCCGGTTTATGGTGATATAACCATCGGCATCCAAAACAATTCTCTAACCCTTAAATACCGTGACCTCACTGCGGTGCTCAATCATTGGCATTATGATCAGTTCATTACCATGGACGAAGGCAAGGGTTTCCCAGATATGAGGATCAGTTTTAATACGAATAACAGGGGAGATATCGATAAGATAAGTACCCGGCCCTTTGGGGATCCGGCCGTGGATTTTGTGAGAACGGCAAAGTGATAAACTCTGCCGGAGTTTTAAAAAAAGAAAGGCGTGTGAATAAAGAGTACAGAAAATAAAGGCAAACCAAAAAGCAAAATAAAATACTGTTATGAAAAGAAATATATTATCGATCTTATTTGTGGTTGCCGGAGCGCTTAGCGCTTTTGGCCAGGTCATTACAACATCGACAGCTGAAGCTGCAGGCTTCTCGTCAGAACGTCTGAAACGCATTGATGCGGCAATGAACGAGTGGGTAGACAAGGGCTACCTGAATGGCGCATCGGCATTGATCGTACGCAACGGTAAAGTGGCCTATTATAAGGCGGCAGGTTATAATGACCTGGGCACAAAAACGCCCATGCCCAGGGATGGCATCTTCAGGATCGCCTCGCAGACCAAGGCTATCACCAGCGTAGCTATCATGATGCTTTTCGATGAAGGAAAATTACTTCTTAGTGATCCTGTTTCATTATATATCCCTTCATTTAAGGGGCAGTCAGTATTGGTGAAATTTAATCCCGCCGACACAACTTATACTACAGAACCGGCGAAGCGGGAAGTCACCATTAAAGATTTGCTGACACATACTTCCGGCATCGGTTATGCTCAGATCGGTTCGAGAGAAGCAAATGCCATTTATGCAAAAAGCAATCTCACTGCGGGGATCGGTATGCGTGACGCCAGCCTGCAGGATGCGATGTCACGGCTCGGCAAGCTACCGCTGATGCATCAGCCGGGTGAAAGATTTACCTACGGATTGAATACTGACGTCTTAGGTGCGTTAGTGGAAGTGGTATCAGGTCTTAGCCTCGACGAGTTTTTCCGCACCCGGATCTTCGAACCCCTGGGAATGAAGGACACTTATTTTAATTTACCCCAGGCCAAAGCAGCCAGGCTGGTGAATCTTTATACGGAAAAGCCGGATGGTACTCTAGTCAAGGCGAGTGCTCAGATGCTTAATGGACCAGTCACCCCAGCCTATCCGCTTGAGAAAACGACCTACTTTTCCGGAGGCGCAGGCTTAAGCTCTACCATTTATGATTACGCCATATTTCTGCAAATGCTGCTAAACAACGGTGAATATAATGGCAAAAGAATATTGGCACGCAATACCGTAAGAATGATGACAGTAAACCAGGTTGGAGAAGTGAGCATCAGCAATGATGATAAGTTCGGGTTGGGCTTCCAGATCGTTACCGAAAAAAGCAGCGGGCGCGCGCCTGCACAGGTTGGCACCTTCGGCTGGGGCGGTGCTTTCGGAACATCGTATTGGGTTGATCCCAAGGAAAAAATGGTGCTCCTGATCTACCGCCAGATGCAGGCAAGAACGCACAATGAAGTGATTGAAAAGTTCAGGGCGCTGGCGTACGGGGCGATCCAAGATTAGCTATGAGGTATCAGGTTTGAGGTATCAGGTCTGGGGCCGATATAACACGAACTTCTGCACTGATTGAATCAAAACTTAAATTATATATTTGAATGGTAAGCTGATACCTGACAGCTCAAAGCCCGTAATTGTATTAATCATGAAAAAAATCTTATTATCTGCCTATTTGTTAGGAAGCATTCTCGTTTCAAACGCACAAACCGCACAAACCATAGCGGATGTAATTATCCGGAACGGGAAAGTCCTTGACGGAACCGGCAACTCCTGGTTTTACGGAGATGTAGCGATTAAAGACGGAAAGATCCTTAAGGTGGGCTACCTCGGCAACCTCAGAACAGCCAGGGACATTGATGCAAAAGGCTTGATCGTAGCGCCAGGGTTTATTGATGTGCATGGACATATAGAGGGGGGGGTGGTAAGAACCCCGACGGCAGATAACTATATTCTGGACGGTGTAACCACAGTAATTACGGGTAATTGCGGCGGATCTGATGATAATATCGGTAGTTACCTTCGTTTGGTGGACAGTATTCGCCCTTCAATTAATATTGCCTCGCTGATAGGCCACAATACTGTGCGTTCTCAGGTGCTACAGCGCGCCAACCGCGCGCCAAGTGCCGAAGAGCAAAAGCAAATGGATGAACTGGTGGCTAAGGCCATGAGAGAGGGCGCTGTCGGGCTGTCAACCGGCCTGATCTACATACCGGGCACCTTTGCAAAGACCGAGGAAGTAGTCAGCCTCGCGAAAGCGGCCGCTAAATATAACGGTGTTTATGCCTCTCACATTCGTGATGAAGAGAACAACGTTGCAGATGCTATAAACGAAGCGATAAACATTGGCAAGGAAGCTAATATCCCTGTTCAGATCTCGCACTTTAAGGTAGGCGGTAAATCGAACTGGGGCAGATCGAATGAAACGGTAGACCTTATCAAAAAAGCGAGATTGGATGGCTGGGAAGTAACTATAGACCAGTATCCATACACGGCCAGCAGTACTAACCTGGGCATCCGCCTGCCTGACTGGACCTTCCAGGGGGGTAATGATTCGATGAAGATACGTTTAGCTGATCCGAAAACCCGCTCGAGGATCAAGAAAGAAATGCTGCAGCAGTTAAAAGACTATGCTTTCCCAAATTATTCCTATGCGGTGGTGGCTAACTACTCCGCCGACACAACCTATAACGGTAAAAATATTACCGAAATAAATAAACTGCTGGGCAAGAAGTCGAACGCAGCGAATGAAGCAGAGACCATTATGGATATGGTAGCTGCCGGCGGTGCGCAAATGATTTATAACAGCATGAACGAGGAAGATGTGAAATACATCATGAAATATCCTTTTAGCATGTTCGCTGCCGATGCGGGGATAAGGGTATTTGGCCAGGGCATGCCGCATCCCCGCGGCTATGGTACCAACTCCCGCGTGCTGGGAAAATATGTCCGCGAAGAAAAGGTCATCTCGCTCGAAGATGCTATCCGCAGGATGACGTCCCTCCCGGCACAGAAATTCGGCCTTAGCGACCGCGGTTTCCTTCTTCCTAACTATGCAGCCGACATTGTTGTATTCAGCGAAGCGGAAGTGAAGGACCTCTCTACATTCGAACAACCGCACGCTTACTCACAAGGATTTAAATATGTGCTTGTAAATGGCGAGCTGGTTGTTGAGAACGAGAAGCATTTGGGAACAAAAAGCGGCAGGGCGTTGTATGGGCAGGCGTATGTTAGATAGCTGAAAGGTGAAAACTGAAAACTGAAAATTTCTAGACGCCGCACTTCAGTTTTCAGTTTTCAGTTCTCATCTTTCAGTTTTCAGCTTTCAGTTCTAAAATTTAATCCGAAAGTCCTCCTTCGCCTGTCCCTTCCTGACAAACACCAACCCGATCCAAAAAAGATCGATAGTAACTGTCACCTCCGGGTGGGCTTTGATCTCTTCCCAGGCTTCTTTCATTCCCCGGCTCCAATAGATATCGTCAAATATCATTATGGAATTATCGCTAAGCTTGGGCAGGCACCAGTGAAAATAATCCAGTGTAGCTTGTTTCCGATGATTGCCATCAATAAAGACGAAGTCCAGCTTCGGCAGCATCTCTACGACGCCGGGCAAGACCTGGTCGAAATTGCCTACCAGAAGACCGGTATTTTTTATTCCGAGCCTGGAAAGGTTGTCTTCAGCGATCGCAGCTGTTTCGGGACAGCCCTCAATGCTTATCACCTGGGCGTCAGGTGCTGCGGTTGCTAAATAGGCTGTGGTTATTCCCAGGCAGGTTCCGAGCTCGATTATGTTGCCGGGGTTTGCATTAACCGCAAGCCGGTGTATGAGCTGGGCAAGCCGCGCAGGTTTGAGTGCATTTTTGGCCAGCGTTCTTACTTGTTTTTGTTTATTATTGTTGACATGAGAACCTGCACCGAGGTCTGTGATGTTGATAGTCCGTGCATCGGTAAGCAGTTCAGTCCTCAATTCTTCGATAGTGAAGTAATCCGGTTTGGCATGAAAGTCGTAAATAACTTTATCAACCAGATGGTATGCGAAGGGCGAATGCACACCGTGACGGGTTTTGGATGTCAAGCGATGTTTTAAATAATCGGCTGCTAACCGCAGGTTTATCATAAGGCAAAGATAGTGAGGAGAAGCGAGAAACGAGAAGCGGGAAACGAGAAGTGAGATGTGAGAATAAACCGCTTTGATATAACGATAAACGTCTGGTATCTCACTTCTCGCCTCCATGCAACATTTTTTTTTAATTTAGGCCACGCCATGAACGATAAAGAAATAGAATCGCTGATCAAGTTACTGGATGATCCGGACCTGGAGATTGCGAATCATGTAGAGCAAAAGCTGTTATCATACGGGAATGATGTGATTGAACAGCTCGAAAGTGCATGGGCGCAATCGCTTGACACGGTGCTGCAGGAACGGATAGAAAACCTGGTTCACAAGATCCAGTTCCTGAATGTAAAACGAGAGCTTGAGCTATGGTATATTGGAGGCGCTTTCGATCTTTTGCAGGGCATACTGATAGTTAACAAATACCAATATCCCGACCTGGATGAGCAGAAAGTTGTCAACCAGTTAGAGGATATTAAACGCGATATCTGGATGCAAATGGTCTACGAGATGAGTGCGGTTGAAAAAGTAAAGCTAATTAACCATGTGCTCTATAGTATCCACGGCTTTACCGGTAACACCACGAACCACCAGGATCCGCAAAACTCTTATCTAAGCCAGGTACTGGAAAGCAGGAAAGGGAATCAGATCTTGTTGGCGGTGATCTATTCCATCATTGCACAAAAGCTTGATATTCCCATATACGGCGTTAACCTGCCGCAGCATTTTATACTTGCCTATGTAGATGAAAGCCCGTCGGAAAGCATCGAAGTGCAGAAGGAAGAATTCGAAGACCGTATCCTGTTTTATATCAACGCTTTTAATAAGGGCTTTATATTCGGCCGTAAAGATGTGGATGCTTTTTTAAAACAACTCAACCTGAAAGCCAACCAGCATTTTTATGAACCTTGTACCAATGTCGACATTATTCAGCGCGTACTGCGGAATCTGATCAGTGCCTATGAAAAGCTTTCAGCTTTAGATAAAGTAGAGGAATTACAGGAGCTGCTTAGGATATTTCCGGAACCGGAGTAGATAAAGGAGCAAAGATTAAAGATGAAGGACTAACGTTATTAATAAATTTTTGCTCCTTGTTCTTTGCTCTTTGCTCTTTGTTCTTTGCTCTTTGCTCCTTGCTCCTTACTCCATTCTAAAACTCCATCAAATAAGACTTAAGGAACTCATCCAGGTCACCATCGAGTACAGCCTGAGCGTTGGAGGTTTCATAGTTAGTCCGGAGGTCTTTTACCAGCTTGTAAGGATGCAGCACATAGTTGCGGATCTGAGATCCCCATTCGATCTTCTTCTTGCTTCCTTCAATGCTTGCAGAGGCTTCCCGGCGTTTCCGCATTTCTATCTCATAAAGCTGTGATTTCAATAAACGTATTGCATTCTCTTTGTTTTGCAACTGCGAGCGCGATTCCTGGTTCTTGATAATAATTCCTGAGGGCTTGTGATAAAGCCGTACGGCTGTTTCAACCTTATTTACATTTTGTCCGCCGGCACCGCCCGAACGGAAAGTCTCGAATTCAATATCAGATGGATTAACGTCAATCTCAATGGTGTCATCAACCAGCGGGTAGACGTACACAGATGCGAACGAGGTATGGCGTTTGGCATTTGAATCGAACGGTGAGATCCTTACCAGACGGTGCACACCATTCTCTCCTTTCAGGTAACCATAGGCGAAGCTGCCTTCCAGTTGAATGGTGACGGTTTTGATTCCGGCAACATCGCCTTCCTGGTAATCCTGCTCTGTTATTTTAAAGCCGTGCTTTTCTCCCCACATGATATACATCCGCAGGAGCATGGAAGCCCAGTCGCAGCTCTCTGTCCCGCCGGCACCAGCCGTGATCTGCATAACGGCATTTAACTGGTCTTCTTCAGAGCTGAGCATATTCTTAAACTCCAGCTCCTCGACCTTAGCAAGGGAAGTTTCGTACTGTTCTTTCAGATCTGTTTCTGTGGCATCGCCCGACTGGAAAAATTCGAGCATAACGGCAGCGTCTTCGACAGATGCCTCTGCCTCCTCGAATTCGTCGGTCCACTTCTTTTTAGTATTTATTGAGTGCAGTGCTTTTTCAGCTTCTTTCGGGTCGTCCCAGAAATCAGGCCGGAGTGCTATATCCTGCTCGTTCCTGAGATCATCTAACTTCCTGTCGATGTCAAAGATGCCTCCTCAGAGACGTTATCCTGTCTCTTAAATCCGTAATGTTTTCTTTGGTCATGATACAAAAATAGAAAAAATCGCATCTTTAAGCGAGTTAAATCATAAGCTATGAAAACTTCCATCCTTTTATTCTGCGCCGCATTTATACTACAAGCCTGCAATACCCCGGATAAACAGACCCATACAGCTGATTCGGTTAAAACCGTAGTTAAAGACGAGACTCAGGCAGACACAGTGCCCACGATTTTTAAAGGCCTTTATACTTTTGGCAACGAAATAAATACATTCCGGCATTGCGGGAGCCCTGAAAAGGTATACTGGGTAAACGATAGTCTCGCAAGTCTGCGTGACCACTACGAAAAGACCCACCGCTTTCCATCCTATCCTTATGAAAGTGTTTATGCTGAAGTGAAAGGTTACCTGGCGGGGAAATCAAAACTGGGGTATGCTTCCGGGTATGAAAATGTACTTATAGTAACCGATATCATCAAGGTGGAGGCTAAGAACTTCCGCACAGAATGCTATAATTATGAATTTATTATCCTGGGAAATGAGCCGTTCTGGTCGGTTGATATTATTCCCGGGGAGCAGCGGATAGTACTTAAAGATGTGGGAGTTGAGAAAGTACACGAGTTTATCTATTCGCCAGCCCTTATTAAAGAGGGTGTACATCGCTACGAAGCTACGAACCCGGCAAACGATAAGCTTATCGTTCTAATTCGGGAAGAGAAATGCAGCGATGGCATGTCAGACCGCCAATATAATTACTCTGCCGAGGTAAACTTTAATGGGAAGATCTATAAAGGCTGTGCTATTAAAAAAGGAGATTCATTTCCAGATCGTCCATAAGGCATGAAAAAGATCATAACCACTCTCATTTGTTTTTGCTCATTAGCCATATCGGTTTTTGGCCAGAAGACTGATAAACCCAACATTATCCTGATCGTGGCTGATGATCTTGGCTACGGCGACCTGAGCAGTTACGGCCAGAAAAAATTCAAGACACCAAATATAGATCGCCTGGCTGCCCGGGGTATGCGGTTTACTCAGTTCTATTCAGGCACGAGTGTCTGCGCACCCTCAAGGTCTTCGCTGATGTCGGGCCAGCATACCGGCCACACCTATATACGCGGAAACAAGGAAGTTTATCCGGAAGGCCAGCAACCGATTCCTGATTCTGTACATACAATTGCCGAAGTATTAAAAAGTACAGGATATACCACGGCGGCTTTTGGCAAATGGGGCCTGGGGTTTGTGGGTACAGAAGGCGACCCTTTGAACCAGGGATTCGACAGCTTTTATGGGTATAACTGCCAGCGCGAATCACACCGTTATTATCCCGGGCACCTGTGGGATAATAGGACCCGGGTAATTATCAACGGAAAAGATGACCTGAAGACAAAAGCAGTTTATGCCCCCGGGCTGATACAGGAAAAGGCACTGTCATTTATTGAAGAGCATAAAGATGAACCGTTCTTTCTCTTCTTACCTTACACTCTTCCGCATGCTGAGCTGGAAGTTCCTAAAGATAATATCTTCGCCCGTTTTGACGGAAAATTCCCCGAGACTCCCTTTAAAGGAGATGATTATGGAGAGAGCGCTACTCCCATTGGTTATACCTCTCAGGATAAGCCTCACGCTACATTTGCTGCAATGGTTACCCGTTTGGACATCTATGTCGGGCAGGTGATGAGCACGCTGAAACGATTGAAGCTCGACCAAAACACACTGGTCATTTTCACGAGCGATAACGGCCCTCATAAGGAAGGCGGCGCCGATCCGGAATTCTTTAACAGCTCGGGTGGATTCAGGGGAACCAAACGCGATTTGTACGAAGGCGGCATACGGGTACCTTTTATTGCCAGCTGGCCCGGAAAGATAAAGGCCGGTTCAACCAGCAGCTTTACCGGAGCCTTTTGGGATATCTATCCAACCCTGACGCAACTTAGCGGCACTGCAGGTTCTAAGAACATAGATGGCATCTCTATTCTACCGGAACTGCTTGGCACAACCGAGCAGCAGCAGCACGAATATTTATATTGGGAATTCCATGAATTAGGCGGAAGGCAGGCAGTGCGCCAGGGAAACTGGAAGGCGGTTTACTTGAATGTAAAAGATCCGGCAAAACGGGCATTAGAACTCTATGATCTGAGCAAAGATCCACAGGAGAAAAACAATATCGCTAAGCAGCACCCGGAAGTAAGCTCGAGGATGCTGAAGATTATTGATTCAGCACATACCGAGAGTCGGATTTTTCCTCTAATTCCATAGGGTAGTCCGGCATTAAATTTCTGCTAATACCATCGGTATTTTCACTAAATTTTTAATCAGCGAATCATCAAATCCATACCGGAACATCGAGTTAATAATTCGATAACTGTGCTCCCGCCCGATAGCATAACACAACGTTCGCTTTCTACTTGATTGGCTTGGAATAAATCCAAATTAATGGATATACATCTAATTTTACAATTAATTGCACCGGATTTCGTAATATCACGTTAAGTATTAAGCTCTCTGGGTCCAGAACGTAAAACTTACAACGTAAAACGTATAACTCAATATGCTGCCACGTCAAAACTTCACATCCGCAAAAGCCTTTAAGGCATTAACATCTCACTACGAACATGTCAGGAAGGTGCATCTGAAGGACATGTTCCGGGATGAGGAAAGGTTCAGGAAATTTTCCGTCAGGTTCGGTGAGATACTTCTTGATTATTCGAAAAACAGGATAACAGAAGATACCATGCAATTATTGATAGACCTTGCTGTGGAATGCGGCCTCAGGGAATCGATAGACGCCATGTTTGCCGGAGAGAAGATCAATGAGAACGAAGACAGGGCTGTTCTTCACACGGCTTTGAGATTTCCGGCCCGCAAAGGTTTTGTACTGGAGGGTAGGGATATCCTGGAAGATATACACGGTGTCCTGGATAAGATGGAATCCTTTTCAGACAAAGTGATCAGCGGCGAATGGAAAGGCTACAGTGGAAAGGCTATACAACATATTGTCAATATCGGTATTGGCGGCTCTGATCTGGGCCCGGTTATGGTCACCGAAGCTTTAAAGCCCTACCGCAATCATATCCGGCTGCATTTCGTTTCAAACGTTGACGGCAGCCATATTGCTGAAACGCTTAAGGATGTTGATCCTGAAACGACCTTGTTCCTGATTGCATCCAAGACATTTACTACTCAGGAAACCATGGCAAATGCTTATACTGCCCGCGATTGGTTCACAAGGAGTAGCGGATCTAAAGAGGCGGTATCGAAGCATTTCGTGGCTATTTCAACAAATGAGAAAGGAGTTTCAGAATTCGGAATAGACACTACAAATATGTTTGAGTTCTGGGATTGGGTTGGCGGCAGATATTCACTCTGGAGCGCCATAGGGTTGAGCATTGCTTGCGGAATAGGGTTTAAGAACTTCCGGGCGCTTTTGGACGGCGCGCATGAAGCGGATGAGCACTTCAGGAATACGGAATTTAAAAGCAATATTCCCATTATACTAGCCTTATTGGGTATCTGGTACACCAACTTCTTTGGTGCAGAAAGCCATGCTATTTTACCTTATGACCAGTATATGCACCGTTTTGCAGCATACTTCCAGCAGGCTGATATGGAAAGCAATGGCAAATCTACCGACCGGGATGGCGATGTTATCGACTATCAAACCGGCCCGGTGATCTGGGGCGAACCCGGTACCAATGGACAGCATGCATTTTATCAATTGATACACCAGGGAACGAAACTTATTCCCTGTGATTTTATAGCCCCGGCTCAGAGTCACAACCCTCTTGGAAACCATCATCAGCTGCTGCTTTCCAATTTCTTTGCACAGACAGAAGCTCTTATGAATGGCAAGACCCGCGCAGAAGTGGAAGCTGAACTTAAATCTGCCGGGAAAGGTGCGAGGGAAATCGTTGAGTTGGCTCCGTTTAAGGTTTTCGATGGTGACAGGCCTACCAACTCGATCTTAATAAAAAAGATCACTCCGTTTAACCTCGGATTGCTTATCGCGATTTACGAACATAAGATATTCACGCAGGGCATAATCTGGAATGTTTTCAGTTTTGACCAGTGGGGAGTGGAACTTGGCAAACAGCTTGCCGGTAATATCTTGCCTGAACTAAAGGATGATTCGCGAGTTTCGACCCATGATTCTTCGACCAATGGGCTGATCAATCAATATAAGGAGTGGAGGGTGGAGGTTTGAGGGCTTAGCTTTATCTGGAACAGCTTATCCCATTTCTTTCCGGTAACAAATAACCGTTTGTCCGAGCTATCCCACGCAATCCCGTTAAGCACGTAGCCGTCGATGTCCTTCATCGCCCTGCTGGCGTCGGGGTATAGGTCTGCCAGATCAAATTCGGCCGTGACCTGCCCATTGGCAGGATTTATGATTACTATCCTCGTAGAATCATAAATATTGGCATAGATCCGTCCATCGATATATTCCAGTTCATTAAGCTCATGCACGGGTCCGTTATTATCATAAACCTCGATATAACTTTCCTGCATATACGTATCCTTATTCAGTATGAAGATCGTATTAGAGCCATTTGAATTATAAATTTTCTTACCGTCATTACATAAGCCCCAGCCCTGCCTGTTATAAGGCGGTGTCCATTGACGGAGAAGCTTCAACGTTTTAAGGTCGTACTCCATCATTACGTTCTCCGTGTAGGTAAGCATCAGGACCTTATCTCCCACAATAGTCAAACCCTCAGCAAAAAACTTATCAACCGGGGTGAGCTGAATTACTTTGCCGGTGGCCGGATCCACTTTTCGTATAGATGACTCACCTGCATACCCGTCGCTTTCATAAAAAAAACCGTTGTGAAACTCGAGTCCCTGGGTATATGAACTTGTATCATGCTTAAATTCCTGAACGAGTGTGTAGTTTAGCTTCTGTGGTACCAACTGTGATTTAACTACAATATTGGTGCTTATTTCTTCCTGCTCAGAACCATTCCGGTAGATCTTGGCAGTAATAGCTTTTATACCAAGCTGTAAGTCATGGGTTTGCATACTTACAGCCTTTTCACCGGCGGCGTTTAGCAGGCGCTCTCCGTCGGCATAGTATACGACCGAATCAGCTTTATCAGTAAGTTTAACCTGCAGGTTAACAGTATCTCCCAGGTTTATAGTTTTACCAGCCTGCGGACTAACAAAAGCTGAAGTCTCCTCTGTTATCTTTTTATCGTTCTTACAATAAGAAAGCGTTAAAATGGCTATAAGCGAAAGTGGAATTAGTTTTAAGCGCATTTGATTATAGTTAGACAGATGCTATGATCCCGGCCAAAAAGCATCCTCAATATGATTTATGGTATGATTATCAAATTTATCAAACAGGATCGATATAATGTCGAATCTGATCTCATCATTGTGATTTATCTTATATATATATTCTTCTGCTGCAAACGTTAGCTGCGACTGCTTTGCTGAGTCTACGAAGTCTTCCGGTTGACCGTAAAAATCTCCGCTTCTTGTTTTCACCTCCACAAAGATCAGGATTTCATCTTTAAATGCGATCAGATCAATTTCAGCTCTCCAGGATCGCCAGTTTACTTCGAGAATCTCGTAATCTTTCTCCTCGAGATATTTCCTTGCAAGCAATTCACCTCTGGTGCCGGTATCATTATGAGCGGCCATCACTTGACGACGACTGATCCCAGGAACGCGGAAATTCCTTTTTCGACCTCTTTAACCTGCAAATATTTCTTCATCAGTATCGCCTGATTATCTGCATCACTCTCAGACTGGATCTCCTCGCGTATCTTTTTCAAAATGCGATCAACCTTGCGCTTTTTTAAATGAAATATGCCTCCAAGAATTGTCGATCGTAAATTTTCACTTTCACTCTTGACATAGATCTTTCGTTTTGCGTACCAGTTTTCACTAAGAATGTACGGTGAGGACACCATAGAGATAGCCAGATCTGCAACTCGATGGTCAGGATGCTTGATAAAATCCTGCTCGGAGGGAAGTTCTCCCTGCTCAAGCTGCTTTTTATATTCATCAATCACACGACTGCAAAGCTCGCTGTCGAACGTCACATCGGCAAGGTTCCCTATAACATAAGGGGCAATATAAGTATCGGTTATGCCATCCCAATGGACCAATTCATGTCCATAATTAAGCAGCAAACGCACGATCTCCTTCTCCTGTGCCTCGTCGGTATCAGACACCGAACCGGGAATTTCAATAAAATCCGGCTCAGGAGGGGTTTGCGCAGCAGGCTGAGGCTGATATGAATTTTTAGTTTTGTTAAGCCTGATCTTATTTAACTCTGAAATCAGTACCCGCTCTTCAATCTGCAAAAGCGAACTGCATTCCCTTACGAAGACCGAAGCCTTTATCCCGTCCGGAATCTTTGCAATACTTTCTACAACTTCCCTTATGAGACCAGCTCTTTTGATGGGATCAGTTCCTGCATCCTTTAAAAGGATACTGGTTTTATAGAGAATAAAGTCTTTCTTATTTTGTTCTATATGGGTTTTGAACGCGGCGCTGCCGAATTTCTGAACATATGAGTCGGGATCATCTCCATCCGGAAAGAGAACTATTTTCACATTCAGACCTTCTTCAAGGATCATGTCCAGTCCCCTTAGAGAGGCTTTGATACCAGCCTCATCTCCATCGTATAGGATGGTAATATTCTCTGTAAAACGTTTTACCAGGCGAATCTGCTCTACAGTAAGCGAGGTTCCCGAAGATGCAACAACATTTTCAATACCCGCCTGATGAACTGACAGCACATCGGCGTAGCCCTCGACAAGATAACAGTTATCCAGGTCACGCATTGCCTTTTTTGCGAAGGATAAACCATAGAGGACGTTAGACTTGTGGTAAATATCGCTCTCGGGCGAGTTAACGTATTTCGGAACCGCTTTATCGGTCTTTAACGTACGCCCCCCAAAGCCGATCACACGACCAGTGAAGCCGTGGATAGGGAACATTACCCGGCCTCTGAAACGATCGTAAAATTTATCATTATCCTTCCGGATGGTAAGGCCCGTCTCCTCGAGAAACTGGATATTATAGCCAGCGCCTGTTGCGGCTGTTGACAATGCATCCCAGGCGTCTGGGGAATAACCCAATTCAAATTTCCTGATGATATCCTCGCGAAAACCCCGTTCTTTGAAATAGCTTAAGCCGATATTTTGGCCTTCCTCAGTTTCCAGCATTTGCTGCTGGAAAAACTTGGCGGCAAAAGCAGAAACAATATAGAGGCTTTCCCGCCTATCATTGATCGCTTGCTCTTCCGGGGTATTTTCAACCTCCGCAATCTCAATGTTGTATTTATTTGCCAGGTACCTTAAGGCTTCCGGATAGGTAGCCTTCTCGTGCTCCATAATGAACCGGACAGAGTCGCCGCCTTTTCCGCATCCAAAACACTTGTAAATCCCTTTACCAACCGAAACGTGAAAGGAAGGAGTTTTTTCGTTATGAAATGGGCAATTCCCGATCAGGCTGGTCCCGCGTCTTTTCAACGACACAAAATCCCCTACAACTTCCTCTACGCGTGAAGCCTCAATGATTTTATCGACGGTCTCTTTTGGGATCAAGATTTAACAGCTAGGGTCTAAAATTAATCAAAATTTCGTGTCCCATAGTGAAACGGGGAAATTTCTTAGAAAACGGAATACAGTTAAATATCTTATAAAAAAAGCGGCATTATCTCTAATGCCGCCCGCGATAAACCAATCAACTCACCTTTGCCGGATTCTATTTTATAAAGGTTAACAGAAAACAAAGGGTAAGATTTATTTAAACCAGTCCTGCTGGCAATAAGTTAACCTGACCCGCATTATAAAATTCGAATAAACTTACCAAGCTGCAATACCCAGCTTTGGGTAATTTTTGATTAGAATCAGATTTGGATAAGGGAGTTCTTTATTCCGTAAACTACCAGACCTGTTCTCGACTTGATATTCAATTTGCTGAAAAGCGATTCCCGATAATTATCAACCGTCCTGGGGCTCACGTTCATTCTATCGGCAATTTCCTTATAGGTAAGTTCCGTGGCGCAGTACTGCAGGAATTCCATTTCCCTTTGGCTGGGTTTTAGATTAGCAGCACCGGCTTTGGAATCATGACGAAGGGAGACCAACATCCTCCCCGAAACATTTTCGTTGATGAACAAGCCTTTCTCCTTTGTAATTTTAATGGCTTCAAGAAGATCGGATGGGTCGGATTCCTTTAACAAGTATCCGCAGGCCCCGGCCTTTAGCATACTGATGATTGATTTTTCATCGTCAAACATGCTTAAAGCCAGCACGCAGATTTGAGGATATAAACCAGTTACCCATTTTGTGGCCTCGTAACCATCCATTGCGGGCATGGTAATATCCATCAATATGATATCTGGCAAATTATCGGCAGAAAGTTTTTGCTGAAGGTCTTTACCGCTTGATGCCTGGAATAGCACATTTATCTCCTCAAACTCAGAAAGTAAGTTAGCCACACCCGAACGGAACAGGGTATGGTCATCAACGATCACAATGGAAATCTTTTCTATCATACTTACGGATATGGAACTTTTATGGCAATCGTAGTACCATTGCCAATGGCAGAAATGATATCAATTTCGCCCTGCATTGCTTTCGCCCTTCTTAATAAATTCGACAAACCCATTCCGTTTTTTTCCACCTCTTCTGCGATAAACCCTATCCCGTTATCGGTAATTGAAAGCAGCAGATCACCCTGTACGTGCGCTAAAGATATTGTTATCGCGGTCGCTGATGAATGTTTTATGATATTGTTTATCGCTTCCTGCAACAGCCTGAAGAGTATGAGGTCTTTGTCAGTGGACGGGCTTGGATCTTCGTGAACGCTATTGTCGAAATTTACAATGTAATTGCCAGACTTCTTTAGCCATTCGGTCTCATAGACTATCGCGTCGATTAATCCTGTTTCAATTATTTTCTCACCATGCAGCAGGTTTGCCAGCTGCCTTAATTCTTTTATCGACCGCCGTACAAGTTGCTGAGAATCGTCTAATTTCCTGGATGTTTTCTTATCTGTAACGGTAATGGATCCCAAGGTAATGCTCGTGAGACTTAATAACTGGCCAATATTGTCATGCAGGTCGGCGGCTATGGTTTTCATGGTTTGCTCCTGGACTTCGAGTTGCGTTTTTAACAGGTCGGCTTCGTGTTCTTTTTGTAGGGTTTGTTTTTCAGTGATGTGATCTTTTTTGCGGCGGTTGTAGGTTAACACAAGAAAAATTAACCCGAAAACAATTAAGAGGAATATTAATGCTGAGAATAAGATAGCCGTGTATAGTCCCGTTTGTTCTGAAGGCATAAAAATGATTTAATCCAACATCCATACATAATAACATTAATAATTCCCATTATAATGCCTCTTAATGGGATCTGGTTTTTAACTTTAAGACTAACCAATTCTGCAAAAAAAACTGTTACTGATGTACCGATTGCAAAATAGGCCAGGCTGCCGGCTGCAAACCAGAACGCCGGTTCCTTAAGCAAATTGGAATATTCTATCTGCTGAAAAAGGCTATAATAATACATAATACAAAAACCAATAGCTAAAATGCACAGAATAATATAGCTTCGAAAAAAGTATTGACTAAATCCTTGATACAATCCCTCTGATAATAGAGAGAATATAAAAAGAATGCAGGCAAACACGAAAGCTGTATTAATAGATTTCAAGCGTATTATCTTTGAAAATACATAAAAATAAAATAAGCCGTGTACCGGCATGAATAAATTATAAAGCCATTGCGTAGTTGTTATGTATTTTAAACGTAATCCAAAATAGCTTAAGGTTTCTACACATATAACAATAAAAAGATATATCTGAAAGATTCTCCAGGTACTAGGATGATATCTTTTTATGATCAGAATGGATGCGATAAAACACACCCATTCTGATATTAATGTAAACGGCAACTTGAGGAATTCTATCATTTTATACTACGTCATCCGTCCCCCCGCACTCAGGAGGGCAAATCTGCCCCATGTCAAGACCGTCAAACGCGCCAGAAAATGAAATCGATTTATTATCGTCCAACATATCTTTATAGAAATTACTTCCATCATCTTTGGTATTGCAGATAATTATATTTGAATGGTTAAGATAATCGGGTTTCCCGTCACAAGTTTCTGGCTTAAAGTGTACTCCGGAATAAAATTTTACCCCATAGTCTTTAATTGCTGTCAGCTGGGATTGAAGTGGTTTTGTAAAATCAATTACTCCATTATCTCGAAACAATGTTAAAATTTCCGTTAACATAAAATGAGAAAAGTGTGCTTTTTTGAATGGTTTGTTGTTGCGATGGTGCTGTACCATCTCCCTTACATCATTTTTTTTTAAACGCTTGTTTACATCTTTTTGGTTAGAATCATTAATTTTAATTGGCATGGTTATGAATTTTAAGTTTAAGTTTCCACTAATATCAACAAAAACTTAAACACAAAACAACCGTAAATATCTCTATCTCAATACCGTAAAAACACCCTACTATTTCAGGTGGATCGCCCCTGAGAGATAATAGCGCTGCCGTGGAAATTTGAATAAAGATAATTCCCACATGTTATGCATGCTTTAATATTAGATAAACCCACGGTTATAGACGTCACGCTCAGCCAGCGCGAAAATGAAATTCTGCAGCTGATGGCTGAGGGATATAACAGCCGTGAAATGGCTGATAAGCTATTTATAAGTGAGTTTACCGTGCAGACGCACCGGAAGAATATGCTCAGAAAAATGGGATTTCGGAACTTTTACCAGATGCTTTGCTGGGGGATTAAAGAAGGGGTCGTGGCACTTTAGTATAAAATGCGATAGGTATACCGGGTTTACTTCGTTCCGATTTTATACCCCTTATGCAGTATCAGGAAACTCGCCCGTTCTTCCTTTTTTGCCAGATGATCCCAGTTACCCTGGTAGCTGATCTTTGTTGGAAGCAGGGTTTGGTCATCACCAAAATAACTACACTCAATATTCATCTGAACATCAAAGTCAAAAGCCAGGTTATCGTATTTCATGTCTACAGAACGGCCCAGGATCTGGAAATTCCTCATATCAAAGGTAGTAACCAGTTCTTTAATCATGATACCATCCTGGGTCCAACTGGATAAACCCGGCTTCATTTTCACCTTAAAGATATAGACAGGAATGGAGTCCAGGTACGTGCCGCGATAATAGGTGTAATCATAATACTGGCGCATATTAGGAGTAAAGATTGCCGTCTTATTACTGATGAAGGGAATTCCTTTTACGGGGCGTCCAGGGCTAAATATCAGGGTCTTGAGCTTATCCTTATAAGACTCGTTCGTACCCTTAGCGTCGTCGGGTCTGGTAAAATCAGAATTATAAGGATTCATGAATATGTAGTCGAACATCTCTACGGTATAGAGTGAAAACTTACCATTCTTCTTATAGATCTTACCATTATCTCTCTTCTCCAGTACCTGCATTTTATAAGGCCCGTTGTTGTTATGATAGATCCTGCTATACATACTTCCTTCAACCTTATTCTTTTTATCGTACGTGAAAATGTTGTTTTCCGCCGTGAACGAATACTTTTTCATGTTGCGGAAAGCTTTATAAAAGCTGGTATCATTCATCACTTCCTGGATAAATGTTTCGGCAGTAAGGCGTGTCGACTGAACAGTGATAGCCGAATCAATATTTACCGTCCATATCGTATCAGGATTAAAACGGGGAATATTCTGGCTAAAACCTGCTATCACGCTAAGCAACAGGCCGAGTAAAAAAACGAGCTTCTTCATAATTCTTCTAATGCAGCGCACCGCAATTAATTGCCCAATTGCTTGAGCGCAATGTAGGTCATCAGACCGGTGCTCAGTCTGAGCGATTCCTCATCGACATCGAAAGTAGGCGTATGAACTGAAGAGCTTATACCACGCTTCTCGTTTCCGGTACCCAATCTGTAAAAGCAGGCATCAGAGACCTGTGAATAATATGCGAAATCCTCGGCAGCCATCCAGATGTCCAGATCGATAACGTTTTCGCTGCCTAAATATTCTTCCGCGTAAGCGCGGGTATTTGCTGTGAGCTTCTCTTCATTGATGAGAAAAGGATAACCGCGCATGATGTTAAAATCACAGCTTCCGCCCATCGCTTCAGCAATGCCTTCCGCCATTTTCTTCATCTTTTCATGAGCTTTTGCCCTCCAGGCCTCATCCATAGTCCTGAATGTACCTTCAAGCTTCACCTCGTTAGGAATAACGTTCGTTGCGCCGTTCGCAATAACTTTACCGAAAGAAAGTACGGAAGGTACTGTTGGGTTTGCTACTCTGCTGACAATCTGTTGCAGTGCAACAATGATATGTGAAGTGATAAGAACCGGGTCGATGTTTTGCTGCGGTTGAGCACCGTGCCCGCCCTTTCCGTAAACAGTTACGTAGATCTCATCCGTTGAAGCCATGTATTTTCCTGCACGGAAGCCTACTTTCCCGGTCTCGATGTGCGGCATTACGTGCTGCCCGATCACTGCCTGCGGCTTTGGGTTTTCCAGTACGCCTTCCTTGATCATCAGATTCGCTCCGCCAGGCAGCCTCTCCTCAGCGGGTTGGAAGATAAGTTTTACAGTCCCGCCAAACTCATCCTTCAATTCCGTCAGTATCCTTGCAGTACCTAACAGCGATGAAGTATGAACGTCATGCCCGCAAGCGTGCATTACACCTGGTTTGGTCGATTTATAAGGGACATCGTTTGCTTCAAGAATAGGCAATGCATCCATATCAGCACGTAAGGCTACTACCGAATCGGAAGGCTTGGAACCTTTGATCAGCGCAACTATACCAGTATCAGCCATATTCTGGTAACTGATACCCAGCTCATCGAGTTTCGATTTTACAAATGCTGAAGTTTCATATTCTTCAAACGAAAGCTCCGGATTGGCATGAAGGTGCCTGCGGTTTCCTACAACTTCCTTATGGATGTCTTGAGCCAATTGGCTTATTTTATCTTTAAGCATTATCTGGGATTTATCTTTTCGGCAAAAATAAAAAGTGAAGGGTACTGTTTCTTTAATTCGGTGAGGAATTTCTGAGCTTCCAGTTTAGTACGAAAATCACCTACACGTACCCGGTAATTGGGCTGGGTATAACTGATATAAGTCCTTACTGTGGGATATAAGGCCCTGAATTTCGTCTGCTCCGCATAGGCCTGCTCTCTCTCCAGTCCTGAGAATATCTGAACCCTAAAACCAAGGCTGGTTACGGTGTTTCCACTGCTGCCCATCCGGCTTAGCTCCAGTCTCTTTGCTATCAGGCTGTCTATCTGGGGGTCCTTTATCACAAGCACCTTACCCTTTTCCTGGGCAGAAACAACCTGTATTAAAAAGAAACTAAAGAAAAATCCTATGGCCAGCTTCCTGTGCATCAATTAATCTACTCCTACTCCGTGACAGTTTTTATATTTTTTTCCACTCCCGCAAGGGCATTGATCGTTTCTTCCGATCTTCTGCTCCACGCGGATTGGCTGTGTTTTTTGTAATTCCCTGGTGTCATCAACAGGAAGCCCGTTCGCGGTCTGGGCAAGCTCTGGTTTCGAGACTTTAAGCTTACTCATATCCTGGCGTGGCTGAGGGCGAGCCTCACGAACCTGCTCCGGATTCTGAGAAGGAATATTTCCTTTAAACAGGAAGCTAACCACATCCTTATTCACTGTTGCAAGCATCTGCTTGAACATGTTGAAGGCTTCCATCTTGTAAACGATCAATGGATCCTTTTGTTCGTAAACGGCGTTCTGAACCGACTGCTTTAATTCGTCCATCTCACGCAGGTGCTCTTTCCAGGCTTCGTCGATCAGTGCAAGAACTACCGTTTTCTCAAATGCCTTGAAAACTTCATGACCGTTCGACTCAACTGCTTTTTTGAGATTGGTAGCTACCTGAACCTGGCGTACCCCGTCAGTAAAGGGAACAACAATATTTTCAATCTGATCTCCCCTTTCACGCAGCACATCTTTTAATACCGGAAGTGTCTGGCTTGCCACGGCCTCAAGCTTGCGGCGATAGAAATCATCGATCCTTGCAAACACTGCGTCTGTCAGCCTGGTAGCATTCAAGTCGGCAAATTGCTTATCGGTAATCTCAGGATCTACAGAGAAGATGCGTATGATCTCCATCTGGAAACCTTCATAATTATTATCTTCTTTGTACTCAGTGGCAATATCCTCAACAACATCAAAAATAGTATTGTTCAGATCCACGTCCAGGCGCTCGCCAAATAGTGCATTCTTCCGCTTCGCATAGATCACCGACCGCTGCGAGTTCATCACGTCATCATACTCCAGCAAACGTTTCCGTACCCCGAAGTTGTTTTCCTCAACCTTACGCTGCGCACGTTCTATCGACTTGGTGATCATAGAATGCTGGATCACCTCGCCTTCTTCAATTCCCATCCGAAGCATAATATTCGAGATCCTTTCAGAACCGAATAAACGCATCAGGTTATCCTCCAGGGATACAAAGAACTGACTTGATCCCGGGTCGCCCTGGCGGCCTGCCCTACCACGAAGCTGCCTGTCGACACGGCGCGATTCATGGCGCTCAGTACCTACAATGGCCAAACCTCCGGCTTCTTTAACGCCTGCACCCAGTTTAATATCTGTACCACGACCAGCCATGTTGGTTGCAATGGTAACTGTACCCGCCTGTCCGGCTTCAGCGACAATGTCTGCCTCTTTCTGGTGAAGTTTAGCGTTCAATACATTATGCCTGATACCTCTCAGTTTGAGCATGCGGCTTAACAACTCCGAAATCTCAACCGAGGTTGTACCCACGAGTACCGGCCGGCCGGCTTGCGTCAACTTGGTTATTTCATCCGCCACGGCGTTATATTTCTCACGCACGGTACGATAAACCATATCCTCATGATCTTTACGCTGTGCAGGAACATTAGTAGGGATCTCCACAACGTCCAGTTTATAGATCGTCCAAAGCTCACCGGCTTCTGTTGTTGCTGTTCCGGTCATACCACAAAGCTTATGGTACATCCGGAAGAAGTTTTGCAAGGTAATGGTTGCATAGGTCTGCGTAGCATCCTCAACCTTAACATTTTCTTTAGCCTCGATAGCCTGGTGCAAGCCGTCAGAATAACGGCGGCCATCCATGATACGGCCCGTTTGCTCATCAACCAGCTTGATCTTACCTTCATCAACGATGTACTCGACATCTATCTCGAACAGGGTGTATGCTTTAAGAAGCTGGTTTATGGAATGGATCCGTTCAGACTTAATTGAGTAATCACGCATCAGCGCGTCTTTCTTTGCTATCTTTTCTTCTGTTGAAAGATCAGATTTTTCCAGTTCGGCTATCTCAGTTCCTACATCGGGCATCACAAAGAAGTTCGGATCTTCACCGGAAGTGGTGATCAGCTCTATACCTTTCTCGGTTAGCTCAACCTGGTTATTTTTTTCGTCAATCACGAAGAAAAGCTCCGCATCAACCTTAGGCATTTCCTTGTTCTGGTTTTCCATGTAATGGTGCTCAGATTTGGTAAGCACCTGCTTCATACCCGGTTCACTCAGGAACTTGATGAGCGCTTTGCTCTTTGGTAATCCGCGGTAAGCGCGAAGCAAGGCTAAACCGCCCTCGTCAGGCCCTGATTGCCCTGCGTTAATTGACCGCTTCGCCTGGTTAAGCACATCAACAACGAAATTCTTCTGTGCAGTAACCAACCTTTCAATCCTTGGCTTAAGCTCATAGAACTCGTGCTCATCGCCGCGGGGAATTGGTCCTGAAATAATTAATGGTGTACGCGCATCATCGATCAATACTGAGTCGACCTCATCCACCATAGCAAAATGCAGTTTACGCTGAACCAGGCTCTCCGGGTTCAATGTCATATTGTCACGCAGATAATCAAACCCGAACTCATTATTTGTACCGAACGTAATATCTGCAGCATAAGCTCTTCTGCGCTCCTCAGAGTTCGGCTGATGTTTATCTATACAATCGACTGTTAAACCGTGGAACTCAAATAAAGGCCCGTTCCACTCCGAGTCACGGCGTGCCAGGTAATCATTCACCGTTACGATGTGCACTCCCTGTCCTGAAAGCGCATTCAGGTACGCAGGCAAGGTACCGACAAGGGTTTTACCCTCACCCGTAGCCATCTCGGCTATCTTGCCCTGGTGAAGCACAATACCGCCGATCAGCTGGACATCATAATGGATCATGTTCCAGGTAACCTCAGTTCCGGCAGCAAGCCAGGTGTTGTGGTGAATCGCTTTATCGCCCTGAATAACAACGTTTGACTTCCGGGCAGCAAGCTCACGGTCGGCCTGTGTAGCGCTTACTTCTAATGTTTTATTTTCAGTAAACCTTCGTGCAGTATCCTTGATCACCGCGAAGGCTTCCGGCAGGATCTCGAGTAAAACTTTCTCAAGTTCCTTATCGCGATCTTTCTGAAGTTTATCCAGCTCATCATAGATGGCTGTTTTCTCGTTGATCGGAAGATCTTCAGCATCTGCCCTTGATCTTACATCAGCGATCTCTTTATCAATATCCGTAAGGAAAGCAGCTATGCGGGACTTAAAGTCAACCGTCTTCTGCCGCAGTTCATCATTGCTCAAATTCGCTAATTTGGCATACTCTTCCTTAGTTTTTTCAACAAGAGGCTGAATTGTTTTTATATCGCGGTCAGATTTGCTCCCGAATAGCTTACTTAAAATACCTAACATATATAGTTTATTCTATGAAAAACAAGTTTATACAACAACTAAGCCATTACTATTTAAAGTCATAATGGCATAATTGGAGTGCAAAATTACGATTTAATTATGAGAATAGGATTCATAGGATGATCGTATTCATAGGATGCTAATCTGCTAATTCTTATGTTTGCATTATGAATATCCTCCTTCTTGGTTCGGGCGGCCGCGAGAGCGCATTTGCATCCAAAATCGCACAAAGCCCACTTTTATCGAAGCTCTACATAGCTCCCGGAAACGGCGGTACTGGTGCTTATGGCAAGAACGTTAACCTTAAAGCTACCGATTTCGAAGCGATTGCAGCATTCGTGCTTAAAAATAACATCACGATGGTCGTAGTAGGACCGGAAGAACCGCTGGTAAAGGGAATCCATGATTACTTTCTTGAGAGAACCGAATTAAAGCATATCCCGGTTATCGGCCCGCAGCAGGAAGGTGCACAGCTTGAAGGAAGTAAGGATTTTTCTAAACAGTTCATGATCCGTCACGGCATCCCGACGGCTGCATTTAAATCATTTACGGTTGATACCCTCGAACAAGGACTGGCCTATCTCGACACCCAGAAACTTCCCATTGTTCTGAAAGCTGACGGACTTGCCGCGGGTAAGGGCGTTCTGATCTGTGAAACACTCGGCGAAGCCAAGCTTGAGCTCAGAGCTATGCTTGCTGATGCAAAGTTCGGCGAAGCCAGCAGCATGGTTGTAATAGAGGAATTTCTTACCGGCATTGAGCTGTCTGTTTTTGTACTCACAGATGGAAAATCCTACAAGATACTTCCTGAAGCAAAAGATTATAAGAGAATCGGCGAAGGTGATACCGGCTTAAACACCGGCGGAATGGGTTCTGTCTCACCTGTCCCTTTTGCAGACGCAGCTTTCATGAAGAAAGTGGAGGAGCGTGTCATTATCCCGACCATTGAAGGCCTGAAAAAAGACAACATCCCTTATAAAGGCTTCATTTTCATAGGCCTGATGGCGTCACATAGTCCTGAAGGAAAAGACCCTTATGTTATTGAATATAATGTACGCATGGGCGATCCGGAAACTGAAAGCGTCATCCCTAGAATTGAAAGCGACCTTGTTGAACTGTTCAGAGGCGTTGCCGAAGAAAATCTTGCCGATAAGGAGCTTAAAATTTCTCCTAAAACCGCAGCCACCATCATGCTTGTTGCCGGGGGCTACCCGGGTGAATATATGAAAGGCAAAACCATAACCGGTATGGATAACCTGCGGCATTCTATAGCTTTTCATGCCGGCACAGAACTCGAAAACGGGATCGTGAAATCAAACGGCGGCCGCGTTATGGCGATAACCTCTCTTCAGGATAATCTATTTGATGCTGTCCAGTCGGCTACAGCTGATGCCGGAAGGATCTATTTTGATGCAAGGTATTTCAGGGCGGATATTGGGGCGGACCTCATGTAGAGTCAGGAGCAAAGAATAAAGAACAAAGATTAAAGAGCAAAGAATAAAGAGCAAAGAATAAAGAACAAAGATTAAAGAGCAAAGATTAAAGAGCAAAGATTAAGGCCCGTTTGTAAATTAGACGCAAAGTCTTTATTCTTTCCTGATTCCTTGTTCTCCAAAGATTTCTTCCAGTTTCTCCTGCAGATCCACCCCCCTCAGATCTCTCGCTACTATCTTTCCTTTCGGATCAAGAAGAAAATTCCTCGGGATACTGGTAATATTATACAACACCGCTGTAGGGCTTGCAAAGTGTTTTAAGTCAGACACATGCGGCCAGGTCAGGTTGTCGGCACGTATGCCTTTAAGCCAGTCTTTGCGGTCGCGGTCGAGGGAGACACCAAGCACGGTAAAGCCCCTGTCCTTATATGTCTGATAAGCCTTAACCACATTAGGGTTTT
This sequence comes from Daejeonella sp. JGW-45, assembly GCF_029360805.1. Taxonomy (GTDB): domain Bacteria; phylum Bacteroidota; class Bacteroidia; order Sphingobacteriales; family Sphingobacteriaceae; genus Daejeonella. The sequence goes on along the minus strand of NZ_JARKNC010000010.1, from coordinate 265,135 downwards.
CCTGACGGCAGGGTCCGCACCAGGCTGCCCAGAAATCAAGCAAGACATATTTCCCTTTCAGGGACGAGAGTGCAAACTTCTTGCCGGCAGTATCGGAGGCCGCAAACTCAGGTGCAAAGGCACCCACAGATGTTTTCTTCTCCGCGCCGATATAGTTTTTAATCGCAGTTCCCGTTGGGCTGGACTTTACAACCAGGTCAAGCCCTTCCAGAATAGAATCTGCTTCGAGGAAATTACTGTTAAACCGCGCGATCTCCGGCAACAGCAATAAAGATATAAAGGCTGATGGGTGCTGAGTAACGAATGAACGCTGGTACCCGTAGAGCTCGGTGGAAGCATCTTTCAATAGCGGACCGTAGGTGCTGACGATCGAATCCATAGGCACGCCCTGCCGGGATTGCTGGTCTGCAATCTCATTAAGGGCATTGATCTTCTGCACATAAGACACCTGACCGCTTGTATATTTTACAATGTCATCGTTTGCTTTTGATCCGCTGATCACTGCTGAAGACAGTTTATCTTTCACAGTAAAGCTGATTATCCCCTTGTCCAGAATAAACTGCTTAATATCCGCAGGGTTCTTGGGCTTAAGGTCTTCTACCAATGAGATCAAGCCCGGCCCGGGTTCTTTGAGAGTCCCTGTTATAATGAACTTACCCCCGACGACCGGAATCCTGGTAGATTTTTGAAATGTGTTATTTATAAAGGTGGCCTGACTGAAGTACACGGTCTCAATATTCAGACTTGGGTCTACAGTACCGTTAACAGTGAACGAAGCGCCCTGTGCAAAAACAGGATTCGTGCCTGTAAAAAGGAACAGATATATGATTAATTTAAAGTATCTCATGAACTGGAATAGTATAATAACGGTGAAGGATACAAAATCACTGCTTCGCTTCGTTCGCAGTGACAAACGTTTGTAATTAAAACTTAGTCTGGCAAAGTTAAAATAATCGCTTATTGAAGGCTAACAACGCAAAAATATTATGTTTGTTAAGAAACGCATTACATGAGCCTGCCACAATCAGATTATCCGAAAGCTATCGCAGAAAAGTTTACCGAACTTTTCAATCAGCAGCCCCTGATCATCCGCGCTCCCGGCCGCATCAACCTGATCGGTGAACATACCGATTATAACATGGGCTTTGTTTTGCCGGCTGCTATTAACAAAGCGATCTATCTTGGGATCGGGAAACGGGATGACAATGAGATTCATTTGTATGCGCTGGATTATGACGATGATCATAAAGCGACGACGGATGCCATCGTAAGGTCGGGGAAGTTGTGGCCGGATTATGTGTTGGGAGTGGTGGAGCAGATTAAGATGCTGGGCGGAGAGGGGAATAGGATGCATAGGATGGGTAGGATTGATAGGATGCTGGGTGGAGAAAATGATTCTGCTAAGGGAATAACGACGGGCTTTAATGTTGTTTTTGGCGGGGATATACCTCCGGGCGCCGGGCTGTCGTCTTCTGCGGCGCTGGAGTGTGCGACGGCCTATGCGCTTAATGAACTGTTTGGTCTGGGGATTTCAAAGATAGATATGGTTAAGATCTCGCAGGCAGCAGAGAATGAGTTCGTGGGAATGAAGTGTGGGATTATGGACCAGTTTGCGAGCATGTTTGGCAAGAAGGATCACCTGATCCGATTGGACTGCCGGAGTCTGGAATACAATCATTTTCCATTTAAACTAAAGGACGTAAAAGTGCTCCTGTTTGATACGCGGGTTAAACACTCGCTGGCATCGTCTGCTTATAACGAGAGAAGGGAACAGTGCGAGGAGGGGGTTCGCCTTGTGGAAGCTCAAAGCTCAAAGCTCGAAGCTCAAAGCCAGAACATCGGAAGTCTGAGGGACGTGACGGAGGGAATGCTATTGGAATTTGTGAAACCCGTAAATGAATTGGTATATAAGCGCTGCACGTTTATTGTGACCGAGATCCAAAGGCTTCTTAAGGGATGTGAAGACTTAGAGAATAATGACATTGTCGCCTTCGGTAAAAAGATGTATGAAACCCATGAGGGGCTTAGCAAGCTTTATGAGGTGAGCTGTAAAGAGTTGGATCTGCTGGTTGACCTGGTTAAGGATGATCCTAATGTTTTAGGTGCGAGGATGATGGGCGGGGGGTTTGGGGGCTGTACGATCAACCTGGTAAAAGAGGAAGCAGCTGCGGATCTGGCAGAACGGATTTCAAAGAAATATAAAGTGGAGACGGGGGTTGAGATGCTGGTTTATGAGGTGAGGATCGAACGAGGGACATGCGTCATTTAAATCTATATTTTCATAGCCACCTGTTCACCAGATTCTCCAAAAACTCCTGTTTCCCACTCCTCGCCTCCGGCTCACCCTTTTCAATCGCATAAGCCCTCAGATCTTCAAGAGAAAGCTTGCCTGCAGCAAAATCTTTTCCTTTGCCGGAATCAAATGAGGCATAGCGCTCCTGCCGGATCTTCTTGTAATCGGATCTGTTAAGAATATTATCAGCGGCAATAAGCGCCCGGGCGAAGGCATCCATACCCCCGATATGAGCATAGAACAGGTCGGCCGGATCGGTGGAATTCCTCCTGATCTTGGCATCGAAGTTTATACCGCCGCCTGAAAGTCCGCCCGCTTCGACGATAACAAGCATCGCCTCCGTGAGCTCGTTAATGTTATTCGGAAACTGGTCGGTATCCCAGCCGTTCTGCATATCCCCGCGGTTAGCGTCAATGGAACCGAGCAAGCCTGCATCGGCTGAAACCTGCAGCTCGTGCTGGAAGGTATGGCCGGCAAGGGTGGCGTGATTTACTTCAATGTTCAGTTTAAAGTCGCCCATCAAATCATACTGACGAAGGAAACTTATTACAGTCGCCGCATCATAATCGTACTGGTGCTTGGTAGGCTCGCAAGGCTTGGGCTCAATAAAGAAAGTTCCCTTGAAACCTTGCTTACGGGCATAATCTTTTGCTACATGAAGGAAACGGGCTAAGTTTTCCTGTTCACGTTTCATATTGGTGTTCAGCAGGCTCATATACCCTTCGCGCCCACCCCAGAAAACATAGTTCTCCCCGTTAAGGGCAATCGCTGCGTCAAGTGCCGCTTTAGCCTGCGCAGCGCCGTGACTTAACACATGAAAGTCCGGATTGGTTGCTGCACCATTCATATATCGTTTATGCGAAAACAGGTTAGCTGTCGCCCATAAGAGTTTTACGCCGCTGACTTTCTGCTTCTGCTTTGCGTATTCAGTAAGCACTTGTAAGCGCCTCTCATTTTCTACGATGTCATTGCCATAGTCCACTACATCCACATCATGGAAACAATAGAACGGCAAGTTCATTTTAGTAATGAACTCAAACGCCGCATCCATTTTATCCTTTGCACGTTCTACGGGATCAGTCTTCTCGTTCCAGGGGAATATGTGAGTAGGTTCGCCGAAAGGATCAGCACCATTCCCTACAAATGAATGCCAGTAAGCGCAGGCGAAACGCAGGGTCTCCTTCATCGTTTTGCCGCCAATCATTCTATTCTCGTCGTACCAGCGAAAGGCAAGCGGGTTGTCTGAGTCCGGGCCTTCGTATGTTACCTGTCCTATTCCTTTAAAGAATTCTTTATCTCCGGTTGTGATGTTTGACATATAATAGCTTTGGGTTTTCTAATTTATAGAATTTATGTGAAAGGGGGAGGGAATTCGTCCCCGATTTAGTCGGGGATCTCCTGCGGGCACACAGCATGTTATGGTGTCTCGTTTTACATGATAGTTTTGCAGACTTAAGAGGCTCCGTAACACTTGCGGACGTGACGCAGGGCTCTTCCCCGACTTGATCGGGGATCTCCTCCCAGACGCGGCGCAGCCCGCGTTCACAATGCCTTTGAATGTCAGGAATCTAAACCTCCAGCGCAGCTGTAAATAGCTTGCAGCTTTTGCGCGACCTTAATCTCCCGGTTAACACTTGCGGCTTTGGCCGCGTGTTATTAACGAGATCCCCGATCAAGTCGGGGAAGAGTGCACACCAAACATTCCTCCTGCGGGCATGCACAGCAATGCCCGCAGGAGGAATGTAAATAACGCGGGTTTTAAAAGTCCAGCGTAGCTGTAAATAACGTATGCAGGGTTATGGTGCCTGGTTTTACATGATAGTTTTGCAGACTTAAAAGCCTCCTCAACACTTGCGGACGTGACGCAGGGCTCTTCCCCGACTTGATCGGGGATCTCCTCCCAGACGCGGCGCAGCCCGCGTTCACAATGCCTTTGAATGTCAGGAATCTAAACCTCCAGCGCAGCTGTAAATAGCTTGCAGCTTTTGCGCGACCTTAATCTCCCGGTTAACACTTGCGGCTTTGGCCGCGTGTTATTAACGAGATCCCCGATCAAGTCGGGGAAGAGTGCACACCAAACATTCCTCCTGCGGGCATGTGCAGCAATGCCCGGCGAGGAATGTAAATAACGCGGGTTTTAAAAGTCCAGCGCAGCTGTAAATAACGTATGCAGGGTTATGGTGCCTGGTTTTACATGATAGTTTTGCAGACTTAAAAGCCTCCTCAACACTTGTGGACGTGACGCAGGGCTCTTCCCCGACTTGATCGGGGAAGAGCGCCCTTTGTATCAATCCTTTTTCAAAAGCCATCTCCTTTTCATAATTTGTGCAAAATCGCTTCCATGAAAACACTATTAGCTGCCTCGATCTTTTTCCTAAGTATCGTTTTGGTCCAGGCACAGGATCATAAAGAATCCAATTATGACGAATCTAAAGTTCCTCTATATACCTTGCCAGATCCGTTAAAGACGGAGGCTGGTAAAACCATCAGGAACAAAGATCAATGGGAGAAGATCAGGAAACCGGAAACATTAAGACTTTTCGAGGAGAACATCTACGGCCAGGTACCTAAGAATTATGATAGCATAAAATATTCGGCGATCCATGAAGACACGGGTGTTATGAATGGAAAAGCTCACCTGAAGGAAGTACTTATTGAAGTGTTCCGCCGAAACAAAAGTGTAAAAATAAACCTGGTGCTTTTTATCCCCAACAATACCTCTGAGCCAGCTCCTGCTTTTCTTTTGATCAACAACAGGGCAAAGGACCAAACAGATCCGACCCGCACTGTTAAAAGCGATTTCTGGCCTGCGGAGCTTGCTATTGAAAACGGATACGCCATTGCCGCATTCCATATCAGCGATGTAGCTCCGGATGATGCTAAGCTCTTCATGAATGGTGTACTGCAACTATATCCGGAGCAATTATCTGCCGACAATGGTATGCGTGCTATCGGTGCATGGGGCTGGGGAGCAAGCCGGGTGATGGACTATTTTGAAAACGAGCCGCTTATTGACAAAGATAAAATAGCCATTGCCGGTCAGTCACGCGGCGGAAAAGCCGCACTGTGGGCTGCGGCGCAGGACGAACGCTTTGCACTTTGTATTTCTAACTGCTCGGGAAGCACCGGGGCGAAGCTGGCACGCAGAGAGTTCGGGGAAAGGGTCAGGCGGATCAACACCTCCTTCCCGCACTGGTTCAATACAAACTATAAGAAATTCAACGATAAGGAAAGCCTTCTGCCTGTCGATCAGCATCAGCTTATTGCGCTCGTAGCACCAAGGCCCGTTTATGCAACCAACGCAACTGAAGATCTGTGGGCCGATCCGAAGGGAACGTTCTTAGCCCTCAAAAACGCAGAAAAGGTTTACAGTTTATACAAGCAAAAGTCTGCCCTTGGAGAAGAACCCCCGGCACCGGACGCTGCCATCATCCAATCTCCACTGGGCTATCATAACCGTACCGGTGCACATAACCTGACGCTGTTTGACTGGAAGAACTTTATAAGATTTGCAGATTATCATTTTAAAACAAGCAGGTAGTATGAATTAAATGTGGGGAATTTATTAGATCGACAATTCGATTTCCTTTTTTTCCTGTGCTTCTACTTCAACAGACAACCTGACCTTAACATTTAGCGCATGCAGTATCCTCAAAAAATTGGCAATAGTTACATTGTTATAATTTTTTTCAATCCTGCTGATCTGCGCTTTACCAACCCCTACCTTACTGCCGAGTTCTTCCTGGGTAAGGTGTTTTAATTTCCGCATGTGTCTTATCACATCACCAAGTATTTCTTCTTTCAACTCGGTTTCGTACAAATCACGTTCAACAGTTCCTTCCGAGCCAAACAGGTCGTCCTTTAACTCCTCCATTGACACACCGCTGTAGCCAGACGGTAGTTTGATCCCACCTTTTGAGTATCCCTTTTTCAAGGGTGCAGACTTTTTCATTATTGTAAGATTTAAAAATTCAAATGGCGGCTCTGTATTTCAATACCGGTGCGGAACCGCTTTACACCCGGGTATATCATTTATTTACTGACTGAAATTCCTTTTTAATACGTTCCGCACGTCCGATTTGTTGAGAAGGCGTTTTCGCTCCCTCTTTCTCAAATCCATGGGTAGCGACAATCACCGTCACCGGACCGTCGTTTGCTTTCATAAAAAACGCCAGTATCCGGTACCATTTCTCTGAATCAGCAATACGAAATTCCCATATATCATCTGTGCCTGTAAGCTTCTTGAAATAATCCTTCTTAATACTCCCAATCCGTACATAATCCATAGCCTTAACCAACTTTTTTTGAGCTGATTTGGGCATAGCCTTAATAAAGGCTTTTGCTTCATCTAATACTAATATGTCATATGAATTCATTATTCAATAGTATTACATTCAAAATTAAACAAAAGTTTCTATATGCAGAAACTTTATCTATGCATTTAAATGTGTATCCCTGTATGACACCGTTCAATGACTATACGCTATAGTGATCTGACCCCAATAGGAATACGCTGCAGATTATCATTTTAAAACAAGCAGGTAGTATGAATTAAATGTGGGGAATTTATTAGATCATTAGTTTCCGAGTAAAATTGGAGCGATTGCTATAAACATGCGACCACTTTCAGGGGCGCGTTTGGGGCCAGAAATATCTTCTACAAACATTTAACCCGTTCCGGGTCAGGCATTGAATTAAAATATAAGATATCAGTACACGGTGGCTTACTCGAAGGGAAGCTCTCAGCCCTTTATGGCCTACCGAGAGGTTATTTGCGAAGGTGGCTTTCCAACACCCCCTTCCACTCCCTATATACATCATCATACTCCCTCTCAAGCTCTGGTTCAATTATACCCAGGGGCCTGACTTTACTAAACGCATTATCCAGCGTCAGCTCCCCCATTCCTATCCCGGCTCCGATCGCTGCCCCGACGCTTCCATCGTTCTCGTAAAGCTCGACCGGAACACCACAGGCATTTACAAAAGCCTCTGTAAATACCGGGCTCGAAAACAGATTGGTCCTGCCTGCCCGGATCACCTTCGGGTTCATGCCGTTCTCTCGCATAATATCCAATCCGTAGCGAAAAGAGAAGGCAATGCCTTCCTGCACAGCCCGAAAAATATCCGCCTGGCGGTGAACATTCAGGTCCAGCTTATGGAAATGGGCTCCAATGTTCTTATTATTAAGCATCCGCTCCGCCCCGTTACCGAAGGGTATGACCCGGATCCCGTTGCTCCCAACAGGCACGCCGGCAGCCGCAGCGTTCATCTCGTTATAAGTCGTTCCGGACGTGAACGTATTTTTTACCCACCGGTTCAGGATACCTGTTCCGTTGATACATAGCAGCACACCCAACCTCTTCCTTGAGTTGGTATGGTTAACATGCGCAAAGGTGTTGATCCTGGATTGCTGATCATAGGTCAGCTCATCCGACACTCCGTAGATCACGCCTGACGTACCGGCATTAGCTGCAACTTCTCCGGGCTGAAGCACATTCAACGACAGCGCGTTGTTTGGCTGGTCGCCAGCCTTGTAGGTTACAGGAATTCCCGGCCTCAGGGCAAGCTTTGAAGCAATTTCGGCCCTCAGTTTCCCATGGTCAGAAAACACAGGTTGAATATCGGGGATAAGATCTTTATTGAACCCATAATAACCTGTCACATCTTCCGAGAGGCTGTTTTCTTTAAAATTCCAGAATATCCCTTCCGAAAGCGATGAAATGCTCGTAGTAATTTCCCCGCTAAACCTCATTGCGATAAAATCGCCGGGCAGCATCATCTTATCGATATCCTTGTAAATACCCGGCTCATTCTCCTTAACCCAGGCTAGCTTTGATGCAGTAAAATTACCCGGCGAGTTAAGCATCTCGCTTAAGACTTTATCAGTACCAATAGCCTCGAAGGCTCTGTCGCCAATCTCCACCGCCCGGCTGTCGCACCAGATGATCGAGTTCCGGAGTACCCGCTGATTCTTGTCTAACAGAACCAGTCCGTGCATCTGGTAGGCAATACCTATTGCCCTGATCTCCCCAGGATCATATAATTTCTTAGAGTTACATATAATAATTGCCTGCTGCACATGTTCCCACCACATTTCCGGCGACTGCTCTGCCCAGCCCGGCTGCAATGCGATCACTTCCGATTCTGTCTCCGGGTACTGGGCGCTTGCAATACATTTCTGCGTCTGCGAATTAATAACAGATACTTTGATGGACGAAGTACCGAGGTCGATGCCGAGTAATAGCATATTAGTTGTAGGTTTTACGTGGTACGTTGTAAGTTTCTAAACGCCTTTTGAGTTGTAAGTTTTACGTGGTACGTTGTAAGTTTCTAAACGCTGTAGGTTAACAATCTCTTAAAAAATTATGAGTTAGCACGTGAACTTAAAACGTAAAACGTACCACGTACAACTCAATTAAGTTTCTGATACGTCTTCCACCACAGATCCGGCATCTCACCTGCATTCGCCAGCTGGTAATCCTCATACCGGCATGGAACGAGGTGATGGCGTTCATTCTTGGACAAGCCGGTAGGGTAAGGCACCTGCATCCACCAGCGGTCTGATTTTTTGCTCTTCACGAAGATCAATTCGTGCGAGCCGTCCTTAAGGCTTGCGCGATAAGTAATATATTGTGATTTCGGCAGCAGCGGGTGTTCCTTTTTACGATTGTAAAAGCCATCCACAAAGTACCAGACCATCTGCGCGAGCAGCAACGCTGTCTGCCCGTTCTGGTCATAGGCTGGGTTGAACTCGTAAAATCCTATCGACGAAAGCTTATCATTCATCCCAGCGTAACGGCATATCTGGCAAGCCTGCTCTCCATAAAAACCATTGGGAGAAGCATTGGCATTGGCTCCGGCATCCGACGAGCGGATGGCAGACATATCAAAACTGATCATATTAGCATTGCGAATGATCGGCTCTGCTGTTGTCATATTATTTGCAACATCCCCAAGCCGGTGAATATCGAAATACAGCTTATCCATCACCTTCAGGCTTTCCTGGTTTACGAAAAAGGTCTGATAACCGATATTGCTGTAATTGAATAAATAATTGGGCTCATGCAGAAAGATCCTGTTGAGATACGAAGCTGAAGTTGTACCGTTTACATTCTGGGGATCATCATCGAGGTCAAAGTGCGAATCGACCACGAGCAGATCCACTTTTTGTTCCAATTCCTCATAAGCCATAAACTGCCCATAGGTCAGGTCCTGCCCGCCGCCGATAATAACCGGAACGATATCCTTCTTTATCAGCTCGGCAACGACAAGCTTTAACGCTACATAGGTATCAGAAACAGTGTGGCCGGCCTTAATATTTCCGAGGTCGACTATCCTGGTTGCGTAATTCCCTTCGTTAAGTGAATAGAATTTCTCGCGAAAATAGTCGGCAGATAAAGCAGTACCTGAATTATTGACTGCATTACGATCTTCGAGCACCCCAATAATCGCAATATCATAGGTATTACTTTCCAGATCAGGAAAATGTGAATGATAGATCTCCAGTTTTGCTCCGAGATGACTGGTATAGAAGCCGCTCTGCGGAGTGGTATAGTTTACAGGAGACAAAAAATCGGATAATGACATAGGATATAAGCTGAACCGGATTTTTATAATTAATACAAGCCCCTGAAACAAAAAACAGCCGGCTACAATTAAGATTGCCTGGCCAACTGAAAGCAAATATCACTTTATTCAATTACTTTTGAAAGCATTTACTAAAATTCATACCGGATGATATTAGTTACCGGCGCAACCGGTTTTTTAGGTTCAGAATTAGTCAGGCGATTATTGCTTAACGGTGAGAAAGTACGTGCTATGAAACGTGCCTCATCCAATATCCCTGAGATCCTGAAAAATGAGGGTGGTCTTGAATGGGTAGATGCCGACCTCCTGGATTACTACAGCCTCGAAGACGCTATGCAGGGTATCGGTCAGGTATATCATTGCGCTGCTTTGGTTTCCCTGAGTGCGAAGGACAAAAAGCAGATGATGAAGGTGAACGTCGAAGGTACCAGGAACCTGCTCGATGTTTGTGCTGCAAATAACGTAGTAAAATTCCTGCATGTAAGTTCCGTATCTGCTGTAGGCAACAGTAAAAAGGGTGAACTTATTACCGAAAAACATCACTGGGAATTTAGCACCAGGCAAAGCGGCTATTCTATTTCAAAATATGAAAGTGAGATGGAGGTATTCCGCGCTGCTGCAGAAGGATTGAATGCAGTGATAATAAATCCGGGGATCATCATTGGCAAAAACGCAGGCACGGAAGGAAGCGGGCAACTCTTCGAAACAATACGGAAAGGCCTTTCTTTTTATCCGGGTGGCAGTTTTGCTTATGTAGATGTTGAAGACGTGGTAACAGCTATGATCGCTTTAATGGAAAGCGATATCTCTGACGAACGATATATTATCACCTCTGAAAACAAGACTTACCGCGAGCTTTTTACTGAGATCGCCCTTCAGTTTGGCAAAAAGCCGCCTGTCATAGCGCTTAAGCCGTGGATGCTCGAATCTGCGCGCCTGGGGGCAGTGATAGCATCAGCTTTTACCGGTAAAAACTACGGGTTAAGTAAGGATACCGTTCGCACTGCCTTCAAAAAGCAGAATTATTCTAATGAAAAAATCAAAAAGGCCTTAAATTTGGAATTCAAATCCGTGAAAGATTCCATCGCAGAGGTTTGCAGCACGTACAACAAGAATTAAATATACCGATCCCTTGAAGCAGTTTTATATCATAGATTTCGACAGCACATTTACACAGGTAGAAGCGCTGGACGAACTGGCCAGAATTTCATTACAGGACCACCCGAATCGTGAGGGCATTTATAAAGAGATCGAAGATCTGACCAATGCTGCGATGGAAGGCAAAATGTCGTTCCGCGAAAGCCTTACTGCCCGCGTTAAACTGCTTGAAGCCGATAAAGAACACCTGAAACAACTCATCACGCACCTTAAGAAAAAAGTTTCAGCTTCATTTTCAAGAAACAAGACCTTTTTTAAAAGACACGCGCACGATGTGCTTATCGTATCTGGTGGGTTTAAAGAGTTCATTACGCCTGTGGTATCATCCTATCACATCCCAAAAGAAAATATCTATGCCAATACTTTCGTGTTCGACGAAGCGGGCAAGATCATTGGTTATGATGAGAAGAACCCGCTCTCTAACGAGGGCGGAAAAGTTACCCTGCTGAAGAACCTGAAATTAAAGGGAGATATTTATGGCATCGGCGACGGGCACTCAGACTTCCAGTTAAAGGAATTCGGAATGATCAAGAAGTTCTATGCTTTTACAGAAAATATAGAACGAAAAACCGTAGCTGAGAAAGCCGACCACATTACCCCGAGCTTCGACGAATTCCTCTACGTTAACAACCTGCCAAGGGCAATATCTTATCCTAAAAACAGGATCCTTTGCCTGGTTATCGGCGAGGTGCCGGCCCTTGCCATACAAACCTTAAAAAAGGACGGCTTCTCTATCCGCCACAAAACCAGTTTTGAAGAGAAATATGTTCCTGATGTTGGCATGATGCTGCTGGCAAACGGCGAAGTGCTTGACGATGAAAAACTAAAACTCGCCGTTAAGCTTAAAACAGTGGGATACCTTGGCAACAGCAGGCTCGCCCTGTCGAAAGATATCTGCACAGATATGGGTATAGTCATCTTCGACGATCGTAAAAATAGCCCGGGAAGCACTGAGTTCATCGCAAAACGGATGATCAACTTCATCAACCACGGTCACACCTATCGGAGCCTCAATTTCCCCAACCTGCAGCTTCCGCGCATTGCCGGCGCACACCGCCTTATCCATATCCACCGCAATGTACCAGGAATTATGGCCAGCATCAACCAGGTGTTTGCCGATCATGATATCAACATCGTTGGCCAGTATCTCATGACTAACGCCTCTATCGGATATGTTATCACTGATGTAAGCGACCAGTACGATAAACAGGTGCTCAAAGACCTGAAGCAGATCGATCATACGATTAAGTTCAGGATACTTTACTAAGCCTTACTTTGCCACAGGCTGATTTTGGTACGGGCTTTTAGATTTGGTACAGCCACCGGTTGTTACCACGGGATTACCACCGGTTAATTGCCACGGGCTTTTAGCCCGATCCGATACCGCCTTATTTGCTAAAACCGAACTGCTGACAGTTCCGCCAAGCTGGAGTGAACTGAAGTTAAATTATATATTTCGAGGCTATTTCTTAGGACATTATTCGGAAATGACTCCGAGATAGGGATAGGATCCGACCAATTTCCGAATAGCTTCCTAATTGTATCAGAGTAATTTCCTTCTTATATTATATAAATTTATATATCAATAATAAAAGACTACCCTTGCTTTGGGGGGAATTTTAGATGCTTACTGCTTGAGAACGAGCAGAAATGCGCAGGTTGGCACAGGACGTAATACTTTTTTTTGTAAATTGCGCTTCCCAACCATAATTACCATGTTAACCGATACTTTAAACATCGCTGTTACTAAGACAGCGGAGTCACGTCTGTCCAAGATAGACTTTGACAACTTGCCCTTTGGCAAGACCTTTTCTGACCATATGTTCGTTGCCGATTATGAAGGCGGTGAATGGAAGAATTTTCAGATAGTCCCTTACGGGGAGATCGGATTAAGCCCTGCTATTTCTGCGCTACACTACGGGCAAGCGTTCTTTGAAGGGATCAAGGCTTATAAACATGTGGATGGGCGGGTCGCGATTTTCCGTCCTGAGAAAAATGCGGAACGTTCGAATGCGTCGGCTGAACGTCTGTGTATGCCTCAGATACCGGTTGAAATGTATTTACAAGCTCTCTCTGCTATCGTAGAAATTGATAAGGATTGGATACCTTCAAAAGAGGGTCATAGTCTTTATATCCGGCCGTTCATGTTTGCAACGGATCCTTATTTAGGCGTTACTCCTTCCGAGACATATAAGTTTATGATCCTTACCGGACCGGTCGGCCCTTACTTCTCTAAGAATCTCCGGGTAAAAATCGAGACCAATTTCTCAAGGTCGAGCGATGGTGGCTTCGGTTTCGCAAAGGCAGCCGGCAATTATGGCGGCTCCATGCTTCCGGCGCGCAGGGCGACCGAAGAGGGCTTTGATCAGCTGATCTGGACCGATTCACGCGAGCACGCCTATATGGAAGAGCTCGGTGCAGCAAATATTATGTTCATGATGGACGGAAAAGTTATCACACCTTCAACACGTGACACGATTCTAAAAGGGGTAACCCGCGACACTGTTATTACCTTGGCGAAAAGCTGGGGTATCGAAGTTGAGGAGCGTCGTGTTTCGGTTGCTGAGATCCTTCAGGGCATTAAAGAAGGCAGGATAACCGACGCCTTTGGCGCTGGCACTGCGGCCACAATAGCTCACATTGCTGAAATAGCCCATGAAGGCGAGGTTTACACATTACCGGATCCTGCAAAAAGGGAGTTTTCCAATAAGGTTTTAAATACACTTAACGAGATCAGATACGGTCGTGCCGCCGACGAGTTCGGCTGGAACTATTTCGTAGGATAATTCCTTTAATAAATTATTAAGAAAAGCTGTCTGATTATCCGGGCAGCTTTTCTTATTTATTCCTGTCCCGCCGGTTGATCTTACGTTTCACCTTCCTTTTTTCTCTTTCATCACGCCTCTGCTCTTTGTTAAAGCGCTCTATTTCCATTTTACGCAAACGGGCTTTGATCTCACGCTGTGTTTCGGCATCAAAGCCAATGCTGCCTAAAAGCGCAGAAGACAGTCCCTTCCAGATCATATTGAAAAAAGAGGAATGGTCCGGGCGGATATAATTATAATTCACCTTTCGCACAGGCTTGCCCGGAGATGGATTTTCGCTTTCAATGATCAGCACATTGGCAAATATCGATGCAATACCCCGGCGCCTGAGCCAGGTACTATTTTCACTCTTCTCGAGAAGGGCTATTTTAAGATTATTATAGTAGCATGCTACCAGTCCCTTTACCCCTTTAATGCTTCCTTCCCCACTAAAATCCATCTTACTTAAAGAACCTGATTTAACCTCGATAAGGGACAGCGGGCGAATTGCAGCATTAAACATATCCGCATCCATTTGGCCAATATTTCCTTTGAAACTGAAGGCAGCCTGTGGTGAGACCAGGTCGAATTTCATGTTAACGTTAAACCTGCCGCGGTCCATGAGCAGGGCGGTCAGGTCGGCCTCTGACCGGGAGTTTTTAGCGAGGCTCGCCGAATCATTTGTTATGTTCCGGATATTGCCGTTTATTTTACTGAAGATCACGGTCCCTTTTCGCCTCGAATCGGGGTTATACTCGGAGTAATTTACACGCGAATCCTGGAGGAACAATGTATCGATCAGGCCTTCGAGCTTAAACCGCTGCAATGATATCTGGGGAAAGTTATTACCGCGGTCGCGCAGGGAATCAGGCATGGCGCGGTTCAGAAAAATGGAAATATTAGCCTTGTCCAGTCTAAGCCGCGAAGCCAGGAGCCGGCGCTGACTGTTCAGCATCCTGTAATCGACATCTTTAAGTTCCATATCTGCAACGCTTACTGAATAGCGGTCTGTCTGGGTTTTGAAGCGCTGGGAGAATTCCATCTCGCCATACCGGGGTACGAGCTTGAAATCTTTGATCCGCGCATAACCTTCACCCGTGGAGGCCGTTAATTGTCCTATCTGGATCGTATAGTTACTGTCGGCGGTAACAGAACGGTAGGAATTAAGCTCGGCATAAATATCTTTCGTGTGATAGAGGCGCGATTTATCATACTGCGACAAAGAGTCTATCAGCAGGTCGCTCACTTTAATCGTTAAACCCCGGAGGTTAGTAATACGCGCCGGTGATTCGCTTTTGTCAACGTATTGAAAGTCGGCATCCTGGAACGTGATGTCCTTGACTTTCAGCGACCGCAAATACGGCGCAAGACGCTGCCAGGCGGTTCTGACATCCGGTTTGACTGTGGCTTTGTTTCTTTTGCTGTTCGTAAAAATTATTTCCAGCTTCGGTTTATCTATGACCACAGAACCCATCTCCAGGATTCCATTGAAATAGATTTTCCAGGGGTGCACCCGCTTAAGTATAAGCTCGTTCACTTCAACCTTGTAAAGATGCCTTGGCGCCAGGCTATCTGCACTCATCTTATCGAAGATTGAGGTATCGGGCAGGAAGACAATATTCTCTACGCTTATCCTTCCGGTAACCATATTGGTGCGGATATTCTCGAAGTCAATACTGTACAAGCCGTTTGTAGACGTTTCAACTGCATTTTTTATCCTGCTGGTCAGAACAGGCTTCCACCGGTAGTTGAGGTAAATCGCCGAGGATGTGATCAGGATACAAGAGATCAACAGAATAGAAACAAGCCACTTCCATTTTTTGATTCCTGAACTTTTTTGCACCATATATCTGCTAAACGTTTAATAATAAGGCATTATCGTATCCTGCTGCTTATTTCTTAGTCCCAATTTAGTCATCTTATTCAAAAACCATCACTGCCAAATTGTCATTAAGGGGAAAAATTCGTAATTTTGTGGTTTAATATAGTTTTATAGATGTTTGACAGGCCAGCTGATTTTAAAGATACTCTACATCCCACGCTTCATGACGAATCCAGGCAGGGAGAAGCTTTAGTGATTGAGCGAACGGCGAAATACACAGGCCGTAAGCTTTACATAGAGAGCTATGGTTGTGCTATGAACTTCGCAGACAGCGAGATCGTTGCTTCGATCATGCTTGATATGGGATTTGAGACCACTTCTCAATATAAAGAAGCTGATGTTATCTTTATTAATACCTGCTCGATCCGCGACAATGCTGAGCAGCGGGTCAGGAACCGTTTAAGAGAATTTGGCGCCGCCAAGAAAAAAAGCCCCGGGATGACTATCGGCGTACTCGGGTGTATGGCGGAACGGCTTAAATCTAAATTCTTGGAAGAAGAGAAGCTGGTCGATATCGTTATCGGACCGGATTCATACCGCGACCTTCCCAACCTGATCAACCAGGCGGATGAAGGCGGCCGTGCTGTGAACGTGTTATTGTCGCGTGAGGAAACCTACGCTGATATCAGCCCGGTACGTTTAAACAGCAATGGCATCTCGGCATTTGTTTCAATCATGCGTGGTTGTGACAACATGTGTTCTTTCTGCGTGGTTCCTTTTACCCGCGGACGTGAACGGAGCCGCGACCCTTACTCTATCGTTCAGGAGGCAACCGAGCTCTTTAATAACGGCTATAAGGAGGTTACTTTATTAGGGCAGAATGTGGATTCGTATAAATGGAGTTCGGGGAATGGGGAACAGGAGATAGAAAATGGAGAACTTACAGCAGAGCTGCTGGCAACCGGCAATTCACAGCAATCAACAAACTTCGCCCAGCTTCTGGAGATGGTTGCCCAGATAGACCCGGATTTGAGGGTACGTTTTTCAACGTCGCATCCGAAAGATATAACAGACGAAGTACTGCACACCATGGTGAAGTATGATAACATTTGTAATCATATCCACCTGCCGGTGCAGTCGGGAAATTCACGTGTGCTCGATCTGATGAACCGAACTTATACCCGTGAATGGTACCTGGAGCGTGTTGATACAATTAAACGCATCATACCTGATTGTGCAATTTCCACGGATGTGATCATAGGTTTCTGCACAGAAACTGAAGAAGAACATCAGGATACGTTGAGCATGATGGATTATGTGCAATATGACTTTGCATACATGTATACCTATTCAGAACGGCCGGGAACCCTGGCAGCAAAACGTTTTGAGGATGATATCCCGCAGGATGTTAAAACACGCCGCTTTAATGAGGTACTTGCCAAGCAGCAGGAAGGGTCGCATAAACGCCTGCTGAAGCATCTTGGTAAAACCTACAGGGTACTGATCGACGGGCTTTCCAAGAAATCAGACCTGGATTTTTCAGGCAAGACAGAATATAACATCACAGTGATATTTCCCGTGTCAGGCGACCATAAACCGGGAGATTATGTAAACGTGATGATCGAGAGGTGTACGCCGGCAACACTGATCGGTAAAATAGTGACAACTAAATAAGAGATTGAGGCTTATATAAGCCAGGGAGATAAGAAAATGGACGTTCAGGACATAAAGAACCGTTTTGGAATAATTGGAAATTCGCCGCTCCTAAACAGGGCTATTGATATAGCGCGTCAGGTTGCGCCAACGGATATTTCAGTTTTAATAACCGGCGAAAGCGGAAGCGGTAAAGAAGTTTTTTCGCATATTATTCATTCTATGAGTGCCCGCAAGCACGGGCCGTTCATAGCGGTTAACTGCGGTGCGATTCCGGAAGGAACTATAGACTCGGAACTGTTCGGTCACGAGAAAGGATCATTCACCGGCGCATCCGATGCCAGGAAAGGATACTTTGAAGTAGTTGACGGTGGCACGATATTTCTTGATGAGGTGGCAGAATTGCCGCTCGGAACACAAGCCCGCCTGCTGAGGGTTCTTGAAACAGGTGAGTACATCCGGGTAGGATCTTCAAAGGTACAAAAGACTAATGTGAGGGTAATAGCAGCGACAAACAAAGATGTTTTTGATGCGGTGATAGCCGGAAAGTTCAGAGAGGATCTTTACTACCGGCTGAATACTGTACCGCTTAAAGTGCCCGCTTTGCGCGAAAGGAAAGAGGACATCAATCTGCTGTTCAGAAAATTCATTGCAGACTTTACAGATAAATACCGCAGCCCTTCGGTACAGCTCGACCAGAGTGCACAGCAATTACTTATGGATTACAGCTGGCCGGGAAACGTACGCCAGCTGAAAAACATTGCCGAGCAGATCGCAGTGCTGGAGAAGGAGAGAAATCTTACCGCACAGAGCCTGCTGAACTATATTCCCAAAGAGGCTGGCAGTACGCTGCCGATGCGTGTACATAACCCCGACAAGGATGATTTCTCGGAGAGGGATATCCTGTACAAGGTTCTGTTTGACATGAAAAAAGACATGACCGACCTTAAAAAGCTGGTTGCTGATATCATACAGAATGGGGGCAATGCCGCCGACTTTTCTTCAAATCAACAGGTGATCAACCAGCTTTACCGGGATATAGAATTACCTTCAGCCAATCACCCGGCAGATCCTCATAAGCTGGTGATCCATCAGCCGAATGATAAGTCATACGAAATAACCCATGAGGCCGAAGAAGTGGAAGAATCTTTGTCGCTCGTCGACAAAGAATCAGACCTGATCAAAAAAGCGCTCAAGAAGCATAAGGGCAAACGTAAACTGGCTGCCGGGGAGCTCGGGATCTCTGAAAGGACCTTATACCGTAAAATCAAAGAACTTGAACTTTAATGTTTTTAAGGATGTATAAACGTGTTAAACTCGCTTGTATCTACGTCATGCTGCCCGTGATATTCCTGGCCCAGGGCTGTGGTGTGTATACCTTCACAGGTGCATCGATCCCTGAAGAAATGAAAACTATTTCGGTACAGTTCTTCGAGAATAATGCAACATTGGTGATCCCTTACTTAAGCTCACAGTTTACGGAGGCTTTGAAAGAAAGGATCAGGAACCAGTCGAGGCTCAGCATCATACGCTCAGAGGCGGACGCCAACTTTGAGGGCCGGATAACCGATTATTCAGTGCGCCCGGTAGCCATTCAGGGAAACGACCGCGCGGGGCTGACACGGATCACCGTAACCGTAAGCGTAAAATACACCAATGCGCTTAAGCCCGAACTTGGTTTTGAAGAAAGCTTCTCTGCCAACCAGGAATTCAGCTTAACGCAGGGCTCCATAGAATCCCAGCAGCAAAAACTGATCACACTTATTAACCGGCAATTGTCGGAGCTTATTTTTAACAAGGCTTTTGCCAATTGGTAAAAAATTTTTAGATTTCAAAAATCAGAACAGCATAGTGGAACAGAACAATTCTCAGGAGCTTAATAAAAAAATGTTTTCGGATCTTATTTATGATCCATCTGCCATACAGGCTGATAACTCAAAAGCGCTTGAGAGTTTAATTGAGAAGTATCCTTATTCACAACTGATCCGGGCCTTTTATTCCCGCTCGCTTCTCCAGGCAGATTCGGCAGATTTTGAAAGTTCATTAGCCCGGGCCGCATTATATTCAGGCAATGGCAATATCCTGCGGACGCTCATAGAAGATGCTGAACGTTTAAAGAGCGCGGAAACGCGCGAGGAGGTTAGTCCGGCGCCGGTTCTGGCCGAACCAGAGAAAAGCAACATGGATCCTGATCCCGTCAAAGATACGCTCTTTGAACCGGATCCATCTGAGCCGATCGTACCGCAGGATCTGGACGGTGATGATGATCAGATTGAGGAAATCAGGGGCTTAGAGGATATTGAGCATATTTTAAGTCCCGAAGCTGAAAGCCCTGAGAACGAAGTTCTCTTTCAGCCGGAAATTGATGATGCGCCGATTGAAAAGGAGGAAAAGCCTGAACCCGAACCGGCTGCAGATCTGGCGGATAGCGATGTTAAAAAAGAATCACCTGTTTCAGCAGCCGAAGCGGCACCTTCCGAAGAAGATGAACTGGACCTCCTGATCAAGCAACATGCTATTCCTGCCGATTATCTGAAAGAAGAAGAGATCACTGAGCCTCTTATTGACCAAACGGAGAATGTTTTCCGCCCGGAAGCAGATATTGCGGAAAACATCTCTCATAACGTCAATGCCGAAGAGCAGCAAAAGGTTTCGAAGTATGACGATGATAAGATGCCTTACTCGTTCCTGTGGTGGCTCAATAAAACCAGGAAAGAACATACGGAAAATTATCAGCCATACGTGAACTTTCAGTTGGATACTACCCAAAGCATTAAAAGGAACACCGTGGATCAGTTGAGCAGCCAGATAATCGAAAACATCTTTCATCTGCAATCGCCGGTTGATCAGTTTGAAAATGCGCCGCGAACCGTGCCATTTCAGGTAAAACGAAAAGAGGATTACATACTTGAAAAGTTCCTCCGGGAAGAGCCGCAGATCAAAGCGCCTAATTCTGATAAGCTGGACACGGAGAACAAAGCGCGGAAAAGTGCGGAGGATCCTAATGACCTTGTTTCGGAAACGCTTGCTCAGATCTATACAGATCAGATGTTATTTCACAAAGCTATTGACACTTACAAAAAATTAAGTTTGAAGTTTCCGGAAAAAAGCCCGTACTTTGCCGACCAAATTCGTGAATTAGAAAAGAAAGTAAATTAAAGAAATATGTTATATACAATTGTTATCCTGGCGATCATTGTTTGTGTTTTACTGGTACTGATCGTTTTAATCCAAAACCCTAAAGGTGGCGGCCTGTCTTCAGGGTTTGCCGGATCTAATAATATTATGGGTGTACAGCGCACGGGAGACTTTTTGGAGAAAGGAACATGGGTTCTTGCCGTTAGCCTTATGGTATTATCACTGCTTGTTAACGTAGTTGTAGATAAGGGTGGTGCTGTTAATCAGGAAGGAAGAGAGATCCAGGACCAGATCAATAAACCAGCGGTTCCGGTCGCAGCTCCTTCGAGCCTGCCGCTTCCGGCTGCGCCAGCTGATACGAACAAAAAATAAAAAATAACTTAAATATTATGAAAAGGCCGCCTTTTGGGAGGCCTTTTTTATTGCCAAAAACCTGACATTTGACTGACAGCATGACACCGCAGATAGTTAGAGATCGCGGGTTCGATAATTAAAAAGGAAAATTTGACAAGAATCTGCAGGCTTCATGCTTTGGCATAATTAGTGACGATCAAGAGACATAAAATTCAATCAAATAAATACATAATTAAACTATGGCATTAAATATCAAACCTAGCGCAGACCGGGTAGTTATAGAAGCTGCTCCTGCTGAAGAAAAAACCGCATCAGGACTTTATATTCCTGATACTGCTAAAGAAAAACCACAAAAAGGAACAGTTGTAGCTGTAGGTCCTGGAAAGTATGCAGAGCAAACTGGAAATTTAATCCCTATGGCCTACAAAGTAGGAGACGTAGTGTTATACGGAAAGTATGCTGGTACTGAAATCACTCACGACGGTAAAGAATACCTGATCATGCGTGAGGCTGATATTTTCGCAACACTATAAATGGAAGACGGAAGTCCGAGGTCTGACATCAGGCTTCCGGCATCAGAACTCATCTCAATAAACATTAAAACCCGGAGTGATTTTTCAAACTTAATTTGATAAACTCCAACATCTAAACTCATTTAAAATGTCGAAACAAGTTAAATACAATGTTGAAGCACGTGATGCTCTGAAAAGAGGCGTGGATATTCTGGCAAATGCGGTGAAAGTAACTTTAGGACCTAAAGGCCGGAACGTAATTATTGATAAAAAATTCGGTTCACCAGCTATCACCAAGGATGGCGTAACTGTTGCTAAAGAAATCGAATTAAAGGATGCCCTTGAAAACATGGGTGCCCAAATGGTTAAAGAAGTAGCTTCTAAAACTGCTGAT
Source organism: Daejeonella sp. JGW-45 (assembly GCF_029360805.1). Classification (GTDB taxonomy): domain Bacteria; phylum Bacteroidota; class Bacteroidia; order Sphingobacteriales; family Sphingobacteriaceae; genus Daejeonella. Next base: position 243,420 of record NZ_JARKNC010000010.1, on the reverse strand, counting down.
ATCGCAGGCGACGGAACAACTACTGCTACTGTTTTAGCTCAGGCTATCGTTACAGCCGGAATTAAGAACGTTGCTGCCGGAGCAAATCCGATGGATTTGAAACGCGGTATCGATAAAGCCGTTACTGCCGTTGTTGCTAACCTGAAGAGCCAGTCTCAAAAAGTTGGTGAGGATAACAACAAGATCAAACAAGTTGCTTCTATCTCTGCTAACAATGACGAAGTAATTGGTACTCTTATCGCTGATGCAATGGCAAAAGTTGGTAAAGATGGCGTGATCACTGTAGAAGAAGCAAAAGGCACTGAAACTGAAGTGAAAACAGTTGAAGGTATGCAATTTGACCGTGGTTACTTATCTCCATACTTTGTTACCAATGCCGACAAGATGGAGGTTGAGCTTGAGAACCCATACATTCTTATCTACGACAAGAAGATCTCTTCAATGAAAGAACTTCTTCCGGTATTGGAAAAACAAGTTCAGACAGGAAAACCACTATTGATCATTGCTGAAGACCTTGATGGAGAAGCTTTAGCTACACTTGTAGTTAATAAGATCCGTGGTTCGCTGAAAGTAGCTGCTGTTAAAGCTCCCGGATTCGGCGACCGTCGTAAAGCAATGCTTGAGGACATCGCTATCTTAACTGGCGGTACAGTTATCTCTGAAGAAAGAGGATATAAATTGGAAAATGCTGACCTTACTTACCTGGGTACTGCTGAGAAGGTTGTTGTTGATAAAGACAACACAATCGTTATCAACGGTGCAGGTAAATCAGAAGATATCAAGGCTCGTGTAAATCAGATCAAGGCACAGGTAGAAACCACTACGTCTGATTATGATAAAGAAAAATTACAGGAGCGTTTAGCTAAGCTTTCAGGCGGTGTTGCCGTACTATATGTTGGTGCAGCTACTGAGGTTGAGATGAAAGAAAAGAAAGACCGTGTTGATGATGCTTTACATGCAACCCGTGCGGCTGTCGAAGAAGGTATCGTTGCAGGCGGTGGTGTTGCTTTCATCCGCGCAGTTGAATCTCTTGCTGCTCTTAAAGGCGACAACGATGATGAGAACACTGGTATTCAGATCATCCGCAGAGCTATTGAAGAGCCGTTACGCCAGATCTGTGAAAACGCAGGTATTGAAGGTTCTATCGTAGTTCAAAAAGTGAAAGAAGGTAAAGCTGATTATGGTTACAATGCACGCACTGATGTGTATGAGAACTTAATCGGTGCCGGCGTAATTGACCCGACTAAAGTTGGACGTGTAGCCTTAGAAAATGCAGCTTCAATAGCCGCAATGCTTCTGACTACTGAAGTTGTACTTGCTGATGATCCTGAAGAAAATGCAGGTGGCGCAGGTATGCCTCCAATGGGTGGCGGCGGCATGGGTGGAATGATGTAAGAAACCCTTGCTTAGAAAAAAAGCCCTTCCTAAACCAGGAAGGGCTTTTTTGTTATTATGCCTGCATTTCAAACAACTTCACTATATTGTTGAAAAGGACCGTCTTAACTTCTTCTAAATTAACGTCCTTCCCCAGCTCCCTTTTCATTGAGGTTACGTCTTTATCGTCAATTCCGCATGGTATAATATTCTTAAAATAGCCGAGATCGGTATTCACATTGAAGGCAAATCCGTGCATGGTTACCCAGCGGCTGCATCTGACACCCAGCGCACAGATCTTCCGGGCTTTAGTGTTATCCGCATCCAGCCAGACTCCTGTGTAGCCGGGGTAACGACCGCTCGCTATACCGTACCAGGCAAGGGTATCGATTACAGCCTGCTCCAGGGTGCGGAGGTAAAGGTTAATATCTGTGAAGAAGTTATCGAGATCGAGGATAGGGTAGCCGACTATTTGCCCGGGACCGTGATACGTAATGTCGCCCCCCCGGTTGATCTTGTGATAGGTGGCGTCGTTCTCCTGCAGGCCTGCCTCGTCCAGCAGCAGGTTCTCAGGCTGGCCGCTTTTGCCGAGCGTATAGACATGAGGGTGCTCAACGAAGATAAGATGGTTGGGAACCGGATTGTCAGAATTGTTAGTTCGATTAGTAACCTTTGCCGCTATGGTTGCAGCAAAAATACTTTCCTGCTTATCCCAGGCGGCCTGGTAATCCAGCATACCCCAGTCCTGAAATATAATTTTCTTATTCTTCATTATTATCTGACACGTAACCGATCATATATCCGTCAAACTTATCATAATGCACAGTATACGTATTAATACGTGTGCCTAAATCCAGCATCGCTTCGAAAGTTCCCGATCCAGGATAATTAAAAGGCATGATCCGTATATGGTCTAAAAAACTGATATTCTTCTTTCCGTGCAATTTATAAATGGCCTCTTTGGCACACCAGCATACGTAAAGGTGTTCGATACGGTCTTGCGATATAAAGGCAAGCTCGCCGGCATTCATAAATTTATGAGCTATGCGTTCGATCTTATCCTTTATAAGCTCAATATCTATACCGACGCGCCGGGTTCTGCTCACCATAACCGCTGCATAATCAAACGAGTGGCTCAGAGAAATGTGATGCGGGAAATTTGTCAGGTAAGGCTTGCCGCTGGGATCTACCTGGCAGTCGATATACTCTTCGGTATTCATCATACGACGGAGCAATACACGGGTACTCAGCCAATGCAGATTCCGCTTCCCATTTACCAGGGTATCGAGGTACGAGATCTCGTGAGACTTCAACTGCAGCTTTGCCAGCAGCTCATCCGCAGATTCCTCGATCTTCCATATCGCAAAAGATGTATGCGGGTCTAATTCCTTATGATAAACGAGCGACATTCTAAAAAACAAAATACCTGCAAAACTATCTCAAATAAATCATAATTTAGGCCAAATCTTAAGCTTATTTATGATCCTTTCCGACAAGCTGATCCTGGAAGAAATTGACAGAGGGAATATTATTATCGAACCCTTCAAAAAAGACTGCCTGGGTACCAATTCCTATGATGTACATCTGGGGAAATATCTTGCAACCTACAAGAACCGGGTGCTTGATGCAAAAGCCCATAACGAGATCGATCATTTTGAGATACCTAAAGACGGCTTTATACTGCAGCCGAATACTCTTTACCTGGGGGTAACTCTTGAATATACCGAAACACATAAGCATGTACCTTTTCTCGAAGGGAAATCAAGTACCGGGCGGTTAGGAATAGACATCCACGCTACTGCCGGGAAGGGTGATGTTGGCTTTTGCAATACATGGACCCTGGAAATATCCTGTGCTCAGCCGGTAAAGATCTACGCCGGGATGCCAATCGGACAGCTCATTTATTTCGTGGTCGACGGTGATGTAGAAACTATGTATAACACGAAGGGCAGTGCCAAATACAATAATAAAACCACGAAACCTGTAGAAAGTATGATGTGGAAGAATTCGTTTTAAGCTTGCCCTTGTAAAAATACTCTGGCCGGTAAAAGTAATACCTCAATTTTTTCGTAAATTGAGGTATTCTCATTTAAAGGGTTTAGACCCGCAAAAAACTAACCCAATGAAAAAGCGCCTGCTTTTACTGATACCTGTTCTGATTACAACAATTATATTCGGTTTTATCCAGGAGGATGAAGCCCTGAAGAAGATCTTAGCGCAGATCGAAAAATATCGCTCCGAATACCCGCAGGAGAAAGTCCATCTGCACATGGACAAGCCATACTACGCAATTGGGGATAATATATGGTTCAAAGCTTATGTCGTCAACGCTGAAAGGAATGAGTTGTCTGTTCTAAGCCAGATCCTGTATGTTGAGTTGATCAACGAAAAGGACTCTGTTAAGCAGTCTTTAAAATTGCCCCTCCTGTTCGGGACTGCATCAGGAGATTTTGCGCTTGCCGATTCACTTAAAGAGGGCAATTATCGCATCCGGGCTTATACCACATGGATGCGTAATTTCGGTGAAGAATATTTTTTTGATAAGACATTTACAATTGGGAACTCCATTTCAAATAATATCCTGACCAATGTCAGTTATCAATTCAGTAAAACGGGAAACTCAGAAAAAGTAATTGCTGATATTAATTACACAGATATGGATGGGGTGCCTTTGGCCAATAAGGAGGTAACGTACAGTGTGAATTTAGACTTCAGGAATATTACAAAAGGCAAAGGCATTACCGATGCGAAGGGTGACCTGCAGATCGCTTTTACAAACACGCAGCCTTTCATACTTAAATCAGGAAAAATATCGACGAGCATCAAAGTAGATGACAAAACACTGGTATCAAAGAACTTTCCCGTTAAATCTACATCCAACCAGGCGGATGTGCAGTTCTTCCCCGAAAGCGGTGATCTTGTTGCAGGCATACGTTCGCGGGTCGGTTTTAAAGCAGTTGGCGCTGACGGATTGGGTATGAAGGTAACAGGATATATCTCCGACGAGGCAAACGCAAAGGTAATTGACTTCGAGTCGGAACATGCAGGTATGGGACATTTCAGGTTACAGCCGCTGGCAAACGAAACTTATACAGCGCATATCAAATTTGAGGATGGCTCCGAAAGAACCTTTCCGCTGCCAAGGGTGGCTCCGAAGGGTTATGTATTAACTGTTAACAACATGGACCCTGATAATCTGCATGTCCACATTTCGACTTCGGTAGGGATCCAGCCTGACTCTAAATTCACTTTAGTAGCCCAGACAAATGGCGTGGTGCATTTTGTAGCAAAGAATAAACTCGATGCCCAATCCTTCAGCTCCAAAATACCTAAGAGCCGTTTTCCTACAGGTATTCTGCAATTAACACTATTCTCGCCAGGCAATCAGCCAGTGGCAGAACGGCTGGTTTTTATTAACCATTCCGATTTTATGAAGATAGAGGTGGGAACCGCAAAAAGCAGCTACGAGAAGCGTGAAAAGGTTAAGCTGATGCTGGATGTGAAAGATTCGAAAGGCCTGCCTGCCAGCGGCAGCTTTTCAATTGCGGTGATCGACGAGACGAAAGTCCCGTTCAATGAATCTGCGGAAACGACTATCATTTCAAACCTCTTGCTTAGCTCTGATCTGAAGGGATTTATCGAGCAACCGAATCATTATTTCACCGATATTAATGAAACGAAGATAAGGCACCTGGATATCTTGCTGATGACCCAGGGCTGGCGGCGCTTCGAATGGAAAAACATTCTTTCTAACTCATACCCTAACCTCGTGTATCAGCCCGAGACTAATATGGAAATAAGCGGAAGGGTTAAAGCCCTGAATGGTAAGCCTGTGGTGGGTGGCCGCGTTACCTTACTTTCTTCAGCTGGCGACGTCTTTCTGCTGGATACGCTGACCGATGTCAACGGTGATTTCAGGTTTCCCAATTTAGTATTTAGCGACAGCACCAAATTCATTGTCCAGGCCAGAAACGAACGCGATCGTAAGAATGTTGAGATTGAACTTAACCGTATTCCTGCCCAGCTGGTGACCAAAAACAAAAATGAGGCACAGGTAGAGATCAACGTAAACCGCTCTATTTTGCCTTACCTTCAAAACAGCAAAAATCAATATGACGACTGGCGCCTTCACGGGATAGTTGGCCGGAGCATCCTTCTCGACGAAGTAAAGATTGTTGAGAAAAAGCCAGTACTTAAACACTCATCCAATCTTAACGGCGCCGGCCACGCTGATGCGATAATAAAAAGTGAAGACCTTCGGAACTGCTCCTTTCTCACTCAATGTATCCAGGGACGGGTGGCGGGTATAATAGTGAATAACGGCATAGTTTATTCAACCAGGAGTATGAACACTTCCTTCCGCGGGCCTGTTCCAATGCAGATCATTATAGATGGGATGTATGTTGAACCGGAGTTTATCTCATCTGTAAACCCAAATGATGTGGAAAGTATTGAGGTCCTGAAAAGCGGGGGTAACACAGCCATTTACGGAATGCGCGGAGGAGGCGGTGTGTTGGTGATCAATACCAAGCGGGCCGAGGGCAATAAAGATTACAGAACCTATGCCCCGGGTGTTATCAGCTATAACCCCAAAGGCTTCTATAAAGCCCGTGAGTTTTACTCACCTAACTACGAAGATCCTAAAATCAATGCAAAGGTTGCAGACCTTAGAACCACGGTGTACTGGAACCCTAATGTTATCAGCGATAATGATGGCAAATCGAGCGTAGAGTTCTTCAATGCTGACGGCGCGGGAAACTATAAAGTCATTGTCGAGGGAATTAATTTAAAGGGCTCGCCGGGCAGGCAGGTATACCGTTACAGTGTCAGGTAGCACCTGAAATACAGAGAAGATAATGAATACAATTAAAGTTAATATCAAAGATAGAATAGCTGTCCTTCAGCTTGACAGAGGCCGTTCAAATGCGATCAATGCGGAAATGGTTTCAGAGATCGGGCAAATGGTGCGGAGCATAGAGAAAGACGATAATATTGCAGGGCTTATCCTCAGCGGGAAAGAAGGCTTCTTCTCCGCGGGACTCGACCTTATTGAACTCTATAATTATGATGAAACAGCCATCAGGCAATTCTGGATAGACTTCCTGGATCTGGTTAAAACCCTTGTTGCTTTTCGTAAACCCATGGTCGCTGCAATCAGCGGCCACAGTCCGGCGGGAGGCTGCGTTCTGGCAATCTGCTGTGACTACCGCGTGATGTCGGAAGGCAAATATATCATCGGTCTTAATGAAGTACCGGTAGGTATAATAGTTCCGCAAAGTATCTTTCACCTGTATTCCTTCTGGCTGGGCAATGCAACGGCCTATCGCTATATGCTGGAGGGTAAACTGATGAACACCGGCGAGGCGCTCAAGTCCGGGCTGGTAGATGAGCTGGTGAAACCGGAAAGTATTCTGCATGCGGCAGAGCGCAGCATACAAAAATATATACAGATGGACCCAACCACGTGGCGGCAGAGTAAAGCTAATTTAAGGGCAGAACTCCTTGCGAAGGTAGGCGCCGATCAATCTGAGATGCTGGAAATTATGCTAAAACAATGGTGGTCGCCGAGTACGCGCTCTATTTTAAAGACGATTATCCAAAACCTCCAACAGAAATCATCCTGATGTACAACGAACCCATGCTAAGAGATGACGCATTGTCGGGAAAAACTATTGTCGTAACCGGCGGCGGTACTGGTTTGGGGCGTGCAATGAGTACCTACTTCCTGAAACTAGGGGCGAATGTGGTTATTACCAGCCGCAAGTTGGATGTACTCACAAAAGCCGCATCCGAGATGCAAAGTGAAACTGCCGGCAATGTCCTTCCCCTGCAATGCGACGTAAGGAATCCGGACGAGATTGAAACTGTTCTGAAGTCGTCCATTGAAGCATTTGGAGGAGTTCACGGATTATTGAATAATGCAGCGGGCAACTTCATCTCGCCAACAGAGAGGCTTTCTGCCAATGCCTTTTCTACTATCATTGACATTGTACTTAAAGGTACGGCAAACTGCACCATGGCTTTCGGCAAGCACTGGATCAAAGAGAAGCAAGCCGGTACTATATTGAATATCGTCACCACTTATGCCTTTACAGGATCGGGATATGTCGTGCCTTCTGCCTGCGCCAAAGGCGGCGTGCTTGCAATGACGCGCTCGCTGGCGGTAGAGTGGGGTAAATACGGGATCCGTACCAATGCTATCGCGCCGGGACCCTTTCCAACTAAAGGAGCATGGGACCGCCTATTGCCAGGTGATATGGCCAGGAAGTTCGATTTCAGGAACCGGGTTCCCCTCAGGCGCGTGGGTGAGTACCAGGAGCTGGCAAACCTGGCTGCATTTATGCTCTCAGATTTTTCAGGATATATTAATGGCGAAGTGATCACCATAGACGGAGGAGAATGGCTGCAGGGAGCCGGTCAGTTTAACGGTCTTGAGGCCATAACTCCGGAAATGTGGGATATGCTTGAGCAGATGACACGGTCTGCGAAAGGAAGCTAATCAGATTAATCTAAAAGGGAGTAAGGAGTAAAGAGCAAGGACTGCATACCGGAAGATGAACATATCAAAGGGATAGTTAAACTATTCAATCTTTGTTCCTTATTCTCTGTTCCTTATTCCTTTATAGCATTCTCAATTTATAATATCGAAATCGTTATCCATTCCGTATTTTTGCAAAATGGGAACACAGGTACAGGAAGAAACTCTAACGCTTGAAGAAGTATTAGCGGCGTTAAAAGTCACCCATCGCCTTATTCTTTGGAATGACGATACCAATACCTTTGAGCATGTCATCAATTGCCTCGTAAAATACCTCGACTACACAGAAAAGGAGGCTGAGCGGATAGCATGGACGGTGCATAATGACGGGAAATGCGTTATCCTGGAAGGTTCCTTTACGGAAGTAGAAGTCTACAGAAAGATCCTTAAACAGGAAGGTCTTACAGTGAGCGTAGAATAGCTTAGAAATAACATTTGGGCAGTGTAGTAGAATTGCCCCTGGACCACAGCCTGAAATTCAATACAATTTCATGAGACCCTTTCTCGACCTTAGCAAGCCTCGATGTGGTAAAATCATACGAGTATCCCAGCTGAATATTAGGTGTTAGCTGCAGCTCTGCAAGTACGTCAAATGAATCCATAGAGCGAACCGAACCGCCAAGCCAGATCGTTTCCTTGAGCAGGAAGTTAGCGTTTACATCCACCTGAACTGGTGAACCGCTTACATATTTGACAAGAACGTTGGGCTTAAACTTGAGTTCAGGTCCCAGGTCTACCAGATAGCCGCCCTGCATTATATAGTGTGGCTTGTATGCTGTTTCTGATGGCGCTTCGCCGCCCAGGTCGCGATAATAAAAAAAAGGCGATGATATGCCTGCATAGAACTTGTCTGAGAAGAGCATCAGGCCAACACCAAAGTTGCCGCGCAGAGAGTTTTGATCTCCGAATACAGGATCAGTAGCAGCAGATGCGCTGCCTGTTAAGCTATATTCACCAACATATTTACCTATGCCTCCATTTACTCCCAGGGCAAGATAAGTACCTTCCTGCAGCTGCACCCGGTGAGCTAAGGTAGCAAAGGCCCCATTTTCCCTGATAACCTCTCCTATCTGATCCCGCATCAGGATGATCCCGGCGGAGGTGTTTGATTGCTTTATCGGACTGTGCACTGTTAAGGTTTGGGTATTAGGTGCTCCTTTAAATCCCACCCACTGCTGGCGGGCAAGAGCGGTGATATTAAGCGTTTCGTCGATAGCAGAATACGCAGGATTCACCACCAGGCCATTGAACATATACTGGGTGAACATGGCTTTCTGCTGTGCGCTGGCCGAATTCATCCCTGCCAGTATCAAAAGGCATAGATAAATTAAGAAAATTAACCGTTGAGGTTTAATTGGCATTGGGCGGCAACTAGCGTAAATGTATCCCCGGTATTGAATGAAACCGTTTTGTCTTAGGCTGTTGTACGGGATACAGGAAGAATAGTTACGCCTGTTCCATTGTCAAAATTCATATTAATGTCAAATAAATTGGCTTTATTTACCTTAGCAAAATAATGTGCGAATCCTTCAATGTTTTTCTACCTGTCTAAGCTGTTAACCTTCCTGATATCCCCTACGGTGATCATTGTGCTGCTCCTGTTCGCAGCCCTGCTCGCTAGAAAGGTTCAAACAAAGCGGCGGTTGCTTGTTACATCCCTGGTGCTCCTGCTTATTTTCAGCAATCCGTTTATCATCGGCCGTCTAATGAGGGCCTGGGAGTTAAAAGACACCGCGTTTACTCAGAATGGACAATATGATATAGCTATTGTTTTGTCGGGCTTTATGACCCGCGACCCGGAACTGCATCGCCTTACTTTTGGTGATGATGTGGATCGCTTAACGGAAGCGCTGAGTATGTACAGAAAGGGGCAGGTTGACAAAATACTGATCAGCGGAGGCTCAGGCAGCATGGTGATCGATACCCGCGAAGCATTGCTGGCCAGGGAGTTCCTCGTAAAACAGTGCCATGTGCCCGATTCGGTTATATTGATCGATACTGTTTCACGCAATACTTATGAGAATGCCGTTGAAACCAAAAAGATCTTAGAGCAAAACAAAATCTCATCGCCGGTACTGATCACCTCTGCGTTTCATATGAGAAGGGCGAAAGGATGTTTTGATAAGGCAGGGATACCGGCAGATATTTACTCTACCGACCCCGAACCCGCCAAGCAAGGGTACTATCCCGAAGACCTGTTTATTCCGGATACCCGGAATATTCGCAATTGGGAAAGGCTCATGCGTGAAATTGTTGGCGTGCTGATGTATGAACTTAAGGGCTATAGTTAGAAAGGACTAAGGAGGTATCATCCTACGTTTATCCTACGTTTATTCTACGTTTATCTTACGTTTATCCTACGTTCGAGCATTCACTAAGGCTTAACTAACGCTTACCTGGGAAGTCTGATGGCCTGTACCAGGCCTTCATCATTGACAGTGTAGGTTACCTGCTCGCCGGTTATGTAAACCATAAATTGCCTGCTCGTAGCTTCCATTGATAATTTATTATCCTTCCCATCGATTTTTATATCAGTGGCAGTTATCCCAAGTTCTTTCAGGTCCCTGGCATAGGTACGGTTCTTTTGAAAATGTTCCTTTTGACGATAATAAACAAGCCATAAATGCTTTTTTTGTTCCTCGCTGTACGGAATTTTGTATTCTGCCAGCGGCTTTCCGGCGTCGGGCTTACTGAAAAACAAATAGCCCCAGCGTTCCGGATAATGCATATTGATAACGCCTTGTGGCGACCATACCCAATTATGTTCAGGCAGGTTACGGCCGTTTGCGTCTTTTAGCTTTACATATTTGCCGCCTTTCACTTCCACGTCCCACTCTACCCGCGAGAAGTTAATTCGCCAGAACTCTCCATCGGCCGGCACTTTAGCGACATTGCCCATGGTTACAGCCAGAAATGGAATAAACATTTCCACTGTCCAGCCTTTATCTGTATCACTGGGGTTGTTTACCGTGCCCTGCACGCTGACAGCGGTCTTCATACCCGGCGTATTATACGTGAACATCGCACCACCGCTGTTCCGGTATGGTTTAGGCATAAACAGGTCAAAAATGGTATTCACTGCATTTATTTCTAGCTCATAGTAGCGGTGTGTATCGTTATCCGGATCGATGAACACTTCGAAGTCGTTATCATAGAAAACTATATCGTCGTGGTTTTTCAGGTATCCCCAAACATGAGGTTCCAATAGTTCAGCCGCGATATACAGGCCTTCTGCGGTCCAAAGCATTTTGGCCCGGGTGTCCCAGGCCGGTAAGGATTTGCTTTCACCTTCAATGTCAATGAACTTGTCTGTCCAGGCTGCGCTCTGCCAGACTGCATCGTCGATTTTCCCGTCGACTACCGGTGCCGTATGAGAGAACGTGGCTATGTATTGCCGCGGCGTAGTGAACAAGGCTTCCTTACCTGAAAATATGGATTGTGAGTATACGGTTGAATGACTGGCAATTAAGCCCGCCAGAACAGCAAGAAACTTTGCTATGCCCGGTTTTAACGATATCATGTTTGATTATTGTGTAAGGTTGGGGGGAAATTAAGAAGAATTATTCAAACCGGAAGCACCGGCATGTGCGATGATGATCTGATCGCCGGAACCGGAGCCTAAAAATAAAACGGTGGTATACCCTTTCCGTGCTATATCTACATTTTTATATATTTGTCTCAACCATTATAAACTCCTAACCGCTTATTCATGAAGAGATCGTTTCAACTCCTGTCTGTTTCATTGCTTTTTGCAGCAAATCTCGCTTTCTCACAGGGCAATAGTGCTGTTGTTGACAATATCATAAAAGAAGCTACCCAGAATTCACAGTTAAAGCAGCTGGCACACGAGCTGACAGATGGCATCGGCCCGCGGCTTGTGGGAACACCGCAGATGAAACAAGCGCACGACTGGGCTGTGGCAAAATATCAGAGCTGGGGAATCTCCGCAAGAAATGAGAAGTGGGGAGAATGGCGCGGATGGGAAAGAGGTGTATCCCACATTGACATGGTATATCCAAGGGTAAAAACCCTTGAGGGCATGCAGCTCGCCTGGAGCCCTTCAACGGGTGGAAAGACCGTTACAGCTGAAACTATAATCCTGGCAGATAACCCTGATTCTATAACCTTTCAGAAATGGCTTCCTTCAGTTAAAGGAAAGTTTGTGATGATATCCATGAACCAGCCTACGGGTCGCCCCGACTACAACTGGCAGGAATGGGCAACAAAGGAATCTTTTGAGAAGATGAAAGCTGAACGGGAGGTTCAAACAGCTGCATGGCGCAACCGTACGCTAAATACACGCTTAAGCGCCAAAAATTTTGCGCTGGCGCTGGAACGGGCAGGTGCTGCTGGTATCCTGGCTTCCAACTGGTCGGCAGGATTTGGTGTCAATAAAATATTCGGCGCCCATACAACCAAGATCCCGACAATAGATCTTTCGCTGGAAGACTACGGCTTGCTCTACAGGCTGACCGAATCGGGCATTAAGCCTAAGATCAGTGTAAAAGCTGATTCTAAGGAACACGGCATGGTGCCTACATTTAATACTCTTGCCGAAATTAAAGGCACAGAGAAACCAGACGAATATGTGATGTTATCCGCGCATTTCGATTCATGGGATGGCGGTACCGGCGCAACAGATAATGCAACAGGAACTATAACCATGCTGGAAGCCATGCGAATCCTTAAAAAGGTTTATCCTAATCCTAAAAGAACAATCCTCGTTGGACATTGGGGAAGTGAAGAGCAGGGTTTGAACGGATCAAGGGCTTTTGTCGAGGATCATCCGGAGATTGTAAAAAACCTTCAGGCTCTGTTTAACCAGGATAATGGCACAGGCCGGGTGGTTACTTTAAGCGGGCAGGGATTCCAGCACGCCTCCGAGTACCTGCCACGCTGGCTGGCTGCAGTTCCTGAATCTATCCGTTCCCAGATACAAACTACCTTCCCTGGTACTCCTGGTTCAGGCGGCTCTGACTTTGCTTCATTTGTAGCAGCTGGCGCTCCAGGCTTTTCATTGAGCTCTTTGGGATGGTCATACGGGAACTATACCTGGCATACCAACCGTGATACGTATGATAAGATCGTGTTTGATGATGTTCAGAACAATGCCATCCTTACCGCTATCCTGGTTTACATGGCAAGTGAGGATCCTCAAAAGACTCCGCGCGATAAAAGTATATTACCTGTAGATTCGCGTACCGGGAAGCCTGGTGCATGGCCGGCGCAGCGTTCTCCTACACGAAAAGGTGGTGTAAATTAAGTAAGGTATTATCTTATTGCGTTAATTAACTACAGCACCAGCAAGCCCGACTGCCTTAAGGTATTCAGCGGTTTACTATACCAGAACGGCTCAAAGTCATGTCCGGTTACTTGTTCAAAGCTCTCTTTAGCTTTTTGAAAAGTAAGCCGCTCAGGATTATTTGGACTCGCCTCATCCAGAAAGTTAAGCAGCCAGTCGGAGTAAAACTCTTCGACCTGGATAGCAAACTGTGACTTCTTATCAAAAAAAGCGAGTTCAGCTGTTGGCCATTGCTTCCCTTTTTTGCTTTTTATAAAGGTGCTGACTGATGGCTTTGAGCCCAGCCAGACGAGCTTGGCATCCGGCTTGACGAAGAAGGCACCATCTGCACTAATAGCTTTTTCAATAAAATCAGGCGCTACTTTAGTTCGCGGAACCTTATGATCGAACCAGTTCTGCAGGGGGTGGTCGAAGCAGATCCCATGCATATAATTAAACAGTGACTTTTTGAGCCCATAGCTAAAAAGCTCATGATCGGCTCCGACTTTATCCTCATGCACGATATCATTGTTGGCAAAACTCCCGATGGAGCTGCTGACTTTATTTACGTTAAACTGTTCCGGGTACATGCCTACAGGGCTATGGGCTGTCATGGCAAACTGATGCCAGAATGCAGACTGCAGGATGCCGGATTCAAACATCTGGCGAACCATTTCGAGCGAATCGATAGTTTCCTGCGCCGTCTGTGTGGGGAATCCATACATCAGGTATGCATGAACCATAATGCCGGCCGAGGTGAAATTATTGGTAACACGGGCCACCTGCTCAACAGTAACACCTTTTTGTATTAACTGCAGCAGGCGATCTGAGGCCACTTCAAGTCCGCCGGAAATAGCGATGCAACCGGAAGCCTTTAAGAGCACGCAAAGATCTTTGGTGAAGCTTTTCTCAAAGCGGATGTTGGTCCACCAGCTTACGGTAAGCTTCCGCCTGAGGATTTCAAGGGCCAGAGACCGCATTAAAGCGGGAGGAGCAGCCTCGTCTACAAAATGAAACCCATTTTGCCCGGTTTGCAGTATCATCTCTTCCATCCTGTCGCACAACAAACCTGCTGCGATAGGCTCATATACTTTGATATAATCTAATGAAATATCACAGAACGTGCATTTACCCCAATAGCAGCCATGGGCCATTGTCAGCTTATTCCACCGTCCGTCGCTCCACATACGGTGCATCGGATTGACGATCTCGATAACGGAAATATATTTATCAAGCAGCAGGTCGCTGTAATCGGGTGTGCCTGCCTCGAATTGCTTATAATCCTTTGACGTGCTTCCGTTATAGTAGATCACGGCTCCGTCTTTCAACGCAAATGTTCTTTTAAGGTCACTGATATTTCGTTTCCCGTCTATAAACTCGACGAGGTGCTCTATCGGGGCTTCCCCATCGTCGAGGCAAATGAAATCAAAGAACTCAAATACCCGGGGATCAGAGAGGGAACGCAGTTCGGTATTAGGGAAGCCCCCTCCCATAGCTATTTTAACAGTGGGATAATTACGTTTTATCCAGTGCGCAGCACGAAAGGCCGCATAAAGGTTTCCGGGGAAGGGCACTGAAAATGAAACAAGTTGTGGCCTGACCGCTGCCATCCTTTCTTCCAGTATGGTGATAAGCAAATTATCAGTATAGGTATTATCGAGCCGGAGGTAGCTATAAAGTTCGTCAAAACTTGAAGCCGAACGGCCCAGCCGCTCAGCATACCTGCTAAAGCCGAAGTTCGGATCCACACATTCAACGATCAGGTCGGAGATATCCTCAAGATATAAGGTTGCAAGATGCTTCGCCTTATCCTGGTTGCCCATAGTGCCGAAAGCCCAGTCGAGCTCCTCCACCTGATCAAAGCGGGAGGCCTCGGGAAGAAAATCTTCCATACAAATCAGGTGCGCCAGGGTCGGATTCCTGCCCTGAAGAAATGATATCACGGCGTCTATGGTATTGATGTAATGGCTTTTTAAAGCCAGTATCCGCCGCGCATTTTCGCTCACTTCGGCTCCATATATTCCGGCATAGTCAAAAAGCGATGTTAAGCCATCGCCCGAGAACAACCTGAGTATCACCTCTATCCCCAGGTCTGCCTGTACAGATGAAATACCCCTGGTATTCAGGAATCCTTTTAAGTACGCCGTAGCAGGGTACGGTGTGTTTAATTGGGTGAACGGGGGAGTAAGTAATAATACTTTAGCCAATGGAGTCTTATTTAACCACAAAAATATCCTTATTATATGAGATAAAGGAATCCTGGCAATTCAGACCGGACACTATTGTTACAGGCGGTAGCCTTTAGTATGATATATTTGTAAAACCTTATCTACATCAATTTGTTATTAATTAAACCCAGTAAACCTCATTATGAAAAAAACAACATTATGGCTTGCCCTCTCATTCTTTATTGCAGTAACGGCAGCCTGCACCAGCACGAACAAAACCGGCACTACTGACGACTCAACTATGCATGCTGACAGCATGGGCACCGATACAACCGGCGGGATGATGGGCATGGCTGATAAAGCTCATGCAGACATATCTGCTACCAAAACCGACACAGCAGGAAGCGGTACTGCGCAATTCACCAAAAAGGATGACGGCACCGTAGAACTGAGCCTTAACGTGAAATTTCCGAAGATGGCTAACAAAACAGTTGCCGTTCATTTACATGAGCATGGCGATTGCGGTGACGCCGGGAAAGGCGCACACGGCCACTGGAATCCCACCAATGAAGCACATGGAAAGTGGGGTTCTGCAGCTTATCACTCGGGCGATATAGGTAATGTGCAGCTGGATGCCGAAGGCTCAGGATCTGTAACCGTTTCTTCCGACAGATGGACAATTGGCGGCGATGACAAGACAAATATCCTCGGCCGCGCAGTTATTGTACACTCTGGCGTTGATGATTATACAACACAACCTACAGGTAATGCCGGAAGCAGAATTGGCTGCGGTGTTATTTCAGGTAACTAACCAAATCTTTCAATTAAAAAGCCCTCGGACAACCGGGGGCTTTTTTGTTTTGGATGATAAATTGTCAGACAATAAAGCAGCCCGCTGTTTTGTATCTTTGAAAATTATTAATCCCCGCATCAGACTCTTAACGCCGGCATGATAGATATTGGAAAATACAACGAACTCAGGTTCATAAAGAAAACAAACGCTGGTTTGATCCTTACCGATGGTGAGAAAGAAGTTGTTTTACCTTATCAGCATGCGCCGCAGGATATTGAACTTGGAGATAACCTCCATGTCTTCGTTTATATCCATAGTGACGGCCGCCTGATGGCGACCACTGAAACGCCCCTGGCAATGGTTGATGAGTTTGCTTTTTTGGAGGTAGTTGACACCAACGAGCAGGGCGCCTTCCTTGATATGGGTATCGGCAAGGACGTATTCGTTCCCGAGCGTGAGCAGAAGCGCCCCATGAAGATAGGCCAGAAATATGTGGTTTTCTTATATACGGACGAAAGAAATGAACGGATCACCGCTTCATCCCGCCTGACCGATTTTATCGACCAGGATTCACACGACCTGGAAGAAGGAGACGAAGTGAGTTTGCTGATCTTCGATGAAAGCGACCTGGGCTACAGCGCCATCATCAATCAGCAATACGCCGGATTACTTTATCATAATGAAGTATTTGAAGACCTGCAGCCTGGTGATGTAAGACGGGGCTTTGTTAAAAAGATACGCGAGGAAAATAAAATCGACCTTAGTTTGCAGGTTATCGGTTTCAGGCACATCCTCGACCTGAAGGACAGCTTAATGATCGAACTGCAAGAAAACGGTGGCATCATCAACCTGGGAGATAAAAGTTCACCGGAAGATATTTATAACCAGTTGAAGATTAGCAAGAAGGCATTTAAAAAGGCTATTGGCAGTCTTTATAAAGAGCGGCTTGTAGTTGTATCCGACGATTCTGTAAAACTAGTTATCAAGCCCGCAGACGAGACGGCAGGATAATTAATTTGTTATTCAGCAGAAAAAAAGCTAATATTAATAAGCAAATGTGCTGTTAATATCAGGCTATGAAAACAATCATATTTTCTCTCGCACTACTATCCGCGGGATCAGCTGCATTCTCACAAATGATACCCTCTGCCGAAGTTCAAATTAAAACTGCGGTTTTAGCCGCACCGGCCGACAAGCGCGATAAAGCAACGGTTCTTGGATATAATCAGAAAGGTGAGCTGGTTGAATTAAGGAAAGGATCAAATGAGATGATCTGTCTTTCTGACGACCCAAAGATCGCCGGTCTGAATGTTGCCAGTTACCACCAGGATCTGGAACCGTTTATGAAGCGCGGCAGGGATCTCAAGCTTTCGGGCAAGTCGCCGAAAGAAGCAACTGATATACGTGACGCAGAAGTAAAGTCGGGTAAACTCAGTATGCCGAAACAGCCCACAACCTTATATGTCTATACGGCAAAGGCCGAGAATTTCGATCCTGCTGCCGGCACTGTAAAAGATGGCTTTCTAAGGTATGTTATTTATATCCCCTATGCTACTCCGGAAAGCACAGGCCTGCCTACCAAGCCAGATGTTGCAGGCATGCCCTGGTTAATGGATCCGGGATCTCACCGTGCCCACATTATGATCACTCCCCCTCAAAAGAATTAGAGCGATTGTCAGATTCCCGTCACAAACATGTTGGCTGATACGCCGGCTTAGTCTTGCATTTTAGAGGGGTGTTTTATCTGAGGGATTTCCTAAATCCCTGTTTAGGCAGTATAGAAGCAAACTATCTTCAAATCTCCTGCTGCTCAACTGTCCCCGGCCAAGCGTTCCGGGTTATCCGGCAGGCCCAGAAAAAACATATCCGCGGAAATAATCGGCAATTTATTGCGTTTTAGATTCAACCTTCCTTCCTAAACCGCTTCTGTCACGACCTAATTAACTGAGGAATTAACTAAGGAGTACCTCCTTATTTAAAGAACAATTATGAAGAAATATTTCTATCATGTACTGGTATTAGCTATCGGTTATGGAGTAGGATTTGCTTACCCGACAAAGGGGCTTCTGACCGCATCTCCAGTAGAAACAAAACAATCTGAAAACGTTGGTGTACCAAATGATTTTTCTGAGAAAGCTCTCGTGGCTCTTATGAAAGAGCTGAAGATCAAGTATCCGGAAATCGCATTATCGCAGGCCAGACTTGAAACAGGTAATTTCACCTCAGCTATTTTCAAAGAAAACCACAACCTGTTTGGTATGAAGATGGCCGAGATCAGACCTACGTCTGCTATCGGGATAAACAGGGGTCATGCGCTCTACACCGACTGGAAACAATCTGTTATTGACTACGCTTTGTTCCAGAGCTTTATAATTTCAAAGCTTAAAACGGTTAATAAAGATTCGTACCGGGCACATATCCAGAAATACTATTCAGAAACGTCCGACTATCTGGCAAGAATGGACCGTGTAGGTTTAACAGATATCCGTGATGACCTTCTGAGAGGAAAACTATAATCAGAAGAATTAAGATATTCACAACAAAAAGAGCTAAAGGAGACTTTAGCTCTATACAATTCCCAGGTTCCTTCAGTGTAGTTTTTCCTGGTCGGGGATATTGAAATAAAAAGTGCTGCCCTTGCCTACCGTACTTTCGATCCAGATCTTACCGCCGTGTTTTTCCACGAAATTACGGCATAATACAAGCCCCATTCCCGTACCCTTTTCTCCAAGGGTACCGTATGAGCTAAAGCCCGTATCGCTGCTAAACAGCTTGGCTATATCCTCTTTTGATATCCCTACCCCATTGTCTTGAACAGAAAACAAATATCCGCCCTTTTCGCGTCTGACATTTATTACAACCTGTCCGTGCTGATTGGTGAACTTAATCGCATTAGTTACCAGGTTGCGTATGATGGACGCCAGCATGTGCTTATCTGCATCAATAGACATCCCCTCGGCCATTTCTTGCTTCAGCTGGATCTGCTTCGCTTCGGCAATCGGCTCTAACTTTTTCAATGTGTGTCTTATCTCTGTTGCGAGATCATCAACGCGCGTTGGAATAAAATCTACGGAGTGAAACTGGATCCTTGCCCACTCGAGCAAGTCTTCAAGTAGTTCATGAGC
This sequence comes from Daejeonella sp. JGW-45, assembly GCF_029360805.1. Classification (GTDB taxonomy): domain Bacteria; phylum Bacteroidota; class Bacteroidia; order Sphingobacteriales; family Sphingobacteriaceae; genus Daejeonella. The sequence continues at coordinate 224,141 of NZ_JARKNC010000010.1, read as the reverse complement.
ATTCAACACCCCTTTCTGCATCATTTGCATGTATTCTACCAGCTCATCCTTGCTGGTGTTTTCAATATCCATAAACACAACCTCAAGCAGACCGACACAACCCGCTATCGGGTTTCTCAGATCATGAGCGATTACGGACAGCAGCTTATTCTTCTGGTCGTTCAGCGTATTAAGGTCGTTGTTCAAGGCCTGTAATGAGTCCTGTTGGGCCTTCCTGTCGGTCACATCACGCATACTGCCCTCCGTACCTACTATTTCTCCATTTTGTATAATTAACTGGGCGTTCACAGAAGAGTACCTGCGCTCGCCGGATCTCGTCTTCAGGCGCACTTCGAAGTCGCTGACCATACGATTTGCCCGGATGGATTCAACCAATGCTTCCTTGTCCTCCAGGTTATAATAAAAATCGGTTGCAGGCTTGCCGATAACCTCCTCGCGGGAATATCCTGAGTGTTTCTCTATTGATGGGCTTATCTCGGTCACTATTCCTTCCTGGTCAGTCTGGTAGAATACATCCTGGATATTCTCAAATATCCTCCGGTACTTTTTTTCACTTTCTAGAAGTGCACTTTCCGCTACTTTGATCTGCGTGATATCGTAAGTGATACCCAGCAGGCCGGATATCTTGCCATTGTCGAAGAGGGGAATTTTAGAGGTCAGCAGACACCTCGTGCGGCCGTCTATCCAGGTTATAACTTTTTCGCGGTTTATTATCGGCTTACGTGTTGTAAAAACCTCCTGGTCCTCCGCAACAGTTATACGTGCAAAATCTATTGGGAAGAGTTCAAAATCATTTTTGCCCAGGATCTCTGAAGCGTCCTTAACACCCATAAAATCGCACTCTGCTTTATTCACCAGCATTTTGCGGGATTCAAGATCTTTAATAAAGACAGCGGTGGGGATATTATCAATCAGGGTACGCAACAGCTCACGTTCCTCTCTTAACGCATCCTCAACAGCCTTCTGCTCCGTGATGTCCTGGATCTGAACGGTCCAGTGCGATGGTTTATAATCGATGTCATGAACCACAGAGCTGGCCTGGTGGACCCAAACCACTGTTCCGTTCTTATGAATGTAACGCTTTTCCAGGTGATATGATTTCTTCGACCCGCTTAAAACCTCCCTTACAAATGGAATGTCCTTGTCACGATCATCGGCATGGGCTAATTCATATAAAGAGCGCGACATCAGTTCCCGGTTGGTGTAACCTAAGATCCGGCAGAAGCTCTCATTTATCCTGATCCATCTGCCATCAATGTCCATAAGTGACATTCCCAGGGCCGAGTACTCGAAAGCGGCCCTAAACTCGGCCTCACTCAATCTCAGGTTTTCTTCGGCTCTTTTCCTTTCCGTTATATCCACCATCGATACGCTGGTCCGCCGGATACCATTTGAGTCGGTAAAGGAAACCGACGAGATCTCGTGCGGGAAGCGTTCCCCGTTTTTGCGTATACCGGTCAGTTCTGCCTCAGCAGATCCTGTTTCCTCGCGCCTTTTTACGTAGGCCGCGAGATTTGGATCCGACGTATCCAAAAGATCAGCCCTTCCCAGCGTCCGCATTTCGTCGATGGTGTAGCCAAACATATCCAGGGCAGTTTTATTAGCTTCGAGGATACGACCGTCCGGGTGGATCAGGAAATGTGCAGTTAGCGAATTGGCAATAATGGATTTGTATTTCTCTTCACTGTCTTTCAGCAGCATACTTTGCAGCTTTAATTCCTGAATATCCTGAATTGTTCCTGAAATACGTATGCATTCTGAATCCTTAAATTGCGGATTACCCCTTACCCGTAACCATAAGGCCTTACCCTTAGCTGTAATTATTTCCTGGTCAATATCGAATGACTTCCGTTCATTAACAGCCTCATCAACTACTGAATCCATTTGAGCCTTATCAGAATCTTTTTTCAAAAAGTCCCTGATCTTTTCGAGGCTGGGGATAAAATCTTCTTCAACTTCGTAAATATGCTTTACCATAGGCGACCAGAATATAGTCCCCGTGATCAAATCATGCTCCCATGAGCCAATCCGGGCAGCCTCATTAGTCTCTTCATAGAGGTCCAAAACCCTTTTCATTTGGGTCTCTTCTTCTATCTGGGCAGTAATATCCTCAGAATACATCACCATACCCAAAATATTCCCTTCGGGATCCAACCAGGGGCTTACATCCCATCTTAACCATTGAACTGTACCATCAAGCCTGACAAACTTATCTTGTGGATTCGTTTGAGCTTTACCACGCAGACATTCGGAATGTATGGCCTTCCATGCGTCGCCGATCTCAGGGAACAGATCATAGTGTGATTCGCCGATAAGGTTTTTTCCCTGAAGTCCGTAATCTTCAACCCACCGGTGGGAAGCAGCCACGTACTTCATATTATTATCTACAACGGCAATGGCTTTGGGGACGACCGAAATGATACTAATTAACTGATCGGCGGTGTAACTCATATACTGGGTAACGGCTAAAATATTAAGGTAAACAAATACTCTTGAAAATAGTTACGTAAAAGTATATTCTTTATACGTTGTTTTGCAGCTAATGGTTTTTAACAGACAATTGAAACCCAATTACCATCGCCGCTATTATTAACATATATAAAAAGTAATTATGTCAGCATTTAATGAGATAATAGGATCAGACCAGCCCGTTCTGGTCGATTTTTCGGCCGAGTGGTGCGGCCCCTGTAAAATGATGGCGCCCATCCTGACACAGCTAAAAGGGATGATTGGCGGCAAAGCGAGAATACTTAAGGTAGATATAGATAAAAATCCCGCGGTCGCGCGGCATTATAATGTCCAAAGCGTTCCCACCTTAATACTTTTTAAGAATGGTGAAGCTAAATGGCGCCAGTCAGGAGTAATCCAGGCAAGCCAGTTAAAAGCTATAATTGACGCGCAGGCAGGCTCCTGAGTTAATCTATAAAATGGTAAAGAAACACTACGTTACCTGCAAAAGCAGGTTTCTTTTGATCCTTTATCTGCAATTCTACACCGATAGTCACTTTAGTTATCCCACGCAGGTTAGCAATCGCTTTAAGGTTTACGCTTAACCTCACCTCGCTGCCAACCACCACGGCCTGCCCGAACCTCAGGTCTTCTATGCCATAATTGATCTCCATTTTAAGATTCTGGATATCGATGATCTTCTTCCATAAATAAGGGATCAGGGAAAGGGTTAAATATCCATGAGCTATAGTGGCTTTAAAGGGTCCCTCATTTTCAGCTCTGGCAGCATCGGTATGGATCCACTGATGATCAAGCGTTGCATCGGCAAACTGGTTGATCTGCTGCTGATCTATCTTGTGGTACGGCGACACGCCGAGATCTTTTCCCAGATAAGCTTCAAACTCCTGGTAGTTCTTTATTGAAATCATGTGGTATAGCTTTTATATTAAAGCGTCTAAAAGTAAGAATAATTGTCACTATACGCTATGAACATAAATTCCGGCCGGAATTATCTATTTTGCAACAATGAGTGACAAGAGCAGACTAAAACGCGGGCTGACATGGGTAGCTGCATGCTCCCTTGTCCTGGCCCTGATCTTTAGCCTGAAAGCCTATCCTGACTTTACTGAAGCCTTTTACTCACAGGGGCTCTACAGGCTGATTCGTGGCGGGGTACAATTTCTATTTAACTACGTCCCGTTTAGCGTCGGCGATCTCCTGTATATTATAATCATAGGCTTATTGCTAAGCGGACTTTACCGGCTGGTGCGGTTCCTGGCAAAAAAGGAATTTCGACACGCAGGCCTGCTGTTCCTCGGCTTTATCGTGAAACTGCAGATCGCTGTTTGTGCATTTTATTTCCTGTGGGCGCTTAACTATTTCAGGCAGCCTGCCGCTGAGAGACTGGGTTTGCAGAACTATGAATATGACCAGGAACAGCTTTTAACCGTCACGTCCATGCTTATCGATTCTGCAAATACGAGTCGTCAGGTCCTGAGGAACGAAGATATGTCAGTTTCAAACCAGGAAATACTAAAACCTGCGGTCGAAGCTATCAACAGCCTGAAAACATTTAACCCGCCGCTTCCGGCTATTAAGCCAGCAGCTAAGAAAAGCCTGTTGAGTCCGTTGTTGAATTATCTTGGTACTGCAGGGTATTACAATCCCTTTACAGGTGAAGCCCATTTCAATAGTTTAATGCCTGTATTTACGAGGCCTTTTGTTGCCTGTCATGAGATGGCCCATCAGATGGGATTCGGGGCTGAGGATGAAGCTAATTTCATTGGCTTCATTGCAGGAAAATCATCCGGAAACGCCCTATTGAAATATTCGGCCTATTATCTGGCTGCACAAGAGTTTATGGCCGAAGTGTGGCGGGTCGACAGTATAGCTTTTAAAAAAATGCGGGGAAAGATTTTGCCTGCTGTGCTTGAAGATCTGCAAACAGAGCGCGAATACTGGACCAGATATCAGGGAGATGCTGCCCGGCTGAGCAGCATCTTTTATGATAATTACCTGAAGGCCAATAAGCAACCCGCGGGGATGCGGACTTATAATAAGATGATCAGGCTTTCTATGGCCTATTACCGCCGTGAAGGCCTGATCAACTAGCTATTTGCTCTTAAGCGCGATTTCCCGGGCCTGCGTAGTAGTATAGTACTTAGCAAGCATATTAGGAACTTCCCAATCCGGAAGTTTACCGGCTTTAAGATAACTCAGGTAAGCTTTGGTCACCTGTGCAAAGTGTTCCTCGTGGCCCACCTTGTATTCTGCCGGGATGAAAACTTCCCACAGACCTGCTCCCTTAGGCTTAAACTCAAGACCTTTATATTTCTCCTTAAGCTGCTTTACTGCATTTAATTTGGTCAGGTCAGCCTTCGTTTTCACGTAAAGAACCGGTTTATAAGCCTCATCCTTACCCTGCATGATGATCGCGTCTGCCTTAGTTCCGCGGATGATGGAGTAATGTGTATCACCTGTACCCTCAGGAGCTTTAAAATCCCAGGTCACGGAAACATTGGCATGGATACCCTTTATGGTGTAATTGATCTCGCCATTCGAATAAACGCCAAGAGAATCGCCCTTCACGTATGGCGACAGATAGGAGGGATATTCCTTCTTTTGAGTTACATCTTCAAACTGCGAGCGGCTAATGGTTGTTGGCCAGCGCTTTGCAGTTTTAACTTCAATGTCGGTTTTGTAATCCAGGATACTATCCGGAAAACATGCCCATTGAATGAGGTCGACCATGTGAGTGGTGATATCGACCAAACCTTCTCCCTGCTGATTGACGTCAAAGAACCAGGACGGTCTTACGAGGGGCGCACCCGAAACATTCTTGTAAAAATGATGCACGCTTCTTTTAACGACAGCAGGATTTTCCACGGTGCCTTTAACCAGCTGTCCGAATATTTCCGGGCTGTTTGCTATTTCCTTCTGCAGCATGCTCGTGATCTCATACCTTTCTGTCATGATATCATACAACAGCACCTTATTCTTTTCTGCCGTTTCAAAAGCCGATACCAGCTTATTAAATCCGTCGGAATCTATGGCCATCGGCTTATCGGCCAGTACATTAAAGCCCGCATCTACAGAGCGGCTGATATATTCGGTCTTCTTTTGATTGTTGCCCGCGATAACTACGACGTTACCGGATTTATCGGCCAGCATTTTTTCAAAAAAATCGGCGCCGGTATAGATCTTCTCATTCCATTTGGTGGGATCAGTTTCCCGCTTGTTATAATTATCAACGAGCTTCAGGTGTGACTGCAGTTCCTGTCCCTCAGGAGCATAAACATGCACATCAGGGCTTACGCCATTGTACATTGATTTCTGCACCAATGCCGAGTGAAAATGACCCGGATCTAAGGTGATCAGCTTTACTGTGGCCGAATCCTGCACGCCTTCCTTTTTATTATCACTGCTGCATCCTGATCCCGCCAGGACAGAAGTTAAACCTAAAATATAAATCGATCTTTTCATTTACTGCTAAACTTTAGGTTCCCAGCCTTTTTCATATTCACGTTTCCAGAGCTTCATTGCCTGCTTGTCGTTCCTGATACGTCCATTTGATGGATCTATATCCAGGGCTCTTCCGGTTCTCTGTGCGATATTTCCCAGCTGCACCAGCAGCGTGCTCTTATGTCCGCTAACAATGTCGGCGTTAAGAGGTTTACCATCTTTGATACCATCTAAGAAGTTTTGAAGATGGTAAGCATCCAGGGCCTGCGAAGGGCTTGTCAGACTGCTGGTGTTTACTACTGAAGTAGCTTTCACCTCTTTTACGATCTTGTTCTTTAAATCAAAGATCGTGTACGCATTGCCGCCGGTGATCAGCATGGAGCCATTTTCACCGTAGAACATAACCCCTACGCTCGCACCTTCTATAGCTTGCGGGTTACAGCTTCTTCCTTCCCAGGTGATCATAGAGTTATTCCCAAATTCCATGTTAATTACCTGGGTATCGGGAGTTTCCCAGTCGTCCTGATAGCGGTAGCGACCACCATTGGAGCTAACCTGTGTCGGATAATCAACACCAAGACCCCAGCGGGCAAGGTCGACCATGTGCGTTCCATTGTTCAGGGCTTCACCGGTTCCCCAATGCCAGAACCAATGCCAGTTATAATGTATCAGGTTATCCTTATAAGCCACTCTCGGAGCCGGGCCCTGCCACAGATCGTAATTGAGCCATGTTGGCACAGGCACGTTCTTACCTACCCCGATTGACGGCCGGTTATTGGTATACCAGGTTTTAGCCATATAGGGGCGGCCAATCACTCCTGCGTGAAGCTCCGCAATACCCTTAGCCACATTTGGCCATGAGCGTCGCTGGTTACCCATCTGAATTACATTCTTATATTTCAGAGCTGCCGCCATCAGCAATTCCCCTTCGTGAGGATTATGACTGCATGGCTTTTCAAGATAAACATGCTTTCCGGCGGCTGAGGCCAGCAAAGCTGCAGGTGCATGCCAGTGATCCGGCGCGGCTACAACAAGTGCATCCACATCCTTATCTTCCAGGGCTTTCCTGAAATCAGGTACTGCTGTCGGGCTTGTACCCTGGATCTTCCGGACGCTGTCAATACAAACCTGGGCAGCGCGACTGTCTACATCGCAGATATTGTATATTTCACAATCCTTTAGCGCTGCAAAGTTATTTGCAAGCGCAAGACCCCGGGAGTTAACTCCCATCGATGCTATCTTAATGCGTTCGTTTGCACCGAGAATACGGTTGTAACTGCTTGCACTGAAACCGGGCAATATTCCACCGAAGGATAGTGCTGCTGCCCCGGTTACTGTTTTCCTGATAAAATCCCGCCGGGATTCTGCTTTTTTACTCATGTCATTTCATTTTTTCCGGCCAGGCCGGTCATTTATTAATAGGATAAGATGAAACTGAATTATTCCGCTTTTAAATTAGCAGAAAAAAATCAATTTCACTTTAAATTATAGATCCTGAATAGGCGTCATCCTGGGAACCAGTACCCTGAACATTAAAAACCACGCGATCAAATAGGCTGTTCCGCAGAACAGGAACAGTATATAATATGCCGTTTCTACCTCGCCCAGTGCCCGGTAATAATCTAAAAGCAGCCCTGCAGTTTTCGCGACGGCGATAGCACCGAAGCCACCTACCATTCCCCCAATCCCAATTACCGCTCCGATGGAACTTTTGGGGAACATATCAGAAACTGTGGTAAAAATGTTTGCTGACCAGGCCTGGTGAGCAGACGCCGCAATACCAATGATTATGACCGCATACCACATATTATAGGAGCCGGCCTCCTGTGAAAACATCACCATCAATGGAAATATCGCATAGATGAGCATCGATGTTTTCCGCGCTCTGACCATACTCCAGCCTTTGCTTTTCACAAACCACATTGGCAGCCAGCCGCCCAGCACACTTCCAAACCCTGCCATTATATATACTACTGCCACAGGGAAACTAATTTCCGTACCCTCAAGGCCATACTCAGCAATTAAAAATGCAGGGAGCCAGAACAGGAAGAACCACCAGACGCCGTCAGACAGGAACTTACCAACTGCAAACGCCCAGGTTTGTTTGTAAGTGAGAAGCTTAGTCCACGGAATGGCAGGTTCATTCTTATCCAATACAGCAGCGTCCATATCAGGATCGCTGTTAATATGTGCCAGCTCGGCTTCCGAAACGCGTTTATGCTTAGCCGGCGAATCGTACATGAGAAACCAGAATATGAGCCAGACGAAACCAACTGCACCGGTAGCTATGAATGCCATTTGCCAGCCATAGGTTATGGCGATCCAGGGCACTACCAGGGGTGCGATGACAGCCCCGATATTGGTCCCGCAGTTGAAGATACCGGTTGCAAGTGCCCTTTCCTTTTTGGGGAACCATTCTGCTACCACCTTAATAGCCGCTGGAAAATTACCCGCCTCTGTTACACCCAAAGCTGCCCGGACAGCGCCAAATCCAAAGGTAGTTCTGGCAAAAGCATGCATAATAGCGGCGATGCTCCATAAGAACAAAGAGATCGCATAACCCATCTTGCTCCCTATCCTGTCGATCACACTACCGATCCCCAGCATACCCAACGCGTAAGCAAGCTGAAAAGCAGCAACGATATTTGCATAGTCTGATTCGCTCCAGGAAAATTCCTTTTCCAGCACGGGTTTCAGTAAACTGATCACCTGCCTGTCAAGGTAATTGATAGTGGTTGCAAAGAATACCAGAGAACAAATGGTCCAGCGGTAATTAGTCATGTGCTTCATTAGCTATATTTATTAAGAGGTAATATGCAGCTGTTTAATAGTGTTAATACTCAATGCCTCCACACATCAGAACCGGTATTTCGATTAAGTTTCAAAAGCAATATCGCAATTAAAGTGTGTAATCAACACCAAGCATGCATATTTTATTAATTGAGGGCTTAAACCCTTTACTAAGGATACTGGCATTACAGCCAAAAAGAGAGAGACCCGGAGGTCTCTTTCAAAGCGAAAGATAATCGCGGTTTCCGGGAACTTAACTATTCAAGAATACTTGGTTCGGTACTGGTTCAGTACCGCCTGACAACGTCTTTTGCCTTATCAAAGATAGCCAAGCAAGTATCAAGAGACTGGCCCGCGTTATGTATGCAGTCGCAAAAAGCTTCACATGCAGCCGGGTTCCTGCTATCCTCACACTGGCTTTGGCATTCGCCCATAGCGTTGCCCGGACGGAGCTCATATAAATAACTGTTTATAACAATCACAAACGCTACAGCACAAAAAGATCCACTGAAAAACCAAAAGCGGGTCTTTCTACCCATCGGTTTTGCCTGGACGGCATGGTCTTCCTTCTTATCGCTAACTGAGAAAATAAGCTTCAGACGTCTGTAATCCCAAACCAATAAAAACACGCTAGCCAGCAAAAGCAAAGAAACGATCCGGGTACCGTCGAATCGCAGGGCGTAAGTAAGAACAACTATATTAAGGATTATTGGGAAATAAGAAAGTGCCCCGAGAAAGGAAGTTCTTGGAATCAGCAATAATACCGCTGTGATAATCTGTACAATTCCAAGAAAAGTATAATAGTATCCCGTGAGATAAAGCGCGTCGAAATAATGCCCTAAGGGGTTGTTGGACGAGAGGCTGGTGAATCGCTCGCCCATAATCTTTACATAACCTGAAGGTATGAAACTGGCTGCCAGTGCGACACGACAAAACACTGCAAAGCGTTGCATCCATCTGTCGGCTCTGGCGGAATGGTATAACTCTTCAAATTTTTTCATCTATTAACCATTCTCAAAAGACCTGTACATTACCAGATCCGGATTAAGAAGGGCGCTGGCAACACAAGCAATAAACTATTTAAATATAAAGTACTTTTAAATACAAAGTAGAAAATTAAAATGATATTTCAAATACCCTTTTCCTAATTCTATGCAAATGCGGCATCAAAGCAGATCAGTGAGTTCGGAACATCTTATGTAAGGCGCCGACATCAAGAGGGCTCAGCCCCGTATGTCGTTAACAGAAGTTTATTATCCGCGTAAAATCTCAGTAACTCAAAAAACTTAGCGGCGATATCCCGAAAATCCGGCTGGCAAGCTTTTTGCACTTATCCTGGTATCTTATTCCTCTAAACCATAAGATCGTTCTTTTTCCTCAGTTAAAAGTTAAACAACAAAAGAAATCCCGTCCCCACGGGATTTTTTTTTGAACCAAAAAGACTACACTGACCTGTTTTTCAGAAGGCATAGTATGGTAATAAGGACAGAACACCGGGAGAATAACGAATGGTATGACCGGGATACAATAATTACCCGCACTTAAATTAAAAAAAAACAAAAATGGGGTTTTATACCGGGCGGAAGAAAAAACAGACAGGATATATCTTTGTTGATCATTATTAACTAAAACTTATTGCAAGATATATATCTAAATTAAATGGTTAAAAACGCGAAACAACCTCAAAAAGCATTTAAAGCTGTTTCAATTCCCAAAAGTCCCAGCGGAATAAGCGGGCTTGATGAAATTACGTTAGGGGGATTACCAACCGGCCGACCGACTCTTATTTGCGGCAGCGCGGGCTGCGGCAAAACATTATTTTCCCTGGAATTCATTGTCAGGGGTGCCATGGAATATAATGAACCGGGCGTATTCATGGCGTTTGAAGAAAAAGCTGATGAACTGGCGGCGAATGTGGCCTCCCTGGGATTTGACCTGAAGAAACTCGAAGCCGAAAAAAGGATACGGCTTGATTACGTCCATATTGATAAAAGCGAGATTCACGAAACCGGTGAATATAACCTCGACGGCCTTTTTATTCGCCTGGGCTATGCTATTGACAGCATAGGTGCCCGGCGTGTTGTACTTGACACCATTGAAAACTTATTTTCAGGCCTGACAAACGAGGCCATTCTACGCGCTGAAATACGCCGGTTATTCCAATGGCTTAAAAACAAAGGCGTAACTGCCATCATTACGGGCGAGCGTGGAGAAGGAACCCTGACCAAGCAAGGGTTGGAAGAATATGTATCGGACTGTGTTATACTACTCGACCACCGCGTTGTAGACCAGATCTCGACAAGACGTTTACGCGTCGTCAAATACAGAGGATCGATCCATGGAACAAATGAATACCCTTTCCTTATAGATGAAGATGGGATCTCTGTTTTACCGGTTACATCACTCAACCTTGATAAGGCCGTTTCTTCCGAGCGTGTGTCATCGGGAATACCCGCTTTAGATAAAATGCTTACGAAAGACGGGTTTTACCGGGGCAGCAGCATCCTGGTATCGGGTACTGCCGGTACCGGTAAGACAAGTGTTGCTGCCAGTTTTGTAAATGCCGCCTGTGCGCGCAATGAGAGAACACTTTTCTTTGCTTTTGAAGAGTCGCCGCAACAGATTATCCGTAATATGAGATCGATCGGCATGGACCTGCAAAAACATGTAAATAAAGGTTTATTGCAATTCTATGCTTCCAGGCCGACCTTATATGGATTGGAGATGCACCTGGTAGCTATTCATAAAGCCATCAGGCAGTTTAAGCCCAGTGTCGTAGTACTGGATCCGATAACAAACCTGATCACGGTAGGATCGGTCAGTGAAGTAAAATCAATGCTGGTAAGGCTGATCGACTATTTTCAGTCGGAACAGATAACGGTTCTGTTTACAGCCCTGAGCCTGAACAACATTGTCAACGAGCAAACAGACGAGGGTGTCTCTTCATTGGTTGACGCCTGGATACTTATCCGCGATATAGAATCAAACGGAGAGCGCAACCGCGGCTTGTACATCATGAAATCGAGGGGGATGGCTCATTCTAACCAGGTCCGCGAGTTTGTGATCACTGAGAAAGGCCTCGACCTTATCGACGTATATCTTGGCCCTGAGGGAATTCTTACGGGCTCTGCCCGGGAGGCACAGATCCTGCAGGAACAAACGGGCCGGATATTGCATACCAATGCCCTCGGCAGAAAAGACCGGGAACTGGTCAGAAAACGGTCGCTTCTTGAGGCTAAGATCGAAGCTTTGAAAACTGAATTTGAATCCGCGGAAGAAGAATTAAACAAAGTTTATATAGAAGAGGAGTTAAAAAGGCAGGTTCTGGAACAAAACCGGCAGCAAATAACAGAGCTTCGCAAGGGCAGCAAATATCGCGCAGCCACTGAAGCGAGTAGCAGCTCTAAAAATAAGAAAGGAAAATAGTGGAAAAAGCATATCAACTACGGCTTTACATAGCCGGACAGACGTCCCGGTCAGTTACCGCACTCAATAACCTTAAGAAATACTGTGAAGAGCATCTTAAAGGACAATATAGTATAGAGGTTATCGACCTGCTGGTAAATCCCCAGCTCGCTGAGGGAGACCAGATCCTGGCTATCCCCACTCTTGTAAAGAAAGTGCCGGAGCCAGTACGAAAGATTATCGGGGATCTTTCCAATCAGGAAAAGGTATTAGTGGGTTTGGATATCAGGCAATTGTAAAACAGCGAACATGCAGAATTTTACCATGGATGAGAGCGTCCCAACCGAAGAATTCTATATTTTGAGGCTATTCGTTTCAGGCACTTCATCAAATTCAGTTAAGGCTATCAATAATCTGCGGAATATTTGCGAAATGCATTTAAAGGGGAGATATGAGCTGGAGATCATCGATATCCATCAGCAGCCGCAGCTGGTAAAATCCGAAGACGTAGCTGCCGTGCCTTTGCTGTTAAAGAAATCGCCTCTTCCCGTCAGACGACTTATAGGCGATATGTCGGAGAGAGAAAAAGTTTTAAAGGGTCTGGGATTAACATAATTTGATTTCTTGAAAAGTTCAAAGTCATATGAAGAGTTGCTGGCAGAGCTGAATGAGGTCCGCATTCAACTGGAGGAGTCGAATGACACTCTTGAGGCGATACGTTCAGGCGAGGTAGATGCCCTTGTTGTAAAAAACAAGGACGGTCACCAGGTATACTCGCTTAAAAGCGCGGACCATACTTACCGGATCTTTATCGAGCAGATGACAGAGGGCGCTGTTACCTTAAACAAAGATAACCTCATCCTTTACTCTAATTCACAATTTGCTACCATGCTGGGCCTGCCGCTGGAAAAAGTGATCGGGCAACAATTCGTAAAATTCATTATACCAGAATATCAGAACACCTTCAGGGCCTTGATATTAAGAGCCTGGGATCAAAACATTAAGGCAGAACTTTTACTAAGGAGTTCAACCTCCAACGGTTTGCCGGTATTGATATCTATGAAAACCCTGGATCTGGACGAAGGTGTTTCCATGAGCATGATCCTGACTGATCTGAGCAGTCAAAAAGAAACAGAAAAGATCCTGGTGCAAAAAAATGAGCAACTGGAAGAAGCACAGAAAATAGCGCGCTTATTGAATTCAAACCTGGAAGCCACGGTTAAGGAACGTACGCGGGAGCTCGAAATAACACTCAGCGATAAAACCAGGATCGAGGAAGATCTGCGAAATAACCAGGAGCGGTTAACCCGGATACTTGAAACAATGGCTGAGGGAGTTGTAATTGTAGACCTGGAAGGGCGCCTGACATACGCCAACCCGATGGCTCAAAAGATCCTGTGCGGCAGCAAAGACGAAAAGCTGACGACCATTTTCGGCTGTGATCAATGGAAAAACCTGAAGATAGACGGCAGTGACCTGCCAGCCGAAGAGCACCCGATAATGGTTATGATGGCCCGCGGTAAGGAAGTTTATGATTATGAAATTGCTGTGCAGCCTAAAAACGCCGAACGCTTTTATATCTCACTGAATGCGGCACCTCTTCGCGATCGGTATGGAAACCTGGTGGGGGGCATCGGTACCTTCATGGATGTTACTAACCGGAGGAAAATATCCCAGCAGAAAGACGAGTTTATCAGTATAGCGAGCCATGAATTAAAAACCCCGCTTACTTCTCTCAAGGCGTCCATGCAGCTGCTTTCGAGAATAGTAAGTTCCAATCCGGGGTCGGAAAAAATTCCTGAATTCCTTGATAAGGCCAACAAGAACCTGCTCAAGATACTTTACCTGACAGAAGACCTGATGAACGTTTCAAAGATCCAGCATGGCCAGCTTCCGCTGAACAAAACCAAGTTTAATCTTTCAACGCTTATAAATGACTGCTGCAATCACGTAAAAGCCGATTCGAGCTACAACTTCATTTTTGAAGGCGACGAGGAAGTCGAAGTATGCGCAGATTACCCGCGGATAGACCAGGTTGTTGTTAACCTGGTTAACAATGCGGTAAAATATGCCCCCGACTCGAAAACTATAAAACTAAAGGTTGCGCGGGAGAACGGAATGGTAAAAACCTCGGTGCAGGATTTCGGGATTGGAATACCCCCTGAGAAACTTCCGCATCTCTTTGGCCGGTATTACCGGGTCGATCCTTCCGGTATACAATTCTCAGGTCTGGGCCTGGGCCTTTATATTTCAGCACAAATTATCGAACGCCACAAGGGTACGATTGGCGTAGATTCCGTATTAGGACAAGGTAGCACGTTTTGGTTCACACTTCCTACAGCATAGTGAGCGGTCTTTCTTCCCAGATAAATTAAATCAAACAGGAGCTGGTGTGTTAATTCCTGGGTCAGCCGGCGTGAGACCCGCGTTTGCTTTATTAAAAAAAAATGCTAGGTTAGTACCATACCGTGCAAACTCCATGAAAACACCCAGCAGAAGAAAATTCATTGCGTCGGCCGCAGGCTTAGCAGCTGTTACAACACTAAGCCCGGCGACGGCCATGGTGGCAGAAGAGAAAGTCATCGCACACCAGGTTTACTTCTGGCTTAAAAACCCAGCTTCGTCAGAAGATCGCGCACAGCTGATAAGGGGCCTCAAAACCCTTCAAAAGATCGAGTCGGTACGAAAACTTCTAATTGGCGTGGTTGCCGCAACCGATAAGCGCCCGGTAGTGGATGACTCATGGGGAGTATCAGCATTGACGCTCTTTAGTGATATTGCCGGAGAAGCTGCTTACCAGGTCCATCCTATACATCTGGCGTTCGTAAAAGACTATAGCCATCTTTGGTCGAAGGTTGTGGTTTACGATTCTTCCGAGGTTTAAAGAAAAAACAACTTTCTTAAAATTATTATCTTCCATTTCCATGGAAACTTCTATCTTGTGGGTACGTGCCCGTTGATGCCTACAGGCTTTCGGAGCACAGTAAATTAAGTAGTAGATATGTTCAAAATAAACCGCAGAACGTTTGTGGGAGGTACAGCAGCTTCGGCGGCTGGTATTCTCTTAGGTAATACCCTTATGGGTTCCGGCCGGGAAGAAGAATCCCGGGTGGAGGCAGAAGCCGCAAAAAAGATCGACCTGATGGCCGAAGTAAAAAAATATCGCAAGATTGATTCACATGCGCACTTCGGCCTGGCGGGAGCAACGAATGCTTCCAACATCAGTTATGCCGACCGTCTCGGAATAGACAAGCTGGTAATATCCAAACCTATGGCTCCGGGCAGCAAGGGACTACCTGAAGAGTTCAGGGCATGTAACGATGCGATAATTGGAGCGGTTAAAGCGCACCCGGATAGGTTTCTGGGGCAGTTAACCCTCAATCCCACCTACAAAAAAGAGTCGATGGAAGAGATCAAGCGCTGTGTTGACCTTGGCTTTACCGGCATGAAGCTCTATAACCACGTTAAGATAAACAGCCCGCTATTCTATCCGATCATTGAAAAGTTCATAGACCTGAAGCTGATCATCCTGATGCATTCACCAATCGGTAAGGCGCGTGTCAAGTATAATGCGAGAGAGCCCAAAAACATTTCAATTCCGGAAGACTTCGTGGAGATAGCAAAACGTTACCCGGAAGCTATGTTCCAGTTCGCGCATACGGCCGGCGGGGTCGACTGGGAAGATGCATGTAAGGCATTGCAGCATTCGCCAAATGTATACGTCGATCTTTCGGGGAGTAATAACATAGCCAATATGGTCGAGTTCGCGCTGAGGTATATTGGCGAAGACAGGCTGCTGTTTGGCTGCGACAACAGCTTCTACCAGGGAGTAGGTCATATTATATCAGCAAAAATGACTGATGCACAACGCAGGAAAATATTCTTTGACAACTATAACAATATATTAAGAAAGGCAGGTAAACATGTTGGTTGATAGCAATTCATACATCGGCCACTGGCCATTTCTTCAATTAAAGTATAATAACTTCCCTGCCCTGTCTGAGAGGATGGAGGAATTTGGCACCGATATGTCGGTAGTCAGCAGCCTGAATGGTATCTTTTATAAGAATACCCAGTTTGCCAACGAAGAGCTGTATGAGGAGATCCGTTCCAAAAAAGCCTACCAGAACCGTTTTATTCCATTCGCGGTGATCAACCCGATATACAACGGATGGAAGGGAGATTTCGAGACCTCTATCGGCCGCTTTGGAATGAAAGGGATACGCCTTCATCCTATATATCATGGCTACGAGCTTTCAAATCCAGCCTGTATCGAGCTGGTTAAAATGGCCCGCGACCGTGGTGTGCCTGTATCGCTATCCTTGCGGATGGTGGATAGCCGCCCGAGCTCCTGGCTTGATGTAGAAAAAGAATGGAGGCTTGCCGACGTCATGCCCATAATCCGTGAAGTGCCGGATGCAAAATATCTTATAGTAAACCTGGCAAACAACGTTGCTTTGAATGAAGAAGATACCGAGCTGATTAAGAAAAGCAATGTGCTTATGGACACATCCGGGCGTAATGTGCTGGATCTTGGAGGGCTTTTAAAAACCTACGGCAGGGAGAAGTTCTGTTTCGGAACACACTCACCGGTATTGGATTATGCTACCGGCTTGCTGCGAATAGAATCGCTGAGGCCTGATGAGGCAGATGAAGACACTAAGGAAATGATCAGGTCGGGCAACCTGAAGAGGTTCCTTGGGATATAGGCAGAGATACATCACACAAAAACATTCCAACGTCTCTGGTTTGAATTCCCTATTTTTACGAAATGACGGAGGAGAGAGAGCTGAACATCAGACAAAAACTAAATACTAACTCGTATTACGAATTGGGCGAATATGCCAGGGCATTTGACCTGATCTGAGGTCAGGATATTAAAATTTTGTACTTTTGATCTCATGCCCGGCACTAAGATTTACTTCGCATCAGATTTTCATTTAGGGGTTCCGGACAGGAAGAGCAGCCGTGAGCGTGAAGACCGGATAGTACGGTGGCTTGATCTAATAAAAGCAGACGCCGCTGAAATCTTTCTCATGGGTGATGTATTCGACTTTTGGTTTGAATATGCCACGGTTATTCCGAGGGGCTTCATCCGTTTCCAGGGCAAGCTTGCCGAATTAAGTGATTCAGGCATTAAGATCACTTTTTTTAAGGGTAATCACGACATGTGGATGTTCGATTACTTCGGACAGGAAATGGGAATTAAGATCGTTTCGGACGAGCTGATCATGGAACGAAACGGTAAGAAGTTTTACCTTCATCATGGCGACGGGCTTGGCCCGGGCGACAAGATGTATAAGATCCTGAAAAAGATCTTCCGCAGCAAAGTATGTCAATGGCTTTTCGCCCGCCTTCATCCTAACCTGGGAATTGGCATCGCACAGCGCTGGTCGAAGAGCAGCAGGGCTCAAAATGCTAAAGAGGAAGTCTTCGAGGATGCCGGGAAGGAATGGTTATATAAATATTCTCAGGAACTGCTTCAACAGGATCATTTCGACTATATGATCTTTGGTCACAGGCACCTTCCCCTCGACCTCAGTTTGGGTAACAGCAGGTATATTAATCTTGGTGAATGGTTAATATATAACTCCTATGCTGTTTTTGACGGTGAAAATCTGAAACTGGAGTATTTCGAACGCGATCTGGCCCGAGCCATACAGTCATAGAATATTCCTGTTCTTATCGCGATTAATTTATTATCCGAAACCATCATTAGCATCGGCTTGCTACGGTGATGCATGCTCATGATAGCTTCATAGTAGATAAAAAACAATTATAAAATGATGAAAAACCCGTATTTTTGTAAAATATTAGCAAAGCCATTTAACAGGTTTTGCGCTGTAAGAGATGTTAGATAAACTAGAATTAATAAAAGAGCGCTGGCAGGATGTGGAGCGGGAACTAAGCAACCCGGCTACCATGAGTGATATGAAGCGTTTTGCCCAGCTCAATAAAGAATATAAGGACCTTACCAAAATTGTGGACGAATATAAGGTCTACAGTCTTGTTGTGAGTAACATCGAAGCCAACAAAGGCTTGCTCGCCACTGAAAAGGACGAGGAGATGCGGGAGATGGCTAAGATGGAACTTGAAGAACTCATTCCCCGACAGGAGGAGTTAGAGGAGAAGATCCGGATGATGCTTATCCCTCAGGATCCTGAAGATGGCAAGAATGCTATTGTGGAGATCCGAGGCGGTACTGGTGGCGATGAAGCGGCTCTTTTTGCCGGCGACCTTTATCGTATGTATACCCGTTTCTGTGAACGTAAAGGATGGAGAATGGAGGTGGTTGATGTTACCGAGGGCACTGCGGGAGGTTATAAAGAGGTTGTTTTTAATGTAAACGGCGAGGATGCATATGGACAGTTGAAATACGAATCAGGCGTCCACCGGGTGCAGCGGGTTCCCGACACTGAAACTGCCGGCCGCGTGCATACCTCAGCAGCCTCCGTTGTTGTTTTGCCTGAAGCAGATGAGTTCGATGTTCAGATCAGCATGAATGATGTACGAAAAGATCTGTTCTGTTCCTCAGGACCGGGCGGGCAATCGGTTAATACAACCTATTCTGCTGTGCGTTTAACTCACTTACCAACCGGCATCGTGGCCCAGTGTCAGGACCAGAAATCACAGCTTAAGAATTTTGATAAGGCGTTCGCTGTTCTGCGAAGCCGGATTTATGAGCTTGAGCATGCAAAAATGCTGGAGGAAACTTCGAAGAAACGCAAGACTATGGTGGCCACCGGCGACAGGTCGGCGAAGATCAGGACATATAACTACCCTCAAGGCCGGGTTACCGAGCATAGGATCGGGCTTACAATTTACAATCTTCCGAACGTAATGAACGGCGACATCCAGGAAATCATCGACGAATTACAGCTTGCAGAGAATGCGGAAAAGATGAAGGAAGGCTCATTTGCCTGATCAATACAGGGAGATCAGGCAAAACTATTCCGAAAATTCATTGTTTTTGATTGAATATTAGGAGATTAAGGTCTGGCAACAAATTAAGCTTTTTATTATTTGCACTGTAAGGGTTATTGCCGTATATTTGCCTCACTTTTAAGAAAAAGCATCTCAAAAGTAGTTCTAATAATGATTCCGTAGCTCAGCTGGTAGAGCATTACACTTTTAATGTAGTGGTCCTGGGTTCGAATCCCAGCGGGATCACAAAATAAATTGTATCTTTCCTGAGCTTTTCAGGATTAGCTTGAAAAGCAGATATAGTAAAAACTAAGTTGCTGTGCGATACGGCGACTATTAAAAATTAAGAATACTAATACTACGGACCGGTAGTTCAGTTGGTTAGAATGCCGCCCTGTCACGGCGGAGGTCGCGGGTTCGAGTCCCGTCCGGTCCGCAAAAAGCTCTTCAGAAATGAGGGGCTTTTCTGTTTTAAGACATTTTACTGAAGCCCCGCAATGGTATCGTGACCTATAGTTAGAATGCCGCCCTGTCATCCCGACCTTCGGTTGGGACGGGTTCGAGTTCCGAACCATTAGCAAAGCTCTTCTGAAATGAGGGGCTTTTTTGCATTTAAGACATTTTACTGAAGCCCCCGCAATGGCATCGTGACCTAGAGTTAGTATGTATTCGGGGCTAAAAGCTTAAGTTGCTATGCGATATAACAGTTATTAAAAGATCAAAGACATTAGAACTACGGACCACGAGTTCAAAACTCTGCCTTTTACATAGATGCGGCTCGGTTCGAGCTCAACCGCAGAATAAGTATCTTGACCCTACTTATAAAAACGTTAAGATTTCCTTCATATTTGTTCCAAAGATCAATTGTGGTGGCATTCTACATTTACGTCTTACAGTCCCTCAGGGATGGGAGTTACTATAAAGGGTTTACAGAAAATCCTTTAAGAAGATTACGGCAACATAATAAGGGCGAGTCAACTTATACCAGAAACAAATTTCCTTGGGCAATAGTGTATCTCGAGTTTCATATATCCAAACGTGACGGGTTAAAAAGAGAAAAAGTATTGAAGAAGTACAGCCATAAACAGATACAAACACTGGTAAGATCTAGCAGGAATTATTTGTCCAGTTTTGAATCTAGCGCAGTTGATTAGAATGCCGTCCTGTCATCCCGACCTTCGGTTGGGACGGGTTCGAGTTTCGAACCATTAGCAAAGCTCTTCAGAAATGAGGGGCTTTTTTGTTTTAAGCCGGTGCCGCGAATGTTGCAGAATCGGTGACGCCTTTTATTCCTTGCTTTTCTTAAATTTGGTACTTAACCAATTGCTATGAAACCAATAAAAACATTCAGCCTGCTAGGCTTTGCTTTGATGAGTTCATACAACGCCACTGCCCAGCATACCAGTCCCGATCCAAATACAATGAACTACCCTAAAACAAAAAAAGTTGAAGTTACAGACACGTATTTCGGCACTCCGGTTAAAGATCCATACCGGTGGCTGGAGGACGACCGGGCCGCGGATACAAAAGCCTGGGTTGAAGCAGAAAACAAGGTCACACAAAACTATTTGTCTAAAATTCCATTCCGCTCTGATATCAAGAAGCGGCTGGAAACATTATGGAATTACGAAAAGTTCACCGCTCCGTTTAAGGAAGGAGCCTACACCTATTTCTACAAAAACGATGGCTTACAAAATCAATATGTTTTATACAGGCAAAAGGACAAAGGCACTCCGGAGGTGTTCTTAGATCCTAACAAGTTTTCTAAAGACGCTACAACGTCGCTGGCGGGAATAGAATTCACCAAAGACGGCGGTATGGCTGCATATCAGCTCTCCGAAGGAGGATCCGACTGGCGTAAAGTAGTTGTGCTAAACACCGCCGATCTGAAACAGGTTGGTGACACTATGATCGACGTGAAGTTTTCAGGCTTATCATGGAAGGGAAAAGAAGGCTTTTATTACAGCAGCTACGATAAACCAAACGAAGGAAGCCAACTCTCAGGGTTAACTCAGTATCATAAGTTGTATTTCCATCAAATCGGTACAAAGCAGTCGGATGATATGCTTGTTTTTGGCGGAGACAAAACCCCCAGGAGGTATATTAGTGGGGGCGTTACTGAAGACGACAGGTTCTTAGTCATTACTGCCGCTAAATCAACTACCGGTAATGAGCTTTACATACAGGACCTCTCGAAACCGGGAAGCCCGATTGTTAACGTCGTGAATAACTTCGATAATGAGCACTATGTGATCGATAATATCGATGGCAAGCTTTACATATACACTAATTTAAATGCTCCAAACTACCGGGTTGTGACGGTTGACGCGTCAAACCCATCGCCCGAAAATTGGAAAGACCTGATTCCGGAAACGGAAAACGTATTGAATGTAAGTACTGCCGGAGGGAAGATTTTTGCTAATTATCTGAAAGATGCAACTTCCCTGGTCATGCAATATGATATGGAGGGTCGACTTGAACGCACTGTTACACTCCCGGGGGTGGGTTCGGCCAGCGGCTTTAACGCCAAGAAAGCGGAGAAAGAACTGTACTACACGTTCAATTCCTATATCTACCCTCCAACCATTTTCAGATATATCATTGCCTCAGGACAGTCTGTGGAGTATAAAAAACCTGGCGTTTCGTTTGATCCTTCCCTGTATGTCTCCAAGCAGATATTCTATACATCTAAGGACGGCACTAAGATACCCATGATCATTACGCACAAAAAGGGTGTCGAACTTAACGGTAAAAACCCCACACTTCTTTATGGGTACGGCGGTTTCAGTGTAAGCCTGACACCTGCGTTCAGCACTTCGAATATTGTACTTCTTGAACAGGGTGGGATCTATGCGGTACCAAATCTCCGTGGTGGCGGCGAATATGGTGAAAAATGGCACCTGGCCGGCACGAAAATGAATAAGCAGAACGTATTTGACGATTTTATCGCTGCTGCTGAATATTTGACCAGCAATAAATACACATCAAAAGATTATCTCGCACTTTCGGGTGGCTCGAATGGCGGGCTGCTTGTAGCTGCGGTGATGAGCCAAAGACCCGACCTGTTTAAAGTTGCCCTACCCGCAGTGGGAGTATTGGATATGCTTCGTTATAATAAGTTCACCGCCGGTGCCGGTTGGGCATACGATTATGGAACCGCGGAAGATTCTAAGGAAATGTTCGAATACCTTATTAAATATTCACCGTATCATGCATTAAAGCCTGGCGTATCCTATCCGGCAACGCTGATTACTACTGCAGATCACGACGACCGCGTAGTACCAGCTCACTCATTTAAATTTGCGGCGCGTTTACAAGAGTATCACAATGGTGCAAGTCCGGCGCTGATCCGTATTGAAACCAATGCCGGTCACGGTGCTGGCAAGCCTACTGCCAAAATAATCGAGGAGCAGGCGGATAAGTGGGCGTTTATGCTATATAATATGGGGTTGAGATATCAGCGATGAGAAATGAGCTGTGAGCTACGGGGTTCTTTCAGATGGGGCATATCCCGGTTGCACTATATAAATGATCATTAAGCGTCGGAAATCCGGAGCTCATTGCTCACAGCTCGTATCTCACTGTGCGTTCGCTGAAAAATCGGCTCCCGGCTTTCCAATAGATTTATAGTTTCCCTCGCCGTTAAGGATTGAGGCCAGGACAGTTTTATTATTAATGATCCGAAGTGATTCACTCAAATCTGCGTCATATTTAAAACCCTGCTCAAGACGTCCTTTTTCAAAGAAATATCTGGATACAATTTCGGCCTCAAGGACTTTCTTGATCTCCTCTTTAAATTGTGTGAGATCATTTTTCTTGCTATACGATACTTTCGCTTTCAAGGCGTCAAATTCCGTTTTGATATCGGTCATCTTGCCCTCCCTCTCAGCTTCATCGCGAAGTTCATTCAGGATTCTTTCTGTCCTTGTGTTATAGTTATAATCCCGGTTTGACAGGTACGCTATAAACTTAGCATATTCTGCATCAGTGAGCTTAAAGGTCCTGGCATCAGGAATCGAGGCCCTCTCATTGCGATAAAGCGTTGCGTAGTCGAATATATAATACTTTGAAGCTAATGTTTGCGTAATAAGGCTGTATTTAACCGGCTTGACAAAAACATCCGGGTAAATTCCGCTTCCATCGTATACTGATCTTCCTGCCTTAGTTTTGTACTCCGTGATCAGGGAGTCCGCCACTTTAACCACACTTCCTTCACTGTCGCGATGGGTGTAGTCGAGTGCCTGGATACATCTGCCTGACGGTGTATAATATTTAGCAACTGTAACCTTAACCAGGCTATTATATGGAAGATTAAATGTTTGCTGCACCAGGCCTTTTCCGAAGCTCCTCTGGCCAATAACCACTGCCCTGTCCAGGTCCTGCAGGGAACCGGCAACTATCTCGGATGCAGAAGCTGAACGATTATTCACCAGGACAATTAATGGCAGCGTTGCTTCTTCAGGCGTATTGAATGTATTATAAGTAATCGACTTTTCACGATTTCTCCCTTTCTGGATTACAACCGTGACACCCTTATCGACGAAAAGATTGACGATCTTAACAGCTTCCTGCAGGATACCGCCGCCGTTGTACCTGAGATCAAGCACCAATCCTTTCAAATCGCTCTTTTTGAGATCCAGGAGCGCACTTTTTACTTCCTGTGCTGAATTTTCCAGGAATTTATCCAGTTTAATATATCCAACGTTACCTTCCAGCATTCCGTAATAGGGTACATTATCCTGCCTGATCTCTTCTCTCTGAAGATTAATCTCTATTTCTTTCGGAGTACCGGGTCTCATAAGCAAGAGCTTAACGGCTGTTCCTTTAGAACCCTTAAGCATGGTGCTAACCTGGTCGTTCGCTTTACCTTTTAATGAAACACCATTAATCTCCAGTATTTGATCCCCGGCTCGTATGCCTGCTTTTTGCGCCGGAAAACCCTCGTAAGGGTCGGCAACTATTACTTTTCCGTCACGATTAGATATGGTGGCACCAATGCCCCCATATTGGGTACTAACATATTTCAGTTTATAATCTTCAATATCTGACTCAGGAATATACTCGGTGTATGGATCCAGCTCTTCCAGCATGGCATCAATACCCGTTTTCATCATTTTAGATGAATTAACATTATCGACGTAATTAATACTCAGATTCTTATAAACAGACGCGAAAATGTCGAGGTTTTTGGAAACCTGAAACAGATCCTCAACGAATGATAAGGAAACCAGGGCAATTGCAACCGCCCCGAGAAGGATATTTCTTTTGTACGCCGGCTTATTAGATCTGGAGTCCGAAGATTGCTTCATACTATATAACTATGATAATTAAAAGTACGAAAAACCTATATTGTTTAGTATAGTCTCTATCAGAAAACTTAACCTGAGTCTTGTAATAAAGGAATTACAGTCTGTTGGTTTCGATATTAACGAGGCCTTTTTTCAGGGTAAATACCACATATTCCCTGTTTCTTTTGATCCTTGACATCAGACGGCTGATCAATTGCTCTTCCTGGCCTTCCTGATAAGCTAAATCGGCCTCGTCCAAGTGATTGTATTTACGTTTAACCTTAAGCTTTAAACGTTCCCACTCTGAATTGCTGATACTGATCTCTGCCATGATTTGAATTTGTACAAAATTAGCTTTTATAGCGATAAATGCCAATTGATTTACAAAATTGCATTAAAAGCAACTTTTTTGTTAAAAATGCGTCTTTATGGTACGGGACTTGATCTCATATTAAAAAACCTAAAATTATGAAGAAGATCACATTAATTACTTGTCTAATACTTTCAACGGGCATAGCAGCTATGGCCCAGTTACCATCATTCGATTTCGGGATCAAGGCGGGCCTGAACGTTTCCAAACTTCAGTCAGATATAGCCGCTGAGGAAAACCGGACAGGTTTCCAGGCGGGTGTATTCGCACGATTAGGTGGGGGGGGACTATATTTACAGCCGGAATTATACCTTGGAAGCAAAGGGAGTAACTACCCCACCGCAGCGCAGGTATACAGCGGTGACGAGAAGATAAATTTCACCACACTGGACCTGCCATTATTGCTTGGGACAAAAGTAGGAGCCGGGCCGGTTAATTTCCGCTTTATGGCAGGGCCTGTCGTTTCGTTTATGCTGGATAAAGAAGAGCCGGTTGCTACTGCATCCCAGGACATCAAAGACTTCAGGAATTACAAAGATCAGGCCTGGGGCATTCAAGGAGGTGCGGGCCTGGACATCTCGAAACTTACATTCGATGTGAGATATGAAGCCGGCATAAGCAATATTAATAAGACCAAGAAGTACGATCAGAAAACAAACTTATGGCATCTTAGCCTGGGATATAAAATATTCTAGAACTATTGAGCCTAAAAGAAACCCCTGTCACTTCTGACAGGGGTTCTTATAAGTAAATGTAGGGGTCAGTCTTTAACCGACTAGTAATTTTACCAACCAGGGTTTTGTGTAAGCTCAACTCCCTGATCCTTGTATAATTTAATTTGATCCGGGCCAATAGGAGAGAGATAAACTCTTGGGTTGTCAAATAATCTGATGCTGGCAGCCGACTGGATTGGAATGATGTATCCTTCCGGCGCATTGCCCTCAATCATAACTGCTGTAGACTTCGGATAGTCGGCCTTCTTAATCCACGCTCCGCGGTTTGCGTCCTTATTTTTAAGCTGATCAACATAGTCAAGCTTTTTCCATCTCCTGAGATCGTCGTACCTGAAGCCTTCCGCCATTAATTCTACACGTCTTTCCCGGCGAATTTCCCAGATTAAAGATGGCACGGCCGGATCTCTATCAGGATCATCATAAACTTTACCATTTACAGCCGGCTGTGTTCCCATCACCTGAAGCGGCGGCATTTTTATGTCTGCCCTCGCCCGCAGTTTATTAATAGACTTATCAAGGTCTGCTTGTGTTAAAGTTCCCAGTTCAGCACATGCTTCGGCATAATTTATCAGCACCTGCCCAAAACGCATTTCGGGTGAGTCAGAAATATTAGTTGAAGATAAACCTTCTGCCTGGTTCCTTACAGATTCATCTAAAAATTTAACTACAGCATATCCGCTGGTTGATAATCCATACTCAGTAACATGCCCGGATATTCTCAAACTATCAGCAAAAGTTTCATTAATGCGGGGATCACGATTTACCATAGCAGCAGATTTTTTAGAACTACCTGCATAAATTGCCTTATCACCCAAATAAAGCGGAGATAATTTGATTGGCAAACCATCTTTGGCTAAATAAGAATCGATCGCGTCTTTGGTAAACCCGGTCTGAGATTCCTTATTAACATAGCTCATCAGACTGTGGGTTAACAAACCGGTTTCATACCGGCGATACAAAATGATTTCCGGATTACCCGATAAATCTGCTGAGTTGAATAAACCTCTATAATCTGCGGCAACTACATAATTGCCTTTTGTTATTACTTCGTTAGCTGCCCACTTTGCAGCCTCCAAATATTCCTTTGCTTTCGCGTCATTTCCAACATGATATTTTTGCCAGGTACCTTCAAAAAGAAATACTCTCGACATCCTTGCCAATACAGCATAACGGTTTATAACAGTCTTATCGCCATCGGAAACCCGGACATTTGCGGCAGCATACTGAAAATCAGCAAGCACGCTATCCATTACCAGGGCACGAGGATCACGGGGCTTATAAAGCTTAGGGTCATTCTCTTCAAGTACCTCACTGTAGAAAGGGAAATCACCGAAGTCGTTCACCCTGTTAGAATATTCCATGGCTCGAAAAAACCTGGCAATTCCTGTCCAGTGTTTTTTGGCTTCGTCGGACATGGGTACAGTTTTTATCCTGTCTATATAGAGATTAGCACGTCTGATCCATGAAAATGAACCCGACCAGGTTGCATTTGAACTTGGCGTTACCTGAGTAAACCTGGAACTGCTTGCAACATCATCATTCAAAGATTGTCCAGTAAAGAATCCGCCCCACGTTAAGTCAAACCCAGAAGCATAGCCCTGGAAGTATCGTGGATAAAAATTCCATGCAAATGTCCGGACATTAGCTTCACTTGACCAATAATCTTCATCTGTTAGCCTGTCTAAAGGAAGCTTTTCCAGAAGGTCCTTTTTACACGCGGTGACAAGGAACAATGGGCATAGCAAAAATAAAATTATATACTTTTTCATATTTTTCTGATTAATTATAATGTAACCTGAAGGCCAAATGAGAACGATCTGCGATATGGATAAACCCGACCGAAGGTTCTTGGATCATTACTACCGAGAGTTGTGTAATCCATTTCGGGATCGATACTTATGTCACCCAGGTTATCTTTCTCGAAAAGGTTCTCACCACTAAAATATAATCTGGCTTTGTTTAATTTGACCCGTTCGCTTATCCGGCTAGGAAGGGTATAGCCGAATGTCAGATTCTTAGCTCTTAAATAAGACATATCAAGAAGATACCTTGTCTGACGCAGGAAGTTAGTTGTATTGGCAGTTTGCCCAACGTTGGAAGGCCGTGGATAAAATGCACCTGGATTTTCCGGAGTCCAGTAATCAAGTTGAGACGCATACCAACCTTCACCAATACCCACACCAGGTACTGTCGCCGGTGAATGCACCCAAAGGTCCCGGCTGCCTACACCCTGGAAGAAAATATCAAAATCAAAGCCTTTCCAGTTAGTCCCCAGTCTCAGGCCATATTGATATCTTGGCGTTGAGTTACCTATAATTTCCTGATCGCCTGGATCATCTACAGTGTTTGCGCCTCTTGTGATCACGCCATCACCATTTATATCCTTAAACTTCACGTCGCCGGGACCAAAGAAGAACGATGCAGTTTCAAATTGTGCCTGACTCGGTATGCCTGGCTTTAACACATATCTGCCGTTTACCATGATCAAGTTCCCCGTTGCATCTTGTTGAAAATCGTCATTGGTAAACAGGCGGTCAGTTTGATACCCCCATATGTCTCGCAGATTCGATCCTTCATAAAAACTGCCAACCGTTTTGGTTGTATTGGCAAATTTGGTTAGGTTTTCCTGAAAATCTGACAAAGATCCGGTTAGATTAAGCTGCAACCCGTTTCCAAATGTGTGGGCAAAATCAAGCGCTAATTCCCAACCTTTAACCTGCATTTCACCATAATTTCTCTGCGGTGCTGACGCACCGAACGAATTTGGCAACGTAACCCCCGCGCTGATCATATCGCTGGTGGTGCGTGTATACCAATCGAAACTAATTCCTAATTTTTCCTCGAATACCCTGGCATCCACTCCAAAGTTTAAATCTGTAACTTTTTCCCATGTCAGGGAAGGCGGCACAATGCTTGGAGTACTGACTCCGATCATGTTAGTAGGGCCTACCAGCCATCCTGAAGTATTTGTTGACATCAAAGACAGGAATGCATTCCCAACATTCTGATGTCCTACTGTACCCCATGATCCGCGGACTTTCAAGGTGGAAAGAACTGGCCTCGCGAAGCTCATGAATTTCTCCTCAGTGATTACATAACCTGCTGAAACAGAAGGAAAGAATGCAAAGCGGTCATTTGCAGGAAATCGTGACGATCCATCATACCTGCCGGTCACCTCGAACAAATATTTGTCTTTAAAGGTGTAATTCAGTCTTCCAAAGATTCCGCTAGTGGCCCAATGCCCATGTGAACCGCTGGTAAACTGATCGCCTGATGTCAAGCCCAATTCACCTTTATTTGGATCCATAAGGCCACGGCGTTCAGAACGCTGAGAAGCGTACTCAAAAGTTTCGGCTTCGCCACCTGCCATCACTTTGAACGCATGGTCCTTTATACTTTTCTGATAGGTAGCTACAACCCTGCCATTGTTAGAAGCTATCCAATCAGAATCATAAATAACGCGGTCATGAGTGGCTGTTGTAAACGGCCTGTATGTCAATTGAGCTCCGGTAGACCAAAAGTCGATAGCCGAAGCACTTCCTCCGGTTTGACGGCCTCTGCCGTTTACCCCGCTGTAAGTATAGTCGGCATCTACGGTAAGGCCTTTCACAATCTTAAATGTTCCGCCTACAGCGATTCTTGAAAAATTATTTCTGTCCTCAGACATTTTAGCTTGCCTTACCTCTTCCACAGCATTTCTAAAGGGCAAGCCGTTGTAAGTGCCATACGGGAACTGGCTTGGCCATCTGTAGAGATAGTACAATGGATCGTAGGTATCTCCGTTGAATGAATACGGCTGGGTAGTAAGAGTGTTGGATAGCATTGTCCTGCCTCTTGCGCTAAACCAATTCGTGATATCCGAATTTAAGCTCAAAGTCACGTTATAGCGGCTAAATTCATCCGGATTTACTTTCAAGACCCCAGTCTGACCCAGGTAGCCGGCACCAAAGTTATAACTGATCTTTTCACTTCCACCGCTAAAAGACAGATCGTGTTTTTGCTGCGGAGACCATTTGTTCATATATTCTTTTCCGGGATCCCATTCACGATAAGGGAAGAAAAAACCGTCTCTGATTTCAAAATCGCGACCAAGAACCATCTCCCGTCCCAAATCCTGACTTCCATATAACTGCTTCCATTCACGCATTTTCTGAACAGCGATATCATCCACATACATACCTACCACTCCGTAACGTGGTAAGGTTGGATTTGTACGTCTAAAAGCTATTAAGGCCATTTCGGCACCTTCAGCTGCCCCTGCCATTTCAGGAGTCTGTGTCGGTGTGGCAAATGATATGTTATTTGAATAGTTGATCCTCGTAGGAGCTCCTTTTTTTCCAGACTTGGTGGTTATTAAAATTACACCCCAGGCCGCCCGTGTTCCATAGATGGAAGCTGAGGCTGCATCCTTCAAAACAGAAATTGCTTCGATGTCATCCGGGTTTACATTTTGCAGGTCAGTTATCTCGACATTATCCAGCAGGATAAGCGGCTGTGCACCTCCGCCATTCAGTGAACCGGAAATTCCTCTCAAACGAATACTTGGGTTAGATCCCAAAGCGCCACTCGGAGAAGTAATTGTCAAGCCAGGCACTGCTCCTTGCAGGGCACGAACAACATCCGTGGTTGGCCTTGAACCCAGAACCTTATCAACGTCAACTGTAGAAATCGCCCCTGTAAGGGTAGCCTTCTTTTGCGTGCCGTAACCCACAATAACGACTTCGTCGAGCGACCTGGTATCAGCAATAAGCGTGACATTTATCACATCTTGAGCCCCAACGGTAATTTCCTTCGGCATCGAACCGATGAAGGTAAATTGGAGTACGGAGCCCTGGTTTACCCGGATTGAGTATTTTCCGTTGGCATCTGTTGATACGCCGGTTGCGGTTCCCTTAATTTTAACCGATACGCCCGGGAGTGTGAGCTTGTCGTTGTCTGTCACCGTACCCGTAACCATTTTTTCCTGGGCTACGGCGGAGGTAATAAATAACAACGAACTCATCACTAATAGTAGTAATGATTTTTTCATAGTTGTAAAGAATTGAGATAGTTTGGAAATTATTTGTTTCGTTTTTGTTACACTAATCTAAGTTGGCATTTATTGCATAAAAACGCAAGAAAAAGCAGAAAAAAATAACTGATGCCATTTGAGATCAAAATTTTCAGAGCTAGAGGCAAAATTAATTTTTTAGAAATGGCCATTTATAACTCCTAAATGATGTTTATTGGGAGTTCTGGCCTGTGATGTGTCATTAAATGTTCAAACATCAATACTGCATGATAACGCAAAATAAAGCGGAATCTTGAGTCAAATTCGAATTTTAGCATATCTACTATAAAATCATTTTTTTGACACAAAATTTGGCTTTCCCGAAAAAAACCGCAACATTAGGGTTGAGGAATAAGAACTATAAATGAATATAATTACTACAGGGATGCTAAAAAAGGAGCGGCACGCTTTTATAATACGCCAGATAAATCTGCATAACAAGGTACTTTCGTCAGATTTGGGACTGCAATTGCAGGTTTCAGAGGATACTGTTCGGAGAGATTTGAATGAGCTGGCAGAAAGCGGCAAAATCATTAAAGTCCACGGAGGTGCACTTTCGAAGTCTTTTCATTTCCCCTACGAGCAGAAAGATGTTTATGCGCAGGATTCAAAAAAGGAAGTTGCGCGGAAAGCTATAGGCCTGATCTCGGAAGGTATGACAGTCCTTACCGGCGGAGGTACAACCATGCTTGAGATGGCAAGGCTGGTCCCGGACGACCTGGAAGCAACCTTTTTCACAATAAGTCCGGTCGTTGCTCTTGAACTCGCTGAGAAGAAGCTGTTAACGGTAAATCTGATAGGCGGAACTCTTAACAAAAATGCCCAGGTAAATATGGGTGCAAAAACAATTTCTGATCTTTCGGAGATAGGTGTAGATCTTTGCTTCCTGGGGACGAATGGCATTGACCTTAAGGAAGGGATAACTGATTCTGAATGGGAGGTACTGCAGGTTAAAAAAGCCATGATAAAGGCTTCTGCGAGAATCGCGATTATGTGTATAAGCGAAAAACTGAATTCCGTTAAGAAGATGAAGGTTTGCTCTCTGAGTACAATAGACTATCTGATTACTGACCTATCGCCCACAGATCCGAAATTACGGCCATATGAGGGTAATACAAAAATAATATAGCCGCAACGAAAAGCTATTGACACCCCCTGAAACGTTAATATTTAATTTTGACGGTCGAGATGATGGGCAGATGATCTGAAAAAGCGACCGGAGAAACCTCTGCCTTCTTCACTTTGCTAAGGTGGGCTTTACTTACCATCACAAAATCAATCTTCTTGCTTGCATTAACAACCGGATACGTGAAGTCTGAGTTCACCCCAGTGTCTGTAAAGATGGTTTCCAGATTTAGGATCTCTTTAGTGCCCGGGATAGCGTTAAAATCACCAGTCAAAATGACGGGATACTTCATCCCTTTGAACAAGCTTACCATCTCATCTGATTGGGCGACACGTGATCTTGAATCCCGATAGTCCATATGCACAGTTGCGAAAGTAATCTTTTTGCCAGCCGGCGATATTGCAGCGGTTAACAAGGCCCTAGTTGCTGCATCCGATTTCCCATCACTTGTAAGGATAACACGATGATCTTTGATGTCACTTAAGGGGTACCGCGACAGAATTCCAATCCCGTAGGATCCTCCATCATAAGCAAAATGACGGGCATAAGCATAGTGCATCCCGGTATATTCAGCGAGAAATTTCATTTGGTCCACCTTATTGGAACGGTTACATACGCTATCGACCTCTTGCAGGCCGATAATATCTGCGCGGGAAGACTTAATAAATTCAGCTATATTTTTCAACTGGTCCTTGTTGGCCCCATCCTGCCCCACATGAATATTGTAAGACATTATTTTCAGGGTCTGGGCTTTCAATCCCATACAGCTGGCGAAAATAAAAATTAAAATAAGGCTATATGATTTCATATTCCGTGTATAAAAAAAGGGAGCATAAGCTCCCTTTTTTTCGATTATCATTAGTTAAAATGTAGGATCTGTTGGCGTGTTCGGATTCTGATCCCTTTCGCGGAAAGGGTAATTTACGAAATTGCGTTTTCTTTCAGCCTGAGGTCTTCCCAGACGACGAGAATCTTCCAATCTTTGACCAGACAAGAACATTTCTATAGAACGTTGCTTATAGATCTCGGCTATGATCTGGGTAGCATTCAACCCGGCAAGAGGAGTCAGGTCGGCACCAACACCGAACGGATCAGCTGCCGGCTTCTTAGTTACGATCTTGTTAAGTTCGATAAGAGCGTTTCCAAGGTCTGGAGCTGTCTGACGTGCATAAACCTCTGCCTTGATAAGAGTCATCTCACCAGG
Source organism: Daejeonella sp. JGW-45 (assembly GCF_029360805.1). Taxonomy (GTDB): domain Bacteria; phylum Bacteroidota; class Bacteroidia; order Sphingobacteriales; family Sphingobacteriaceae; genus Daejeonella. Next base: position 191,340 of record NZ_JARKNC010000010.1, on the reverse strand, counting down.
AAGATATACAGGCCATTCTGAAGTAAGAGCTGAAGCAAATCCGGCCATGCGCCATCTTGGTGCAATAGTAAGATTCTCTGACAAGTAGAATGGAATACGTTTATCAGCAGCATCTGGTGTTAAACCTGCAGGCAGGCCCAAAGTATTGCTGATAGGCTGCCACAGGTTATTAGTACCTGTAACGGCTACGAAAATTCCATTCTGATTGATTGTCGCGTTATGTTGAAAAGACGATTTTTTAGTCAAATCAACAGAGTTAGCAGTTGCCAGGGCTAATGGCAAATTCCCTCCATACAAAGCATATCTTGCTTTCAGCGCGCGCAATGTATTAGGTATGTCAATTCCTGCTGGAATAGTTCCCAAAAAGGCAGTGCTGATAGGCGTCGCTGCAATGTTAGCAAGTGCCAGGTCAATATCTGCAACGATTTTTGTATAGGCTTCGGCGCGTGTGATGAAAGTAACATTTTCACCTGTGCCAGCCGGGATCTTCTCCCAAAAAGCCGCCATATCACCCATCGCTAAAGCCTTGAAGATACTTGCATAGCCAACGAGGCCGCTTACAAGAGCTTTATCAGCGATATTGGCAGAATTGGAAATAACCAGGTTAGCGTCGAATACAATTTTATTGCTATTCGACCAAAGATTACTAAGCAAGGTATTGCCACCATCAAGCGACGTTCCGCCGAGGCTTAACTGAAGTTCAGCTGTATTACCCTGGTTAAGCAGAACAAGCTCGTTCGCCAGGAATCCGCTCGCAGTAATAGTATTGTAAATATTTCCACGGCCGGCAGCGTAACGCGATTGAAGCGATACTGCAACTCCTGTAAGACCTTTTGTGCTGGTATTTACATCATCCTGAGTTGCCCGCGCGGGGTCTGAATAATTCTTAACACAGCCGGTGAAGCTCAGGGCTAAAACTGCCAGCATTAAATATGATATATATTTCTTTTTCATTTTACGTATTATTAAAATTTAGCCTGTAAACCAAAGTGGAAAGATCTTGGAACAGGAACTGCACCGAAATCGATACCTCTAACAATTGAACTTTGTCCGCCTGAGTTAACTTCCGGATCATAACCACCTTCAAAATCATCCCATGATATCAGGTTCCTTCCAGAAACGCTAAGGGTGAGATCTTTCAGATATTTAGAAACAGCACCTACGCGGTAAGTTAAGGAAACGTCTCTCAGTTTTACCCAATCGCCTTGGTGTGAGCGCCACTCTTCGATGTTGTAGTTAGCATTAACATAACCACGTGGAACTTTTCCAAGATGCTCGGCTTCTGCAACTTTACCTGCTCCAACACCTTGCGCTGTTCTCCAGTCAGCAGCCCATCTTTCTCCACCCTGCTCAGTGTCGATCTGGAATCTGAATCCTAATTTTTTGTAGCTTAATTCATTTACAAGTGAACCATTCCAGTCAGGATTAGGGTTACCAATAACCTTACGCAAAACTGTTCCTGTCGGCTGCCCTGCAGCATCACGCTGAGGTGTCGGGTTGGTTGGGCTGGTTTGAACACCACGTTCTGTTTGTGGAAGCCCCGCCGCATTAAGCAATAAGTTTCCTTGCGCATCTCTCGCAAAGTAAGTTCCATAGTACAAGCCCAGAGGCTGGCCGTTGATCAATGAAACCGGGCCGGATGAACTATTTGCAAATGCAGTTACTCCTGCGCCAACATTAGTCGCTTTGTTCCTGTTTCTGTTGAAAATAACGGTTGCATCCCAGTTAAAGTCAGTTGTTCTTACAGGTGAACCGGTTAACATTAACTCGATACCTTTATTTTCTAATGAACCAAAGTTATCCAGTTTGCTGGTAAAACCTGTGGTTGGAGCGATCTGTCTTGATAATAAAAGGTCGCTTACTTTCTTGTTGTAATAGTTGAAAGTAACACCTATCCTGTTTTTAAGGAAGAATAAATCAGTACCGATCTCGAACTCATTCTGGCGTTCAGGCTTAACATCCTCGTTCGCCTGCTGATTGCTTGACGTAAAAGAAGTTCTGCCAAGATAGGCCGATGTGCTGTAAGAGTTCAGTCTTTCATAGGCACCAATACCAGTTAAGTTTCCCGACTCCCCATAAGCAGCCCGCACTTTGAATACGTCCCACCAGGAAGACACACCGAGTCCTTCCCAGAACTTGGTAGAAGAAAGAACGTAACTACCGCTTCCTTTTAAGTAAGTCTGATTACGCTGATTTTCACCGAAAACACTTGATCCGTCGACACGAACCGCACCGGTTAGGAAGAAATTGTTATTCACTTTAAAGTTTTGCTGGAAGTAAGCTCCTTCAACAGCGAATTCACTTCGACCGTCTCCAAAAACACCTTGAGTACTAGCACCGCCCACAGTTTCAACGAATGGCGCTAAACCGCGGCCCTGAACCTGGCTACTTGAAGCGTTTTGGTACTGGTAAGAGTATCCAACCTGGCTGGTAGAGCTGATCTTACTTGTTATTGCAAAATCATAAGTAATGTTTAAATCGTTGTTAAATAGATACTGACTGGCAGTGCGCTTGCTTGCAAAACCGTTCTGAGCCGGATCAAGAGTCGGGCCACCACCGTATGAACCATCTGCTGTACTCACGTTGTAAGTATACGGAGGAACAAAAAGAGTACCTTCCTGAGCCGAGTTGTCTATACCGATATTATAATCCACAGTCAGGTTCTTAACCGGGAATAACTTAAATCCGGCATTTGCAAGAACCCTGTTAGTGAACTGACGTTGTTTAATATCCTCAATGATCGAAACCGGGTTAACGCGGCCTCTTTCACCAACAGCCTGAAGGTTACCCAAAGCATCACGTTTATGGATATCGTGGAAGTTTGCGATGATCCATTGAATACCTACCGGAACAATAAGTCCGTTTCCGTATGGTTTCTCATTTGCATCACTACGTACAAAGTTCAAACCAGCTCTGAAAGTTGCCCATTTAGCAAGGGTCTGATCAACGTTAGCTCTAAGTCCGAAACGGGTATAATCTGTATTCTGAACGATACCCTGATTGGTGAAGTAAGAAGCTGAAGTATAGAACTTGGTTTTCTCACCGCCTCCGCTTACGGAGAAGTTGTTATCAACGCCACTGGCGTTACGGAAGATATAGTCCTGATAATCGTAACGGGTTACCGGAGTAGTATTTGTAGGAAGAACCCCGCCAACCAAACTGATGATATCCTGAGTTAATGCTCCCGGACCATCAGTTGGTCCGCCGAATTTCACCGGCGCCATATTCACTGGCAGTTTTTTACGAAGGTTGCTGTTTGTGTAAGTTGATGAAAAACTGACAACAGGCTCGCCGGCAGTTCCTCTCTTAGTAAAGATCTGAACAACGCCGGCATTTGCACGTGATCCATAGATCGCTGCAGCCGCTGCGCCATTCAGAACCTCGATACGCTCAATGTCGGCAGGGTTAATATCAACAAGTCTGTTCTGCTGGTTATCCGTTACACCTGAAGTACCATTGTTGGCAATAACACCATCAATAATATAAAGAGGATCGGAAGATGAGTTTACAGAGCTGATACCACGCAAACGAACCGACATACCACCCGCCGGGTCTCCCTGGTTTTGAGTGATCTGTGCACCGGCTACTTTACCCTGAAGTCCTGTAAGAACATTTCCAGCAGCGCCTTTGTTCAGGTCTTCACCACTCACGGTTCCAACGTAATTACCTAACTGACGACGGGTTGTTCCCTCAGAGGTACCGGTTATGATGACTTCATCAAGACCTACAGCTGCCTGGCTGATCTCAGCATTCAGCGTCACAGCCTCCTGCGCTCCAAGCTGAATTGTTTTGGAAATCGTCTGATAACCAATGTAAGTAAAGGAAACTGTGTACTGTCCCGGAGCTACATTGGCTGTAAGGGAGTAGTTACCATCAATATTAGTCGAAATTGCAGATGTAGTGGATGTCAATCTTACTGCAACTCCCGGAAGCGTTTCCTGTGTTTTAGCGTCTGTTACCTTTCCGCTAATTACATACCTGCGCGCTTGAGCATTAGCCTGGGCACAGAGAATAACTAAAGAAAGCATAAGACCGAATGCCAGAACGTGTTTTGGCCATCCGGAAGAGTAAATTTTTCTCATTTAAATGGGATTAATGTAAATAATTGTGATTTAATAATCGATTTTGGTGAATAATAAGCATTTCGTTTTTCATAGGATAGTATGGGTAGTATATCATACTAATGTCCTTAATACTTTGTTCGTACACTACTCAACTCTTCGGATTATTGCAGGATTGTCCAAATTTTCAGGGTAAAACTAACTCTATTTGCGGTTATTTGCCAAATTATTTTAAAATTATTACATCGAAAAGAATGTTGTCACGAACCTCTATCATGTGTACAGAGTACACTAAGTATGTAAATATTGCGTTACGCTACAAAATTATCAACTCTATAACTCAGTTCTCTAAAAATAAAATTTCCGCATAAAAACGCATAAATATTGACGGAAAACGAAAAAGGCACAATGACAAGCCCTGAAGTTTAATTTTTTTATATTTGCGTCTCACCTAATAAAGTCTGTCCCTCATGGCTCGATTAAATTTACTTGAAGAGACCCGCTTCGAAAAATTACCTGTTACCGTTTACCCTGATAGTGATATTGCTTCTAAGAAGGTCGCGCGCCGCATTAGCGATCTGATCCAAAAAAAGCAGCAAAATGGCGAAAATGCGATCCTTGGCCTGGCAACTGGTGTAACTCCTATAGGAGTTTACAAAGAACTTGTTAGAATTCACAAAGAAGAAAAAATAAGTTTTAAGAACGTTATCACATTTAATCTGGATGAATATTTCCCAATGAAACCTACATCTTCTCAAAGCTATGTGAGCTTTATGAAGGAAAATCTGTTTGATCATATTGATATTGACATGAACAATGTTCATATCCCGGACGGAACATTGAAAATTGAAGACATACCGGCTTTTTGCCTGGATTATGAGAAAAAGATAACAGACCTTGGCGGTCTGGACCTCCAGATTCTGGGAATTGGACGTACCGGCCACATTGGATTTAATGAGCCTGGTTCCGCACCAAATTCAGGCACCCGGCTGGTCACTCTTGACGACCTGACTCGCCGTGATGCATCCCGCGACTTCGGGGGTAAACAAAATGTACCTACCAAAGCAATCACAATGGGTATCGGAACGATATTTAAAGCCCGTGAGATTGTTTTGATGGCGTGGAACAGAAAGAAAGCTTCCATTATTAAAAAAGCTGTCGAGGGAGAAATTTCCTCAGACGTTCCGGCAACTTACCTGCAGCTTTCTGAGAATGTTGAATTTGTCCTTGATCAGGATGCTGCCTCAGAGCTCACACGGTTTAATATTCCATGGCTTGTGAAAGATTGCGTATGGGATAGTTCTCTTATTAAGAAAGCTGTTATCTGGCTCGCCAACCACCTTAATAAGCCTGTACTCAAACTAACTGAAGAGGACTACAATAATAATGGTATGGCACAACTGGCTACCGAAAAGGGGCCTGTTTACAATATTAACATTGATATCTTTAATAAGATCCAACATACAATAACCGGATGGCCTGGTGGAAAACCAAATGCAGATGATAGTCAGCGCCCTGAACGTGCAACCCCTGATAAAAAACGCGTAATAATTTTCTCACCCCATCCCGATGACGATGTGATCTCCATGGGCGGTACTTTTATCCGCCTGGTTGACCAGGGTCATGATGTTCACGTGGCGTATCAGACCTCGGGGAATACAGCTGTTTGGGATGATGATGCTCTTCGTTTCGTAGAATTTGCGCGCGACTTCAGTAAGGCTATAGACATTGATACCCAAAAGCTGGATGAGCTATATGTATCAATGCGTAAATTCCTTAATAGTAAACAACCGAATCAGGCCGACACTAAGGAGATCCAAACTTTAAAGGGTCTTATCCGTAAAGGTGAAGCTATTAGTGGCGCTCGCTTCGCCGGTCTTGACGATGATCATATTCATTTCATGGCCTTGCCATTCTACGATCGCGGCAAGACAGAGCGCAATCCTGTTTCGGAAGATGATGTATTGATTACAATGGATCTGCTTAGGAAAGTGAAACCCCATCAGATCTTCGCGGCAGGAGACTTTGCGGACCCACATGGCACGCATAAGGTTTGTTTTGACATAATAACCCAGGCTTTAAATCGCTTGAAGGACGAAGCCTGGATCAAGGATTGCTGGCTTTGGATGTATCGTGGAGCCTGGCACGAGTTTGATACCCACGAGATTCAGATGGCGGTTCCGCTTTCACCTCAGGAAGTTGAACGGAAGCGTTTTGCAATATTCAAGCACCAGTCGCAAAAGGACCGGCCGGTGTTTCCGGGCGATGATGCCAGGGAGTTCTGGGTACGTGCGGAAGACCGCACCCGCGAAACCGCCAAATCATACGACAGGCTGGGACTGGCTGAATATGAGGCTATGGAGGCCTTTGTGCGCTGGGTGTACTGATCTGAATCTTTATGAGAAAAACAGCATTTTTACTCCTGGCCCTGTCAATTATTGGAGCTGGTGTTGCGGCGCAACAATGTTCAAAGCCCAATATTGTCGTCATTATCACGGATGATCATGCTGTTCAATCTATCGGGGCTTATGGCTCAAAGCTTGGGGCAACCCCCAATCTTGACCGCCTTGCCAAACAAGGTGCTATATTTAACAAAGCATTTGTTGCGAATTCGATTTGCGGTCCAAGTCGTGCCACCTTGCTTACGGGAAAATACAGCCATATCAACGGGTTTAGAGATAACCACGATAAGTTTGATGCTTCCCAGGATGTATTTCCCAAACGGCTGAGAGAATCCGGTTTCCAGACGGCCTGGATTGGCAAGTGGCATCTCCTCTCGTATCCGCAGGGATTTGATTACTGGAACATATTGCCGGGTCAGGGACAATACTACAACCCCTCTTTTATAAGCATGAAGGGTGACACCACCCGCATTGAGGGATATTGCACAGATGTTACTACCGACCTGAGCCTTGACTGGCTGGACCGGCGGGACGAAGCAAAGCCCTTCTTCCTGGTTGTGGGGCAAAAAGCCCCCCACCGTACGTGGATGCCAGATACTCAGGACCTCGGGAAGTTTGATAATGTGACCTTCCCCTTACCCGCCAATTTTTATGACAATTATGACAACCGTATCGCGGCTGCCATGCAAGATATGTCTATAGAAAAGACAATGAAGCTGGGTTATGATCTTAAGATGAAAAGTGATCCTGACAGTCTCGCATCTGCATTTCTGGCAAGGATGAATCCAGTGCAGAAGCAGAAATGGAATGCTTATTATGACCTCATCGAACGGGATTTTCTGAAACAAGGCCTTAGCAATAAGAACTTAACTGAGTGGAAGTTCCAGCGGTATATGAAGGATTATTACAGTACGACTTTGTCCCTGGACCGCAATATTGGCCGGTTAATGGATTATCTTGATAAAAATGACCTGACTAAAAACACAATTGTTGTCTACACTTCGGATCAGGGTTTCTATTTGGGTGAACACGGCTGGTTCGATAAACGCTTTATGTATGAGGAGTCCATGCGTACGCCTTTGATCATCAGATATCCTGGTGTTATAAAGGCGGGCAGGGTATCAGAACAGATGATATCAAACGTTGATTTTGCCCCGACTTTCCTGGATGCAGCCGGTGTTTCAATCCCTAAAGAGATTCAGGGGAAGTCAATGATGCCGTTATTGAAAGATCCCAAAGCCCAAATTCGCAAGTCAGTTTACTACCATTTTTATGAATACCCTGGCGAACATAGTGTTTTAAGGCATTTTGGTATACGTACCAGCCGTTACAAGCTTATCCGTTTTTATAATCATAAAAACTTCTGGGAACTGTACGACCTTCAAACCGATCCGCAAGAAATGAAGAATCTCTACGGTCAGAAAAAATATGAGGCCATAAGCAACGATTTGAAGGAACAGCTGAAAAAGTTGTGCGAAGAAAATAAGGATGAAGAGGCGCTGAAGTGGCTGTGAGCTATGAGCTGTGGGCTATGAGCTGTGGGCTGTGGGCTGTGAGCTAATTTTCCAGTTCAATAAAATGATAGACTGCAGTAAATCCAATAGAAGATCCGCCAGAAGCTGATGGCTCATAGCTCATAGCCAAATATTTCCCCCAACCCTTTCATTTTCCCTAAAAAAAATGCAGATTTAATATTCAATCAACGTAACCCTAATGGCTGAATCTGCAATTATACAAACTTCCCCCGCAAGATTACTCTCTCTTGATGTTTTCAGGGGTCTCACTGTAGCAGCGATGATCCTGGTAAATAATCCGGGAAGCTGGTCACATATTTACGCACCGTTAAGACATGCAGAATGGCATGGATGTACTCCTACAGATCTGATCTTTCCATTTTTCCTGTTTATTGTCGGAGTGTCAATTAGCTTCGCGCTCGATTCTAAAAAAAATCAGGTAAAGCATTCAAAACTTATACTTACTGCGTTTAAGCGTGCTGTTATTTTATTTGGACTGGGCTTGTTCCTTTCTCTGTATCCCACAGTTTTTACCGATCCGGTTGAAGCATTCAAAACAGTCCGGATCCCGGGAGTATTGCAGCGGATCGCCATCGTGTTTTTTATTTCTGCAATTATATTTATTAAAACGACGCCTAAAACACAGCTTAGGATCATGATCAGCTTATTGATCGGATATTGGCTGATCATGGTTTCCATTCCAGTTCCTGGTGTGGGCTATGCCAACCTGGAAAAGAAAACTAATCTGGGTGCCTGGCTTGACAGAACTCTACTTACGGAGGCACACTTATGGCGCTCTGCGCGGACATGGGATCCTGAGGGTCTGCTCAGTACTCTGCCGGCAATTGCAACAGGCTTGTTTGGCGTGCTCGTTGGCTCATGGCTTAAAAGGAAGGACAAACCAGACGCATTCAAAATCTCCTGGATGTTTTCTATCGGAATGCTGGCTGTTATTCTCGGACTCGTATGGGATCTTTTCTTTCCTATCAACAAAGCCTTGTGGACCAGCTCCTTTGTTTTATACACTGGCGGACTTGCGACTCTGGGTTTAGCCTTATGCTACTGGTTAATTGACGTTCAGGGTTATAAGAAAGGCACAACTCCCTTCGTTGTGTATGGAGTTAATGCTATAACGGTCTTCTTTTTATCAGGTCTGATCCCGCGCACTCTCAATATGATTAAAGTTGAAATGCCTGACGGGTCGACAATGGGTTCGAAAGAATGGGTATATCAAACCTATTTCACACCGTATTTATCCCCGATTAATGCATCGCTTGCCAGTGCAGTCACTTTTGTCCTGATCTGGCTCGTCATCCTGTGGTGGATGTATAGGAAAAAAATAATTATTAAGGTTTAAACTACACGACAACACCAATTATAATATTATGAATAGCAAGTTGAAAATATATTTCTGCGCGGTTGCGCTATGGATTTCGGTCCCCGGTATTGTTTACGCCCAAACCACTGCAAAATCTGCGAAGGCGCCGGCGTCAGAGATAATCCCTCTTGACCCATCAATCAAAACGGGGAAGCTTCCGAATGGATTTACTTATTATATCCGAAAGAATGTTGAACCCAAAAACAGGGTGCAGTTGTATCTGGTAAACAAAGTTGGGTCTATTCTTGAGAATGATGATCAGCAGGGCCTTGCTCACTTTACCGAGCATATGGGTTTTAACGGTACGAAGAATTTTCCCAAAAACGATCTTGTAAATTATCTCCAAAAGGCAGGCGTTAGATTTGGCGCAGATTTAAATGCCTACACAAGTTTTGACGAAACAGTGTACCAGCTTCCTATTCCTTCCGATGATCCTGAAATTCTCAAGAATGGAATTCAGATCATGCGTGACTGGGCCCAGGATGCGACTCTTGATCCTTCAGAAATTGATAAGGAACGCGGAGTTGTTCTGGAGGAAAAACGCTTAGGAAAAGGCGCACAACAACGATTGCAGGATAAATATCTGCCGATGATCTTTAATAACTCACGTTATTCCAGCCGGCTGCCGATCGGGACCGAGGAAGTTCTTAAAAACTTTACTCCAGCCACCATCCAGCAGTTCTATAAAGACTGGTATCGCCCCGATATGCAGGCACTGATCGTTGTGGGCGACATAGATGTAAATGCCATGGAAGCCACGATCAAGGCAAAGTTCTCCGACCTGAGAAATCCCGCAAAACCACGTCCGAGAACCAGCTATACTATCCCGTTGATCAATAAAAATCAATTCATGGTTGTCACCGACAAGGAATTCCCGGTTACAGTCGCACAAATTCTGATAAAGCATCCCGAATCTAAACTTATCACTAAAACAGACTACAGGAATAGTATTGTAAGATCACTTTTCAATCAAATGGTAGCCGCGCGTTTTAGTGAGTTAAGTAAACAAGCCGATCCGCCATTTTTACAAGGAGGAGCTAACATAGGCGGGTTTCTGGCCGGACTTGACGTGTATAACGCCTTTGTGGTTGCCAAACCCGGCGAACTTGAAAGGGGCTTCAAAGCTGTACTAACGGAGACCGAACGGATCCAAAGATTTGGCTTTACTCAAACTGAATTGGACCGTGCGAAGCAGTCTTACATGACAAATATGGAATCTGCCCTTAAAGAAAAAGATAAAACATCATCAGACCAGCTGGTAAACGAATATGTAAGAAACTTCCTCGACCAGGAGGCCAGCCCCGGAATTGCTTATGAATACGAACTGGCGCAAACTTTTATAAGCGGTATTAACCTCCAGGACGTAAATCAACTATCTAAAAAATATATCACTGATGTTAACCGTGATGTAATCATCATGGGTCCGGAAAAAGACAGGGATGGTTTGCCGGACGAAACAACTGTAAATGCCTGGATAAACAATGTAAACCAGGAGAATCTTACGGCTTTCGTTGATCAGGTATCGGATAAACCGCTGCTGGACAAAAAACTGCCGGGGGGAAAAATAACTTCTGAAAACAAGATCGCCGAGTTAGGCATAACGGAGCTTAGACTTAGCAACGGCGTGAGAGTGGTTCTGAAACCAACCGACTTTAAAAATGATGAAATAAGCTTCACAGCTTTTAGTCCTGGAGGCAGCTCACTTTATAGCGACGCGGATTATCAGTCGGCTGTATACGCGACTACTATAGTCAGGAGTGGGGGAATTGCAGATTTCAACCCGGTTCAGCTTCCCAAATTACTTACTGGCAAAAAAGTGTCGGTAGGGCCATATATCAGTGAGCGTTCTGAGGGAATTTCGGGGTCTGTTGCACCGAAAGATCTTGAAACAGCTCTTCAGCTGACGTATCTGTACTTTACTAATCCCCGTAAGGACCCCGATATATTTAAGGGAATAATTGCACAACTTAAAGGGGGACTGGCAAATCGGGAGAATGACCCAAATAGTGTATTTGCGGATTCAGTCTCAGCCATCTTAGGCAGCTACAACATCCGAAGAACAGGACCTTCGCTTAAAAAGGTCGAGCAGATTAACCTGGATCGTGCTTTTGAAATTTACAAGGATAGGTTCGCTGATGCAAGTGATTTTACATTCACCTTTGTGGGGAATTTTGATTTAGAAGCAATTAAACCTCTGCTCGAACAATATCTTGGCTCTCTTCCTTCCACAAACAGGAAAGAAAGTGCAAAAGATCTTGGCATTAAAATCCCTGCAGGGAAGATTGATAAAAAAGTATACAAGGGTCAGGAGCCCAAGGCTAGTACACGCCTTGTATTTAGCGGGGATTATATCTATAACGAAACGAACAATAATCAGCTTGATGCCCTGGCTGAAGTATTATCGATTAAGCTGATCGAGCGCCTTCGTGAAGATGAGGGCGGAGTATATGGTGTAGGAGCGAGAGCTTCCTATAGCAAGCTTCCTCAGGGACGTTATTCGATAACTATTACTTTTGGAAGTGCCCCTGAAAATGTTGAGAAGCTGATCAATTCCACCCTGGATGAGATTAATAAGATTAAACAGAATGGGCCGCAAGCAGTAGATATCGAAAAATTCATCGCTGAAGAGACCCGTACAACGGAAACCCAATTAAAAGATAATGGGTTCTGGCTGGGCTATCTTAACAACCAGTTACAGAATGAAGAAGATCCAAAACAAGTATTAACTTATCTCGCTTCGTTAAAAGAACTTAGCCCTGAAAGCTTGAAAGCCGCTGCCATCAAATACCTGAGCGGAAATAACTATATCCGGCTGGTGCTGCTTCCCGAGACCAGGTAGCTCCATTACAAAAAAGAGCCTGGCATTTTGATTCCGGACTCTTTTTTATATTATCTAAGCACCGTAATTTCTGCTGTGTTAGAAACGGAGCTTTCATTTTTAAGCCTGTCGATCGCAGTAACAACGTATATATAGCTCTTGTTAGCACTTACTGCTGTATCGACAAAGGAGGTGTCAAGTGAATTAAAACTGATATTCACAATGTTCGCCGGGTTTTCGATGTTTATAGTTTGCCCTTTGTCAAAACGGTAGACGACGTAACCGTATGCTTTATCGCCGTCTTCTGATACGGTCCCCTCTTTCCAGTTCAATTGCACCCCATTTGGGAGCGATTTAGCAACAAGTTCATATGGTGGGTTAGGATCAATAACATCCAGCCACAGCATTACCGGCTGCAGTGCTGGAAAACGGTAAAAATCATTGCGCAAAGAATCTTTCACCCCGGCCATATTATTTGTGACTGATTTAGAACTAAAGAATACACTTCCCTGAGCCCGGGGATTACTCCTCATATATCTGATCTGGTCCGGTATCTGCCTGCGGTCGTTCCAGCCCGGCCTGTTTTCCATAGAGCGGTACACACCCTGCCCAACGTACAAGTGTTTTCCAAATGTATTATCACTCCACCAATCAACTAATTTATCATATGGTGCAACCTTATATCCGAACGGGAAGTAGATCTGGGGATTGATATAATCAAGCCAACCTTCCTGAACCCACTTCCTGGCATTCGCATACAATTTGCTGTATCCGTCGAACCCGTTACTTTCCGAACCTTCCGGATCCTGGCTAAGGTTTCTCCATATACCAAAAGGGCTGACCCCAAATTTTACATGCTTCTTGGCGGTACGTATGCTATCAGACAGCACATGGATTAATGTATCTACGTTATTGCGGCGCCAATCCTCAACATTCTTAAATCCGCTTCCATACTTATAATATGTTTCGCTATCGCGAATAGGCTGATTTGCCTCGGGATAAGGATAAAAATAATCGTCAAAATGAACGCCATCGATATCATAATTCCTAACCACATCCAATACCACCTGAACTATATAATCCCGAACCTCGGGAACACCGGGATTGAATAGCTTTTTACCGCCATATATAAAAAACCATTGAGGTTTTTGCTTGGTAATATGCTGCGGACTAGTATGGGAATCGATCAGATTCAGTGTAGCCCGGTAGGGATTGAACCAGGCATGAAGTTCCATTCCCCTTTTATGTGCTTCGGTAATAACAAACTCTAAAGGGTCGTAGTATGGGCTTGGAGCTTTTCCCTGAACACCATTCAAATATCGGCTCCAGGGCTCCCTCCCTTTACCATAAAAAGAATCAGCTGCGGGGCGGACCTGGAACATAATCGCATTGATACCGGTTTTTTTATGATCATCAAGGATCCTGAGAAGCTCGGCTTTTTGCAACTCGGTGCTCAATCCAGGTTTTGAAGGCCAGTCGATATTAGCTACTGTTGCTACCCAGGCACCACGAAATTCGCGCTTAGGTGAGGAGTTAACTTGTGAAAAAACGAGCGACGCACTTGCGGCGATAAATAAAAAGAAAAAGAAAAATAGCTTTTTGAACATATAATTAGCCCCTGGAATTAAGCTGCAAAGATAATTATCTAACTATTGCTATAACGGCGTTTTTCTGAATTTATGCTGTTAATAGTCATTTATCCAGCCAATATCGTAAAACCCGCTTGATTTAGGAGTCTAAATACCACAATCCAATTCAGGATTGTTAACTTCGTGCTGAGAGGAAACAATAAAATTGCCTGTATCGAAGTTTAAAGATTACCGATTTTACATGGACACTAATTAAACCAAACATTGAACATGGAGAACCAAAACCAGGAACAACCTATCCGTAAAGACTCAAATAAGATCTATTTTTTAGTCGTTGTCATATTAGCCTTACTTGGCACTAATGCCTATCTGTTTTTTAAAGACAAAAAAGCGAATGATCGTATAGTTACAATTAGCGATGAAAAGACGAGGATGCAAACTGACATCGATAAGATTGAGGCTGAACTAGATAATGCCTCAAGCACCAATATTAAGCTTTCTGAACAAATGCAGAATGAGCAAACCATAGCGCGGGAAAAGATCCAGGAGCTCAGAGCGGCATTAAAAAAAGGACAACTTACACAAGGCCAGCTTGTAAAAGCCCAAGAAGATATCAGGCAACTACGCTATTTCGTCACGAAATACAACGCCGACATTGCTGAGTTAAAAAAACAAAACGCCAGTCTATCAACTGAGCGGGATGTACTGAAAACAGCTGTAGATTCGATCGGAACTAAAGCCAATGACCTCGAAAGACAAAACCAGGAGCTTAACACCAAGGTTCAGGCTGCGGCGGCATTAAAAACCGGAAATGTTTCTGTAAGTGCTTTCCAGATCAGAAATAACGGTAGAGAAAGCAGCGTAACACGCGCAAGTACCGCTGAAAAAATCCGGATCAACTTTTCTGTGGTAAACAATTCTATAGCTGAAAAAGGACTTCATGAAGTATTTATCAGGGTTATAGACCCCAGCGGAAACCTCATCATCTCAAATAACGGCGGCTTGTTTACTTCAGACGACGAAGAGCTGCAATACACATATAAAACCGCTATTGAGTTTGCCAACGATGGGAAAGTATATTCGATAGACTGGGCAAATCCGGGAGATTTTCAGAAAGGAACATATACAGTTGTACTATATACCGACGGCTTTACAATGGGCCGGGGTACAATTAGTTTGAGATAGTTAGTATAGTCAGCAGAGTTTTAGGGAGCATTATGAGATAATGTTGACCATCGGCAATCTTATAAAGAAAGTCGTACCTTCTCCCGGCAATGTTTTAAAGCTGATGGTTCCATCTATATTTTCGATGGCCTGTTTCACGAAAGCTAAACCAAGGCCGGTTCCGGAGCTTTTGGTGGTGAAGTTTGGGGTAAAAATACTCTGACCTAATGCTTCGGGAATCCCAGACCCATTGTCCCTGATCTCGATAAATACATCGTTTTCCTCACAATGCATAACAATGTCTATGAGGCTCCGGACATTATCCTGACGAGCCTCTATTGCATTTTTTATAAGATTATTAAAACTTCTTAAAAGCTGATCTCTGTCGGCTTTAACAAAAACTTTTTTGCCGCAATTGTCTTCAAATTTTATTGTTGTATGCTCCGACTGGCGATAAAGTTCAATAGACTGGGTAATAATTTCATTAAGATATACTCCTTCAAGAATTGTTTCAGGCATCTTAGCGAAATTCGAAAATTCTGATGCAATATGCGCAAGGCTTTCAATCTGCTCGATAAAGGACTTGCTAAATTTTTCAAATTTCGCATCAAAGTTAGGATCCTTTTCCTTCCACGATTTATCAAGTAGCTGAACTCCTAGCTTAAGCGGGGTGAGTGGGTTCTTTATCTCGTGGGCCACCTGTTTTGCCATTTCACGCCAGGCCGTTTCCCTTTCAGACCGCGCGAGTTTATGAGTACTTTCTTCCAGTGCGGCGATCATGGTATTATATTCTTTTATCAGATTGCCTATTTCATCATTTCTTTTCCAGGAAATGGGTTCATTTTTTCTCCCTATCTTGGTTTCACTCAGGCTCTTCTGGATAAGTGTGAGCGGGCCTGTAATACGATTTGCAACGAACACCGCGAAGAAGCCAATGGCTACAAAAACGAGTGCATATACATTTATGATCGCATTGAGAAATAGTCCGATCCGGTCCTCGTAATCTCGTTCATTAGAAAAATACGGCAGGCCGAGGTACGCTATAGGCTCATTTTTATTATTTCTTAATGGAACATAGGCCGCCAGGTAGGACAGATCACCAATCTGTTCAGTATTGATATATTCCGATTTTTGCAGTCTGTCCAGGTACAAGTAAGATAAGGCGTTCATCTTTCTGGCAACCAGGCCATTCTCATATATCTTTGGCTGAGTCGAGTGGATCAACCCTCCGTTAAGATCATAAAGACTAAGATCGGCCCCATTTACATCGGCAAAAGTATTAAATGCTACTTCGGCCTGCTCGTTGATAGCAAGCACATCAGTAGCAGCTAATTGCTTATTAAATCCCTCAGAAATTTTATTGATCTTGTCTAATACCGTTTCTTCCTGTTGTTCACGATACTGCTTACTTATGTTATAGAAAGTAATTAATCCTGTAACAAGCAAGGTCACGACAACTGCAAAAACCATTGAAAATTGAATCCTGGTTTTATAAAGCACCCTGTTTGTTGTAATGAGATATTTCCACCGGAAGTTCCGGAAGCTAAGGTTATAGTTATGGACACTGTACCAAAGCCAATGAAGAAGGTAAACCAGAACGGCAAAAAATAGCAGTACCAGAAATATGAATGAGCCTGAAGCCAACTGTGTTAACAGACTGCTTACTTCTTTACTGACAACAATAAGCTTCCGCTGATTTGGCTGATAAATTAAGTGATTGTATTCCTTTCCGCCTTCAACATTATTAACGAAAACAAAATCTTTAATTTTACCCTTAAAATCGTAATTCTGGAGATTGTAAACATACTTTCCCTGCTGGTTTAACAGACGGCCGTCATTATAATAGGCAAATGAATAATCCTTAAGCTGCACGTCCTCAATAATTTTTCCATCTACCAGCAACTCCGGAAAAGCACCCATCTGCTCGAGCCGCTTTGACGTCAGCTCCAGGACAAGAGTCCCCAAAACCTCCGAGCTATCTCTTACAGGTAATAAAGCAAAATAATGTTGGAAACCGAAAGTGTTATTTTTTCTATAGAAATATTCTGAAACCTTTACCGAACCCTTTAATACAAGATTTTTAAAACTTGTCAGCGCTGTACCACCATCGCCTTTAAACAGCTTACCTTGTTTGTCATATTCATAAGATTGAAAATCGTAGCGAGATAAATAGCCCGCCATATATAGTTTAGCAAGACGGTTATTTAACGCGCTATGACTTGCCAGGGGATTCTCAAAATAATCTATTACAAACTTATCTCCCAGGATCTCTTTCTCAATATTAAAAAAGAGCAGTACGGCATTTGGATCGCCTGAAGATTCTAATTTGGCAGCAAGAAGCTTCCTGTTTTCGCGTTCTTTTAAAAACTGAAATCTCGAAAGTTTTAACGAGCCAATAACCGCAAATATCACAAGGCAAACTATAAAAGCTCCGGGATTAAACTTTCGGTCATAACGGTAATAGGACCAGGCTGAGACGAGGAGGAGTACAGCAAAAATGAGAAAGAAAATTGTAAAATCAGAAAAGAACAGCCGATCGATAAAAACCACAAACAGCCCACCTGAGAACATCAGAAGGCGATCCTGATTACTGAGATTTAAAGTATCTGAAACAACAATTGCTGAGTCAATTATGAGATATAGATTGAAAATTGCAAAGCAAAAAATGACAATGCCTAGCCAACTGAGCCAATTGGAGTTCAGGACATTTGTCACGTCAAAACTGATACTGGAATTGGTTACAAGCCCGAAAAACACTTCATTCGTAGCAACAGCTAATGAACAAACAATTAAGCCCGTTATTATGAAAATAACGGAACTCTGAAGTTTGCCCAAAGGCTTTTCGGTTTTGAAGAGTTGGAAACGATAAGAATGAATAAAAGATAATACCCAGGTTAGAGCAAGGACATTTATTAAAAGTTCGCCTATTGAGGGGAAAAAATAATTAGACGCATAATGCTTTGGGTTAAAAATCTCGATATCGAAGTGGTTGGCGAACCATCTGAACTCCAGATCCAATAGCCTGAATACCAGAAAGCACACTATCAGTAGAAGAGCCGCTAACCGGACATAGCCCCTGTTAGCAATAGAAACACATAAATGGGTCACGAAGATGAACGTAAATATCGCCGATAGCACCCACATCCATAATTCGAGGGAAATGTAAAATGTGTCTGTGACGCTGGGCCTGAGCTTTACCGAAAAAAGATATTTACCATCGATATTCCGGATGTTAAAAACCTCTCTGTCACTTAAGGAGGCTATATCGAGATTATTCGTTGAAATAAGCTCCCTGGAAAATTCATTCCTAAGATATTCATTTTGATAGGGGTACCGCGCCATCACCGGGATAAAGCACACCACGGAGAAGGTACCCCAGGATTTTTTAACCGCTTCGTAATAACCGTTTTCCCACGGAATAAATGTTGACCCCTCCTTTAGAAGACTGTCTGTCTCGAGGACAACTTTTATACTGTTCCAGAACGTTAGATGACCATTTTCAAATGTCTGGACGTATATATTCTTCTTAAGACCTATTTCAGAAATCAGGTGCTCGGCCCATGCTTCATTCTTTGTGATGTTTTTAAGAGAATCAGTGATAGCAGGATTACTAATAAACTGCCTGACATATGATTCCTTTTCCTGAAGCCGGCTCTCTAGTTTCTGAGCATCGAGTTGAAGGATCTCTCGTTTATTAATCGTAAAACCTATTGTCAAAGCGGTGCATGCAAAGCCTATTGCCAGCATTAATAAGAGTAAACGAATCTTAAAATTTCCGCTCAAAGACAATCGATTTAGTAAAAATCATATAAAGACCAGGAGGCACAAAGACTGTGCCTCTTGCTATATTATAAATCTAACTGAGAGATGCGCTCGATGTTTCGACAGTACGATCAACCTTTTTGACCAAACCTTGTAAAACATTACCGGGGCCAACCTCAGTAAAAGACGTGGCACCGTCCTGCAGCATTCTTTCAACGGTTTGTGTCCATCTTACCGCTCCGGTTAACTGGCTAATAAGATTGTGCTTAATGCTTGCCACATCCTTATAGGGCTTGGCATCAATATTCTGATAAACAGAACAAACTGGTTCGTTGAAGTATGTAGCTTCTATGGCGGCTTGAAGTTCAACCCTCGCAGCCTCCATCAGGGGAGAATGAAAAGCGCCGCCAACATTCAATTTTATAGCCCGTTTAGCCCCTGCCTGAGTTAACAGTTCACATGCTTTATCTACTCCTTCAATGGTTCCGGAAATAACAAGCTGTCCCGGACAGTTGTAATTGGCCGGAACGACAATATCACTGACGCGCTGGCATATATCTTCGACAGTAAAATCGTCGAGACCAAGAATAGCGGCCATTGTTGAAGGCCTGATCTCACAAGCCTTTTGCATTGCATTTGCACGGGCAGCTACCAGGCGAAGTCCATCTTCAAAAGATAAGGCACCAGCTGCAACGAGCGCAGAAAATTCACCAAGCGAATGTCCCGCAACCATATCAGGCTGAAAATCATTACCAAGTTCTTTTGCAAGGATCACCGAATGAAGAAAAATGGCCGGCTGAGTAACGTTTGTTCGTTTGAGGTCCTCGTCAGTTCCCCCAAACATAACATCGGTAATCCGAAACTCCAATATTTCATTAGCCTTTTCAAATAAATCCTTTGCCTTTTCAGAATGGTCGTAAAGATCTTTGCCCATCCCAACGAACTGGGCTCCCTGTCCCGGAAACAAATATGACTTCATAGATAAAGTTTGGTTTTAGTTAAGGTTTGATGCTATTAGTTTTAAAAATTCACTGCGAGTTGTCTCATTGACAAATTCGCCTGTAAACGCCGAAGTAGTCGTTACCGAATTTTGTTTTTGGACTCCTCTCATAGACATACACAAGTGTTTACACTCGATAACAACAGCCACTCCCGCCGGTTTCAGGGTATTTTGAATACAATCCCGGATCTCGTTGGTAAGGCGCTCCTGAACCTGCAGGCGCCGGGCGAACGAATCGACTACGCGTGGAAGCTTACTTAATCCTACTATATGCCCATTCGGAATATATGCAATGTGTGCTTTACCGAAAAAAGGTAACATATGGTGCTCGCACATAGAAAAAACCTCGATGTCTTTCACTACTACCATCTGGCTGTAATCCTCCCGGAACATCGCTGATCGAAGGATTTCCTCTGGTTTAGCATCGTATCCATGGGTGAGGTATTGAAGGGCCTTAGCCACTCGTTCAGGAGTTTTTAAAAGACCTTCGCGAGAGGGATCTTCCCCGAGATCGCTCAGGATCGATTCGTAATGGGATGCTATCCTTTCAATCTTCGCCTGGTCGTACCTATCGATCTTTACATAACCGTCGATCTGTTCCTCGTTGATGTCTTGCTTCTGATCCATGCTTTATCTTTTATCCTCCAAAGTACTCTACCGAGTTATTCTCAGTTTCAAACAACTTTACGCTGTGCAATTGCGCACCCTGCTTCTCAATATATGGCTTAAGCCTTTCGAAAATTGTAACGGCAAGGATCTCGGTAGAAGCTAGCTTGCCTTTCATAAAACTTACGTCCAGGTTAATGTTTTTATGATCAAGTTCGCTTGTAACGTATGAGGTTATAATAGTTTTCAGTTCTTTCAGGTCCACAACAAAACCCGTTTCCGGATTTATCTCGCCTTTAACGGTGACGAACAATTCATAGTTATGTCCATGCCAGTTCGGATTCGAACATTTTCCAAATGTTTCCAGGTTTTTTTGGTCACTCCAGTCTTCACGGAATAACTTATGTGCTGCGTTAAATCTCTCTCTCCGCGTAATGTAAATCATTTTCACTAAATTAAAATGCAAATATACTTAAAGTAAAACTTGACTTAAGTACAAATTAAGCGATTTGCGTAACTTTGGATAATGAAGCTATTGCTTGTTGCTGCTACCGCACCCGAGATCCAGCCACTTTTGTCGGCCTTTAAAATTAACAGCGAAAGTGAGACTACGAATATCGGGAAGCATTCCGCAAACGTTCTTATTACAGGAGCAGGAATGGTGCCCACTGCATACGCTATGGGCAAACACCTGACAATGCAAACTTATGATCTTGCAATAAATATTGGCATTGCCGGTAGCTTCGACTTTAATTTAGAACTTGGCGAAGTATGCTTAGTCAAAACAGACACTTTTGCTGAACTGGGCGCTGAGGATGGCGATGAATTTATCTCATTTGATCATCTTGGTCTTGGAATAAGCTCACAAGTGTCTCATCCGCATCCTGGCCTGGCAACCGGGGGCCTGCGGGAGGTGAACGCGATTACTGTTAATAAGGTGCACGGTAACGAATTCTCCATAGCAAAAGCTATAGCACGTTTTAGCCCGCAAATTGAAAGCATGGAAGGCGCCGCTTTCTTGTATGCCTGTGAACAGTGCGGTATTCCGGGCATACAGATACGAGCCATATCCAATTACGTAGAGCGTAGAAACCATGAAAAATGGAATATTGGCCTTGCGGTGAAGAACCTCAACGAAACAATTATTGATCTGTTAGAAAAATGAAGCTAAGCCTGGGATTTTCACCCTGTCCGAACGACACCTTTATTTTTGATGCGATGATCCATCAAAAAGTCGATACCGAGGGCCTTACTTTT
Organism: Daejeonella sp. JGW-45; assembly: GCF_029360805.1. Lineage (GTDB taxonomy): Bacteria > Bacteroidota > Bacteroidia > Sphingobacteriales > Sphingobacteriaceae > Daejeonella. The sequence goes on along the minus strand of NZ_JARKNC010000010.1, from coordinate 169,789 downwards.
GATGTCTCATACGAAGACGTGGAAACACTCAACCAGAAAGCATTTAGAACCGAGCTGGATGTTACAAAGTTGAGTTATCATGCGTACGCATATCTTACGGAAAATTACGTTTTGCTGCATGCCGGAAGTGCCTTAGGTTTTGGTGTGGGTCCGCTCCTGATCTGCGACAATCCGTCCTTTTTACAGGAAGGTATTGAAAATTTCAGCTCGCACATCAAGGAACTAAAAATTGGAATTCCGGGAAAATATACTACAGCTAATTTCCTGCTCAGTCTGGCCTTTCCGGAAGCAATAAATAAGGTTGAAATGAAATTCTCGGATATTGAACAAGCCTTGTTAAACAGGAATATCGACCTGGGAGTTATTATTCATGAGAATCGCTTCACCTACGAATCCAAGGGCTTGTTAAAAATTATAGATCTGGGAGAATATTGGGAGAAACTTACGTCTGCTCCTATCCCGTTAGGTGGTATCATGATCAAAAGGTCACTTCCTGGAGAAGTTAAAGAGAAAGTAAATCGTATTATTCAGCGGAGCGTCAGATTTGCAATAAAAAATCCTCTCTCAGGCCTTGAATTCATCCGTTCACACGCACAGGAAATGAGTACAGAGGTAATGTACAAGCATATTGAATTATATGTCAATAAGTATTCCGTAGATCTGGGCGATGAAGGACGCAGGGCGGTGGGAATATTCTTCAGCGAAGCCTTAAAGAAGGGGATCATTCCTGAAACTAAACAAAGTTTATTTTTGTAATTATTTAATCATTTTGAAATGATCATAGTAACTGGTGCTGCGGGTTTTATAGGCAGTTGTTTAGTCCAAAAACTAAACGATGAGGGATTTTATGATGTAATATTAGTAGACGATTTTTCAAATCCAGGAAAAAATAAAAATTTTGAAGGCAAACGATACTCCGGTCAAGTCCACCGGGATGACTTCCCGGAATGGCTCAGGCGAAATCAACTGCTTGTACAATTTGTATTTCACATCGGTGCGCGCACGGATACTACCGAAACAGACGTCGAACTATTTGATCGCTTAAATCTTAATTATACAAAAGAGGTCTGGAATATCTGCGTCGAATTTGGCCTGCCTTTAGTTTATGCGTCTTCAGCAGCCACCTACGGTCTCGGCGAACACGGCTATGATGATGACGAAAACAAGATACCCCTGTTAAAGCCGTTGAACCCTTATGGCGATTCAAAGAACGAATTTGACAAATGGGCGTTAGTTCAGGAAAAAAAACCCTATTTCTGGGCCGGATTAAAATTCTTCAACGTATACGGACCCAACGAATACCATAAAGGTCGCATGGCCTCCGTGATATTTCATACTTTCAATCAGATTAAAAACACTGGCACAATGAAGCTGTTTCAGTCGCATCATCCCGACTTCAGGGATGGCGAACAAATGCGCGATTTCGTTTATGTAAAGGATGTTATAGATGTCTTATATTTCCTGATGCATCACCGCAAGGATTCTGGAGTATACAACCTGGGATCAGGTAGCGCACGGACGTTTCTTGATCTCGCTAAGAATACTTTCAAAGCCCTGGAGCGACCAGTAGATATTTCTTTCATTCCAACCCCTGAAGATATTCGCGAAAAATATCAATACTTTACCGAAGCTAGTATGGAGAAATTAAGATCCATAGGTTATCCGAAACCATTTCACACACTTGAGGAAGGCGTGGCTGATTACGTTAAGAATTATCTTTCCAAAGGCAGTTATTTATAGATCGTCCCGAAGACTTCGCATATTTTTGACACTAAGCCTGGATGAGATGAACGAGGCTATGAGTGAAACAAGCAAGACAGTTCCGAATACCAGGATAAAATCACTTGCTTTTAGTCCAACCGGATACGAATCGATCAACAGATTAGCACCCGCCATTTTTATAAATCCGAGTTGTTGCTGGAGAACGCAAAATATTAAACCGGCCACCATTCCCAAAACGCACCCTATCATAGAGATCATCATTCCCTCTATAAAGAATATCCCACGTATCAGGAAATTATCGGCTCCTAAACCACTAAGAATAGCGATATCCTTTTTTTTGTCGATCACCAGCATTGTTAAGGACCCTATAATATTAAAGATTGCAATGATGAGCACGAACGTCAGGATCAAAAATATCGCCCATTTTTCCGAATTCAATATCTTATATAAAAGCTGATTTTGCTGGCTTCTGTTTTTAACCACGAAATCCTTGCCCAGAGTTTTACTGACCTCGTTTTGGAAGCTGTTTATAGACACGCCGGCTTTGGTGTTAATTTCTATCTGTGATACACGCTTATCCTCACCCAATAAGGTGCGGGCAAAACGAAGTGGAACCACTATCATATTATCAAATTCCTGCTGAACCGAAAAAACTCCTGAGGGATGAATAGACATCACATTGAACTCGTCAGCAGGATTCATCGAACCGGCAGCACCTTTCCTTGGCGAATAAATATCGAGGCTCCGGAATTCGTCATTAAGATTAACGGAAAGGTAATTCTGTATGGCAGAGCCTATCACGGCCATATCTTCATCGCCGTTTCCAAGCGTGAAGCTCCCGCTTGACATTGCCGAATCCAGGTTAGCCCGACCCTCCATATATCCCTCTCCAACTCCTTTAACAAGCGCGATCGACTGGCTCTTCCCATATCGGACGAGTGCTTTTTCCTGCAATACCTCGGTGTAATTTTCGACCCGGTTGTCATTTTTGAGAATAAGAAAGCGGGCCTCTGAAGAATCAAATGTTTTACCCTTGGTGGCTTCAATTCTTAACTCTGGGCTGAATGTATTGTACATCGAAAGTACAATCGTCTCGAATCCGTTAAATACTGACAGGATAATAATGAGCGCGGCACTCCCCACAAATACGCCCAGCATTGAAATTCCGGATATGAAATTTATTGCGTTAACTGACTTTTTTGAAAAAAGATACCTCTTAGCTATGTAATAGGAAGTGTTCAATCTATATTCTTTTCTTAATCCGCTAAGTCAGGAAAGGGTTAAATTGTTTTTCATACCCTATCACTGTAGATTGTCCGTGCCCGGGATATACCCGGCAATCGTCATCGAGTGTGAATATTTTTTGGCGGATATTCGAGATAAGCTGTTCATGATTGCCACCAGGAAGATCGGTACGACCAATACTTTGATAGAACAGAACGTCGCCTCCAATAAGAATTTTGAACTCTTTGCTGTGAAAACACAAATGTGCAGGTGAGTGACCCGGGCAAAATATCAGGTCCAGGCTGCTATTACCAAAAGTAATTGTCCCGCTTTCCGGAAGATAAGTTTCCGGCAGCGGAGAAACTTCATACCTTATTCCCATCTGCGGCGCATAAGCGACAACTGCATTCAAAACAGGTTCCTCACCTTTGTGAAACTGAGGAAGCAAACCGTAGGTATCATAAATAAATTTGTTGCCGAGCACATGATCTATATGACAGTGAGTATTAAGAAGCATAACCGGCTTTAAATCGTTTTCAGCGATAAATTTTAAGACCCTGTTCTGCTCATCTCCATCATACATTCCGGGATCAATTATTACGCATTCGCGGCTGTCGTCGTATAACAGGTATGTATTTTCCTGATAGGGATTACATACGAAGTACTTAATGTTGATCATAAAATAAAAATATCAATTTGCCGCCGTTTTGTTAAAAAAAATAGCCGCTTAGCGCTGCTATTTTATACTGGCATTTTCACGGGTCAGACGGTAGATCATAATTGCGGCCCGCTGGATCAGATAAGGAAATTCTTTAAGATTTATGGTTTCGCCAGGTTTATGAGCCCCACCTCCCGATGCACCCATACCATCCAGTGAATCAACATATTTGGCAATATCAGATATGTCTCCTGCCCCCCGGGAACCCGGATCGCCAGCCTTGGTCGGGCCAATTCCCATATCTTTGGTGACACTATCCAGAAAACGCACCAACCTATAATTACCTTCGGAAGGCTCCATGGCTGGAAGACCATCAGAGAATGATATTGTGGATTTTGTACCGTTCAGGCTTTGAGCAACAATAGCACGCATCTTCTCCCGGGCACGGTCACGCTGGGCTTGTGAAATAAAACGCAGATCGCCGGCTACGTATGCTGCCGGGGAAATAATATTAGTTTTTCCGACCGCTTCCACTCTGGCAGCTGCGCGATCTACACTAATTTCCGACCCGCCGGCTATTAGCCCGGGGTTAAATGTCAGATATTTTTCGTTCGCCAGTTGAGTCCTGAATTCACTGATAATTCTCGCTGCCTCATAAATAGCACCATATCCTGCTCCCTCACTAAAAATACCCGCAGAATGTCCTGTCTTCGCTTCAACATTAAGAACCCAGCCTCCAATACCCCTGCGGGCAACAGCTACTGTACTTAAGCCTTGAGCTCCTTCAAAACCAAGAGCAATATCCGTGGTTTTCGCACGATCTATGAAATCTTTCCGCGCAACATGATGAGGGAATCCTGAACTTTCCTCATCGCCGGTAAAATAAGCTATAACAGTAGTATTTTTGAGTAAGCCGAGGGAACTGAGTGCTTTCAATGCCCCTATCATCACTGCGTTACCACCTTTCATATCATTAACTCCCTGCCCTGTAGCCGTCGAATCATTCAACTTAGTGTAAGGTGCAAAAGCCATGTCAAGCTCAAAAACAGTATCTAAATGGCCTATCAGAAAAAGCTTTTTCCCCTGCGTACCATTTACTGTTGCTACCAAATGGCCGGCACGCTTCAAAGAATCCGGAAGAACAACCCATTCGGTTTTAAAGCCTATTTTATCAAACTCCTTTCTGTACAGGCTGCCAACTTTTTTTACGCCTTCGACATTTAATGTACCGCTGTTTATGTTCACCGACTCAATCAATAATTGCTCGGTTTCCTTTAAATGACTGTTAACATAGTCAATGATCTTCTTCTCATCCGCATTTAGCTGGGCCACTGCCGGAACAGATATGAAAAGAAACAGGCTTACAAAAAGGTAGTCTTTCATTTTTTCCATTTGAACGATTTAATCATCACATCGATATCTTCTTTAATAAAGTCTAACACGGGCTGGATTGAATCCAAACGGGGTTGCTCATTAAAGTATAAAGCACCTCTAAGATAGTTCTTTGTACTGTCTGTGAGAAAGAATTGTACGGATGATGCCGTATTTCCATCAATGGAGTAATAGATACCGTAGACTTTTTTTTCGGGATAGGAAATTATGCCCTCATCTATCGCCGTAGCCTTCACTGTATGCTTAAAGGCAAACGTCCGGGCATCTTCGACAAGTTGGTTAAATTGTTCAGTGGATCCAACAGGCTGATAGCTTAAATGGATCTTACCGTTGAATTCCGGGTAAGATACATCAAGCCAGCATGGCTTCGCATCCCTTTTGGTATCCCGATTAACTGTTGCGTATATAGGGTAATCGAAGCTATACGGACAATCGCCGGTAAATGATTGGTACTTTTTTTCGGGAAATGTTATGTTGAAGTATCCGCGCGGTTTAGGAGAATAATCCTGGTTACAAGAGACCTGGATTAGACATAAAATTAACAGGCTGTATACCCAGGGTATCTTCATTTTAGATTAGCTATTCCATATTTCCCACGATTTCTCAGCTTGCAGGTGAAGCATCTCGAGTCCGTTCTTGATGGCAGCTCCTTTTTCCTTTCCTCTTTTTAAAAATTCTGTTTCAGCTGGATTATAGACGAGATCGTATAACAAGTGCCTGGACGTTAAAAGATCATAAGGAATATCAGGGCATTCCTCGATGTTCGGGGCTGTTCCCAGCGGAGTGGTATTAATGATCAGTAAGCGCTCCTTCATCACATCTGCTGTGAGCTGTTTATACTTAAGTTGCTTTCCAATAGCCCTCCGCGACACCAGTCTGTAAGAAATATCCAGTTTACCGAGGACATAAGCCACCGCCCTGGCGGCGCCGCCGTTACCCAGGATCAGGGCCTTTTGATGATGCTTTTTGAGCAGCGGCTTAAGGGACGCCTCGAACGCAAATGCATCTGTATTATATCCCTCCAGACGAACTTTCATTGATGATAATTCACCGCTAAAAAATGCCTCAACTGGTTGGTGGTTCACAATTTTAATACAATTTACAGCATCGATCTCTTTTGCAGCCGGATCTATCTTGTCGAGATAAAACATCACGCCTATTTTGTGCGGTACTGTAACGTTAAGGCCGCAAAGATCGTGAGTATCATTTATTAGTTCCGGAAGATCGCTCAGGTTTTGAATTGGATATAGCTCATATTCGCGATCGCTATAACCCTCCTTAGCAAACTTATCTGAAAAGTACTTTTTTGAAAATGAATGCGTAAGAGGATACCCGATCAGTCCGTATTTCTTCATTGGATGGTTTCTTATTCCGATAGATAACGCTGCAGAAAGGATTGTGTTTAGAAATTCAGGAAATGATCAAACGTGTCGCTTCGGAGACCAAGTCTGAGGGTTTCAACCGGGATAACATCTGCAGGGGCAATATTGCCTAAATTTATATTGGACCCAATTAATTTGATAAACCAGACCTGTTGGGCTTTCTGCGGTGCTTCCCATATTATTGTTTCTGCTGGAATTTGAGTAAGTATCTCATCTATCAGGCCCTGGCGGACTTCGCCCGAATCCCTGAAAATTCCTACATTTCCAGCTTCTCTGGCTTCTGCTATCACCTTCCATGCACCGGCGGCTATTTCGGCCTGCATCAAATTGATCCATCTATACGGGGCCAGTATCTTGGCGGCATCTTTTGAGCCAACTTCTGATATAACGGTTACTTGTTCACTCAGTTTTCTGATGTATTCACACTTCTCGTCGTGAGCAATTTCTATAGAACCATCTGACACTTCAGCCAGTTCCATCCCGTATTTATCAAGAATCCTGCGATAATCGTCGAATTGATTTCTGATTATGAATGCTTCGAATAAGGTTCCTCCGAAATACACCGGAATTCCGGCATCTTTATAGACTTTTAATTTTCTTTCCAGGTTTGGAGTAACGTAGGAAGTAGACCAGCCTAGTTTCACAATGTCGGCATGCGGCCCGGCAACTTCGAGAAAATCTTCAACTTCACGCACACTCAAGCCTTTATCCATAACCATCGTAAGACCGTTTACACGCGGCTTTTGAGTACGTTCAGGAATATTCTTCAATATATAATTCATTTAATTTTATTGGTTTTGGATCATCAAATGAGACTAGCATGAAATTAAATTCTGAAGAATCACTACTCATCTAACTAAGTGCAAATCTCATAAAAAAAATCAAAACCTAAAGTCTGAACAAATTTATTATGAATTTAACGTGTATAGCGGTTTATAATATCCACGATAACTTTGTTCTCATGAAGCTGGGGAAGATATTCAAAAAGAATATGATGTTTTTCCGGATCGGTATTCAATGCTGTTTCAAGATACACCAAAGCTTCGCTGTATTCGCCCGCAGCGAAAAGATATGCCACCATGCGATAGTAAAGTTCGGCTGCATCAGGATTGTTCTTGATACCCTCCGAGATCACTTCAATCGCCGAGCTCAGTTTATCCTGCTCGAAAAGTATCGAAGAATAATCAAGCCAGGCTTCAACATCCACCGGATTCAACTCGAGTACTTTTTCATAAGCCTTTTCTGACTCACCTAATTGTTTAAGTTTATATTGTGCATCTGCGATTGCAAACCAATAATCAGCATTTTTATCATCAAGCTCCAGTGCTTTCTTGTAAAAATACAAGGATTCAAAGTAGCGTTCCTCGAAATCAAGCGTGACGCCTATTCCAAACCAGGCATCTGACTGGCTGGGGTCGAGTTTAACCGACTTCTTATAGTAGGACCGTGCTTCGTCCATCCGCTCAAGCTTCTCGTAGCATTCCCCTATAGCGCAATAGGTATCCCCGCTAGGTGGTTCATACTCAAATGTCTGTTTATAAACATCAATAGCCTCGCTGTAACGATCGAGATGAACAAGGGCATTCCCCTTGTTAAAGTATGCTGAAGCGAAATTATCTTTGATCAGGATCGCGTAATCATATGCATCTATAGACTTTTCATACAGATCCATCTTATTGAAAGCGTTTCCAAGATTGTACCACGCAGCATACGAATAGGGTTCATTATCGATGTATTGCTGATAGAACTTAACACTTTCCTCTTGCTTATCGAGTACATCATAACAGAAAGCCAGTTCATACAAAGCATCCTGATTCTCCATATTTTGCTGTAAACATTGCTTCAGATAAGTTACCGAGCTTTCATAATCGCCCATACTTTGGTAAACATATGCAATGTGCAACAAAATCTCATCAGTAGTCTCAGCCAGGCCCAAAGCCTTTTCGTAATTCTCAAGGGCCTCTTCATGGCGTTCAAGACCTTCGAAAATATTGCCTCGGATGGTATAGATATCTGCCTCGGAGGGTTCGAGTGTCTCCGCTTTACTTAATGACTCGAAAGCGAGTTCAAACTGGTTAGTAGCTACGTAAAGCTGCGCCTGCTTTATAGAAAATATTGCCGCAAAAGGGTGCTGATTTATCGCATACTCAGCTACCTGCAGCGCTTTTATCGGATCGTTTTTCTCAATATAGTATTCAATAATATTTTCAAATGCCTGCGCATCAAAAAAATACTGATCCTGGTTACGGATCATCTCTTCATATCTTTCAACCGAAAATCTGGGATCTTCGGAAAAATCAAACTCAAAATCTTCTTCCATCCTAAAACAATACTATTAAGAACGTTCACCGGATACTTTCAAAAAGCACACCGGATTTATTTCCATCAATTTAAAGCTATTCGGTAACTCTACCGGCTTTATTTTTCCACATCCTGACACCCGCGCAGTTAATTGTCTGAAAATAAATTACTAAGCCGTAAAGAATTCGGAAAACCTTTTCAGGCCTAGCTGCCTTGAGAGAAATGCTTAACTTTGACAAAAATACTAAATTTTATGCAATTAGATATAAAAAACCTTTTGCAGAGCCTTGGAATACAGCAAATTAATGAATCGAGCAGCACGGGCAAAACCTGGAAGAGCTCGGAACAGGGTAATACCAGGGCTATAGTATCGCCAGTCGACGGGAAAGAGATCGCTTCCGTTAAATTTGCGGGCAAAAAAGATTATGATAATGTCATACAGACGGCTACAGATGCTTTCTATATATGGCGGACCTGGCCAGCGCCGAAAAGAGGAGAAGTAATTCGCCAATTAGGAGATGCACTGCGGGCAAAAAAAGATGACCTCGGAAAATTAGTCAGCTATGAAATGGGGAAAAGTCTCCAGGAGGGGTACGGAGAAGTTCAGGAAATGATAGACATATGTGACTTTGCCGTAGGCTTGTCACGCCAGCTTTATGGCCTTACTATGCATTCTGAAAGGCCCGCACACAGGATGTATGAACAATGGCATCCGCTTGGCATCGTAGGCATTATATCCGCATTTAATTTCCCGGTTGCAGTTTGGTCATGGAATGCTGCGCTGGCTATGGCATGCGGTAATGTTTGCGTTTGGAAACCGTCCGAAAAAACTCCATTGACGGCTATTGCCTGTCAGCATATTATTCAAAAGGTATTTGATGCTAATGATGTACCTGAAGGCGTGTCGTGCCTCATCATTGGAGACCGGACCATTGGTGAAATGATGAGTAATGATAAACGCGTTCCGCTGGTTTCAGCTACAGGCTCAACACGTATGGGAAAAGCTGTGGGAGCTGCAGTTGGCTCACGTCTTGGCAGGAGCCTGCTCGAACTGGGCGGCAATAACGCAATCATTATCTCCAAAGACGCTGATCTTGAGACGTCTCTTGTAGGAGCCGTATTCGGCGCCGTAGGTACTGCCGGGCAAAGATGTACTTCTACCCGGAGATTAATAATCCACGAAAGCGTTTACGATAATTTCAGGGACAAGCTTGTCAAAGCCTACGGGCAATTAAAGATCGGTAATCCCCTCGATGAAAATAACCACGTAGGCCCTTTAATAGATAAAGATGCCGTAAACGCATATCTTGATTCCATTGAAAAATGTAAAAATGAAGGTGGCAACTTTGTTGTTGAAGGACGGATTATGGAAGGCGAAGGTTACGAATCAGGATGTTATGTTAAACCCTGCATCGCAGAGGTTAAAAATGAATACGGGATTGTACAGCATGAGACTTTTGCCCCAATCTTATACCTTATGAAGTACAAAACACTTGACGAAGCAATCGCAATGCAAAACGGAGTTCCTCAAGGACTTTCATCAGCGATCATGACGCTTAATCTTCGCGAGGCAGAGCAGTTCCTGTCTTTTGCAGGTTCTGATTGCGGAATTGCCAATGTAAATATTGGCACGTCGGGAGCAGAAATTGGCGGTGCATTCGGCGGTGAAAAAGAAACAGGCGGAGGACGTGAATCGGGATCAGATGCATGGAAGGCTTATATGCGCCGACAGACCAATACAATAAACTATTCGGATAAATTGCCCCTGGCACAGGGAATTAAATTTGACCTATAGGACTTGTTATTTAAGTTGTACGTTATAAGTCGTACGTTGTAAGCTTTCTTTACAGCGTACCACACCTGACTAGTCGTTGAGACAAGGTATTAAAAAGACACAGTAGCTTTCCCGCCCAGGCGTATAACGTAAACCTACAACGTATAACTAAATTAATTGACGAGGAGTTTATACCCCTTCCCGTGCACATTGATAATCTCCACCTTTGGGTCTTCTTTCAGGTATTTCCGTAATTTACTAAGGAAAACATCCATGCTTCGCCCATTGAAATAATTATCATCATGCCAGATGCTTATGAGCGCTTCCTCGCGGGTTAAAACCTCGTTCTTCTTTAGACAAAGCAAACGGAGCAGCTCCGCTTCTTTGGTCGATACTTTTTGCTGATCTGATCCATTGCTGATCATTTGTGCAGTATAATCAAACTTATAGTTGCCGATGTCAAACTTAGTGGGCAAATCTGCCGCTGCGCTTTTATCTGGCGATGACATGCGCTTAAGCAGCGCATTGATGCGAAGTAATAGTTCTTCGATACGAAACGGTTTAGTGATATAATCATCCCCACCCAGGTTATATGCTTCGGCTTTATCCTCGATCATGGCTTTTGCCGTTGCGAATATTATAGGCACGTTCGGGTCGATCTTACGTATCTCTTTGCCAAGTGTAAAGCCGTCCTTTTTGGGCATCATCACATCGAAAATACATACATCGAATGATTCCTTTGAAAAGGCCTTCAGAGCTTCATCACCATCCTGGCATAACACAACCTCGAATTTCCCTTTCAACTGAAGGTAATCCTGCAGCAGCATGCCAAGATTAGGGTCATCTTCGGCTAATAGAATTTTTTTCATTTAAATCTTTTTAACATAAAGCGCCTGTTTTAACGCAAAGGGCGCAAAGTTTGCATAGTGCAATAGTAAGTTTTGGCCAAAGCACATCAAGTCGCTTTGCAAGCTCTGCGCCAACCTTAGCGGCCTTTGTGTTTAAACTTTTGCAGCAGCAATGAGTTGGATCAGGCTTGCTTTAACGGCAAACTTATCTCAAACTCCGACCCCCTGTCCTTTTCACTTTTAACCTTAATAGTTCCGTGTAATTTCTTAACAATATTGCTTACATAGCTTAAACCCAAACCGAAACCCTTTACATCATGAACATTTCCTGTGGGTATACGGTAGAACTGATCAAATATTTTACTCAGTTGATCGCGACTCATACCAATTCCTTTATCAGACACCCTGATTATTAAATTTTTACCCGAGTTTAACGTAGTGATCTTAATTTGTGGATCTTGCGGACTGTATTTATTGGCATTGTCAAGAAGATTGAAGATGATATTTGATAAATGCAGTTCATCTCCCATGACAGTAGATTGGACAGCATTCAACTCCAGGTCGATGGTCGCGTTTCGCTTCTGCAGCTGCAAGAACATGCTATCCACGATGGCCGACAAAAGATCATTCATCTCTACTTCCTTATTTTCGAGCTTCAGATCACCTTTATCAATTTTGGCAATATTTAACACCCTTTCAATATGGCTCCCCAAACGAACGTTTTCGTCGTAAATAATATTTGCCAGTCTGTCAACACGCGTTTTATCAGTAGTAAGTTCCGGATCCTTTAAAGCCTCGCTCGCTATCATAATTGTGGCTACCGGAGTTTTAAACTCATGAGTCATATTGTTGATAAAATCTGTTTTCATCTCCGACAATTTCTTCTGCATGAGTATCGTGTGAATCGTATATCCAAAACAGAATATAAGGACCAGCAACAGTCCTCCCGACAGACCCATCATAGCGGTCAGATTGGCCAGAATTATTGTGTTCTTATCAGGAAAGGTAATCGTCAGCATTCCGGCATCCCTCACCATATCTTTTGGAAAAAGAGGAGTTTCATAGCTATTATATGGAAGAAACTTAGTCTGGTTAGAAGCACGTGTAAAGATCAGAGAATCTCGTTTTGCAGACGTAACCTTATATTCATAATCGCTGTTAATGGATCTATTCATCAACTCAGTCCTTAGCATGGAATCTAATGTTTGAGGATGGATTCTCTGATTCAAAGGCACGTGAGTAGTTAGATACTCTTTAGCAAGATCCTTAAATACGTCCTCCCTTTTATTTTCTTCAGCCAGGTACTGGTTTACATTTTCAACTTTGCTTTTCAATACAGTCTTTGGGACCGGCGGCGGAACGTATTTAATTCTCGGTTTGGGAATAGTTCGCAACACAGCTCCTTCTATCGGATCAAAGATTATGTACTGTCGAACCGAATCTCTCAAAGCTGCAGCGACCGGATCACCGATAGTTAAACCACCAACAATAGCCAGGTTGCTTCTGGCACGGGACAGTGTTTGATGGGCTCTTTCCCTTAGTTGCCCGAATGCATCAATATATTCAGTCACTTCAACCTTAAGGTCAAACTGTGGATTCTTTAGTTCATCCGCGGTAAGGGCGTCGTCCATAATCCAGGCATTTGGGTATCTCACCCTGAAAATACTATCCCGTATTCTGAAAATACTGTCAGCTTTTCTTTGCTCACCAGCCAGATAGCTTGCTTCCGACGAGCGCTGAAGTCTGGCATTTACTTTAACCGGTTTTTCAATTCGTTTTGCCGGAACAGGTTTTTGGGTTTTTCTTGCGGACCTTACTATACTAGTCTCTGCCTTCCTTTCAAGGAACCTGTTAGCATCTCTTTTCTCAATACGGTCAACCACATTGCTCAGCGCCTCATGAACAGACTGATCAAAGAGCTTTTCCTGTAACTGATACGATTCCCTGAAAAAATATAGCTGCATGCCCATTACGCCGATAAGCGCAACGGTCATTAACCCTATTATCAAACTGATGCTTTTTCTCTTCATTCAATCACAAAAATACGTAACGAGCTATAAGTCAACTTAGTTTTAACACTTTTTAACAAAGCCTTAACAAAAACGGAGTGGTATGCAGTTTATTTTTGTTAAGCTTAAATGTAATCATATGAAAAAGAATATACTTAAATCTCTATTTTGCCTTTTTGTCATCGCGACCGTAAGCCCTGATTATACAGCTCTGGCTCAGAGCAAAGGCGAATCTCGTAGTGTTATTATTAACGACGGTGATACAACGGTTAACGGAAAGAAGTTCAGCGAGCTCGACAGAAGCGAACGTGAAAGGCTCCGCAAAGAATTTAAGGAAATGGAGAAAAGGTTCCGCAGTGGGGGAGCGTTACGCCCTGGAAATAATGACGTAGTTATACAGAGAGACGAGAAAGATATCATAATAAGCCGCAATGGAAAAGAACCGAAAGTTTTAGTTTGGCGGGATCATTTTAACGAAGACCTCGGTTTTAATACGCCAGGAGACCTGAAGGTATTCAAGTTTAACGGTGACAGCCTGAAAAGATTTAGCTTTAACGCCGATAGTTTAATGAAACGCTTCGATTTCAAAATGGATGGTCTCGACAGCAATTTAAGGAAACGCATCATTACTATGCACCGTGATGAGATTCCCGGGTTTCCGGGTTCATTTGAAAGAGTTGAATTGCCCGGCATGAGGTTTGAGGGCCGTGCCTTTCCTGGCTTTGCCGAAAGAAATAATTCATCGTCGTTCAATTATAACTATACGGACAAGGACGGCATTTCAAGCCATATGAGCATCAGGATAAGTGACGCCAGTAAAGATCACCTTAAGAAGATCACTGGCAATGAGGTTGTAACTAAAGCGCTCGAAGTAAACGACCTGACCTTATTCCCTAACTTTTCAAGCGGAAAAATGACCTTGTCATTTAATATGTCGGGTAAAGGTCCAGCCAAGGTAAATATTCTTGATAGCGAGATGAAAGCCGTTTTCACGGATGAAGCAACTAATTCCAACGGTCACTATGTTAAGCAATTCATGCTTCCGAAAAACGGAGTATACCATATTACTATAAGCCAGAATGGAAACTGGTTCGTTAAGCGGATTATTAAAGAATGATTATAGATATATAATTTAAAAGCCCCTGCTGGATTTCCGGACAGGGGCTTTTGAATTTATAAGATTAATTTAACCGCAAAGGACGCAAAGTTTTTCGCAGAGGACGCAAAGCAGTTAGACGACTTTAACACAACCTTTTATTCGCTATGCAAACTTTGCGTCCTCTGCAGTTAAATATTAAAATGGCAAATCGTCGTCGTCAGGTGCTGATGTAATATCCACCGGCGCAGCGTACTCCGGGGCTGAGGAAGATGAAGCCTGTGCAGCGCCAATCGGATTTATTCTCCATACCGAAAGTGTGTTAAAATATGAAGTTTTACCCGTTTTGTCTGTCCATGGACGTCCGCGAAGATTAAAAAATAACTCTACCTGGTCGCCCACCTTTAAGTTGTCGAATAAGTTTACTTTGTCCTGCACTGCTTCAAACTTTACATATTCAGGGTATGTCGGATTTTCAGCATATTCCAATATAAGTTCGCGTTTTTTGAACTTATCACTCACGGTAATTACCTGCGAGATTTCATGTACTTTTCCTTTGATGTCCATGGTTATTTTATATTAATTGATCTCTCTAATCTTTACAGCTGTGACTTTGGACCATCCCTGGGGTGGGGAACAAATCCGGCCTTATAGATTTGTAAAAGTATAAAATTCAGGCAGGTTTTAATTGTTAACTTTGCAAATTATTATGCAAGTTTTCCACAACAGAAGTAAGATCATTATAACCTGTAACAATCGCTTATCACCTTATTTACAGCGTGAGGTAGAGAGCCTGGATTATAAAATAGTTCGGGCTTTCAGTACAGGGGTAGAATTGGAAGGAACAATCAACGATTGTATCCCCTTGAACCTTAATCTGCGCTGTGCAAGCCAGGTCCTTTATTCGATCAAGACATTCACGGCCGAAAATCCTGCACGCTTGTACAAAGAGCTCATGGAAATCGCATGGGAAGAGCTGATAGATTTTACAGGATATTTTTCCGTAAGCTCAACAGTCGATAACGAAACTATCACTACACCACTCTTTGCAAATCTTAAAGTTAAGGACGCAATCGTAGACCGCATTAAAGAGAAAAAAGGCCTCCGGCCTAATTCGGGTTCCGATGCAAATAAGGCTGTTATCCATCTTTACTGGAAAGGAAATGATGCCGAGATATTTATTGACACTTCGGGCGAAACGCTGGCAAAGCATGGTTACCGTAAAATCCCTGGAAAGGCTCCTATGCTGGAGGCTCTGGCTGCCGGCGCGATAATGGCAACGGAATGGGACAGAGTTAGTCCATTTGTAGTTCCTATGTGCGGGTCGGGCACACTTGCAATCGAAGCAGCCCTTCTCGCTACGAATAAATCCCCCGGCTTGTTCAGGATGAACTATGGCTTTATGCACATACTGGGATATGAGGAAGAAATTTTTTTCCGTGAAAGACGCAAGCTGAAAGATCAATCCAAAAAAGAATTACCCTCGAGAATTGTGGCTACCGATATTTCGGCTGATGCTGTCGATGTATCTCAAAGAAATTCGAAGACTGCAGGTGTGGATCATTTAATAGACTTCTCTGTTTGCGATTTTGCCGAAACGGAAGTACCTGCCGGCCAGGGTATAGTTATTTTTAATCCGGAATATGGAGAACGCCTCGGCGTTCATTCAAAACTTGAAGCGACCTATAAGCGTATCGGTGACTTTATGAAGCAAAAATGTAA
The DNA here is from genome assembly GCF_029360805.1 of Daejeonella sp. JGW-45. Lineage (GTDB taxonomy): Bacteria > Bacteroidota > Bacteroidia > Sphingobacteriales > Sphingobacteriaceae > Daejeonella. Next base: position 153,661 of record NZ_JARKNC010000010.1, on the reverse strand, counting down.
AGGTTATAGGGGCTATATCTTTACGGGGAACCCAGACCTGGCAAAAAAGATCGGCCTTAGGGCATCGAAACGTGTGGAATTCTATAATGGAAAGCTTGATTGCAGGCTATTGGAATATGAATTATATGAAGGAAGCAAACGCGATCCCAAACCTGCGGAGTAAACAAATTATTTCGCTAACAGAGAAATTCGTAAAAGACAGGCTGGCTGGTTCTGAAGCAGGCCACGACTGGTGGCATATTCAGCGTGTTTTCAATAATGCGAAGTTGATTTCCAAAACTGAAAAGGTTGACCAGCTTGTCGTCAACCTCGCGGCGCTTCTTCACGATATTGCCGATAGTAAATTCCCTACTTAAAACAATTTATGCAAGAATGGGAGGGAGTTTGTTAGAGGCAATGATTCCTTACCAAAAACATTACTAAAAAGACACGCACGGGGGATTTTAAATATATAAATTAGTCATATGAAATTATGGGTTCTTGTTTTCATTAATGCACTTGCCGTCGCGCTGTCCTTGTCGATAATCAATTTCTACTTTCAGCAGAAATGGGTTGATTTCTTAATTACTTTTTCGGTTTCAATAATAATCACTTATGCGGTATTTTATTACTTAATAGAACGCTTTGTTTACAGTAAGATCAAATTGATCTATAAGTTGATCCACAATCTTAAACTGGGAAAAGACCTTAAAGACGCGCTGGGCGAATATGTCAGTACTGACCCCATTCACGATGTGGAACAGGAGGTTAAGGAATGGGCAAGAGATAAAAAAAGCGAGATCGACCAGCTTAAACAACAGGAAAAGTTCAGAAGAGAGTTTTTAACGAACATCTCTCATGAGCTGAAAACACCGCTTTTTGCTATTCAGGGCTATATTGAAGCTCTTCAGGACGATGACATAAATGACCCTGAGCTCTCAAAGCAGTTCCTGGAAAAAGCTTCAAAGAATGTCGATCGTCTGGCTTTCTTTATTAAAGATCTGGATTCGATATCGAAACTGGAAAGTGGCGAGATACCGGTTAATTATGAAAAATTTGATCTCACCGAGCTGATCAGGGAAGTTATTGAATCATTAGAACTCGTGGCGCAAAAGTACAATATCACCATGGAGTTTAAGGAAAAATACAACTATGCTACATGGGTCAATGCTGACAGGGAAAAAGTCAGACAGGTTCTTGTAAACCTTATCGACAATTCGTTTAAATATGGAAAATACGCCGGAACGACTTCGATAAAAACTTTTGAACTGCACGACCAGATTCTGGTCGAGATTACCGATGACGGTATTGGCATCGAAGAAAAATCTCTCCCCCGACTTTCTGAACGGTTTTACCGTACAGACAAAAGCCGGTCCAGGGAAATCGGTGGATCGGGCCTGGGCTTAGCCATCGTCAAACATATTATCGAAGCACATCAGCAAACGATAACCGTTAGAAGTACTGAAAACATTGGTTCCACTTTCGGATTTACCCTTGAAAGAATAAAGTAACCATTTTCTTAATGTTAACATTAACTTAACATTCGTGTGGTATTTTTGTTGATCTCAAACAACCCAATAAGATGTCACTTAACAGTATTTTCCAGTACTTTATTCCTAAAGACAAAAAATTCTTTCCTCTTTTTCAAAAGGATAGCGAAAATCTCATCAAGTTAGGCGAAAAGCTTGTAGAAGCTGTTAATACAGAAGACCTTACCCGCCGTAAAGAGCTTTTTAAGGATATTGAAGATCTTGAGCACACAGGTGATGAGATCACTCATCAAATACACCTTGAACTCAGCAAAAACTTCATTACACCGTTTGACCGGGAAGATATTCACCGCCTGGCAAGTGCACTGGATGACATCGCTGATTATATACACGGATCTGCCAGCCGTATGGAGCTCTACCAGGTGACTGTTATTACCCCTCCGATTAAAGAGCTTGCTAATTTAATTCTACAGGCTTGCCAGGATCTAAATAAGGCAATTCATGAATTACGTGATCTTCGGAATGTACGAATAATTGCAGATTCCTGCGTTCGTATAAACAGCATCGAAAATCAAGCTGATTATGTATTTGACAAGGCTGTCGGCGAGCTTTTTATGTACGAAAAAGATGCTGTTATCCTGATCAAATATAAAGAGGTCCTCTCTGCGCTGGAAACCGCAACTGACATGTGCGAAGACGCGGCAAACGTAATGGAGTCGATCCTGGTAAAAAACGCATAAGCCAAACATTACGTTAACCAAGCAGTTCTATGGGTTTTACATTACTAATTGTCGTCATAATTTTAGCGCTACTGTTTGATTATATCAACGGTTTTCACGACGCTGCAAATTCAATTGCGACGGTAGTTTCAACAAAAGTGCTTACACCTTTCCAGGCGGTGCTCTGGGCAGCATTTTTCAACTTTATAGCTTACTGGATATTTGATCTGAACGTTGCGGATACCGTAGCCAAGACGGCAGATACAATGAACATTAATCTTGTTGTGATCCTTGCCGGCGTAACGGCTGCAATTGCCTGGAATTTACTTACCTGGTGGTTCGGTATCCCTTCCAGTTCGTCACATACCCTCATTGGAGGTTTCGCTGGAGCTGCTGTAGCCCATGGCGGCCTGGATGTGATAAACCTTGGAGTGATCGGTAAAATTGCTGCATTCATTGTCCTTGCACCAATTATCGGCTTGCTAATGGCCTATCTGATTACCGTCATTATCGTAAATATTTGCCGGTATGCCAATCCTTCACGTGCGGAATGGTGGTTTAAAAAACTTCAACTTGTTTCATCTGCTCTTTTTAGTCTTGGCCATGGTGGAAACGATGCTCAAAAGGTTATGGGTATCATTGCAGCAGCCGTTATCGTTTACCTTAAAGATGCCAATCTTAGCGTAGATACTATGTCGGCCTGGCTGCATGTCGGTTATACCGTTAAGGCTGGCAAGGTACATATCGATCATATCCCCGAGTGGATCCCGATTGCCTGCTATAGTGCAATTGCTGCTGGAACAATGAGTGGTGGGTGGAAGATCGTTAAGACTATGGGCACCAAGATCACCAAAGTAACGCCGCTGGAAGGTGTTGCTGCAGAAACTGCCGGTGCTATTACCCTTTTCATGACAGAACATTTCAAGATCCCGGTATCTACCACACATACGATCACCGGTGCGATCATTGGCGTGGGCCTGAGTAAACGCGTATCAGCTGTGCGCTGGGGTGTTACAATTAGCCTGATGTGGGCGTGGGTGCTGACTATTCCTGTGTCCGCTGCCCTTGCTGCACTCTTATATTGGGGGTTCAGTCTTTTCTTGTAAGCTCCTGAAAAACAACAAGTCTTTATAAGATCATACCGGACATTATATGTCCATTAATATTTGTTAACTAAGTGCGGATCGCCTACAACTGATACAGATCCATGTACTATTTCAGCACTTCGTCAATTGAGTTATATGCTACCGAATGATAATTCGGTCTTGCTTTTGCGTAGATCTTTTTAGCCCATTCCTTACCTTCGGGCGTCTTAACCATCTCTTTGTAAAGGGGCATTAAAAACTTCCGCCGGCCTACCTGTGTTAGAAATTTCTCTATATTCTGAGTGGCCGGTTTATAATTCTTACGTACCGCGAGTGTGTACCAGGCCGCCTGGATTTCAGAATTGCCTGACTGGGTAAAGTTAAAGACCGTATCCAGACCGGCCATTTGCTTAAGGGTGATATTTTCCGGAAGATGACTGATCAGATATAATGACTCATTTGTGGACAGCCTTTTACTCAACACCGAAATGTCTCCTGAACTCTGCCATTGGGCTATTTGCGTATCCAACGCCCTAAATTTTTCGGAACCTACAGCAGGGCTGTTCGCTGGCAAACCTGGCTGATATACCCAAGCATCGATATTGATTTTACTGAGAATCTCCTTATCTCCCCTGATCAGATTACTGTCTAAGTAAGCCAGGAACTCTTCTGTGGTAACAGAATTGAATGCATGCGAATCAAAATACGAGCGAAGAAAGCTATCAAATTTCTTTCTACCGACAGCCTCTTCGATAGTCCTGAGGAATGAATATCCTTTTTCATAAGCGATATCACTTACCCCCTCGTCTGGATCGCGGCCATCAAAATTAGCTTTAAGCTTGGTATCTTCATTCTTCGCTCCCATCTCCTTCACTAATTCCTGCAAGCCCTGATAGCCCAATAGCTCCTGCATTCTCGCTTCATCCTTTCCATACACATCCTCAACGATACGCCTTTCAAAATAGGTGGTAAAGCCTTCATTCAGCCAGAAATCATTCCAGGTAGCATTCGTCACCAGGTTACCGCTCCAACTATGAGCCAACTCATGAGCAATAAGGCTCACGAGCGAGCGGTCGCCCGCAATTATCGTTGGCGTAGCAAATGTTAACATCGGATTTTCCATACCACCAAATGGAAAACTCGGTGGCAGGATAAGTACGTCATAACGTCCCCACTTATAGGGGCCGTAGATCTTTTCGGCTGCATTAGTCATCTTACCCATATCAGCCAGTTCATAAGCCGCCTTCTGTAGAGTGACAGGCTCCGCATACACTCCTGTACGATGATCCACTGCTTTAAATGCGATATCACCGACTGCGAGCGCCATAAGATATGAAGGGATAGCCTGCTTCTGGCTGAATGTGTAAACGCCCTTAGAATTTTTTGCCTGGGGGTTATTTGCGCTCATTACTGCGAGCAATTCCTGAGGTACCGCAACTGTTGCGTTATATGTAAACCGTATGCCCGGGCTGTCCTGGCATGGAATCCACGTGCGGGCTAAAATAGCCTGCGACTGTGTAAACATGAAAGGGTATTTCTTCCCTGCTGTCTGTTGTGGATTCAGCCATTGCACGGCCGCCGCATCGGCAGAATTTGTATAATAAATATTAACCTTTGATGTACCTGCAGCTATCTTAATATTGAGCGATCGTCCCATAAACTTATTGTCATTACCAAGACTGTAAGTCGTTTCTGTCTCATCATCACCCAGGGTAACCCTGCGGATCTCCAAATTCCTGGTGTCAAAAACAATTTGATTGCCCTTGGAGAGATTATCAATTAACCACGATGCCTTACCCGAGATCAATTTATTTTCGAAATCCACCTTAATATCAAGATCAAGATGCTTCACGATCGCTTCTGATGGCCTGGCAAAGGAATGAGCATCTTTACTCCCCCTTATAACATTTTTCGTCTCAACGGGAGCTTTTTGCCGGCACGCAATTACAAAAAGCACCGGAATCAGGATCAATAGTTTTTTCATTAGTTCCAATTTATCTTATACCGGCGAAGGAAAATTTCACAAATATCTTGATTTGTCTTGTGAAGATATGGTCGTGATTATCTTATAACCGGTAAGTTTAAATCAAAGCTAAGGATTACGGCCCAAACTTTATCTCAATACGTTGTTCGATCTTTTTCCCCTCAGGCGGTGATAACCAATCAGGGCCCTTCTCAACAATACGTATCGCTTCTTTATTATAAGCGTCATTTAAACCACGTATAACTTTAATATTTGAGGGTTTACCGCTCGGGCTGATATCAAATGAAAGTAAGACTGTACCCTTTAATACTGGTTCTGATTTGAATTTCCCGGCATTCAGGCTAACGTATTGCCCGTAGGCCTCCCAACCGGTCTTGGGTTGAACAGTGTAACCGACAGGCGCTTTGTTTAACGCACCGGATACCTCAGCCGTCTCAGAACGGCGGGCGCTCACCGAAGCCGTTGCAGAAGACATGGTCCGTGCCATCAGTGCGGTATCAGGAATATCCTGCTGTTTTGGAGCTTGGCTTTCTGCTTCTGGAGAGATAACCGTTTTTCTTCCCTGAAGGCCCCGAGGTTTATATGCTGACACGCCCGGCTGTTCGGTCGTGGATTGGCCCTTATTTACCGCGGCGATTTCATTCTGGTCTGCTGCCTTTATTACGGCTTCAACAGAATCTCTGTCGATCACATTAACTTCAACCGGCTTATTCGATTCTGACGCCAGTTTGTCGTTAGGTTTCGAACCGTTCATCCAAAACAAAATTCCTGCAGAAATGAACATGACAGCAGCGGCAGCGGCAATACTTAACCTTTGCCAGCTAAGATCGAAGACTTTCTTATTCTCCTGCAGATGAACGATCCGCTCATGGAGCTGCCGCTGAAGAATACTCAGATTTGCAGCCGGATCTTTATACTCAGCATACCCTTCCAGCGCATCCCACAAAAACGGATCTTCCAGAGCCTGCTTCTCAAGCTGGTGCATCACCTCAGGGTCCAGCTTACCCTCCAGGTATTGCTGAATCATTAAGCTATCCGAGTAGTTAGTTTTCACTGTTCTTTTCTATACAAATTTTGAGATTCCGCTTACCATTCTGGATATAGCTCTTTACTTTATTAAGGTCATACCCGGTAATATCGGAAACGTCTTTATAGCATTTTTGTTCCAGGTAAAAAAGGCTGATGGTGTCTTTTTGCTCGGCAGGAAGCTTCTCTATACACTTCTCCATAACGTGGAGTTTACTTTCACGCGTCTCATCTATATCTAGATGCACAAAAGCTTCGTTTTCCATAATGTTCTCCTCTATCGATACAAATTCATGTTTGGAAGCTGTTCTGATCGCCATCAGGCAATAGTTCCGGGACAAGGTGTACAACCAACTTTTGAAGTTACTCACCTCATGGATCTTTAATTTCTTCACCAGTTCCTCAAAGATCTGCATGACCGAATCTTTGCTCCGCTCCTCATCTTTGAAATATTTTAGACAAAGACCGAACACCAGGGGCATATATCGCTCATAAAGCTGGCCCAGGATCTCCAGATTTCCTGTACTACGATACTCAAGAAGCAATTCTTGCTCATTCAATTCATTGCTTCCGGACTTATTTCGAATAAACTTCAATATCTCTCAGGCCTTTATTATCTAAAGTATAAAAAATATTTGTGGATTATGGCAGTAGATTTGCTACCTGTTATTGATAACGTTAATGGATCCTTCGCACCAACAGACTTGGAACTATTCTTAAAAAAACAATATGAAATCCCTTAAGATCACACTGCCAGCTTTTGCATTATTATTTTTTACAAGTTGCGATACCCTTAATCAGGCCGGCCAGGTGTTGAGCCAGGCTGGTCTCGGAAATCCTACTGCAACTGAAATCTCTATGGGTTTAAAACAAGCTCTCGAATTCGGCACATCGGCAAGTTCGGATAAATTATCAGCAACGGATGGCTTTTTTGCCAATGCTGCAGTTAAAATACTCTTCCCCGAAGAAGCTCAAAAAGTTGAACGTACCCTAAGAAGCGTGGGGCTGAATAAACTAGCCGATAATGTGATCCTGAGCATTAACCGTGCTGCTGAGGCCGCAGCCGTAGAAGCCAAGCCGATTTTTATCTCAGCTGTTAAAGGAATGACCTTCTCTGATGCTACTAATATTTTATTGAGCGGCCAGCAGGATGCGGCGACATTATACTTTAAACGAGTGACCAGTCAACAGCTTGCGGATCGTTTCAGGCCGATCATTGAAAGCAGTCTTCAGAAAGTAGGAGCCACCCGTTACTGGTCAGATGCTATAACAGCGTACAATAAAATTCCTTTGGTGGGAAAGGTTAATCCTGATCTTAGTTCATTTGTGACCGGAAAAGCTATTGACGGAATATTCTTTGAAATTGCACAGGAAGAATTGAAAATAAGAACCAGAATATCTGCACGAAGCACGCCGCTTTTGCAAAAGGTATTTGCTTACGCGGATAGGAATAGGGATTAGGCAATAGGCTTTAGGACCAACCAAACCTAAATGGAAATGCCGCCCAAAATGAGCGGCATTTCCATTTGAATTATATCAAGCCCTAAAGCCTATTGCCTAACACCTAAACTAACAACCTCACCGGCTCTTCCAGCAATGCTTTCAAAGTTTGTAAGAATGCCGAGCCTGTTGCTCCGTCGACAACACGGTGATCACAGCTTAAAGTTACTTTCATAACATTACCGGGAACAACCTGTCCGTTCTTAACAACCGGAACCTGAGAGATACCTCCTACTGCGAGAATGCAGGCATCCGGCGGGTTTATGATCGCTGTGAATTCATCGATTCCAAACATTCCGAGATTGGAAATGGTGAAGGTCGACCCTTCCCAGTCAGCAGGCTGCAATTTCTTAGCTTTAGCACGTTGCGCAAAGTCTTTTACTTCAGCAGAAATATGGGAAAGTGATTTACCGTCGGCAAAACGCACAACAGGAACCAGCAGCCCGTCCTCAACGGCTACTGCTACTCCGATATTTACATGCTCGTTATAACGGATCTTATCTCCAAGCCACGATGAATTTACATTTGGATGCTGCTTCAGCGCAATGGCTACCGCTTTCAATACGATATCGTTGAACGATATCTTTACTGAAGCAAATTCATTGATTTTATTTCTCGCCTGAATCGCACTGTCCATGTCGATCGCCATGGTCAGGTAGAAATGTGGTGCAGTAAACAAGCTTTCTGAAAGACGTTTAGCAATAACCTTACGCATTTGAGAAACTGGCTTCTCCGTATACTTTTCTTCGCCGATAAACTGAGGTATGGTTACAGCCGCCGCACCAGAAGTTGCTTTATCAGACGCCGATGGAGTGGCTGAAGGTGCCGCTTCAGTAACTTGTTTAGTTGATGGCGTAAAGCCTTCTATATCTTTCTTAACAATTCTGCCGCCTTCTGCACTGCCCTTAACCTGCTCAATGTCTATGCCTTTGTCTTTAGCAATTTTTCGCGCCAGAGGAGAAGCTTTTACCCGTGAAGATGAATCACTTTGAACTTCCTGCGTAGACGCCGTAGGTTTAGCGGAGGCGTCCTCCCTCGCCTCTTCAGGCTTTTCGGAGGTATCAGCAGGCTTAGCAGCAGTTTTCGGCGCTGAACCGCCTTTCAATAAAGGAGCAACGTCAGTTCCTTCTTTACCCACAATTGCGATGATCTCATTTACTTTGGCTGCCTGGCCTTTTTCTACACCTATATGCAACAGGGTGCCGTCAGCGTAGCCTATCACCTCCATAGTAGCCTTATCGGTTTCCACGTCGGCAAGAGCATCATCACTTTTTACTTTGTCACCAACTTTTTTGTGCCATTCAGCGATAACTCCTTCGGTCATCGTATCACTTAAAAGTGGCATACGTATAACCGTTGCACCGACAGCTGCAGCTGCCGCATCCGGATCACCCCCCTCAGCCGAAGCATCTTGGCTTGCTGCGGCCTCAGCCGGTTTTTCAGCTTCTTCCGGCTTGTCAACCGCTTTTTCATTTTTCTGCGCACCCTTTTCAGGAGCCGCATCAGCGGCAGGCTTTTCTTCTTTCCCGGCAGCAGGCGCTTCACCTTCCAAAGCAGCTTTATAATCTTCGCCCTCAGCACCAATTACAGCAATAACCGAATCAACCGGTGCGGCAGAACCCTCCTGCGCGCCTATGTATAATAATGTACCTTCCTGGTAAGATTCAAAATCCATCGTGGCCTTATCGGTCTCCACTTCGGCCAGCAGATCGCCCGATTTTACTTTATCACCAACTTTTTTATGCCACTTAGCGATCACTCCCTCCGTCATCGTATCGCTCATTTTGGGCATTCTAACTACTTCAGCCATCTTTATTCCAGATTAGTATTGGGTCTCATTAAATAAATTAGTCGCGTATGTACGGGTAATCTGTTTGAACATACACATCCTTATAAAGTTCGGAAGCATCAGGCCAAGGTGATTCTTCAGAAAATCTTACCGACTCATCAACAATGGCTTTGATCTTTTCACCGATCTCCTCGAACCATGCTTCGTCAGCATATTTCTTTTCTTCGATAGCAAGCTTCACAACTTCAATAGGATCTTTAGCTTTATAACCTTCGAGCTCCTCCTTAGTTCTATATTTTGCCGGGTCAGACATAGAATGCCCTTTGTACCGGTAAGTTCTCATTTCAAGAAAAGTAGGACCGTCGCCCCGGCGGGCACGTTGTACAGCCTCATCCATCGCATTATGAACAGCAACCGGGTCCATACCGTCAACAGGGGCGCAGGGCATATCAAAGCCCAGGCCTATTTTGTAGATATCGGTCATGTTGGTAGTGCGGGCTACCGAGGTACCCATAGCATAACCATTATTCTCACAAACAAAAATTACCGGAAGCTTCCATAGCATGGCCATGTTGAAGGTTTCATTAAGAGCGCCCTGGCGAACGGCGCCATCGCCCATATAGGTGACGTTTACCGCATCCGTTCCGTTGTATTTCTCAGCAAAAGCTATACCTGCTCCTAAAGGGATCTGGCCACCAACAATGCCATGGCCGCCGAAAAACTTCTTTTCCTTGCTGAACATGTGCATAGAACCGCCCTTACCCTTTGAACAGCCGGTTGCCTTGCCGTATAGTTCAGCCATGACCTCATTTGCGCTCATTCCTCTTGCAAGGGCATGTGCGTGATCACGGTAAGCAGTGATCATTGAGTCGTCCGGACGAAGTACTGACATCGCTCCAGCCATAACCGCTTCCTGACCAATATATAAATGGCAAAATCCTCTGATCTTTTGCTGCCCGTAAAGTTGTCCTGCTTTCTCTTCGAACTTCCGCATCAACAGCATTGATTCGTACCACTGAAGATAGGTTTCCTTTGTTATTTCTATTGCACTCATTCCTGATGATGTCTGTTTTGTTTACCCCTCGCAAGGGACGACAAATCTAACCATATCTTCCTAAAAAAAGAATAGCATTATGGCTTTGTTACGCCCTTTTTCGAAGATTCTAAATGTAAAAAAGTGTTAAAAAACGAACTAATAATTGCTTTTTTAAACAATTTGCCCTACTATTGTAACATTCTGAAAATATTATCAGTATAAGGGCGTTCATAGTCTGTATTGTTTTTAACTATTAACGAAGAGGAATAAATGGGGAAAAAAGTAATTGTAGCGATGCTACTTATGATTTCTTTTGTGTCAGTACAGGCGCAAACCAATAATAAGGACCCAAAATCTACAGTAAAGATTGAGGATCCCGATAATCTGGCTACCGAATATTTTTCTCAGATCATGGGCATTGCACTTTCTGCGACGTCGAACTTAAAGTTATATCAATTTGTCTACGACTGGATCGGAACTCCTTACCGTTTAGGCGGCGTATCTAAAAAAGGCATCGACTGTTCCGGATTTGCCTTCGAACTATACAATAAAGTTTTCAGTACCCTTATCGGGAACAATTCGCGAAATATTTTCAGCATGGTCAACCCTATCAATAAAGATCAGCTGAAAGAGGGAGATTTAGTATTTTTCAAAATCGGGAGCCGTTCTATTACACACGTTGGCGTTTATATGGGCAATAATAAGTTCGCACATGCATCCAGCAGTAAGGGTGTGATGATAAGCGACCTGGATGAAAGCTACTGGAGAAGATATTATTATAAAGGAGGCCGTTTATTGGCTTCTTTAAGAGAATAAGAAATCCGCCAGATAATTATTTTATCTGGTTCACAATAAAAAAGCATCGTACTTTTTTTAGTACGATGCTTTTTTATTTCGCTACGTCTGTAGTATTTTTTACAAGGCCTATCCCTGTGAAGAAAAATATTACTCCGAGCACAGCGAATACGATTAAAGACTTCGCTCCTTCAGAATTCTGTACAAATCCAACCGCAGCATAGATTAAGCCTATTATTCCCAGAATCGTTAAAATAGTCCCGAATGTTCTTTTTACGTTCATAGTTTTCTGTTTAAACATTTAAAGCAATTTGCCTGCCATGAGAAAACAATATGATACGAAGTGTTATTTGTATGTTTGACTATAAACCTTATTTTGGAAACATCTAAAAGCCTGCTTATCGGCGGAAGCTACGTCGTCATTATTATATCCCTTATTCCGCTAATTCGTCAGGATTACTGGATTTTCCGCGTTTGCGAGTACCCCAGGCTTCAGAAACTGTTTATTAATGTGGTTTTACTTCTTCTACTGTTACTAACTTTCGAAGTTGTATCTCTTCATGACAAGGTTGTGGCTGTCATGCTAGCTTTAAATACCTTGCATTTGACTTACCAGGTCTTCCCTTTCACCATTTTAAGTAAAAAACAGCTCTTAGGCACCAGCGAAAGCTATCCGGATAGACAGATCGGCTTATTCATCGGAAACGTTTATCAGCATAATAAGAAAACAAAGGAATATCTGAATTGCATAAAATCAAGGAATCCTGACGTAGTCATGCTCGTTGAAACAGACAAATGGTGGGCTGCTCAGCTTGAATCATTGCATAAAATCTACCCTTACCATTTGTTTGTACCTTTGGAAAATACTTATGGGATGATGCTGTTATCCAGGTTTAAATTGCATAATGGCACAGTCAAATATCTTGTCGAAAAAGATATACCCTCAGTTCATGCCACTATAGAATTACCCTCCGGTGACAAGGTGAATTTTTACGGCCTTCATCCTACTCCACCTGTGCCGACAGAAAATCCCCGCACAACCGAACGCGATCAGGAAATCTTACTGGTTGGAAAAGAGGCTAAGAAAAGTAAGCTCCCGGTGATCGTGGCCGGAGACCTCAATGATGTGGCCTGGAGTTATACAACTGAGCTATTCTCAAAGATAAGCGGGCTGCTCGACCCACGTAAAGGCCGCGGATTCTTTAATACATTTCATGCGAAATATTTGTTTCTAAGATTTCCTTTAGACCATATATTCTGCTCTAATAACTTTACGCTGATTGATATTAAACGACTGCCAAGTTGTGGATCGGATCATTTTCCAATTTACATCAAACTGCAATTCTCTCCAGAAAAAGCTGCGGTCCAGGAGGAACCGACAGCTGATCAGCAGGATAAAAAGATAGCTGAAAAAAAGATCCGAAAGGCTACCTGATTTCTTTACCAGACCTTCACCCGCTCACTCTCGGCCTTATACATCTTGTCACCAGGTTTTACATCAAAGGCCCTATAGAACTCCGGCATGTTTGACAGAGGACCATTTACCCTGAACATCTCTGGTGAGTGAGGGTCTACCTGAATACGCATTCTCAGGGTTTCATCCCTGTTTTTAATTCTCCAGACTTGCGCATACGACAAAAAGAACCGCTGATCAGGTGAAAATCCATCTATCTTCTCATCGCCCTTACCCTGCTCAGTTAATTTAAACGCCTCGTAAGCGATGGCCACACCACCAATATCCGCGAGGTTTTCCCCTAGCGTCAGACTGCCGTTAACCCTTTGATTATCCAGCACCGTAAACTTATTGTACTGGTCGACAACTACATTTGCCTTTGCTGTAAACAGTTTTGCATCAGCGGGTGTCCACCAGTCTTTAAGATTTCCATCCTTATCGTACTGCCGGCCCTGATCATCAAAGCCGTGTGTCATCTCATGACCGATCACTGCTCCAATAGCCCCATAGTTGATGGCATCGTCTGCTCCAAAATCAAAGAAAGGAAACTGCAAAATCCCGGCAGGAAACACAATTTCGTTGAAACTTGGATTGTAATAAGCGTTCACAGTCGGAGGGGTCATACCCCATTCCGTTTTATCGACCGGTTTGCCCATCTTTGCAACCATTTCTTTATAATCGTGTTGGGCAATAGATTGCAGGTTTTTATAATAATCTCCTCTATCAATACTTACATCATCATATTTTTTCCACGTATCCGGATAACCGATCTTTTTAGTAAATGCATCCAGTTTAGCAAGCGCACGCTGCTTTGTTTCGTTGCTCATCCAGTCCAGCTTCTCTATTCTGGATTTATAAACCTTTTGCAGGTTATTTACCAGCGAGAGCATCCGCTCCTTAGCTTCCGGCTTAAAATATTTTTGGGTATACAACTGCCCCAATAGCTCACCGAGACCGCCGTCCACTGTCTCAACCATCTTTTTCCAGCGCTCTGTCTGGATTTTTTGTCCGCTAAGGGTTTTTCCATAAAACTCGAACCGTGCATCACGGAAGCTTTTACTCAGTGCGGGTGCCGCATCACTTATGGCTTTAAATTTTAACTTTGCCTTCCACACATCGATCGGCTGGTTCTTGAGGAGATCGTTTAAGGTCTTATAATACTTCGGCTGTCCCACCAGGACGGTATCGGTTTTGATAAGCATTCTGTCTAAAATATCCCGAACGTTCATATCTGGCAGTTCCTTCTGCAAATCAGCCACAGCGTACTTGTTATAATTCCGCACTGGATCACGGAGTTCTACAGGAGTAGAATGGGATGCTGCGATCAACGTTTCGAGATTCAGGATAGCTTCTGCGTTTTTCGAGGCGGTCGAAGCATCTATACCTGTCAGGGTAAACAATTTCGTAATGTATTTCAAATATTCCTTACGGATGTTCACCGTGGCAGAATCAGCATTAAAATAATAATCCCGGTTAGGAAGGTTCAAACTCGCCTGGTTAAAATTTACAGCATTTTTCGTGCTGATCCTATCATCGGGACCAACGTAGATACCGAACAGGAAGCCATCACCATCTTTATAACCATCAGCCGAGAGATTTACCAGTTGCTTGTAATCCTGTACAGCATCGATCTTTTCAAGTAAGGGCTTGACCGGGTCGTAACCTAATTTTTCAATAGCCACTGTATCCATTCCACTGGCATACAAGTCGGCCACCTTCTGCCCGGCAGAGCCTTTTGCGTTGTCTTCCTGAATGGCATCTTCGATTATTTCTCTTAAATTCTTCTGATTATCCTCATAAAGCGTATAAAAAGAACCCCAGCCTGTCTGGTCGCCTGGAATATCAGTTTCTTTCATCCACTGGCCGTTAGCGTAAAGAAAAAAGTTCTCGCCCGGGCTGATGGTTGTGTCCATGCCTGACTTTTCAAAAAAGATGGTCCTTACAGGCACATCATTTTCAGATTTCTTATCAGTGTTGCAGGAAGCAAAAGCTAATGCCCCGGCAGAGAATAATAAGACCGGTTTAATTTTCATAATACAAGGTTATTTTATCAAATGTAAAAATTTGAGGGATATTTTGTAACGTGTTGAGCGGAAGATTGACCATTGGCCGTTACGCAGCCTGAAATCGATTTGCATCATAGCTGATTAACGCCCTGGAAGCTTCAATATAAAACCTGAAATAATGTCTTTATAAACCCGTGTTAAACTCGTAGTAAGCAGGGATATATCCGGGTTTAGTCCGCGTTTAGTCCACGTTTACTACGGGTTTAGTCTGCGTTTCGGTAGAAAAGATCTGCCTACCTTTCAGGTAGCAAGAACAAAGTAGTGGCAGATTTCTAAACCTCAATGATTAACAGGATGATGAATATTATCGGCGACGAAAAAGAGACTTAATCTTTATTGTACATAAGGGTCATTTTAGCGACTCTTTCTTCGAGTGTTTCAGTGATCAGCTTTTCCCGGCCCAGGCTATCTACAAGAATTGGAAAAGCAAAGGGGGTGGGGCGCTTGCTTTCTGTAATGACAACTTTCAAGGTTTGAATTCGCTGCAGCGCTGCCCGAAGCCGGAATTCTTCCAACTGGAACTGCATGGCTTCATGGTAAGCTTGCCGGACCAGGACATTATCACTTTCATATTCATTAAAAACTTCAAACAGCAATGAAGTTGATGCTTGCAAGTGTTTGCTTTTCATAGCCTTACCCGGGAAACCAGTAAATACCAGACCTGCAATATGTGCTATGTCCCTGAACCGGCGGCGAGCCATTTCGTTAGCATTAAGGCTCCTTTGTATGTCCTCAAGCAGGTTGTCGATAGAAAAAAGGCCATTTGCGAGCGCCTCTTCCAGCAAGATCCTGTCGTCGGTAAGCAATTCAAAGCCATAATCATTCATGGCGATGGAGAAATTTGCGCGCCTGATCTGAGATATCCTATAGGCAAAGAGCGAAGCCATCCCTTCGTGCACCAGTCGCCCTTCAAAGGGGTAAAAGAATAAATGATATCCGTCCCGCGAATGGAACTTCTCGATCAAAAATTCAGAGCTTAAGGGAACGCGGGATAATTTGGCCTGCAGTTCAAACAGGGGCTTGAGAGCTTTAACCTCGACGTCCAGACCTCTGGATGTTTTCATTCTACCCTCCATGCCCTTATTTATAAGGATGCCGACTTCATTCAGCTTCTCCCTTAGTTTTGCAGACAGCTGTGATGAAAGGGGCATCCGGCCACCCATCCAGCTAGGTATTATACCCTTTTTCTTTGACGACTTGCGTACAAAAGCGGTCATGTCCTTAATCTTGACAAGTTCCAGGCTCCTTCCGGCAAACCAAAAGGTGTCCCCGATTTTTAACTTGGTGATAAAATACTCTTCTATTGATCCAAGATAGCCGCCGCTTAAGAAGCGTATCCTTATACTCACATCTCCTACGATCGTACCCATACTCAAGCGGTGTCTCATGGCAACTTTCCGGCTGTTTACCTTATAGACGCCATTTTCGATCTCCACCTTCAGAAACTCGTCATATGCCGACAAGGTTTTTCCGCCTTTGGTTATAAAGTCCAGCATCTGGCCAAAATCCCTGGCTTCCATATCGGCATAGCAATAGGTCGTTTTGATTTCCCTGAATACCTCATGGGGTTTAAAACCATCAGAAACCGCCAGAGTTACCAGATACTGCATGAGTACATCCATAGCTAAGAGTATTGGGTCCCGGCTTTCGAAAACATCATCTGCTATAGCCTGCTTCAGCGCTGCCCCCTCAAGTAATTCGAGAGAGTGTGTTGGAACAAACCAGGCTTTCGATGTAGCGCCCGGATGATGCCCGCTCCTTCCGGCCCGCTGCATAAAACGGGCGACACCCTTAGGACTGCCGATCTGCACAACGGAATCAACCGGACGAAAATCAACACCGAGATCCAAACTCGAGGTGCACACAACCAGCCGTAGCATCTCATTATGCAGTGCATTTTCTACCCAGTTACGGAGTTCATTGTCGAGCGAGCCGTGGTGCATAGCCATAACGCCGGCATATTCAGGATACTTATCAAGGATAGCCATATACCAGATCTCGGATTGTGACCGTGTGTTTGTAAAAATCAGGGTCGTTTTACTGTTTGCCACGATCTCCATTACCTGGGGGAGCAATTTGATACCCAGATGACCCGCCCAGGAAAACTCCTCAATATTCGCGGGTATGACCGATTCGATAATTATTTTTTTGTCCTGTTTCGCACGGACAAGCCGGACCTGACCGGGATCGAAAGCGTTACCGAGAAGAACCTCGGCAGCTTGTTCCAGGTTGCCAATAGTTGCTGATATTCCCCATATCTTCAACTTCGGCTTTCCGGGAAAATTAAGATTTTTCAAACGGGATAAACCGAGTTCCACCTGCACACCCCGCTTACTCCCCAGAAGTTCATGCCACTCGTCAATAACAACAGCCTGAAGATTCTCAAACAGCTTAGGATATTCTTTCTGAGCGATCATCAGATGCAGGCTTTCAGGCGTAGTCAGCAATATTTCCGGCTGTTTTTTTCGTAATTCCTGTTTTTCCTTTGCCGAGGTGTCACCTGTGCGGCTTCCTACCTTCCATGGCAGACCAAGGTCATCCACTACCGATTGCATCGCTTTGCGGATATCGTTGGTAAGCGCCCTGAGAGGCGTGATCCACAGCAACTGCAGGCCGTTATTTTTTCGGTCCTTATAATCATACGGATGCTTGTTGATATAGTCTGATATAAAGGGCAGGAACATCGCAAAGGTTTTACCGCTGCCGGTTGGCGCATTCAGCAGACCTGAATAGCCTTTAAGAAAGGTCTTCTCCATTTCCTTCTGGAAAGGAAATTGCTGCCACTGCTTCGCAGCAAACCAATCTGAAATTATCTGCTGGCCCGGAGTCATGCTGATTAGAACCTGGTGGAAAGGAACATAGTTTACAATGAAAAACCCCGCACGTGCGGGGTTCCATTTATTTTAAGTTGAGGTAGTCTGCCATGATCTGCAGGCTTTCATCACGAATGAAATCTATCTCATTTTTCGGCTTTGGCTCGCCTTTTTTAAGAGGTGCCAGGCCTTTGGCAGCACGCCGCTGATTTTCACGGGCTAATGTCTTCGCTTCCTGTGCATCACGCTCCTTTTTAAGCTGATCTTCATTTAAAGTAATAGTAGTTTCAGCGTCACGCCTTGCATATTCGGCAATATCCTCCTGAAGGTTCTTAAACTCGAGTGAAGTTTTCATCCGCTGATTATGCAGTTGAAGAAGCTTGGCCTTTGTCGGCTCAAGGTTCGCAACAACAGTATAATTGCTCGGTGCTATTGTATCCCACGGTAAGGCACGCGGCTCTGAACTCTCGCCATATTTATCTTTAGGAAAAACAGTGGGGAATTCGATATCAGGGAGCACGCCTTTATGCTGGGTGCTGCTTCCATTGACGCGGTAAAACTTGGCCATGGTCAGGTTAATTTGCCCGAACTCAGGAACAACCCCTTTATTAGGTGCAATTGCACCGCCGCCATTATTGTTATTAGCAGTCTGGGCAGCCTTAAGCATCAGCTTATCAGCTGCGCCAATAACCCGTTCCATATTGATACCCTGTTGAACTGTTCCTTTACCATAGGTCTGATTTCCAATGACTATACCCCGTCCGTAGTCCTGAATAGCCCCTGCAAATATCTCCGACGCGGAGGCACTGAAACGGTCTACCATAACAGCCAGAGGGCCAGACCAGGCAACCGTTGAATCCTCATCTTCGTCGATCTCGACTTTATTCCTTCTGTCACGAACCTGGACAACCGGGCCTTTTTCGATAAATAGACCTGTCAGACTAATAGCCTCGGGAAGTGAACCACCGCCGTTACTCCGCAGATCAATAATTACCGCATCCACATCTTCCTTTTTCAAACTGTCGAGAAGTATCCTTACATCACGTGTAGTACTCTTATAGTTTCTGTCGCCTGCCTGCATAGCTCTGAAATCCGCATAAAACGCCGGCAATTGAATGATACCTATTTTGTGAGACTTTCCATCCGACTTAACCGTTTTGATAACCTTCTTGGCCGACTGGTCTTCCAGAACTACCTTATCGCGCACAAGCGTTACGATCTTTGGAGTTGAGGACAACTCCTGACCCGCGGGTATAATTTTCAAGCGAACGGTTGTTCCTTTCGGACCCTTGATCTTAGTAACCGTAACGTCAATTCTCCATCCTATTACATCTACGAATTCACCATCTTTACCTTGGGCAACAGCTATAATACGGTCCCCTACATCCAGTGTTTTGGCCTTAAATGCCGGGCCGCCAGGAATAATTTCCATTACCTTGACAACTTCATTCTCAAGCTGTAAACGGGCACCGATTCCTTCGAATGTACGTGCGAGATCTTCGTTAAAGTCCTGGGCCCTGGTTGGCACAAAATAGCTGGTATGAGTCTCGACTGAACCGGTTAACGAATTCATAAAAATCTGAAACACATCCTGGTTATTGAACTTGGATGACTGGGATATCTGGTTGGCGTATCTCTTCTTCAAAGTCTCTGCAACCTTAGCAGGATCAGTACCTGTAATTTTCAGGTTCAGAATCTCATATTTTATTCGTTTTGACCATAAATCATCGGATTCTGCCTGGGATTGGAGCCATGGCATCTTTTCACGGTCATACGTATAGTTTTCATTCGTAGCAAAATCAAATTTCTTATCTATCTGCTTTAAAGCGAAGTTTACGCGGTCGTTGAACCGCTTCTGATAAACATTAAAAATATAGAATGCTACACTGAGGTCACCCGCACGGGTATCGTCATCGAGCGTATTCCGGTATTTTTCAAATTCATTAATATCACTTTGCAGGAAATAACTTCTTCCCGGGTCTAATGCCTTTAAATAATCATCAAAAATAAGTGATGAAAGGGCATCGTCAACTACGACTTTCTTATAATGAAAATGCTCGAGCAATTCAACTACTGATTTTGATTCGACCGACTGTTGTATATCAGGTTTGAGGTCATTTTCTGAAACTGCGGCAGTAATACGCGGATCAGCCTGGCAGGCTAATGCAGCTACAAGTAAAAATGCCAGGGATATTCTTCTTAACATCTCTTTAAACGATTTAAAATCCATTGCAGAATAAAAGGTATCTAATTTGGTACCAAATTTTAAATATAGCGCCCTCAAATACCTATTTGATATTCAAAGCGTGTAACATGTTTGTGTAATGTACAAAATGCCGGTAAGACTGCGAAGACGGGTTAAAATAAATGTTCCGCTAAAGCGCATTCTTCAAAATGGCGTCTTTTAATACGGTAAACTCATTTAATGCCGAACTGGCGGCAGTCGTGTTTCCCATTGCAGTATAAACTTTCGACAGGTCATTCTTTATTTCAACCAGTTTATACTGGTATTTGTTTGAGATCGAAAGCCGCTCGGCCTCCCTGAAATCAGACAGGGCAAGCTGATGGTCGCCAATTGACATTTTGACATGCGCCAGACTTACCAAAGAATTAACTATTCCCGATGTGTTGTTAATTTTTCGCGCTACCATATTCGACTGGATGCAAAACCATTTAGCTTCTGAATAACGCTTCTGGCTTTGGAAAATCTCAGCCATCAGATCGTAACATTTCATCGCACCCACTTTGTCCTGTAGTTTATAACAAAACAGGGGCAGGGCCTTATTAAGCATCAAAGCTTCTGCAGCCTTATGTTTCTTTTGCGCATTCCATAAGCCGGCAAGGTTTAAGTAGGCTTCACCCAGGTAGCGACTATTCCGAATCTCAAGTGCTTGCTCCACGATAAGCTCATTCAGCTTCACGGCTTCAGCCAGATCTTCCCGGTATCTGTGTATCCGGGCAAGACTAAAGTAGTTTTTAATCATCCCCGGCTTATCATCGAATTCAGTATTGATCTTAAGCGCATCGTAAAAGAACATCAGGGCTTTGTCCATCTCACCATTCACAGCAGCCTGTGTTCCAAGTGAACTTAGTATTCCCGCTTCTCCTTTGCGATCGCCCAGGTTCCGGTACAATAATAACAGCTGATCGTCGGCAGTTAATGAATCTGAAACCACAGATCCGTTATAGATACCGGCTGAAATTGGAAATGGCGGAAGAGGATTGTCTGAGGCCTGAAAAAGCTCCCTGAATTGCAACGCATTAATATATTCTTTCAGCGCATCTGCATTCGCAGGTAATACGGTCTTTTTAACTTCGATCTTAAGTGAATCGTACACTGAACTCCTCGGCTTAATACTCCAGTGCTCATTTTCCTTTAAAGAAGGCTGCATGCCCGGGCCGATTGCTGATGCCTGGGCTGAAATACTAAGAACCAGGAGTGTGATGGCAAATACGGCCAGTATTTTTAGTTTCATTACGAAATACTAATGGTTAGCCGGTGGTCAGCCGGGAATTAATCTTCTCAATTTCAGTTCAATACTGAACCTATCAAACGTACGAAGAATTTTAAAATTATCCGGGGTAGAAAAATCAGCTAAAAACTGACAATTCAGTGTCGTAAGATGCCCATACCATATAAGGATGGGAGTCGGTGTGATACATTTCGCCTCGCGATGTTATGCCTATGATGCCTGCAAAGCCATTATATGGTTTGAGTTCCTCAAAGGACTTTCGGGATGCTTCTTCAAGGCTCATTCCATCTGTAACCCGGGTAACAATTTTTACTGATAAGCCAGCGCTGACAATATCTTCGCCGACACCGGTACAGGAGATACCGGCCATGGTATTGGCAAAATTACCGGCTACTGTAGCAGAGTCGCTTACCCTGCCGGGTATCTCAAACCCCTTACCACCCGTTGAAGTTGCGGCTGCAATATTCCCCTCGATATCTAATGCAACACAGCCCACTGTACCTAAACCAATTGAGGCATTCAGCTTTTGCTCGTATTCTCTGCGGCGTTGCGGTGTTTCGGGATTAAAATAGCCGAAGCCATTTTGACGGGCGTATTCTAGTGCTCCATTGTCACTAAGAACGCGGTCTTCCTCAAACATTAGCTTTTCAGCAACCTGAATTGCGTTCTTAACATCCTCTACATTTATAACACCGGCGAACTTCTGGCTTTTTCCATCCATCAGGCTGGCGCTTAACCTGATCTTGCCGTCGCTTTGAATCTGTGATCCCAGGCCGGCATTAAAAAGATCACAGTCCTCAAGAAGGGAAACGGCGAAGACCGATGTTTCTAAAGCTGTATGGGTCTGCAGGTATTCATAAGATTGTTTCACAATATCGCCAAGCGCCTGCTGCTTAGCCGCTTTGATTTCCTGGTTTGTAAGCGACTCACTGAAAAACCCACCATGTATAATAACCTTCGAATCCATTAACTATCGTAATCTTTAACTTTCAGGAACACACCCTCTTCAACTTTTAATGCTTTCTTAATCGCCAGTTCATGCTTCTCGAGATCATACTTATCGAAAAGCGACATTACATGAACACGCAGGCCATCAATTGAAACCGGCGATCCGATTTCGACATCGTAAATACTGGTTTCATTAATATATCGTCCGTCAACAAGAATGGTTAAGCCCGAACCAATCGCCTCAAGCCAGTTACCTTCTGTAATCAGAAGGCCGGCATCCTCGCCCAAGCCAATACCCAACATACCGGGATTGCTGGCCACAGCGTAAAAAAGCCTCCCGATACGTCCGCGCTGAACAAAATGAGTATCCACAATAACTGAATCGATAAATCCAAGCCCGGCTGTTATCTGCACCTCGCCTTTAACAAGAGCTTCACTGCTGCTTCCCCGGTAGATCATATTCGTAGAAGCCGCAGCAGCACCAGCAGATGTACCGGCTACAAGAAAATCCTCTTCCCGATAACGTTTTTTAAGGATCTGGAGAAATTTTGTTCCGCCAAATATCGAGCTAAGCCGCAGCTGATCGCCACCGGTAAACATAACAACATCGGCCTTGCTTATCCTATCAAGATATTCCTGATTGGCGGCGTCGGTGCGTGATCTGATATCAAGAACGTTTACATTATTGACCTGAAGCTGATTAAATGATTTAATATACTCTGTACCAACGATATCGGGGATTTGAGACGCGGTGGTGATAACTTCAACAACAGAATCTTCTGCTTTTGCTGACTCAACAATTACACGCCTGAGTATCCCCTGTTCAAAGAACTTTATATAATGCGGGTGGCTGATGTTTTCGTTATAGCTTAATGAACTTCCCAGATCTACTGCACCACCTATAATAACGAGTTTGCCCTTTGGAACCATAGTAATTACATATTATCAAAAGAAAAACCTAAATATAAATTCAGGGTATAAGAAGTTTAAGCATTACTTATTAAACTTTTCCACAATCACAACAGGCGTGAGCGATATAATATCAGATATGACTCTGTTTATTAGAAGCCCCGGTCCCCAAGCTCTATTCGGGACTCGTAAATCTTCCTCTTAAAATTTCATTATCAGGTGAAACTTTATATCTTAACACTGGTTTTCATACTTATCTAACTCCAACAACCATTCCAACGGGAAATAGTGTGAAATTTTTTAACTAATCATTACAAATCAAATCAAGCAAGCTCGGGCACATCCTTCCTACCGACAGGTATGTTAAAGCCGAAGACAATTTTAAAAGATGAAAATACTAGGTATACAGGTGCTAAAAGGTCCGAACATTTGGTCAGCGAGACGCCGGAAATTAATTCAGATGCGTTTAGACCTTGAGGAGCTCGAGCAAAGTCCGACTAATAAGATTGAGGGTTTCCGCGACAGGATTGAAAAACTTATCCCGAGCTTATATACGCACCGGTGTTCGCCGGGTCATGAAGGTGGTTTTTTCGAACGCGTTGAAGAAGGAACATGGATGGGCCATGTCATTGAGCATATAGCGCTTGAACTCCAAACCCTTGCTGGGATGGAAACGGGTTTTGGCAGGACGCGGGAGACCAAAACCTCCGGAATCTATAATGTTGTGTTTAACTACATCGAAGAAAAAGTAGGTGTTTATGCGGCGGAAGCTTCGGTGAGAATTGCCCAGGCGGTTATAGACGGCGCTGATTATGATATTGACCATGATATCATGACGATGAAAAAAATGCGCGAACGCGAACGCTTTGGTCCCAGCACAGCTTCGATAGTAGATGAAGCGGTTGCCCGGAACATTCCTTTCATCCGCCTGAACAGCAGTTCGCTCGTCCAGCTGGGCTATGGGAAAAACCAGGTAAGGTTCAGGGCTACCATGACAGACAAGACCAGCAGCATAGCCGTGGATATTGCAGGAAATAAAGATGAAACAAAGCGTATTCTTACCGAACAGGCAATACCTGTGGCTAAGGGCTCTACAATATCCTCAGAGGGAGACCTCGACGAGGTTATAAAAAATATAGGCTTTCCGCTGGTTTTTAAGCCACTAAACGGCAATCACGGTAAGGGGGCCAGTATTAACGTCAAGACGCGTGAAGAAGCTGTGGCTGCATTCGCATTTGCTCAGAAATACTCTCACCGGGTTATTGCCGAGCGATTTATAACAGGTCACGATTTTAGGGTCCTGGTTATAGACAACCGGATGGTTGCGGCTGCCCAGCGTGTGCCCGCTCATATAATTGGTGACGGGGCAAATACTATCCAGCAACTTATCGACATGGAAAACAGCGATCCAAGACGGGGATACGGACATGAGAACGTGCTGACGGAAATTAGCGTGGACCGCGATACGCTTGACCTGCTTGAAAAAAAAGGATATACTCTTGAAAGTATACCAGGTGCCAGTGAGATCATCTACTTGAAGTCAACGGCCAATCTGAGTACCGGCGGTACGTCTATTGATGTGACTGACCTTGTGCATCCTCAGAATGTCTTCATGTGCGAACGAATTGCCCGCGTAATCGGCTTGGATATTTGCGGAATCGATATTATGGCTGAGAACCTGACAGAACTGCTTACCGACAATGGCGGTGTGGTACTCGAGGTAAACGCCGCACCAGGATTCCGAATGCATCTGGCCCCGAGTGAGGGGCTTCCAAGAAACGTCGCGGCCCCGGTAATTGACATGCTTTATCCGCCCGGTAAATCAGCCCGCATCCCGATCATAGCAATAACCGGTACTAACGGTAAAACTACAACAACACGTCTGATCGCACATATTGTGAAAAATAATGGATATAGGGTTGGATATACTACCTCTGATGGAGTGTATATCCAGAATTCCATGTTGCTTAAGGGTGATACCACCGGCCCCTTAAGTGCTGAGTTCGTTCTGAAAGATCCTACGGTCGAGTTTGCTGTCCTTGAAACTGCACGTGGAGGTATCCTGCGCTCCGGCCTGGGCTTTGGACACTGTGATATCGCTGTGATCACCAACATACAGGAAGACCATCTGGGTATCTCCGATATACATACTCTTGAAGATCTTTCCAGGGTGAAAGAAGTGATTGTAAAATCGGTCAGGAGCGAGGGATGGGCAATTCTGAACGCTGATAACAAATATTGTGTTAAAATCGGCAAAAATGTTCATTGTAACCTCGCCTACTTCACTATGGACGAAAGAAATCCGGTTGTTAAAGAGCACTGCCGTAAAGGCGGCATTGCCGCTGTTTATGAAAACGGATACATAACAATTATGAAAGGCGACTGGAAGATACGCATAGAGAAGGTCACGCACATTCCAATCACTTTTAACGGAACCGTTGGCTTTATGACCGAGAACGCCCTCGCAGCAAGTCTTG
The DNA here is from genome assembly GCF_029360805.1 of Daejeonella sp. JGW-45. Taxonomy (GTDB): domain Bacteria; phylum Bacteroidota; class Bacteroidia; order Sphingobacteriales; family Sphingobacteriaceae; genus Daejeonella. The sequence goes on along the minus strand of NZ_JARKNC010000010.1, from coordinate 128,119 downwards.
CCGCCTTTGTTTGGGGATTCAAAATTGAGGACATACGGCTTTCTCTTGAGACATTTATACCATCAACAGCTCATACACCCGGACGTATGAATATGTTTAAGATGAAAGAGTTCAGGATTCTGGTGGATCACGCGCACAATCCGGATGGTCTGAATGGTATACGTGAATTTCTATCCACGCTCGATATCAAAAAGAGTGTCGGAGTTATTTCTGCGACAGGCGACAGGCGGGATGATGACATTTGCGAGATAGGCAGGATATCTGCTAAAATGTTTGACGAAGTGATAATCTGTCAGGAAAAATACATGCGTGGCAGGACCCGTGAAGATATGGTCACCCTCATAACTAAAGGACTGCGTGAGATAAAACCCGGCATTAATATAACCGTGATCAATGAGGGTGAAAAGGCTTTTGAACATGCTATAAAAAATGCAACACCGGGATCCCTTATCTCAATTATATCAGATTCGGTAACCAATGCCCTCAAGCATGTACAGGATTACCAGGATAAAGAAATGGGAATGTAAATGGCAACTATTCCTCCTCTTGCAGAACGAATGCGTCCAACGGGTCTAAACGACTATGTGGGACAAAAGCACCTGGTCGGCCAAGACGCTATTCTGCGCCTGGCGATAGAGAGTGGTAACCTGCCGTCCCTCATTCTATGGGGTCCGCCGGGAGTTGGAAAGACAACCCTGGCCTTTATTATATCAAAGCAACTAAACCGGCCGTTTTTTAGTCTTAGCGCGATTAACTCAGGCGTAAAAGACATTAGGGAAGTAATTGAAAAGGCGTCAAGGCTCAAGGATGAGAATGAAAACCTGCCCATTTTGTTTATCGATGAGATTCACCGCTTCTCCAAATCCCAGCAGGATTCGTTGCTGGGCGCGGTAGAACGGGGCCTTGTTACACTGATAGGCGCTACGACAGAAAATCCTTCTTTTGAAGTTATATCAGCCCTGCTGTCCCGGAGCCAGGTTTATATTTTACAAAATCTTTCGGAAGGTGACCTGGTTGAGCTTTTAAACAAAGCCCTGAAAGAAGATGAGTATTTAAAGACGAAGAAGATCTCCATCAAAGAACATGAAGCGCTGTTAAGACTTTCGGGCGGTGACGCACGCAAGCTTTTGAACGTGCTCGACCTCGTAGTAAATGCAGTAAACAAGCCTGAAATCGTTATAACTAACGAACTTGTTCTTAAACATGTTCAGCAGAACATGGCCATTTACGACAAGGCCGGGGAGCAGCACTATGATATTATTTCAGCATTTATTAAGTCGATCCGAGGCAGTGACCCTAACGCCGCTGTATATTGGCTTGCCCGAATGATCGCTGGCGGAGAAGACCCTCTATTTATTGCCCGGCGCCTGCTTATTCTGGCTTCGGAGGATATAGGAAATGCAAATCCAAATGCACTGCTACTTGCTAACAACTGTTTTCAGGCGGTTAACGTTATAGGATTTCCCGAATCAAGGATCATATTATCACAAACTGTAACTTACCTTGCTTCGTCGCCAAAAAGCAATGCCAGTTATGAGGCGATTGGAAAAGCCCAGGAGCTGGTTGCCCGGACCGGCGATCAGTCGGTGCCCTTGCATTTGCGCAATGCACCTACAAAACTTATGAAGAATATAGGATACGGAAAGGAGTATGAATATTCGCACTCTCATGAAAATAATTTTTCTGCACAAGAATACATGCCTGACAAGTTGAGCGGCACACTGCTTTATGACCCTGGTAAAAATCCGGCGGAAGAAAAACTCAGGGAACGTTTGAAGTTTCTCTGGAAGGGGAAGTACAAGTATTAAGCCCGGGGCAACAAGACTATTAGCCGATCGTCTTCGTTCTGAATGGTACAACTAAACCGTGAAATTTTCCTAATTTTCGGAATGACTTTAAGTTTTTTATCTCAGCAGTGGATAGCGTTCTGGAGATCGAGGAACAAAGGCAAGAGCTTAGCGATCAGGGCCACAATGGCGGTCCTGGTGTTCTATCTCTTACTGAACGTCCTGGTAGTCGCCTTTTTCATGGACAAGATCCTGACAAAGACACATCCGGGCGAGGACCCATTACAGGTCTTTAATAGTTTTATTCTTTATTATTTTTTAATCGATTTACTCACTCGTTTTCAACTTCAGGAGTTACCTACCCTGAGCGTAAGGCCATATTTACATCTTCCCATCAAGAAAAATCAAATAGTAAACTACTTGTCCATCACTTCGTTATTCACGGTCTTCAATCTTACACCGCTGCTTCTAACAATTCCATTCCTGCTTAAAATACTTGTAACACAGTATGGTTGGCCACCATTTTGGGGTTACGCTGTCTGTATTCTGGGTTTCACCTTGTTTAACCATTTCTTCAGCCTATGGCTGAAACGCAAGGTTAACCTTAACGGTTTTTGGATGCTGGGCTTCTTTGCAATCTTGCTCGTGGTGTGGCTACTCGAGTTTTATTTTAAGGCTATTACCCTTTCAACTATTTCGAAAGATCTGTTTAATACAATAGTTGATCGGCCGTTAACCTCTGCCATAAGCGTCTTTTTTGCACTGGCGATGTTTGTAATCAACCATAATTACCTGAAAAGCAATCTTTATGTTGAGGAGCTTCAATCGTCTAAGACATCTCTAAAATCGAGTACCGAAATCCCTTACCTGGATCGTTTTGGCATGGTTGGCGACCTGGCGGCGAATGAGCTCAAACTCATCTGGCGAAATAAGAGATCGAAGTCTGTAATCACTATGTGCGCGATGTTCATGCTTTATGGACTAGTCTTTTACACCAAACCGGGCTTTGGATATGCGTCCACTATTTTTTGTGGTATGTTCATGACCGGGATCTTTATTATCAATTACGGACAGTTTATGTTTAGCTGGCAAAGCGGGCATTTTGACGGCCTGCTGGCAAGTAAAGTGAATGCCAGAGACTTTTTTAAATCGAAATTCTTGCTTTTCAGCATATTTTCAACTGTTTGCTTTCTCCTGACCATCCCTTATATTTATTTTGGATGGAAGGTTATCGTTGTACATTTTATCATGTACGTATGGAATCTGGGTGTTAATACCGTTTTGATCTTATATTTTGCCAACCAGAATTACAAAAGGATCGATTTAACGAAAGGTAGTGCAATGAACTGGGAAGGAGTGGGCGCATCGCAATTTATTCTTTCTATACCATTGTTAATAGCGCCATACATAATTTACCTACCGTTCAGTTTGTTAGGTTATCCCGAAGCAGGTCTTGGTTTGATTGGAGTTACCGGGCTGGCATTTATTTTGACCCGGGACCTTTGGCTGACCAGGCTGGCTAATCTTTTTAAACGCAAACGTTACATCATTGCAGAAGGATTCAGGAATCAATAATATGATCGAAGTAAAAAATTTACAGAAAGTATATAATGGTGTTAAAGTCGTTAACATTACCGAACTTGTGATACGTTCTGGTGAAACTGTCGGTCTTATCGGGAATAACGGAGCCGGTAAAACAACACTATTCCGGATGATATTAGACCTCATCAGGACTGACGGCGGTGAAATATTATCTAAGGGTAAAAATGTTGCGGAAACCGAGGAATGGAAAAATTATACATCCTCTTACCTGGATGAGGGTTTTCTTATTGACTACCTGACACCTGAGGAATACTTTTACTTTATAGGGAGCCTGTATGGTCTAAGTAAATCTCATGTCGATTCGAAGCTTCTTAATTACACAGAATTCTTTAACGGAGAGATTTTGAACAAGGGTAAATACATCCGCGACCTTTCGAAAGGTAACCAGGCAAAGGTAGGGGTTGTCTCATGCCTTCTTCAAAGGCCAGAGCTTCTCATGCTGGATGAGCCATTCGCCAATATCGATCCGAGTACTCAGATCAGGCTCAAAAATCTGGTAAAGGATCTGAGTGGTGGAAAAAACCTCACAACAATTATTTCAAGCCATGACCTGAATCATGTGACGGATGTTTGTGAGCGAATATTATTAATGGAGAAAGGCAGGATCATCAAGGATATTGCAACTAATTCGAATACGCTCAGCGAGCTTGAAGAATATTTCTCAGTATTATCGTAAAACTATGAATCTAGATTTGACAGGAAAAAGAGCCCTTGTTTGCGGCAGCACACAAGGAATAGGCAAGGCCGCAGCAATAGAACTTGCATTGCTGGGAGCAGATATAACCTTGCTGGCACGGAACGAGGAAAAACTGCACGATACATTACATGATATCCCGGATCATGGTACGCTTGGACATGAATATCTGGTTGCTGATTTTTCTGATCCTGAGAAGCTTCGATCGGTGATTACAAAATATGTAAATGACAAGCAGATCGATATCCTCATAAATAATACCGGCGGCCCCCCTGCAGGCCCCGCCATCAACGCCGACACAGATGAGTTTTTGAGGGCTTTTAACTCCCATTTGATCTGCAGCCAGATACTGGTACAGGCGGTTTCCCCGGGAATGAAGGATAATGGCTTTGGCAGGATAATAAATATTATCTCTACCTCAGTCAAAACTCCTTTGAAAGATCTCGGAGTTTCGAATACGGTACGTGCAGCAGTTGCCAGCTGGGCTAAGACCCTGGCGATGGAACTCGCACCTTTTGGCATCACGGTAAATAATGTCTTGCCGGGCTACACCATGACCGGCAGGCTTGAGTCATTAATTGGCAATATTTCGAACAAAGAGGGAAAAAGCGAAACAGAAGTTCAAAAAGACATGATAAGCACAATTCCTGCCGGCCGCATTGCTGAACCTCATGAGGTTGCTGCAGCAATTGCCTTTCTGGCGAGTCCCGCAGCTTCTTACATAAATGGAATAAATGTCCCGGTTGACGGGGGAAAAACTCCCTGCCTTTAAGACCAAAAGATGAATACGGTTAGAAACGCACTTTTAGTTTTACTATTACCTCTTAGTTCGTATACAATCGGCTTTGATAATTATAAAGTCGGCGAGCCCGCGTCCGCTGTGACCAAACAGGACACGCTAGACGACCTGGTTGCTGATGGAGCAAAACCAAAACTTATTTCATCGCAATTCAAATTTACAGAAGGCCCCGCGGTTGATCGGGAGGGAAATGTATTCTTCACCGACCAGCCTAACGACAAGATATGGAAGTTTGATACAAAAGGCGAACTTTCTGTCTTCCTTGAAAAGAGCGGCCGTTCAAACGGAATGTATTTTGATAAAAAAGGCAATTTGATAACTGCAGCTGATGAAAAAAACCAGTTCTGGTCGATAAGCCCGGATAAAAAGATAACTATACTATTAGATAAGTATAAAGGCCAGCGGCTCAATGGGCCGAATGACCTTTGGATTGATAAAAAGGGTGGTATTTTTTTTACGGACCCTTACTACCAACGTCCTTACTGGGGCAGAAAAAAGCCGGAGTTGAGTGACGAGCGAGTGTACTATCTGCCAAGAGGAAAAAAAGAGGCAATGGTGGTTGATAGCAATCTCGTCAGGCCAAATGGAATTATCGGTTCTGCGAATGGCAAGAATCTTTCGTTGCTGATATTAACGACCGGAAGATCTATAAATACGACATAAACAAAAACGGAACCCTATCTAACCGACGGCTTTTCGTTCCGATGGGCTCGGATGGAATGACCCTGGACAATAAGGGAAATTTATATATCACCGGTCAGGGCGTAACCGTCTTTAATCCGGAGGGTAAAAAAATTATAAATATTCCCTTGCCGGGATGGACGGCCAACGTATGCTTCGGTGGAGTGAATAGAGATCTCCTTTTTATAACATCGAATATTTCGGTTTATACGCTCCAAATGAAGGTTAAGGGATCTCAATGAGTAAGAGAACCAGGGTGACGCCGGTATCTATTATAATGCAAAAAGGCATCCGTTACGAGCGGATGCCTTCAAATAACATATATTACTGATCTTTACTCGGCTGCAGCTTCTACAACTTCGCCTTTTATATAAATCACTTTCACCGGCGTTTTTGCATTCGACCTGATAGTAAGACCTTTGCTGAAAGGAGCCAATGCAGCCGCATTATAGGTCACGGTTATGGTTCCTGTTTTGCCTTTTAATATCGGTGTATTCGTATACTTTGGAACGGTACATCCGCAAACGCTTTCAATGTTGCTAATTATTAAGGGCTCGTCGCCAATGTTAGTGAACTTGAACTCTACGCTGACAGGTTTGCCTTGCGGTATCTTGCCGAAATCATGTGTTTCCTTTTCGAATTTAAACTCAGCCTGAGCATCAACTTTAAAAGCGACAACCGCGGCAAACAAAAAGACAACTCCGCAAAGAATGATTAGTTTTTTCATGTGGTTAAATTGTTTTTTCAACTGGTTATGAGATAAAGATATCTATTTTTTTAACAGATATAAAATCTCTGTGTTTTACAAAAATAAGTATTTCCACTTCCAATGCACCTTTTTATCAAAATGATAATCAAAATGTTACGGCAGCGAAACACTTAACGTATCCCAGGTAAAACTATTATCACAGATAGAAGTTTAATAGCAAACGATAATTTTACAATGAGATTGAATTTGCACCTCCTTTTCGCACTTCTTGTTTTGCTTAGCTCTTCATGCCGCAAGATGGAGTACAGCCCTAATCAGAAGTTCGATAAATATAGCCCTTCAAATATCAACGCCGTCAATCTGAAACGCATTGCGGAGAATACCGGCGACGACACGATCCGATTTGTATTAAGTGGAGACTCGCAAAGAGCCTATGATGACTTGGGTACATTCATCGATAAAGTAAATGCCACGCCAGGCATTGATTTCGTAATACTGAACGGCGACATTTCTGACTTTGGACTACTTCAGGAATTCAAATGGATCGAAAGCTACTACGCAAAACTTAAAGTTCCATACTTGGCGGTGATAGGAAACCATGATCATTCTGCCAACGGCGTGTATGTCTATCAGCGCATGTATAGCGAAAAGCTCGATTTCAGCTTCATTTATAAGGGTGTAAAATTCGTCTGTCACAATACGAACAGCAGGGAATATAATTTTAACGGTACCGTCCCGGATTTGAACTTTCTTAAAAAAGAGTTCCAGCCCGAAGCCGGGGTGACAGGATATTTTGCTATTGCACATGTACCACCTACCAGCGGCGATTTCGATAGTAATTTGTTTGCAGACTATGGCAAGATCCTCACCGACAATGGGAAAGTCTATGCGGTGTTAAATGCACATGTTGATAAAGAAAGCATTAAATATCCCTATACTCCAAACCTGCCGGTTATTACCACGAACTCAATCTATAACAGGCATTTCCTTGTAGTCGAGGTAGTTAATAACAATTTTAAATTTTATGATGTTGAATTTTAAAACAACCTGTTACTCGTTCTTTTGTATAATGTTATATGCTGCGCCCGACCTGATGGCGCAACGATTCCTTATACCTGAAACAGCAATGGTTCAGCGGGCTGGTAGTATCGGCTATAATGCTTTCGGCGTTGGATATAATTTGTTTACAAACAAAAACGGCAGCCTTGATCTGGCTTGGGGCTACGTTCCAAAATCAAAAGGAGGACGGCAAGATATTTTTGCTGCAAAGTTCGCCTACCGTCCTATTAACATCCGGCTTAGAAACTTCGGAACATGGAGCGCAATAAATCCTGGTCTTTTTGTTACTCATCACCCTGGCGGGAAATTTCATACTACGCTAAATAAAGATCAATACCCGGATGGATATTATTGGTGGTCATCTGCTGTAAGGTTCCATCTGTCTGCAAGCACCGAACTTAAGATAAATACACCCAAAAACTTGCTAAAAACCGGGATTGAACAGGTAGCGTTGTATGGCGAATTCAATACAAACGAACTTTACGCGGTTAGTTGGTTTAAGAACCGGGAACATCTCCCCTTACGGGATATTTTCAAGCTTGGCTTTGGAATTAAAGCGTATTTCTGAGAATCCTACACCAACATTCAGGTAAATTCGGCCAATCTTATATTTTTCGTCACCCATTAAAGAGCTTAGCGACCACTCGCATCAGCCATGAGAATGCGAAACGATCAAAATCTTCTGTCCGGTTTTTTGTCTTCGGATATTCTCACTCCGATAGTACGGCCATATAGTTCGGTTCCATCGAGTTCATCTATCGCCTGCTGACCAGCTGCGTCATCTTCAATTTCCACGAAACCGAAGCCTTTGCTTCTGCCGCTTTGCTTATCAATGATCAGTTTAACCGAGGTAAGTTCTCCATATTTCTCAAAAAGCTCTCTTAGCTCATTTTCATCGACCTTAAATGGAAGGCCTCCAACAAAAATATTCATATGTGTGTTTGGTTAGTTTAACTTTATTCTGCAGATTGTTTATAATACGGGTGATGATCTACTCTGGTAATTTCAGATTTTCCTATTGAAGTTAACATTCTTCTGGCACTAACCAAGGTTCTTGATTCGAAATCTGCATATTTTTCGGATCCCTTGATCATGCTATTGATCCTTACCAGGCCTGCAGAATGAATAAAATCGCCGTTTCCGATGTAAAGAGCTGTATGTGTAACTCTCATCGTCCGTTTATCCCCGGCGAAAAACAACAGGTCTCCAGGTCTCAGGTTTTTAAGGCTCTTAGCTATATTTACTGTGTCGGCCTCGTAGATATCTACTTTTTCACCCACCAATGCCTGTTGCGAAGCGTCCCGTGGCAAAACAATTCCATTCAGGAAGAAGCTGATTTTGGTAAATCCGCTGCAATCAACGCCTTTCGCTGACGTGCCTCCCCATAAGTAGGGTACACCCAGCATTGTTCTGGCGGATTTAAGAATCTGCTCCGCATCTGGATTTGGCCTTCTCTCCCATTGTACATAAGATTGTGCTTTTGTCACCGGGATATAAGCTATGCGCTTATCCGGAAATGCAACCCGGTAAAAACCGCGTGACTGACCAAGAACCTGAAGAATATTACCAGAAACAAGGTCGGATACCGTAGCGGATTCTTCTGAGGGCTCAGAAAATGCATGACCATAAGCAGTTGTATACACAACTTTGTCTGAAGCCTGCCATGCTTCAAATTCCGCTTTGCTCATCGGAGTTATCCCTGCTGACTCAGAATAGGATAAATAATTGTCCGGTGTCCGGATAAAATAATAACCTTTTTCCTTTTTTAGAAGTTTTACCGGCGTGCCAAGCAGCGTTTGCGTGGCCATTTCTGAAGAATGTGAGGGTGCATACCGGTTGTTCGCCACTGATATATTTGCCACACCATATATCTTTCCGCCAAGATCCTTCGACGGGAACACCTCCTCCTCTATCTGTGCCTTTATCCCGTTTGCTGAAAAAACTGTTTTGATCTCAGTAATAGCTTCGGGCTTGCTTGTCTCCGCAATATAAACCAAGGGCTCCTCACTGACAATTTTTATCTGGAAGTATTCTGTTCGTTTATCCGGAGCATATTTCTTTTGGATCTGCCGGGCAGTTTCATTTATTTTCTTGATTACAAGGGAGTCTGCCAGTGCGGCTTTTGACTCTGATTTAATGGCGAATAATAATGCTATTAAAAAAAATACCTTTTTCATCCTATAATATATTATGTTACAAAATTAAACAAACTATACCAATTGCCGGGTAACAATAGCAGTTCCAAGTAACACAAGCTTAACGATCCTCCCGAAGGGAATTAAGCCAGTTCATAAGTGACGGGACTTTAAAAATATAACCCGTTTCCGCCTTCAGGCGATGGCTGGCAATTATCTTCCACTTTTCTTTTTCTAAAATGAACTGTGGCAGTGGTAAGCCCTCCTTTCTGGCCGCTAAGGTGTAGAAGCTGGCTCTGTCGGGGTGTGACGGTGCGCATGCGTTATAAACACCTGCCGTCTTAGGGTTAAGCACGAAATATCTGATAATAGCTATGACATCATCCAGATGGATAAGATTTACCGGCGCCAACCCACCGGGAATCTCAGATTTACCGGCGAAAAACTTACCTGGCATGCGGCCTGGTCCAATCAGGCCCGATAGCCTGAGTACTGCCAAACTAATATTTTGTTGTCGTAACAGGGCTTCGGCTTCAACAATCAATTTCCCTGACTCAGACTCGGGTGCCACATCGGTGTAATCGTCTACGATAGAATTATTATCGCTATAAACAGCTGTAGAACTTATATAGATGATCCTGCTCACTCTGCTTCCGGGTAAACAGCTGCAAACTTGCTTAATCATTTCCCTATAATTTTCAAAGCCGGCCGGATCACGCCTGCCCGGTGGAACAGCGATTATTAAAATATCCGCAGCAAACAAATTTTTCAAATCCGGTCGCTCTCCATGGGACGAAAACTGTACTAAATATGGGTCAATCCCCGTCTGTTCAAAAACCGCCAATTTAGCCGGAGTAGTAGTTGTGGCGCGAACATGGAAACCCTCTGCAATTAAGCTCGTTGCTAAAGGGAAGCCTAACCACCCGCAACCTAATATACTAATCGTGACTTTGTCGCTCATGAGATTTTCACAAAAATACACTCTTTAAGCGTTCAAAGAGTTTTGGCACTGACTTTGATTTCAATATGACATTAACAAACCTGACGGTGAAACTTTCCTGATGAAAGATTTATGAGATCATGTTAGTTCCCATTAACCTAAAAATTAAAAACAATAAGATGAAAAGTACACAAATTAAAATAGCAACATTAGGATTAGCATTTGCAACTTCAGCAATGTTATTTCAAAGCTGCGCAACTGCTACTAAAAGCCAGAAAGGTGCAGTGATTGGTGCTGCAGCCGGTGGTACGATTGGAGCAATAATAGGTAAGAAGGCAGGTAATACTGCAGTCGGCGCTATTATAGGCGGTGCCGTCGGCGGTACAGCGGGCGCTGTTATTGGTCGTAGAATGGACCGCCAGGCTGAAGAGATCAAACAAACCGTTCCAAACGCAGAAGTAATCCGCGAGGGCGAGGGTATCATTGTTAAGTTTGACTCGGGGATACTGTTCGATGTCGATCAGTCTGCACTTAAAAGTGAGGCTAGAGCTAATATAGAGAGTCTCGCAACCTCCTTAAAGAATAACCCGCAAACAAATATTTTGATCGTGGGGCATACTGACGCAACAGGTACCGACGCTTATAACTACAGGTTATCAGAACGGCGCGCTGCTTCAGTTAAAAGTTACGCGGTGGCTCAAGGCATTTCCGCTTCACGATTAACAACTGAGGGCCGTGGTGAAACAGAACCTATTTCTGATAACACCACTGATTCCGGAAAGGCTCAAAATCGCCGGGTGGAAATCGTAATCGTTGCAAACGAAGCTATGAAAGCTGATGCGCGTGCAGGCGGACAATAAAACCAATAATATATCTGTTACAACCCTGCCCGACACCCGGGCGGGGTTTTTTATGACCTGTAGATTATATTTAACCTGCATATTTTACTAATTTTGCATCATGATCCGGAAGATTGCAGTTTTGAGCCTCTTGCTGGTGTACATTAGTACAGCTGCCGGATTTGCTTTGACCTTGCATTTTTGCGGGTTAAAGGTTTCCAATGTTGGTATCAACCGTACGGCTCCAAAACCCTGCTGTCCTACGGAATCAGGGACCAAACCTGATAATTGCTGTAAAGACGAGCATATTCAAATCAAGATCTCTGATGAACAGCAGAATATCCAGCCTGCTAAAGCTCCCGCAGTATCAAACCTGGATCTTCTTATACTTAACCAACGGATCTCTGCTTTTCATGGAGAAACCGTCCGTCTTTCGTCAAAGCTACGGTACGGCGGACCACCTGTTCAATTACAAATCCCCCTATCCATCCAAAACTGCGTTTTCCGGATCTGATCTTATTGATTTACACTAGTATACCATTGTACACTAATTGTTTAATTCAATAAAATCATAATCATGAAAAAATATATTATATACGCCATTGCGATAGTATTGACTATCGCTGGCAGCGCCCAGGCGCAATTTATTAAAGCAGATGTACAGGTAAGCGGTTTAACCTGTTCAATGTGTCAGCTTGCTACAGAAAAGGCCCTGAAAACCCTTGACTTTGTAAGCGACATCAAACCTGACCTTAACAAGAACGTTTACGTGGTCACGTTTAAGAAAGACAAAAATGTAAATCTTGATCAGATAAAAAACAAGGTTAAAGGAGCCGGATTCTCCGTCAGCAAACTGGTGGCCACCGTAAACTTCGATGATGTAAAAATCACAAATAATTTCCAGTATAAATATCGGGGGAATACATACCAGTTTGTGAATGTCCCTGCCAAAAATTTAAATGGGCTGACACGTATAACGCTGCTTGACAAAGGCTTCATTCCCGACAACAATTTTAAAAAGAATGTTTCCGAAATAAAGCTCCCGGATATAAAACCGGCCAGCTAGGCGGCGCGAGGGTTTACCATGTAACCATCTAGTGTGAAGAAGCTGTTAGTATTTTTATTAGTACATCTGGCCTTCAATCAGAAGCTGGATGCACAGGAGCTCTACGTATCAACCGAACCCGCGAGCAACATGCCCCGGAATTCGATCGGGCTGCGCCTGACGACCGAGCTGGTTCCCGGGCCTGATCTGGGGCTCCGGACTATCCCGGAAATCATGCTGGGCATATCAAAAAACCTGATGGCTCATTCGTCTTTCTACATTTCAGACTTGCATCAGAAATCTCAAAAGATCGAGGGCTTTGGCTTTTATGCAAAATACCGGTTCCTATCCATAGATAGTTTGCAACGGCATTTCAGGGCCGCAGCATTTGGCCGTTATACGTCTGTAAAGAATCCGCTGTACACAACAACGGACCCTGGTTCTATATCGAGTATATCTCAGGATGAAATTAATCTTGATGGTGATAACAGCGGCTTGCAGGGGGGTATCGTCATTACACAGCTGATACATAAACTCGCCCTGTCTGCTTCTGTGAATTATACCAAGGCCCTGGACAACCGCGGAGGTTATAAACTGCTGCCAGGACAGGCGGATGAGTCGATCGGGTATACTTTTTCAGCCGGACTGTTAACATATCCGAAGACATATACAAGCTATTCGCAGCCTAACCTCAATGTGTACCTGGAGATTCTTGGAAAAAGCAATATCGGTAAATCCCAAAGTTTTATGGAAGCGGCACCAGCGGTTCAGCTCATATTGGGCAGCAGAACAAGGCTTGAATTCTCCAAACGGCTCCAGTTATACGGCAATATGAACAGAATGGCAAAAAACATGTTCCTGTTTCGTATTGAACATAACATATTCAATGTTTTTTAACTGATCGAATGGCAGGGCTTAATTGTCCTGCCATTTATTTCGTCGTTTAGCGGCATCGATGTGAGCCAGGTGATGGTCGCCATGCCAGGCGTACATACTGATAATCTCGAGAAGCGCTGACTGCTTCTTATTTACAGGATGATAGTAGGTTCGCTGGAGATCGTCTTTATTTAAGGTTCTCAGAAAGAATACCCACCTTTTATGTAATGCTTCAATCAATTCCAGCGAAAGTGAAATATGACTATGTTTTGCGTCTTCACATTCCGCCCATTGACCTTCATTATACGGTCTTATTTCAGGGTTCGTTTCAGTCATGGCCAGCTTGAAGCGGCTGTAAGCGTTAATGTGGCTGTCGGCGATGTGATGAACAACCTGCCGCAGTGTCCAGCCACCTTCACGATAAGGTGTGCCAAGCTGACTTTCGCTTAACCCTTCGACCTCAGTCCGCAGCCTCTGAGGAAGCGTGGATATACGATCTATAAGTTCGTCCACGCCATTACGTCCGGTTTCATACTTAAACCTTCCAATTGGATATTTCAGGTTTTCTATATCTGTCATATTAATAAAATTTAAACCATAAAAGCCCTCATTTTCAATGCATGAAATCCCAGTTGATAATTGCCTAAGATCTGCCAATATTGCTGAGCTTCATAAATATCAACCCCTTTGGAAAAAAGCATCCAGGCAATGTTCTGATCAATATATACCTGGTTATTGGCTTCGGTATCAGTACTTGCGAATTCCCATGATCTTTCCGTTCTTGATATTACCCAGCTGCCGCCAGCTTCGCCCACTATATTTATTTTGATTGTGGTGCCCTCGGGCGCTGTCTGCGTGCTATAATGGAAGGGCAGCGCCAGCATACTTATTTGCAGAAACGGGAAATATAATTCTCTATTTAGGATGGATCCTGCGCCCACGGCCTGTCTTATTTGCTGCTGATGATGCCAGCGCTCAGTATACTCCCTGGCGATATCAAACCATTGACTGGACTCCTCTTCTCCTGCCCACGAAACCGGATAGGGCGCTGGTTCTCTAAGGTCAACGGTAAGGAGGTACTCATAGAAGTCGTCTTGAGCTATTGAAAGCTGCTTTACAAGCACTTCCGGGCTGACTCTTTTGTAAGCCCTTACCCATTCGGCGTTCAGTTCGTTCAGGAAATCGACAAGTCCGCTATACGACCCTATCTCAGGAGCCGCCCCGAAATGATTATCCCGGCCTGACGAAACCCGTCTTAATGCTGTGTCTAGTAAGTGCGCCGCGATATCTTTGACCAGCCATTGTCTACAAACTGTGGGACTATTCCATTGAACGGGCGACAATCCCGTCAAAAGATCAATAAGCGAGGAGTTAAGCCTTGGAAATAAGTGAAGTACTGGTATCATATCAAATTTGAACATTGGCCTCAGGCCGTGCGTAACGGTTTAAAAGTTCAGTGGTGGATGTAGGTCGTTAAATGAGGTGGCTAGCTGATAACTGCGTGCAATTTGCAAAAGTTTCCCCTCGCCAAATAATTGTCCGGTAAAGGTGATGCTCCCGGGAAGTCCCTTGTTAAATCCGTTCGGTAAAACTACACATGGATGGCCACTCAAATTTGTAACCCGCAGATTCAACCCAAAGGAAGGGGCAACGAATACGTCGATACTTTTCATCTTTTCATTCAGTTGTTCAATCAATAAGGTTCTGGCACGGTTAGCCTGTATATATTCTACAGCCGGGATGAAACGGGCGGCTCGTAATCCGTTTGGCCTTGCCCCCTTATGCTGATCCACCATCAGATCTTCCCTGTTTGTAAGTATCAGTTCGTCAAATGCCGCCCCTGCCTCTGCCGATAACGCAATGCTCATTTCCACGTATGGCAATACTGGCAGTTCAAAAGGAATCAGCTCGGCACCCATTTCTTTTAATTTAACAAGGGTCAGGCTATCGTTTTCATAGTTATCGTCCTTTTTATTGAACTCAGACTTAATATAACCAATGCGTACCCCCTTTAAACTCCTACTTGAGGACGATATATAGCTGAACGGTGCTGTGATCACACTCAGATCTTTTCCATCCGGCCCCATGATCGCATTAAAAACGATTGCACAATCTTCCACATTCCTGGCAATGGGTCCCAGCTTATCCATACTCCAGCTTAAGGCCATCGCACCATACTTGCTGACCCTGCCGAATGTTGGTCGCAAACCGGTTGTACCGCATTCATCAGAAGGGGATACTATCGAGCCATAGGTTTCCGATCCTATAGCAAATGGTAAACATCCCGCCGCCACGGCGGAGGCAGACCCTGCGGAAGAGCCACTGGATCCACGTTTAACGTCCCATGGATTTTTTGTTTTTCCACCAAACCAGACATCTCCCATGGCGAGCTCACCAAGTGTCAGCTTCGCAACAAGAACTGCACCGGCAGCCTCCAGACGGGTAATAACTGTAGCATCCGTATCTATAACCTGATCTTTATAGGGAACCGATCCCCAGGTGGTCTTATAGTCCTTAGTTGCTAACAGATCCTTGGCGCCAAATGGAATTCCATGCAAAACACCACGATAATGGCCCGAGCTTATCTCCTCGTCTGCTTTTTTTGCCTGTGCCAACGCTCTCGCCTCGGTAATAACAATGGTGTGCTGCAGAACAGGATTATATTTCCTTAAACGCTCAATAAAAAAGCCCGTAAGTTCGACAGAGGTAATTTGCTTTGTGCGAACCAGTGCGGCAAGTTCAGAAACCGATTTAAACGCCAATTCGTCCCGGCTGGCGCTGAGTTTTGCTTTAGGCGCAGCCGGTATTTTGAACGCGCTTATTTTATCGGGGAACCGATATCCTACCGGTAGCGGGTTAAAATTCATTGACGGTACGACGGAGTTAGGCATATTAAGCTTTCTTAATTCCGCGTAATTTTTTCGTCGTGTTTCCAGCGTCTGGATCATGGAATCTGCCTCAGCATTGGTGAACCCTATGCCAATTATCTTCTGCGCCTCTTTTATCACAGAAATAGTTATTTTATCCTCCTCCATTTGCCGGGTTATAAATCCGCCAAGGAAAAAACTTAATGCGCATGACAAATAAATAATACTATTTCGTATGTTAATCAGTTTGATATACTTGCCATTCCTTTCCATATAATAAACTTAATAAAAGAAACAGTAAATTAACACTCTTCAAAAATCGACATGGTCAAATATGTTTTTTCAGTTATAGTACTTTTTGTTACCAGCCTGTCTCTTTCCGCGCAAACAATTAAAACAGGCGTGTTAGTTATAGGAAATACTGCGGGAAGCATTGCCGCATCTATACAGTCTGCCAGATCGGGAGCAAAGACCGTTCTATTGACTCAAACACCGCAAATCAGTGCTGACCTTTCTGCCGAAGACCTAAGTTACCTGGAAAAGATCCGAGACCAATACCAGCTGAAAACAAGAAAGAAATCTGAAACAAAAGATTCTGCAGCCACATTAGACCCTAACATGACCAAAGCTCAATATTCTTTGCTTGTAAAATCTATTACCGACACCACGAAAAATTTAACAGTTACTTTAAATAGTTCACTCGAAAAAATCGAAAAAGATGGAAAAGGATGGGAAATCAGGTTAAGGGGCGGACAAAAGATTAAAGCAGATGCTGTTGTTGATGCAACTGAAAATCTTCTTATCGCGTCTATCCTTCGAATCGATCCCAATAAAACCATGACAACACAGACGGCTGCGCCTGAGCTTTTTGAAGGCAAACTATACCGGAGCACAGTCGCAACGGCTTACTCAGGAACAGGTATGTCCCGTTCAGTATGTCCAATTCCCCTGGGCGCTATGATCCCGGCAGGAGTAGATAACTTTATCATAGTGCCAAAAAGTAATAATACCGTAACCCCCGTTAACATGTCTGCCGGTCAGGCTGCAGGAACAATCGCTTCCTATTGCGCTTTCTTTAAAACCGTCACGAAAAACATTAACGTCAGGGTAGTGCAGGGTGAACTGATGGCCTTCGGTGCCGAACTGATTCCCTTGGCCGATATTAAGCGCAGTGATCCGAATTTCCTGGCGTTTCAGCGGATGTCTGTCAGTGGCCTCTTAAAACCTTCCCTGACGAAAGAGGACGACCATACCGTTATCAAATTCGATACCGCCGGGACAATTTCTTCTGAACAGTTACGGGCGCCAATGAGGGAATTTTATTCAAGAAGCCAGATATGGTTTGCCGACAATAAGAGGGAGGCCATGACCATTGAAGATGCTATTAACCTTTTTATGTTTACAGCAACACGTGGTGACGAACTAAAAAAAGAGATCGAAGAGGGATGGAAAGAAAGTTTTAATTTCGACACCAAATTCGAACCCAAAAGACAGATTACCAGGAAAGAATTCGCTGTATTAGCTGACCGTTATCTGCAGCCTTTTAACATAAGAGTTGATTTTGCCGGTAATTTGCTAAGTTAGATGTATAGTTCTGAAATAAGATTACGAGATACAGGTTATGAAGACTCTAACAAATATGTTAAGCATTTGCTTGTTGATTTTAATGAGTAATTCTCTTTTTGGCCAGGGAATGACCGACGAGATTATTAAGGGACATATGGTAGCGGATTGGGAACGCGCGAAATCTTACACCAAGGAATATTTAGATGCAATGCCTGAAGAAGGAATGAACTTCAGGCCAACGCCGGATATCAGAAGCTTCGCTGAACAGATGTTGCATATGTCACAGGGCACTATTGGGCTTATCGTTAGCGGAACCGGGGCAACGCCAATATTTCAGGGCAAATCCCTGGAAAAAATGAATGAGCTCAAAACAAAAACAGCTTTAACCCAGGTTGTCATGCAGACATATGATTTCGCCATCGAATCTATAAGAAACCTGGATGCTTCGAAGCTAAGTAACATCGTAAAACGAGGCACCTACGAAGTAACGCAATACGGCTGGCTGAATAAAGCATTTGAACATCAGACACATCATCGTGCACAGGCGACAATATACCTGCGGCTAAAAGGCATTAAACCTCCTAACGAGAAATTATTTTAGCGGCTTTACATTAAACTGCAGCTGTATCCGGCAACAAATATCGAAGCACCGGCTAACTGTTATCGAATACCATTGCTTATTATTTTCAAAGAGCTTACTTTCCGCATCCGATAACAATTAACAGCCGTTTCGCCGAGTTTGTTTATCAGTTTGTAGTTGACAATTGCTCCAACTGCTGCGCCAATAACAGGGATCAATTGAGCCATCTTGGCCAGGTCAATATAATCCCGGTACTCTTGCTGAAACGTACGCCAGTCGAACTCATCAATATCTTCCGGAAGGCTCCTTTGGTAATTTTCCCAGTCTTCCATCTGCCTGAAAACATCGTTTCTTCCTTGCTGACTTGAAAATGCGAGCTGAAAAATATAAAGAATATACAGCCGCTCCTTGTAGTTCTTCACATCGTAACCATATATAGCAGCTATATCAAACAGCATTTTCATCTTAATGCCAATAAGAATGGGAAAATCAGCAAGACCAAGTAGAATTCCGCCTGCTCCGGTTACGGCGCCCTCGGCAGAGGCTGTCTTTCTATAAAACTCGATCCTTTCTTTAACAAACGCTTCTCTCAGCTGCAGGGAGTCGTGCTGTTTCGGCTCTTTGGTAGTATATTTCGCTCCAAACAAAACAGCCTTCACCATTTTTTCAATTGTAAGAGTTATGGCATTGTGAATCTTCTCAGGGATGATCCTGTTTATCCTGTTTTGCAGGCTTTTTGCAGCCGAATTTAACAACGAGGGTCGTTTTCTGATCTTAAGTTTCCAAATCTCCAGCTCGTGGTAAGCCTGCTTTTCGTAAGGAGTCATACAGAGTTAACAAATTGATTGACGTTTTGATGTTGAAGATACCTTAAAAACGATTGATTCCCCGCTCTTTCTGTGCTATCTTGCATTCATAAACTTGAATTAATGCATAAACTCTACCTACTGACCATCTGTTTATTGATAATAAACGGTGTTTACGCACAGATTTCGCCTAAAGAGCACTTTGGCTTTGATATTGGTGATGATTATCATTTGAGTACAAACACTCAAACCGAAGCTTATTTCAAAAATCTTTCTTTAAGCGACCGGGCGGAATTCGCGGAGATTGGAAAAACAGAAGAAGGAAGGTCTCAATATATGCTCATAGTTTCTTCTCCGGAAAACCTGAATAAGCTCAGCCGCTACAAGGAAATATCACAAAAGCTAGCCCATGCGGAAGGATTAACAGATACGGAAGCCAAAGCTCTTGCTGATGAAGGTAAGGCGGTAGTATGGATTGACGGCGGCTTGCATGCTACCGAAACGCTTGGCATCCATCAGCTTATTGAAACCGCCTGGCAGCTTATCAGCCGCAAAGATCCGGAGACGATGCGAATCCTGGACAATACGATCATTTTGATGACGCATGCAAACCCTGATGGCCATGAATTGGTAGGGAATTGGTATATGCGCGAAAAAGATCCATTAAAGCGTACGCTGCAGGGTCTGCCCAGGTTATATGAAAAGTATGCCGGGCACGACAACAACCGGGATTTCTTCATGTTAAATCTCAAAGAGAGCCAAAATATCGCCAACCAGCTGTTTATAGAATGGCTCCCGCAGATCATGTATAATCATCATCAGGCAGGACCTGCGGGTTCAGTGGTAGCCGGCGCCCCGTATAGGGATCCTTTTAACTACGTATTCGATCCGATCATAATGACGAGCATCGATGCTCTTGGTGCGGCAATAAACACGCGCTTGAACGCTGAAAATAAGCCTGGATATACACAAAAGTACGGTTCAGTCTTTTCAACATGGTACAACGGGGGGTTAAGGACTACCACTTACTTTCACAATATCATCGGTCTCCTGACGGAAACAGTCGGCGGCCCTACACCTACCGAAATACCTCTTGTGCCAGAACGCCTTATTCCCAATGGCGGCACAACTTTTCCGGTTACTCCACAAAAATGGCATTTCAGGCAATCGGTTGATTATTCTGTTTCTATGAACTATGCTGTATTAAACTATGCACAACGCCATCGGGACGAGCTGCTTTACAATATCTATTTAATGGGAAAGAACTCCATCGAACGCGGGAGTAAAAACACCTGGGGCCTATCGCCAAAGAAAGTAGCTGCGATCAGTGCGGCCTATCAAACGGATCAAAAGGCAAGTCGCGTGCCCTATCAAATTCCGGTGAAGTACTTTGATGGCGTAATGAAGGATTTGTCTCTCAGAGATGCCAGGGGATACATTATTCCTGCCGGACAAGCTGATTTCCCTACCGCGGTGAAATTTGTAAATGCTCTTATCCGTACTGGAATTCTCGTTCATAAAGCGAGCGAAGATTTTACCGTTGCCGGGAAAAATTATCTCAAAGGTTCCTACATTATTAAAACCGACCAGGCATTCAGGCCGCATGTCCTCGACATGTTCGAACCTCAGGATCATCCAAATGATTTCAAATATGAAGGCGGTCCGCCGGTAGCGCCATATGATGCGGCAGGATGGACACTGGCGTATCTAATGAACGTCGATTTCGATCGAATCCTCGACGAGTTTAAAGGACCTTTTCAACGCATTCCTTACGGCCAGCTGCAAAATCCTGAAATCAAACCCCTCCCGTCATCCGAAGGATACCTGATAAACGCCCAATCGAATAATGCCTTTCAGGCGGTTAACGAGCTGCTGCATGCCGGACAAAGTGTTTCCAGAATAAACAGCGGGGATAGATTGGGTGATTTCTATATTCCTGCAACCAACAAGAGCAGAGCTATTCTTAAAAAGCAGATAGAAAGCCCGGGGCTGGAAGTTAAACCGGCTGCAAGTACACCAAAAAATATTACCCCGCTTTCCGGTTTACGTATTGCCTTGTGGGATACTTACGGCGGATCTATGGCCTCAGGCTGGGTCCGTTTCCTGATGGAACAATATAACTTTAAAGCTTCTATTTTATACCCGCAGGAAATCGATGCAGGAAAGCTCAATTCTAAATATGATGTTATAATCTTCGTAACGGGAGCAATTCCCGCTTTCAATTCACAAGCAGTACCCGTAACTGCAGGTCCTAATGCGGAAATGATTCCTGAAGAATATCGAAAAACAACCGGCAGGATCACCGCTGACAAATCCATACCGCAATTGAAGAAATTCCTGGAAGATGGCGGCAAAATTGTCACTATCGGCAGCAGTACCAATATTGCTTACCACCTGGGCTTGCCTGTGCGCAACCATTTGGTAGAAAGAAGTGCGAACGGCACGTATGCCCGCCTGCCTGCCGAAAAGTACTATATCCCCGGAAGTGTTTTGCGGGTGAGCGTCAATAATAAACTGCCTGCTGCATGGGGTATGCCGGAACAGGCTGATATCTATTTTGATAATAGCCCTGTCTTCAAAGTTGGTACCGAAGCTATGGCAGGCGGATCCATAAAGCCTATATTATGGTTCTCGCATCCCAAATCATTACGCAGCGGGTGGGCTTGGGGACAAGAATATCTGCAGGATGGGATTGGAGCATTCGAGGCCCGGATCGGTAAAGGAAAACTTTATGCTTTTGGCCCCGAGATCACATTCAGGGCACAAAGTCACGGCACTTTCAAATTATTGTTCAACCAGCTGTATGGCTATTAAATTCGCCGGCAAATAACCTGGAGTGCTTAAAAGAAGTAATTACACTGAGTCTGAAGCAGATCTAAATTCTGGACAAATATGAAAAAGCTATTAGTTATTTTTCTCCTGGGCAGCTATTCATGTGCAGTCGCTCAGCAACTGGGAGAATTGACTGTTGAGAAGATCATGCGGGATCCCCGGTGGATGGGCGTATCACCGACAAACATTCAATGGGATGAAAATAGCCGGGACATATATTTCAATTGGAACCCCGGCAATGCAGAAGCCGACCAGTTATACCAAATATCCACGCAGGATAAAACCCCCGAAAGGGTCGCCGACCCATTGCGGAGGAGCCTGGACCGTGGCCCTTTAACCTATTCCCGTGACCGGACAAAGGCGCTGTTCGAACGGAACGGTGATATCGTTTTAAAAAATGTAACTGCGGGTATCGAAAATATTCTTACCAATACTTCCGATCGTGAAAGCAATGCCTTATTTAATAAGGACGAAAGCAAGGTGATTTTTCAGCGGGGTGATAATTTATATGCAATCTCCTTAAATAATGGAAGTTTAGTCCAGCTAAGTAATTTTACCCGGACAAAACCCCGGGTTTCGCCGGTTTTGAGCAGACAGGACGAATGGCTAAAACAAGATCAGTTAAGAGAGTTCGATGTCCTCAGGAAAAAAGATCAGGCAGAAAAATCGGCAGAAAAAAAGACGAAAGATGATGCCGTTAAGCGCCCGAAAGAGTTTTATCTTGATGAACGCAGCACCGTCAGTTCTCTTAGAATAAGCCCGGACGAAAGATATATTGTTTTCAGGGTGTCGAAAAGTCCGGAAGGAAACAAGAATATTATCGTTCCCAATTATGTTACCGCCTCAGGATATACAGAAGACATAAATGGGCGAACCAAAGTCGGAAGCATGCTGCCAACACATCACAGTTATGTCTACGATGTGCAACGGGATACAATATATGCGATATCCACGAAAGAAATACCTGGAATAAAAGACCTGCCTGACTATGTAAAGGACTATCCCCACCAGCTGGCAGAACGCACCAAAAGAAACGAAGACCGAAAAGTTTCTATGACCGGTCCATTTTGGAATTTCGACGGATCGCAGGCGGTAGTAGCGGTTAGCTCGCTTGACAACAAGGACCGCTGGATAATGAAATTTGATCCATATTCGGGAAAACTCTCCTTGCTTGATCGTCAGCGCGATGAAGCCTGGGTCGGAGGGCCCGGCATTAACTCTTTCAATGGCGGAAACCTGGGATGGATCGATAATAATACTGTATACTTTCAAAGCGAAGCCACCGGTTATTCTCATCTCTATTCGGTGAACGTTCTCACAGGCGAGAAGAAGCAATTGACATCAGGTAAATTTGAAGTACAGACACTCCGTCTTTCGAATGACAGGACGAGTTTCTTTTTTACGGCTAATATCGAACATCCCGGTATTACGCACTTTTACCGGATTTCCGCAAAGGGCGGGACCCCGGTGAAATTAACTTCAATGAAAGGGGGGCATGAAGTTAGCATGTCGCCCAATGAAAAATGGCTTGCATTTCGTTATTCCTATTCGAATAAACCCTGGGAGCTGTTCCTCCAGGAAAATAAGCCTGGTGCGAAAGCCGAGCAGATCACAAATTCGGTCAGCCAGGAATTCAGGTCCTATCCATGGAAGGATCCCGAGATGGTTTCTTTTAAAAACCGCTTCGGATCAGACGTATATGCTCGTATTTACAAACCCAAAAGGGCGGACCCATCAAAACCCGCCGTGCTTTTCGTTCATGGAGCGGGCTATCTGCAGAATGTGCACTATTGGTGGAGCCAGTATTTCAGGGAATACATGTTCAACAATCTTTTAGCCGACAAAGGATACACAGTTATTGATGTGGATTATACCGGAAGTTCAGGCTACGGTCGCAATCATCGCACAGGTATCTACCGGCATATGGGCGGTAAAGACCTGAGCGACCATGTTGATGCGGTCAGGCTATTAGTTGAGAAGTATGATGTAAATCCTGCAAACGTGGGTATATATGGGGGATCGTATGGTGGTTTTATTACACTCATGGCGCTATTTAAAGAGCCTGATGTTTTTAAGTCGGGCGCAGGCCTCAGGTCAGTTACTGACTGGGCTCATTACAATCACGGTTACACGTCTAATATCCTCAACGAACCTGCGAATGATGAAAATTCTTATAAAAAAAGCTCACCGATCTATTTTGCGGAAGGGTTTAAGGGAAACCTGCTGATGGCGCACGGCATGGTCGATGTAAATGTCAACTTTCAAGACATCGTAAGATTATCCCAGCGCTTAATTGAATTAAAAAAAGACAATTGGGAACTGGCTGTTTATCCCGTAGAAGACCATGCGTTTACAGAGCCATCCAGCTGGACCGACGAATATAAACGTATTCTAAAGCTGTTTGAAACGACTTTAAGGGTCAAATAACAAATATTTACCAGCCTAATGGCTGCAAATAAAGCGAATAAAAAATGTTGAAAACTTATTTGAGATAAATAATGAAAAATTGTATTTTTATAAAATAAAGGTTAATCAGCCTTAGAGCCTGTTAATTACTCATAGTATTACCGCATATCAGACATGCAGTGATTGTACTCTGAACAGCGAAGCAAAGCTTTAAGGATTTACAAGTTTTTAATTGTAATTTTTGGGGAAACGGTCAGATACTAAAATCTGACCGTTTTTTAGTTTAGCTGTCTTTCCAAACAGGTAAATTTTTTGTGTCATCGGGGTTTAAGATTGTTTTTTAATTACATTCGGCTTTATCCTGCAGAATTATGAAAATTCGTCTGACCCCGATCTGCGTTTTCCTTTTTTTTCCTTTTTTTGCTCTGGCTCAACCCTCAGCCCAGTACCACTCGGGAGAGATTAAGCTTGGGATAAAAAAGCTGAATACACTTGGTTCAGCACTCTATATTGCTGCCCATCCGGACGATGAAAACACCAGGTTATTGTCTTACCTCGCAAAGGAAAAGAAATTGAGGACAGGTTATCTATCCCTTACACGCGGCGACGGCGGACAAAATCTGATCGGCAATGAGCAGTCAGAACTACTTGGCCTTATACGTACACAGGAACTGCTGGCAGCGCGGCGCACCGACGGAGCCGAGCAGTTCTTTACCAGGGCAATAGATTTTGGGTTTTCTAAAAATCCGCAGGAAACATTTTCGATATGGGATAAAGAGCAAATTCTCGCAGACGCTGTCTGGGTAATACGCAAATTCAGGCCCGATATAATCATAACCCGATTCCCTGAGGATGCCCGTGCCGGTCATGGACAGCATTCCGCATCGGCAATCATTGCCCGTGAAGCATTCTTAGCGGCAGCCGATCCAAAACGATTTCCTGAGCAATTAAAGGATGTACAGGTATGGCAGGCTAAAAGAATAGTTTGGAACACCTTTAATTTCGGAGGTAACAATACCACTTCCGCCGATCAGTTAAAATTGGACATCGGTGCTTTTAACCCATTGCTTGGCAAAGGCTATGGGGAAATTGCTGCCGAGAGCAGGACAAATCATAAAAGCCAGGGTTTTGGCAGTGCCAGGCAACGCGGTGAAGCGATCGAGTACTTTTTACCAGTAGCTGGCGAGCCGGCTAAATCAGACCTTTTTGAGGGTATCAGCTTCGATTGGAAACGTACAGACGGCGGTGAACCTATTGGAAGAATGATCTCCTCGGTTGATAAGTCCTTCAAGATCGATGAACCCTCAGCGTCTGTACCCGGTCTGATTAATATCCTTGCCGCCATCGCAAATCTTAAAGACAACTATTGGAAATCACAGAAAACCTATGAAGTCAAGGAACTTATCGCAGCGGCAGCCGGCTTATGGTTTGAAAGCTATGCAGCCAAACCAAGCCTGGAAATTAATTCGACTGTAACAGTGAATTCTCAAATTCTGCTTCAATCACCAATATCTGTGGCGCTTAAGCCTTTTAACGAAACAGAAAAGCGAAATATCGATCTTAAGGAGGGCATTTTAATCCGCCAAACTTACAGTCGTACAACGCCCGGCCTGAGCAACCCTTACTGGCTCCGTGAAAATCACGCAATCGGAATGTACACTATACCAGATTACCATCTCGTAGGTAACGCGGAAAATAGTCCTCTGCTGGAAACAACTTTTACATTTATCATTAATGGAAAGGAACTAAGCTACACCCGCCCGGTAGTTTACAAATTTACTGACCCCGTTCGAGGCGAGGTCTATCAGCCAGTAATATCATCCCCTTCAATAACTGCAACTATCGCCGACAAAGCATACCTTTTTATGGGTAACAGCCCGAAAACAATCCAGATACAATTGAAAAGTTTCAGTGATAAGCCCGTTTCGGGTATTGTTTCGCCAAAGGTACCCGAAGGATGGCAGATTCAACCTAAGCAGATTAACATAGACATCCAATCTCAGCAGGATGAAAAAACTATCCAGTTCATACTCACACCTTCTGGCAATACAACGCACGGCACATTTTCGGTTAGCATTGCGACCGGTACCGGAACCTTTAACAGAGGTTATAAAACGATATCCTATGAACATATCCCTTTGCAGACTTTATTTCCACTCGCTGAAGCACACCTGGAGAAAGTTGACCTGAAAACCGGGGGGAAGAATATCGGATACATCGCTGGTGCCGGCGATCTCATTCCGGAAGCCCTCGAACAGATCGGTTACCAGGTAAGTATTCTTTCAGAAAGCCAGGTCCTTAACGCAAATTTAACCGGTTACGACGCTATAATAACCGGCGTCCGTTTTTATAATGTAAACGAACAATTGGGGTTAATTCAGCCAAAACTCATGGACTACGTTAATAAGGGCGGAACTCTGCTTGTGCAATATAACGTCAGCAACCCGCTTAAGGTCGCGAACATCGGGCCCTACCCGTTTCGCATATCACGCGATAGGGTAACCGATGAGAATGCCAAAGTAAGCCTTCTTGCTAATGATCATCCGGTGCTGAATTTTCCCAATAAGATAACTGAACGCGATTTTGACAATTGGGTACAGGAAAGAGGGCTTTATTTCACCTCCGACGCTGATTCAAAATATACCCGCGTGTTGTCAATGAACGATCCGGGAGAAAACTCCAATGATGGATCCCTTATCGTCGCAGATTACGGGAAAGGCCGTTTCGTATATACCTCGCTCGCATTTTTCCGCGAATTACCTGCCGGAATACCCGGTGCATATAGATTATTTGTAAATTTGATCACAAAAAATAAGACTAATTAGATCATGGAAAATCACAAGGCTACCAAAAGTTACAGTTCATATTATGTAATACCTGCTTTAATCTGCGGACTATTTACAGCATGGGTTATTAGTGGTTCTGTCGGTTATACAATCCTGGGAGGCATCCTTGGCCTTCTTGCTGCAGCCTTTTGGATGAATGCAGTAGTTAATTCGGATGAAGAAGCCTGATCAGGACCTTCCGCCCTTTGTTAAGACATGGAACCAGTTCTACTGCCTCCTGATAGTATGGCTGGTTCTTCTGATCTTTCTTTTTTATCTCTTTACAGAAACTTTTAAATGAGTGGGCTCGATTGGATAGTCCTCTTCTCAACGCTGCTGGTGATTGTCATTTATGGCGTTTACAAAAGCAGGGGCACAACCAATATCGACGGATACCTGTTGGGTAACAAATCGTTCGCCTGGTATTACGTCACCCTGTCTGTAATGGCTACTCAGGCGAGTGCAATCACCTTTCTGTCAGCACCGGGCCTGGCTTTTTCTTCCGGGATGGGATTCGCACAATTTTATTTCGGATTGCCGTTGGCAATGATCGTACTGTGTATAACCTTCGTCCCGATCTTTCACAAGCTCAATGTTTATACAGCCTATGAATTTCTTGAAAAACGTTTCGATCTGAAAACAAGAGCGTTAACTGCGTTTCTCTTCCTCATTCAGCGCGGACTGTCAACCGGTATATCAGTCTATGCCGCATCTATTATCCTTTCTACCGTCCTTAATATAAACACTACGTTCACAACGATATTTATCGGGAGCGTGGTTGTCCTTTACACTGTGTATGGGGGTACAAAAGCCGTATCTTATACGCAGCTTTTACAGATGACTGTGATCTTTACCGGACTGTTTATCGCAGGGGTTGTAGTTGTAAAGCTTCTGCCCGAAAGTGTCGGTTTTGGCAAAGCTTTGCAGATCGCTGGCAAAATGGGTCGCACCAATGCTATAGATTTCAGCTTCGACTGGAATAATCAATACACAGTTTGGAGTGGCCTAATCGGAGGTTTTTTCCTGCAGCTATCTTATTTTGGTACCGACCAGAGCCAGGTGGGCCGCTACCTGACAGGTTCCTCCATAAGTCAAAGCCGGCTCGGCCTGCTTATGAATGGTTTGGTAAAGATCCCCATGCAATTTCTAATTCTGCTTATAGGGGTGCTGGTTTTTACCTTCTATCAATATCATGAGCCTCCTATTTTTTTTAACAGGTACGAACTTTCCAAGCTTGAGAAGAGCGAATATGCCCCTGAACTCAACCGGATAAAAACGGATTATACCCGGGCTTTTAAGTCCAAGCAACTGGAGGTTGAACGCTTGGATGCAGCACTTGATGCCAAAGACGAGCAAGCTATAAATTCTCAAAGAACGCTCTTACAAGCAGCCGATGAAAAAACCAAAGCAATTCGTCAGGAAGCGGTTAACCTGATAGAAAGGAACGATCCGGATGCTGATACGAACGATAACAATTACGTATTTCTTAGCTTTGTAACACGCTACCTGCCGCAGGGCCTTATTGGTTTACTCATTGCGATCGTCTTCCTGGCCTCTATGGGTTCTACAGCTAGTGCTTTAAATTCGCTGGCCTCAACTACGGTAATTGATATTTATAAGCGACTGATAAACAAAACGGATACCGACGACAAATATCTTAACATCTCGCGATGGGCGACCGTTGTTTGGGGCATATTCTGTATTCTTATGGCACTTTACGCCAGCAAGATGGGTAATCTGATCGAGGCGGTGAATATTTTGGGCTCTCTTTTTTACGGAACTATCCTCGGGATATTTGTGGTCGCTTTCTATTTAAAAAAGGTAGGCGGGTCGGCAACCTTTATTGCCGCTCTGATAACTGAAGTGATTGTTTTTGCCTGCTGGTGGGCAGATATCATGGCATTCTTATGGCTCAATCTGGTGGGATGCGTGCTGGTTATGGCTATCTCACTGCTGGTTCAAAAGATAAATAACTATAGGGTGAAAACAATCCCTGCCTAAAAAAAAGAAACCCCCGCTTTTATGCGGGAGTTCCAACCTAAACCTTATCACAACGAACCCCTGTGGGGTTCTAGATGATTAACCATCAGCGTTTCAAAAAGTTCTAGAAATTTATACTTTTTTACAACGATTCTTTTTAATATCCGGATATTACTTTCCCAACTAAAAACAGAGGCCTGGACTTCCGATCCTGGCGGCTTATTAAGGCTTGGGAACGATAGCGACAGTAAGCCTGCTGATACAGTTCAATTTACCTTGGTCATTATGGATCTTAATATCCCAGACGTGGGTTTTACCACCAATGTGCAGCGGCGTACACATGGCTGTGACATATCCCGATTTTACGGGCCGCAGGTGATTTGCATTTACTTCAAGACCCACCCCTATATATTTGTCCCAATCAATAACCATACTTGACGCCACACTTCCTATTGTTTCAGCAAGCACCACCGATGCCCCGCCGTGCAAGATCCCATAGGGCTGGTGAGTACGTTCATCAACTGGCATTCGTGCTTTTAAAAAATCTTCTCCAATCTCCGTGAATTCGATACCCAGCAAAGCACCCAGATGATTTTTCGGTCGTTCATTAATTTCCTGCGGTGTATATTCCCTTGCCCAGATCATAAATATCTTTCTTCAATAACGTTCCGGTGATGATTCAAATGGCCCGCCAGAATAAAAACCAGAGCCCGCACGCTGATCGGGGCACCGTTTGAGACCCCCGTCCTGTTAAGTTCTTCTTCTGAAAACGATCTGAGAAGATACATATTCGCTTTCCGGAGCATAGCAAATTCATCAGCCAGGCTTTCTAAGGTACGATCACAGAAATGTGCGTTTGCCACATATTCGTTCTCTTCAAACCCGGGAAGAGGTGTTTTATCATTTCTTCCTATGCGTAAGGCACGGTAAATCATAATACGCTCGGTATCTATTACATGACCCACCAGTTCTTTGACAGTCCATTTCCCTTCGGCGTACGCGAACGAGGCTTTATCGGCACTGATTCCTTTTAAAAATGAAGGAAATGAATTCGCCTGATGATCCAGTTCAGCAATTACATTTTGACTAACGGTATCGATGTATTTCTTATAAAATGGCGCGTATTCGCCGATATCAGGCTGCTTCATAGGTCATATTACTTTTTAAAACAATACGGAAGGTGGTCCCCTTCCCGATTTCAGAATCTTTTACAAAAATATGCCCTTTGTGATAATTCTCAATTATCCGTTTAGTGAGCGACAAGCCCAGACCCCACCCACGCTTGCGTGTGGTATACCCGGGTTGGAAGACGGTATCGAACTTCAAACGCGGTATTCCTGAGCCAGTATCACATATATCGATAAACACTTGTTCTTTTGCAAGGTTTTCCCTGATATCTACCTTAATCACGCCCGGCCCTTGAATTGCGTTTACGGCATTTTTTAGAATGTTTTCTATTACCCAATCGAATAGAGGAACGTTTATAAGGGCCTCGACCTGACTGTCTCCCGACAAAACGAATTCGATCTTGTCACTAACTCTTACTTTGAAGTAGTTGATATATTCCTCGACAACTTCATATACGACATGATTATGCAGCACCGGTTTAGATCCGATCTTGGAAAAACGGTCGGCAACGGTCTCGAGACGTTTAACATCGTTTTCCATTTCAAGGATCAGGGGGTCGTCAGGCGCATTAAACCTCGATCGCAATAACTCCACCCAAGCCATTAAGGATGAGATAGGCGTCCCTAGCTGATGAGCCGTTTCCTTGGCAAGTCCTACCCAAACCTGGTCTTGTTCCGATTTCCTGGATGAGCTGAATACACTATAAGCTACCAGGAGAAATATGGCTATCACAGACAATTGGATATAAGGAAATGCCCTCAGCTGAGTAAGCAATAATGAATCTTTATAATAGACATACCACTTGCGGGTGTCCAGTTCAAGGACTATTGGTTGAGGATGCTGCCTCTTCATCTGAGCTAACTGCGACTGGAAATACTTAGGGTCATAGGTCCTTTCAGTGTCTTCTACCATGTCGGTTTTCGAAGTATCCAGGCCGCGCCAGATTATTATATTATCGGCCGAATCGGCAACAATGGCTGGTACTGCCAGGCTGTCTCTCATACTGTAAATGAACGTGATATACTCATCATTCACGTCAGGCATGGCTATAATATTCCTTGTGCTTTGCGCCCAGAGGTCAGCTCTGGTGCGTTCCACGTTGGAAATATTCTTTACCAGGTAATCTGTATACCACAGCGAGGCCCCGGCAATTACCACAGCAAATGCGAGTAAGATAAATTTCCAGCGGCGCTTTCGTTCGTAAGGATTCATTCAGGAAGCAAATTACAAAAGGAAACGGAAAGTGGGAGAGGATATTTTCGGATACGGGATACGAGCGGCGAGATGCCAGCGGCTAAAAAAATTATTAGTAGACCACCGATACAGAGATGTCTGGAAATGTCACCGATTACTAACCACCGATCTGCGTAACTCAGAACAATCCGTATCTTTGCCTCATGTCTGAGAATACCAAAAAAGTAAGAGTACGTTTTGCACCCAGCCCAACTGGCGGTTTACACCTCGGAGGTGTAAGAACAGTGTTATTTAACTATTTATTTGCCCGCCAGCACAAAGGAGATTTTATCCTCAGGATAGAAGACACCGACCAGAACAGGTATGTTGAAGGCGCCGAACAATATATCATTGACTGTTTAAACTGGTGCGGCTTAACTCCTGACGAAGGACCTGCCAATGGAGGGCCTTTTGCACCTTATCGCCAGAGTGAACGGAAAGAAAATTACAGAAAATACGCAGAACAGCTTGTGAAAGATGGCTACGCATATTATGCTTTTGACACTACTGAAGAATTGGAAGCACAAAGACAAAAATATCCGAACTTCAGATATGGGCACGAAAACCGTCAGAGCTTACGAAACTCGTTGAGCCTGTCTTCGGAGGAAAGCCAGGCGCTGATCAGTCAGGGTGTACCCTATGTGATTCGTATAAAAGTGCTGCCAGGCGAAACGGTTCATTTTCATGATCTGATCCGCGGGCATGTAAGTTTTGAAACCGACCTGGTTGATGATAAGGTATTGTTAAAAGCAGACGGCATGCCGACTTATCATCTGGCGGTCGTGGTCGACGACTATCTGATGAAAATTACTCATGCGTTCCGCGGCGAGGAATGGCTGCCCTCAGCACCCGTGCATATCTTGTTATGGGAATATCTGGGCTGGAAACAGGAAATGCCTGAATGGGTACATCTTCCGCTTATTCTTAAACCTGACGGAAACGGCAAACTGAGCAAACGCGATGGAGACAGGCTGGGATTCCCCGTATATGCTATGAACTGGACCGACCCTAACACTGGCGACATTACAAAAGGCTTCCGTGAAATGGGCTTTCTTCCCGAAGCATTTGTCAACATGCTTGCCCTGCTAGGCTGGAATGATGGCACGGAACAAGAAATATTTAGTCTGAATGAACTGGTTGAAAAGTTCAGCATCGAACGTGTCAGCAAGTCGGGGGCTAAGTTCGATATAGAGAAAGCGAAATGGTTTAGTCATGAATATATAAAGAGAGCCGAAGTCTCTGCTATCCGGTTCCACGTACTCCATGACCTGGAAAAACTGGGAGTAAAGGTGAAAAGTGAAGAGTATCTGGACAAGGTCATTAGCCTCGTTAAAGAGCGTATGAGCTACCTGCAGGATTTCTGGGAGCAGGCATCATTCTTCTTTATGACGCCGAAAACTTACGATCTTGATGCTGTAAAACCCAAATGGACAGGTGCGAAAACAGACTTTTTTAATAAACTTATGATCAGTTACGAGTCACTTGCTGCTGATCAGTGGAACCCCGCAGATCTTGAAGTTACGTTCAAAGCATTAGCCGAAGAAAATAACCTGAAGATTGGCGAGGTAATGCTTCCTTTCAGGATCATGCTTGTGGGTGGTAAATTCGGGCCGGCGGTTTTTGATATTGCGGCTTTGCTGGGCAGGGAGGAAACAGCTATGAGAATTACCAAAGCGCTAGCTGCTTTCATGAAAGATTAACACTAGCTCTATCTTATTTCATATATTTATTAGAAATAAGTCCTGATGAGATCACAATTCAACCCTCTGAAAGTCACCCTTTGCCTGGTGTTTTTAATCGCTACAATCTGTTTTTTTACAGGATGTAAATCCAACACTGATAGCGCTGCCACTTTAGCGGTAATTAATGCGCGCATCTGGACGGGAGATCCTGATCAGCCTTGGGCTGAGGCTATGGCTGTCAAAGGAGAAGAAATCCTTTTCGTCGGCACAAACCAGGAAGTTGAAAAACTTACCGGCGAAGGGTCTAATGTCATAGATGCTAAGGGCAAGATGGTGACACCGGGCTTCAACGACGCTCATATTCATTTTATTGATGGTGGCTTTGGGCTCTCGTCGGTACAGTTGCGTGATGCAAAAACCAGGCAGGAATTCATTGACCGGATAGCCGCATTCGCTAAAACAATTCCGGCCGGAAGCTGGATCTTAAATGGCGACTGGGATCACACAAATTGGGGCGGCGAGCTTCCAAAAGCATCCTGGATAGACTCGATAACACCTAACCACCCGGTGTTTATACAACGTCTTGACGGGCATATGGGCCTGGCAAACACGGCGGCTATGAATCTGTCAAAAGTTAATTCGTCCACCAAAGATATCCTGGGCGGCACCATAACCAGAGACAGCAAAGGCATACCTGACGGAATTTTTAAGGATAACGCGATGAGTGTAATCTATAAGCATATAACCGAGCCATCCGACGATCTCAAAGACAGGGCTCTTAAAGCAGCTATGGATTATGTGGTAGAAAGAGGCGTTACCTCTATCCAAAACATGGGAACCTGGGGAGACCTGGAGGTATTTAGACGTGCTCACAAGAAGAAAGAGCTCAAAACACGGGTCTATGCTGCTGTACCGCTCTCTTCGTGGGAGAAACTGGTTGAAGAAGTCGAAAGATCCGGGCGTGGGGATAGCTACCTGAAAATAGGCGGCTTGAAAGGTTTTGTTGATGGTTCCCTGGGATCGCATACCGCAGCTTTTCAAAAAGCCTTTTCTGATACTCCTGCGGATAGCGGCTTTATGGTCACTACAACCGATAAGCTTTATACCGCGATATCCGCTGCTGATAAGGCCGGGCTCCAGCTGTTAATTCACTCGATAGGGGATAAGGCTATCCGGGAGTTATTAGACATTTTCGAACGGGTTGAAAAAGAAAATGGAAAAAAAGACCGCCGCTTTCGGATCGAACATTTTCAGCATATCGCACCTGCAGATTTTCCACGTATAGCCAGAATGAACCTGGTTGCCAGCGTGCAGCCTTATCATGCCATCGACGACGGACGCTGGGCCGAGAAAATTATCGGGCCGGAACGCATTAAAACTACCTATGCATTTAAAAGCCTCCTAGACAATAAAACAATTCTTGCATTCGGCAGCGATTGGTTTGTAGCGCCGCCAACTCCCCTTGAAGGAATTTATGCAGCAGTCACCCGGCGCACTATTGACGATCAAAATCCGGGCGGCTGGGTTCCGGAGCAAAAGATAACGGTCGAGCAAGCTTTAAGGGCCTATACTTCCGGAGCCGCTTATGCGTCCTTTGACGAGGATAAAAAAGGCGTTTTAAAAAAGAACGCTTTCGCAGACTTCGTCGTTCTGGATAATGATATTACGACTATCGACCCTGAAAAGATCCGGGATGTCAAAGTTTTGACAACTGTAGTAGGTGGTAAGGTCGTTTATGAACAGCCGGCAAAATAGGTTCGCGGAAAGCTATCTTCTCACCTGTAAAACAAAGGTACACCCATAGTGTTAAACCAAAACTAAATATATTCTTATGAAATGGTTAGGCAGACGCGGAAGCGGAAATATTGACGACAGACGAGGCATGGGCGGCGGCGGACTTGCACTTGGCGGCGGCGGAATCCTGGTCGTAATCTTAGGTTTGCTTTTTGGCCAGGACTTATCAGGCTTATTAGGGCAACTTCCTGCCGGCGGTTCTGTTCAGGAAGGCAAAGTCGGCTCGCCGACTGATGATGCTGGAAAATTCGCTGATGTTGTATTGGCCGATACTGATGAGCTGTGGACTAACATATTCAATGAAAGGGGAATGCAGTATGAAAGGCCTACAATAGTGCTGTTCGATAACTCCGTATCTTCTGCCTGTGGTTCAGCCAGCTCAGCCACCGGTCCATTCTACTGCCCGGCTGATAGCAGGGTTTATCTGGATCTAACCTTTCAGCAGGAACTTAAAGATCGTTTCGGCGCTGGTGGGGATTTCCCGATGGCTTATGTTATAGCCCACGAAGTGGGGCACCATGTGCAAAACCTCCTGGGCACTTCAGATAAGGTCCAGGGCATGCGCGGACAAGTGAGTGAGACTGAATACAACCGTCTCTCTGTGAAACTCGAACTACAGGCTGATTTCTACGCAGGCGTGTACGCCAATTATATTAAAAACCTGCAACAGGACGGCCAGAGCGTATTAGAAGAGGGGGATATTGAAGAAGCCCTTACCGCAGCGAGCGCCATTGGCGACGACAGGCTCCAAAAACGATCCCAGGGCCACGTGGTACCGGATTCATTTACCCACGGAACCTCCGCACAGCGTATGAAGTGGTTTAAAAAAGGATATGAAACAGGTGATGTTAGCCAGGGAGATACTTTTTCCAGTAATGAGTTATGAGCTTTGAGTTATGGGCTTTGGGAAATGAGCTTTGGGAAATGAGCAATGAGCTTTGAGTTATGCTTACAAAAAACTGAAAATAGCTCAAAGCTCCTTGCTCTTTGCTCATTGCCCATTACTCAAAGCCCCAACTGACAGCCCAATAAAAGTAGCAGCCAGTCCCAACATAATACTCGCCGCAATGTAAACCAACGCAGCCCCGGCCTGGCCATCGCGCATCAGGTTAATGCTCTCATATGAGAATGCTGAGAAAGTTGTAAACCCACCTAGTATACCGGTAGCAATGAATAATCTCCATTCATTTGATAGTCCGGATCTCTCCGCAACCCCATATACGATCCCGATAAGGAAACAACCTACAATGTTTACCGCTAGCGTACCGTAGGGGAAAGTAACGAGCGCTTTATTTTGAATAAGCTGAGAAAGCAGGTACCGAGCGATGCCTCCAATAAAACTTCCAATACCTATAAGTAAGACTATTCTCATGATGGTGATTCTTAAACTTCGCTTCTCAATACCTCCAAAGGCGGCTTGTTAAGTACTCCCCGGCTGTTGAACAATCCTATCAGCACCGTTAAAGATGAGATCAAGACAAACAATACCAGAACCGGCAGCATTTCAGGAGCAAAAGTCGTTTCGAAGCTAAATTTAGCTAATCCCCAGCTTGCAAGCAATGCTAAGACTATACCGGCGCCCGCTGCCAGCGCTCCCAGGAAAAAATATTCCAGCGCAGTAATGATCAGGATCTGCTTACGGCTTGCACCAAGAGTCCTTAGTAAGACACTTTCTTTTATCCGTTGATATTTACTGATGAGAACAGACGCAATAAGTACGATCAAACCTGTGATGATACTGAATGCCGCCATAAACCGGATCACAAAACCCATTTTAGTTAGGATCTCATCCAGCACACTCAGTACCAGGCCCAGATCTATCATCGAAATATTGGGGAATGTTTTAACAACGGCGCGTTGGTATTTAGCAGAAACCTCGTTCGATGGAACTTTCGTTAGAAGGACATGAAACTGAGGTGCATCCTCCAATACCCCTGCCGGGAATATCAACAAGAAATTTGTTTGGATACGGTTCCAGTCGACTTTTCGTATACTCCCCACAACGGTTTCCATAGGAGTTCCCTGAACGTTGAAGGTCAGTTTGTCCCCAATCTTAACGTCTATCCGGCGGGCAAATCCGTCTTCAAGTGATACATAAACCGGCTGTCCCTGCCCGGCCCTTCCAGTCCATTTTCCTTCTGTTATTTTTTCCGAATCACTAAGGCTATCCCGGTACGTCACCCTGTACTCACGGTCCAGCGCTCTCCTTGCCCCGCGGGCTGTGCTGTCGTTTTTAAAGCTGGCTGCGTTACGCCCTTTAATTTCCGTCATACGCATATTGACAATCGGAACTTCCTGGATAACGGGAAGGCTCATGCTCTGTGTAAGCTGCCTGACTGCCTGCCGCTGTTCGCCCTGAATATCAAACAGCACCATGTTCGGCTGGTTTTGGCTGGACGACATGGTTACCCGGTTGATCAGGATACCCTGAACGAAGAAAAGAGTACAAATAAAGGCGGTACCCAAACCGATAGATACCACAAGGATCAGCGTTTGATTATTTGGCCGGAATAAATTTGCAAAGCCCTGACGCCACAAATAACTCCAGGAGGATGGAAAGAACTTCCGGGCAAGCCACATCATCAGGTAAGCCAACGCAGACAGGATCAAAAACGCCAGCAGTACCCCCCCGGTAAAATATATCGTCTTTCTGAACGAATCCATCTGAAAATAGGTAAACGCAAATACGAAAGAAACGATAAGGAGGTAAACGAGCCATTTGACCGGGTCTTTAAACAGAGACGTTTCCTGAAAGGATATACGTAGCGTGTTCAGCGGCGATATATTTCTCACAGAGACCAAAGGAAGCAACGCAAACAGGATCGAAATGACCAGGCCCAGCAACAGGCCCTGTGTGATGGCGGCCCATGATATTGCCACAGTTATTTCCACCGGCAGGAAATCGGCAAGCACAAGCGGCAAAAACTGCTGGATCAGCGTTCCAACAATAGCTCCGATAACAGAGCCTATTAAACCGATCCCTATGATCTGGATCAGGTAAATAATAAAGGCCTGCTTTGAGCTTACTCCCAGGCAGCGTAGAATGGCAATAGTATTGATCTTCTCACGAATGTAAATGTGAATAGCACTCGCGACACCGATGCAGCCCAGCAACAGGGCCACGAAACCCACAAGGGCTAGGAACTCTGTCATGTCCTCGAATGAACGGCCCGTATCTTCCTTATGGGATTCTACAGTTTCGGCGTCCATCTCTGCTTTCTCGAGACGTGGCTCAAGTTTATCCGCGAGCAGGTCTACATTAACGTTCTCTGCAAATTTGAAATAAAAGTTGTAGTTGATGCGGCTCCCTTTCTGCGACAGGCCCGTCTGTTCAAGATACCGGAGCGGGATATACACTACCGGTGCCACAGATGCGGAAAAACCTGTTTGGCCAGGGGCTTTGTTAAGCACACCGGCGATCCGGAAGGAAAGTTCGCCAACTTTGACAGAGTCGCCCACCTTAGCATCGAACTGAAGCATCAGGGTTTTATCGACCAGCGCAGAGCGGCTGGCACGGAAAGAGGTACCCGCACCTGCAGGACTGGTTTCAATTGACCCGTAATATGGATATGCGCCTTGCAAGGCTCTGACATTAACCAGCCGTGTTCCCTGGTTCTTAGGGAAATAGATCATTGACGCAAAGGTCCGCTCCTCCGAACGCTCGTCTCCTAATGCCATAAGCACCGGGCGAATATCCTCCTTTACAGCCTTATTGGTTTCTATGACCAGGTCTGCTCCAAGAAGACTCTTTGCCTGTGAATCGATATCCTGGCGCAGGTTGTATTCAAAGGAATAAATAGCAACGATAGCAGCTATGCCCAGAATAATAGAAGAGACAAAGAGAAAAAGGCGCGAGCGGTTACGGCGACTATCACGCCACGCCATTAAGATCAGCCATCTGAAGTTTAAGCTGTTTTTAGCTACTGACGGCACAATAT
The DNA here is from genome assembly GCF_029360805.1 of Daejeonella sp. JGW-45. Taxonomy (GTDB): domain Bacteria; phylum Bacteroidota; class Bacteroidia; order Sphingobacteriales; family Sphingobacteriaceae; genus Daejeonella. The sequence goes on along the minus strand of NZ_JARKNC010000010.1, from coordinate 89,316 downwards.
TATCCTCCGGCATAATTTTTCTTGTCAAGCATTCCGGAGGAAGTTAATTCATCGGAAATCAATGCGCCGCCTTTAATCCGAATGATCCGCTGGGTTTTTGACGCCATTTCGAGATCGTGTGTTACCAGAACCAAAGTAGTACCGGCTTCTTTATTAAGGTCAAAAATTAGCTTTACTACTTTCTCGCTCGTTTCGGCATCCAGATTTCCGGTGGGTTCATCTGCAAAAAGAATTTTAGGAGAATTCGAAAAAGCCCTCGCCAAAGATACACGCTGCTGCTCACCGCCAGAGAGCTGACTTGGGTAGTGATGCGCGCGGTCGGCCAGGCCAACCTTATCCAAAAGGTCTGCAGCATGCGAACGGATATTCCTTTCCCCTCTTAACTCCAGCGGAACCATTACATTCTCTATAGCAGTCAGTGTGGGCAGCAATTGAAAGTTTTGGAAAATAAACCCGACATGCTCATTTCTAACCTGGGCCCTTTGATCTTCTGTTAGGTTGTCCAGCCGGATGTTGTTTAACTCCACCATCCCTGAGCTTGACCGGTCTAAACCGGCACACAAACCCAGAAGGGTCGTTTTACCGCTTCCCGATGGCCCAACGATCGACATGGTTGAACCTGCTTCCAAAGCAAAACTTATATTGTCGAGCACCGTGAGCGTGCTTCCACCGCTTTGATACGTTTTTGTAAGGTTCTGTATATTTAGGATTGTGCCCACAGCGTTTGTTTTAATTTAACGTCTACCCCTTCCGCGCAAAATAATGAATTTGAAGCTAGTGAGTATGTGCGTATTGTAAAAATTACCCTCTGTTTGATGATGTTTGAGAACAGATGTTACATGCATATCATGTATCAGCTGCGAGTATCACACAGAAACAGTAATTTTGTGATCAAAGAAAAATTATGCTTAAAAACATCTTATATCTTGCCGTATCTCTATTTATCGTCACTTCGTGTGGAACCGGCAACAACCAGGGGGAAAATACCGCTAAAAAAGACAGCGTAGCAGTATCAGATACCGCGCAAAAAAAAACCATCCTGTTCTTTGGAAACAGTTTAACCGCGGGCCTTGGTGTTGAACCCGAAGAGGCATTCCCCGCACTTATAGGCGACAAGATAGATTCCCTTAATCTTCCTTATAAAATAATTAATGCAGGCCTGAGCGGAGAAACTACCGCAGCCGGTAAGGCCAGGATAAACTGGATCCTTAAACAAAAGGTAGATGTTTTTGTGCTCGAACTGGGAGCCAACGACGGCTTGAGAGGCATACCTGTTTCGGAAACAGAAGAAAACCTGCAGAGTATCGTGGACCAGGTCAAAATAAAGTACCCGGACGTGAAGCTCGTAATGACCGGGATGCAGGTACCTCCCAACATGGGTTCCAAATATACTTCTGAGTTTCAGGTTATCTTTAAACGCATTGCCGACAAAAACAACATGGCGTTGGTACCCTTTCTGCTTGATAAAGTGGGTGGTATAGCAGAAATGAACCAGTCAGATGGAATTCACCCGACACCGGCAGGACATAAGATACTTGCAGAAAATGTCTGGGTAGTTCTGAAGGATTTGCTCTAATAAAAAAGGCCCGGTTTCTAACCGGCGCCTTCCAATCAATCAACTAAACTAAAATTAATTTTTAATGCGTCTCTGTTCGTCCTCAAGACCAGTGGCGCGTCGGCGCTCAGGCTTTATCTCGCTCCTTCCAAAGCGGTAGGTAAAGGTCAGTCTGCCGATACGCGTTTCGTTCTTTTGCACAAGATTGTAGTCAAGACCTTCGTAAGCACTGGAGATCGTTTGCTTCCTTGTATTGAACACATCACTTAAAGCAAGCTTCACATTTGCCTTTTTCTTCATGAAAGATTTGCTTAATCCAAGGTCTACTGCATACTGAGAGCTGATCTTAAGTGTACCGTATTCTATCGGCGAGGTATAATCCCCGCTGAGCTCACCCGTAAGACTCGGGCTGATTACGAACTTATGCTGTGAGTTAAACTGCAGGGCAACCCGGCCTGAACTTAAGTCCTGGCCCCGGAGATCGGGCGACCGGAATCCCAGGTAAAAAACTGAAGCGTTATTGCTTGTACTCCACCATTTACTCAAGGAAACAGGAGCATTCAGGTTTACACTGTAATTGATCTGTTTGTCCAAATTCTCATTGGTTTGAAACAATGCCTTTTTTGCTGTATCAGGAAGCAGCACCTCTGTGATCACATCGCGTGTAAGGCTATAATTGAAAGTCAGGCTGTAAGTCTTCTTGTAATTGTAGCTTAATTCAAAATTGTTCGTGTATTGAGGGTTCAGGAATGGGTTACCCTGATTATAAGTATACTGGTCAAGGAAAAACATGAATGGATTAAGCGCATCATAGCTCGGACGATCTATCCTGCGGCTGTAAGAAATCCCGAGGCCATGATCCTTTGAAAGTGTTTGATTTATAAATACACTCGGAAAAACATCAATATAACTGCGGTTTACTTCCTTAGCCGTAGTAATGGAGTTGCCATTGGAATTAGTTTGTTCGGCTCTCAGCCCTAACTGGACACTTGTAGATTTATATTGCTTGTTAATGTTTACATACGCAGCGTTAACATTCTCGTCATAGATAAACTGGTTGCTTCTTCCAGGATCATTCTGCCATGAATCACTTACAAGCCTTTCAAATTGGAAATCGTTATCGGTCTTAACCCAGCTGCTTTTTATACCGGCTTCCATCTTGACTGTTTTACTAAACGGCATGGAATAATCAGCTTTCACCGCTTTTATATTTATGATCGAGGGTGTACGGTTCTGTATGAACGACGGTGCTTTTATAGTACCGTTTGCGTTATGAAAACGGTTGTCATAGAGCGTTTTCTCATTGCCGTTATACCGGGAATAATCAAGATCGACAGAAAGCTCCTTGCCACTTGTATCAAGCGTAGCTTTATAATTTGCATTATAAGCCATGTTTCTGTATCTGCTGTTTGCATTATTTACTGCTATAACGGATGAGTCAGTCTGACTGAACGAACGGCCGATAAGCGTAGTGTTATTATAAATCTCAGACCCTGAGTTCAGGTACCCGTTTACAAGAAAACCAAGTGTATTCTTTTTATTAAGGAAGATATCCAGACCGGCTTTGAAGTTGTTATTATCATTATCACGAACGAAGCTCCCCGTTTGTCCGAAGTATGTTGTTGCGGGTTGGCTGGCAACAATCCTGTCAATGATCATATTCTGGCCCTGTTCGCGCGTTGAATAGTTATAATTACCAAACAGGTTTATGTCTTTATTGCGGTGGTTGATAGACAGGCCGCCATTTGCACGGTAGTGATCGCCCATCCCCGCACCGGCGGTAACCGTACCATTAGTGCCCACACTGTTGCTCTTTTTAGTTTTAATATTGATGATCCCCGAGTTGCCGGCGGCATCATATTTAGCGGATGGATTGGTGATCAACTCGATAGTTTCGATCTGCGTGCTGGGCATATTACGAAGCATATTAGCTACATCGGCATTACTCATATACGTTTGCTTCCCGTCAAGCATTACGAGAACACCCTGCTTGCCCTGCATAGCTATGTTGTCATTCTGATCAAGGGTAACACCAGGTGCTTTTTGCAGCACCTCCAGCGCAGTCGATCCAGCTGAAACGCTGCTGCTTTCCACATTAACAACAAGCCTGTCTATCTTACGCTCAATAAATGGCTTAACGGCAAGGACCCTGATTTCACCCAGCATCTTACTATCCTTAGGTACTACAATTTCACCGAGGTCTACAACCTTGCTGCCTTCGTCAATAGTAAACTCCTTCGAACGCACTCTAGTAAATCCTACCATGCTTATATTCACGCGGTATGTACCCACAGGCAGACTTTCAAAAGAATATTTTCCGTCAAGACCGCTCACCGCCGTTCTTAGTAAAAGAGAATCCGGCGTCTTTATAAGGCTTATTGTCGCAAAATCAAGCGGCTTTTTTTCCTCGTCCAAAACTGTCCCGCTGACTTTCGATCCAAGGAGTTTACTCTGCCCTTTCAAGTTGGCTGACACACAAATCAGGCCTGAGAAAATAAACAGTATGCTTAGGTATTTAGGTTTCATCATCGAATTATTTAACTGGTCTTTAAGGGAGTAAACCCTCATTTAGATTAAAGGCACCTCTGAATCTGGCCTTATATCTGGAAATAAGACGATGGATATTTATATTGGTTACAGCGAAAACAGAATTTCAGACAAACGGCCTGTAATGGCCGACGAACCGCTCGCGCGAGCAGACCTATTCTATAAGTTTGGAGGGAAAACTAATCAGGAATTCAGTTCCCTTACCAACCTCCGACCTGAGTTCTATGCTTATCCCGTGATAGTCGGCAATACTTTTGACGATAGAAAGGCCCAGGCCATAGCCTCCGGCTTCTTCCGATTTATTGGCTTTCTTAAACCTGTTAAATATCGTGCTGATATCCTCCTCAGGAATACCTATCCCTGAGTCGGTGATAGTAATAATGCAGGAGCCGCCATCCATCATTTTATCCGCAATCCTGATCGATCCCTGTTGCTTATTATACCTTATGGCGTTATTGACGAGATTGTACATCAGCTGGAATATCAGGTCTCTGTTTACTCCTGAGAGAGTCACGCTTTTCGAAATATCGATACTTAATGTTATTTCTTTCTCGATCAGCCTGTGGCTGATCTCTTCTTCGATGTCCAGGAAAATCTCGTACAGACCAACTGATTCATTTTTACTGAACTGGTCGTTGTCGATTCTTGAAATGAGAAGCAGGGAATGGACAATCCGCTTCAATCGGTTCAGCGTTCTCTGCATGCCAATCAAACGTTCCTGCACCATCTGATCTAATTCAGGTTCTCCCATAAGATTCTCGATCTTGTTCTGCAGGATTCCTATTGGCGTCATGAGTTCATGGGATGCATTTGCTGTGAACTCCCGTTCCTTTTCAAATGCCTCATGGATCTGTTCCATAAGGTTTATAAGAGACATATCAAGATACCTGAAATCGGTGGTCGTGGTTTTTATCGGCCTGGAGTTTTCATTAAAGGGAAATTTTCTGTTGCTGATCTTTGTCCGGATTATCTTTCCGAGGGGGCGAAGAAGGAATCGTGTATAAAAAAGATCGATGATCAATGTAAACAAGATCAGTCCGAGAAGCACATAGGTTGCTATCTTCTGCAGGGGGCGGTTGTATTGATCGATGGTCGCCGTAGTTTTGCCGACCTCCATCAGGTACTTTTTGTCACCGGCTAAAAAAGCATGGGTCAGAACCCTGTAATTTAAAGTATCATTCTCTATTATACGTTCGTCAGTATAAATAGTGTCAACGTTAAAGTTATTTTCGACCGGTTCAAGGGAAATATATTCTTCCTTAAGCATGGTATAACTACCATAACTCTGGTCTCCCTGTAAATAAGTGTCTACACCATTTTGGGCTATTATATCGAGGACTTTCTCCTTTTGCTGGCGCAAATAGGAGTCGGTATAGTCACGGGCAATGCCGCCGATCAGGTAAGGCAGCGTGAAGACGAAAAGCAATACGACAGCAAGCTTTGACAGAGTAACAAATAATGTGAGCTTGCTGATAAGTTTCACTAGTGCTTCCTTATTTTATATCCCACTCCTCTAACTGTTTCAAGCCACTCAACGGGCCCGAATGCACTCAACTTCTTACGGATATTTTTTATATGTACATCAATATAATTAGAATCGTAATCATCATCCGCAAATGATCCCCAGATATGTTCGCTTAGCTGCATCCGGGTCAACACACGATTCTTGTGCAAAAGAAGATAGCTTAGAAGGTCAAACTCTTTGCGGGTAAGCTCCACTTCATTCTGATTGTGGCTCACTACTCGTTTCTGAAGGTCCAGAACAAATTCGCCCAGGTTTATTTCCTGTGTATTGAGATTAAACTTTCGCCGCGATATAGCCTGCATCCTTGATTGAAGCTCAAGCAAAGAGAAAGGCTTCGGAAGGTAGTCATCAGCACCTAAATCCAATCCAAGTATGCGATCTTCAATATTTCCGCGTGCTGTAAGAATAATATAAGCTGCATCCGGATTTAGTTTCTTAGCCTCCTGAAGCACTTTCAGCCCATCGAGATCTGGTAGGCCCAGATCCAGCAGAATAAAGTCGTAAGGATTCATACCCAGCATTTCAAGACCTTTCTGTGCATTGTGAGCCATATCACAGATGTAAAAGGCTTTCTTCAGGAATGCTTCGATCTCGTAAGCAAGCGTCTTTTCATCTTCTATCAGGAGAACTTTCAAATTAGAACCGATGTTAGTTTAAAAAAAAAAGACGTTCCGCAGCCCTTACTGGCGGCCTCTGATCTTTACATTATCGCTAACCGGCTGAGGTTTCAGCTTTGGCAGTGACCTTGGAACCTGCTTAATTGCACGCCTGTCAGTTTCCTTAATTCTTCCATCCCTGACATCCTGGGCCGGCTTCTGCCGTGTATCCTGAGGTTTAGGCTGTGGCTTTTTCCTTGCCGGAACTGAGTCCTGGAACAAGGTAAGGACTGAATGTGCGATATTACGTCTTAATGGCTTGTCGATGCTCCCGTCCGATGCGTTCGAAAAAAAAGGCGAAATTGCAGCCAGGATTGTAATCAATGCAATGCGATAACCATTTAAAAATTTCATTGTAAGTAAAAATAAAGAAAGTTCGCCTCAAAAAGGCAATCAATCAGTAAATCAGATTATTCAATTCGACACAAGCAGTTCAGGATAACCAATCAATGCCCGCCATCCTTTAATATACGAGATTAAGATATAAAGGTCATGGGCGAATGCAAAATTATTTCAATGGGCTATGAAGACGCGGAGTTAATAATTGAATAGTCGATCAATCTTTAACCAGCTTCAGCAGAAGCTCCGGTTCGTTCGTAGTGATGAAATCGATGTCTTTACTCAGGAACCATTTGAGCATTGCTTCATCATTTACAGTCCATGCATTTATCGTCAGGCCTTTTTGCTTCGCTTCATCGATCCAGTGTTCATTTTTCTTAAACACATTAAAATGATAATCAAAGCCCCAAAGTTTATCTGCCGCCAGGGCGGCCGGCGACTTATCCCCATTCAAATATGCCACACGGGCATAAGGATCAAGCCTGTTAAGTTCCAGGCAAATATTATAATCGAAACTGATATAGTCTATCCACGCTTGTGCTTTCAGCTCCTTAACCGTCTGCACTACTTTCCGGGTAAGTTGCAAAGCTCGTTCCTTGCTTGTTGTAGGCTTTATCTCGAGTACCAGCTTCGTATTATTCTGCCCCAGGCCCGCTTTAATATATGCTTCAAGAGTTGGCATGTTCTCACCGCTGGATAGCTTCAATTTTCCCAGTTGATCTGATGAGGACGAGGCAATGGTGAGCCCCTGAATAGTCGGGTCATGGTTTATTACGGGGACAGAATCCGCGGTCATGTGAACATCAAACTCACTTCCCTGGCAGCCCAGCCTGATAGCATGTTGCAGGGCTGCGATCGAATTTTCGGCAGCACCGGTATTTTTCCATGCCCCACGGTGAGCGATCACCTTGTTTGTTATGAATTGATCATGGACAATCCTGAAGCTTTCCTTTGCTTTTGAAGACCCGGTTTTGGCTTCAACAGTAACGTCGTACCATTTTACATCCGGTTTAATATATTCTTTTTTTACAGATAGTTTGTTGCCGGCCAGGATGAATTTTTTCGCGTCTTTCCCCTTAAGTTTAAATGCTGCATTTCCTGTTGATACTATATGCAAAGTCCCTACTTCCGGTTTGCCGGAAGAAAAGGTATGATTGCTTATTAGTATGGACATTTTTTGCTGGGCGAAAGATGTGATTGAAATAATGATAAAGGCAATGAACAGGTAAATTGATTTCGATAATTTCATATGTTGCTTATTGTAAAAATGCTTTCTGGATAAACAGTAAAGTTACTTACCTATTGTGAATTTTACGTTAATCATTCCACTGAGATTTAAATTTTGTGGTTTTGCATAAAATACCTTAGATATAACCGGGTTTTAATAAGTTTGGCACGAATTCAGCGTTAAGTCCCCTATGAAACGGATCATCATCTTTTGCCTTGCAGCGATATTTGTTGCAGGCTGCGGTTTAAATAAGCAAGCCCGTCAGATCGAAGCACTTGAAAAATGCACTTATGAGATAAGTTCAGCAGACAGCATTTACCTTGTCGGGAGGGATGTAAGCCAAATGGTAAAGAACAGAAACTTCGAGATCAGCAATATGCCAGAGCTTGCGCTTGCACTCTTCAGAAAGAATATACCGTTGAAAGCACGTGTAAATCTCAAAATCAGCAACCCAACGAGTACTGAAGCCGCGATTAATCAGTTCGATTACATCGTATTGATCAAGAACCAGGAAATTGCAAACGGCTTTGTGAACCAGAGAGTGACCGTACCGGCGGGCGGTACCACAGAAGTCCCGGTAAGGGTAAACTCTAATATTTATTCTTTCCTGTCAAACGGAAAGACCATGGAAGAGATACTGGACTTTGTCCGCGGAGGTGAAAGCGGCGCAGCAGAACGTAAGGGTGTTGTAACAATCAAAATTAAACCAACGATTGATGTAGGCGGCAAACTGGTTAAGTACCCCGGCTATATTACAATTGATAAGGAAGTTAGCAGTAAGATCCTGTTTTAGAGTAAGGAACAAGGAGCAAAGAATAAGGACGCATTACCGTAAATAAGGATGTCCGGTTTAATCACAATCTGGATAAGTCCTTATTCCTTGATCTGTGCTCCTTGATCACTCTCAACTTTCTCAGCTATTTTAACCAGCAACTTCCTCACCTCGTCCTTCAAGCCTTCCGGCTGCATAATTTGCGCGTGATCGCCAAACATCATATACCACCGGGCGAATGCATATAAAGACGAGCTTAAAAACGTCATTTCGACCTCTTCTTCATATTCCGTTTGCGAGACAAAGCCCTGATGATACTTCTGGTTATCAAGCCAGTACGCCTTGTCTTTACGGACTCTTATTACAACAAGAGGGAGATGCTGATTTTGAGTATTTTCGACATTGTACCTTTCGAGGTATTCCTTCAGGGTCTGATGTTCCCCGGAGAAGCCTTTGTTTGTCAATTCCATGCATGAGATCCTGTCAAGACGAAAATCCCGGTAGTCAGCTCTCATTTGACAAAATGCGATCAGATGCCAGCTATTATCGTTATAAAAGACACCCAGAGGCTCGACTAACCGTTCTGTTTTCTGCTGGTTATACCGGGCATGATATTTAATCTCCAGCACCTTTTTCTGATCGATACTTTTCAAAATCGGCTGCATAAGGTTCAGGTCGGGCTGGATCCCTTCATTACCAGTTCTTCTGAAAACTTCGATGTGATCACCAATATTCTGCAGAAGATCTTTTTTGTCCTGATCGAGAACAGCCTTGATCTTATACATGGCAGAACTATAATTATCGGCGTTGGGCCCGTCGGTTAACCGGGCAACGAGTTTCTCAGCGGTCAGAAATGCGAGCGCCTCTTCCGGGCTGAACATAACGGGGGGAAGCCGGTAACCCTCAACAAGGGAATAACCGAGTCCGGCCTCGCCAATGATCGGTATTCCCGCCTGTTCGAGCGTCCTGATATCCCTGTAAACCGTTCGAAGACTAATTTCAAACCGGTCGGCGATATCCTGTGCTTTTACAATCTTACGCGACTGCAGGTGGATCAGGATTGCGGAAATACGATCGATGCGGTTCATAGTAATAAACGGAAGAGAGAAATCCGCCTGACGAAGATATTAAAATCAGTTCTAATTGAAGCCGGAGCAACACCCCCGCCTGGAGCCGGGGAAATGTGGCTCACAATAAGGTAATTCCAGCATTCCAGCCCATCCATCCTCTCGCCGATCTATTAACACCGGACCTGAGTGGGCCAATTCTATTTTTAAACCCACTGGCACTTGACACTGCGGGATCCGTATGGTAAACATTATAAGCCGGGCCGGCGAACAGGCTGATACCTTTCATTACCTTAACCTGGACATTAAGCTGAGCCTTACTGAGGATGTTTGCCGAATCGAAATTCCCCAGATATAAGCCCTGCGATGATATTTCTGCAGCAGCAGATAATGTGTTATTAAAAATAAAATCATGTCCGAAACCCAAGCCGGCCGAATAAACTTTTTCACCTTCTTTAAAAGTAGCCGAGGCTATAAGTATAGAATACAATCTGGCATTTCCGGTCTTGATGCCCAATTGGTAATTGAAGACGTCGTTAGCGGAAAGGCTGACTTTATGATAACCTTTATTCACCCAGTTGATCAGGCCTATACTAACGCCCGACGAGCTGTCGGCAACATTAATAAGCCCAAGTTGTACACCGTTCATCTTTTTAGCATAATTAAAGATGCCTGCCAGCTGTAAACCCCGCATTTCCTGCCGGGCGACGTTTCCTATCCCCGAAATTTGAATTCCTTTGGCACTTTTAGCCAGGTTAGCGATTCCGCTGACTTGAATTCCTCCTGAATTATTAGATACCAGATTCGCGACCCCTGATACCTGCACACCCTTTAGATTTTTACGAACATGATTAAGAACTCCCGCAGCCTGCCAGCCGTCCATATTCATCCGCACATCGTTTACAACACCTGCTGCCTGAAAACCGTGTACGCTATCCAGAACGGAATTTAATACGCCGCCAGCCTGAAAACCATGAACAGATCCCCCAACCAGGTTAGTCAGCCCCGCAGCCTGGAAATGCCTTACATCACCTTTATTGATGTTAAACAAACCTGCAACTTCTACACCGTTAACCCCGGCGGTGTAGCCGCCAAAAACATTCAACGATGCCTTGTTCACAACCTGCGGACTAAACATTCCGTGCGAACTTAAACCCGGCAGCAGGGAGGCCTGAAAAGGGCTCCTGGCCATAAAGCCGGCAAGATTTAAACTCTGGATCTGCTGTTTCGCCGAAACGAGAAATCTCCCGATACCGAGACGCTCAACAATATTAGACACGTAACTGGAATTATCCTCGTCACTATAGACATAACCCTCAGGCTTGATCGTCACAGTGGAAAGAAACATAATGCTTGTGTCACGATATGCTTCTTTGCTTACCGTTAAAATAACCGATTGGAATTCACCCCTGATTCGCATCCGGAAATATCCTTCCTTATTAGTGAGGGTAGATTCAAGTAAGCGCTTTTCATATACACTGGCATCTGCGACATTTTTTCCGGTATGAACATCAACTACCTTCCCGGTGATCAGGTAATGTTTTGAATCAGTTTTTATGGTCTCGGGTTCGATTGCAAAATGAAGCAGCGTGGACCTTAGAATTATATATCTGCTACTTTCGCGGTAATCTACCTTTCCCAAAAAAATCCTGTCGAGAATATCCCTGACAGGCTGGTTCTTTACGGCTATACTGATCAGGCTGTCGCGGTTAAAGGCATTACCGCTATAGGAAAAATAAAAGCCGCCCTTTTTGCTGATCTGCTCCAAAACCTCACCCACAGGCTGTTGCACAATATCAAGTGAGATCCGTTTATACAAATTGGGGATATCCGAAGTATGCTGGGCTTGCAGAGTAAATACAATGCTTAAAAAGAGCAACAGAGCAGCAGCTTTTTTAGTCATCACGAATTATCGGAGTATAATTTTACCATCCTCTTTAACAGCGCTTATCTTAAAGGTTTGAGTGATCACGTTGAGTATTTTATCCAGCGGTTCGTCCTTAAAGGTGACATTTAATGGCAGATCCTTAATCTGATCGTTTCCAATTATGATATTGCTGTCGTACGCCTCATTAAGAATTTCCACTACGCGCCATAGGGGGGTGTTATCCGCAACAAACAGTTTACTTCTGTAGTAGTTATAAAGCTGGTCTGTGTTTGCTTCTTTATGAAGGCTGGTATCAGTACCCCGGATTAAAACTTTTTCACCCGCTCTCAATTCAATCGCCTGCTGGTTCATACTTACACGAACAATACCAGTCTCAACTATCACCTCCGTGGTTTTATTAATGTGTTTTACGTTGAATGAGGTGCCCAGCACTGTTACAGTCACATCGTCGGCCTCAATGACAAAAGGTTTGGATTTATCAGGGCTAACATGAAAGAACGCTTCGCCATTTTCAAGCTTTACACTACGTGTTTCGCCCTTGAAATTCTTGCGGTAAGAAATTAAGGTGTTCCGGTTAAGGGTTACCTCAGATCCATCTGGAAATACTTCCTTCCGCACAAGTTTTCCGGCTTCAATACTTTCATATCCATTGCTAAAAACTGAATAAAAAAACCATGCGCCCGCAACAATGAATAATACGGCGGCTACGCTCAGCCAGCTATAACGCTGCGTTAGTTTACGCGCCGGCGTTTGCCCGCCTGCAGGCTTGGATACTCTCGTTTTAAAACTGGCCCAGGCTGCTTCCGGATCAACAGCACTTTTTTCTTCAAGCTTTTTGCTGCTGTTCCATATTAGCTCAAATCGCGAGAATTCCCTTTTGTTCTCAGGGCTGGCAGAAATCCATTCATTAACCTCAGCCTCCTCTTCCGGACCGGCTTCCTTTAAAAGATATTTTATGATCAGGTCATCATTCATGCGCTGCCTCCATTCTATAGATCTTTGTAATGCATAAACAATAATAATATCGGCAGAAAATCAACCAGTTTTACCCTAAGGATACGTAAAGCCTTGCCCATCTGGTTTTCGACTGTCTTGATTGACAAGCCCAGCTCTTCAGCAATTTCCCTATATTTCAGCTCTTCAAAACGGCTCATTTGGAAGATAGTCCGGCACTGCTCAGGCAGTTCGTTCATGGCTTCCTGTAGTCGATCCTGCAATTCCCCGAGCACTAATCTATCTGAGGTATTTTCGACTTGATCATTCATTGTAAAAGCCGCGTGGTCCTGGTACTTCGTTTTGATCTTTTTATGCTTAATATAATTCAGGCAATCGTTGTAGACACACTTATAGAGGTACGCTTTTACGGATGTTTGCACATCGAGCAAATCCCTTTTTTCCCATAATCTTACAAACATATTCTGTACGACCTCTTCAGCATGGCTGTCGTGATGAAGCATTATACTGGCATAAGAATGCAGCGCTTTAAAATGAGCTTTAAACAATTGCTCAAAAGCATTATCGTCATACCCGGGTGCGGCACCGCCTGTGTTTGTTACTGCTAATTCCACCTGTTAATGTTGCCAAATATATCAGATTTAGATATTGCATCTGAATGATTTGTTACATCACGGGATGGTGTCTGTTTTCATCGTGTACCTGCACCGCACTTAACTATAACTTAATCACTGACCCACTGCCACTGACTTCTGAATCAACAGTCGCATTGCCGGTATAATAAACTTTGCCGCTGCCGCTGATCCGGGCTTTAAGTGAGTTCTGAACCGTCATCCTTACGTCACCGCTGCCGCTGATTCTTACATCACCTCTTTTTGCCTGTATATTTTCAAGGTGAGCATCACCCGATCCCGAAATGTCAACATTTACCTCGTCCGCGGCAAAGAAGCCCCGCACAGTAGTTTTAGATGAGCCACTGATACTTAAACGGAAGATATCCTGTGCCGGGAAATTGCCGTCAATCCACAGCCTGCCGCTGCCGCTCATTGAGGCTTTCTTTAGTGCAGGGAGTGTAACAAATACTTCAATATCGTCATCCTGGACATTGACATGTTCATAACCGATATTCAACACGCCATTGTGGATATTCGATTTATATCTTGGGATCAGATTCGCAGAGCCTTTGATCTCCACTTTGTATTCTGCTCCGTACGTAATCGTAACCGGATTTGCCCCGCTGCTGTGTACCCCGGTAAAAGTACCTGGCTTACGTATTTCAGTTATAACATTGCCATCAGCAGTCAGCCTGTCCTTAGTACACGAAATGCTGAATAAACTGATAATTGCAATAAATAATAATGTAGTTCTCATAATATGTGTTGTTAATGGGTAATGGTTAATGGTTAATAGGTAATTGGTAATGGCTAATGGTTTCCGTCCAGCGTCTTGATTCTTGATTCTTGATTCTTGGCTCTAAAAAAGAATATTCACTCCCGCAGTATATCCCACATAGATCCCCTCGAAGTTATTCCCCCACCTGTTCTCCCAGGTTTTAATGTATTTGCTGGTCAATCCCCGTCCTTCCGTAGTATTTGTGTTTACATAACTGAATACCGGTCCTCCGAAGATCTCGATGTGTTTACCCGGCCTGACGGAGGGCAGCAGTTTAAATGAGTTCTTAAAGTATTCTCCCGACCAGAAGCTTTCCAGGGTAAGTACACTTAGCTCGGCCTTGATCCTGAATGCACCCGTATGTATCATGTGAGCGCCGAAACCCAGCTCAAAAGCATAAACCTCCTCTTCGTTCTTAAAATTATAGCCAGCGCCTATGATCCCATAAAAGACCCTCCCGCCTGAACGGAACGAAGCTATTCCTGTCTGACTTTCATCCACACTAAAACCGATTGATTTCTCGCCATTCTTAATGATATTAATAATGCCAATAGGGTGGTCGCTGCTGTCAGCGATATTGATAAAACCCGCCAGCTGTACTCCTTTAACCTTTTTCGCTACATTGATAAAACCGGCAACTTGCGAGCCCTGCACATCACCGGCTGTGTTGCTGAATCCTGCTAATTGAGTGCCCTTTACCTGACGGCCAACGTTGTTGAACCCTGCTACCTGGGTTCCGGTTAGATTGCGGGCGACGTTTGAAAAGCCACCGAATTGTGTACCCTTAACATCAGCTGCCCGGTTTAAAAAACCCGAAAACTGGGCGCCCTCAATATTCTTCCTGGCTATGTTGGCGAACCCGGCAAAAGCCAGGCCTTTACTTTCGCCATAAATATTCATGAAGCCGGCGAACATCATTCCTTCTGCCTTCTTACCAACATGATTTGAAAAACCGGCGAATTGCATACCCCTGGCATCGTGGCGCACTACATTTGAGAAACCGGCAAATGTAAAACCCTTTTCAGCCGCCGAAACACCCGCCAGCAGGTTAAATGAGAAAACATTCGTATCCGCAGCAGCATGTGTACCATTGGTACTGATCGGATAAATCAGGCCAATGTTAACCTTATCTGCAATAACTACCTGGGCATTTGAATTAAGATAAAATGCCATGAATACAAGCAGCGCAATAAGGATCTTTAAGACCCGCTCTAATTTTGATTGTGTAATTTGTACTTTCATTTTTGTTGTATTTTGGGATGAGACAACTATGAAAGAGTTTACCCCTACGGGCCGGAGGAAAAAATGTGACGAAGGTATCGGCATTGGGCTATGAGCTTCGTTCAGAACCCATAAAAGGGGTATTTAATGTCCCTATTAATTAAAGTTTAATGAATCGTTTTTTGCATCAAATTGCTCAGGCCATGTGAATTCGCCCGGACGAAGCTGATGCTCAGAGCTCATTGCTCATATCTTTTCCTTATCTTCCTCCCCGGAAATTGAAACCACCAATACATGAAATCTTTTAAACTAATTATCGCCTTCCTCTTTATCAGCCAGATCACATTTGCGCAAAGTATCGTAAACCTGATCAACCGCGCCGATGCGTTTTTCGACACGATGGATAAAGGTAAATTCGAAGAAGCACATGGTTTTTTTGATGAAAGCGTTAAAGACAAGATATCGGCGGACGAGCTTAAGCTGTTCTGGCTAAGACTAGGTAACAGCCTCGGCACCTATGAATCTGTGGACGGCGCACAAAACAAAACCCAGGGCGAATACTTTCAGGTAACGTTAAATTGCGTTTTCACTAAAGGGTCACAGGGCTTTACCTTTATCTTCAATAAATCAGAAAAACTGGTCGGATTCTTTGTAGCACAAACAACCCAGGAAGCCGTTTATGTAGCTCCTGCTTATGCAGATACCAATCTATACACTGAAAAAGAAGTTCAGATAAAGTTTGGTGGAGGCCAGATGGCCGGAATGCTGACAATTCCAAAGGGTGCGACAAATTTCCCGCTGGTGGTGCTGGTACATGGCTCCGGCCCATCAGACATGGACGGCACTGTCGGTCCGAACAAACCCTTAAAAGACCTGGCCAGTGGTCTCGCTGCAAAAGGTATCGCAACCCTGCGTTACGTAAAACGTTCTATGGTTTACCCAAATTCCTTTGTAAAAACCTTCACGGTCAAAGAAGAAGTTATCGATGATGCACTGGAGGCTATCGCTGTAGCAAAAAGTACTCCTGGTGTAAATAAGGCACAGATCTATCTTCTGGGACACAGTCTTGGCGGGATGCTTGCACCACGTATAGCAGGCCTGGCACCTGACCTGGCGGGAATTATCCTGGCGGCAGCGCCGGCGAGGAAGATGGCCGACCTGGTTGCTGAACAAAACAAGTATTTATATCTGTTAAGCGGCGATACCACAGCTGCTACTAAACAGCGGTTCCAGGCAACAACCAATGAGATCGACCGGTCCCGCCTGTTAAAGCTTGGTGATATTGCTCCGGACTCCATTATCCTGTCTGCACCCGCATCTTATTGGATCGACCTGAATAATTATGACCAGGTTGCCTCAGCAAAGAAATTTCCCAAAAAGATCCTGGTGATCCAGGGAGAAAACGATTTCCAGGTGTCGATGCAGGATTACAATATGTGGAGAGCCGGACTCGCCGCAAATAAGAACGCGTCTTTTAAAGTTTATCCGGATCTCAATCACCTCTTAACTTCCCAAAAGGAAAAAGGAACCGGCGTACAATACCGCGTACCGGCAAATGTTTCACCAAAGCTGATCGAGGATATTGCGGTTTGGATTAAGGGGAAGTAAGAACAACTAACTTACCTTCTTCCCGATATCCGGCAAAAATCCGGTGATTAACCCGATCAGCGGAAGAAAGGCGCAAATACTGTAAACATACTCGATACTTGTGCGGTCGGCGAGGGCGCCGAGCAGTGCAGATCCCACACCTCCCATCCCAAAGGCGAAGCCAAAGAATAATCCCGAGATCATTCCTACTTTGCCTGGAATGAGCTCCTGCGCATATACCAGGATCGCAGAAAAAGCAGAAGCAAGGATCACTCCGATGGGCACGGTTAATACAGCAGTCCAGAACAGGTTGGCATGAGGCAGCATCAGGGTGAATGGCGCTACCCCGAGTATGGATCCCCAGATCACATATTTTCTCCCGAATTTATCCCCCAGCGGCCCGCCTATCAATGTACCCGCTGCAACGGAAAAAAGAAATATGAACAGGTAGACCTGCGAGCTTTGGACCGATACCCCGAATTTATGCATCATGTAGAAGGTATAATAACTGCTCATACTTGCCAGGTAGAAATACTTGGAGAATATCAGGACCAGCAATATGACCACTGAAAGGATTATCTTTCTCCGCGGAAGGGTTTGAACAGCATGAGAGACCGCAGCTTTATGAGCCCTGGTCTTGATCTTAAGCTTATACCAGCCGCCCACATTTACCAGGATTAAAATAGCCAGCAAAGCAAGAAGGGAAAACCATATAATATTTGATTGACCATATGGCACGATGATCAGCGCGGCCAGCAAAGGCCCGATAGAGCTCCCCGCATTTCCTCCAACCTGGAAAACAGACTGGGCCATCCCTCTTCGTCCGCCCGACGCCATACTAGCCATTCGAGATGCCTCCGGATGGAATATAGAAGAACCGATCCCCACGAAAGCTACAGAAACGACCAGCATTGCAAAGTTCGGGGCCTGCGACAATAACAGGAGGCCGATTAAGGTAAATCCCATCCCTACGGCCAGGGAGTAGGGTTGTGGCTTGCGATCTGTATACAGTCCTACGAAAGGCTGGAAAAGCGAGGCCGACATTTGAAACGTCAATGTGATAAGCCCGATCTGTGCAAAGGTCAGGCTGAACGAATCCTTTACTATAGGATAGATCGCCGGAATCAGCGATTGTATCGTATCATTCAGCAGGTGCGAAAAACTTATCGCAAATAGGATTGGAAATACCGTCTGATTAGTGATGTTTTTTGCCGCCTCCGTAGGGATCTCACCCGGGCTGTTTACCTGCTGCTCGTTCATTATGTTGCAAATATCTGTGGTATAGACCAGAAAAGCGAATTATGATTTAAGGAATCAACTCCTCGTCTGAAAAGCCTCCCTCAAATGCCAGACCGCCTTATTCTTATCGGATGCATCACCGATCCGGATAATATCACAAAGCGCTAAAAGTTTATACAGCAGCCTGTCCTTTTTGATCGTCTTTACTACCGTCGGATAGAGAGGCAAAATAGTTTGGCCGCGCTCCTTTCCCTGTTCGTCTGCCCATACCAACTTTTCTTCTGAAGAGAAACTCAGGTAAAGCGAAGACTCAGAATGGGCTGTAAAATAACCATTCCTGACTGGACCAAGCTGAGCGGGAAAAACATACTGAAGCCCGTGTTCGAGGAATTTCAAAAACGGCTCTTTATTGACCGTGCGGGTATCTGGCAAGAGCAAGCCGGATATGGCGGAGCGGTTCAGCGATTCACTGATTTCTGAAGCGCTTATGAACAATTTCGATGATAGCTCCTTGATCTTATTTTCCTCTCCGCCATCAATGATAAGCTTCAAAAGCAAAACCACATCCTGAGGCCGCATCCCTTTATGTTCTTTCATGATTAAATATAGCAAATAATCACTATTCGCATTTCGCGAATTAAAATAAATGTGGAAAACTTTTTAAAACAACGCGGTTAAACGATTGTAAACTCATTTTTGAAAATGAGCTACGTCCCGTTTTCAGTTTTCAGTTTTCAGTTTTCAGTTTTCAGTTTTCAGTTTTCAGTTTTCAGTTTTCAGTTTTCAGTTTTCAGTTTTCAGTTTTCAGTTTTCAGTTTTCAACTTTCAACTTTCAACTTTCAACTTTCAACTTTCAACCCGACAGCTATCGGGTCTCAACTCCCCCTTACGTCAACGGCGCCCCAACCTGTATATCACACCGGTGGCCTGGCATTCCATGTGCGGGATTTATCTTAACACCAGCGGCGGGAGCGGCGGACGGATTAGCAGGAGCGGCCTGCTGAGGTACCGGGTTCATTTGAATAGTTTGCGGCGCCTGGGCTGGTGCGGTACCTGGACCACCCGCAGGAAGTGGTGCACCTACAGCCAGGTCGCAGCGATGACCCGGCAAGCCATGAGCAGGATTTAACTTAGCATCCGCACCGGGTGCCGCAGCATCTGCCGGGTGGCCATGGCCGTCAGCAGCGTTATGAATTTCCGGAGCGGCATCACTTTTCTTATCGTTCTGCACTAAGGCAACAACCGTCGCTCCGGCAATAATGATCCCTGCAACTATAACTATGGTCTTCATATCTGCTTTTCTCTTAAGTTCTTGTGTGCAAAGGTACAAAATATTAATTGGGATTCAGGAGCAGCGACTGCTATGAAGGTTGGGAGTATTTCCTAGCTTAGCATTTTTAAGAACTCATTTGCGTTATTTCGTACACATAGCATATAAAGGTACCCGGTATTTCGGCTGGCAACGGCAACCGGATAAGCCTTCCGTACAGGAGGTTTTAGAAACTACCTTAAGCCGGATCTTAAAAAAACAGGTGCAGATCTTTGGGTGCGGCCGCACTGATACAGGAGTACACGCCAGCCAATTCTTTTTTCATATGGATATCGGAGAGAGCTGGGATTTCGACCTTATTTTTCGCTGGAACCATATCCTGCCGGATGACATTGCAATCTTTGATATCATTCCTATGGACGGCAAGCCACATGCCCGTTTCGACGCCGTGCTGCGTACCTATGATTATTTTATTCATACCTACAAAGATCCCTTCCTGAGCGAAAGCAGTTCGCAGTACCTGAGAGATGGCCTCAACCTGAGGGAAATGAAAAAAGCAGTAGCGCTGCTGCCTGGGTATAGCGATTACCGCGCATACTGCAAATCGCCGGATAAGAATGAACATACCATTTGCCATATTTCATCTGCCGCACTATTTACAAATGATTCCGGCAACCGCATCCGGTTCCGTATTTCGTCGAACCGTTTTCTTGGCCGCATGATCCGGATCCTCGCCCATAAGCTGATCGAAATTGGTGATGGTACTTTTGGTGCAGATGAGTTCGAAAGCTACCTGATCTCGCGGCAACCGCCGCCTCTTATCCCGCCAGCCCACCCTGAAGGATTATATCTTTCTAAAGTGACCTACCCTTTTTTAGACTTGCCAGCAAAAGCCGACTTTTCGCCCGCGCATAATTACTCCGAAGTTTTCTGGAGAGATCTTTAATTTGCGAAGGCATCGCATAAATAACAATATAGCATTATGAAAGCGAGAATATCAGTACTGACCCTCGGCGTAGCCGACCTGGCGAAAGCAGTTACTTTTTATCAAAACGGACTCGGACTAAAAACCGAAGGTATCGTCGGACAAGAATTTGAATACGGCGCAGTTGCATTCTTTGATCTGCAGAACGGCCTGAGGCTCGCCTTATGGCCAAAGGAAAGTATTTCCAAAGATACGGGTATTCCGGTTCAAGAGCCTTCGTCCTTAGAGTTTACCATCGGACACAATGTAAATACAAAGGAAGAAGTGGATGCTGTTATGATCCAGGCTAAAACGGCTGGTGCAAAAATAATCAAGCCGGCACAAAACACCTTTTATAATGGTTATGCGGGCTATTTCCAAGACCCTGACGGGCATCTTTGGGAAGTAGTATGGAATCCTGAGTTCCAGGTTGAAGAGTAATCCCAACTGTTTCAAATTCAAGAAGTACTGCACTTCATTGCTACTGTGGTTTTTCAAGCCAAAGGCAATGAAACCCAAATACAATGGAGCTCGGTATTTGACACCCCGGAAGATTTTGACCTTATCGTCAAAACATTTAAAGCAGATGCAGGGCAAAAGCAAAACTTTGACAAGCTGGAAAATTACCTTTCCAGCTTATCCGGTAAATAAGATGCTCATCAGTAAACTTCGATTGGCCTGACGGTGATCTTTTTGTTCTGTTTATTTGGACTGATTATAAATAATTTTTAGATTTGCCGAAAAAACAAAATATGAGAAGATCATTACTCCTGAGTATTATTTTATTGTATACGCAAATACTGCTTGCACAGACCGGTAATCTGAAAGGATATATAAAAGACACGAATGGCGAACCGATAAGTTATGCAACAGTTAAGATCAACCCGGGCAAATCAATAATGGCAGCTACCGATGGCAGCTTTAGCTTTAGTGCCCTGAATTCATCTGAATATACATTAACGGTCTCTGCGGTCGGATTTCAGTCTCAGGAACTGCAAATAAACCTGGGAGAGGGTATTTCAAGAGAACTTGTGGTAACCTTGTTGCCAACAAAGAATTCGTTGTTAAACGAAGTCATAATCACATCCCGGAAGAAAGAGCAACTGAAAGAGGAGTTTACCACGGCAGTTACTGTTGTAAATTCGGCTACCATGCAAGAACTTCAGGCTGTCAATAATAACTTCAGCGATATTCTTTCCTCAGCTGTTCCTGGTTTAGGTGTATCCAGCGGAACCAGCAGTAACTGGGGCCAGACATTGAGAGGCCGGCAGATCCTTATACTTGTAGATGGGGTGTCGCAATCAACACCGTTACGTAACGGATCAGTTGATATGCGTACAATTGATGCCGGCGTGATCGAGCGTATTGAAGTGATCAAGGGAGCTAATTCGATCTATGGCAATGGAGCGTCAGGTGGTATAATCAATTATATTACCAGATCTAACAAAACCAGTGACTCCCGTTTTGCCGGCAAGACGGACCTTAGCTTTTCGGGAGGCGTTGTCAATCCTAAAGGTAGTATTGGGGGGCGGCTTTCCCAATCTATATACGGAAACCTCGGAAAGTTTGATTATACCGTGAGCGGGAGTTATGAACAAACAGGCAAGGTAAGAGATGCGGAAGGAGACATTTTGGGTCCCACATATGGACTAAGCAATAATCAGGTATATAATACCTTTTCAAAATTAGGATACCAGATCAATCCCGATCAACGTGTTCAGTTAAGCTATAATTTTTTCAGAAGTCTTGAGGAAACGAATCTCCAGGAAGTAATGGGCAGTCGTAAAAATGGTGCTAAAACTTATGGTATTGAAGGCTCAACTCCGGGAAGTCCTCCCGGTACCAGGTGGAATCACAATGCTATGGCAATGTACACAAACGATAAGCTGGCTGGGAAAACCAGTTTATCAGTGAATGCTTATGTTCAGGATTTTAATACACTCTTCTTCTACAGCACAAATTTCGAGAACGGCGGACAATCCATAATTCAATCTTCAAAGAAAGGAATCAGAGCTGATTTTAATACGCCACTACTGGCCGCAAAAAAGCTGAGCGCAGACCTGACTTATGGATTGGACCTGCTAAGTGATGTTACTTCACAGCCGCTTCTTGATGGCAGAATCTGGGTTCCCAAAATGAATATGCTCAGCACTGCGCCATTTATGCAGGTACAGTCCAGGCTGTTCAAGGATCTTGTGTTTAACGGAGGTATCCGTTACGAACGAATGAACATTGGGGTAGAAGACTACGAAACCCTTAAGCCTTATAATGCGGTCACTAAAACTTTTGGAACGAGTGTGTCAGTAAAAGGCGGGGAAATAGATTATGAGAACCTCGTATTTAACAGCGGCCTGAGATACAACCGTTTCAACTTCTTCAGGCCGTATGTTAATTTCTCGCAGGGCTTTTCTGTTGCTGACCTGGGCTTGCTTCTGCGTGCAGCCCGGGTAGATGACATCAATAAGATCCAAACCGAGCCAGTAATTATTAACCATTACGAAACAGGATTTGAAAGTGAGTTCAAAGCATTTAGATTTGAGGTATCCGCTTATGTGAGCAAGTCCGAACTGGGTTCCAGCTTTGTTGAGCAAAATGGATTTTACGTGATAGTAAGACAGCCCGAACGTGTTCATGGATTTGAAGTTTCTGCAGATGTAAACCTTTCTTCTAAAATAAACCTGGGAAGTAGTTACAGCTATGTGGAAGGAAAAAGAGATGGAAATAATAATAATAAATTTAATGATGAAACGGATACCTTTTTAGGTGGCGACCGGATCACTCCTCCTAAATATACCGCGTACCTGAAATATGTTCCGAATTCGAAGTTTCTTGTCCGGGCTGATTTCCTGGCTTCATCAAGCAGAAACCGTTTCCCGCTTACCAATACAGGTGTTTATAAAACATATGAGGGAAAGGTTGACCCTTATCAGGTGATTAATCTCTCTTCTTCTTACCGGTTTAAGAAATCTACCTATTTAAAGCTGGGGGTTGAGAATCTTTTGAATGCCGACTATTTCCCGGCAAGATCGCTGTGGCCAAGTTTAGACCAATATTACGTGAAAGGCAGGGGTATGAGCTTTACCCTGGGAATAAGTACGCAATTTTAATCCTGAACCAAGTTTGAAAGCACCCTTAAAGGTGCTTTCTTTTTAAATGAAATTAAAGCGGATCTATAGGTTCCATAAATGGAGCGGACTCATCGCCGGGGCTCTCATCTTTTTGCTGAGCCTTTCGGGAGCTATTCTCGTTTTTCACCAGGAGCTGGATGATCTGCAATACGAGAAATACCTGCACGTAGAAAATGACAGATCAGTTTCAATTGACAAAGCCTATGATCGCATTGTCGCCAGCTATTCAGCGTGGGATATCCGGTTAATTCGATTTTCTGCAGATCCTTCTGAAACACTGGTCTTTCAGCTAAGGTCGCCCGAAGACCGCTTAATCGCATTTGTCCACCCCTCAAGCGGAGAGCTGTTAAAGGTTGTCCGGCAATCCAGTGGTGTGATTTTTTGGATCCTGAAATTCCATTATAGCCTGCATGCCGGTTTAGCAGGCGAAATTGTCGTGTTAATTGTTGGGTTATTGTTTGTTATTTCTCTGATCACCGGTTCTGTAGTGTATAGAAGCGCCCTTCTGAAATGCCTGTTATTTAAGATCCGTTTCAATGTCAGGAACAGGAACTCATTTTATTCTTCCCTTCACCGGTATGTGGGGGTATGGGCCTTACTTTTTAACCTGTTGATGGCCCTAAGCGGACTTGTGATCAGTTATGAAATCGTAAGCGCTGGAATGAATCCTCCAAAGCCTGCTGCTCTGAATTCTCCGGTATTGAACAGGGTTTCTGTTGATAAGCTTCTCGCCGGAATCAGCACACAATTACCGGAATTCCATCCCAGTTATATTCGCTTCCCATCAAATGTTAATGATAAAATAACTTTTTCAGGTACTACAGATAACAGGAGCCGGATTTTCAGCCGTTTTTATAATTCCGTCACTGCCGATATCCAGACAGGTAAGCTCAGTGGCGTGGTATCTACAAAGCCTTTATCCAGCCTGGTCAGAGGGATACATTTCGTAGAGTACGGCAATTTTATTATTAAATTTCTTTTTGTTCTTGTAGGTCTAAGCGGGCCGGTCCTTTCAGTTAGCGGCTTCTTTTTATGGAGAAGAAGACGCAAGACGGTTGAAATAAAATAAAAAAGAGACTGGCTCAAATGTAGCCAGTCTCTTTTATTTATCCATCCTCGCTAAGGTTTATTAAGCCAGGTTGAAGCGGCCAAGATCCATCACCTTAGACCATGCTGCAACAAAGTCTTTCACAAATTTGTCTTTAGCATCTTCACATCCGTAAACTTCGGCGATTGCCCTAAGTTCTGAGTTCGAACCGAATATCAGGTCTACGCGGGTACCAGTCCATTTTACCGAACCAGTCTTACGGTCACGTCCTTCAAACACATTTTTGTTATCTGCAGAAGCTCGCCACGTAGTGCCGAAATCCAGCAGGTTTACAAAGAAATCGTTAGTAAGTGCGCCGGGGCGATCAGTAAATACACCGTGTTTGCTTTGATCAAAGTTAATGTTCAAAGCACGCAATCCGCCGATAAGTACCGTTAATTCAGGAGCAGTCAGCGTCAGCAGCTGAGCTTTATCAATCAGTAATTCCTCTGCAGATACCTTGTGATGATACTGCTGATAGTTGCGGAAACCGTCTGCTTTTGGTTCAAGCGCAGCAAACGATGCAACATCAGTTTGCGCTTGTGAAGCGTCGGCTCTTCCCGGCCTGAAAGGAACAGCGATATCATGACCAGCGTTCCTTGCGCTTTGTTCGATACCTGCACATCCCGCCAGAACGATAAGATCAGCCATAGAGACTGCTTTACCACCGGCCTGGGCATCATTGAAATCTTTTTGAACCGCTTCCAGTTTCTGCAGCACAGAAGCAAGCTGCGCGGGGTTGTTCACTGTCCAGTTATTCTGAGGAGCTAACCGAACGCGCCCGCCATCAGTACCTCCGCGTTTATCAGAATCGCGATAGCTTGATGCCGATGCCCATGCAGCAGACACCAGTTCCGATACAGAAAGTCCTGAACTTAAAATCCTGGTTTTAAGGCTTGCAATATCCTGGTCGTTGATCAATTCATGCGTAACCGCAGGAACCGGGTCTTGCCATAACAACTCCTGTGCCGGTACTTCCGGGCCCAGGTAACGTTCTTTCGGTCCCATATCACGGTGAGTGAGCTTAAACCATGCTTTGGCGAAAGCATCCGCAAACTGATCAGGATTTTCATGGAATCGTTTTGCTATCGGACCGTAATTGGGATCCATCCTAAGCGCAAGGTCGGTAGTCAGCATAAATGGCGCATGCTTTTTTGCGAGATCATGTGCATCTGGCACAGTTCCAGCGCCTGCCCCATCTTTTGGTCTCCACTGGCTGGCGCCCGCAGGGCTCTTGGTAAGTTCCCATTCGAAGCCAAAAAGGTTATCAAAAAAGTTATTGCTCCATTTAGTGGGAGTGGTTGTCCAGGCCCCTTCCAGGCCACTGGTAATGGTATCACCAGCATTCCCCGAACCAAAGCTGTTTCTCCAGCCCAATCCCTGTTCTTCAATTCCTGCTCCTGCAGGTTCCTTTGCAATATATTTGCTTGGATCAGCTGCGCCATGCGTTTTACCAAAAGTATGTCCACCTGCTATCAGGGCCACCGTCTCTTCATCGTTCATTGCCATACGGCCGAAAGTCTCACGAATATCGCGTGCTGAAGCAATCGGATCAGGATTACCATTAGGGCCTTCCGGGTTTACGTATATCAATCCCATCTGAACAGCACCCAGTGGATTTTCCAGCTCACGGTCGCCAATGTAGCGCTCATCGCCTAACCACACGTCCTCAGCACCCCAGTAAACATCTTGTTCAGGCTCCCAGATATCCTCACGGCCGCCGCCAAAACCGAATGTTTCAAAACCCATAGATTCCAGGGCACAGTTACCTGCCAGGATCATCAGATCGGCCCATGAGATCTTCTTGCCGTATTTCTGCTTTATAGGCCATAGCAACAAGCGGGCCTTATCCAGGTTCGCGTTATCAGGCCAGCTGTTAAGCGGTGCGAAACGCTGTGATCCGGATCCGCTACCGCCCCGTCCATCGCTAATACGATAGGTACCAGCGCTATGCCATGCCATCCGGATGAAAAAGGGACCGTAATGCCCATAGTCAGCCGGCCACCAATCCTGAGAATCGGTCATCAGGGCGAACAAATCTTTCTTTACTTCGTTCAGATCAAGTTTCTTAAACTCCTCGGCATAATTAAAATCCTTATCCATCGGGTTCGACAGCGTAGAATGCTGACGAAGGATATTTAGGTTCAATTGATTTGGCCACCAGTCGCGATTGGTTTGGCCACCGCCAGCACCGTGGTTTAATGCTCCGCCGGAAAACGGGCACTTAGCGGTAGTTTCCGTATTCATGTCGCCAACCTTAGCGTCATGATGTGGATGAGAATGATCCTGCATATTTATTATTCTTTGATTAGATAGCAAATCTACAAGATAATTCGACGGGAAATCATTTTATAAATTTATGTTGATATAGATAAAATCTATGGAATTATAAAAATCATTTATTCGATGTTGCGGCCTGTAAATGAGGAAAATTGATGGTTCAATACTTACCGGAGTTTACGGTGTAATTTTACTTAATTAATCTTTTATTTCTTCGGACATTCTTCGGACATTACTCGGATATTCTACGGATAACCATGGGAATTTATCCTTATAATATCCGTTATTTATCCCAATATTTTCTGTAAAGTATCACATTGAATTATTAATTTAGATAATCAATTTTAACCTTAAAATTTTTGTTATGGCACGAATAACAAACGGGATAACAGGCGCTTTCAGTGGCCGGGTAGCATCAGTGGTTGGCTATACCAGATATGGTCGTACTTACATGCGCGGTGTCCCCAAACATACAACGAAGCCCCCGAGCGAAAAACAGATCCTCAACCGAAAAGCAATGGCAGCGGTACAGGCATGGCTGACCAACATTACGCCATGTGTCAGGATAGGATTTCAGAATTATTCGGACAAGCAGCATGGCTTCGGAAGCGCCTTGTCGTACCTCAAACTCAACGCGCTTAACGAAGATCTGACCCTCGACCCATCGCGGGCGTTAATCTCCTGGGGCGACTTAGCTCTGCCTTCAGCACCGGCTGTAAGTAACCCTGAAAAAGGCATAATTGATTTTAGGTGGGAGCCAGGCGGGGATACGACCGACCGGGCAATGGTGCTGGCTTATGCGGGCGGCGAAGACCGGGTATGGGATGTATGCGGAGCGCGGAGAAATGAGGGAAAGCACATCCTCCCGTACGAATATATCTCAGGCAAGGAAGTCGACCTGTATATAGCATTCGTTTCTGAGGAGCGTGACAGGTGTTCGAATAGTGTGTACCTGGGAAAGATCGTGCTTAAGTAAATCGTTTCCTGTCTGTTCATATCAGCCTGGTATTTTTATCCGGGCAAAACCCGACCACGTATCCCGGCTGGGCCTGGATTAAGAATTAGTAAAAGACGGTACTATTGGATTTCTTAAGCGATATTTGACTAATTTTAAGTATTAAAAAAATTAACCATGAAAAAGATCTCAATTTTATTTGTCTTTATCCTTTGCTGCTTATTCCTTGCTCCGGCATCAGCACAGTTAAAAATGCCTCAGGTAAGCAGTGCACAAACAATTATCCAGGAGTTTGGCCTTGGTACGGTCACGGTAAAATACTCGCGTCCGAATGTTAAGGGCAGAAACGTTTTTACCGATCTTACACCTTATGGCGAGGTGTGGCGTACAGGGGCAAACACAATTACGACTATCGCCTTTTCTGAGGATATCAGCCTGGCGGGCAATCCTGTGAAAGCGGGAGAGTATGCGCTGTTGACTATCCCGGGTAAAGCTTCCTGGACAGTTATCCTTAATAAAGACACCAAGCAGTGGGGTGCATATTCGTACAAACAATCTGAAGATGTTCTGCGTTTCACGGTAAAGCCATCCAGGCTTCCTGAAAAGACAGAGACCTTTACCATTTCCTTTGGTGATGTTACACCTGCGTCGGCGAAACTAAACCTGGATTGGGCAGACACAAGGGTTGGCATTGGAATGACTGTGGATGTGGACAGCCGGGTAATGGCAAACATCGATCAGGCTATGAAAGGAGAGAAAAAGCCTTATATGCAGTCGGCCATCTATTATTTAGATAACGGCAAGGATCTTAACAAGGCTCTGGAATGGATGAACGCGGTAGACCCGGCCGATCAGAAGACTCCATGGTACAATTACTATAAAGCAAAGATCCAGCTTAAAGCAGGTGACAAGGCAGGAGCGGCTGCCAGCGCAAAGACAGGTCTCGAAATTGCAAAGACAATGAACAATGCCGAATACATCCGGCTTAATAGTGCAATAATTGCACAGGCCGGCAAATAGAAACGCCGGAATAAAATACAGCCTTGAGCACTAAAAGGCTCAGGGCTTTTTTATCTAAAACTTAATGTGTATGAAATGGGCTTTCGCAATACAACGTAAAATCCGCCTCGCCATCATGCTGGCAGTGTTAATGCTGTTTATAATGATCTTCAGTCTCCTGGAATCCTATAACGTTACGCGTATTTCAAAGTCGTTCAATTCTATTTATGAAGACAGGCTTATACCGGCAGTAGATCTTTATACAATAGCCGACCATATTCATAGCAAGAGAAACCAGCTTTTTACTTACCTTTTTACAGATAAGATCAGCAGCACGGAGATAAATCGTTTTATCGGGGAAGAGAACCTGAAGATGGATAAGCTGATCAGCAAATACGAGAACACCTACCTGGTAAAGGCCGAATCGAATTATCTTAGCAGCCTGAAAAAGAATGTCAGGGATTACAGACGGGATGAGCTGCTACTGATAAAAACTGCCGAAGAAAATAAAGAAGCCGCACGGGATCTGTACCTGAGTACTACAGTACATCTCTATAATGATCTGAACAAAGACCTGATGCGATTAACACAGGTCCAGACCCGGGTAGGGAAAGAGTTGTTAACCGAGTCCAAAAAAAGTGAATCGAGCTCTACTTTTTTAACCCAGCTCCAGTTTGTAATAGCTATTATTCTGGGCCTGGTTATTATGATCCTGATTATTACAGATAAGCAGGTGCATATCAGGCAGGAGAAATATAACCTTAACTAGTACTTAACAATATACCCGGCTTCTTCTATAGCCTTGATTATATCCACTTTCAATAAGGTATCCTGAAAGGTAACAGCAGCGCGGCCACTTTCGGTAGTTATATTCACTACGTTCAGTTTTTTTACAGAGTTGCATACCTCAAGCTGCCGGTTGAGCCTGGTCATGGTTGGGATCTCAAAATGTACAGTTTTCATGAAAAAATAATTTGTCGTTTAAGCTATATCATCAGCATTTCTGTTGCAATTTGTATACTGCGTGTTCATGACGTTAGCAGCAGATTAACAGTTTATTACAGCTAAGACGCCGCTTGCATATAAAATGATACAGCCGAGTGAAAATATATTTAGCAGCGCTCTGTTTGATCTCTTCGTTTTGTCTGATCAAAAGTATATGGAAGGCGGGAACAGGTAAACTGCAATTAGGCAGGCGCCGTCAAGTACTCGGTGAATGGGGGGGAAATGGGCGGTGAATGAGAGACGAGATGCGGGAAACGAGATGATCGTATCTTCCGTATTTTGCCGCCGCGTTTCTGTAAATTAAAAAGATCCCCCGCTTCGAGGAGAACCGGGGGATCTTTTTAATTCAGTGATTTGACTTAATCTCAGGCCTGTGCGTCGCGCAAAGCTTTGATCTTATCGTGTGAAGCTCTCAGTGTTGCCTTTTGCTCGGAGATCAGCGAGCGTACATGTGCCGGCAGATCTTCTTCTTTAAGTGCCATTTGATAAGCCTTCTGTGCAGCATCTTCGCCAAACTCACAGCTTTCGAGCACGGCTTTACGATCAGCACCGCTGAATGCAGCTTTTACATCCATCCAGGCGCGGTAGATCTTTCCGCTGTTCGTTGTTCCTTCTTCTACTTCTTCACCGGAGGCTGTAACTTCAGTGGCCAGGGCCATCTTTAAAGCGTGGCTCTCCGCTATCATTGATGTAAACAATTCTTTAAGATCGTCATTTCCATCTTTCAATTCTTCCTTAGCTTTTTGATAACCCTCAATCCTGTCATTGTTTATCAAAATAAGGTCGTTTAATACCTCTGTTTTTTCTTTAGTTTCCATAATCGTTGATGTTGTTTGATTTGAAAACAGCTCGATTCCGGATTTGGTTTCGGGAAAGTGTAATTAACTGGGACGAGAAACGAGATGCGAGAAACGAACGATGAGGCCGAGACTGATTGTTTCTATACCAGTAGAAGAACGATTAAATGAAAAATGATTGGATCTATGAGAATCTCAGAAGGTACGTTGGAAAGAAACTCGCTTCTCGTCTCTCGCTTCCCGTATCATGAAAGCAGCTTCTGCCTTAGCAAAAACTCAAGCTGATCATTAGACACGGCGAGCTTACTATTCATTTCTTTAACTTCCCTGCTCGCCTGATAGGCTTCAAACGCTTTTTGAATAGTTTCCTCAAGCTCCTGTTCGCTCCACGGCTTGCTTAGATAGTGATAAATCTTACCTTTGTTAACAGCATCAATAACGGCGTTCATGTCGGCATAACCGGTCAGAAGAATTCGTACAGGATCTGGATATTTTTCAATAACCTTTTCAAGGAATTCAATGCCGGTCATATTAGGCATGCGCTGATCAGTGATTATGATCTCAACGGGCTTTGTTTCCAATATTTTCATAGCGGCATCAGCACTGACCGCGATCATAATATTATATTTAAGTCTGAAAGTAGCCTTGAATGATATCAGATTATTTTCTTCATCATCGACATACAGGATATCAATCTTTTTATCAGACATTTGTTGTAACATTAATATTTTAGCAAAAATAAGGATAATTAATAAAAAAGATACTAATTATCCCCTAAATTACTGGCTGAAACAATTCTTATAAATCTTATCTAATGATAGTAAAATATATTCAGCAAGACAAGGCGGGATATAGTATATAAATGGAGATACAATTTAATAATGGCAACCCTGTTGTGCGTTTAAGGGCATTCAGGGCCATTGACGACCCGCGGTCGTGTGAATTATTTGTGGAAGGGCATAAGCGGGTGCTGACAAGCATAGGCGTAGAAAAGGTAACCTCTTCTAATAACGAATGGGTTAATAACCCCGCAGCGTTTGTCATGATTGTAGAGTCGCTTGACAAAGAGCACATTTACGGAGGCGCACGTATCCACGTGGCGGGCGGAACAGAACCGCTGCCAATTGAGCAGGCCACGGGCGCTTTAGATCCTGCTATTTACGATATGGTATGGGATTACGCCCAGAAAGGTACCGGAGAGGGCTGCGGTTTGTGGAATTCGCGGGAGATTGCCGGCTATGGTATAGGCAGTATCTTTTTAACCCGTGTTGGAGTGGCCATGTCGACACAGATAGGACTGGATTCACTGTTTGGTCTTTGCGCCCCCTACACCGTAAAGATGGCGCAAAGCGTGGGCTATGAAATTGAGGAAGGGATCGGAAATAATGGCACGTTCTATTATCCCAAGCTAGACCTGCTGGCAACCGTACTTATTCTCCGCGATCTGAAGGACCTTAGCGCGGCTGATGCGGAGAATAAAGCTGCTATCATGTCGCTCCGGGAAAATCTGCAGGGGGTCAGGATAGAGGAGCTCCGCAGGAAAAAAATAGAAATACACTACGATATCGAAATCCCAAATATGGATAAATGGGATCTTCAGGCTACAATTGCCAATACGACGAAAGGAAAATCAACCGGCAGTATTGATGAAAGTAATCTAAATTTGCTGTAGGTAAGACAGAATATTTAATGTACGATAGCTTTTGCTATTAAAATCACCTACTATGAAAGCCAGGATCAATGCACTTTCAGATGCATCCAGACAAATACAACTAACCTATCGCCCTACATTTTTCAGGCTGGATAATCCCTCTGACCGGAGCGCCCTTGACGGGCTGCTGGCGTCAGGCGATGTTGTATTTGCCCATGATGAAATTCATGGCCAGCTGCGCGAGCTGATTAAAATGAAAAGTCCGGCTGTTAAAATTAAAGAAACTGATTACGCGGATCTGATAAACAGCCACCTGGGGGGGAAAGATATTGATTCATACGGTGTATGGGTTTATTATCCCTGGAGCAGGCGCCTGGTCCACATGCTTGATAAACAAGAATTTATCCAGGTCCGAAGCAACCGTAACCAGTATAAGATAACCAAAAAGGAGCAAGACGAACTGGCCACTAAGATCATTGGCATTATCGGACTTTCGGTCGGGCAGTCTGTTGCACTTACCCTGGCGATGGAAAGAGGGTTTGGGGAGCTTCGTCTAACCGACTTTGACACGCTGGAATTAAGCAATCTCAACCGGATCCGTTCGGGTGTTCATAACCTCGGCATTCCCAAAGTGGTGATAACCGCACGCGAAATTGCTGAAATAGATCCCTTCTTACACGTTATTTGTTATTTCGACGGGCTCACTGAAGAAAATATGGATGATTTTTTCACCGGCAATGGAAAAATTGATCTCCTTGTAGACGAATGCGACAGCCTCGATATTAAGATCATTTCCCGTTTCAAGGCAAGGGATCTTGGCATCCCGGTACTGATGGATACCAGCGACCGCGGAATGCTTGACGTAGAGCGCTTTGATCTGGAGCCTGATCGTCCCTTGCTTCACGGAACAATCGACAATGTAGATCCTAAAACAATCAGAGGCCTCAGCACAGAGGATAAGATACCTGTAATGCTGCAAATGCTGGGGATAGAGAACATCTCCCTGAGGGCAAAGGCGTCCATGCTGGAAGTGGAACAAACCATAAACACATGGCCGCAGCTGGCGAGTTCTGTCGTTCTTGGAGGGGCATTAGGAGCTGATGTTTGCCGGCGCATACTGCTCGATCAGTTTCACGAATCAGGAAGATATTATATAGACCTGGATGAACTCATATCAGACAAAAAACAAACGGATGAAAAGGTTCACACGAAACACAACCCTTTTGCGCCGCTTTGGAAAGAAGATATGAAGAGCCTGAGTGCCGGAGTAAAACTTGAAACCTTGCCGGACGATATCATCCCGGATAACGAAACCATTAAGCAATTGGTTTCAGCGGCATCAGCGGCTCCCTCAACAGGTAATGACCAGCCGTGGAAATGGTTCTATAAAAATGGTGTATTATATCTTTTCCATGATGAATTCAGGTCATTTTCCTTTGGCGACTTCCAAAAAACCGCATCATTCATAAGTTTAGGAGCGGCCTATGAAAACCTGAGCATCCATGCCTTAAATCTTGGGCTGGAACCATACTACGCTCTTTTCCCGGACAGCTCCACAGAAAAGGTCGTTGCTGCTATCCGCTTTAGAGCACTTCAGCCGAAGCGGGAAACTGATCTTGTAAAACCACTTGACAGTGCCATATTCAGAAGGCATACCAACCGGTTGCTTGCGCCCAAATCATCTGTCGGGGAAGACCTGTTATCACGGCTGAAGGTGATGGCTGAATCCATACCCGGTGTTCAGCTTAAGTATTTTACTGACGAGGCAGATCTTCGGAGCCTTGCGATGATCATCGGCGCCTGCGATAAGATACGGCTCCTCAACCCGGAAGGGCATTATGATTTTGTGCATCGTGAGATGCGCTGGACCAATGAAGAGGCTGAACGCACCCGCGATGGCATCGACATTCAGACTCTCGGCCTTGGCCATTCCCTGATGGCGGCAATGGGGGTTATCCGGAGCGAGAAAGTGATAAATGCAGTTAAGGAGCTTGGCGGGGGAAATGCTTTGGGCATGCTTGCCATGAGAACGGTTTCGACTGCTTCGGCACTCTGCCTGATAAGCCTTCCGGGATATAGCCTTAAAAACTTTTTTGAAGGGGGCCGTTCCATGGAAAGGTTCTGGCTGGAGGCAACAAACCTTAATCTTGCCATTCATCCGCTGATTTCGCCTCTCTATCTTTTCTCACGTATTTTACATGGAAATGGAGAAGGCCTGGAAGAAGCAAATATCCGGGAACTAAGCATGTTGCGGGAACGGTTTAATAAGATCACCGGTTCGGGAAACAATGATGCCGAGGTGTTTCTGGCAAAAATAGCTATTGCTGAAGAACCAGTGCTGAAAGCCCACCGCCTGGCACTTGAAGATATTTTGGTATTCGACGGTGAGATTTGATAAATTACAGGGAAATTGGAACCACTCATAATGACCGAAGCTGTTAGAAATGAATAGGTATTGGTTTATAGTCTTTTTACTGCCTATATTTTTTTCGGCTGATATATTTGCACAAGAACCCGTAGTCTTTAAAGGTGGAAATATTGTTATCGGAGATCACGTTTCCATTCTGGAAGATCCCACGAATAAATTGACCCTTAATGATATTCGCAGCTCAGATAGCTTTGTGGACCAGGGCGTAAGCATACCCAACCTAAAACTAAGCAGTTCGGATTTCTGGCTTAAATTCTCGATAAGGAATGAAAGTGAGCAGGAACACCTTATCCTGGCACTGGAATATCCTATGCTGAGCACCTGCGAGTTTTATGCGATGAACGATGGGCTGGTACAGAAATTAAGCTACGATACCGAATTCGCAAACCGAAAATACAAGCATCAAAATTTTCTTTTTGATGTGTACATAAGACCAGGCACCACTGAAGCTTATTTTCTGCGGGTTAGAAGTTCCGAACAGATGGTGCTGCCACTAATCCTGGGCACGCCGAAAACTACAGCCGAGAACCTCCTCACCAACGACCTGGCGTGGGGGCTTTTTATGGGTCTGATCCTGGTAATGATCATATATAATTCGTTCATATATTTTTCTGTGAAGGATAAGAGCTACCTGTACTATGTCTTTTACAGTTTATTTATCGGGCTCAGTTCTATTACCTTAAGCGGCTATACCTACCGCTTTATTCTGTTCGATTATCCGGGTCTTAATCATCTCGGCATTATAGTATTTCCGGGTCTCGCGGGCATTGCAGGCAACCTCTTCATGATGAATTTCCTCCAGACCAGGGAGAATTCTCCGAGGATGCATCGTTTTATTTACCTGTCAATCCTGATATATTCTGCAGCCATAGTTCTCAGACTTCTGGGTTATGACAGGGTTAGCTTCCGGGCAATAGATTTTGCGGCAGTTTCTACCGTATTGGTCACTTTTACGGTGACTATCACGCTATCGCTGGAGGGTTACCGGCCCGCGAAACTGTTCCTGCTTGCATTCTCGCTGTTCTTTACCGGCCTGCTGCTTTTTGTCCTTCGAAATTTGGGGGTTGTACCATATAACGATTTCACCAACTACACGAAAGAACTGGGTACTGCACTCGACGTTGTTTTACTCGCCTTCGCGCTGGCCGACAAGATAAATACGTTTAAAAGAGATAAGGAGCGCTCGCAGGAACAAACCTTACAGGCTCTTAAAGAAAATGAACGCATTATCCGGGAACAAAATGTAATACTTGAAACCAAAGTTAATGAACGTACCCTTGAATTAAGCGAAGCAAACAATGAGCTTAATCAAACGCTTATCGATCTGAAGGAAGCGGAAGGTCAGCTTGTGGAAGCAGAGAAGATGGCATCTCTCGGCCAGCTGACAGCAGGTATTGCCCATGAGATAAACAACCCCATCAATTTTGTAACCTCGAACATTACTCCGCTTAACCGGGATGTAGATATTCTTATTGATTTTATCCAGGAAATGGAAAAAATAGGCCTTTCAGATCTCCCTGTTGAAGAGAAACAAAGGCTGATCGAAGAGCAAAAAGAAGAACTGGATTATGACTATCTCAAAATAGAAATTAACCAGCTCTTAAAAGGTATCAAGGAGGGAGCTTCGCGAACGTCCGAAATAGTTAAGGGTCTCCGTGTATTCTCGCGCCTGGATGAAGACGATCTTAAAAAAGCAGACCTGAATGATGGATTAGACTCGACTCTTATTGTCATTAATAATTTATTAAGTAACAAGATCAGACTGGAGAAAATATACGCGGATATCCCCCTCATCGAATGCTACCCCGGGAAACTCAACCAGGTATTCCTGAACATTCTGTCGAATGGAATTTATGCAATAAATAAGAAATTTGGCGATGAGGAGGGCGGAGTGCTGAGAATAACGACGAGCAATAGTGACACGAAAGTATATGTCAAAATAGAGGATAACGGTATTGGAATGGATGAAGCTACAAAGAAGAAGATATTTGAGCCCTTCTTCACCACTAAAGATGTAGGAGAGGGTACCGGTCTTGGAATGTCAATTGCTTACAATACAATCAGGAGGCATCAGGGTGAAATTCAAATTAACAGTACGCCGGGTGAAGGTTCAGAGTTTATTCTGGAATTACCAATAGTTCATGAAAATGTTGAAGAAGAGATGTAAATGGAGAAACAAGAAAAAATAAAAATATTATATGTTGATGACGAGATAAACAACCTGACCGGGTTTAAGGCTTCGTTCAGGATGAGCTATAATATTATGATCGCTGTGAACGCGACAGATGCGATGGAACACCTGAATTCGCACCCGGACATCCGTGTTATTTTCTGCGATCAGAGGATGCCAGGCAAAACCGGGGTACAGTTTTTCGAGGAGATCCGCAGCCGTTATCCTAAACCTATCCGTATTCTGCTGACCGGTTACGCCGATATAGAATCCGTGATCGATTCTATAAACCTGGGGAATGTATTCAGGTATGTAAAAAAGCCGTGGAAAGATGCAGATATACTTGGCGCTATTAATGAGGCCAATAAATTCTATGTATCCAATTCGCTGCTCGCAGTAAAAAATGAGGAATTACAAAAAGCCTACAACGAGCTTGACAAATTCTCATACAGCGTTACACATGATATGCGCGGTCCGCTTCTCAGTATTTTGGGTGCTATCGAAGCCGCACAGCATATAGAAGACATCTCCGAAATAAGGAAAATGCTTTTGATGATGAAAGATTCGGTGCGTAATCTAGATGATTTCATTAAGAGCGTTCATGATTATTATAATCTGAACCGCGGTGAACTTGAAATCAAAGAAATTGATTTCAATGAAATCGTCAAAGAGCAGACCAGAATATTTAACTTTACTTACCTGGTAAGTGATGTGGAGTTCAAACCAAGTATTGAGCAGAAAGAAACATTCCGGGGCGATGAGGTTTCAATTAAGCTGATCCTTAACAATTTGTTATCGAATGCTTTCAAGTACCAGAAAAGGGATAATAAGGAGAAGCTCGTGGAGCTTAAGATACTGGTAGAAAACGGGAAGGCTGTAATAGAAATAACCGATAACGGGGTCGGTATTGATAAAAATTA
Source organism: Daejeonella sp. JGW-45 (assembly GCF_029360805.1). Taxonomy (GTDB): domain Bacteria; phylum Bacteroidota; class Bacteroidia; order Sphingobacteriales; family Sphingobacteriaceae; genus Daejeonella. The sequence continues at coordinate 51,692 of NZ_JARKNC010000010.1, read as the reverse complement.
CGTAGGGGATATTTTTAATATGTTCTTCCGTGCGAGTTCACAGGAAGTTGGCTCGGGGTTCGGGTTATACAATGTTAAGGCAGCAGTAACGAAGCTGAATGGGAAAATAACTGTAGATTCAGAAATAAATAAGGGTACAAGTTTTAAAGTTACTATTCAAAACAAGTGAAATGTCAGCTCCGTTTCCCCACTTTATCATTATCGACGACAGCCAGCTGGATTGTTTTATCGGAGAGAAAATTATTCAGAATACAGGAACTTATTCAAGCATTAAAACTTACACCCAGGCTACAGACGCATACGAACATATAAAAAATTCGGCTCCCGGTCCTGCAGACGCGATGACGATTATTGTTTTGGACATTCAGATGCCGGTTATGAACGGCTTTCAGTTTGTGGAGGCATTTGAACTCCTTCCCGAAGATATCAGATCAAACTATGCCATTTTTATGTTCAGCTCGTCGATCAACGAGAGCGATAAGAACCGGCTGGAAAACCATCCCTGCATTCGCAAATTTTACGGAAAACCAATTTCAAAAGAAATTGTGTCTAGTTTAGTAAATGCTGTTTAATTCTCTTTTAAAATAATCGGTTAAAAGCTTACTTAAGCCTAAGGACGTCAATGCCCTGTTCAAAAATAACGTCCACTGGTATGCCCTTTTTACTCAGGCGATCGAGGTCAGATTTTAATTCAGGATGAATAATGGCCATCTCATTCTGCACCTTTTCAACGCCCGCCTTATCACCATTTCCCTGAAGGGTTAATATCTTATTACTAAGGCTGTTCATGGCCACAGCGAATTTTTCGTAGTTCACCTTGTAGCGTCCCCCGGGGGTTCTTTCAAATGCACCATTTTCATTAAAGAAATTGAAGCATAGCATATTCGCTTTCCCATGGGAAGCGCTGGCACCAAATCGCACGGAACGCAGAATACCGGCCATAAATGTGGTATAATAATCTTTAATGTCACCCTCCAGCTCTCCCTTTTTAAGAATACTGGTTACCATGTAAAGCCCCAGAATGTCGGCCTTTCCTTCTTCAAGCCATGAAGATTGTTCCTGAAGCGCTTCCCTTACATAACCCTTACCGTTTACAGTCGATTTTATTCCCAGGCCGTGAGCTACTTCGTGAAACATTACATTTGTAAAGAAAGCATCAAAGTTCAGGTACTTCTGCTGTTCCTTATCTATCAATTCTTCGCCGATAGGAATCATGATCTTGTCGAACTTTGCTCTCATAGCATTCTTTAACTGCGACCTGCGCGTACCTTTTTTCTGCTGGATCTCTTCATCGTTGGGAAGATTGACGGCAATGGTTTTACCTCCGGAATTTCCATCGCCGGCATAATAAACCACGTCAAACGCCGCGAGCTGGGATTCGGCGCCGGGGGTTTCATTTTTATATTTGGCGTCTACGGGCAGGCCTCTTTGGAGTTCAGGCATCATTGATACGTACTTCTCCAATCGCTTGCTCCATTCCTTATCCTTGACAAGCACATAACTTTCGAATGCTGCCCGGGCATTGAACAAAGCATCTTCATAATTCTCTATCGGGCCTATGATGATATCAAGACCATTCTCCTTCATATCCATCCACGCATAGTCACTTGCGGTATAATTGTCGGTAACAAGGGCTTCCGCTCGCAGACTCAGATACTTTTTTAACTGGGGCTCATCAGAAAGTTCTGACGCCCTCTTAAGCAAGTCGGACGCCTTTTTAAGCTTATCTTTAAAATAAACATGATAAGGTACCGAATAGAGCTTGCCGGCCGTATCCCTTCTTACCATAGAATATAAACCCATTTTATCTTTTACGTCTGAACTCTCAAACTCTTTCTTGGACATGTCCGGGGGATAGAAGCCCGAACCTGCCGGTTTTGCGCCGACTCCGTTAACAAAAGGTTTATTGCCGTTAAGCCGGTCCCAGGGACCATAGTTTATCAGAACGAATTCTTTGGTTTTTTCATCATTGATGGTTTCCATCAAACTATCCCGAGCCGGATAGGCTTGTTGCCAGAAAAGCTCATCCATCACCTCTGCCGCCCGGATGAGAAGCGGCAATACTTGCCGCTGGTTATCTGTGAGCTTTTGAATGTCTGTCGTCAGCGTCACCTTAGCATAGATAGGAAGCCGCTCTGCGACATATGTCTGCAGGCTGTCCTTGCCCGTCTCCTGATCGCCACTCCTATTTGTACAGGAGGAAACTACAGTTGCTATTACCAGTCCGATATGCAAAATTGTTTGAAGCTTATTGGTCATGCTTAATATATTAAGGATAATAAATATAAGAATTGTTAACGTGACATGCACGAAGATCTGTTTGGCATTATTTTTTCAGGAACCTTAGTTCATTCAATGAAATGCCTTCCAGTGTAATAGATAAAATTGATTATTTCCAGGAGAGTCTAACCCTCCGGGTTAAATTTGTTTCCGGCCTGATCTATGATTATCGCGGTGTGCCCCCTGAAGTATATAAATCGCTAAAAATTGCCGGCTCAAAAGGCAGGTTCCTTAACTTTCACATCAAAGGCAAATATGACTTTGACAAGGTAAATTAAATCTTTAAAAACGTATTTTTACCTTCTTAATTTTTATTGGATAGTATTTCCCAACTTAATAAGTGGAGATAATCGTATCTGTATTCAAGCCTTAACAAGAAGTTCTTTTGAAGTATACCTTTGTTCTCATTATTTTCCTATTAGGCTTTACAACTGTAAGCCGGTCCCAGGATAGTTTCACCATAAATGGCACTGTGACCGATTCTCTTTCAGGTGAGAGCCTGATCGGGGTTACAATTAAGTTCAGCGGGAAGATACAGAACGGCACCAGTACTAATGCTTATGGCTTTTACTCCTATAAATTAAGCCCCGGAAAATATCTAATGAGCGTAAGCTATATAGGCTACCGCACATTGATTCGAAGCATTGTGATCAGCTCAGATACCCGGATAGATCTAAATCTCTTTCCCGACAACAGCATTGATGAAGTAGTTGTGAGCGCGGAAAAAAGAAATGACAACGTGGTAAGCGCCCAAATGGGCATAGCGAAAGTTAACCTGGCCGAAATCAGAAATGTACCGGTGCTTTTCGGTGAACGGGACGTACTTAAAACGCTTCAGCTGCTTCCGGGCATCAAGTCGGCCGGAGAAGGAAACAGCGGTTTTTATGTCCGCGGCGGATCGGCAGATCAAAATCTCATTCTTTTGGACGAGGCTCCGGTTTACAATGCATCGCACCTGCTGGGGTTCTTTTCTACCTTTAACTCTGATGCGATAAAGGACGTCAGCGTTTTTAAAGGCGGCATGCCGGCACAATATGGCGGAAGACTCTCTTCCGTGCTCGATATCCGGATGAATGACGGGAATAAAAAGGAATATACTACTGAAGGTGGGATCGGCCTAATTTCATCACGGCTGAAAGTCGAAGGCCCTATTGCAAAAGACAGGAGCTCATTTATGGTAAGCGGCCGGAGAACCTATGCTGATGCTTTCCTGGCGTTTGCAAAGGATACTTCTGTCCGGAAAAACACACTGTATTTTTATGACCTGAATGCGAAAGCAAATTATCAGCTGGATAATAAGAACACTATTTATCTGTCAGGATATTTCGGCCGGGACGAACTGGGTCTGAACGAAACCTTCGGATTCGGATGGGGTAATGCAACGGCAACCCTCCGATGGAATCATCTGTACAGCAACCGTTTGTTTTCAAACACTTCATTAATTTATAGCAATTACAATTATGTGATTGAGAACTTTATCGAAGAAAATAACTTTAAGGTCAGCTCATCCATCAGAGACATCAATCTTAAACAGGACTTTCAACTTTCCCTGAACAATAGTCATAATCTTCGTTTTGGTTTGGATTTGATCAGCCATACAATAGCCCCCGGAAGCATCACTTCAAACGCCGGTTCGAGCGTAAACGAAGAAACTATCGAAAGGAGGAAGGGGAATGAAGTCGCCTTGTATGTTTCTGATGAGTGGGAAATTAACGAAAACTTTAATATTGTATACGGTATCAGAGGCAGCTCCTTTTTTTTGAAAGGCCCGGGAATATTTAACACTTACGACAGCGAGGGAATAATAACCGCTAGCAAGACGTACCATCAGGGTGAACTTGTAGAAAACTATTTCCGCGTTGAGCCGAGATTATCAGCCAGCTACATACTCGGCCCCACATCGTCAATAAAAGCCTCTTACACCCGGAATACTCAAAATCTGCATTTGATGTCTAATTCAACTGCGGCATCGCCAACGGACCTATATATAATGAGCAGTAATAATGTGAAGCCTGAAATTGCCGACCAGGTTGCATGGGGTTACTTCAGGAATTTCAGGGACGATAAGTATGAGTTTTCTGCAGAATTATATTACAAAACGATGCAGAATCAGATAGAATACCGGAGTGGGACAGACCTTCGTGGAAACCAGAACGTAGAGGCCGACCTTCTTTATGGAAAAGGCAGGGCTTATGGTATAGAGCTTTTTGTTAAGAAACGGTTCGGAAAACTCAACGGATGGGTTGGGTATACGCTTTCAAAAACGGAACGGCAATTTGACGACATTGACGATGGAAGATGGTTTTTTGCAAAGCAGGACCGTACACATGATCTATCGGTGGTTGGGATATACAAAGCAGGGACCCGCTGGACTCTTTCTTCTACCTTTGTTTATAATACCGGGAATGCGGTGACTTTCCCGGCGGGAAAATATCAGATAAACAATCAAACATATTTTTACTATTCAAAGCGAAACTCTGACCGGATGCCTGATTATCACCGGCTTGATCTTGCAGCAACGCTTGAGGCCAAACCCGGAAAAAAATTACAATCAAGCTGGTCGCTGGGTTTTTACAACATCTACAATAAGAAGAATGCATACTCTATTGATTTTCGTGACAATCCTGATGACGTGACACAAACCCAGGCGGTTAAAACAACGTTATTTGGTATAATTCCGTCTATTACATGGAACTTTAAGTTTTAAATATGATTTCAGGTATCCCGTCATATAAAATTATATTAAAGAGTGTTCTGATAGGTTTGGCTATTAGCTTTTCTTCCTGCGAAGAAGTGATAGAACCCGACCTGTCCACGGCCCCGCCTCTCGTTGTGATCGAGGGAAATATAAGTGACCAGCCAGAGGTTCACACGGTTAAAGTTTCACAGACGATCGCTTTTGATCAGCCCAATACTTTTAAAGGCATTAAGGGCGCACGGGTAACAGTATATTCAAGCAATAACCAAACCTTTGCCTTTAACGCGTCAACTGATGGCATTTACAGAAGCCAGCGTTTCCGCGGCATACCCGGTGTCCGGTATACATTGGAGGTTGTAACAGGCGGGAAAACATATAAGGCAAGCTCGGTCATGCCTGCTGCTGTAAGGATTGATTCGGTTGCGTTCAAGGAGCTTTCCTTTTTCGGAAATTCTTCCATCTACCCTGCTGTATATTACAAAGATCCGCCGGGAATTCAAAATCAATATCGTTTTATAGTACGCCTGAACGGGGTTTTGAAAGCCGACCAGGTAAACGAAGACCGGTTCAGTGATGGAAATCCAACTTCCGATATTATCACATTAGATGATGGCGTGGAACGGGGGGACAAAGTAGATCTTGAGGTGCAATGTATCGACAGAAATGTTTTTAAATATTACTTTGCTGTAAGCCAGGTCGACGGGAACGGCGGTCCGCCCGTGGCACCGTCTAACCCTGAATCCAATATAGATAACGGCGCACTCGGAATTTTCAGCGCTAATACACGAGCGGCATACACTATCACTCTTAAGTAGGGAGTTCCTTACAAGGAAGATTATGTTTTTTATTTTCCGTCCAATAAAGGCACTCCGTCTTATAAAAAATGCGTGCTTCAAAACCGTTATAAATACGTGGTTATTGATTGATTATATTAATGCTAATTTGAGCTTAATAAACTAAGTCTATATTTGTATTCTAAGAATCACCGATGAAGAAGAAAATTGTTGTTATAGAAGATAATCATGATATTCTGGAACTTTTAGGATTTATCCTCGAAAATGAAGATTATGAGGTACTTGCTTCTCTCGATGCCGAGCCTATAAAAAGCCTGGAGGATATTAATCCTCATCTCATCCTTCTTGATGAGAATCTTGGAATTCAGAAAGGACACCAGCTATGCCTGGACATAAAGGCTAATCCGGGCACATCGCATCTTCCGGTTATCCTTATCTCTGCTGTAAATGATCTTTCAGAAATTGCCAGAAAATGCAAAGCAGATAATTATATCTCCAAGCCATTTTTGATAGAAGACTTGCTTGACCTGGTAAGACAACATCACCGGCGGACAGATTAATTTTATATCGTTTCCAGCACGCTAACCAGGGTATTTGCGAGCTCCGAGTCTATTTCCACCTGACAGGAAAGCCTTATATTTCCAGACTTCGGAGACATCCGGCTTAGAGTTGTAGCTTCGTTTCTTCTTAATGCTCCGCTATAACCATCCGGAGAACTGATCTCTACCATACAGGTAGCGCATCTTCCCATACCACCACACTGGCCGAAATCCTCCGGATAGAGTTTATCTTCTATCAGGGTTTTGAGATCACGGTATTCGCCTGGAAACGTCTGTATCGTATATTCATCGCCGGCATAAAGCACAGTAAACAAGATCCTGATGCGGGGTTCCCTCATAATAACACGGACAAATATATTATAATAAAAGATATTTTAATCCTTTATTATAAATACCTATTTTTGTTTAAATTATTTGTTATGGGAAAAGCCGATATAAGGGGTCTTGATGACATTAAAGTTTTCGTGGATGATTTTTACGGCAGGATACAGCATGACGCACTTTTAGCTCCTATTTTCAATTTCAGGCTTTCTACGCATTGGGGCCCGCATCTTGAAAAAATGTATCTATTCTGGAATGCTGCTTTATTCGGAATTAAGGGCTACAGCGGCAGTCCGTTTATGAAACATGCTACGATGGATTTGAACAGTGAGCATTTCGAACGGTGGCTAAACCTCTTTAACCGTACAATCGACGAACATTTTGAGGGGCCTGTAGCGAGCGACGCCAAACGCCGGGCACTACTAATGGCTGAAATGTTCCGTAGCAAGCTTGACATTAATAGCAATACTTCAAGGCACGTCTTTTAAACAATGATCTCGAAAGCTTGCAGATACGGGATCAGGGCTGTTGTCTATCTCGCTTCACGATATGGTGAGACGGCAAAATCAAGCTTCGCGGAGATCTCGCGCGAAGTTGATGCGCCCGAGGCTTATACGGCAAAAATCCTCCAGATTCTGACAAAAAGCGGTATCATAAGTTCCATAAAGGGTCCGAACGGAGGATTCTACATGGAAAGGCTGCAGATTGACCAAGCAGTAATAAATATTGTCGACACCATTGATGGACTGGATGTTTTTTACGAATGCGGGCTGGGGCTTAAACAGTGCTCTGCAAGCCGCCCCTGCCCAATGCATGACCAGTATAAAATGGCCAGGGAAACGCTCCTGGATTCGTTCAGCAGGACTACGATAGAACAGCTTGCACGTAGGGTAAAAGAAGGAAGCTCCTTTGTCAGAAACCTGGCGATACCGGGTGTGGGGTAAACGGCATCGATTATTTTACAAAAAAAGTGCTGCATATTATGTCAGCACTTTCAAAGGTCAATCACTCATAACAAACCTTCACATCGGCTAAAGAACTTCAGCGGATGCTTTTACACCTAAATCAATAACGATATAAATCAACAGAATTAGCTGACATCGTAGACTTTATACGGTAAGTTATTGCCTGATGTTTCAAAAAACTATTCCACCATAGTTCATTTTAGTAAATTGCAGATCTCAAAGCAATCCCTATGAAGTCAAAACCACAGATGCTCCTTTTTGCGGCGGCATTAACTGCCTTATCAGCTTGCTCCTCTTCGCCCTACGGACCAACAAATAAGGTCTATAAAAAGCAAACTAAAAGCTTGGCTAATACCATTCGTGAAACTCCTGTCAATCCTGCGGGCCAGAGTTTTGTTGGAACGGTAAACTTTGGCCTCCGAAAGCCCAATTATGTGATCATCCACCATACCGCACAGAATTCGACCGAGCAAACGTTAAAGACATTTACTATGCCCAAAACCCAGGTAAGTGCTCATTATGTAATTGGCAGGGATGGTGTAGTTTACCAGATGCTTAATGATTATTTACGCGCCTGGCACGGAGGTGCCGCGAGATGGGGTAATTTAACCGATATCAACTCGTCATCTATAGGGATCGAACTTGACAACAACGGCTTTGAACCTTTTGCACAACCACAGATCAACAGTTTACTGACTGTTTTGGATACTCTCAAAAGAAAGCATAATATACCGGCAGCTAATTTTATAGGCCATTCTGATATCGCTCCGGGGCGGAAAGTAGATCCGAACATAACTTTTCCGTGGAAGTTATTGGCCGAAAAGGGCTTCGGCTTATGGCCGGATGCCGGCTTATCAGACAGCATACCAGCAAACTTCAATGATGTCGAGGCACTTCGAATTATAGGATACGATATAAAAAACCCGGTAAATGCCGTAAAATCATTCCAACTTCACTTCATTCAAAAGGAAATTACCGGCATATTGAACGAAGAAGAAAAAAAGGTGCTTTTTAATCTTTATAAGAAATATCTCTGATCAGCTCTTCTTAACTTCTTTTGCCCAGGCGTCTTTCAGGGTAACTGTACGGTTGAACACGAGGGCTTCAGGCGTCGAATCGTTATCCACGCTGAAATAACCTTTGCGGATAAACTGGTATCCTAAGCCCGGTTGCGCATTCCCAAGATCCGGTTCAATAAAGGCATTTTTTATAACTGTCAGGCTGTCCGGGTTAATATATTCTTTAAAATCCCCCTCCTCGCTCGAAGGGTTTTCAACCCTGAAAAGCCTGTCATACAAGCGAATCTCTGCGGTTTTAGCATGCCTGGCACTTACCCAATGGATGGTGCCCTTCACATGGATACCGCTGGTGTCCGATCCGCTTTTTGATTCCGGTATATAAGAGCATCGGATCTCTGTTATGCGACCATTGTCATCTTTCATAAAATCGTCGCATTTCACGATGTAGGCATTCTTTAACCGAACCATCAAACCCGGCCCCAGGCGGAAGAACTTCTTTGGAGCCTCTTCCATAAAATCCTCGCGCTCAATCCAAAGCTCCGGGCCAAATGGAATATCTCTCGACCCGCCGCCATCTTCAGCCTCCGGATTATTTTCGCCCTGCATGATCTCAGCTTTGCCTTCAGGATAATTGGTAATCACCAGTTTAACAGGATCCATGACAGCCATCCTTCTTAGAGCTGTCTTATTAAGATCCTCGCGTATACAAAATTCGAGCAGACTCAGGTCAATAAGATTTTCGCGCTTTGCGACGCCTATCCGCTCACAAAAATTTCTTATTGATGCGGGCGTATATCCCCTGCGTCTTAAGCCACTGATCGTGGGCATACGGGGGTCATCCCAGCCTGTAACATACTTTTCATTCACCAGCTGAAGGAGCTTTCTTTTACTCATTACGGTGAAATTCATATTCAGCCGGGCAAATTCATACTGTCTTGAAGGGAAAATGTCAAGTTTTTCAATAAACCACTCATATAGCGGGCGATGCGGTACGAATTCAAGGGTACAGATGGAGTGGGTAATATTTTCAATCGAGTCTGACTGTCCGTGAGCAAAATCATACATCGGGTAGATACACCATTTGTCGCCAGTGCGGTGATGATGGGCATGCTTAATACGGTACATCAAAGGATCTCTTAAATGCATGTTAGGCGATTCAAGGTCTATTTTAGCCCGGAGAACCTTTGCACCATCGGGATATTTCCCCGCCTTCATATTTTCAAAAAGCAGCAGATTGTCTTCGACACTCCGGGCCCTGAATGGCGTGGGTATTCCGGGCTCTGTTGGTGTTCCCTTCGCGAGAGCAATCTCTTCAGCACTACTGTCATCGACATACGCCAGGCCTTTTTTGATAAGCGCTACGGCCAGGCCATACAGTGTGTCAAAGTAATCAGATGAATAGAGCTCCTTATCCCACTCAAATCCCAGCCAGTGAATATCTGCACGGATGCTGTTTACGTACTCCGTTTCCTCTGTTGTTGGATTAGTGTCATCGAATCTTAGATTGGTTTTGCCATTATATTTCTGTGCAATCCCAAAATTAAGACAGATAGATTTGGCATGTCCGATATGAAGGTACCCATTCGGTTCAGGAGGAAAACGGGTGAGTACGCGACCATCATTTCTGTTGTTACTGAGGTCTTCCTCGATAATCTCTTCTAAAAAGTTTGACGATCTTTCTTCAGTCATAATCTGCTTTGAGGGTACAAAAATAGGAAACAAAAACACACAATCGGTATTTCTTCTTACTTTTACATATGCCTAACTCATTAAATCGCCCGGTTCGTGTTCTTGTGGCCAAAGTTGGACTGGATGGCCATGACCGGGGTGCAAAGATTATCGCAACTTCACTCAGAGACGCCGGTATGGAGGTAATTTATACCGGTCTGCGACAAACACCAGAGATGGTGGTAAACACCGCCTTACAGGAAGACGTGGATGCGATAGGCATTTCGATACTTTCGGGTGCTCACATGACCGTCTTTCCAAAGATAGCAAGCCTTATGAAGGAAAAGGGCATAGAAGATGTTTTACTTACCGGGGGCGGAATAATACCTGCTGATGATATGAAAACATTACACGATTTGGGAGTGGGCGCGCTTTTTCCCCCGGGAACAAACACGAAAGACATAGTCAGTTATATTAATGAATGGGTTGCCGTTAACAGGCAATTTTAAACTTGCAAGGCCATCAGGCTGAACCGGGTTTACCCCATTTGGTTCTTATCACTAATACTACCTACATGAATAATCTTGTCCTGCAAGCTAATAACGGTATACTTCAAATCACCATAAACCGTGAAAGCAAACTAAATGCGTTAAATAGAGAAACGCTTACTGAACTTCATGAGGTCCTGGCCTCCGCATTTCAAGACGAGGGAGTCGGGGGCATAATTATTACCGGCGCCGGATCTAAGGCATTTATCGCGGGAGCCGATATATCCGAATTTGCTGCCTACAGTGTGGAAGAAGGGAGAGACCTGGCACGTAAGGGGCAGGATCATGTGTTCAATTTTATAGAGAACGCAAATAAACCGGTAATTGCTGCAATTAATGGTTTTGCTCTGGGCGGCGGCTTGGAACTCGCCATGGCATGTCATATAAGGATTGCTTCTTTAACATCAAAAATGGGCCTTCCAGAGGTTAGTTTAGGCTTGATTCCCGGTTACGGAGGCACTCAACGTCTCGTTCAGCTTGTAGGAAAAGGCCGGGCTTTCGAGATGATCATGACTGCAGAGATGATTTCGGCAGAAGAAGCTTATCGCACTGGTCTGGTTAATCGCCTGACTGAACCGGATGAGCTGATATTTCAAGCCCAGGAATTATTGAAGAAGATTATGACGCGGTCGCCTTTTGCTGTATCAAGCGCAATTAGGGCAATAAATGCGGGTTTGAGGGATGGTGAAAATGGATATGAGGTGGAAATTAATGAATTTGCCAAATGCTTTGACTCAGCAGATTTCAAAGAAGGAGTAAATGCATTTTTAAATAAAAGAAAAGCCCTTTTTACAGGAAAATAACGTCCGGTCGTATATTCCGGTAATGCTAAAAGTGTAGAGAAAATTTCCCAATTCATATTCTTTTCGCTATATTGCTGTCCCGAAACATCTGTCATCGTTTTATGTGAATCTTCATCCTATGAATAAGATCTTAATTGTTGATGATGAAATAAACATTGGACTTATTTTATCAAAATTTTTAACCCGTAACGGTTTTGAAGTTGCAACCAGTACAAATGGAGCCAATGCTTTAGAGCTGTTGTCTAAAGAAAGTTTCAACCTGGTATTATGTGACTTCCGTCTGGAGGATACGGACGGGCGGGAAATGCTACGTAAAATAAAAACATCATATCCGGATACAGGGGTAATCATTATTACTGGCTATTCTGACATAAAGCTGGCTGTAGAACTCATTAAGATGGGCGCGTACGATTACATTACCAAGCCACTTTATCCGGACGAAATCCTTAACACAGTCAATAAAGCCATCGAGGCTCAAAAGATAATTAACCAGCCGGCTGCCAGCTCGGCTGAAACGGATAAAAACCGTGATCGCAAAACAGATATGATCCCTGAAGAGTTTGTTGTAGGCAAAAGCACTGCCTCTCAGGAACTTATCAGACAGATCAAACTGGTAGCTCCGACAAATTACAGTGTTATACTTAGTGGCGAGAGCGGGACCGGAAAAGAGTCTGTCGCTAAAAGCATTCATTTGAATAGTCCCAGGAAAGATAAACCGTTCATTGCTATGGACTGCGGATCTTTAACCAAGGATCTGGCCGGAAGCGAGTTTTTCGGTCATGAGAAAGGCTCATTTACAGGCGCGCTGTATACAAAGATCGGCCATTTCGAGATGGCCAATGGCGGAACCCTATTCCTGGACGAAGTTGGAAACCTATCATACGATATTCAGGCGGCGCTTCTCCGGGTTGTGCAGGAGCGCAAAGTTAAACGTATTGGAAGCACGAAGGAAATTGATCTTGATGTAAGGATCATTGTAGCAACTAATGAAAATTTAATGGACGCTATTCAAAAAAGCCGGTTCCGGGAAGACCTTTTCCACCGCTTTAATGAGTTCAGCATTACAATACCCCCTCTGCGTGAACGGGGAAAGGACATTATAACATTTGCCGAGCACTTTCTGAGAGTGGCAAACAACGAACTTAACCGGAATGTAACAGATTTTTCGCCTGAGGTGGTGGATTGCTTTATGACCTATAACTGGCCCGGCAACGTCAGGGAGCTAAAAAACGTGATACGGCGGGCTACACTTTTATCCGAAAGTTCTGAGATTACGCTAAAGACCCTGCCGCTGGAGATCTCTACTTTTGCTAAGGTCTCCGCCATTGAAAGCACGTTCGAAACAAATGTTAATGTAAACCAGCACAGCAACCGCCATGATCTTAAGAATGCGGCCATGGAAGCCGAGTATGAAACTATTTTAAACGTCTTGAAGGAAGTTAACTTCAATAAAACTAAGGCCGCTAAGATCCTTAATATTGACAGGAAGACCCTTTACAATAAGATGAAAGCAATAAATTTAGGCTAATTGAACAAAACATTCTCTAAAAACCCTGTTATCTAAGCAGGGTTTTTTTATAAGAATATATATATGTCTATCTATAGCTACAAACAGCGTAACACAATTGTCCTAGCCATCCTGATCATACTGGGATGCTTTGTCCTGTATTCGCTCCGTACTATCGCCGGCACTTTATTAAGCACTATTGTGCTATATACTATCCTGGTTCCGGTTTTTACTTTTTTTATTGATACATGGAATATGAAAAGATGGGTTGCCGCCAGCCTGATCATCATTCTCTCCCTGGTAATTATTGTCCTGCCATTTTTGACACTCAGCTTGATGGTTATAGATAAGGTTTCAGAGTTTCAGGACGACCCTATACGTATAAAAAACATCATGAATAAGATTGATGAATTTATAGGCAATAAGATCGATCAGCCGGACCTCTTCGACAAGGCTATGGGAAAAATGAACCAGGTGGCCGAGGAATTGTTTCCATCGGTATTAAGCGGCGCAGCGAACATTATTCTGGGCCTGCTGATCATGTATTTCCTGCTTTATTTTATGTTTGTTCAAAAAGAAGAGTTTGAAGCCGGATTGCTCAAGTATGCGCCTTTCAGAGAACAAAATGCTTTGAAGTTTGCGAATGAGTTAAAGATGACCACGTATTCGAATGTACTGGGACAAGGATTCATTGCTATTGTGCAGGGTGCGCTGGTAAGCTTAGGCTTTTTTATGTTTGATATACGCGACCCCATATTCTGGGGTGTAATATCTACTTTTCTATCGTTTTTACCGGTAGTTGGTGCGCCGGTAGTATTTGTACCTGCTGCATTGATGGAAATAGCAAGCGGCAACAGTTCCGGAGGTTGGGGCTTACTTCTATGGGGCTTTATAGTGATCATAAATATCGACAATGTCATCAGGCTTATTATCGCGAAGAATGTGTCTGATACCCATCCGATTATCACCGTTGTCGGGGTGATCATAGGGATACCCATCTTTGGAATCCTGGGTCTCGTATTCGGGCCGCTCCTTTTATCATACTTTATTCTAACGATAAAAATTTATGAAACCAGCAAACTCGCAACAGAAAAATTAGAAAAGTTGAAATCAGCAGAAGATGAATAAATAAAAACAGTTTATGGGTTAAATTGTATAATTAAGTACATATATTATAATAACCTTTAAAATTATTAACATGAACGACAACTCAAAAATTTTAGCGGCATTACTTGCTGGCTTAGCTGCAGGGGCTGCTATAGGTATCTTATTCGCACCTGAAAAAGGATCTGACACACGTGACAAATTAAACGAGTCGCTGAAAAATTTAGGCGATAGTATTAAGGACCGCGCAGCAGACGAAATCGGTAACCTTAGTGATTTTAAAGACAAGGTGGTTGACTCAATTAAAACTAAGTTAAGAGGAGCTGAGGAAGAGTATGTTGCTGCTACGGCATCGGCTTCAACAGCCGCATCAAACGCTGCAAACAAAGCAGAAAAAGCCGCGAGCAAATCACCTAACTCATAAACCTCCTCGTTAAAAAATGGAAGATAAGGGACTTGATGCGAAGGAGATCGCAGAAAAAGTTAAGGACTACGTAGAAGTCCGTAAAGAACTCGCAATCCTTTCGGCAGTTGAAAAAGGTTCGCGGCTATTTGCAAATTTAATTACCGATGGCCTGGTTCTGCTTTTCGCTGTATTGGCTATCTTATTTGGCAGCCTCGCGTTAGGGTTCTATTTATCTGAAGTGATAGGAGATTCTTATTCAGGATTTCTTATTGTGACGGGAACGTATCTTTTGGTGGCTATCATTATATATGCGTTTAAGGATAACCACATCGAGAAACATATAATTAACGCGGTTATCAAAAAGTTTTTTAAAGACCGAAATATAAATGAACACCAGGATTGAAAACCTAAACGACCTGCGTTTAGAAATAAGCCGATTAAGATTGCAGCGTTTAGAGCATGAAAATGAGTTTCGGCAGATACCAGAAAAGATAAAAGCAAAGTTTCATCTTCCCATAACAATTTATAATAAGGCAGGCGATTTTCTAAAATCCTTTATCGGTGCGGAGAATGATCCTGCACATAAGGAAGAACGCGACTGGGTTACAAATATATTCAGAGTAGGACTCCCCGTATTTCTGAACAAATATTTTTTTCCCAGTTCCGGTCTTTTTGTGAAATCAATAGTGGCTATGGTGTCCCAGAATGCTGCGAAAAATGTAAATAAAGACAGTATTGCTGAGTTGATCGACAAGGTTACTAACTGGATCAAATCCCCCAGACCTAAAAAGAGAAAAGAGCCAGTTCTTGCCGATTACGGTATCCCGCCAGACAGTGAAACATATTAAAAAAAACCCGCTTAAAAGGCTAAGCGGGTTTTTTTAATACTAAGCTTCAGGTATTGTTCTTTTGAAAGTCTTCGTAAGCCAAGCGAATCCCCTCTTCCAGCTCGGTTGTATATTTCCAACCCAGAGACTCGAGTTTTGATACATCCATGAGTTTACGCGGCGTACCATCGGGTTTCGAGGTATCAAAAACGATCTGTCCCTCAAAACCAATGATCTTCTTTACAAGAAGCGCAAGGTCTTTTACAGGCAGGTCTTTACCCGTACCTATATTCAAAAAATCTTTTCCGTTATAATTCTGCATGATGTAGAAACATGCATCACCTAAGTCGTCAGAGAAAAGAAATTCACGGAGCGGAGTTCCTGTACCCCAAACAGTGACTGTTGGCTGGGAGTTAACCTTCGCCTCATGAAACTTCCTGATCAATGCAGGCAGGACATGAGAGTTCTCCGGGTGGTAATTATCATTATATCCATAGAGATTAGTGGGCATCACGGAAATAAAGTTGCAATTATATTGCTCCCTGTAAGCTGCGCACATCTTGATGCCAGCGATTTTTGCAACCGCGTAGGCCTCATTGGTTGTTTCTAATAAACCCGTAAGCAGGTACTCTTCCCGTAGAGGTTGAGGTGCAAGCTTCGGATAGATACAACTGGATCCAAGAAACAAAAGCTTTTTAACGCCGGTCAAATACGACTGGTGGATCACATTATTTTGGATCGCTAAATTCTCATACAAAAAGTCGGCCTTGTAAGTGCTGTTAGCAATGATCCCACCCACCTTTGCTGCCGCCAAAAAGACATACTCCGGTTTCTCAGTTTCAAAAAAAAGGGAAACGTCAGACTGGTTACGCAAGTCCAGCTCTTTGGATGTTCTGGTAAGAATATTGGTATAACCTTCCTTTAACAATTTCCTGTGAATGGCTGATCCTACCATTCCCCTGTGTCCGGCTACATAAATTTTAGAGTTCTTTTCCACCCGTGTATATTAATGATGCGAAGTTAAAACTATTTTTGCAAGCTTAATGTAAGAAATGGGTAAGGATAAACTACGACGCTTTGCTGAAATCGCGTTATTTGAGAATGTGATAGAGCTGGAGGACGGTAAAAAACTAAAAGGTAAATGGTCTGAGGGTCATTTTAAAAACAGCAACCCCGTTATACTTGAACTAGGCTGCGGTAAGGGCGAATACACGGTTAATTTAGCTAAGCTATTTCCCGGTATAAACTTTATTGGCCTGGACTATAAGGGAAACCGGATATGGCGCGGTGCCAAGACCGCGCTTGAAGAAGGCATCCCTAACGTGGCATTTTTAAGAATTCAGATTGAAAACTTATTGGACTATTTTATGGAAAAAGAAGTTACAGAAATCTGGATAACGTTCCCTGATCCGCAACCACAGATCAGCCGCGAAAAAAAGCGGCTCACGTCGCCGCGCTTCCTGGAAATGTATCGTTCTTTACTTAAGAAAGGAGGGCCGGTACACCTGAAAACAGATAGTGATTCCCTATATTCTTATACCCTGGAAAAGGTAAATCAGCTGGGGCTTAAATTAGACGTCAGTACGGCGGATCTTTACAATTCTGAATTCGCCGACGAGGTACTTTCTATAAAAACCTATTATGAGAAAAAGTATCTTGCTCATAACAAGAATATTAATTATTTGAAGTTCAGCTTTGATTAAACTCTAATTATGAATGAAGAAACTAAGCCGATCCGTTGCAGCTGGTGCGGAAACGATCCATTATATGTTAAATATCACGATGAGGAGTGGGGAAAACCTGTCTACGATGATAAAACCTTGTTTGAGTTTCTAGTGCTCGAAAGCGCTCAGGCTGGACTTAGTTGGATCACCGTGTTACGAAAACGTGATAACTACCGCAAGGCATTCGCGAATTTTGATGCAAAAAAAGTTGCTGCATTTACCGACGCCGATGTTCAAACCCTGATGCAGGATGCTGGAATAATCCGCAACCGACAGAAAATCGAAGCTGCAATTACCAATGCGCGTCTCTTTCTTGCGATTCAGGAGGATTTTGGCAGTTTCTACGACTATATATGGGGCTTCCTTCCCGATAAAAAGCCGATAATAAATTCCATGAAAGATCATACGAATGTTCCGGCACGGACAGAATTATCGGATAGGATCAGCGCAGATATGAAAAAACGTGGGTTCAAATTTTTCGGGACCACAATATGCTATGCCCATATGCAGGCCACGGGCATGGTTAATGATCATATTGATGGCTGTATAGCAAAATACTGAAAGCCGGCTGACATTAATTAGTTTATTAACTTTGACATAACGCTACTAAATTGCTCTTCCGTTTTTAGAGTAGGCTCAACGCAAAATACCATTCCATGAAGAAACTATTTCTCCTCGACGCCTTCGCACTCATTTACAGGGCTCATTTTGCCCTCAGTAAAAGTCCCCGGTTCACTTCAGGCGGCTTAAATACTTCGGCCATTATGGGATTTACGAATACACTGCTCGAAGTATTAAAAAAAGAGCAGCCAACGCATATGGCTGTTGTTTTTGATACCGACGCGCCCACAGAACGACATACCGACTTCACCGACTACAAAGCTCACCGGCAGGCAATGCCCGAAGACCTGTCCATAGCCATTCCCTATATCGTTCGGTTAATTGAGGGATTTAATATTCCCTGTGTTTTTTCAGATGGTTATGAAGCTGACGACATCATTGGAACCCTGGCGAAAAAGGCAGAAAAAGAAGGATTTACGGTTTTCTGTATGACCCCGGATAAGGATTTTGGCCAGCTGGTTTCAGACAATATTTTTATCTATAAGCCTGCACGCATGGGCAACGGCATGGAGATACTGGGAGTGAAGGAAATCCTTGAGAAATGGGAGATCGACCACGTTGAGCAGGTTATTGATATTCTCGGACTATGGGGCGATGCAGTGGATAACATTCCGGGAATACCCGGCGTAGGGGAGAAAACAGCCAAACAACTGATAAAACAGTATGGTTCAGTTGAAAACATTATAGCCAACAGCCATGAACTGAAGGGAAAGCTTCGTGAAAATGTCGAAAACTTTGCTGAGCAGGGCCTGGTGTCTAAAAAGCTGGCTACTATAATGCTTAACGCCCCGGTAGAATTAGATGTAGATGCATTACGTATTGATGAACCAAACCGGGATGTGCTCGAACCCCTTTTTGCAGAACTTGAATTCCGGACGCTGGGGAAGCGTGTTTTTGGCGATGACTTCAACGTAAGTGAAAGTAAGGCTACAGGCCCCGCAAATGGACAAATGGACATGTTCGCGAGCAATGCACCGGCTGAAGCAGTTCAAAAACCCACAGACCCTTTTTCCGAAAAGGGGCCGGCGGCTAAAAACATCTCGAACACAGAACATAACTATATGCTGGCAGACAGCCCTGAAACGAGGAAGGAGCTGGCAGAAATACTTTCGAAACAAGATCGCTTTTGTTTCGACACTGAGACAACCTGTCTTGATGCCAACGATTGTGAGCTCGTCGGTTTGTCATTCAGCATCAAACCTGGTGAAGCCTGGTATGTACCACTTTCGGCAGATCAAGCTGAATGCCAGGCCTGCGTGAACGATTTTAAATCTGTTTTTGAGAATCCCAACATTGGCAAGATAGGGCAGAATCTAAAATATGATATACTCGTTCTTAACTGGTACGGTATAACTGTACGTGGCGAGCTATTTGATACCATGCTTGCCCATTATCTTATCGATCCGGATTCGCGGCATAATATGGATCTGTTAGCGGAAAATTATTTAAACTACAGCCCTGTAAGTATTACATCCCTGATTGGACCAAAAGGAAAAAATCAGGGAAATATGCGCGATGCGGAAATCGAGAAAATAACGGAATATGCTGCGGAAGACGCAGATATCACATTACAGTTACGGGACGTTTTTGAACCTATACTTGAAGGGGTGAATGCCCTTAAGCTGGCACGTGAAATAGAAAACCCGCTGATCTATGTATTGGCAGATATAGAGCGAGAGGGCGTCAAAATTGACCAGCAAGCTCTTGCCGAGTTCTCGGAAGTTCTAAGAACCGATTTAAAACAGCTTGAAACAAATATCTATGAAAAAGCGGGGGTCAAATTTAATATTGCTTCGCCAAAGCAGCTGGGCGAAGTGCTTTTTGATAAGCTGCAGCTTGACCCGCAGGCAAAAAAGACGAAAACCGGTCAGTATCAAACCGGCGAGGACGTTCTGAGCCGGTTGGCTAACAAAAGCGATATCGTAGCCGATATCCTCGATTTCCGCCAGCTGCAAAAGCTTAAATCGACGTATGTCGATGCTTTACCACAGATGATCAACCGCAAAACCAGCCGCATTCATACGTCATATAATCAGGCTGTGGCATCAACGGGACGGCTAAGTTCAAATAATCCTAATCTTCAGAATATCCCGATCCGGACAGAACGGGGAAGGGAGGTGCGCAAAGCCTTTATTCCAAGGGACGAGAATCATGTGCTGCTGTCTGCCGACTATTCGCAAATCGAACTCCGGCTGATAGCAGAGATCAGCAAGGATGAAAATATGATGGATGCTTTCAGCAGAGGACTGGACATCCATACAGCTACGGCGGCGAGGGTTTATGGAATTTCCCTTGAGGATGTAACGTCAACCCAGCGCCGGAATGCTAAAGCCGTGAATTTCGGAATAATTTACGGCCAGTCGGCGTTCGGACTTTCGCAGAATCTTAGCATCCCCAGAAAAGAAGCTGCCGAAATTATTGAAAATTATTTCAATACCTATCCTAATATCAAGAAGTATATGAACGATACCATGAATTTTGCCCGCGAAAACGGCTATGTTGAAACGATCATGGGAAGGCGGCGTTATCTTCGCGATATTAACTCGGCCAACCAAACTGTCCGTGGTTTTGCAGAGCGAAATGCAATAAATGCTCCGATCCAGGGGTCTGCGGCTGATATGATAAAAATTGCGATGATCCGGATCCATCAGGATATTAAAGACCAGAACTTAGCTTCCAAAATGACCATGCAGGTTCATGATGAGCTCGTTTTTGATGTTCCTAAACCGGAGGTCAGCCAAATGAAAAAGATCATTGAGGAAAGAATGAAAAATGCCATCGAAACCAGCGTGCCCATCCTGGTCGAAGTTGGGGAAGGTTCCAACTGGCTTGAGGCGCATTAAGGGATATTTTCCTTATTGCTTTTGTTTAGAATAGCTGAATAACATTTACTAAATTCACTTTTAAGATCAAAAGCCCGATGCCATGGATGTGATCCACCTAAGTGCAGAATGTTACCCTGTTGCCAAAGTTGGCGGCTTAGGTGATGTTGTGGGCGCCCTTCCAAAATACCTTCGCTCAGCGGGCATAAATGCCTCGGTAGTCCTGCCGTACTACGACCGCAAGTTTGTTCAGGAGAATGAATTCTATGAGATATACAGTTCGGTTGCGACAGCCGGCGGAAAAACATTTGAGTACAAAGTATTGAAAGAGAAAACCGGGAAACTGGGTTTTGACCTGTACCTGATCTATATTCACGGCTTACTGGACCGGAAGGAAATATACAGTTATCCGGATGAGATCAAACAATTTATAAGTTATCAAGTCTCGTTTTTAGACTGGATAAACCAGTCGGAAAAAAAGCCTGATATTATTCATTGTCATGATCATCATACAGGCCTAGTACCATTCCTGATGTCACATTCTGGTTTATATAGGGATCTGGCTATGATTCCCACGGTCTGTACTATTCACAACGGACAATACCAGGGCTGGTTGGGCTGGGACAAAGTTGCTTATCTTCCGCCTGTAGACCTTGATAAAGCAGGTCTGCTCGACTGGAATAATTGCATCAATTCTCTGGCTGCATCTGTGAAATGTTGCTGGAGTTTTACGACCGTTTCCCCGACCTACCTTGAGGAATTATCGATCAATTCTAACGGGTTGGAGAAGTTATTTGAAATGGAGAAAGGAAAAGGAACAGGCATTATCAATGGAATCGATACGGGTGTCTGGAATCCAGAAAATGATCCAATGGTTTTTCAAAACTATACAGCTGAAACCGTGGATGAAGGAAAAAAAGAGAACAAAAAGCGCTTGTGCGAGCAATTCGGTCTTGATGAAACAAAGCCTTTGGTCGCATTTATTGGCAGGCTTGTCGGCGAAAAAGGCGCTGAGCTCTTACCTGAGCTTATCGACTCGTGCCTGAAAAGCTATGCAGGTAAAATGAGTTTTATCATACTAGGCTCAGGAGAAGCTGAAGTTGAAACGGAACTTCAAAAAACAGCCTTAAAACATAAAAAACACTGTGGCCTTTATATTGGTTATGATGAGGAGCTTTCACACCGCATCTATGCCGGTGCTGATTTTCTTATCATGCCCTCCAGAGTGGAGCCGTGCGGACTAAACCAACTTTATGCGGTTAGATACGGAACCATGCCTGTAGTTCACAAAACAGGCGGATTAAGTGATACAGTGATTGATTTAAGTGATCCCGGAGGATATGGGATAACCTTTGATAAACTGGAAACGGGTGAGATGGTAAAAGCTATCGGACGAGCATTGGAAACTTATGCCGGCAGCAATCAAATGGCTTCTTTCAGAAAAAAAATGATGGCCCTGGATTTTTCCTGGGACAGGTCGGCTAAAGAATATATTAATCTCTATAAACGCTTAATTAAGCTTCATGCAATCTAAAGTAATTTCCGTTGTGCTTGGAGGTGGACAAGGTTCACGTCTTTATCCATTAACCGATACACGTTCGAAACCTGCAGTTCCGATTGCGGGAAAGTACAGGCTTGTAGATATTCCCATCTCTAACTGTCTGAATTCAGGTATTGAACGAATATTCGTTCTGACCCAGTTTAACTCAGCCTCGCTGAACAAGCATATCAAAAACACTTATCATTTTAGTTTTTTCAGCGATGCTTTTGTGGATATACTGGCAGCGGAGCAAACCCCTAATAATGCTACCTGGTACCAGGGAACTGCCGATGCGGTCCGTCAATGTCTTTATCACCTTGTTCAGCACGATTGTGAATACGTTTTGATATTATCGGGCGATCAATTGTATCAGATGGATTTTGAGCTAATGATAAAAAATCATGAGGAATGCGGCGCTGAAATATCAATTGCTACTATTCCTGTAACAGCGAGAGATGCACCTGATTTCGGCATTCTGAAGGCGGATGAAAATAATCTTATAACATCTTTCATCGAGAAGCCTAAGCCTGACCTGCTTCCTGATTGGAAATCAGAAGTTGATGACGAAATGAAGGCTAAGGGAAAGCACTATCTGGCTTCTATGGGGATCTATATGTTTAATAAAAAGCTCCTTTTTGATCTTCTTGAAAATAATACGCGGACAGATTTTGGAAAAGAGATCATCCCACAGTCGCTTGAAGACCACAAAGTTGTAAGTTATCAATATCAGGGCTATTGGACGGATATTGGTCATATTCACTCATTTTTTGATGCAAATCTCGGCCTGACTGACGACATACCTGAGTTTAACCTTTTTGACAAAAGATCCATCTATTCTCGTGCAAGAATGCTCCCGCCGTCGAAAATATCGGGTACAACTCTTGAAAAAACTGTTATTTCGGATGGATGTATTATAAATGCCAGCCGGATAGAGCGATCTGTTATTGGCATCAGAACACGTATAGGAACAGGCACTACCATTGTCAATACCTATGTCATGGGCGGCGACAGGTACCAGACGCTAATGGAATTAGATGAGGCCGCTAAGACCGGCTGCCCGATCATGGGCATTGGTGAACGCTGCTACATTAAAAATGCTATTATTGACAAAAACTGCTTTATAGGAAATGATGTTCGGATCAATGGCGGCCCCCAGCTTAAAGATGGAGATTTTAAAACTCACACCATTAAAGATGGTATTGTTGTAATTAAAAAAATGGCAGTAATCCCGAACGGAACAGTTATTTAATTACTTGCTTCCGAACAGGTTGCCCAGACCTCCCATCATATCACGTGTAACGGCCTGCATTTCAGCCTGACTTACACTTTCGGCTTGCCCGAGTGTTTTGTTAATTACGGTTACCAACAATTCTTCCAATTCTTCAGGCCCCGCAGAGGCAAGAAAAGCAGGATCAATTGAGATAGCCGTTATACGTTTATTTGCGGTCGATGATACTTTGATTTTTCCGGATTCAATCTCTGACGTTACTGTAATTGTATCCAGCCGCCTCTTGATTTCTTCAGCTTTTTGCTGAGCTTCAAATAACTTATCAAACATAGCTTAGAAATTTTATATCAAGGTACTTTTTATTATATCAGGGGATAAAGGCTTAGATATAAACCCTTTAACAAATGGGAAAGCCTGAGAACGCAATTTGTCTTTTTCGTCAACAGACGACGTTACAATGAATACCCGAACGTTTTTGCTTAATTCAGCCTGAAATTTAGCGAATGCTTCCAAAAAGTCCCAACCGTCAATTACCGGCATATTCAAATCGAGCAGTATCACATCTGGTAAACTATCGGCATTTTTAGCATTTTCCTTCAGAAAGCCAAGTGCACGTTCAGCATCGGTATAACTGGTATGCCACTCAAATAACCCATGCTTGGCAATCATTATTTGAGCAATACGCTGATGTATAGGATCATCATCAATTATAAATGCTGTGCTCATTGTCTAATTTGTCTTATAACTTTTAGCAATTTAAGTCTTTATCAAGATAAAGGAGAACTTTATAGGAAAGTTTTAAATCTTTCGTTAAAAGAATAAAAAATTATTTAAAGATAATTAGTCGTCGTCAGAAGCAGTCTGGCCGCTTCCTGAGTATGCGCTTCTCCGCACTACCGGCATACCTGCCAGATTGTATATTTCATCCAGCTTTAACAAGCTGCCGTTAGTGAGGTTGCTCAACAAAATAACAACTATATCTTCATCCAGCTGACGCAAATAAATATGCCTGAAGCCGTGCCACCACCCGGTATGATACACTACTTTGTGTTGTTCATTCTCAAAAAGACGCCATCCATAACCATAGTTAAAATGTCCTCTCTGTGTTTCATTACGTGGTGCATACATTGAATCGAGAGAAGATTTCTTTAAAAGTCTTCCGCTTCGCATCGCACGATCGAAAAGAAACAGATCATGCACGGTACTGTAAATTCCCTTATCACCTACGGGACCATCAAGAAAATTCTGCGCAACAGAGCGACGCCAGGTCCGGTCGTGCCCGACGACGTCTGTAGGAATCTTTTCATACTCAGCTTTTGAAAAAACAGCAGTATTTTTTAAACCGGCCGGCCTAAAAACGTTTTCAGCCATAAATTGCGAATACCTCTGGCCGGTGACCTTCTCTATGATAGCTGCCAGAACCATATAATTTGAGTTGTTATAATGGAATTTTCTGTCGGGTTTCATATAAGGCTTCGGTTTATGTTCAGCAATAAGTCCCATCACATCCTGATTTGAGATTCCGGGCCGTTCGTCCTTCTTTTGCGACTTCCACAGGTCATCAACAAAATACACGTAATTCATCATGCCCGAACGATGTGATAACAGCATCCTGATCGTAATCCCCTCATAGGGAAACTCAGGATAAAACTCCCTGACATCCTGATCGAGGCGAAGCTTCCCGTCTTCGACCAGCATCATAACCGCCACCGAAGTAAAGGGCTTGCTCACGGAAGCCAATTCAAATACTGAATTAATCTTAAGACTATCCCGGTGAAGATGATCAGCCCATCCGATCGCCTTTTGGTATATGATCTTTCCCTTTTTTGCAACCAATACATTACCGTTGAAGCCTGAGCGCTTATGCAGCCTCATCACAAAATCCTCATAACGGGGATCTGATTTCTTGGGATCGTAGATCAGGGCAATACTGTCCAACTGGTCATCAGAGACCGTCCGTTCTTGTTTTCGTTTTTCTGAAGGCGATGATGAGCAGGAAAATAATACAACTGAAATAAAAAGAAGCAGGAAGGGTTGCTGTATATATAAATTCATCAGGAAGGTTATCGAATAAGTATTTAGAGGTGAAAATTATAAAATATTACAATCAGGCAGGGTAAAGAGTTTTACACATATCATTTTCGATGGTCACATTTCGGGGATTAAGCTGCAAAATCTGAACAAATGACGTCAACACTATCTAAAAAAATCTAAATTTGCACCAGATATAAATTCCTATTTCCATGACTTACAGAGTAGAACATGATACTATGGGCGAGGTTCAGGTACCCCTTGATAAATATTGGGGAGCACAGACTCAACGCTCAAGAAATAATTTTAAAATTGGCCCTGAGGCTTCAATGCCGAAAGAGATTATTGAAGCTTTCGCTTATCTGAAAAAGGCTGCCGCATATACCAACGCCGACAGCGATATCTTAAGCCCGGAAAAACGTGATCTTATTGCCCGGGTCTGCGACGAAATTCTCGAGGGGAAGCTGGCGTCTGAGTTTCCATTGGTCATATGGCAAACAGGTTCAGGTACCCAATCGAATATGAATGTGAATGAAGTGATTGCCAACCGCGCCCATGTACTTCAGGGAAACAAGCTCGGCGAAGGGAAGACTTTTATACATCCTAATGATGATGTCAATAAATCGCAGTCGTCTAATGACACATTTCCCACCGCTATGCATATTGCTGCGTATAAAATGGTATCTGAAGTAACCATCCCGGGGGTTGAGAAGCTCAGGGATGCTCTTCAGAAGAAGGTTGACAGTTTCAAAGATGTGGTTAAAATCGGTCGTACACATTTAATGGACGCCACGCCGTTGACTCTGGGCCAGGAATTCTCGGGCTATGTTTCTCAATTAAATCATGGTCTTAAAGCCCTCAGAAACACGCTGGATCATTTATCTGAACTCGCTTTAGGTGGAACCGCTGTAGGAACAGGTATTAATACGCCTAAAGGTTATGATGTGAACGTAGCCGATTACATCGCAAAATTTACCGGCCTGCCTTTCCGCACTGCCGAAAACAAATTTGAGGCGCTTGCTGCGCATGATGCTATCGTGGAAACACACGGGGCATTAAAACAGATTGCGGTTTCCTTAATGAAGATAGGCAATGATATTCGAATGCTTGCCTCGGGTCCACGTTCGGGTATTGGAGAGATCCATATCCCGGATAATGAACCCGGATCTTCTATCATGCCAGGTAAAGTTAATCCTACTCAAAATGAAGCTATAACAATGGTAGCTGCCCAGGTCATGGGTAACGACGTAGCTATCACTATTGGAGGTTCTAACGGGCATTATGAACTTAACGTTTTTAAACCTGTTATGGCGGCAAATTTCCTTCAGTCTGCACGGCTAATTGGCGACGCATGTGTGTCTTTCACTGATAACTGTGTTTCGGGAATTGAGCCAAATTATGAAGGCATCAAAAAGCATCTTGAAAACTCCTTGATGCTCGTTACCGCCCTCAACCCCCATATTGGTTATGAAAACGCGGCCAAAATCGCTAAAACGGCTCTTAAGGAAAATAAATCTTTACGGGAGGCAGCACTCGGGTTGGGTTTATTAACTAATGAACAATTTGATCAGTGGGTCCGCCCCGAGGATATGATTGGCGGATTGAAGTAAGATATCCGGGACACTATGTCAGGACCAAGTTTCACAAGAGTACTAACCTTGAGTTTACTCGCTTTGAGTTTCGCGACGGTATATTCCTGCAAGTTCAATCCAAATCTTCAGGGAACCGGCCGTGAAGATATACAGGGCGTATGGGAAGAAAATGATGTAGCTTATCAGGAGGAAAGGCTCCAGTATTCGAAGCATAATTTCCGTTTCAGCTGCGACTCTGTTTATGTTACGATAAATACATTCGCAAAGGTGAGTACTTATCCCGACAGCTGCTTTAACAATGGCAGGTGGACCGAATATGCGAAGGGTGTATATGAAACGAAAAATGACACTTTGGTCATTACTGCCACGTTTACAAAGCCTGATTTTAAACAGAAGATTTCCGGCTGCTACCGAAGCGGCCAATATCTCCCTGTTTTTGTTATCAGGAAAAGTACCTCTGACAGTCTATTTTTAGAGGGGTTGCAGGATCATTTACCTCTCAACCTGGCTTTAAAAGAACGAACCGGTTGTGTTCCGAAACCATTAAACTAACATACTCGCACACCAACCTGGAGAACTCAGTATATAACTTCCTCTCTAAAAGATCAAGATGAAAATTAAGATTATCCGTCAAATTGCGTTACTGTCTTTGCTGGCTTACCTGCCTCTGCAAAGCATGGCCTGGGGTTTACTGGGTCACCGGGTTGTTGGCGAAATTGCGCAGGATTACCTCAAAAAAAGGACCCAGCGTGAAATAAAAAATATCCTGGGTAATGAATCCCTGGCAATGGCAAGTAATTGGGCGGACTTTATTAAGTCGGAACCTGCATATAATTATCTCAGCAACTGGCATTATATTAATCTGCCGGCTGGTTTGACCAGTGATCGATTGCAAAGCTACCTGCTTACCGACACCGTAACCGACGCCTATACGAAAATCCGGTTTCTAAGTTCGGAACTGAAAGACAGATCATTGGACAAGAACAAAAAAATAATGTATCTGCGTCTTTTAATTCACCTGGTGGGTGATCTGCACCAACCTATGCATACCGGCAGATTTGAAGATCTCGGCGGGAATAAAGTGCAGGTTACCTGGTTCGGGCAGCCGTCAAATCTTCACCGTATCTGGGACAGCGACCTGATTGATTCGCAAGAGCTTAGTTATACCGAATATGCCAGATCAATAAACTTCATTGATAAGCCGCGACTTTTTCAACTCCAAAATGAGGACATTAATCTGTGGGTAGAAGATTCTTATAAAATCAGCGAGAAGATCTACGCTAATGTAAAAACTGGCGACAAATTAAGTTACAGGTACATCTATGACTATATAGGAGTCGCCGACCAACAGCTGCTTAAGGGGGGAATACACCTGGCCGCCTTGCTTAACGACATTTTTAAGTAAGGTGATGAAGATACTGATGGTTTGTCTGGGTAATATCTGCCGTTCACCGCTAGCTCACGGTGTCCTTGAACATCTTGCAAAGGAAAATGGCCTTGAATGGGAAATCGACTCCGCGGGGACAGGCCACTGGCATATTGGTGAAAAGCCCGACCACCGTTCTATTGCAGTAGCGAAGAATTATGGTGTTGATATCTCCCAGCAGAGCTGCAGGCAATTTGAAATAGGCGATTTCGACAATTATGATCATATTTTTGTAATGGATTATAGCAACCTCAGCGACGTGAAAGCTTTGGCCAGGCACGATGAGGATCACGGTAAAGTAAGCCTCTTTTTAAAAAATGAGATAGTACCTGATCCGTATTATGATGATAACCTGTTTGATCCTGTATATAAAATGGTCGAAAGGCGTTGCCGGGAGATCATCGCTGAAATGAACACTCCGGCTTAAACCTGTACCTTTATTCCTATGGCAATCATAAAACCGTCCATCCCAAAAGGAACCCGAGATTTCTCTGCGTTAGAAATGGTAAGGAGAAATTATATTTTTAACACAATAAGCTCTGTTTTCAGGAAATATGGTTACCAGGAGATCCAGACTCCTACAATGGAAAATCTGGAAACTCTGACAGGAAAGTATGGCGATGAAGGTGATAAGCTGATCTTCAAAGTTTTGAATTCCGGGGATTTTCTGTCTAAGGTTCCTGCCGAAAAACTCTCAGCGTATACTTCTCAAGGTCTGGTGCCGGTTATCAGCGAGAAAGCGCTTCGTTACGATCTGACCGTACCTTTTGCAAGGTACGTTGTCATGC
This sequence comes from Daejeonella sp. JGW-45, assembly GCF_029360805.1. GTDB lineage: Bacteria > Bacteroidota > Bacteroidia > Sphingobacteriales > Sphingobacteriaceae > Daejeonella. Next base: position 22,420 of record NZ_JARKNC010000010.1, on the reverse strand, counting down.
ACCAAAACGATATCTCGCTTCCCTTTAAACGCTTCCAGATCCAGCCGGTATGGCGGGCAGACCGCCCTCAACGAGGCAGATACCGCGAATTTTATCAGTGTGATGCAGATGTGGTCGGATCAGACAGTCTTCTAAACGAGGCTGAGTTTGTTCTTATTTACCACGAAGCTTTGACCGAACTTGGACTAAAAGATTTTACTGTCAAGATCAATAATCGCAAGATCCTGTCGGGAATCGCTGAAATAATTGGAAAAGCGGAACTTATCGTCGATATGACCGTTGCAATAGATAAGCTGGATAAGATTGGTTTTGAAGGTGTAACGAAGGAGTTAATTGAACGAGGCTTCACCTCCGCAGATATAGAAAAACTTAAGCCGGTAATTCTGCTTGAGGGCCTTAACGAGGCTAAGATCGGGGACTTGAAGCAGGTTTTAAAAGATTCTTCTACCGGACTGAAAGGCATCGAAGAGATCGAAACGATATTTACATATCTCTCATTGCTAAGGCCTCAGAACGCAGGCCCAGCAGCCTTGAACCTTGAACTAGATATTACCCTGGCCCGCGGCCTTAACTATTATACGGGAGCGATATTTGAAGTAAAAACTAACGAAGTAGCGATGGGAAGTATAGGAGGCGGTGGCCGCTATGATGACCTCACCGGAATGTTCGGCCTGAAAGGCTTAACAGGCGTCGGTATTTCTTTTGGCGCCGACCGCATCTATGACGTTCTTGAAGAGCTGAACCTTTTTCCGGAAACTTCATCCGAAAGCACCCGGGTTATGATCAGTAATTTTGACCAAAATGCGGAAAAATATGCACTTCCATTGCTTCAGAAATTGAGGATGGCCGGAATAAATTCTGAGTTATATCCTTCATCGGCCAAGCTTAAAAAACAGCTAAATTATGCCGATGACAAGAAGATACCTTATGTGATCCTTATTGGAAGCGACGAGATGGAAAGCAATGTACTCACCCTGAAGAATATGAAAAGTGGCGATCAGTGCAGGCGGTCAATCGATCAGATCATCTCCGATCTCACTTCCTGATATTAGCCATTAATGCTTTCATAAATTCTTCCGGGATCTCCAGATGCGGGATATGACCGGAATTGTTAAACTCAATCAGTTTGGAGCCAGGAATTTTGGCGGCAGTTTGCTTACCCAACACAGTATACTGACCATATTTTTTCTGATCGTCATCGCCTAAGCGGCCCTTACCTACTATTGTTTTGTCCTGGGTTCCGATAAGCAGGAGAACCGGGACTTTCAATTGAGGAAATTCATATACTACAGGCTGTTCATAGATCATTTGGGAAGTTAGCGCAGCTACCTTAGCGGCACGCGGGAAGTCAGAGCTTCCGGTAATACCTGACGCAACGCGAACAAGCTCATCGTATTCCGGCTTCCATTTCACAAAATATGAGCTTTGATAGTATCTTTTAACACTTTCAGGTGTTGTCTTAAGTTCAATCCGGTACAGATTCTCTGTACTTGCGTAGGGTACAAATGTTTTATAATCTTCCAGGCCGATAGGATTTGTAAGAATCAATTGTGAAGTGTTTTCAGGAAAGAGCAAAGCGAAACGTGAAGCAAGCATACCGCCCATGGAATGCCCCATTAATACAGTCTGTTTAATACCGAGGCTGTCAAGGAGTTGCTTGTTAAAGCCGGCCAGTGTATGAAAGCTATAATTAATAATCGCCTTCGAAGACTTTCCGAACCCTATCTGGTCGGGAACAATAACACGATACCCCTCTTCAGAAAGCCCCTTAATTACATTTGTCCAATAGTAGCCGGCAAAGTTCTTACCGTGAAAAAGCATCACTGTCGAACCATTTGGTTGAAGCGGCTGAACATCCATATACGCCATTCGCAGATCCTGTCCCTCCACTGACAATGGTAAGAATTTAACGGGATAGGCATAATCGACATTTTCAAGGGTGATAGAAAGTGCCTGTTTTTTTTGACTATAACTTACGAGGGAACAGGCGAGGAGCAGAAATAAAACTAATCTTTGCATAGCATTGCTTTTTAATTCAACTGGCTATGCAAAGATAAGTTTAAAGAACGCAAAAGTTGTCGCAGTACTGTTTTGGGGAATGTATTCTATTTGAATGGAAGATATAACCCAACAGAGATGTTCCTGCCTTGATTATAATATCCTGTTAAAGGATCCGTCTCATCGAGCCTGCCTGGCTTAAACCTGCTTAAATGATCATAATATGCCTTATCGAACAGGTTATTAGCTGAGATGTTCATCCTGATCGGCTGCTTACCCATGATAAATGTTGTACCAAGGCCTAAATTTACCAGACTGTAACCCGCGCTTTTGGTTTCAAAAAGATCAATCCTGTTTTGTTTGAAAAAATTATCTAGTGCAAGCGAGAAATAGGTGCTTTTTAACCCTTTTATCTCCGGTTCTAGTCGCAATTCATTTCGCAATACCCCAGCCGGAATAAAGGGTAAAGGATTTTTTGTTGCCCGGTTTACTCCGCGTGTATACGAGAAACTGTTCTCAATATGAATAAGCTCTGCCGGATGCAGCGTCAGGCTTGCTTCAATACCAGATAAATTAGCGTTCTCCTGGATAAAGCGGTATACTGGTAATGTCTCCGAATCAACAAGAATCGTTTCATTATTTAGCTGACTGCTAAAGATATAATTGTCAATGTAATTGTTAAACGCCCCGATACTCGCACTTACAGTATTGTTGTTGAATTCAAAGGCAAGGTCACCATAATAACTATTTTCGGGTTTCAGGTCGTTGTTACCAATCTCGTATCGGAACGTTCCTTCATGAACGCCATCGGAGCTCAGCTCAGCAATATTGGGTGAACGAAATGCCGAACCCAGGTTAGCCTTAAAGTTGAAGTGTTCATTAAACTCCTTAGTAAAACCTAAGGCGCCGCTTACATTTGAAAAGCTGTTGCTGAAATTATTGAATTTGGGCGCACCATCTTCCTCCATCGCAAAGCCGTCAATATTCCGGTAGTCAAATCTTGCTCCAAAATTGAACGTGGTACTTTCCCATGATTTTTTAGCATAAACAAATAAGCCTAGCTCACGGGAATCATAATCCGGAATAAGCAGCTCTTCAGCCTTATTCTTATTATTTTGCAGAGAACCCGACAAGCCAATCACTGGTTCCCATCCCCTTTTTTCGTTGAAATAATATTTAAAATCCGAGCTATAGGTTTTAAGATCAAATAACAATGATGGATTGGTTCTGCTATCTTCAAGCTCCCGCCGCTGATTGTTCTGGAAGGCAAGCGTTGTACGTAACCTTCCTGTGCTGAATAAAATATGACTGTTCATCGCCAGTTTGTAATGGCGTATATCCTGAAAAGGAAGGAATAGGTCACGGCTTTTAAGATCATCATTTGAAAGAACATTTCCATTCTCATCCTCAAACTGCCCGTCCGGATTTCTGCTAAAATCGGGAAGGCCAATATTGTTTCTAAAACTGGAAGCATTTAGATGAGCATATCCCCATTTCTTATTGAATCCTACTTGTCCGCTAAGACTGGTCTCGTTATACCCTGTATTTGCAATACGGCCACCAGGTGCGTTATAACTGAACGCATTTTTATAAGATCCCCTTGCACGCCATACAAACCCATCAGTATTACCCTGGATCATTGCGGAGCTTCCACTGAGACCGTTGTTTGACTGATAGCTGGTGAGTAACTCTCCCTGTATTTTGCCCTCCGGCGATGGTAATGGTTCCAAAACGTTAATTACCCCCCCCAGGGCGTCAGAGCCATATAACAGACTTGCTGCACCACGCAGAACTTCTACACGTTCTGCGCTATATTGATCTACTTCAAGTCCATGCTCATCACCCCATTGCTGTCCTTCCTGTTTTGCTCCATCTACAAGCGTTACCACCCTGTTATAACTAAGGCCGCGAATAACGGGTTTTGATATTCCGCCTCCCGTGGTAACCTGGGAAACTCCGGGAACTTTGGCAATTGCATCTACAAGATTACCAGAGGGGCGATTTATTAGCTGATCCTTAGTGACGGACGATACAGCGGTACTGTTTTTACGATTATCAGTACTAAAAGCTGTTCCGGTAATCACAACTTCCTTTGTTTCAATAGTGCTGGGTGATAACGCAAACTCAAGACCTGAAGCTGCCGACAGGTCGACGGTTTGAATCATTGTTTTATAACCTATATATCGCACCTCAATAAGGAAACGTCCTTTTTGAGGGATATTTGTAAAAGTGAATTGTCCTGAATCATCAGAGACCGCTGAAATTTTAAGGTCTGGTATTGTTATAACGGCGCCAGGTAAAGTTTCTTTAGTCTGGGCATCAATAACGTGTCCATCGAGTGAAATTACTTCAGCAAAAAGGTTTGACGCCGGAAGGAACAGGAATATATAAAGAATAATAGATTTCATTTCTATGAGATAAAAAATAATGTAATAGAAGTGCTTACCCGAAACGGATAGCATTATTATTAAGTAGAAGAAATAGAATTATTCTGTTGGGGGGCCCCGTAAGACTGTAAAAAGAAGTTCGATGATATATCCTGCTGTATCATTATTAACGAGCACGGATAATCCCGGAGAAAGTTTTAGCTTCTCAACGAAGCTTATTTTTGTAAATGTCTTATCGAAATGGACAGCGCAAGCCCAGCAAAAATCAGCTTTCTTGGTGACGTGTAATTTATGATTGCAGCTAGAATGCGCTTTATCCTTAGAGCAGGAAACCTGGGTTTGACTGGTTTGATGGTTATGAAGAAAATCTAAAGGAATAAACGTCACGGAGAAGCTCAGCAGCAAAACTGCCGAGAGCGCAACACCTAATGACTTCTTTATTCTTTTCATAACCAGCTCAAAAATATGCAAAAGGTAAATGATAACCTAATTCCCTATTTTTGGCATTGTAACAATCTAGTATCTGTTTTGAAAGATAATTTCTCTGCACAAGCTTCCTCCTATGCTCAATTTCGCCCTGTTTATCCGCAAGGGTTATATGATCGTCTGTTAGATCTGGTTAAAGAAAAAAACACGGCCTGGGATTGTGGCTGCGGTAACGGGCAGGTCGCCAGTGTGCTTTCAGCTCACTTTGACGAAGTAATTGCAACAGATATCAGCTCGGGGCAAATACAACATGCCAGACAAAAGCCTAATATAAATTACCGGCTAATGCCAGCCGAGAACACCGATATCAAAACCTCCTCTGTTGATCTTATAACAGTAGCGCAGGCAATACATTGGTTTAATTTCGAAGAGTTCTATAAAGAGGCAAGGCGTGTAGGCAAGTCAGAAAGCATTATAGCCGTGTGGGCCTATAAGCTCCCCGAACTGAATACACCAATAGATAAAGTGATACAGAATTTGTACAGTGATATACTCGGAAGTCAATATTGGGATCCTGAAAGAAAATTTATAGAAGAGAATTATCAGACAATTCCCTTTCCTTTTGAAGAGATCCTTCTTCCTGAATTTCGAATTGAAACTTCATGGACCTTGGAAAACCTTCTCGGTTACCTGAATAGTTGGTCGGCAGTCCAGCATTTTATCGGCAAAAAAAATATCAACCCTGTCGGTCAGTTGGAAGCAGAATTCAGAACAGCGTGGGGAACTGAAAAGATCTGTAAGGTATCTTTTCCCGTGTACACCCGCATCGGAAAAGTGAATACTTAATCTGCCTTACTTTCCAGTATTTCAAGCTGTATAAGAACTTCTTCTTCTTTCACAGGAAAATCAACATCGTTTCTGATATTCTGATAAACAGCTTCGAACAAGTCTATATATTTCCCCCTAACAGAAGCAATCAATTCGGTTCTTTTCTCACCATTAGAATTTACGATGGTGAGCCGGCCTTCTTTTCCATCATCTTCTTTGCCAAAGTCTGAATCTCCGGGTTTCATTCCGGCAATCAGCTGATCTTCCTGGGAATCGCAAAATGATTTGATAAAAGACCCTTTAGAGCCATGAATAATAATACCTGGCAAAGGGTCGGCAACCAGCAGGCTTGTTGTAATAAAAACGTTCTTTTTGCCCGGATAAGACAGGTAAATATGCCCATAATCATCCACCTTTGAATGGTCGCGATAAATACCAGTGACCTTGCGATAACTGTCAGGTCTTCCCAGCAGACAGATCACCTGATCCAATAGGTGAGCTGCAAGGTCATAAACTACGCCGCTGGCCGGAAAAGGATTCTCCTTAAAAGCTTTAGGGCCTATTTCAGCTCTATAACGATCGTAACGCAAATGCATCTCAATGATTTCACCCAGTTTCCCGCTGTTAATAATATCTTTCGTTACTTCAAAATCGCTGGAAAACCGCCGGTTCTGATAGACCATGATCTTACGGTTCACTTTCCGGCCCAGCTCAAATAAGTCTTTCGCTTCTTCCACGGTGGGTGCAAATGGTTTCTCCACCAGCACGTGTTTTCCTGCAAGCAGAGCCCGTCTTGTATGATCTACATGCAGGTTGCTTGGAGTATTAACAATCACGAGCTCTATATCTTTATCATCAAGGACCTCCTGTAAGGTGTCATAGCTCTTGACACCGGAATAATCAGCCTGAACGCGCTTATTGTTGTGTTCAAAAACTCCTTTAAAATTAAAACCCTGATGAAAATTAATGAACGGGGCGTGGAATAATTTCCCAGACATTCCATAAGCCAATAAAGCTGTGACAATTGGTTTTTGCATAAGCAAATATACTGATTGCACATAGATTTCTGTTCTGGCATAGCGTCATATATCTATTTTTTACAGACTTTTACAGTCATGAACCCGACATAATTAAAATCATCATTAAACCCCCATGGCAATGATTATTTTAATTATCAAAGGCTCCATCTGACAACTAAGACAAAAATATAAACAGATGAAACCATCGGAGATTAATGATAAATGGACTGTGCTGCAGGAGCGAATCGCAAGGGATTTTGACACTGATATTCCGGACATGAAAGTTATGCTTTTCCTGATCGGGGTTCAGGAATTGGGAAAAGGGCCGCAAAAGTTCAGCAAAAGACAAAAGGAAGAATTAATGCATATCGCCAACTGCCGTTTGTTTAGTGAACTGGGTTTCTACGAGTTAGAGGGTGTCGATCAGGATGGCTGGCCGCACTGGACTCTTGTCAAGCCTATCCCACCTTACACCTTATTAGAACAGGAAATGATTATGAGATCGTTGATTATTACCTATTTTGAAACCTTATTAGACTAAGGACATGAAGAAATATATATCCTTTGTGTTGTTGTTTTGCGCTCTTGAAACAGTTGCCAAACCGAAACACAGTTATGTTCGCATAAAGACTTCAAAAGGTGAGTGTATCATCATGCTGTATAATCAAACTCCGAAGCACCGCGATAATTTTTTAAAGCTTGCCAATGAAGGCTTCTATAACGGAACACTTTTTCACAGGGTGATCAAAAACTTTATGATCCAGGGTGGCGACCCGGATTCAAAAGCGGCAAAACCAGAACAAGCCCTGGGATCAGGCGACCTGGGATACAGGGTAGATGCCGAATTCCGTGACAGTCTCTTTCATAAAAAGGGAGTTCTAGCCGCTGCCAGGGATAACAATCCGGAGAAATCGTCGAGCGCAAGTCAATTTTACCTGGTGCAGGGCAGAAAATTTACAGATGCTGAACTCGACCAAACAAGGATGAACCGCATGAACGGGAGGGTTATTCCGGAAGCCCATCGGCAAGTTTACAAAACACTCGGCGGCACTCCCCATCTGGATGGAAACTACACGGTTTATGGCGAGATAGTTCATGGAGTGGAGATGGTCGATACAATAGCCTCTGTCAGCACAAATGCCATGGACAGACCAATGGACGATATAAGCATGGAAGTTAGTGTTCTTAAAAATCGCGAAGCAAGAAAAATCGAAAAAAGAAGGCTTGTGTTAAAAAATAGTCCTCTTTAAAAACTCATGAAGATAATTTCCTACAATGTTAACGGTATACGTTCAGCATTAAGTAAAAACTGGCTGGCCTGGCTGCAGGCAGCAAATCCTGATATTATTTGTCTGCAGGAAATCAAAGCAACTCCCGACCAGCTCGTAGATCTGCTTCTTCTGGAGCAAATGGGATATGAACACTATTGGAACCCGGCGGAAAAGAAAGGCTACAGCGGTACAGCAATTTTCACGAAACATTCGCCCAGGCACATAGAATATGGCTGCGGAATACAAGAATATGATCGCGAAGGAAGAGTTATAAGAGCCGATTTTGATAGCTTTTCAGTGATGAGCACTTATTTCCCGTCAGGCTCAAGCGGTGAAGAGCGACAGACGTTTAAGTATCGCTTTCTTGAGGATTTTCAGGATTATGCTGATAAAATGAGGCTCGATCATCCCAAACTTGTAATTTCAGGAGACTACAATATTTGCCACCGGGCGATTGATATTCACAACCCAAAATCGAATGCTAACTCTTCAGGCTTTCTACCGGCCGAACGCGAATGGATGGAGAATTTTATCAATACCGGCTTTGTTGATAGCTTCAGGCACTTAAATGCGGAGCCCCACAATTATACCTGGTGGAGTTATCGTGCTAATGCAAGAATGAAGAATCTTGGCTGGCGCATAGACTATAATATGGTCAGTGAAGGACTAAGACAAAATATACGGCGCTCGGCCATCTTACCGGAAGCACGGCATTCCGATCATTGCCCTGTATTACTTGAATTAACGTTGTAGGTAGGCCGGCAGAAGCAGTACTGCTCTTTGAGGTGTCATTCGCCGTTTACTCGAATACTAATTACCAAATTTCCAGGTCTTTCCGGGAGTAAGGCACATGTCAAGAGGGACGTCAAATTCATTGATATCGCTGATTTCATCCACCGGATCAAAAAATGACAAACCGATCTTTTTAACATCGGGTCTGCAATTTGACAAGAACCTGTCATAAAAACCTTTTCCGTATCCAGCCCGGTTGCCGTTTCTGTCGAATGCCAGCAAAGGAATAAATACCAGATCGATCTCTGCAGGCGGTACAACACGGCCATGAATAGGTTCGGGAATACCATATCGATTTCGCCCTAAAATGGTGTGCTCATGATCATAGAGCATATTTAACATCTCGAGCGATTTGAAATTAGTTCTTGGGACAACGATCTGCAGGTTTGGATGAGAATGCTTAAAATAGAGTAGTATGGAAAAAGTATCGATTTCATTCTGCATACTGATAGGCAGAAAAATGTGAACCATCTTAAAATCCACCCAGTTTATTAACTTGACCTGATCTACAATTTGATCTGTAAGAATCCAGTACCGTGAGCGCGGGATATTCAAACGGCGTTGTAAAAATTGCTGGCGGAGGGTAGCTTTATCCACGACACTAATGTATAAAACTCAGTCCAAATGATACCAATAAAAAACGGCCTCTCCACCTCTGGAAAGACCGCATAATCAACCTAAACCTAAAACTAAACTTATTAACTATTTTACTCTTTCTATATAATCCCCGGTACGGGTATCAACTCTTACTTTATCGCCCTGATTAACAAATAAAGGCACACGGATCTCGATACCTGTTTCAACGGTAGCATTTTTTAATGCATTGGTAGAAGTATCTCCCTTTACTGCAGGCTCGGTATAGACAATCTCAAGTTCTACGGTTGTAGGCGCCTGTGCCATAATTGGCTCTTCGCTCTCAAAAGAAACGATAACGTTCATTCCTTCTTTAAGGAACTTAGCTGCAGAACCAAACAGTTTTTTATCAATGCTAAACTGCTCAAATGACGTGTTATCCATCACAACGAAATAATCGCCTTCTTCGTAAAGGTATTGGTAATCACTCGTCTCGACACGGCAAATTTCAACCTGCTCGTCAGTTCCCAGGCGGGCTTCAACCGTCTTTCCGCTTTTTATATTCCGGAACTTACCAATATAGAAAGCGCCACCCTTGCCAGGCGTACGATGAATAATCTCATCAACAGTTACCAATTCGCCATTATAACGTAGAATATTACCTGTTTTTATTTCTGACGCTTTTGCCATAAATCATTTTGATGGTTTCGAGCCGCAAAGATACAGTGAAAAATTCAGATATCAAATAGAGACGCTGATTTGAATCAGAGCTTATAATCTTCGACACCTATCCTGTGATCACAAAAGGCATATTCGTGTTCCTGGTTGGAACAAACGATAACCAGGCGACCGGCGGAAAATTGTTTAATTAAAGAGAGGTACCACTCGACCCCTTGCGCGTCGAGATTGGAAGTGGGTTCGTCGAGTAAGAGAACTTCCGTATCTGCACAGAAGGCTAAAGCAAGTTTTACTCTTTGCCTCATGCCGGACGAGAAATTTTTAAGCGCCTTGTGCTGAGAGTGACGCAGTCCGAGAAGCTCTATCACAGATTCCCTTGAATATCCCTCTCTGTAGGTTTTAAATTGGAAATGAAAATCGATATGCTCAACCAAAGAGAACTCTTCGATAAGATCCATATAGGGAGCGGCTATACTCAAATAATCAAAAACATTTTCTATATCAACCGGCCTTCCATCTTTTTGATAAAAAAGCTCGCCTTCGGAACTTGTAAGACTCGCTGAAACAACCTGCAGAAGAGTTGATTTTCCGCTTCCGTTAGCTCCCAGGATAGCATAGGATTTGCCGCTTTCGAAAGTGTAATTAATATTTCTGAAGATCCAATCGCGATTAAAGCGCCTTCCGATTTTTTCAAGAATGATCTTCATCGCCACGGCAATTAAAAATTACGAACCAGGAACTGCCACCTACACGCATGCAATTTAAACACCGCTCCCAAAGCCTTTCATAACGCCACGGTTGGAGTTACGGATAAAATCCAGTATCTCGTCACGTATTTCTGTTGGCTCACGTTCTGTTTCAATAATATCCAGTGCACGGGTTATATTGAATTTTTTAAGGAATATGGTGCGATAGATGTCCTGTATCTCGTTAATTTGCTCTGATGAGAAGCCGCGTCTTCTCAATCCAACAGAATTAATACCCACATACGAAAGGGGCTCACGGCCTGCCTTGGTATATGGTGGCACATCCTTACGAACGAGTGAGCCCCCGGAAATAATAGAGTGTGCTCCGATGGATACAAATTGATGAACCGCTGAAGCACCTCCGATAAAAGCGTAGTCCTGTACCTCTATATGTCCGGCCAATTGAACTGAGTTGGCAATGATCACATTGTTTCCGATCACGCAATCGTGGGCTACGTGAACATAGGCCATAAGCAAGCAATTTGATCCTATGGTAGTGGTGTTTTTATCTAAAGCAGTTCCGCGATTAAGGGTAACACACTCTCGAATAATCGTGTTGTCGCCCACAGTAACCGTTGAAGCTTCTCCTTTATATTTTAAGTCCTGTGGTGGCGCAGAAATTACAGCACCAGGAAAAATCCGGCAATTTTTACCGATCCTGGCACCATCCATAATGGTTACGTTAGACCCTATCCAGGTTCCTTCTCCAACTACAACATCTTTATAAATAGTAACAAAAGGCTCAATCACTACATTATCAGCAATTTTTGCCTGCGGGTGTATATATGCTAAGGGTTGGATCATACGCTTGGTTCGCTGTCTTTAACTCTGCTAATCTGTGCCATCATTTCTGCCTCTACAACAATCTTCTCTCCAACCATGCCGACGCCTTTCATCTGGCAGATACCTCGTCTTATTGGTTCCATCAGATCGCATCTAAAGATAATCGTATCGCCTGGCAATACCTGTGCCCGGAATCTCACTTTATCGATCTTTAAGAAATAAGTCAGATAATTTTGCGGGTCAGGTACTGTGCTTAACAGCAAAATACCGCCTGTCTGTGCCATTGCTTCTATCTGAATAACACCGGGCATTACTGGCGCGCCCGGAAAATGTCCCTTAAAAAACTCTTCGTTCATTGTTACGTTTTTCACGCCTACAACATAGGTTTTGGAGAGTTCAAGTATTTTATCGATGAATAAAAAAGGCTGACGATGCGGAAGCATGTTCATAATCTGAACTACATCATATAATGGAGTTGCATTGGGATTATATATCTGAATGTGCTTTTTATTCTTTTCCTTTTTGATCTGAGCTTTTATCTTCTTTGCGAATGCGACATTAGCCGCATGCCCCGGTCTGGCGGCCATGATATGTCCCTTCAGAGGAACACCGACCAATGCCAGGTCGCCGATCATATCCAGTAATTTATGACGTGCCGGCTCATTCTGGTGGCGAAGCTCAATGTTATTCAGAATACCCTCCTTGGCTACGTCTATATCATCGCGGTTAAAGAGTCTTGCAAGGTTTTTCAGTTCTTCCTTACTCACCTGTTTATCGACCACGACGATCGCATTATTCAGGTCACCACCTTTTATCAGGTTATGTTTCAATAGCATTTCAAGCTCGTGCAGGAAGCAAAATGTGCGGCAGGAGGCTATTTCTTTTTTGAATTCTGAAATTGTGGTTATCGCTGCGTGCTGGCTTCCAAGTACCGGCGAATTATAATCAATCATACACGTAAACCTGTAATCATCGAGAGGCATCGCAACCATTTCAACCTTACGATCTGGTTCAGAATAATGAATATTATGCGGGATAGTATAGTATTCACGGTAAGCTTCCTGGTCAACAATGCCCGCCTTTTCAAGTGCTTCCATAAACATGATGGAGCTGCCATCCATTATAGGCGTTTCTGGTCCGTCGAGTTCGATCACCACGTTGTCTACTTCAGCACCTACAAGGCTGGCAAGAACGTGCTCAACGGTGTTAACGCTTGCCCCGTTCTGGGAAATGGTAGTGCCCCGTGAAGTATCTGTTACGTTATCCACATCCGCATCGATAACAGGTGCACCCGGAAGGTCTGTTCTTATAAATTTATAACCATGGTTTTCTGGTGCAGGTTTGAATGTCATTGTAGCCACCTGGCCAGTATGTAATCCAACCCCTGTCACAGAGATCTCAGATTTAATAGTTCTTTGTTTTACATTCATAGCATCAATGTTAACCGTTTCCCCAACGGTTATTTTATTAGGTTTTTAATGATCTTCTCAAGTTCCAGAACTTTCGCTTCGAGTTCGGGCAGTCTCTTCATAACAACCTGAATTTTTAGGGAGTCGCGGTAAGGTGCCAGCGGCACGCCGTTCCAGCTCTTATTTTCGATTTTAATCGAATTGTTTATACCCGATTTCGCGCCTATATTCGATCCGTTTGCTATAGTAATGTGGCCAACAACTCCTGCCTGGCCACCGATTACGCAATTGTCACCGATTTTTGTGCTTCCCGATATACCGGTTTGGGCTGCGATGACTGTATTAGCCCCGATCTCGACGTTGTGTGCTACCTGGATGAGGTTATCAAGTTTTACACCTTTCCGGATAATCGTTGAGCCCATGGTTGCGCGGTCGATTGCTGTGTTTGATCCCACCTCCACATTTTCTTCAAGGATAACATTTCCAATCTGGCTGATCTTACGGTAAGAACCTTCACCATCCGGGGAAAAACCAAAGCCGTCTGCGCCTATTATTGCTCCGGAATGAATAATACTTTTGTCACCTATCTGACAATTAAAATAAACCTTAACCCCGGCATACAGGGTGACACCTTTTCCTATTGTTACGTTATCTGCAACGTAGGTATTCGGGTAGATCTTGCTTCCGTCACCAATTTTAACATCCGGACCGATATAAGCAAAAGATCCTATGTAGACATCTTTGCCAATTTTGGCGGTAGGGTGTATAAAGCTGAACTGTTCGATACCGCTTTTGTTAGACTTAATCATCTCATCGTACTTTTCCAAAAGAATTGAAAACGCACTATACGAGTTCTTTACCCTGATCAATGTTGCGGCAACAGCCTGCGAGGGCGTAAAATCTTCATTGACTATTATTATTGAAGCTCCCGAGGTATATAGATACTGTTCGTATTTGGTATTAGACAAGAAAGAGAGAGAGCCTTTTTGTGCATCCTCGATCTTTGACAATTGATTTACTGCCACGTCAGGATTACCGTCTACAGTACCTTCCAGTAATATTCCAATCTGATGTGCAGTTAATTGCATTTGGCAAATTTAGAGCTTATAAGTTAACGAACAAATTTTGTATTGCCCGTAGGTTCAGAATAAGATGTGTTAATCATTAAATAGTTTCACCTCTTTTAAATAGCAAAGAATATACTTTTGAACCGTCCGCACGAGCGCTTCCAGGTTTGAGTTGTCTGATGCCGTGGTAATGTCCTGGATAGTGCCGTCTTTCATCAATATTTTAATACTACCATTGCCCACGTTATACGCGTTGTTCTTAATAGTATCTGTAAATACGAAATACGAAGTGTCATCATCATCGATTTCGTATAAATGAGTAGTGTTTTCTGCAAGGTCCTGGATTTTTTCCAGCGATGGGGGTTCATTACTGATCTCAACCTGGTAGAGGTTACGCTTAATCAGGTGCTTACACAGTGTTGATAAAATGAGGTCCTTGTCGTCGCACCATACTTTTATGGATGTAAATATATCGTTATCATCGAGCCTGGTGAACCGTTCCAGGTTGCGCGGGTCATTTTGGAAATCGTCCCTACTAATAGAGTTGTTTAAAAAATACGCGAAGCAAGGACTTGCAAAAAGTCTTTGGCCTTGTGCTGAAAGTTCTTTCGCTCGTTCAAGGATCTTGACCAGCAATTGCTCGGCAGCGATCACTGTTTTGTGCAAGTAAACCTGCCAATACATCAGCCTGCGTGCTATTAAGAACTTCTCGATCGAGTAAATCCCCTTTTCTTCCACTACAAGCTGGTCATCCACAACATTCAGCATCTTAATAATCCTGTCGAAGCTTATCACTCCTTCAGAAACTCCTGTAAAAAAACTATCGCGGTTAAGATAGTCCATCCGGTCGATATCAAGCTGCCCCGAAACAAGCTGGTGCAGGAATTTTTTGTGATAGCGATCATTGAAGATGTCGAGCGCGAGTTCCAGCTTACCCTCAAACTCATGGTTTAGATTGTCCATCAGTAACCTTGAAATATGCTCATGGGGTATGCCTTCAACAATAGTGTGCTCAAGAGCGTGTGAAAAGGGGCCATGGCCAATATCGTGCAAAAGAATGGCTATATTAGCGGCTTCTTCTTCTTCGCAAGAAATTGCCTGACCCTTACTTCTGATTGTTTCTACCGCCAGACCCATTAAATGCATGGCGCCAATAGCATGATGGAAACGTGTGTGAAGGGCTCCAGGGTATACGAGGTGAGTCATTCCCAGCTGCTTAATGTATCGTAGCCGCTGAACGTAGGGGTGCTG
This sequence comes from Daejeonella sp. JGW-45, assembly GCF_029360805.1. Taxonomy (GTDB): domain Bacteria; phylum Bacteroidota; class Bacteroidia; order Sphingobacteriales; family Sphingobacteriaceae; genus Daejeonella. Next base: position 7,192 of record NZ_JARKNC010000010.1, on the reverse strand, counting down.
AATTAGATCAAACACCAACTCGGATGGAATAGTGATAAATCCGTAAACCGGATCATTAATTATTTTCTTCTTATTCAAGCTTTCAAACCCTAGGGCACAAAAATTGCTATTTTTAATGACAATTGCGCTGATAAAAAAGTTCAACGCACGATATGATACTAAATTTACATTCAAATGCAAGAAACTACTATTCTATGGGCAGACGATGAAATCGATTTGCTTAAGCCACATATACTATTTCTGAACGAAAAAGGATACAAAATAAAAACAGTTAACAATGGCAACGATGCTTTAGATTGTTTCAAGAAAGAGAATTTTGACCTCGTTTTCCTCGATGAGAATATGCCCGGCCTTACCGGGCTGGAAACCCTCGCACAAATAAAAACCATAGATCCTGATATTCCGATTGTCCTTATTACAAAAAACGAGGAAGAGTATATGATGGAAGACGCGATTGGTTTTAAAATTGATGATTATCTGATAAAACCCGTTAACCCCAAGCAAATCCTGCTCACTATAAAAAAGCTTATCGATAACAAGCGCCTGATCAGCGAGAAAACCTCTATGGCTTATCAGCAGGATTTCAGGACTTTAGGTATGACACTTAATGATAATCTTAGCCATTCGGAATGGGTTGACGTGTATAAAAAACTCGTGTATTGGGAGCTTTCGCTTGAAAACCTGGAAGACGAAGGGATGCACGAAATATTAACCGTTCAGAAGGCTGAAGCCAACGTCCAGTTCTCTAAGTTTGTTGAAAAGAATTATCTAAGCTGGCTCAAAAGCCCGCAGGATGGACCGGTAACTTCCAACCAGCTTTTTTCAAAAAGAGTATTACCTTCCCTGGAGGCTAAAAAGCCAACTTTTTTTATCCTTATCGACAATCTCCGATATGACCAGTGGAAAATGATAAACTCTATCCTGATGGATTATTACCGGGTGGACGAGGAAGACAGCTATTACAGTATCCTGCCTACGGCTACCCAATACGCCAGAAATGCCATATTTTCCGGCCTCATGCCCCTTGAAATGGAAAGACGATTCCCTGAGATGTGGCAGAATGATGAAGATGAAGGCGGCAAGAATCTTTTCGAGGAGAAGTTCCTCGCCGACCAGATTCAAAGAATTATGCGTAAAGAATGCAAGTATTCGTATAATAAGGTGCTCACTTTTGAACAGGGGAAAACAATTACAGAAAATATCTATAATCTTATGGGTAATGACCTTAATGTCATTGTCTATAACTTCGTAGATATGCTTTCTCACGCCCGTACCGATATGGCCATGATCCGGGAACTTGCAAATGATGAAGCTGCTTACCGCTCTCTGACCCTTTCCTGGTTTATACACTCACCTTTACTGGATGCTCTTAAGAAACTGGCTCAAAAGGATATCAAACTGATCATTACTACGGACCATGGCACGATCCGGGTTAAGCACCCCAGCAAGATCATTGGCGATCGTAACACAAATTCAAACCTCAGATATAAGCAAGGCAAGAACCTGAATTTCAATGCAAAAGAGGTGTTCCATGTAAAAAACCCCCATGAGGCGATGCTGCCCAAGCTGCATATGAGCTCTGGTTTTGTCTTTGCCAAGGAGGACAGTTATTTCGTCTACCCCAACAACTACAACCAATTTGTAAATTATTTCAATGAAACATTTCAGCACGGAGGAATTTCTCTGGAAGAAATGATTGTGCCTTATGTGACCTACAGCCCTAAATAACCGGATCATTTTCTATTTTTGAATTATGAAAATTGACGTCCGAGACGTAGATGACCTCCCGGCAGCTGCCCGGGAGGTGTTAGCTTTTGCAAACGATGAAAAGATCTTTCTTTTTAACGGAGAAATGGGGGCGGGGAAAACCACTTTTATAAAGGCTATCTGCCACGAGATAGGGATAGCCGATACCGTTTCGAGTCCGACGTATTCTATTATTAATGAATACAATTACAAATATGGAAAGGCATTTCATTTCGATTTCTTCCGCATCAAAAATGAAGCTGAGGCTTACGACATCGGGTTCGAGGAATATCTCTACTCCGGTAATTTTTGCTTTATCGAGTGGCCTGAAAAAATAAAAAGTCTGTGGCCTCCCACTTATATTGAAGTTGTTATAAATCAGGGCGAAGACCTGCTAAGAACCATCAGTTTGAAGAAAGTATGAATTGAAATATCTGCATTTAACTCTTCCTCATTTTTTAAAAATTTCGTACCTTCCAATCCCTTATTGAGATAACATGATGAGTGAATTATCTGACATTGCAAAACAGGCTATGCTGCAGCCGCAGGAAGCAATGTTGGAAGTTAAGAACAAGAAAAACAATCTGTTCATAGGTATTCCCAAAGAAACATCTTTTCAGGAGAACCGCATTGCACTAACCCCATTATCTGTCGGGTTGCTGATCCAGAATGGTCACGAAGTAGTCATAGAAGCTGGTGCCGGACTGGCCGCAAATTTCAATGATAATCATTACAGTGAGCAGGGAGCCCGGATAGTTTATGATAAGAAAGAGGTTTATAAAGCCGATATCATCATTAAAATCGCACCGCCTACAGACGACGAGGTTGAGATGATGAAAATAGGGCAGGTGTTATTTTCCGCTTTACAGATGGCTACTATTAAAGCAGAATTTCTTCAGGCACTGATGAAGAAAAAAATAACCGCTTTTTCTTTTGAATATCTCCGTGATGAGGGCAACGTTCTGAGTGTTGTAAGAGCAATGAGTGAAATTGTAGGGGCAACATCCGTACTGATAGCTGCTGAGTATTTAAGTAATGTTTTAGAAGGCAAGGGCCTCATGCTTGGTGGAATTACAGGTGTACCGCCTACAGAAATTGTTATCCTGGGAGCAGGTACTGTTGGTGAGTATGCCGCACGTACAGCGATTGCCCTGGGCGCCGAAGTTAAAGTTTTCGACAGCTCAATTTACAGGCTGCGGAGACTTCAAAATAACATTGGTGCGAGAGTATTCACCTCAGTAATTCAACCGGTCGTTCTTCAGAAGGCGATCCGCAACTGCGATGTTGCCATCGGTGCGATTCGTGCGAGCCATGGCCGTAGTCCCTGCATAGTGTCAGAAGAGACTGTTAGCAAAATGAAGCCTAATTCAGTTATCATAGATGTGAGTATCGACCAGGGTGGTTGTTTTGAAACCTCGCAGGTTACCAACCACAAGGTTCCTACTTTCAGAAAATACGATGTGATCCATTATTGCGTACCTAATATCGCTTCCAGGGTGTCGAGAACAGCCACGTATGCATTAACAAATATTTTCACACCGATTTTGCTGGATATCGGTGAAATGGGCGGTGTAATGAATCTCATCTGGGAACGGCCCGGCATCAGGAATGCTACTTACCTGTATCAGGGAAAACTGACCAACAAAGATCTTGCAGAGCGCTTTAATATTCCCGTTAAAGACCTTGATCTGCTTATTGTTTCCAATCGATGATTAGCCGGATTCTGTTTAGCCTGCTTCTTTTGGCAGGCACACGTAGCGTTGCCCAAAAGTCAAATTCTTCTGGCCTGGCCATCATTAATAGCCAGGCAGATTATGAAAAGTCGGTGTCAGATAATCCGGACAAACAATTAGTAGAGTTGAAAAAAATCATCCCCGGAATTAAACTGGATATCAAGTACGCCACTAAGGACAATTTTGCGCGGCAAGCGGTGTACAGGCAAGCCAGGGCATTTGCAAGGTTACCGGTAGCCCAATCATTGAAAGCCGTACAGGCAGAACTTAAAAGGAAAGGTCTGGGGCTTAAAATATTTGATGGATACCGCCCGTACAGTGTCACAGTTAAATTCTTTGCTATTGCCTCAGATAAAAACTTTGTTGCTAATCCCAAAGATGGCTCAAGGCATAATCGCGGATGTGCGGTCGACCTTACGCTTATTGATTTAAAAACCGGCAGAGAACTGCCTATGCCAACTCCTTACGACAGTTTTGCAGCGGCGGCTAGTCCGAGCTATAACAATCTTCCGGCTAACGTGATCAGGAACCGGAATTTATTGATCAGTGTAATGGAAAGCAATGGTTTTAAGGTCCTGGATAACGAATGGTGGCACTTCGATTTTAAGGGATGGAAAAATTTTGAACTGATGGATCTGGCGTTCGATAAACTGTAACGTAGCTATGCTTATTTTGATGCCGTTATTCGTTCTCAAAAAGTGTCATTGCCAGCTTTTTCATGTCTTCTTCAGTATGACCGCTATTTAAAACCACTCTGTTCAGCGCTTTCCCTTTTGGGTCGGGATAAGCAAAAGAAGATATTTTTATCCCATTTGCTAACAAATGACCACTAGGCAGGGATTCATGAATTAAATAAACGGGGAAGTCATCAACGTAAGTTACACCAGGCCGGCCGTCGATAAGACTATTGAAAAACTTTATATTGAACTTCAGCTTTTCCAATTCTTCAGCATAGATCTCATCTGCGTTTAAATACGCATACAGGTTGGCAGGTGAGGGCGGGGAGGCTCCGGCATAAACGGGAGAGCTTCTTAATTTATCTGCTATTTTTCTTTTGCTTAGAACGAGTCCGGCGTCGATTCCGAGTCCCTTAGCCATGGAGGCAATAACAATCACCTCTACGTGCGGTAGCTCCGGTAATCTGGAATAAATCCCCTCGCCGTTATCACCGGTAATTCCTAGTCCATGAGAATCATCGATTAGAACTGTTACTTTTTTTTCGGTCCTCAGTTGATTCAGCCAGTCAAACTTATAAATCTCGGGTACAAGATTATTGAGCGAGTTTGTTATCAAAAAGACAGGTTCGTCCGTGTTGTTAACTTCCCTGACCGTCTTAACGATCCATTCATTAAATTTTTCCTTAGGGGGATTAGGTTTACCTATCCATAGTGCAGGATGAGTATCAGGCGCATAGATAAGTTTGTGACCGTCCAGGTAGTATTGAACTACAAGCTGTGCAGCTAGGTAACCGCTGGAAACAACAATTGCATCTTCAGCACCCGATCTTTTTGCTGCTTCCGCCTCGGCTTTTTCAAAAATATCGGGCGTGTCACTGTTGTTGCGGGAAGCCCCGAAATTTGTTCCGTAAAGATTAATTCCGTCAAATACCAATTTTCTGAACTTTTCATTTGCTGGAATTTCGAGGTATGCTGTACCACTAAAAGACAAATTGCACTTCACCGGATTATTTATTCATGATTTGATCCATATTAATGTGTGCCATAATTAGAATTGTTTCATTCGCTTATGTCAGTCAATTGCTTGTTATTCTGATGTGTCAGAAATGAGAATTTTTAAATTTATTAAAACAGTTTAATAAGCAATCATATTCTAGGAATAAAATACTTATGAAACAGAAAGATCGATTCAGTATTAGAAATTCGGGACAGCTTTTATATCGGTCATTTAACGCCTTTCTGGATGATAACGCTTTAAAAATGAGTGCTTCGCTGGCATATTACACCACCTTTGCAATTGCTCCGTTACTGCTCATAATCGTTTCATTGGCCGGGATAATATATGGCCAGGAGGCAGCTCAAGGAAAGGTATTTGCCGAGTTGAACAAGTTCGTAGGAGCGGATGCCGCCAACCAGATACAGGAAACGATCAAAAATATTTCCGAAAGTCAGGAGTCCACCCTGGCTATAATAATAGGCTTTGCCACATTGTTTATAGGAACGACAGGTGTGTTTATAGAAATTCAGGATTCAATAAACCATATATGGCGAGTCAAGGCAAAGCCGAAAAAGGGTTGGATAAAACTGATCACAAATCGTGTGCTGTCTTTTTCAATGGTAATCGGATTAGGCTTTTTACTGATAGTGTCGCTCGTAATAAACGGCCTCGTACTTGCGCTTAGCGCCAAGCTTCAGATATATTTTCCGGATGTTGCTATCCTTTTTGTTAATATTTTCAATCTCATATTAACTTTCATCGTGATATCTGCTTTATTCGGAATAATCTTTAAGTACCTGCCGGATGTTCAGATCGGATGGAAAGATGTGCGAATGGGTGCATTTTTTACTGCAACATTGTTTATGCTAGGAAAGTTTCTAATCGGACTGTACATAGAGCAGGTTGGACCTGGGAGCGCTTATGGAGCTGCCGGTTCACTGATCGTTATATTAATCTGGGTTTACTATACAGCATCGATCCTATTCTTCGGTGCAGAATTCACCCAGGTTTACGCAGATTGCTATGGCGGCAAAATCAAACCGGCAGAGTATGCTGTACACGTTTTACAGGTTGAAGAAGAGAAAAAAGTAGCAGTTTTACCAGCACAGGATCATGATAAAACATATGAAGGAACGGAAAAGGTCAAAAAATGATTTAGAGTACAATTTCTGAGGGTCCCGAAATCTTATTTATGTGACACGCACAAATACCGCCGGTAACTACAAATTCTGATATGACGTTTTTATTCGTAACAGGATGACTTGCGCTGACCTGTATTACGTCGCCTTTTTCCGAAAGTTTTCTGACGTCTGCATCACTTGCTACTATATACACGCCCTGACTAGGTTCATTGGAAGGGTCGCTGTTCTGGGCCATATTCTCACCGGTGCGTTTATTGACGGCTGAGAATGCTTTCACATTTAGCGGCTTACCCACCGAATCTTTAAACACTACCTGAACCATTCTGAATTCCTGTGTGCATATCATGTTTTCACAATCTGGCTGATTGTTTGTTGCTGAACAACTGAAAAAACAAACTGACGTGATCGAAAGTATATAAAAGAGCTTCTTCATAGATGTAGTTCTGTCCTTGTTATTAAACTCTCTCTGGTTATAATTGTTTGAAAAAGTGCCCGATCTGACAATAAAAAGGATCGTCTGAATAAGTTAAAGCCATCGGAGCGGATTGTAAGCTTCCCTGAAATTAAGACATGAAGTAATTAGACAAAAAGTTTAATTTCAAATGTCATAAAATGAAAAAGCAGCAATTCACAGAAACCCAGATCGCTACTGCGGTCAAACAGTATGAAGGAGGCCGCACGGCCACAGATGTATGCCGTGAATACGGGATCAGCAAAGCCACACTCTATAACTGGCGTAAGAAGTATAGCGGCATGGATGCCTCTCACTTGCGAGATCTCAAAACACTTCAAAACGAGAACCGGAGGCTTAAACAGATGTACGCTGAGCTAAGCCTGGATTATCAACTTGCCAAAACGATCATCGAAAAAAAGTTGTAAAGCCCTGCCAAAAGCGGG
>NZ_JARKNC010000001.1 GCF_029360805.1 Daejeonella sp. JGW-45 | reverse complement strand
TGCTATGATCTCCAAACAACAGACTGAGGTCAACACGAAGAATGTATTAATTGAGGAAATAACTCTAAATTAACGGTGTCTTAAAAATGGGAAGGCTACAGGATTTCTTCACTGTTCACAACCTTATCAGAAACAATGTTAGTAGGATAGCTCTCATAATTAAAAACAGGAAACTATTCAGAAGATTTGAATCGGATTAAAATATTATGACGTAACTTGTTTAGACATGTTTAGTCTTTTAAATAAACTCGTCTGTTCGTTTCCGCGGACTTTTATGATAAGTTCATTTATCATACTGGTGGAGTTTGTTTTTTTAACGACTGAAGTATCAGCGCAAAGCTTTGAGTTCCCGGGGCGGCGTAAGAAAGAGGTTGTTCCATTTAAGATGGTTAAGAACCTAATGATCATTAAACTTACGGTAAACGGGAAAGGGCCTTTTAATTTTGTGCTGGACACGGGAGTCGGACTTTTTCTTATCTCAGATCCCAAGCTTATCGATTCGGTTTCTATAAGGAACTTAAGGAGCATTAGTATAACCGGTTTCGGAGAGGGTGAACCTTTGAGTGCCTACGTTACTCCATCCATTGACGTAGGCTTCGGCAGCACCTACGCAAAGGGCTTACCGGCTGCGATCCTTAAAAAGGACATTTTCGAATTATCAAACTATGTTGGAATGCCGGTCCATGGCTTAGTTGGATATGAGTTTTTTAACAGCTTTATTGTAAGGATTAATTTTACCCTGAACACGCTGACAATATACAAGCCTGAAACACGATTCATTCCGAGAAAGGGTTATCGAATTCCCTTATCCATTGAAGACAGAAAGCCATACGTTTTTTCTGATATAGAATTAACATCTGGTGAAAAAGTAACTGCAAAATTGATACTGGACACGGGTGCCGGCCATCCGCTTTCACTTGAGACTCATAATGGACTGCCTTTTCGGGTGCCGGAAATTAGTATTGAAGGAAATCTTGGAATAGGGCTTACCGGGCCAATCAGTGGCCGCATAGGCCGGATTTCATCAATTACGTTAGGAAAATACCGTCTCGAAAATGTCATTGCCGCCTTTCCTGATTATGAAGACGTGGGTTCAAAAGTTTACTCGATTGCCAGAAATGGTAATATGGGAATAACAGTACTAAAGCGGTTTAACGTTGTTTTCGATTACAGTTCGTCGGCATTATATATAAAGCCCGGAGTCGTACTAAATGAACCTTTTGAACACGATATGAGCGGGATGGAATTAACCTCTGCGGGCGAAAAGTATGATCGGCTTTTGGTAAGCCGCGTTGAACCAGGCTCATCTGCTGCAGAAGCAGGTTTAAGTAAGGACGATGAAATTCTTGCTATAAATTTCAGGCCGGTTTCTGAGATGAGTGCTTCAGATATTGATAATTTATTCCGCTCAAAATCAGAGCGAAGCTTTATTATTGACGTTTTGCCGCATGGCACTAAAAACATCAAAGATAAGGAAAGGATCATTCTTACGCTTAAAAGGAGGATTTGATCATCTGGCAAATAATAGTTAGTCAGTTGTCCATTATTCGCTTCAAACTATACATTTGTAGATTGCATTCCACTAACCCAATTACAAATTAATATGAAAAGAAATCTACATCGCGTGTGGTATATCGCTTTTGCGTCATTATTCGCCTCTTTGAATTTTAGCAATGTGCTCGCACAGAATCGAAACAATCCCATACCGGCACCGGCAACAAGTTCAACGCCCGCGCCCGCTTCAACAGCACCCAAAACAGGTATCCGCCCGTATAAAGAAGTTATTACAGACAAAGCGAAGACCGACAATGGGCTTTTCAAGGTTCACCGCCTGGATAATAAATATTTCTATGAAATACCAGATTCGCTGTTCGACCGTGAGATGCTGGTCGTTACGCGCTATGCCAAAACCCCGACAGTAGACGGTACGTATGGTGGCGAAGAATTGAACGAGCAAGTATGGAAATGGCAGCGACGCGACAGACAAGTATTCATCCGCGTTCCATCTTATAGAAATATTGCTTCGCAGGAGACGGAAATGTTCCAGGCTGTTAAAAATTCTAATCTTGATGCGGTTCTGTCATCTTTCGACATAAAGGCTCTAAATACAGATTCCAATTCGGTAGTAATCGATGTAACCGACCTGTACTCCAAAGATGTTCAGTCGCTGGGATTGCCACAGGCACTGCGCACGCTTTACAAGATCACCACGCTGGATGAAAACCGTACGTACATTGATACTGTCAAATCTTTTCCAATAAATATCGAGGTGCGTTCGCTAAAAACCTACCGCGCGACTGATCCTCCCGGCGACAAATCTATTGGGTCTATGACCGTTGAAATCCATAATTCAATGCTTCTTCTACCCAAGGTAGCTTACCAGGCACGTTTCGCGGATGACCGCGTTGGCTTTTTTGGTCAGAGTCAGACGGATTACGGCCTGGACGCGCAAAAAGCAAAGGTTACCCGTTACATTCGCCGCTGGAAGCTTGAACCCAAAGATCCTGCTGCCTATAAACGCGGCGAATTAGTTGAGCCAACAAAACAAATCATTTACTATATCGACCCGGCCACTCCGGCAAAGTGGAGGCCATACCTTATCGCGGGTGTTAAAGACTGGAATGTTGCTTTCGAAGCCGCCGGATTCAAAAATGCAATCACTGCTATGGAAGCGCCGGTAAACGATCCTGATTGGTCTCCTGAAGATGCACGTTATTCAGTAATCCGGTACTTTGCATCAAATATCGCAAATGCTTATGGTCCGCATATTGCCGACCCTCGTTCGGGAGAAATAATCGAATCCGACATTGGTTGGTATCATAATGTTATGAACCTGGTCCGGAATTGGTTTTTTGTTCAGACTGCTGCTATTAACCCGGATGCACGGACGCCCTCATTCAAAGATGAAATTATGGGTCAGCTTATCCGTTTTGTATCATCCCATGAAGTTGGACATACTTTAGGTCTTCCACACAACTTTGGCTCAAGCGTAGCTTATCCGGTTGACTCACTCCGGTCGCCATCATTTACGAAAAGAATGGGAGGTACCGCACCTTCAATTATGGATTACGCACGTTTTAACTATATAGCACAACCTGGTGACGAGGGAGTGATATTGTATCCGGGCATCGGAGATTATGACAAATGGGCTATTAAGTGGGGGTATACCTGGTTCGACAACCTAAGTCCTGAACAGGAAGCCAAGATCCTGAATAAATGGACCGTTGAAAAAGCCGGCAACCCGGTTTACTTTTACGGACAACAAACAGGAAACCCTATAGATCCGCGCTCACAATCTGAAGATCTGGGCGATGACGCTGTAAAAGCCTCGATGTATGGGATCGCCAATCTGAAGAGGATTGTACCCAATATTGAAAAGTGGACTTATGAGGAAGGGCAACCTTATAGTAATCTTCAAGAATTATATGGAGAGGTTTTGACCCAATGGAACCGGTATATGGGCCATGTGCGTGCTAATATCGGCGGCATTTACGAAGACGACAAAACCTACGAACAGGAGGGGTCGGTCTACACTCATGTTCCGCAGTTAAAACAAAAAAATGCTGTTAAATTTCTTAACGAACAGGCATTTGCCACTCCTTTCTGGTTACTTGATCACAAAGTCCTGAATAAATTTGATAATGCTGGTATTGTAGAAAGATTGAGACGAACCCAGGTTGGTGTGTTAAATGGCATTCTGGACTTCTCACGCCTCAGCAGAGTTATCGACAATTCGGTCAAGAACGGTTCTGAGGCCTACGGAATGGATGAACTATTTGCCGATTTAAGAAAAGGGATCTGGTCTGAGTTGAGAAGCGGCAGCAACATTAATACCTATCGGAGAAACCTTCAGCGGGCCCACATCGAGCGAATATCATATTTGCTTAATGAAAACGAACCGGCACTCCCAGGCCAGCCACAGGGACAGCAGTCAGCCTTGTCACCTCAAATGGATGTATCGCAGTCTGATGTGCGACCGATGGCACGTTATGAATTAAAAATACTGGCAACCGAGGTAAAAGCTGCCCGGCCGAAGTTCAGCAACTCGCTAATTCAATCACATCTTGACGATATCCTGGTGCGGATTGAAGAGGCCCTGAATCCTAAAAAGTAAGACGGTCATGTTCTAAAGCGCCGCCAAAATTAGTTTGGCAGCACTTTTTTTTAATACTGAATCAATAACTTCGCGCTTTATATTACTCTTTATGAAGTCACTTTTTATCACAATCCTTATTTCAGGATGCTTATCCGGGCAGGTTATTGCTCAAAATGATTCCATCACAGTTGTTAAAGCATCCTGGAAAAAAGAAAAAATCGCCCCAGGTGTTTTTCTTAAAACTTACTGGTTTAACAATAACAGTCTTTTTGGTTCTAATCAAAACGTTAGCATTGTAGAAATAAAACCAAGGAAAAATCTAATGTTGGATCTTGGATATGAAGCAAAAAAAAACACCATAACCAGTGAGTTTGGCAAGTCGACAAATTCAATAGCGGCTCTGAATGGCACGTTTTTCGATATTGCCAACGGCGGCTCTGTAGATTATATTAAGGCAGACGGCGTGGTTATCAATGAAAACAGGCTCGGTAAAACAGGCCAACGTGCCGGACATCAAAGCTCGGCGCTGGTTTTCAACAAAGGAAGGCTGCATATTGCTAAATTTAACGGCAACGCTGATTGGGAGCAATCTCTTCAGGGTGAAGACGTGATGGTCAGCGGACCGCTGCTTATACTCGACAAACGAGAAGAAAAACTAGATTCCAACACATTTAATAAAACCCGTCATCCAAGGACGGCGGTGGCTGTAACCAAAAACAATCGAATTCTTTTACTGACAGTAGATGGCAGAAATGCAAATTCTGCCGGGATGAGCCTTTTTGAACTCACGAGGCTGATGCGCTGGTTGAAAGCCGATGATGCTATAAACCTTGACGGCGGCGGGTCAACAACTTTGTGGGTGAATGGGTACGGAGGAAATGGCGTTGTAAATTATCCCACCGACAATAAAAAATGGGATCATGAAGGAGAACGCAAGGTTGCAAATGTTATTCTTTTGAAGAAGAAAAGATGACCGGACAGGCATTCAATTGATAATCATATTTCCTGAACTATATTTTTACATACGGAATATTCCTATTTTTCGTTAATTTCATGTTATATTATTATACGTGAATACTAACCATGGGCAGGTCTGCTGATAATTACGCGTATCTTATTCAGAAAATCGATGGATTTATCCGTAAATATTACCTGAATAAAGTTGTAAAGGGTGCCATCTTTATGGCAGCATCCCTCTTTGCAGCTTATATCTTAGTAACCATCGCCGAATATTATTGGCGTTTTGACCCCTTGGCGAGGACATTTTTATTCTACACCTTCATTTTAGGAAACGTTACTATACTTATCACATATATAATATTTCCCCTTTTATCCTATTTCAAACTTGGGAAGTCGATCAGCCATGAGCAAGCGTCTGATATAATTGGGGATCACTTTGCGCCTGTAAAGGACAAGCTTTTAAACACTTTACAATTAAAAAAGCTTGCCGACATAAACCCCGACCAGCGCACATTAATTGATGCCAGTATAGATCAGAAAATTTTGGAATTGCGGCCTGTGCCTTTCACTTCGGCTGTACATATAGAAGATAATAAAAGGTATATTAAGTACGCTTTGGTGCCTCTTTCGGCTATAATAATAATCTTCTTTGCTGCGCCATCTATTTTAAGCGAGGGTACCGAGCGTCTTTTAAATTATGACAAAAGGTTCATTAAAAAAGCGCCTTTCAGCTTCGAAATCCTCAATGACAACCTTTCTGCTATCCAGGGTGATGATTATACACTAAAAGTGAAACTAAAAGGGAATGAGATACCCTCCGAGCTTTACCTTGAAGATGGGGCGAACACCTTTAAACTTGACAAGGAGAATATAATTCTTTTCAATTACACCTTTAAAAATGTTCAAAAATCTAAAACGATACGTTTGAAAGGCGGAGAGTTTAGCTCTGAAGATTATACTCTTAGTGTCAAGGCACGTCCGACATTATTAAATTTCGATATATATCTGGAATATCCTTCTTATTTAAACAAGCCTAACGAAAGACTGCAAAATTCAGGTGATCTGAGCGTCCCCGTCGGCACTAAAGTTAACTGGAAATTCAACACCCGTAGCAGCGATCAACTGGATGTAAATATAGACAAACAGCACTTCAGGATTCAGGAATCCAATAAAGGTTTGTTTAACTTTTCATACCGTGCGATGAAAAATTTAAGTTATAAGATCAGGCCGGTAAGTAAAGATGTTTCCACATCAGATTCGGTGTCATATCAGCTGCGTGTTATTCCGGATCTTATGCCTGCAATCGACGTCACGGAGCGGCCGGATTCGGTAAACACCAAGGTGCTTTATTTTGTGGGCCAGGTGAATGATGATCATGGTTTTTCCAGGCTCAATTTTAACTATAAAGTATTGCCGGCTGGAGGAGCCTCAGCTAGTGTAAAACCCGTGATAAAGACTTTGAATTTTGATAAAAACGCCCTTCAAAGTAGCTTTTTCCATATCTGGGATGTAAATGATGCTAAAGCCAATCCGGGTGATCAAATAGAATACTATTTCGAGGTATTTGACAACGATGGAGTGAATGGCGCTAAAGCCAGCAGATCTGCCGTCAGGACTTATAAGATTGCGTCTGAACGTGAGGTGGAAAAGCAACTCGAAGCCAATGCGGCGCAGATTAAAGAAAAAATGGAGCAAGCTATCCGTCAGTCGTCCCTTGTAGAAAAGGAAGCTAAAAGATTAAATCAGGACCTGCTTAATAAAAAGAGCCTTACTTACGAAGAGAAAAAACAGATAGAAAATCTTCTTCAGAAACAAAAGGAGCTCGAAGAATTGGTTAAGGATATTCAAAAAGAAAACAAACAAAATCTTTTTGAGCAAAATGAGAATCGGGAACAGAATGAAAATATCCTCGAAAAGCAAAAACAAATTGAAGACTTATTCAACAATGTTCTTGATGAGAAGACACGCGAGATACTGAAGAACATTGAAAAATTGCTTGAAAAGAATAATAAGGCAATGACCCAGGAAGAATTGTCTAAAATGCAGTTAGACAATAAATCGCTTCAAAAGGAGCTGGACAGGATTTTGGAATTATATAAGCAGCTCGAATTCGATCAAAAACTTACAGAGGCTATAGATAAGCTAAAAGAACTCGCTGAGGCTCAGGAGAAGTTAAGTGAAAAATCCCGGGACGAAAAGATTGAGAACAAGGAGCTGAAAGATACTCAACAAAAGCTGAAAGATACGTTTAAGGATCTGAAGGAAGACTTAAGGGAACTGGAAAAAAAGGACAACGACCTCGAGCAAAAAAACGATTTTGAGAATCCGGAGAAGGAGCAGGAAAAGATAGATCAGGAACAGCAAAGAAGTTCTGATAATCTGGAAAAGAAAGACGGAAAAAAAGCGGCACAAAACCAGAAGGCGGCAGCAGAGCAAATGAAACAGCTTTATAAGAAACTGGAGAGTATGCAACAGGAAGGTGAGGAGCAGGAAAATGAGGTTAATATTAAGAGCCTGCGTCAAATATTAGACAACCTTGTTACAAGTTCCTTTGATCAGGAAAAAACAATGCAGGCTATTCGCGGAATTAATACCAGCGATCCGTCTTATGTGCTGCAAACCCAAAAGCAAAAAGATATTAAAGACAATCTGAAAATGATTGAAGACAGTCTCTATTCGCTTAGCAAAAAAGTGCCGCAAATTCAGTCTGTTGTGAATAAGGAGGTCCAGGCTATTAACTTCAACGTCAGTAAGGCTATTGAAAGCTTGGGAGAACGTCGTACGGCCGAGGCAAATCGCAATCAGCAATTTGCTATGACTTCCATTAACAACCTTGCATTAATGTTAAATGAGGCTCTTGACCAGATACAAGAGGCACAGCAAAATGGCAAGCCCGGAGGCAAAGGGAAACAGAAGAAACAGAGCCTGTCTCAATTGAGCAAGATGCAGGAGCAGCTAAATAAAAACATGCAAAAGGCCCGGGATGAGATGCAAAAACAAAACGGGCAGCAAAGACCCGGGCAGCAGGGCAAAAGCGGACAGGCTCAGGGTCAGAATGGCCAGGGGATGAGCGAACAACTCGCACGGATGGCTCGTGAGCAGCAAATGATACGGCAAGCGATGCAGGAAATTAACAGGATGGAAAATAAAGACGGTAAGAGTGGCCTTGGAAATCTTAATCAATTAGTGAAAGAGATGGAACAAACGGAGACCGACCTCGTAAACAAGAAGATTCAGCAGGAAACCCTGAACAGACAACAGGAGATATTAAGCAAGTTGCTGGAGGCAGATAAAGCCGAACGTGAGCGTGAACAAGATGAGAAAAGGGAAAGCAAGGAGGGGATAACTCCTGCTCCGGATTATAAAATTATCCTGCAGGAATATCAGAAAATAAAGCAAAAAGAAACCGATCTGCTTAAGACTGTACCCCCTTCATTAAATTCTTTTTACAAAATTAAGGTCGGTGATTATTTTAAATACTTAAATTCGGGTAATAAATGATTAATCAGACAGAGTTTTCAGATAATACAGCGCTGCACACGTTACAGTTACCTTCCAGAATTGACAGTATTACCACGCTCGAAAATTTCATAGATAACCTTAGTGTTAAATATAATTTCAACGATGAAATATATGCTAATGTCCTTACGTGCCTGAGCGAAGCCGTTGTTAATGCTATAACACACGGTAACCGCGAAAACCCGGATAAAAAAGTATATGT
Organism: Daejeonella sp. JGW-45; assembly: GCF_029360805.1. Classification (GTDB taxonomy): domain Bacteria; phylum Bacteroidota; class Bacteroidia; order Sphingobacteriales; family Sphingobacteriaceae; genus Daejeonella. The sequence continues at coordinate 713,292 of NZ_JARKNC010000001.1, read as the reverse complement.
TAATCTCGAGGTCGTGGAGGATAAGCGCTTGATTTTTACTGTATCAGATGAGGGAGAAGGCTTTGATTTCAACAATATTCCCGATCCAACAGCACCGGATAATTTGGAAAACCTTACCGGGAGAGGTGTTTTTATTATAAAACGCCTGGCCGACCAGTGCATTTTCAACTCCAGGGGAAATGAGCTTGAATTACATTTTAAGATTTAATGCCCCGCATTCCTATTAACTTTTTTTCAGAAGATATACCCTTCAACGTCAAGAAGAAAGGTCGTTTGCGGAAGTGGGTCAGTGAAACTATAGAATCTGAACATTTTATCCTGCACGAGCTCAATTTGATATTTTGCAGCGATAATTATCTGTTGACTATTAACCAGCAGTATCTTAATCATGATACCTTAACTGACATAATTACTTTTGACAACAGTGACCAACCGGGCTATATAGTTGGCGACATTTTTATAAGTATTGACCGGGTTCGCGAAAATGCGCTAATCTTTAACGTGGCTTTCAATGATGAATTGCACCGTGTCATTATTCATGGTGTCCTGCATCTTCTAGGCTATCCTGACAAAGGAAAGTCGGCCAAAGCAATAATGACCGGCAAGGAAAATTATTACCTGGATAGAAGACCTGATTAATTTCAGAAATCAATTTGAGGGCTCTGCGCATCCATGAAGCAAAGCTTATCACATTTATTCCACAAATGTAATTTGTACCTTTGCATTTGCTTACGATAAGCTCAATTATCCAAGAGCAATAAGCAGAACAATCATAACTACAACCAAATAAAAACTCTTCAATAATTAAATCATTACGTGAGCATTTTATCTACCGAACAATTAGGCCATTCTTTTAATGATAACTGGCTGTTTTCTGACCTATATTTCGGGATAAATAAAGGGGAGCGCGTCGCATTGGTCGGTATTAATGGTACTGGAAAATCGACCCTTCTCAAAATACTTTCGGGTGTACTGGCGCCATCAGTTGGGAAGGTAGTTACCGAGCGGAATTTAAAAATCGGTTACTTAGAGCAAGATCCCCAATTTAACGACCATGAACCCATTACTGATTTCATTTACTCCATCGATAATACACGTCAACAGCTTATAAGAAAATACGAAGAGGCTGTTAATCAACCTGTTGCAGACAACAACCTGCTTAACACGCTGATGGACGAGCTGAGTTCCGAGAACGCCTGGGAATATGAATATGAGATAAAAACTATTCTTGGCAGGCTGGGTATTCAAAATCTTGAACAGAAAATCTCCACTTTATCCGGGGGACAACGAAAACGGCTTGCTCTGGCAAAACTTTTAATCGATGATCCGGATGTGTACATATTGGATGAACCGACCAATCATCTTGATATAGAAACAATAGAATGGCTTGAAAGCTATCTGACAACCGGGCAAAAAAGCATTATACTAGTTACTCATGATCGGTATTTTCTCGACAATGTTTCCTCTCGCATCATAGAACTTGACCGGGGAAGGCTACAGGCATTTAATGGCAATTACAGCTACTACCTTGAAAAAAAAGCTGAGCAAACCGCAGCAGAAGATGCATCATTCAGCAAGAACGTTAATCTATTAAAAAAAGAACTTGAATGGATGCGGCGGCAGCCAAAAGCCAGAACGACCAAATCAAAATCAAGGATAGATTCCTTTTATGAACTCGAGGGAAAAACTAAGGAGAGAGCGACGAAGTCAAATTTGGAATTAAGTGTCAACGTGTCCCGCCAGGGTAATAAAATTCTTGAGCTTGACCGTGTAAGTAAATCTTTTAACGGAAAGCAAATTATAAACGACTTCTCTTATACTTTTAAAAAGGGGGATCGAATTGGTGTTGCGGGTAAAAACGGAACCGGCAAATCGACATTGCTGAACATCATAACCGGGGCGCTAAAACCCGATAGCGGATCTGTTAGTGTAGGCGAAACAACGGTTTTCGGATATTACAGGCAGGGAGGTCTTGAATTCAAAGAAGAGGAGAGGGTTATCGATGTAGTTAAAAATGTCGCAGAATATATTACAATGGCTGATGGAAAGAATCTAACCGCCAGCCAGGTACTCACCCATTTCCTGTTCCCTCCCGCAAAACAATACGGTTTGGTCAACAGGCTTAGCGGCGGAGAAAAGAAAAGACTTCAATTAATGCGGGTCCTTATGAAGAACCCAAACTATATGATACTCGATGAGCCTACCAACGATCTTGATATTGATACCCTAAACGTTCTGGAAGACTTTTTGATCAACTTCCCTGGTATTTTGATGCTTGTTTCCCACGACAGGTACCTTATCGACCGTTTAACTGACCAGCTGTTCATTCTGGAAGGAGAGGGAAGAGTGAGAGTTTATTCCGGTAATTATACAGACTACAGGCTTGAGCAGGACGACCTTAAAAAACCAACTAAGGTTAATCCTGCTCAAGAGATCAGACGCGAAAACATTGCGCCTTTAAAAAAGAAACTTTCATTCAAAGACGAAAAAGAGTTAAAAGATATCGAAGTCTCGATAAAATTATTAGAGGCTGATGTCGTTAAACTTACTGAACGTTTAAATTCCGGAATAACTGATCATATAGAGCTTTCTGAAATAGCCACTGCTATACAGGCCAAAAAGGAAAGTATTGATGACAAAACACTTCGATGGCTCGAACTAACAGATTAATATTTCAAGCTGTTACGAAGCATGTTCACATGTTTCACGTGAAACATGAATAATTTTAGTGGTAAATTTGTAGTTGTTCCACGTGGAACATTAAATTATGTTTGAAAAATACGATATAATTGTCGTTGGCGCAGGCCACGCCGGATGTGAGGCTGCCGCTGCTGCTGCAAATCTGGGATCTAAGGTCCTCTTAATTACAATGAATATGGGCACAATAGCCCAAATGAGTTGTAATCCCGCCATGGGTGGGGTAGCAAAAGGCCAGATCGTTCGTGAGATAGATGCTTTGGGGGGATATTCTGGAATCATCTCCGATAAAACAACCATTCAATTCAGAATGCTTAATAGTTCCAAAGGGCCAGCTATGTGGAGTCCTCGTGCCCAAATCGATCGAATGAGGTTCGCTGAAGAATGGAGGCTAATGTTGGAACAAACACCAAATGTAGACTTCTGGCAAGATACCGTAGTAGGCCTTTTAACTGAAAACGAAATGGTCTGTGGCGTAAAAACTTCATTGGGAATTGAAATTAAAGCTAACGCGGTGGTATTAACCAACGGTACGTTTCTTAATGGACTCATCCATATTGGCGAAAAGCGGTTTGGTGGAGGAAGAACCGGCGAGAAAGCAGCCACGGGAATCACAGAGCAATTAGTAAACCTGGGATTTGAAGCTGGGAGGATGAAAACCGGTACACCTCCCCGCGTCGACGGAAGGTCACTCGATTATTCAAAAATGGAAGAGCAATGGGGCGATCCCAAAAGAGGCAGATTTTCATATACCGATGTCGACCTACCGGCCGATCAGCGCTGCTGCTGGATAACTTATACCAATAGCAACGTTCATGAAACCCTAAAAGAAGGATTTGAAAAGTCGCCAATGTTTACCGGTCGGATCAAAGGACTTGGTCCAAGGTACTGTCCGTCCATTGAAGATAAAATAAACCGTTTCGCAGAACGGGACCGGCATCAGATCTTTGTTGAACCAGAGGGTTGGAACACCGTAGAAATATATGTAAACGGTTTTTCAACATCGCTTCCTGAAGACGTCCAATACCGGGCTTTAACCCAAATACCGGGCTTCGAGAATGCTAAAATGTTCAGACCGGGGTACGCTATTGAATATGACTTCTTTCCCCCAACACAATTAAAGCTTAGTCTGGAGACTAAGAAAATTAAAAATCTATTTTTTGCCGGCCAAATTAACGGCACTACTGGCTATGAGGAAGCAGCCTGCCAGGGTTTCATTGCCGGAATAAATGCTCATCGAAGTATAAATCAGCAAGAGTCACTTATTCTGAAAAGAGCCGAATCGTATATTGGAGTTCTTATTGATGACCTTGTTACCAAAGGAACCGAGGAACCCTATCGCATGTTTACTTCCCGAGCTGAGCATCGATTACTGCTGAGACAAGATAATGCAGATGTAAGGTTAAGTCCAATAGGTCATGAACTCGGCTTAATTTCCGACCAACGCTTAAGAAAAGTAGAAGAAAAGGTCGAGAATGCTGAACGTATAGTGAAATACCTCAAATCTACCTCAATAGAACCGGAAAGGGTCAATCCTGTTCTTGAAAAAGCAGGAACACCGGGAATAAGTCAAAGCGTTAAAATGGTCCAGCTCATCACCCGCCCTCAAATCGGATTTGACAATATCCGTGAATCGGATACTGAACTTGACAGGCTCTTAAAAGAATTTGATTTGGAAACGGTAGAACAAGCCGAGATAAAAATAAAATACGAAAGCTACTTTGAAAAGGAATTAGAAATAGTAGCCAAAATGAAGAAAATGGAAGATCAGCACATCAATACGGAATTTGATTATTTAAAGCTTGTATCCCTTTCAAAAGAAGCACGAGAAAAGCTTATGAAAATAAAGCCGCAAACCCTTGGACAGGCGTCACGAATTTCGGGCGTTTCGCCCTCAGATATTTCAGTTTTAATGGTTCATATGAACAGATAAGCTTTAACTATCTGTTTTTCAGCGACTTATAAAACAATCGGCGTGAATTAATTTGATGCGCTCTAAACCACTTTCTCCTATCAAATATACATAAACCTCCGAATCGACATATATTCTCTCTAAAGGCTTATAAATGGCAAATTTTCAAAGGCATATATTTCTTACCTATCTTCTATGTGTAACTATGCTGTTTATCCTGTTTACATCGTGCGCCAGCATACAATCTCCTACCGGAGGGCCCCGTGACAGCATCCCGCCAAAAATTCTGAAAGAAACTCCCAAAAATCTGACCCGGAATTTTTCTGCACAAGAGATCCATATCGAGTTCGACGAATTTATAAAACTTAGCAACGAATTTACCGAAGTAAGCATTACACCGGCACTTGAAATATTCCCGGAGTTCAAAGCCAAAAAGCAACGCCTGGAAGTAAAATTTAATAAGCCCCTTGAGGCAAACACAACGTATACAATAAACTTTGGAAAAGCTATAGCAGATGTCAACGAAACGAACGTCCTGCAAAATTACACCTATGTCTTTGCTACCGGAGACGAGCTCGATTCCCTTTCCTTAAGCGGAACAGTAAAAAATTCACTGACCCGCGAGAACTTAAAAGATGTAACAGTATTTATCCTACCGCTCAGCCAGGATTCACTTTTTGGAAAAAAAAGAGCTAGCTTCTTCACTACCACAGACTCAGCTGGCAGATTTAGTATGAAAAATCTGCGTGAGGACACCTATAGAATTTACGCCCTGAACGAGCAGGGTGGTGGAGACCGTATATATAATGGTCAAAATGAAGAGATAGGTTTTCTGAAGGATCCAATTGTCCTGAACAAAAATATTAATGACATACAGTTAGAAGTATTTAAGGCAGTTCCAAGAGCATTTGCGGTAACAGACAGAAAAATAGAATCCGATGGCCGGATATTGCTCACCTTCAACAAGCCTCTTCAGAAGCCACAAGTTGCTATAATACAACCTGTGGAGCTTGATCTTCGAAAGAAATATGAAATAAACAATACCCGGGACTCTGCCTTTATATGGCTCCATGAACTCACATTCGATTCGCTTAAAGTTATGGTTTCTGATAACGAAATACCCGTAGATACAGTAATCCTCAGGAGAAATAAAAAAGACACCTACGCTCGTTCGGTACTTATTACTGATAACATTACAGGAACCAAGTTAAAACCAAAATCCGACATTACCTTACGAATGTCGGCTCCTGTAAGAACTGCTCAGGAATCGCAAATTATTCTAATGGAGGATTCTGTCGTCGTACAGTACCAACTAAGCCGGATAGACAGCGCTCGCCTGTATAGACTCCGGTACCCCTGGAAGTTAGGTAAAGAATATATTCTGCGATTTAATGAGAATGCCTTTACCGATATCTTTGGAAACAGATCCAAATTATATATCAAACGGTTTACCCTTGATACTGAAGAAAACTATGGAAACATCACCATTAAGGTGCAAACACCTGATAGTTTAAAAAATTATATCGTTCAATGGATGGATGAGAAAGAAACCATTTACAGGCAGGATGTAGTGAGTCAGAATACAACACTCCATTACTTAACCTATCCAACCGCAAAATATCGCATAAGGGTGATCTATGACGAAAACAAAAACGGGATATGGGATACCGGCAATATATATGAGAAGCTACAGCCGGAGAAAGCCTGGACGTTTGACAAGATAATTTCACTGCGACCCAATTGGGATCTCGAAGAAACGCTGGTTATACCTAAACCTGATCCGGGCTAAACCAACCAGAATACATGATATAATTTTGCGGCAATTTTCGTAGCATTTCCATCTGTTCTTCACTAAGCGGCTTAATCTTACGGGCTGGTATCCCGGCATATAGATATCCGGATTCGCAAATTGTGTTCTCCAACACGATGGCCCCCGCGCCAATAATGCAGAAATCCTGAACAACAGCCTTATCCATCACAATCGCTCCCATGCCAATAAGAACGTGATCGTGTAATTTACAGCCGTGAACCAAGGCATTGTGGCCTATCGAAACATTGCTTCCAATATCGGTTCCTGCCTTTAGATAGGTACAATGAATCACAGCTCCATCCTGTATGTTTGTATTGTTGCCGATTCTGATATAATTCACATCACCTCTCACAACAGCATTGAACCATACAGAGCAGTTTTCGCCCAACACAACATCTCCAACAATAGTTGCATTTTCTGCAACAAAACAATTCTCACCTATCTGAGGACTTACATCTTTAACTGGAAGTATTAACGGCATGTCTGAAAACTAAAAAACGGTATCATGTGGTTCCTGCGCGTGTGCCTCGTAATCAGTGGTATAGTGGAGGCCCCGGCTTTCTTTACGCAACATTGCCGACTTAATTACTAAATAGGCATTCTGAATTACATTTCTAAGCTCGCACAACTTAACAGATAAAGTCGTTTTCTTATAAAAACTTTCTGTTTCCTCATGAAGAAGACCGAGCCTTCTTAAAGCCCGATCCAGCCTGAAATCCGACCTTACGATCCCCACGTAATCACTCATAACTTTTTGGGTCTCCCGGAGGTTGTGTGTTACCAAAATATCCTCGTTTGACAATCTGGTATCGGTTTCGTCCCATTCAGGAATATTATCAGGAATAATATTATCCTTAAAAGTTCTCACAGCATCTTCAAAAATTCTGTGTGCAAAGACCGGTGCTTCCAAAAGCGAATTTGAAGCCAGCCTGTTAGCGCCGTGTAAACCGGTGGATGAGCACTCGCCGCAAGCATACAGACGATGAATAGATGACCTGCCAAACTCATCAACCATAATACCGCCGCACATATAATGAGCTGCAGGCGTTACAGGTATAAGATCCTTTGTCATATCCAATCCGATACTTAAGCACTTCGCATATATATTAGGAAAGTGTTGCAATATGTCCGCCTTATCCCGGTGCCGTATATCCAGATAAACGAAATCATCCCCGGATTTCTTCATTTCCGCATCAATTGCCCGCGCGACTATATCCCGTGGCGCTAACGACAATCTGTCATCATAGTACTGCATGAACTCGTCACCGTTCCTGGTTCTCAGAACACCACCGAAACCTCTCACCGCTTCAGAAATTAAAAAAGATGGATACTCACCTGGATTATATAATGCAGTTGGATGAAACTGAATAAACTCCATATTCCTCACCTTGCCTTTTGCCCTATATACCATCGCTATACCATCGCCTGTAGCTATAACAGGATTTGTTGTGGTTGAATATATATGGCCTGCACCGCCTGAGGCCATTAGAGTTACCCTTGAAAGAAACTTCTCGACTTTACCCGACGCTGTATTCAAGGCATATATACCATAGCATTGAATATCTTCAGACCGCTTATCAACAAAGTCACCAGTATGATGTTGGGTTATAAGCTCAACAGCAAAGTAATGAGTTAATATCTCAATATTAGGGTCCTTATGAATCTTATCCAATAAAGCTCGTTCTATCTCGAAACCGGTTATATCCTTATAATGCAACACTCTGCTTTCCGAATGCCCCCCTTCCCTGGCCAGATCAAAAATACCCTGCTTCGTTTTGTCGAAATGAGTGCCATACTTAATTATTTCATCTATTCTCTCAGGTCCTTCCGTTACAACAATCTCTACAATCCGTTTATCACATAAGCCATCTCCGGCTATAAGCGTATCCTCTATATGCTTATCAAAAGAATCTTCCTCTTTATCAACAACTACAGCAACCCCACCTTGAGCATACTTAGTGTTAGATTCATCTTCATTTGCCTTTGTAACTATCAGAACCTTACCGAATTTAGCAGCCTTCAGTGCAAAACTAAGTCCTGCTATTCCAGATCCTACAACAAGGAAATCAACATTCTTCATGCTATTATATATATGTAAATTAGCTATTGACGCTCTATGTTAACAACACAGTCAAAGATGTTAATTTAGTAGTAATACTAGTTGAATAATTTACAAACAGGTTAGCAATTGAACCGTTTAATCTGAATTTAGTTTATTTTTGAAATAGTTTTGAGATTAATATTGAAAGTATTCCACTTCTTTAGCTTCTAAAAAACTGCACATATAATATTTTATAAGAAATATTAGGAATAGTAAAATATTTAATAATCAGGCAGATAATAGTTAAAAAATGTTTAAATATTGTTAATAATTAATTAAAAACAATTATTTATATAAATAGTATCCTCTTTTTCTAACATAACCAACACCCTAATAAACAATAGAATTTATTCTAAATATTAAATTGTATTTATTGAATAGTTGATAAATGAATACCTTAGACGAACTAAATATTAAAGGTTTTATTGATGAACCGATCGATCCGGCGCTGGATCTTTTTTCTGAGATTAACCGGCTAAAAAAGGAAAAAAATGCTGTTATACTGGCTCATTATTATCAGGAACCTGATATCCAGGATATCGCAGATTACATTGGGGATAGTCTGGGTCTATCCCAGGAAGCAGCAAAAACTGATGCTGACATAATCGTTTTTGCAGGAGTTCATTTTATGGCCGAAACAGCCAAAATATTATCTCCTGAGAAGAAGGTTTTACTTCCAGATTTAAAAGCAGGGTGTTCTTTATCAGATAGTTGTCCGCCGAAGCTATTTGCCAAGTTTAAAGAAAAGTATCCGGATCACCTGGTGATAACCTATGTGAATTGTACAGCGGAACTAAAAGCTTTGAGCGACATTGTGTGTACATCATCCAATGCGGTGCAAATAGTGGAAAGCTTGCCAAAAGATCAGAAGATTATTTTTGGTCCGGATCGAAATTTAGGTGCATGGGTAGCGAGAAAAACAGGCAGGGATCTGGTGCTGTGGAATGGTGCCTGTATGGTACACGAAATTTTCTCGCAGCAACGGATTATGAAGCTAAAAGCCCGGCATCCGGATGCAAAGTTTATAGCACACCCTGAATGTGAAGAGGTAGTATTACAGATGGCCGATTATATTGGCTCGACAACAGGGTTGTTAAAGTACACTATAAACGATCCCGCAAAAGAGTTTATCGTTGCTACAGAAAGCGGAATAATACATCAGATGGAGAAGGCCAATCCGGGTAAAGTTTTTATTCCGGCGCCACCTGATAATGCGTGTGCTTGTAACGACTGCCCGCATATGAAGCGAAACACCTTAGAAAAACTTTATTTGTGTTTAAAGAATGGATTGCCGGAAGTAACTATTCCTGCAGATATAATAGAAAAAGCTCGGAAGCCAATAGAACGTATGCTCGAAATATCAGCTAAACTTGGACTGTAATGGTTTATAAGCGATCCGAGTTTTTAAAGAATTATAGCAGTATAATATTACTTATTATCGGCATAATTTCCGGTACAATACTAGGCTTACTATTAGGTAAGCAAGTTGAAGTTTTAAAACCTATCGGAGATATTTTCTTAAATCTTCTTTTTACTGCAGTTATTCCGCTGATTTTTTTCGCCATATCCTCTTCAATAGCTAATATCGACCGTACGAAGAAGATGGGTAGGGTCATGGTGGTTCTATTTTCAGTATTTGTTGGAACAGTACTGATATCGGCGGTTCTTACTGTATTCGCTGTGTGGATGTTTCCACTTCCGCAAAATATCGAAACGGTATCAAAAGTGGCTGAGGAATTAAAGCCTCAAAGTTTCGGTGATCAGGCGGCAAGCTTATTAACAGTGAATGAGTTCTACGAGCTTTTATCACGTAAAAGTATGCTAGCATTCATTATATTTTCGTTCCTTGTGGGCTTTGCTACATCACGGTCAGGGGAAACGGGAGAACCATTTAAAAAGTTCCTTATCAGCGGTGACGAGGTAATGAAGCAGCTTCTCATTTTAATAATGAAGCTTGCGCCCATAGGTTTGGGTGCTTATTTTGCTTATCAGATAGGCGTATTCGGTCCCCAGTTATTCGGTACTTACGCCCATTCAATGGCGATTTATTATGGTTTAAGCTTATTTTATTTTATAGTTTTCTTTAGCCTGTATGCCTTTATAGCCGGCGGTATTCCAGGTGTTAATATTTATTGGAAAAATAATATAATACCTTCTTTCACCGCTCTGAGCACGTGCAGCAGCGTAGCTACAATTCCTGCCAACCTCGTTGCGGTAAAAGCGATGAAAGTTCCGGATCATATCGCAAATCTGGCGATACCTATCGGCGCTCCTATACATAAAGACGGATCCAGTATATCCTCAATTATAAAGATCGCTGCTGTTTTTGCAATAATGGGCAGGGATTTTACCGATCCCTATACGATCCTGGTGGCCCTGGGTATTACTATAATAGTAAGCACAGTAGAGGGCGGGATACCTAATGGTGGTTACATAGGTGAGATACTCGTTATGACGGTTTACGATTTCCCGGTAGAAATGCTGCCTGTGGTAATGATTATTGGAACGTTGGTGGATCCAATGGCTACGCTTTTAAATGCCTGCGGGGATACAGTATCTGCAATGATGGTAACCCGTTTTACCGAGGGAAAAAACTGGCTTAAAAAAGCTATCGCTACCGGATCATGATATTTTTTATCTCCATATTACTAACCTTTCTTTTTGATCAAACACCGGGTATTCATCAAAAGTTAAAAACGTCTCAGCTTGTTGTTGTGACGACAAACGGGTGGAATAATATCGATGGGAAGATGAGTACTTATCAATGGGAAAATAATAAGTGGTCGCCTGTATTAAAAGATATTCCAATCGTAACCGGTCGGAGTGGTCTAGCATGGGGTAAAGGCCTTCACGATACTGACCTGAATAAAGGTAAACTCAAAAAGGAAGGCGACGGGAATGCTCCCGCAGGCATGTACTATTTAACTGGTCTTTTCGGTTATCAGGATATATCAGCCAAGATGAGTTCTCTTAAAGTCGACGAAAGAACCTTCTGTGTCGATGATGTTAATTCGGGATATTATAACCAGATAGTTAAATCCGACACCGTGCAGAAGGACTGGAACTCTGCGGAGACTATGCGTATGAAAAGCGATGTCTATAAATACGGCATTTTTGTAGACTATAACGTTAACCCGGCAATACCCGGTAAAGGCTCATGTATTTTTATGCATATTTGGAGTAAAAGCACGTCGCCGACTGCGGGTTGTACAGCCATGACTGAAGCTAACATACTAAAGCTTATCGGCTTTCTTGACAAATCCAAAAATCCTGTTTTAGTCCAGGTTCCTCAGTCCGAATATCCCAAGCTTAAAAAGCTCTATAAATTGCCTTAAACCGCAACAGTGTTTCTTCATGCGGGCTATTCCCTCATCCAGCGTTATAAAAATTAACTCATCGTGCTTCTTCTAGGCTAAAAAACAAATTATTCTGCAATGAAAAATTAGCACCTTTGTGTTTTAATAAGGATATCATGTTTGAAAATAAAGGACGTACGGAAATTGAGCAGTTAGGTGAATTCGGCCTGATAGAACATCTTACTAAAAACTTTGAGATAAAGAATAAGTCATCTCTCAAAGGTATTGGGGATGATGCAGCTGTAGTAAGTTTTGGAGACAAAAAAGCGCTGTTTTCCACCGACCTCCTGCTGGAAGGCATCCATTTCGACCTGGCCTATACACCACTAAAGCATCTGGGATATAAAGCCGTCCAGGTTAATCTAAGTGACATTTGCGCGATGAATGGAACAGCTACACAGGTTACTGTGTCCATTGGGCTATCAAGTAAGTTTCCCCTGGAAGCAGTCGAAGAACTGTATCAGGGAATTAGCATTGCTTGTGCCAAGTACAACGTTGATCTGGTAGGAGGCGACACATCGTCGTCAAAGCAAGGCCTTGTCATTAGTGTAACGAGTATTGGATATGCTGATGAAAAAGATATATGTTACCGGAATGGGGCTGGCGAGGGCGATCTTATCTGCGTGTCCGGTGACCTGGGTGGAGCTTATGTTGGCCTGCAGCTGTTAGAACGCGAGAAGAACATTTTTCTGGAAAATCCCAATATACAGCCCGACCTTGAGGGGAAAGATTATATCGTCGAACGCCAGCTGAAACCAGAATCCCGTAAGGATATTGTTGAGGCGTTAAAAGCAATGAAGATAAAGCCAACGTCAATGATTGATATTTCGGATGGCCTGGCCTCCGAGATTCTTCATATTTGTAAACAGTCGGGTAAGGGCTGTAATATCTATGAAGAGAAGATACCAATTGATCCGATGACCTACGACACAGCGCGCGACTTCGGTATCGATCCCACGGTTTGTGCTTTGAGTGGAGGTGAAGATTACGAATTGTTGTTTACCATAAAACAATCTGATTTTGAGAAGATCAGAAATAATCCCGATATTTCTGTTATTGGCCACATTACAGAGGCTTCCGCCGGATGCAATCTTATATCAAAGTCAGAAAAAGTGCATCCGATTAAAGCACAGGGTTGGAATTCCCTGAAGGGTTCTTCATAGTTATCAAATCAAAAAGAGGTGGAACGTTATATCATAAGTGTTTTTATTCTGGCCACGGTTTTGAACGGAGCCAACGCCGCGAAAAGCAAGAACTAACCCAATTCTATGGCGCCGCGGATCCGGTGCGGAAATTAATTTTAAAGAAAATATCCGCCTTAGTTTTGTCAGGAACCACTTTAGGATCATCTATCGTTTGTTCGACGATTATTCGAGACAGATGTGACAATGGTTCGGGAAGTATAGCGGAACTGTTCGGCGGTTGTTCGACTGCGCTTCGACAGTTGTTCGACAGTTGTTCGACTGGAGCGCCTTTTCGTCGAAGGTTTGTCGAAGCGCAGTCGAACAGCAGTCGAACGAATCCCATTTCTTTCTGGCTTCTGTGTGCCTTACTTGCCGACGACGTTATTTTAAGGATCTTTAAGGCCATTTACGGTTTCAGCGGTGCCAACCGTCTAGCGAGGCGGCTATAGTAGCGCCAGTGCCTTAAAACAGCCCAAAAATAAAGGATTAAGAAAGGCATTATTCCAGCTTTTAAATAAAAGGTATCAAGTGGAAAAATGAAGATAATTTTGGATTGGACCCCGAGCCCCGGAAAATTAACTACAAATTAACAGCTTGAAAAAAGCGTAGTTGTTTTATTATTCTTCGTCACCAATTACTCGCTGGTCCAATTGTTTGCTCGTTTTGGCTCCGAGCTTCTTGATTTTTTCTGCGGTGATAGAAAGATTACCCCGGCCACTTGATAATTTGTTTAACGCCCGGTCATAAGCATCCTGGCTTTGCTTTATATTTTTTCCGATACTGTCCATATCGCCAATGAAACCGACGAACTTGTCGTACATTTCACCGCTAAGACGGGCGATTTCCACTACATTGCGGTTCTGTCTTTCCTGTTTCCATATACTCGCTATCGTTCGCAGTGTAGCCAGCAGGGTTGAGGGACTGACAATAACAACACGTTTGTCCCAGGCATTGTTAAACAATTCGGCATCCTTTTGAACTGCGATACTGAAGCATGATTCTATGGGAATGAAGAGCATCACGAAATCGGGGGAGTTGATCTTATACAACTCGCTGTAATTTTTTGACGAAAGATCGTTGACATGATTGCGGATCGATGTTATGTGCTGACGCAGAAACACCTCAGTCTCCTCGTCATTTTCGCAGTTCACGAAGCGTTCATAGGCGATCAATGATACCTTAGCATCAATGATCAGATGCTTGTCATCCGGCAGGTCTATAACTATATCCGGTTGGAACCGGGTTCCCTCGCCGGTTTGCAGGCTAGCCTGGATGCGATACTCCTGATCTTTTACCAGGCCGGAACGCTCAAGTACTCTTTCAAGGATCATCTCTCCCCAATTACCCTGTTTCTTGTTATCTCCCTTCAGCGCTTTGATGAGATTTTGAGTTTCGAGGCTCATCAGGTTAGATTGCTCGATAAGCTGGCCGATATGACCTTTTAGAACATTGCGTTCATCAGATTCAGCCTTATAAACGCGTTCCACTTTTTCTTCGAAAGCCTTGATATTTTCTTTAAACGGATTTAAAAGAATATCGAGGCTGGTTCGATTCTGCTCGGTGAACTTTTTCGTTTTTTCTTCGAGGATCCGGGAGGCGATGAGCTCAAAATCTTTATTAAATTTTTCCTGGTTGTTCTTTATTTCGAGCTTCTGCTCCTCTATTTTTTCTTGCTGGGCTTTAAAGTAAGACCGTGAGCTTTCCAACGATTGCATGGCGTCTGATAGTTTATCGCGTTCCACCTCCAGCTGGACTTTTAAGTAATCGAGCTCCGTTTTCAGGTTTTCAGAACGTTCTTCAGCTCTTGCCCGGGCAATCCAAAGGTCGTCTCTTTCCTGTTTAAGAGTTACCAGATCGCCAGCATGGACTGTTCCAGGACCTTTGCGGAGAAAAAAAAGAATGATCATAAGTAATAAGGCCGCTCCCAGAATAACAGAAATATCCATTGCTAAAAATTTTATCAAAAATACAAATTCGAAAGATATTTATATTAGAGACCCCGTACCCTGAGGGGTTGGGTATGGTTTTGGTCAGGCTATCTTTTCGTACAAAACGAGCATTTGAACGGAGGATAGCCCTTATAAGGTATAGTATTAAGAAAGGATCACTCTGCAACTTTAGCATTGGCGACTGCATAAATGTCATGTTTTTCGATGATCTCGCGAGTTTAAGGTAAATTATTTTTGATTAATTTTATTCGGAATGGTTATTGAATATACCTTACAAAAAACAACACTATGGGATTAATATTAATGATAGTTATTGCTGTAATAAGTTTTGCAGTGCAATGGCGTTTCAAAAGCAAATTCAAGCAATATTCCGAGATGCCCCTGGGATCGGGTATGAGCGGAAAAGACATAGCAGAGAAAATGTTGAATGATAACGGAATTTCGAATGTCCAAGTTATCTCTGTTGAAGGACAGCTGACGGACCATTATAATCCAGCTGACAGAACTGTAAACTTAAGTCCGGAAGTTTATCACGGACGAAGCGTGGCTGCTGCTGCAGTTGCGGCTCACGAATGCGGGCATGCCGTACAGCATGCAACGGCTTATAGCTGGCTAAAGTTCAGATCGGCAGTCGTTCCTGCTGTTAATGTCGCATCACAGATCACTCAGTGGACACTCATGATAGGTGTTATGCTCCTTATTTTTTCAGGTAATATCTTTGTTCTGGCTATTGGTGTAGCTGCACTAGCTTTCGTAACAATGTTTGCTTTTATTACCCTGCCGGTAGAGTTCGACGCCAGTAACAGAGCATTGGCATGGCTGCAAACCAACCGCGGTATTATGCAAACTACAGTTGAAAATGACCAGGCAAAAGACGCACTATGGTGGGCTGCCATGACATATGTCGTAGCTGCACTAGGTTCATTAGCGACCCTTGTATATTACGCAAGCATGCTTGTTGGCAGAAGGGAATAATATTTGGGTGGCCGAAAATTTTATAGATTTTAAGCCGGGCTATTAAACCCGGCTTTTTTTATAAAAAAACTTCGCACCGGACAATTTGTTACTAGTACATATTTCTTTAATCGTGTATAAGCCAAATTTGTTAAATCCAGTAATCCGGTATAATAAAAATCCGATCCTGACCAGCGCCGAGGTTAACCGGGTGTGGGACGAGCCACAGTTGCAAACGATAACGGTTCACAATGCAGGCATTACCGCGTTTGACGGCGAGATCCTCATGCTTTTCAGATCACATTTAAGGAATGGTATTTCCGTACTGGGTCTTGCGCGAAGTGAGAATGGGTTTAGCGATTGGCGTGTAGATCCGAAGCCGGTATTGGTACCTTGTTCAAAAAGCGATGAATTTGCAAAAGGAAAGAATATTGCTGAGTTTATTGAAAACGAACAGGGCGGGCTTGAAGATGCTCGAATAACAAAGATCGATGACACCTATTTGATAACATATAGTGCCTACCACGCTTCTGTTGCGCACCGAGTCCGGGTTTCGTTGATAAGTACTACAGACTTTAAAACTTACTTAAGACATGGCCCACTGCTTCATACCGACATGAGGAATGTGGTTATTTTCCCCGAAAAAATTAACGGAAAATTTTACGGACTATTCCGGCCGAACGATCACACCGAACAGCATGTAGGCGGGATATTTAAACAAATCCAGATCGGTTCAGCTGACAGTTGGGAAGCCGGCAACTGGCAGATAAGACGAAATCCGGTCATGCTGCAAAGTGATGGCCCCAGCAGTTTTTCAGATAAGATCGGTCCTGGAGCTCCGCCTATAAAAACAAAGCACGGCTGGATTAGTATATTTCATGGAGTGAGAAGCACGATGGATGGAAATCCGTATGTTTTGGGTGTGTCTTTACATGATTTGGAGAATCCTGAACGAGTAAAAGTTTCTAATATCCCAATACTATTCCCGTCGGGTGCCGACTGTATCGTGGCAGCCGATGCCTATGTACATGTCCCTAATGTTGTGTTTTGCTGCGGCGCGCTTCGAAAATTGAATGGCGAGATCCATATCTACTATGGAGGCAATGATACTGTTATGAATGTAGCAGTGTCGCACGAGGACGTCCTTGCAGAACTTTGTATCAATTATGGCCAGAACCCTCTCACAGGCTTACCCTTGTACAGCTTTCTGCAAAGCCCTGATGGTTGATTAATTCAGCTTGTATGGAGCAATTAGGTAAAATTCAGGGATGTTTACCCGAAACTTGAATCCGTCAACGATCCTTTCCATTTCATATGATCCCCTCATACTGCCCATCTCAGTTTTGAGATTGCACCCTGAAACGTATTCATGGTTATCACCCGGCTCAATAACGGGCTGTTGACCTACTACACCTTCACCTTCTACTTCGCGCTTCGTACCATTTGAATCGAATATGTGCCAGTGCCGGTTAAGTAATTGCACGCTGTTCTCGGTCAGATTCTCAATGTTTATGCGGTAAGCAAACATATAATGTTCGTTTGCCGGATTTGAATATTCGGGTTGGTAAATAGTTTCTACCGATATTTTTACGCCATCAGTAATTTTCGTTACCATATCAATTAATTTAAACAGTGCCAATATAAAAATAAACCCAATAATTAGGCCATTTCTGTTTGAAAACGAACGTTTATTTCGTCGAGCGTAGCGTGAATATCCTGAATGCTTTCAAGAGAAACCAGTTTCATCCTATATTCTTTAAAATCTGGGACACCTTTAAAATAATTGGCATAATGCCGTCTCATTTCGAAAATACCGGTTTTTTCGCCTTTCCAGGCTATTGATTTTTCAAAGTGTGTCCGGCATACAGCAACCCGTTCAGAGGTTGTAGGTTCGGGAAGATATTCACCAGTCTTAAAAAAATGCTTTATTTCACGGAAAATCCATGGATATCCTATCGCAGCCCTGCCGATCATAATTCCATCTATTTCATACTCCATGCGCCAGGCGGCGGCTTTTTCAATAGAGTTCACATCACCGTTTCCAAAAATCGGAATTTTAATTCTCGGGTTTCTTTTAATTTCCCGAATCAGGGTCCAGTCTGCTTCTCCTTTATACATTTGCGCTCTTGTGCGTCCATGAATAGTTAGCGCCTGGATTCCTACGTCCTGCAAGCGTTCTGCGACTTCATAAACATTTTTTGTATTGTCGTCCCATCCCAGCCGGGTTTTAACGGTTACCGGCAGGTGTGTGGCATCAACAACAGACTTTGTCATGAGTACCATCCTGTCTATGTCCTGCAAAAGACTCGCGCCAGCACCACGGCAAGCTACATTCTTTACCGGACAGCCATAATTTATATCTATCAGGTCGGGCCCTGCTGCGGATGCTATTTTTGTTGCTTCGCGCATCGATTCGATCTCGCTTCCAAAGATCTGGATCCCGATTGGCCGCTCATATTCAAAAATATCGAGTTTTGCCTTGCTTTTTGCTGCGTCGCGAATAAGACCTTCAGACGAAATAAACTCCGTATACATCATATCAACCCCATTTTGCTTGCACACAAAACGAAATGGCGGATCACTTACATCTTCCATGGGAGCAAGCAAAAGCGGGAACTCACCTAAATCTATATTTCCAATCTTAACGGACATTAGCTATCTTTCAACCCTGTAAATTCGCATAAAATGCAAAATTACAAATAATTAGCCAGCATGTTAAGATCCTCGTCAGCAGAACGTCATCCTTTTGTATCCCTGTTACTACTACTGCTTCTTATGATGGGAGGGGCGCTTGTATTCACGGTTATTGCCATCATTGTAATAGTATCATTATATGGTTTAAAGGCTCTTATGATTATGTCGAATGGAGGTGCTGTTTCCATTGAAGTACTCAGGATCCTTCAGATATTTACATCAACCGGCATGTTTATAGTACCAGCTTTGTTTTTTGCTAAACAGGAGGATGCAAACTGGGTTTCATATTTAAAACTTAATAGATTTCCAGCTATATTGATGATACTTGCTGTTCTGATCATGATCGCTTTCGCGCCGGTCCTGGAATTGAGCGCCGATCTGAACAAGAGCATGAAGCTGCCTGATTTCTTGCACGATCTGGAGACCTGGATGTTATTAAAGGAAAAGGAAATGGCCGCAATGACAAAAGAGCTTTTGCGGATGAATAATGTTGGCGTCTTGCTTATAAATATCTTGATGCTCGCTGTGATACCGGCTTTAGGCGAGGAATTTATTTTTAGAGGATGCCTTCAAAAATTATTTGGAAAATGGACCGGCAATAAACATTTAGCTATATGGATCACCGCAATTATTTTCAGTGCTATACACGTCCAATTCTATGGATTCATTCCGCGAATGCTGCTCGGTGCTCTTTTCGGGTATTTGCTAATCTGGAGCGAAACAATATGGATCCCGGTTCTTGCCCATTTTATTAATAATGCTGTGGCAGTAGCAACGGCGTATGTTTATCAGCAAAAGGGGATTTCATTAGACAAGCTCGACCAGCCGGATCCTTCAGCGTTTTATGTTTATATAATTAGTTTTTTAGCAGGGGCTGCTTTGCTATGGTCGTTTTATACTACGTCTTTAAAATATAGGCTGAGTTTATCTGAAAGAACGGATGGAAGCAGGTTGGATTAAGATCTATACTTCGCACGATTTTTTCAAGTCTGAGCTTGTCAGGCAGGTACTGATGGAAAGTGATGTCGAAGCAATAATAATTAACAAGCAGGGCTTCCCGTACCAATTAGGTGAAGTGGAAGTTTACATCCACGAAGGTCAGTTTCAAAAGGCGCTTGAAATAATAATAAAAAACGAACTTTAATGAGAACAAGAGCTATAACAGGATTTTTTTTTGTAGGCGTAATGCTCGCATCGGTACTTCTTGGTGCGTATGCGTTTACCCTTTTTTTCCTGATACTAAGTGTTCTCTGCACTGAAGAATTTTACCGTTTGGTATCAACGGAAGATGTAAAACCACAGAAACGCTGGGGTCTTGCGCTGGTTATCAGCATCTACCTGCCCTTAAGCATGTTTTTTTTCCTGGGTGAACCGTTGATTAACACACTTATTTGTGTTCCGGTAGCTATATTTATTATTATCGCCGAACTTTACAGAAAACATGCCAATCCTTTTCACAACATCTCCTATACTATATTCGGGGTTCTTTTCGCTGGTCTGCCCTTCTGTTTTTTTTACGCAATCGCCTTCGTAGATGGATCCTATTCTTTTCAGTATCCCCTGGCTTTTTTAGTCCTTTTATGGTCGAACGATACAGGTGCTTACCTTTTTGGGATAACTATAGGGAAACATCGCTTGTTTGAGAGGCATTCGCCAAAAAAATCATGGGAAGGTTTTGCCGGTGGGATGTTTACTAGTTTACTTGCAGCGGTTATTATTTCAATTTATTTTAACGAGTTGTCACTAATACACTGGTTAGGGATGTCCGTCATAATCGTAACCGCTGGCACCCTTGGCGATCTTGCGGAATCAATGTTAAAACGAAGCCTTTCTGCTAAGGACTCAGGTTCTTTGTTGCCAGGTCATGGTGGTCTGCTGGATCGCTTTGATGGTTTATTGCTTGCGGCACCCCTTGTATTTGTATATTTGCAGTTCCTGCGAAGCTTTTAATAAAGTTATTGTTGAGGTTTGTCAATTTAGATCTGGAAAAAACTGACAGTCATGGAAGAGCCGGTTAAACAAGAGGTAGATGGAGATATAAAAAAAGACAGGTCCCTGATATACATGGGTATTGGTCTCGGCTTGGTTATTCTTGTTATGGGCTACCTGACCCTGTTTGTCGATAACCTAAATGGCTTGTTTTCAAAAAAGCCGGAGGTAGTTACTGTCATTGACGACGATAATTCCGACGTTCTGAATGAAAATGCCAGGATGAGCGATTCTGAAGTAAGATCATCCCTGATTAAATTTATCGAAGCCTTTTATAACGATCAACGGCGAGGGTATTTTGATCCGCCGAGCTATTTTTCACCGATCACCCAAACCTACTACAACTATCATAACCTTACACATAAGCGATTAAAGGAATTATATTACAAGCGGAATTCAGAACTGCAAAACCAAAAGCTGCAATGGATAGTTTCTACGCTGGATTATGACCGTAGCGGAGCGGATCTTGTGGCCACCTATTGGGCAAAAGTCAGTTATATCAAAGCTTCTGTAAATAAAGAAGAATCTGCAGATGTAAAGTTCGAGATGGTGATCAACGAAGAGGGTAAGATTAAAGCTTTACGTGAAGTTGAGATAAAGAATTTAAGTTCTTATGATCTTGGCCCATATCAGGATAGTCTGGCAGGGGAGGAAACCGACTGGCAGCCTGCTCCCGAAGCTGCCATAGAAAGTCCTGCTGTTCCGATGGCGAACCCTGTGGAAAGTACAAATCCGGAGGCCCGTTATGAGGGCAAATTGTATGATCTGGGTAGTGTAGAAACGTCTCCGGAATATCCGGGAGGTACACGGGCTCTGGCGAAGTATTTGGGTTCTACTCTTCGATATCCTGCTAAAGCCAGGGAAAACAAAGTCCAGGGAAAGGTTTACATTGGGTTTATTGTGGAAAAAAACGGCACATTAAGCGACTTTAAGGTAATACGGGGTATCGGAAATGGTTGTGACGAAGAAGCTATCCGGGTTCTAAAATTATCCCAACCATGGAAACCGGGTATGGCCGAGGGGAAAGCAGTAAGGACTTCGTATGTACAACCAATTACTTACCAGCTCACGGATTAACGGGCTGTGGTAGGGCAATTTCCTGTAAGGTATCTATAGCCATGTCAAGCGTACTAACATGCTCGATCGCTAATCTCAGCGAATTTTTTACCTCTTTAAGATTGCAAATTCGCGGATGCGCCTGAACAAACTGCAAAACACGGCCAAACTGTTCGGTTTCGTAGTAAGGTGATTGCTGGTTGCTTATAAAATACCCACGAAGCACGCCTTTTTTAAAGGTGATTTTTTCAAACCCTATCATTTTTCCCAACCACTGAAGGCGCCAGGTATTTATAAGCTCGTCTACTTGTGCCGGAACCGGGCCAAATCGATCGATGAGCTTTTGCCGGAATTCATCAAGAGCTGTTTCGTTTTCAATGTTGGACAATTCCGTGTAGAGGTTATAACGTTCAGCGATATTGGTTACATATTCATCAGGGATGAGCACTTCAAGATCTGTATCAACGTGAGTGAAAGAGATAAATGGCCTTGGTTTTTCTTCGGCAAACAAATTTTTAAACTCATCATCCTTTAATTCCTGAATGGCCTCATCAAGTATTTTATGATACATCTCGAAACCTATTTCAGCGATGAAGCCGCTTTGTTCAGCTCCAAGAAGATTCCCACTTCCACGAATATCAAGATCGCGCATTGCCACGTTAAACCCGCTGCCAAGATCGGAAAACTCTTCAATCGCGCTAAGCCTTTTTCGCGCTTCATTGGTAAGAGTGGATAGTGGCGGACTCAGCAAATAGCAAAACGCTTTCTTATTTGACCGCCCCACACGTCCCCGCATCTGGTGAAGGTCGCTTAGTCCGAACATATGGGCGTGATTGATCAGGATGGTATTCGCATTGGCAATATCAAGCCCTGCCTCAATGATGGTGGTAGCAACCAGGACATCGTAATCCCCAGATATAAATTTCAACATTACATCCTCCAATGCATCTCCTTCAAGCTGGCCATGGGCAATTCCAATTCGCGCCTTTGGGACAAGAGTGTTTATTAATCCACCCAGCTGCATCAGATCCTGAACGCGATTGTGAATGAAGAAAATTTGCCCGCCACGGTCAATTTCGAACTCAACTGCTTCTTTGATCAGCTTTTCATTAAAAACATGAAGCTCTGTCACCACAGGTTGCCTGTTTGGCGGCGGCGTGTTAATAATGCTAAGGTCGCGGGCTCCCATTAAAGAAAAATGCAGAGTTCTTGGAATAGGAGTAGCTGTAAGAGTCAGTGTATCGACGTTGGCGCGAAATTGCTTTAGTTTCTCCTTAACGCTAACACCAAACTTTTGCTCTTCATCGATGATCAAAAGCCCCAGGTCCTTGAACTTGACGTCTTTGCTTACTATTCGGTGAGTACCGATGATAATATCAACTTTCCCGTCCGCGAGTTTTTCCAGTGTTTCTTTGATCTGTTTCGTTGACTTGAACCGGTTTATATAGTCAATAGTGCAGGGAAAGTCTGCCAAACGGGACGTAAAGGTTTTGAAATGCTGCAACGCCAGGATTGTTGTAGGAACTAAGATAGCCACTTGCTTACTATCGGCCACAGCTTTAAAAGCTGCTCTGATGGCAATTTCCGTTTTGCCAAATCCTACATCACCGCAAACCAGTCTGTCCATTGGATGAGGTGACTCCATATCTCTTTTTACATCAGCAGTTGCTTTTACCTGATCCGGAGTGTCTTCGTAGATAAAGGAGGCTTCGAGTTCAGTTTGTAAATAGGTGTCCGGAAGGAATGCCGTGCCCGTTTGTGCTTTTCGTATTGCGTAAAGTTTAATGAGGTCACGCGCTATATCCTTAACTTTTTTTTTAGTGGTTTTCTTTAGTTTCTCCCAAACATCAGTGCCAAGTTTATTTAGTTTCGGGATTGTTCCGTCCTTTCCTGAATATTTGGAAATGCGATTTAAGGAATTGATGTTTACGTAAAGCAGGTCATTGTCTGCATATACCAGCCGGATCATTTCCTGTGAGCGCCCGTTTACATCAACTTTTTCCAGGCCCGCATATTTCCCTATTCCATGGTCAATATGAGTAATATAATCGCCGGGTTTCAACTCGCGAAGCTCTTTAAGGGTGATCGCTTGCGAGCGGATATAGCCCTTTTTTAATTTATACTTATAATACCGGTCGAAAATCTGGTGATCGGTATAACATGCCAGCTTTTGGCCATGATCAATAAAGCCTTCTCTTAAAGATAAATGAACCGGTTTGAAACTTACCGTCGGATCAATGTCGTCGAAAATACTATAAAGGCGTTCAATCTGTTTTGTGGAATCAGTAAAGATGAGATTCTCGAGGCCGGCCTTTTCATTTTCTTTAAAATTGTGAATTAAAAGATTAAAATCCTTGTTAAAAGATGGCTGCGGCTTGATCTCAAAAGACACCGTTGTGGCGGCCTCATAAAAGAACTGCTTTCCGAATTCAACCAGGGCAAAGTCTCGAAGCTGGTCGGCAAGAAGTTTCTCGTCTGTAAAATTAAATTTTGGATCTATCCAGTGTGGATTTTGATGTTTATCCTCAGCAGCCAGTGCTTTCCAAAACTCAAGCGCTTTTTTGAACCCAGTCTTTACAACATCCAACGTAAACTGAACGTCCTTAAACCAGATGAGGGTATCCCTCTCAACGTACTCGAGAAGTGAAATGTTATGATCCGTAAGAAATTTGGATTGAACATTAGGAACAATCGTAATACTTTGTACCTGTTCCACAGAAAGCTGGTCCTCTATTTCGAAAGTTCTTATACTTTCAATGAAATCAGCAAAAAACTCAACCCTGTATGGCAGGTCATGAGAAAACGAAAATATATCGACTATACCGCCCCGGATTGAAAACTGGCCGGGCTCATAAACAAAGTCTACACGTTCGAAATCATATTCTACAAGAAACTCGTTGATGAAGTCTATGCCAAGTTTATTGCCTGTGGAAATTTCCAGGGTGTTCTTTTCCAGTGCCGCCCTGTCAATAACCTTTTCGGCAAGAGCCTCAGGATACGTAACTATTATTTTGCCGAATTCACTTGAATGGATCAGTTCATTTAATACCTCTGCTCGCTGAAGCACATTGCTGCTGTCAACCAAAGTAAAGTCGAAGGATTTTCTAAAGGAAGACGGGAAAAGCAGTACTTCTTTTTCAAGAAGATTTTCAAGATCGCTGAGGAAAAAGGCAGCTTCTTCCCGTTCTGGAAGAACAAAGATCATATTCCGGTGCTGCAAAAAATACAATGCTATCGCTATTACCGAATCGCTCGAACCGATAAGACCTTTTAGATGAACCCGTTGATTTCCGCCACTTTTAACAGCTTCAGCCAGGCAGGCAACACGGGGATCCGACTTGTAATGATTTAAAATTTCCCGGATACTCACACTTTGAATTTCATTGCAAATATACGAGTAAAGAAGTAAATCAGAAGGTTTAGCTGGCAGGGCCAAAATATTTGCTTTGCCTTTCTATTAAAAGAGCTATATTTATTAGAATCAGTTGTTCTTTTCAGTTAAAAAATAATTCAAAGGCCGGGCTTTTTTACAAACAGTTATTTGTTTTTAATGTTAAATATGCAATTAAACATAAAAACCTAAACGTTCGACAAAATGAGAAATGCAGCAAAGTATGGTATAATAACAGGTATTCTAAGTGGCATATGGATTCTGGTTATGCACTTTTCTGGTGTATATGCAAAAGACTCAATAGAAGAGGCAAGCAAGATGCAATGGATGGAATGGGCATCTATGTTAATCCCGGCAATCGGTTTATACACGGGGATAAAAAATTACCGGGACCATATTTCAGGCGGGAAGATGGAGTTTTTTGAAGGTCTTTTTGAAGGATTTAAAATCATAGCAATTGGTGGTGTTATCGCAGCTTTTTTTGCGATAGTTTACGTGCAGGTAAATGTTAGTGTAATGAACACCGATTATATGTACCGGATTGCTGCTGCTGTACTAATTGGGATATTGTTTAACCTGGCGATTTCATTAATTTTGATGAACAAGCAAAAGCACCTGTAATGTTTGCAAAGTGGCCCCTTGAACTTATCATCTGGTCTGGCGCCCTTATCTTTTTTGGTCTTTCATATCCGCAACGCGTTCATCATTTCACCCTATGTCCCTTGGAAAATCTTGGATTTTCGTGGTGCCCTGGCTGTGGTCTTGGGAGATCTGTGAGTTATCTTCTACACGGAGAGTTTAGTCTTTCCTTCAAACAACACTGGTTCGGTATCCCGGCCTTTGGGATTCTAATTTGCAGGATATTGCAACTATTAAATAAATTCCTATTAAATTTATTGAGCAAAAACAACATTTAGCATGGAAAAAGATCTGCTCATTAATCTCCGTGGCATGAACCCGGAAGAATACTCATATCTTAAACAAGTTATGATGGGGATGGATGAGAGGCAGGCACAAAATTTTGTCATGTTTTATTCCGGGAAGCGTAAAAGTCCCCAGGATATACTGCTGTTTACAATCCTCGGGTTTTTAGGCATCGCGGGGATTCAACGTTTTGTGGTCGGGCAGATGGGTATGGGAATTCTTTATATTTTAACCGCTGGTTTGTGTTTTATCGGAACCATAGTAGATGTTATTAATCATAAATCAATCGCTACCGACTATAATCAGAAAGCGGCTTACGAAGCTTTGCAGATGGTTAAGATGATGGCATCAAATTCCTGACACAACCATTTCAAAGTATAACCTGCTCTTATCACTAATTTTATACCCCAAGGGCTCCTTTTTACGTTCTCCTTAATAATAAGTAACAGTAGGGCATCGGGGCTTACTGCTGATATCCTTCGCTAATTTTTTATGAAACTCCGGGAACTGATTTTATTTCTTGAAACTATTGCTCCTCCAGCCTATCAGGAGGATTATGACAATTCTGGTTTAATAGTAGGCGATCCGGATCAAGAGCTTACTGGTGCATTAATTTCACTGGACTGTACCGAAGCAGTTGTTGATGAGGCAATTTCGATGGGATATAATCTTGTTATTTCGCATCACCCAATTGTTTTTAAAGGTCTAAAAAAGCTAAATGGAAAAAATTATGTGGAAAGGGTAGTAATCAAGGCCATTAAAAAGGACATAGCCATTTATGCTATCCATACTAATCTTGATAATGTTGTTGAAGGGGTTAACAGAAGGATTTGTGACAAACTGGGAGTTAAAAACCCACGGATCTTAAAACCTAAAGAAAGTGCTTTAAAGAAACTGGTTACATTTTGCCCGAATTCAGATGCGGAAAAAGTGCGTACTGCGATGTTTGATGCAGGTGCCGGGTGGATTGGAAATTATTCTGAATGCAGTTATAATTCAGAAGGATTTGGAACTTTTAAAGCCTTGGAAGGTACAAATCCCCACGTTGGTAAGATTGGAACGATGCATCAGGAGCCTGAAATAAGGATTGAAACAATTTATCCGGCTAATATCGAGCGCAGGGTGGTTGCAGCCTTAATTGAAGCGCACCCGTATGAAGAAGTATCTTTTGATCTTTACCCGGTAAGTAATCCCTATCCTCAAGTTGGATCCGGGATGATAGGAAATATAGATGAAGACCAGGATGAGGAGAGCTTTTTAAAGCATGTCAAAGAAAAGCTCAACACAAAACTGATCCGGCATACGAATTTAAGGGGAAAAAAAATACGAAGAGTGGCGGTTTGTGGTGGCTCCGGAAGCTTTCTTTTGCAAAATGCTATAAGCGCTGGCGCGGATATTTTTATTACAGGAGATTTCAAATATCATGAGTTTTTTGAAGCCGATGGAAAGCTGATCATTGCAGATGTCGGACATTTTGAAAGTGAGCAGTTTACGCAAGAATTATTGTTAGAATTAATTACGGAAAAATTTCATAACTTTGCCCTCCGTTTAACAGTACAGAACACAAACCCCATAAATTATTTGATTTAATGGAACAAACAGTAGAAGAGAAATTAAAAGCCCTATTCGAACTTCAAACCCTTCATACACAGATCGACAAGATTCGTCAAACCCGCGGAGAGCTTCCTATGGAAGTTGCCGATCTTGAAGATGAAGTTGCTGGTTTGGAGACCCGGATACAGAAAATAAAAGCAGAACTTGACGAATTGGAAGATTCTATCGTAACCCGTAAGAATATGATCAAGGAGGCGCTCGCTGCTACAAAAAAATACGAAGTTCAGCTAAGCGATGTTAAGAATAACCGCGAGTATGATGCGATCTCCAAAGAAATCGAAATCCAGGGTTTGGAAATCCAGGTTTCTGAGAAGAAAATCAAGGAGCACACTTTTGAGATCCAAAATAAAACTGAAGTTTATGAGAAAGCTTTAGCAAATATTACAGAACGCAAAAAGGATCTTGATATAAAGAAGGCTGAACTGGATACGATAACTGCTGAAACGGAAAAAGAGGAAGCCAGTATATTATCAAAAGCAGATGTTGCAGAAAAGCGTATTGAAGAACGTTTGCTGGTTGCTTACAACCGTCTTCGTAACAACGCCAAGAATGGCCTGGCTGTAGTTACTATTCAGCGCGATTCTTGCTCGGGATGTTTCAATCAAATTCCTCCTCAGAGACAGTTGGACATTCGTCAGCGTAAAAGAATTATTGTTTGCGAACACTGCGGCAGAATCCTGGTTGATGAAGGATTTGCACTGGAAGAATCGCCAAGCGCCTAACATAATATAAAAAGCGATCAAATTTTGATCGCTTTTTTCTTTTAATAGAAGATCAGTACAAATTCTATGATATCAATGTTAACAACGGCGATCTAAAATTGATATACCATGGCGTTAATATTCATACCCGCTCCCACCGACGCCAGCACAATTCTGTCGCCTGATTCGAACTGGTGATCTTGCATTCGATTCTTCATTATAAGGTCTAAAAGTGTAGGTATAGTAGCCACCGAACTATTGCCCAACGTACTTATGGTCATGGGCATAACATTCGAAGGAGTATCCCTATAGCCATAAAGCTTAAAGAGTCTTTTAAGAATAGCTTCATCCATTTTGCCATTAGCCTGGTGGACCAAAACTTTTTTTACATCTGTAATATCGGTATCTGATTTCTGAAGAGCCTGTTGAATCACAAGAGGAACATTCTTCAATGCATATTCATAAATCTTGCGACCGTCCATTTTAATAAACTGTTCCTGGGAATCAGCATCAGGATTGCTTGATCTTGCCGAATACAAATAATATGCTTCTTCGTGGGTGTGTGTTTGTGTTTTGTGTGCGAGAATCCCGGCTGCGGAGTTCTGTTTACCCTCGAGAATTGTGGCTCCAGCCCCATCAGCAAAGATCATGCTATCGCGGTCATGGGGATCAATCACCCTGGAGAGCGTTTCCGTACCAATGATTAGAATGTATTTTGCATCACCTGATCGTATAAAATAATCAGCTTGAATCATCCCCTGCAACCATCCGGGGCACCCAAAAGGGAGATCATACGCAACACAATCCGGATTTTTAATCCCAAGCTTGTGCTTTATCCTCGAGCCTATAGTCGGAAGAACGTCGGGTCGGGTAGAGCCCGGTGCGATGTCTCCAAAGTTGTGGGCCGCAATGATGTAATCCAGCTTTTCGGGATCTATTCCGGACGATTCAATTGCATTTTGTGCTGCCAAAAATCCGAGGTCTGAAGCCCGCTGGTCCGGATCGGCATATCGCCGCTCCTCGATCTCAGTTATGTCCTGGAACTTTGAAATTATCTCGGTGTTCCCTCTAACGATAGCTTCTCCATTTTTTTCATAAAAGCTATGTTCTAAAAAATGATCGTTTGGTATAATATTTATTGGTGCGTAGTGACCTGTACCTATTATAACCGACTTAATATTATCGTTCATCCGGAATTTATACTGAATACTATAATGGTTTAGTGTATTAAAGGTAAACTATTTCCCACAAATATAAATGTGGTTAATTAAAATAAATCGAGTTGCTTACCTCCTTGCGGACTGAAATGGGTCATATTTAACGGCTTTAAAGCCCGTCCATTCATAAACCTCTTAACCGCGATGCGAAACAACTGATGAATGCTTTCAGCCACTTTTCCGTCACCGCTCATCCTCCTATTCCAGCGGCTGTCATTTAGCTTTCCTTCGTGGCAGCTTGCTATCATGTGCATGACTTTGTCAGCTCTGTCCGGATAGGCCTTGTAAATCCAATCAGTAAAAATTTCTGCAATTGCACCGTTTAATCTTACAAGGGTAAACGTCGCTGCGCTTGCGCCGGCATCAGCCGCTGCTTTTATAATTGTGGGTATTTCATCGCTGTTCAACCCTGGAATTATTGGAGCACACATAAGTCTGACCGGGATATTATGTTCTGCCAGTTGCGATATAAGCCGTATGCGGCTCTGTCCGGTTACGGTCCTTGGTTCCAGCTTCTGTCGAAGGTGTTCGTTTAAGGAGTTCAGGGTTACAGCTACATGAACAAGGTCGAGTTTGGCCAGTTCCGAAAGAATGTCGATATCTCGCAACATCAAATTATTCTTGCTAATTATGCTGACCGGGTGCTTATACTTTAAAAAAATCTTGAGGAGCGACCGGGTTATCTTGAGCTTTCTCTCTATAGGCTGATAACAATCAGTATTGCCGGACATCATTATTGTATCCGGAATATAGCCCTTTTTGTTAAAGAACTTTTCTAGAAGCTCTGCGGCGTTTCTCTTGACTACTATCTTTCGCTCAAAATCAAGTCCCGGACTAAACCCGTAATATTCGTGGGCGTTCCTTGCATAGCAATATAAGCAGCCGTGTTCGCAACCTTGGTATGGGTTTATTGAGAGCATAAACGGCAGGTCGGGACTATTAGACTTGCTAACTATATTTTTTGGATGCTCCTCGAATAATTGTGTTGTGGTGTCCTCCAGCATCAAGTCGTCTAAACCTTCTTGATGATCTGCAACATATTTGTTTTTTTGAAACTTATTGTGGGTGTTTATCTGAGCTCCACGCCCCTTAAAGAATTCCTTATTTTCTACATGCGTCATACGCGAAAATACTAATATTTTTAGTAAACCTTATCGCGATTCTTATTATTGATATTGTTTGTTATTTTTATACCCGTTAAATAACGGATACAAAAGACGTTAAATAACGAATGGACATTAACGGCTCTCACCTAACTTGTCCGAAAAAGCGTTTAAAGCATGGCTTAAGAAATTAGGTTAAAAAATTAGACTAAAATGATCGGTACAAGTGCAGTTTTGCAGGAGGACTCTCCTGAGCGTTATCTTATAAACGAACCTCCGATTTTTCAGCCTATTGAGCCTGAGCTTCCCGGCGTCGCTGCCCTTGAGTTGCTGGTAACAGATAAAGAGACCGCCAGATCAATTTCCAGGGCCATGATAAGCATCGATAGTATAGGCCGGACTGCTGTATGTGACGAGCAGGGAAAGGCTGTTCTGAAGGATGTTAAAGCAGGGCGGCTTGTTGTGGACGTTATTGTTTGCGGATATACAGCAAGTAGCGTATCAATCCACATCTCAGCTAATAAAACTCATGCTCTAAATATAAAGATGTCCAGGAATTGCTAACGGCGTCTTAATATTACAATCTGAACATCGAGATACCAATTCTCAATAAGAGGTAATTGATGAGTGATAGTTTTTTCATCTTTTTTGTAAAGTGGTATCAAACCTAGTTTATCAAGATGAGCGGAAGATGAAGTTTTCGATTTTTTAACCTTCCAGAAGAAAGACATATAATTCTTTAGGACCATGGGCGCCAAGCACCAGGGTTTTCTCAATATCAGCGGTCCGGCTAGGTCCTGTTATGTTTGAAATCATAGTCGGAAGACCGTTTGGATACTTTTCTTTCAGCAATTTTAAGCCGTCTTTGATGTCAAGAACAAGTTGCGACGTGTATGCGATAACGATATGCACATTTGGATAGATACTTAACCTTCGGCCGGCGTGGCCACTGTTCGAAACAAGGACGCTGCCGTTTCGTGCAATTAATGCTTCGCAGGTGGTAATACCAACTTCCGCATTTAAAAAGTCTGTTTCTGTACTGTAGAACGGATATTCGTACATTTCAAGGAGCTTTTGTAAGCGGGGCTCCCAGCAATATATCTTTCGCCAGTTCTTTTCGTCAGCTAAATGAAGCAAATTTTCTATAAGCTGGATATCGTCTTCACAAAAAATGAAAT
Organism: Daejeonella sp. JGW-45; assembly: GCF_029360805.1. Taxonomy (GTDB): domain Bacteria; phylum Bacteroidota; class Bacteroidia; order Sphingobacteriales; family Sphingobacteriaceae; genus Daejeonella. The sequence continues at coordinate 681,462 of NZ_JARKNC010000001.1, read as the reverse complement.
TTCCGGCTACTGCTGTTAGTTGTTCGGCGAAGAGAAGATCGATATGACCGGCGTAATCTTCATAAAGTGAACTGTCTTCTAAATTAGGGTAGGGATTGTCCCGCTTTTCGAGAAGCGCTTTACGGACTTTCTTTAGCATTCTTTCTTTAGAAGTAGTTTCGTTCATGTAAGCCGGATTTGAAGAAAGGGAATTTGATTTTATCAGATCCCCTTTCTTAGATTTAAAATATTAGTCCAGAGCAGACCGGTTTTCAGGAAGGTCTACGTTATGATCGGCCACACCCTCGTGCTCAAGGTTCTTTTTCGCAACCTCTGCAGGTTCTATACCGTTCACAAACTCGTCATAAGTCGTACGGTTATCAAAAGGACGCTTACCGAGAATTTCTTCCAGATCCGATTGGAACAGGATCTCTTTTTCCAGCAGTTTTTCTGCCAGTTTTTCCAGCCCCTCTCTTTTATCTGTCAGAAGTTGTCTGGTTCGCTGATATGCATTATCTATCTGAGCTCTAACCTCTATGTCAATCAATTCAGAGGTTTTTTCTGAATAAGGTTTGTTGAATTGGTACTCGCCCTGAGTGTCATTGAATGAAACATTTCCAACTTTATCATTCATACCATAGATAGTAACCATGGCATACGACAGTTTGGTGATTCTTTCAAGATCATTTTGAGCACCAGTAGATATTTTATTAAAGACTATGTCTTCAGCAACACGTCCCCCCAGTGTCATACACATACCATCAAGCAGTTGTTCAGTAGTGTATAGAAACTGTTCTTTAGGAAGATATTGTGCATAACCAAGTGCTGCAATGCCACGGGGTACGATAGACACCTTAACCAAGGGATCGGCATGCTCAAGAAACCAACCTGCAATTGCATGGCCGGCTTCGTGATAAGCCACGATTCTTTTCTCCTCGGGCGAGATAATCTTATTTTTCTTTTCAAGTCCACCGATAACCCTATCCACAGCATCCTGAAAGTCCTGCATATCAACAGCTTCTTTATTGCGGCGGGCTGCGATCAAAGCAGCCTCGTTACAAACGTTGGCAATTTCAGCTCCGGCAAAGCCAGGAGTCTGCGCTGAAAGCTTTTTGGCATCAACACCCTCGGCCAGCTTGAGAGGTTTAAGGTGAACTTTGAAGATCTGCTCACGGCCAACTAAATCTGGTTTATCGATGGAGATTTGGCGGTCAAAGCGTCCGGGGCGCAAGAGAGCCGTGTCCAAAACATCGGGCCTGTTAGTTGCAGCCAGGATAATAATACCAGAATCTGTCCCGAAGCCATCCATTTCAACGAGTAATTGGTTAAGCGTGTTTTCACGTTCATCATTACCGCCCACTATGTTGTTTTTTCCACGGGCCCGGCCAATTGCATCGATCTCGTCAATAAAGATGATACATGGCGCTTTATCTTTAGCTTGCTTAAACAAATCCCGCACACGCGACGCTCCAACTCCAACAAACATCTCAACAAAGTCGGATCCTGAGAGCGAAAAGAATGGTACCTGAGCTTCACCTGCTACTGCCTTAGCCATCAGGGTTTTCCCGGTACCGGGAGCACCAATTAGTAAGGCTCCCTTGGGTATTTTACCTCCCAGATTGGTATATTTTTTTGGATTTTTAAGGAAATCCACAATTTCCATTACCTCTTGTTTGGCTTCCTCCAGCCCGGCAACATCGTTGAAGGTTATGGTTACCTGAGATTCTTTATCGAAAAGAGTTGCCTTTGATTTACCAATATTGAATATCTGTCCGCCCGCGCCTCCACCGGCGCCGCCGCCCATACGCTTCATAATAAATACCCAGAAACCAACAAGTAAGAGGACTGGCAAAATAAACGACATTAGCCATCCCGCCCAGGGGCTTTCACGCGATTCTGTAATTATAGGCGTACGCTGATCAATCGGCAGATCTTTTTCCGCTTCTTTAATCTTTGTTTCAAAACTCTCATAAGTCGCCTGGGTGAAAATATACTGAGGCCCGGTAGACGACATGTTTAAACTACTCTTAGTTCTTACATCGTCATACTTAGATTGGTTGAGCCGATCTTTCTTAATGTAGACGTCAATGTTGTAAAGGTCCCCGTTTTTATAAGCGACCAGCTTTTCAACATCACCGGCTTTAAGCATTTCGTTTTCAAATTTTTGATAGTTGATAGTTTTAGCATTGTTGCCACTAAACATATACTGAACTACGAAAAGCCCCAGGATTATAATAGCATAAAGCCACATAATGTTGAACTTTGGAGGCTTGGGGACTATCTTCTTACCGGGTATTTTCTTTATAGGTCTCTTGGTATCTGATTTATCTTCTTTCATTCTGTGCAAGGTTGTATTTAAATTTTCATAAGCATAAAGCGGTCTGGTTACGCGCTTTTAAACGATTGCATTTCTGCGTCTCCCCAAAGATCTTCAATACCATAAAATTCACGTTTATCAGTTTTGAAAACGTGTACTACAACATCGATATAATCAAGGATTATCCAGTCTGCATTTTGCAGACCTTCCTTTCTCCACGGATCTAATTTTAGCGCCTTGAAAATTTCATCTTCAACGCTTTGTGCTATAGCTTTTACCTGAGTAGACGACTCGGCGTGACAAACAACAAAATAATCTGCAACCGAGCTGTGTATATTTCTTAGGTCCAACCGAACAATGTCATTTCCTTTTTTCTCCTGGATACCATGTATCGCGAGTTCTGAGATTGAAGTGGATTCTTTAGCTATTTTGTTTTTTACCATTAAAAAAAATTAGTTTTGATAATTATATAAAGCAAATCTTAATTGCAAAATAATACTTTTTCAGGACTATTTGTAGGACAAAATCTTATTACATTAAAAGAGGTAGCCTCGACAAATACCTTTCTAAAGGATGCTTTGTCAAAATCTACGCCATTATTGGAAGGCACTGTAATAATGGCAGAGAAGCAGTTTGCTGGCAGGGGTCAGGCTGATAATACCTGGGTCAGCGATGCAGGAAAAAATTTAACGTTTAGCATCCTACTCACCCCAACCTTCCTGCCTGCCGATCGTCAATTTGAGCTCAATAAGGCTGTCAGTGTTGCTCTGAACGATGTGTTGAGAGTTTATGTGGGGGATACGGCCACTATAAAATGGCCCAACGATATCTATATCGGGAATAAAAAAACCGGTGGGCTGCTTATAGAGAACATGGTTAGTGGTATTACTATCAGAAATGCCATAATAGGGATTGGGCTCAATGTAAACCAGATTATTTTCCCTCAATCTCTTAAAAATGTTACATCCTTGAAACAAGCTTTACACAAGGATTACGACCTGTCCGTTTTGTTAAGCGAAATTTGCAGCTCAATTGAAGCAAGGTACCTTCAATTAAAGGCAGGACACTTTGAAAAGGTGACAAGAGATTATTTGAGTCACTTATACCTTCTCGATGAGTGGTCTGTGTTTAGATCAGAAAATAAGTTTTTTAAAGGAAAGATTACCGGAGTAACGCCTTCGGGGCAGTTGATAGTAGAAACCTTCGAAGGTCTTTTGATTTTTAACAACAAAGAAGTGGAGTTTATTAACGTTTAGCAGTGATATGAAGAAATTACTTTCGCTTGTAGCATTATTTCTGGGATTCAATGCCCATGCGCAGTTTGCCGATCCGAATGCAAAAATCGAAGACCCCGTTCGCTGGAGCTTCAAATCAGAAAAGATTAGCCATACCGAGTTCGATCTCGTTATTACAGCGAAGATCGATGAGGGCTGGCACGTGTATTCACAGTTCATAGCAGAAGGTGGGCCGATTCCCACCTCCTTTAAATTCACTCCATCTAAGGCATATCAGTTAAAAGGAAAAGTCAGTGAGACGCCCAAGGCTGTGTCCGCGTTTGATAAAAATTTCGATATGCAGATTGCGTGGCACCAGGATAGAGTTGATTTCAGGCAAAGGATCGTCTTAAATGTACCTCAAACGACAGTTTCGGGTGTACTGGAGTTTATGGTATGCGATGATAAGAAATGCCTGCCCCCGGCAGAAGTCGAATTTCAAATTCCGGTCAAAGGCGTTGATCAGCTTGGTAAAGGCAGTCAAGCCAGCGCAGACACGACTCAAATAAAGACAGCTGATTCTCTGGCAGCTAGTGTATCGCCGCCGCAGAATACTGCTCGGGTTAAAGACTCCGTTAGCGCTCCTGGCAGCACTGACGGATCTTTGTGGGGCATTTTCATAGCTGGTTTTATCGGCGGTCTTGCAGCATTTTTTATGCCATGCATCTATCCTATGATTCCTCTCACCGTATCTTTCTTTACAAAAAAATCTGGCTCGAGGGCTAAGGGTATTCAAAGTGCGATCATTTATGGAGTCTCCATCATCCTTGTATACGTTGCTCTTGGCCTTTTAATCACCGTGATATTCGGTGCCTCAGCTCTTAATGAGGCAGCGAGTAGCGCAACATTTAACCTGTTGTTCTTTGTTGCATTGATAATCTTTGGAATCTCCTTCCTTGGGGCATTTGAGATAACCCTTCCGACGTCGCTGGTAAACAAAATGGATGAAAAGTCAAACCAGAGTGGATTCGTTGGTTTGTTTTTTATGGCTTTTACGTTGGCTTTAGTATCATTTTCATGTACAGGGCCAATTATCGGGACGCTTTTAGTAGAAGCGGTGTCTAAAGGATCCTATCTGGGGCCGGCAACTGGAATGCTTGGATTCTCATCGGCACTGGCAATACCTTTTACACTGTTTGCCATTTTCCCCTCCTGGCTTAAAGAGATGCCTAAATCAGGTGGATGGTTAAATACAGTAAAGGTCTCCCTGGGATTCCTGGAAGTTGCTCTTGCATTTAAGTTCCTGTCTAATGTAGACCTTGCCTATCACTGGAATGTTTTTAACCGTGATATATTCCTTGTCATCTGGATTGTCATCTTTGGCTTTTGGGGATTATACCTCTTAGGCAAGATTCGATTATCGCACGACAACGAAACAGGATTTTTGTCCTTGCCAAGATTGTTCTTTTCCATGCTGGTTTTAGGATTTACGATCTATATGATTCCTGGTTTATGGGGTGCACCCCTGAAGCCTCTCAGTGCCTGGCTCCCCCCGCAAACTACTCAGGATTTTGATCTTTATTCCAACAGAATTTCGGCTCCTGATGTCGCCGGAAAGGCGGGAAAGAAATATGCAGGCCTTTTTCATGCACCTCACGGACTAAATGCTTTTTACGATTATGAAGAAGGGCTTGCTTATGCAAAGGAAGTCAATAAACCCGTTCTAATCGATTTTACAGGATGGAGCTGTGTTAATTGCCGTAAGATGGAAGCCAGTGTATGGCCGGACGCCCAGGTTTTAAAGAGGCTTAAAGAAGACTACGTTTTAATATCTTTGTATGTTGATGACAAAACCGAACTTGACGAGAATGAGAAATATACGTCGGCCTTTAGCGGAAAGAAAATTAAAACTATCGGACAAAAATGGAGTGATTTTCAGGCCTCGAAATTTGGAACCAACTCGCAACCTTACTATGTCATTGCGGGTCACGATGGACAGCCCCTGGTAACGCCGCAGGCTTTTAACCTCAACATTGACAATTATATTAATTTTTTAAACAGCGGTAAGCAAGCGTTTGACCGCGAGTAATGATATGACGAAGAGAACGATTAAAAATATTGGAGTTTTTACATCAGGAGGTGATTCCCCGGGAATGAATGCGGCAATTCGCGCGGTTGTTCGTACAGCGCTATATTATGATATTAAAGTTACAGGTATTTTAAGGGGTTATGATGGTATGATTGGTGGTGATTTTCTTCCCATGGAGCGGAAATCAGTAGCAAACATCATTCAACGGGGAGGTACCTTTCTGAAAACTGCGCGGAGCGATGAATTCAGAACTAAAGAAGGAAGGAAAAAAGCGAACCAGCAGTTAAAAGCTCAAAAGATCGATGCACTCGTTGCTATCGGGGGCGATGGTACTTTTACCGGGGCGAAAATCTTTTTCGAAGAATTTAACGTTCCGGTAATCGGCTTGCCCGGAACAATAGATAATGATCTTTTAGGAACCGATTTTACCATCGGATACGATACGGCAATAAACACAGTGATTGATGCGGTAGATAAGATCCGTGATACTGCCGAATCACACGATAGGTTGTTCATTGTAGAGGTCATGGGGCGTGATTCCGGTCTTATCGCCCTTAGAAGCGGAATAGGGACCGGTGCGGAAGCTATTCTCATTCCGGAAACAAAAACCGATATTAAAGCATTACTGTCACGTCTGGAAGTTAGCCGCAGGGATAAATCTTCAAAGATCATCATAGTAGCCGAAGGGGACGACGCGGGTGGAGCCTTTGAAATCGCAAAGGTTGTTAAGAACAAATTTCCATTTATCGACACCAGGGTTTCCGTGCTGGGCCATATCCAGCGTGGTGGAGCTCCAACCTGTATGGACAGGGTGCTGGCTTCAAGACTGGGAGTTGCAGCAGTAGAATCGCTACGGGACGGAAGAAGTGGCGAGATGATTGGTATCGTAAATGGTAAAATTCACTTTACACCATTCAGCCAAGCTATTAAACACAATAAAGATGTCAATTCTGAACTGCTAAAAATCGTCGAAATATTGTCCCTTTAAAATCATCATGATATGAAAAATCTCTTCTTTGCAGGTCTTTTATTAACCTTTGCGGCATGTAATAGTAATAAGCCGGTCAGTAGTGCTGAAGCACAGGCATTTATCGACACCTACACCGAAGAGTACGTTAAATTATACATGGCTTCATCTGAAGCGCAATGGGCATCAAATACAAAAATAATTGAGGGCGACAGTACAAATGCTAAAGAGGTTGAGCGTACGGGCGAGGCTTATGCGGCTTTTACCGGGAGCAAAGAAAACATAGAAAAGGCACAGGGCTTTCTTAAAAACAGGTCGAAGCTTAGTGCTTTGCAGGAAAAGCAGCTCGACAAGATTCTTTACTATGCCGCTAATAATCCCCAAACGGTCGCGGGGCTTGTTAAAGCCCGTATTAAAGCAGAAAATAGCCAGACTGAAAAATTATTCGGTTTCGACTTTAAGGTGGACGGTAGATCAGTTACAGCGAATGATATCGACAATGTCCTGCGTGATGAAACCGATCTTGTCAGGAGGCTAAAAGTTTGGGAAGCAAGTAAAGAAGTGGGTGTGGGCCTTAAGCCCGGGCTGTTAAATTTAAGGGAGCTCCGAAACCAAACTGTGCAGGCTTTGGGGTATAAAAATTACTTTGATTACCAGGTCTCTGATTATGGAATGTCATCAAATGAGATGATGGCCCTCATCCAGAAGATCAATCAGGAGCTGCGTCCGCTTTACCGCGAGCTCCACACCTATGCGAGATATGAGCTTGCCCAAAAATACAATGTAAAAGAGGTACCCGAATATCTGCCGGCGCATTGGTTGCCAAACAGGTGGGGCCAGGACTGGAGCTCCATGATTACCGTAAAAGGAATGGACCTGGATTCAGTCCTCAAAACAAAATCGGCTGAATATATAGTTAAGGATGGTGAAGACTTTTACAAAAGCCTGGGCTTCGATGCTCTTCCAGCCTCATTCTGGCAGAAGTCTAGTTTATATCCGGCACCGGCAGGGGCTAACTATAAAAAGAACAACCATGCATCCGCCTGGCATATGGACCTGCAAGACGATGTTCGCAGTCTGATGAGCGTGGAACCTAACGCAGAGTGGTATGAAACGGCTAACCACGAGCTAGGCCATGTATACTATTATATGGCTTATACCAATAAGGATGTCCCGCCACTTTTGCGGGAGGGGGCGAACCGTGCTTATCATGAAGCCATGGGAAGTTTAATGGGCCTGGCATCTGTTCAAAAGCCATTCCTTGAAAACAAAGGCATTATTCCTGCGGGTGCACAATCAGATGAGATTCAGGCTCTTCTTAAAGAAGCATTAAATTATGCCGTTTTTATCCCCTTTTCCGCGGGCACAATGACTGAGTTTGAAAAATCGCTTTACGCCGATAACCTTCCCGCCGGCCAGATCAACGCAAAGTGGTGGGAGTTGGCAAAGAAATACCAGGGCATAGTGCCTCCTACAGAACGGGGTGAAAACTTTGCCGATGCAGCTTCTAAAACCCACATTAACGACGATGCAGCACAATACTACGATTACGCCCTCTCATTCGTGATCTTGTTCCAGCTTCATGATCATATAGCTAAGAACATCCTGAAACAGGACCCTAAAGCAACCAATTATTATGGTAACAAAGAAGTAGGCAAGTTTTTAAAAGACATAATGGCTCCGGGCGCCAGTAAAGACTGGAAAGCGGTTCTGAAAGAGAAGACCGGATCCGAATTAAGCGCCAGGCCTATGCTTAATTATTTCGAGCCATTGATGCAGTGGCTCAAAGAGCAGAACAAAGGTCGAACTTATACGCTTGCTGAGAAAATCTAAAGCAGGTTATCAGATTGAATGGAAGAAATCAAGAAACACTTTACTGAAGCGCAGGACATATTGTCGCAATTTATTAGCGACCCCGTTTCCTTTAAAAGCATTGAAACTGCCGGCGCCCTGCTGGTCACAGCTATAAAGAATGCGAACCAGATAATTTCCTGCGGAAACGGGGGATCCATGTGTGATGCCATGCATTTCGCGGAAGAGCTGTCGGGTAAGTACAGGAACGACAGGCCGGCATACCCTGCCATCTCTATTTCTGATCCGGCACATATCTCATGCGTGGCTAATGATTACGGATACGACTTTGTTTTTTCAAGAATGATCGAAGCAATGGGTAAAAAAGGCGACGTTCTTGTTGCAATTAGTACCAGTGGAAATTCCGTGAATATTCTGAAAGCCATAGATGCCGCAAAAAAGAAAGGAATGATGGTTATAGGCCTTACCGGAAAGGACGGAGGGAAAATGGCAGATTTGTGCGATGTAGAAATAAGAGCGCCAAAATCACCCTATGCGGACCGCGCGCAGGAGATCCACATAAAGGTAATCCACAGCTTAATTGATTACGTGGAGAGAAATCTTAACTAATCGCTGTTTGTCGGGTAATTATAAACCGGTAGTATCCTCAACGATAACTGCAGTTCCTGAAGCACTGACCATCAGCATGCTGCCATTGCTTCCAAGAGTTTCATAGTCAAGATCTACTGCCAGTATAGCATTCGCACCTATACGGAAAGCCTGTTCCTGCATTTCACGCAAGGCGATATCTTTTGCTTCACGCAAACCCTCTTCGTAAGAGCCTGAACGGCCGCCTACGATGTCGCGTATGCCGGCGAAAAAGTCCTTAACTATGTTTGCACCGATAATAGCTTCGCCCGAAACTATTCCAAAGTACTTGGTTACTTTTTTCCCTTCGATATTGTTTGTTGTAGTTACGATCATGGTTGTAGAGTTGATGGTTTATTGTTAGATTTTAAAAGGAACAAAAAGTTACAGGGAGTGGTTTGTAAATTAGTTGATGATATCTTGGTAGGACAGATATCAGTGAAGGCAAGGTTGGGGATTTATAACCCTCCTGGTTTATTTGGAAAGCAAAGCCTGTGATAATCGGAACCTTCAGCCGGGCTCTTCGCTATAGCTTTTGCCAGGAATATTGAACTAAAAAACAAATGGGCTTTTGGCAAAAGGCTACCCCCGTCCGAATGGCTTTAGCCGGGCGGAGCTTCGATCCCGTTTAGATCGCAGGGATAATGCTGCTATTAATGCTGCTGGATTTCCGTACAAAAGAGATTACTTAACCAACCGGTATCTAACAACAAACTCCTACTTCCCTTACAACAATTTCTCAGCGACCTCTTTCCACGTATTTACCCTTTCATAATCTGTAAGCAACATATTATGCGGTGAGGTAAAAAGCAATTTTCTGCCATCGTAATCAACAAAATTTTTGATCCGGTCATCGATCATAATATCAGTGTTCACGATCTTATATCCGCAAAACATAATATGCTGCCAGCCAATAAACGGAAAATGTTCAGCGAGCCATTCCTGCTTATCCTGTAAGGAGTTAGGGAACTCCATCGCTGCAGAAACTATAAACACCTCATATTTTTTCTGAAGCTCTTTCATCACTTCAACCGCGTCAGGAATAACATCAAGATCGCGGAAGAAGCCTTTTTCGTTGATGTATTCCCGTAATTTTAACTTCGCATGCTCGGGAACATGCATACCTATCTCATTTCCGGGAGCTATTTTCAGATCCAGCGGCACATTGTAATCTCGGTTATAAAGTTTGATAAATTTAGCAAGTGGATCGGCTAAGACCTCGTCCATATCAACTGCTATGCGGGGTTTTCTTGTAGACATGCCTCAAAAATAGCGAATTCGGTTTTTTAAATGTGATTTATTTGTATCTTTGCATCCCCGCAGAATAGGCTCCGGGAATATGTTGAATACATAAACTTGAAAAATGGCAACTAAAATCAGATTGCAAAGATTTGGTAAAAAGGGAAAACCTTTTTATCACGTAGTGGTAGCAGACGCACGTGCTCCAAGAGATGGTAAGTTTATCGAACGTATCGGTTCTTACAACCCAAACACTAACCCGGCTACTATTGACATCAATTTCGACAAAGCGTTGGATTGGGTGAACAAGGGAGCTCAGCCTACAGATACTTGTCGCGCTATCCTTTCCTACAAAGGTGTGATGTACAAAAAACATCTTGAAGGTGGTGTAAAAAAAGGCGCTTTAACTGCTGAACAAGCTGAAACTAAATTTGCTGCATGGTTAGATAGCAAAGAAGGTAAGATTGCAGGCAAGAAAGAAGGACTGTCTAAATCTAAGGAAGAAACCAAGAAAGTTGCTCTAGCTGCTGAAGCTAAGAAGAAAGAGGAAATTGCTGCTGCGATCGCGGCTAAAAATACTCCTCCGGCTGAAGAAGAAGTTGTTGAAGAAACAGAAGCTCCTGCTGTTGAAGAAACTGTAGGCGAAGAAGCGCCAGTTGCTGAGGCTGCTGCTGAAGAAGTAGCACCGGCTGAAGAGCCAGCTGCTGAAGCTTCTGAGGAAGTTGCTGCTGAAGAAGCTCCTGCTGCTGAAGGCGAGGCTTCTGACGAGGAAAAGGCATAATTATTTTTAAAAATAATTCAACGTCATTGCAAATGATGTCTCAACTAACCTGGTTAGGATAGACTCATTGGCAATGACGTTCCTGTTTTAAGCCTATGAAGATCGAAGATTGTTTTTACATCGGATACATTACCAAAACCAAGGGTTTAAAAGGTGAGCTTCAGGTCTATTTTGAGTATGAAGAGCCTGAAGATCTTGTGCTTGATTCAGTATTCGCCGAAATAAACGGCAAGCTGGTTCCCTTTTTTATTTCAAAGCATAAACTGCAAAATAACAATACAGGCAATTTTTACTTTGATGATATAGATACAATTGAAAAGGCAGAAAGTCTCATTCGCAAGAAGCTCTATTTACCTTTATCATTAAAGCCGGTTCGTGAAGATGATGAATTTCTCATAACCGATCTGAAGGGATTCATCGTTCATGATGAAACGGCTGGTGAGTTGGGTGAGATTATTGAGATCCATGAGTATCCGCAGCAATACATTGCCGTCGTGCCTTACAAGTTTAATGAGGTGATGTTCCCTTTGAACGATGACCTGATCGTTGAGATCGACGAAGAAAATGGGATCTTAAGAGTTGATCTTCCGGAAGGATTAATCGATCTTTATATAGGCGAATAGCAATAATCGTTATGCACTTACAACTTACAATGTATAACCTATAACTTAGATGCGTTTCGATATTATAACCGTTCTTCCTGCCTTACTTGAAAGTCCGTTTGCGCACTCTATTTTACAGCGCGCTCAAACAAAAGGCCTTTCAGAGATTGTGGTGCATAACCTCCGGGAGTATTCAAATCATAAACAGAAGTCTGTAGACGATTACCAGTACGGCGGGGGCAGTGGTATGGTAATGACTATCGAACCGTTCGCTAATTGCATAGAAAAGCTGAAGTCTGAGCGTGAATATGATGAGGTGATATTTATGACCCCCGACGGTGAAACGCTTAATCAAACAATGGCAAACGAACTTTCCGGTAAGAAAAACATAATCATTTTATGCGGGCATTATAAAGGTATTGATCAGCGGATTCGCGATGTGTTCGTGACCAGGGAAATATCGATCGGTGATTTCGTTTTGTCTGGTGGTGAGTTGCCGGCAGCGGTACTTGTAGACAGCGTAGTGAGGCTGTTGCCAGGCGTGCTGAACGATGAGACCTCTGCGCTATCTGACTCCTTCCAGGGCGAGTTATTGGACGCACCGGTATATACCAGGCCTGCCGAGTGGAACGGACATAAAGTTCCGGACATATTGTTGAGCGGAAACGAGGCAAAAATCAACGAATGGAGACACGATCAGGCCTTGGAGAGAACCCAAAAGAGAAGACCGGATTTATTGAAGTAATACGTTTTTACGTGGTACGTTATAAGTTTGCGGAACTCGTTGTACATTTTAATTGAACAGGTAATTTGCTGGCTTAAGACGCAATTACGTACAACGTACAACGTATCACGTAAAACTCTGCTTAAAATTATTCACACTTCTTTTCAATTGTTAATAATTATTCGTAATATTGCAATCCGATTTTTACGGGCTAAAAATCGACTTTAAGAGCTTAAAATCATGGATTTAGTAAAATTTGTTGAAGAGCAGGTAGTAGTTAAGAAAGAAGTTCCTGCATTCAAAGCTGGTGATACGGTTAGCGTTCACTATAAAATTCGCGAAGGAAATAAAGAACGTATCCAGATTTATCAGGGTGTGGTTATCCAGCGCAATAGTGTAGGTGTTAATGAGACATTCACTGTACGCAAAATGTCAAATGGAGTAGGTGTAGAGCGTATCTTCCCTGTAAACTCCCCTAACATCGATAAAATTGATGTTAACAATCACGGAAAAGTTCGCCGCGCGAAACTATTCTATCTACGCGAGTTAACTGGTAAGGCAGCTCGTATCAAATCAAAAAGAGTATAATTTTATCATACTAATTCAGCCTCCCGGATACTATCCGGGAGGCTTTTTTGTTTTATTATAGTTCCGGCAACCCGGATTATGCTTTATGAAAACTGAATTTTTAAACAATATAGTCTTAGGTAACAGCATCAGGAATTATCTCCTGTTTATCGGTATACTACTCTTCGGGCTTTTGTTTAAACGTATTTTTTCACGCTTCTTAAGCAAGCTGCTCTACAGAATGTTCAGGAGCGTTCATGCTGGCACAGATTCAAATGTTTTCATAGGGCTGCTGCTTAAACCAGTCGAACTTCTAATCCTCTTAAGTACTCTCTACCTGGCAATTAATCAGCTTGACTATCCTTTAAACGAAGTGATTTTCAGGCGGACTGATATTTCAGGCAAGCCAGCGGCAGTTTATGAGATCAGGCTCATACAGGCGATCGACAAAGTGTTTCTGCTGTTATTTATCATTTCCTTCTTCAGGATCCTCTTGCGTATTATAGACTTTATAGCGCATATTTTTCTTTACAAAGCCTCACTGACCGAATCTAAGTCAGACAATCAGATGGTGCCGTTTGCTAAAGAGCTGTCTAAGATTATCACCATTATTTTTGCAGTGTTTGTGGTATTGGGCTCAGTCTTTAATCTGAATGTTGCAACCATCATCGCAGGTCTGGGGATAGGCGGTATAGCAGTGGCCCTAGCTGCTCAGGACACCCTCCAAAACCTTCTGGGTTCATTCACCATCTTTGCAGATAAGCCATTTGTGGTCGGTGATCTCGTAAAGATTGACAAATACGAAGGAACGATAGAGAAGGTGGGTTTCAGAAGCACTCTGCTCCGGACTACCGATAAAACCCTGGTGGTCATACCAAACAAAAAAATGGTAGATAGCCCGCTGGAGAATTTGACTCTCAGGAATTTCCACCGGATAAAATTTAATATAGGGCTTAAATACGATACACCGATCGAAGTGATGGAGAAAATAGCAGCAGAAATTAAGAAATTTATTGCTTCCCAATCCTTAATTACCGATGAGACAATAGTCACCTTTGATACACTGGGCGATTCAGCGCTGAATATACAGGTGCAGTATTTTATTAAAGTAGCAGAAGGTGCAGACTACGCACAGATCAAAGAGGACATAAATTACCGGATCATAAAGATCGTTGCCGACAATGGAGCCAGGTTCGCCTTGCCTCCACAATTTGCATACACCGGATTTCCGGCTGAGTCCGCAGGGAAAAAACCTGAAGATTTAGCGAACTGATCGTTTGACTGGGGTTGCCGACTGGCCGTCTTAATTATCAGCTGGCAAGGCTTTCTTTTTTCTTCTTTTTTTCGGGAGCTTTCAAATGTGCCAAAACGGTGACACCTCCTTTAACTACTTGGTTGAGCTCGACATTAACTTCACTTCCCAATGGCAGGAATACATCGACACGCGAACCAAATTTGATAAAGCCAAATTGCTCACCCTGGACTGCTTCCTGGCCTTCTTTTGAATAACATACGATTCGCCGGGCTAAAGCTCCCGCGATCTGACGAAACAGTACAGACACCCCGTTACTAGTTTCAATAACTACAGTGGTGCGTTCATTTTCAGTAGATGATTTCGGATGCCAGGCCACCAGGAATTTACCAGCATGATATTTAGAATATTTGACAATTCCCGAGATCGGGTTCCTGTTCACGTGAACATTTATCGGCGACATAAAAACCGAGATCTGGATTCTTTTATCCTTTAAATATTCAGTTTCTTCAGTTTCCTCTATAACAACGACTTTTCCGTCCGCGGGGCAAATAATCTGCTCTTCATTTTTTTGAACAAGAATATTCGGGCTTCTGAAGAATTGCAGGACAATAATAAAAAGCACAAACGACAAAATATAAATGATCCAGTGCAGCCAATTCACATCCGGCAAAAGATACTGGATAAGCGCATTCAGAATGAAAATAAACAATATGCAAAGTGCGATGGATGAATATCCTTCCTTATGAATGGTCATTTTTATAGTTTAAATGTTTGCGCAAAAATACATTTTTCCGGCAACAACTACTTGGAAACAGCCCTGTAAATATCTCTCAGGTTCCTGCCCAGGCCCTTATAATCCAGTCCGTACCCCACTACAAACTCATCCGGAATCTCAAAACCCACATAGCAGATCTCCTCGAACTTGGTTTTGAGGGATTTAGGCTTTAACAGAAGGGTGCAAACATTTACAGATGCGGGCTCTTCGGCTTTGATCATGTCCAGGATATAGCCAAGGGTGTGTCCGCTATCCACGATATCTTCCACGATAACAACATCTCTTCCTTTCAGATCCATTTGCAGTCCTATTTCTTTCCTGATCTTTCCAGTACTTTTGTCCCCTTCGTACGACGATACTTTCACGAACGTCACTTCTGATGAAATGCTGACTTCTTTTATCAGATCGGCCAGGAACACGAAGCTGCCGTTCAAAACTCCTATAAAAACAGGCACCCGGTTTTCAAAATCCACGTTTAATTGAATACCTATAAGGCGAATCCTCTTTTTTATTTGCTCGTATTCCAGCATCAGGTCGAATTTCCTGTCGTCAATTTCAATCCTCATATCTTAAATGTAAGCATAAACTCAATCTTCGTCATTTTTTTTAGCTTCCCGTTCTTTTCTGCGCTGCTCTCGTCTTTCCTTTCTCCGGTCAGCTGGCGTAGCTACTGTATCGCTGATAACCGGCTTCGCTTTATCCGGATTCTTGACACTGACTGTATCCGGGCGCTTTTTACCGAGTATCTGTTCCAATATGCTGATCTCCTCCTCCGGTTCAGCAATCATGAGGCTGTCTGCCGTTAATGAATCAATTACCGGAAGTCCCGACCTTAAGCCTTCCCGAAGTCTTACAGAGTAAAATCCGTAGGCATTGGTATCCGCCGGTGTAAGGCCGCGGCGCGCCATTAGACCTCCTATGAGCCTGAAGTAACCTCTTAGTGACTGGCGCAGGCTTCCATCCCCTTCAAATCGGTAGAGGCCCCCTTTAGGCCGCGGAACTATGCTGGCAAGGAAGATTCCCTCACCAATATCCAGCTGGGAAGGGTGCTTTCCAAAATAATATCTCGACGCTTCCCCGATTCCGTAAACATTCTTCCCCCATTCTATCAGGTTAAGGTAGACCTCAAACATCCTCGACTTGCTCGTTAGCCGGCCGTTCTCAATGATCCAGACAATCAGCATTTCCTCGGCTTTACGAGCCATGGTCTTCTGGCGGTTCAGATAAACATTCTTCACGAGCTGCATCGAAATAGTACTGCCGCCTCTCTTAAATGCCTTTTCTTTAAAGTTTGTGATGATGGAATTGCGAAACGATTCTTCTACAAATCCATTATGGCTGTAGAAGGAAGGGTCCTCCGCCGTCAGCAGTGCATTTTTTAAATTAGGTGAGATCTGTTCGAGCGGAACATAATCCGGATTCTCAGGACCGATCATAATGTCCCGCATCGGCCTCCCATATTCATAGGGTGTGTAGACAAACGTCTTGTTTATTTTTTGAAGATTGGTTTTACCCCATTTTAGAACCTTAAAGCCAATGTTTTTAAGCTGCGAGTTAAAAATTAAATCATCCGGAGCTTTAGCATCCAGGTAAAAATCGAGATCGTATTTCACCTTGCCCTCAACCTGCATGCCCTCCAGCGATTCAAACAAGCCTTGCGGAAAGGAATTAATAAGTTGCTGTGCATCCAGTTCATCCGTATGAACCCTCAATTCATAGATCTTGCTGGGTGATAAAGTGTATTTAATAAAAGGATGAATAGCAATATTTTTTAGATGGGCGGTTGATGTACTATCAATAGCGATGAAGTTTTTCCCGATGACCATGTCGGCATCCAGTGAAGCATCAGGAACAATTATATCGTTGGCAGAGATCCTGGAATGTTTGAACAGAAGGTTTTTCACACCCCATGACCCATTGATTTCCAATTCACTGCCGCTTTTTCGTATCCCGCGCATTTCAGTGCTTACCGTGTCGAAACTTAACTTCAGGCCGAACCTCTTTTCAAGGTAGGGCAGCTCAACCTTCTTATTGTCGGCAAACATCATCAGGTCGAGCTGCTGGTCTCCCGGGTCAACCGTACCGCGAACGTGCCAGGTGGATTCATTACCATTTACCCTGATCGTCGATTCCACGTCACCCCCGTCGATGGTGGCGCTGGTGGTATTGAAGTTAAGAGTACTTGTATCATCACGAAAAGCAATTTCAAAATTCCTGATGTTCATATCATCAGGAATTTTGTAAAGCAACTGGTTAATAAGACTGTTTGCCAGTCTAGCCAGATTCATCTCTGATTTTTGTTCTGTGCCTGTCGCCCTCTTTCGGAAAATAAAATCGTAGTTACTTACTGAATCTTTTTTAACCAGGTTTATTTTGCCCTCGTTCAGGTTTATCTCAGATAACTTAATATCACCAACTAATAAAGGGAACAGTTTAACACCAACCCTGAAATCATGAATATCCGCAAGGCTGTCGCGGTTTTCCGGGACTACGGTAATGTTTTTAAAGCTGACAGTGCTTAAACCGCTAAATGCGGCTGTACCTATCTTTACATTAAGCCCGTAATCGCGTTTGGCTTTATTAATTCCCCGCTCAATGGCAGAGCGTAACAGGGCTTCCCGTTTCGCGTAGGCAATGCTTACTGCGATGATAAGAAAAACAAGAAAACTTATTAAAGTGACCAGGGCTATTTTATAGTATTTCTGCGGTATCTGCATGAAGGCGTTTCCTAATCTTTTGAAGGATAACGTATTTAATGCTGGAATCGTTTTGGCCATATTTTAATTTACGGGTCAATCTACTGTAAAAACGATGGAACGCTGGTGCTAAAGCCTCCTGGTTTTAGTAGATTTGCGTTAAAGTTATAAAACCTTGATGAGCCGCTGCTCAAAAAGATGTAAATAAGACAGATATGCCCATTTGAATAAAGCCAGGGGCACAATCTCAGTACGAACAAAAAGAACACCTAAATTCCCTTAGATTTTAAGATGATCACTCCCGAGCAGATTTTAAGCGCATTACGATATGTTGAAGACCCGGACCTTAAAAAAGACCTGGTTACTCTCAATATGATTGAGGATTTAGCAATCGACGGAAATAAAGTAAGTTTCTCTGTTGTGCTTACCACGCCGGCTTGCCCGATGAAGGATATGCTGGAGAACGCCTGCAGAAATGCGATTCTCCACTTTGTTACTAAGGATGCTGAAATATCTATCCGCATGACATCACGGGTAACGAGCAAACAGGAGCCGGGATTAACGGGAATAAAAAATATTATTGTTGTGGCTTCCGGTAAGGGCGGTGTTGGAAAGTCTACGGTAGCAGCCAATCTGGCCCTCGGACTGGCCAGCAAAGGTGCCAGGGTTGGCCTGATCGACGCCGATATCTACGGGCCGTCTATTCCTATAATGTTTGGTGTAGAGAATGAACGTCCAAGTGCTTCGCAGAATGCCGATGGTAAAACCAGGATAGAGCCGATTGAAAAGTATGGGATAAAGTTACTTTCGATAGGCTTTTTTACTGATCCCAACCAGCCTGTGCCATGGCGGGGGCCGATGGTATCCACAGCCGTTAAACAATTGTTTAATGATGCCGACTGGGGCGAACTAGATTATATGGTGGTTGACCTTCCCCCGGGAACGGGAGATATACATATTACAATCACCCAGGGTTTCCCCATAGCCGGTGCAGTTATTGTTACAACTCCGCAAAACGTAGCGCTTGCCGATGCCAGGAAAGGGGTTGGAGTGTTCCTGATGGATGCGGTTAACGTACCGCTGCTGGGAGTTGTTGAAAATATGTCGTACTTCACACCAGCCGAATTGCCCGATAACAAATATTACATCTTCGGGATGAACGGCGGACAGGCTTTAGCACATCAATATGATATCCCTTTTTTAGGTGAAATACCGCTTGTAAAAAGTATTAGTGATGCCGGCGATACCGGAAAGCCTGTAATCCTTGAAGAGAATGGCTTGATGGGAGAGGCATTCATGCAGATCGCGGAAAAGGTAGCGCAGCAGGTTGCGATCCGGAATGCCGCCAAATAATCATTTTTTAAAAAATTCGTATCTTTATAAAAATATAACACCATGGATTTGTTGCAAAGAGTTGAAACTGCACTTGATACTATCCGGCCCTATCTCGAGGCTGACGGTGGAAATGTATCAATCGAGGAGATCACTCCGGAGAACGTTGTGCGTTTGCGTTTATTGGGCTCATGTGGTTCGTGTCCGATGAGTATTATGACACTTAAAGCTGGTATCGAGCAGGCTATCAAAAGAGCCGTGCCTGAAATCGAAAGTATAGAAGCTATTAACCTGACTGATATAGATGATCCGGAAGCGGTTCTGCCCGAAAGGCTTCAATAGCAATACATCGGGAAAACCCTCGTTATCTCTGTGAGGCCTCGCTTTTAACACAATTTAACAAAAGCTCCGTTACGATTATATTAACTTTGAACATGCGCATCTGGTTCTTCCTGATACTTCTGTTAAGTGCAACTGCCGGGTTTTCTCAAACCTCACAGAAGAAGCTTGTTCAATTCTCAGGCGTTATAATGAACACCGACAGCAATATTGTCGTGCCCTACGTAACTATCACGAACGTAACCGGAAAAGCACAATTTTATGCCGCTAATTACAAAGGTTATTTCTCCTTTGTTGCTAACGTTGGCGATACGTTGTTATTCACTGCGGTGGGTTATAAAAAAGAAGGGCTTGTAATTCCGGCCGATCTTACTGATAATAGTTACACGGTGCTGGTTCGAATGAAGCAGGATGTTATTAATCTTCCCGCGGTGCGGGTTTACCCCTGGGCAAGTACGGATGAGTTTAAAAAGGAATTCATGACGATGAAGTTTGCCGATGATGACCTGGAAATCGCCCGTAAAAATGTTTCTAAAGAAAGCCTTTCAGCAATGATGGCCAGTTTACCCAGGGATGGAGCCGAAATGCAGAGCTATAATTTCCAGAATAATCACGCCCGGCTGACAAATAAGAACATGAATCAGCGCTTGGCCAACCCGCTGCTAAATCCCTTTGCCTGGGGGGCGCTTATCCAACAAATCCTGAGCGGCGATAAAAGCCGGCAGTAATACCCCTAGCGTTTACCCTTTTTAAGCGACGGAAATTTCATTTTATAGTCGACTTTCACCAACCCTTTGGAGATAGAATCAAGCCGGTTTTTTAGCATAGCTTTGCGAAGCGGGCTCAATTTATCTGTGAACAGTTTCCCTTCTATATGATCGTATTCGTGCTGGATAACCCGGGCAGCTAAACCGCTAAAGGTCTCTTCGTGCTGAACCCAGTTTTCATCTAAGTAGGAGATCCTAAGGGTATCATTCCGGCTGATGTCCTCGCGAATATCCGGAATGCTCAAACAGCCTTCGTTAAAGGTCCATTTTTCACCTGTCTCTTCAATGATCCGGGCGTTTATGAATACCTTTTTGAAGTCTTTCAGCGCTGGCTCATCTTCCGCAAAGGAAGTAGCATCAATTACAAATAATCTTATGGAAAGACCAATTTGAGGCGCAGCAAGGCCAACACCATGAGCCCCGTACATAGTTTCGAACATGTTCGCGATCAAAACGTCCAGGTCAGGATGATCCTCCGATATTTCTGCAGCTTTCTTACGTAAAACAGAATCGCCGTAGGCGATGATTGGTAACTTCATATCACAAAAATACAGGATTAATTAGAATGCACGAAATGGCCTGATTCAGGATTTATATAACAGCATTTAGCAGAGCTGAAAAATTCGATCCTGGGTTTGTTATTCCTGAGAGTCAAAGATCAGCCGGCTTAGCAATTTTGGATCAAACATCTGGTTGGCTATTTCCAGAAGCTGGCTGGATGTCACTGCATTGATCTTTGCAAAAATATCTTCCAGCGAGTCTACCCGCCCGTAGTCCATCAGGCTCTTGCTCATGGAAATGACCAGCCCCATCCGGTTTTCTTCCCCCAGGGCAATCTGTCCGATGAACTTCTGCTTGGCCTGGTGAAGCTGCAGCGGTCCCAGCTTAATTTCACGGAGCTTCCGGAGCTCGCGTTCGACCAGCTTAACAGCCCTATGGATCTTCCCCGCGTCGGTACCGAAATAGATCGAAAAGATCCCGGTATCGCTCATGGGGGTATAGTTCGATTCGATAGTGTAGGCTATACCATGCTTTTCCCGGATCTCCAGGTTAAGCCTGGAACTCATGCCATTGCCGCCAAGAAGATTATTCAAGAGAAGAAAACCCACCTTGTGTTTATGGTGTATAGAATATGAACGGTTTCCGATGACGCAATGCGACTGATTTATCGGCTTGCTGAATCGTAACTCCTTGGGATCGTAGATATTGACAGCCTTTCGATTACGCTCTTGTTTGTTCGGAGGGATTCTGCCGAAAAGCTTTTCAGAGAGCCGGGCGATATATTTAAAGTCATAATCGCCGGAAACGCCGACAATGATCTCTTCATTGTTATAGTTCGTCTTCAGGAAATCGAAGATATCCTTCTGTGTGAATGCCTGAACTGATTCTGTGGTACCTAATATATTTCTGCCGAGGTTATGGCCTTCGAACAAAAGGTCTTCAAAATCATCGTTGATAGCTTCGTCAGGCTGATCCTGGTAAGAACTGATCTCATCCAGGATGACTTCCTTCTCCTTGGTCATTTCATCCTCAGGGAACACTGAATGGAAAACAATATCTTCAAAAAGATCGAGCGACCGCTCCAGGTGAGGCTTCAGGAAAGACGCGTGGACGCATGTATATTCCTTAGTGGTGTATGCATTCAGGTCCGCACCCACAAGTTCCAGCCGGTTCAGGATCTGGTTGGTATTCCGTTTCCCGGTCTTTTTGAAAAGCAGGTGTTCTATAAAGTGAGCCAGGCCATCTTTAGAATCATCCTCATCACGCGAACCTGCATTAATTATAATACATGCATGCGAAATGTTTGAAGCTGTTGGTTTATGCAGAACGCGTATCCCGTTTTGCAGGGTATGTACCTGGTAGTCCATGTCCTGCAAATGTAGAGGAAATTTATCACTATCCCGCCCATCCCTCCCTATCCAGGCTCCTGTAATGAATAGCCTCTGCCAGGTGTTCCAGCTGTATTTCCTCAGTTTGTGCCAGATCGGCGATGGTTCGGGCGACTTTAAGAATGCGATCATACGCCCGTGCCGATAAGCCCAGCTTTTCCATAGCCTGTTTTAGAAGCGCCTGGCCGGCATCATCTATTCTGCAGATGCTTCGCACCATGTTAGGACTCATCTGGGCATTGCAAAAAACATCTTCCCTGTTTTCAAAGCGCCGGATCTGGATATCCCTTGCGTTGCTTACCCGTTCGCGGATCAGGTTGCTTTTCTCGGCCGGCCGGTCTGAAGAAAGCTCATTGAAGTTAACGGGTGTAACTTCTACATGAAGGTCTATCCGGTCGAGTAAAGGACCGGAGATCTTGCTCAGATACCGTTGAACTACGCCCGAGCCGCAGATACAATCCTTATCGGGATGATTATGAAACCCGCAGGGGCAGGGGTTCATCGAAGCGACAAGCATAAAACTGGCAGGATAATCAATGGTAGATTTTGCCCGGGAGATGGTAACCCGCCGCTCTTCCAGCGGCTGGCGCATGACTTCCAGAACGGTGCGCTTAAACTCCGGCAGCTCATCCAGGAAAAGCACGCCGTTATGCGCCAGCGATATTTCACCGGGTTGCGGGTTTGTCCCCCCGCCCACAAGGGCCACATCCGAGATCGTATGATGCGGCGACCTGAAGGGCCTGACCGTCATAATGGATTCGGATGCGGAGAGTTTGCCCGCTACCGAGTGGATCTTGGTCGTATCGAGCGCCTCATGCAAGTCAAGCGGAGGTAAAATAGTAGGCAGCCTTTTTGCCAGCATAGTTTTACCGGCTCCCGGCGGACCGATCAAGATCACGTTATGCCCGCCTGCTGCAGCAATCTCCAGGGCGCGCTTAATGTTCTCCTGGCCTTTGACATCCGAGAAATCGCTCTCGTAGTTGCTGATATTTTGGAGGAATTCCTGTTTGGTATCCACGATGGTCCGCTCAAGCTGCCGGTTTCCCATAAAAAACCGGATAACCTCGTCCAGGTTCTCCACGCCATATACCTCGAGGTCTTCCACGATCGCCGCCTCGCGAGCATTAACCTTGGGAAGGATCAAACCCTTAAAACCATCCCTCTTTCCTTGTATGGCGATGGGCAGGGCGCCCTTAATTGGCTGTAAGCCACCGTCAAGCGATACTTCCCCCATGATCAAAAAATCCTCAAGCTTATCCCGGTCTATCTGACCGGACTCGGCCAGAATCCCGATCGCTATCGGAAGGTCATAAGAAGATCCTTCCTTGCGGATATCCGCAGGTGCCAGGTTTACGATGATCTTCCTCCGCGGCATCTTATAGCCTGAGTTACTAAGAGCGCTCTCAATCCGGTACAAGCTTTCCCTGACCGCGTTATCAGGTAATCCTACAATAAAATATCTCGTCCCACCACTCATATTAACCTCCATGGTTATGGTGATAGCCTCAATTCCAAATACTGCGCTTCCGTAGGTTTTTACTGGCATCCCGCTTTTGTACGAAACCTAATTTACGAAATGCTTTGGCCGCAGGCTGGAAATGATTATACGAATGAGCGAACGGTAATTCGCCCCGGAAATTGCAAATACAAAACCTTATCATTAACTTCAAGTTACAATCCGACCGGGCTGTTAGCCCTTCCAAAAAACTTCTATAAGTACAAGCCCCACCGGGAGAACATCTATATACCTTTTTATTATCAGTTCCGGGATGGTTCCGAAACAGTTCCGAGAAGGCTTCGGAAAAGTACTACGTTTTTCCTGAAACTGTTCCGGATGTATCCCTTAACTTTCCCTGATCTTTCTGCTCCGAAATATTAACGAAGTAGAGCCGAGACTGGTAGGGGACCAGACTGTTTGGGGTCAAAAAATGATGGAGATTTCCTGAAATAATTTCGTTAAACGAAAATACGGAGAAAGTTTTTGGCCGGTAAGAATATTATGAGTTTTATTTGGGCGCTCAGGCCTAAGACTTTCTCCTTGAGCCTTTTGCCAGAGTCTTGAACCGGAAGGCTACATCAAAACCGACATAATTTGAGCTGGTATTAATCGAACCCTGGTAAAGCTGATTGTTCATGTTGATCGTCATGATGCTTTTGGCGGTGCTGTGTAAGCCAATATTCGCCCGGACGCCAAGGAGCACGTCCAGTTTCTGACTAACTCTGCGTTCGTAGCCTATTCCAGCCGACATGATTGCTAAGAGGGGGCCGTTATCGGGATATACGACCGAAAAATCGGGAGTATCCGAAGTGCCTGTACCAGGATCATTGGCATACATGGAATAGGGATTGGTATCCGGGTTGCGGCGTGAGCTGCCAACCCGCTGAGAATGATGGATCCTGAAAGTCGGGCCGGCGAACAACCTGATATCGCTTGCTTTTGCCGGTATTTTATACACAGCATTCAGTGTGCCGGAGTTATACAGATAATTATGGAAGCGCGACATATTCACTTCTCCCGGACCAGAAGCAATTCCAAATGAGGCTAAGGGCGCTTTGAGATTATAAGACCAATTACTGCCACCAAAGTCAGTACCTGCGCTTAAGCCCCAGTTCCTGTTAAGCATAAGAGTATAATCAAGCCCTGCTTCAATAGCTGTGCTTGTGCCCGTTGAGATATTGGCGGGTGAATTGTTAAAGACTTTGGGCAGCGCGTTCAGGGTCGGTGTGATCCGTATACCTATGTAAGTCTGTGCTACTGCTTCTCCCAATGGGTATGAGAAAAACCCGAGCAGCGCCAGGAGGTAAAATTGTTTTCTAAGCCTGCACATGAGAACCACGTTCATTGCTTTTTCCATTATCGCAGAATAGGTGATCTAACTTAGGGATTTATTATGTAAAACAAAAATACAGCCTGATATTCAGGTCTTTTGCTTCTTCTTTTTTGCAGAAGGAAACAAAACATTGTTAAGAATTAACCTGTAGCCGGGGGAGTTGGGAGTCAGGCTCAGATCCCGCTTTCGGCCGGCAGGACCGGACGGCATTCTGGCGCCGCTTCTGAAGCTGCCGCCACGTCCGAAGTCGCCCTCCGGATCGTGTCCCCCGTAGTAAGTCCACTGCCCATTGCCCAACTCACCATGGATGTAGCGTGCAACGCCGACGATCTTTGTTTCGCCCATAACAAGCACATTCGACTTGATGGTCGCCTCATTGAAAGCCGTGGTCTGCCCGTTGAAGCCTCTGATCACAAATTCATGATCCTGAGTGAGCATGGAGGGCACAGGATCCCATTTCGCCGAATAACTAAATAGTGTAAAGAAATCATTCTCAGGATTAGCGTAACGGCCGGCATTGATATTTGAAAAGCCGCGATAATCAGGTTTCAAAATAAAGTTGCCAAACGCTAAGGTCTTGTTGAAGTCGAGCTTCGATTGCGCACGCGGGTCAGCGCCGTCGCCGTCAAATGTACTTTCGATGATATCAATGCCTTCAGCTGCCAGAGCAACATCCAGGGTTTCGCCTGCGGAGCACATCGCAAAAAGGTAGCCGCCACCCATTACAAACTTGTTGATATTCTTGGCTACGGTCAGCTTCATCTGCGACACTTTGGTATAACCGTGCCGCTGTGCTATGGATTTCTGAATATTGATGTCTTCCTGCGACTGCCGTTGCCCCGACAGCCCGAACTGCCCGGTAAAGTCCTCATGATGCAGGTGCAGCCATTCATATTTTGGCAGTGCACCGTTCAGTACCTCATCGTCATAAATAATATCGTAAGGTATTTCGGCATACTCCAAAGCGAGCTGTACCGCATCGGTATAATCCTTTGTAGTGAAGACGTTATTGGGCGAATAAACCGCAATTTTCGCAGCCGTTTCCAATTTCATCATGTCCATATTTACCTCAGGGCTCGTAATTTCGGTCAGGATTGTGTTGACCTGCCCGTCAGTGATCACTTCGTAAGAAACTCCGCGCACACGGCATTCATTTTCTATAGCCTGTGAGTATTTGATCAGGAAGCTTCCGCCGCGGTAATTGAGCAGCCAGTCTACGGCTACGTCTTTCCTTAAGGTCCAGTAGGCAATGCCGTAAGATTTGAGATGATCTTTCTGGCTTTCATCCATGGGGATGAGTATAGAGGCTGCGCGGGTAAGCAGCGACAGAAGCAGGAACACCAATGTCAGATAGCCTTTAACCATTTCCAACTTATAGCATTACTATAAATTTAGGAATATTGGGGGATAAATATATTGTTAATGCAAGTGGGGTGTAATATTGCTGTAGGAATATGGATTTCACGAGACCTCGTACCTGAATGGATATTTAAACGCAAAGGCCGCAAAGTACACGCAGAGAGCGCAGAGGGAAGCTTGACAGCGCTACGGAAATACAACTCATTTCTCTGCGCTCTCTGCGTAAAACTCCGCGTCCTCTGCGGTTAAAAAAAATGGTACGTTAGTTACCGTTTAATCCTACCTCCCAAACGGCATCTTCGGCATGCCCTTCATCATTTTCGCCGCGGCGGCCGGGTTTGAGAATTGTTTCATCACCTTACGCATATCCTCGAATTGCTTAATAAGCTTATTTACCTCGGCAAGGTCGGTTCCTGAACCTTTGGCAATACGTAAACGGCGGCTTTGGTTAATGGCGTCGGGGTTTTCACGCTCATGAGGCGTCATAGAGCGGATGATTGATTCGATTGGAGTGAAGGCATTATCATCGATATCAACGTCTTTTATAGCCTTGCCGACGCCTGGTATCATGCCCATAAGATCTTTCATATTTCCCATCTTCTTGATCTGCTGGATCTGGCTAAGGAAATCATTAAAGTCGAACTTGTTTTTACGGATCTTCTTTTGGAGCTCAGCAGCTTCTTTTTCGTCGAACTGCATTTGCGCACGTTCAACAAGCGAAACGACGTCGCCCATCCCGAGAATCCTGGAAGCCATCCTGTCGGGATAGAAAACATCCAGTGCTTCCATTTTTTCACCCGTACCGATGAATTTTATCGGCTTGTTCACAACCGACTTGATGGATAAAGCAGCACCACCGCGGGTATCGCCATCCAGCTTGGTCAGCACGACACCGGTAAAGTCAAGGCGGTCGTTAAAGGCTTTGGCAGTATTCACCGCGTCCTGGCCAGTCATGGCATCTACTACAAAGAGGATCTCGTGAGGATTTGTGTTCGCTTTTACCTCGGCAATCTCGTTCATCATTTCCTCGTCGATCGCAAGACGTCCGGCGGTATCAATGATGACAACATTTTGTCCGTTCTTTTTCGCTTCAGCGATACCGGCTTTTGCGATACCTACGGGATCCTTTGACTCCCGGTCGGTATATACAGGTATATTTATCTGGCTACCCAGTACTTCCAGCTGATCGATTGCCGCCGGGCGGTACACATCGCCGGCAACTAAAAGCGGCTTTTTATTCTTCTGGGTTGCAAGAAAATTAGCAAGCTTTCCCGAAAAAGTTGTTTTACCGGCTCCGTTAAGGCCCGCAATCAGTATAATGGTTGGGTTTGAGCTAATGTTAAGTTCCTGAACCGTGCCGCCCATTAAATTGGCCAGCTCATCGTTCATCAGCTTGGTAAGCAACTGGCCGGGCGAAACGGCAGTCAGAACATTCTGACCTATAGCTTTTTCCCTAACCTCATCTGTAAAGGCTTTGGCAGTTTTATAGTTAACGTCGGCATCCAAGAGAGCTTTCCTAATCTCTTTCATGGTTTCCGCTACGTTTATTTCAGTAATGCTCCCCTGTCCTTTTAATACTTTAAAGGCCCTGTCCAGTTTATCCTGTAAATTTTCAAACATTTTTTAAAAAGCTTAGCAAACACAAAGTTAAGGTTTTTGGCTAGAATACCACTTACCTGAACGTAAAGGCCTTGAATTGACAGAAAAAAGTTGGTTTGATCAGCGCTGTAATTTGTAGACCAGCCCGAAGGAGAATGCCTGGCTTTTCTGGATCTTATCGGCTGTATCATCATCATAAAGCATCACGCCCGCCAGGGAAACATTAATAAACTTGTTTACCTGTGCTGTAAGTGTCGCATCGAGACGGTTATCTATTCTGCTTAGCTGTTCGTAATTGGCAAACATTGTATACCTGCTTTTCAAAGTGAGGTTCTTTGCTATTTCCTTGTCAAATGATGCCACCACCTGGAATGCAAGTTCATTCCTGAAGCTCTTTCCCTGATCAACACCAAAATTCTTCGGATTGGTTTTGTACAGGGTTGTATCGGACATGAAGGTTTGCCGGGCTGTTCCGGTACCGATACGAAGGAAAAAATACTTAACCGGCTTATACTCAAAACCCAATGACTCAGTAAGATAACCCGGAGCCATGAACCTTGAAAGAAGGGTTCTGGTTTCATTTCCCTGGGCATTTTTGGAGAACGAGAATCCTTTATCAAACTGTGATTCAAAGTTTATGGAACCGAAAAAATACCAGCTTTTAGACAATTTAAGACCAACCTTGTTATCCCAGAAAATTCGGTCGACCGTTTTACGGGCCAGCTGGCCTCTGTTCTTTAGCTTACCGTATTGAAGCAGGAGCTCTGAAACAAAGTTTTTGTCTCCCTTGGTATAGTCGGTTTTGTACGAATACTGTCCGCCCAGTGCCAATGAATTGACTCCACCGCCACCCCAGTTGTCGCTGAACGAAGCCTGGTTCACATTCAGGCCAAACGTGGTCCAGCTTCGCCAATAGTTTATGCTGATATCCAGTTCCGAGGGATCGGAGAGCCGGACTGTTTCGGGAAAGATTACCGGACGCCGTACAGGTAAAGTATTTTTCCGGGGATACTGCCTGAGTTCTTTTAGGAGAGTGGTATCGGCATTATTCTCGGGTTGCTGAGCGTAAGCGCGAGGAACTTGCAGAACAAAGAATAATATTACCAGATAACGAAGGATCATTTAGCAAATAAAACGAAAAAAGGCCTCTTTATGATATGTTTTTAGGATTTGTTACATCAAATATAGGCTATCCATGCGAAAAATCGCCTGCTTCGCAGATATGAGTAGTTAGAATCATGAGTATATGCCTCGCGTTCAAACACTATATTTCTGTATGCCTGATGATGGCTTCTGTATTTTATCAGGTTGACGAGATAATTTATAAGATATAACAGGAAGAAAGGAAGAATTAATAATTCAAGCTGTTGCCGGAGGTGAATGAGTTCATGATTAATGATCTGCCTGTCTTGCTTCAGCTCAGGATATTTGATCAGCACGAAAGGAAATATTGCCATTCCGCTTGCCGGTAAAAACCTGAGATGCACAACCGGAAACCTCATTGACCGTTTGTTTTTAGCGGCATCAAACGCAAGGCTGCGGGATTCTCAATATAGCTTTGATATGATTTCTGGATGTACTGTATAAGCTGATAATCATTAGCCTCCAGGATAAAGTAATATCCCGGCTTATATTGTTGTTTAAAGTCGGTAAGCTGGTCGCCGCTTAGCCCGGTTACCCTGTTTACAAGCGTTTTTGTATATCGGTATTCGATCATCGCATCCCGGTAATCACGTTCAAGGATCTTCTGGAGCATTCTGGCATTCTTCCCTTCCTTGCTTAACAAACTGTACAAGGCATTTATACTTAAGCCCGCCCCTCCGCCGCCATTAGCGCCACCTACCTGGAATACATCCTTCACCGCACCTTTTGAATAGATGGTGTTGTATTCTTCCTGTGATTGTTTGAGCTGTTCAGCAGGCGTTTTTAAACTGTCGCGCACAATTACTTCCCGAAGCTGAATGCTATTTCTACGAAGATAGAAAAGGATGGTATTTTCAGATTTAACACTAACCGTATCCACACCATAACCCTGGAGTGCCGCGACAAGCACATCGCCCGTGCGTGCAGTTGTTTTTAGTTCGCCCTTGGTATTGTTGTAGAAACCCTCGCCCGTGCGTGTATTGAAAATATACACGCGGGTCAAGCGCTGTTTGCTATCCATATCAAATACAATGCCCTGCACAGGTCTGTCTTGTCCGAAAAGGTTGGTAGCACAAACCCCAAGGAGAAATAATATATAAATAGCTTTTTTCAATTGCATAAACTTACGGGTTTAAGCTGCAAGCCGATTCCGATTTAACAAATCTTAACAAACTATTTAGAAACAAGCAATAACTGTCCCATTTTCAGATCGGTAGCTCCGAGGTCGTTCAGGATCTTTAGCTCTTCGATGGTGATAGTGAAACGCTTTGCGATAGAATACATTGTATCGCCTTGTTTCACTTCGTAAATTTTCATGGAGACAGGAGTTTTAGGAGGCTCCTGTTTTTTTTCTTCAGGAATATTCCGGGCTATTTCCGTCAGAACTTTGTCTTCACGCTTTATTTTCTCTACATAACCTTCTCTGCGATCGTATTTACTAAGATCGTAACGATCTACCAGGGTAATTAATAATTCAGCATATCGCGGATTCGTTGCATAGCCAGCTTCTTTCAATCCGGCTGCCCAGCCACGATAATCATTTTTATCAAGTTCGAACAGGGCGGCATACCGCTTGCGCTTTAAAAACTCCGAATGATCACGGAAAGATTCCTCGGGGGTAGCGTAGACTCTGAAGCAATCATCTTTCTCGTCGTCGTCCTTCAGGATGGTTTTACCCCTCCACTCGCTGGTGCATTTAATTCCGAAATGATTATTAGCATCCCTGGCAAGGCTGCTGTTACCGTTACCTGATTCAAGTAAGCCCTGAGCCAGGGTGATGCTAGCAGGAATGCCATAACTGTTCATTTCCTTTATGGCGATGGCTTTGAATCGTTCAATATAATCCTGAGCAGAATACTTATTAACAAGGGTATTTTCGCCAATAGTTTTTACAGGCTGAGAAGCCTTTGGTGCAGAAGCCGCGGGCTTTGAAAGGGTAGTTTTTCGGGTACTGCAGGCGCTGGCAAGGGTCAATACGACCAATAAGGGTATAAGGAATATCTTCATTTCAATGTGGCGGTAAAATCCCGCCTCTAAATTGAATATTTACATTTAAATATTGCTACCCTTTGTCATATTTCCGGTGCATTAAAGCCTTTCGTTTTCGATACAAGCCTATTTAACGGATTGAATCGGTGTAAAGCCGTTGTTCGGTTTTGGCAGTCCCGCTTTTTTGATTCTGCATGCACCGGTAAATAATGCCACAATCATCAATACAATTACATACTTGCTCATGAGATTACGCTTTTACAGTAATAGTTTTTGGCCTATAGAGAGCCTACTGTTAGATAACGAATTTTTTCTCATTAGGTTTTTGACATTTATACTGTATCTTTTAGCTATACCGTTAAGGGTGTCACCCTTTTTGACCCTGTAAACTTTTGGTATTGATGATCCTTCTTTTTTTGCGCTTTCCGGCACTAAGGCGGCCACAGCGCTCTCTTCCAATCCCTCTGGCCGGTTATCAAGTTCGTAAAGCCGGTATTTCCTGATGATTGCCAGGACCTGTGAGCCCCATAATTTACTTGCCGCATAACCGCCATGCTGGATACCAAGCACCCAATTGTAATAATCATAGCTGGGATATTTTCCGAACAGCGCTTCGAACTTTTTATTACGCCTCATCGCGGCCATAAAGTCGAGATAGGAATCGGTGACCGATTCGTACCCGCGGTACGCTGACTTTATCTCCTTGCTTGTATTTTTGCCCTTTATGCCGAAATGATTATTCAGGTATTTAGCAATTTTACTTTGGCCATTGGCCGATTCGTGCATAGAGATGGCCAGGATCACGCTGGCAGGTACTCCCTGCTGATTCATGTGCTGGATGGCTATGTCTTTATATTTTTCGATGTAATCCAGGGCGGTAGTCTGGGCAGACAAACTTAAACTCAGACCAATAAAGAGCAGTGTGAAGAAGTGTTTCATGATTGATGCTTTATTTCTGAATAACAAAAGGAAAAAATCCCTTTACTTTTTTCTTACGATAAACAATCCATCGCGAACTGGCAGGATCAGCTTTTCAACACGCTGATCTTCGCTAACCATTTTATTAAAATTAGTAATTATTGCTGTATTAGTGTCTGTCTTTTCGTCCAGAACTTTTCCACTCCACAACACATTATCAATGATGATTACTCCGCCTGACCTCAATTTATCGATCACCAGGCTGTAATATGTACCATTATTCTTTTTATCTGCGTCAATAAAAACAATGTCGAAAACTTCATTGATTTCCGGGATTATCCGGACTGCGTTGCCAATGTGATAGACGATATTTCCGTTCAGGGGTGATTTGGCAAAATTAGCCCTGACCATATCTTCCAGCTCCGCATTGATGTCAATGGTGTGAATTACTCCGTTCGCATTAAGTCCTTCAGCAAGGCAAAGCGTTGCGTATCCGGTGAACGTACCAATCTCAAGAATGCGGTCGGGCTTGATCATTTTACTGAGCATACTTAGTACGCGGCCCTGGTAGTGTCCGGACAACATGCGCGGCATAGACACTTTAAGGTTGGTCTCCCGGTCGATGTTTTTGAGGAGATCATCTTCGGGATCACAGTATTTTAGCAGGTAGCTTTTTAGGTCG
This sequence comes from Daejeonella sp. JGW-45, assembly GCF_029360805.1. Taxonomy (GTDB): domain Bacteria; phylum Bacteroidota; class Bacteroidia; order Sphingobacteriales; family Sphingobacteriaceae; genus Daejeonella. The sequence continues at coordinate 648,970 of NZ_JARKNC010000001.1, read as the reverse complement.
TCGCTGATAAATTCCATCGGCCAAAGGTACAAAATATGGCCGAGACAGCTAAGTCACTCTAGATCAGGCCCCTTTTCTCGAGGTAGGTCTGCAGGATAATGGTGGCTGAAATGGTGTCCAGACGCCCTTTATCCTGCCGGTCAGAACGTTTTAATCCGCTTTGAGCAACAGTAGCCGAGGCCATCTTGGAGGTAAAACGCTCATCTATCCTTGCTACCGGAATTTCGGGAAAGTGCTTGCTTAGAATGGTGATGAAGCCCTTGATGTGGGGAGTGGATTGAGATGGTGTGCCATCCATCTGGAGCGGTTCGCCTACTACAAAAAGCTCCACATCTTCTTTGGCAAGGTATTTTTTCAGGTAATCTACGATATCTTTCGGGTGGATAGTATCGAGACCGGTTGCGATGATCTGCAAGGGATCCGTAACGGCAATGCCTATACGCTTTGTACCATAATCGAAGGCTAAGATCCGCATGTAGTGACGATAATTAGCAGGCAAATATATCATATAATGTACATAGCTTTAAATGCAAGTGATCTATAATTGAGGCCGCGGGTTAAAAAATTTCACTGGAACCTCTTCTTTTCTTATTTTGCAACCATGCAGTTTAGAGATATCGTTGGGCAGAATGAAGTGAAGGAACATTTGATCCGTACGGTGGCTGAGAACAGGGTAAGCCATGCGCAACTATTCCTTGGGCCCGAAGGGTCTGGAAACTTTGCCCTTGCCCTTGCTTATGCCCAGTTCATTTCATGTACCGAGCGTTCAGATACCGATAGCTGCGGGGTATGTGCTTCCTGCAGGAAATATAATAAGCTTATCCATCCCGACCTGCATTTTTCATATCCTTTTTTCCGCGGCGGCGAGAAGGAAGACAGCATGGCCGATCTGGAGGAATGGAGGGATCTTGTTCTTACAAATCCCTATTTTAACCTTGACGAATGGCGTGAGCGTTTGGATGCACAGAATAAGCAACCTAATATCAACAAAGCGGAATGTATGAACATTTTGCACCGGCTTTCATTAAAGCCGTTTGAGTCGGAATATAAGGCGATGATCATCTGGCTTCCAGAATATTTAAAGAATGAAGGGAACCGGCTTTTAAAAACACTGGAAGAACCTGCTGATAAAACACTCATCATATTAGTCGCTCAAAATCAGGATCAGCTTCTGAACACTATAATTTCAAGGACGCAGCTAGTGAAGATCCCTGCATTGGACCAGAAGGAGATATGTGATTATTTATTGAAAACAAAAAATATAAGCGAATCAAAGGCTGCTCAAACTGCCTACTTAAGTGAGGGGAATCTGCAGGCTGCACTTAATTTCCTGAAAGAAGATGACAACGATAATTTCAGATTGTTTACCGGTTGGATGCGGATGACGTTTGCAGACCGGGGCCCTTCAATATTTGAATTTGTGGAAGAAACATCAAAAATTGGACGGGAAAGTCAGAAGAACCTGCTTAAGTATGGGATCAATCTTATCCGTGAATGTATCATGGTACTTTCGGATGCAAGTGAACTCGTACATTTGCCGGGTATCGAGCTGGAATTTGTAAATAAATTCAGCCAGCAACTTGATCTCGCTAAAGCGGAGGCACTTATTAATGAGATGGACAAGGCCTACTATCACATTGAGCGCAACGCGAATCCTAAAATTTTATTTTTAGATGTATCTTTACAATTCGTTAAAATTTTAAAGTTTAATACGCTCCCTGCGGGGACTCAATATATACTGAATTAATTATGGGTTGTGGAAGTTGTTCAACAGGGGGCTGTGCTCCTGCAGGTTGCAAGAGTAATGGCTCGTGCCTTACCAATGGCTGCAGTAAACTGGATGTTTATGACTGGTTGTCGCATATGGACATGCCATCGAATTATAAGCCATTCAATATCATAGAGATCAAGTTCAAGGGCTCCAGGAAGGAGTTCTTTTTAAATACAGAAAACCTTTACCTCGAAGCCGGCGAACTCGTTGCAGTTGAAACCACTACCGGCGGCTATGATATCGGCCATGTGTCGCTCACCGGCGAACTGGTGCGGATGCAACTTAAAAAGCGGCATGTACGCACCGAGGATGTCGTAAAAAAGATCTATAGAAAAGCTACCCCGGCAGACGTTGATAAATGGAAGATCTCTAAGGATCTCGAATTTGAGACCATGCACAAATCACGGGTTCTGGCAAAAGAACTTGGGTTAGCGATGAAGTTAAGCGATGTGGATTACCAGGGCGACAGGACAAAAGCTACATTTTATTATACTGCTGAGGGGCGGGTAGACTTCAGGGAGCTGATCAAAAAAATGGCGGAGACTTTCCGTATCCGCATAGAAATGCGGCAGATCGGAATGCGGCAGGAAGCAAGCCGTTTAGGAGGTATCGGTTCCTGTGGACGTGAGCTTTGCTGCTCCACCTGGTTAACTGATTTTAAAACTGTGTCAACTTCCGCTGCCCGGTATCAAAACCTGTCTCTGAACACGCTGAAGCTGGCAGGGCAATGCGGCAAACTTAAATGCTGCCTCAATTATGAGCTGGACACGTATATGGATGCCTTAAAGGATATACCTGATAACGTGGAGCGCCTGGAAACCCTTACGGGAACCGTGCGGCACCAGAAGACCGACATCTTCAAAAAACTGATGTGGTTCAGTTATCCTAATGATGAAAATTGGATTGCATTGGATATCGCGCGCGTGAAGGAAGTGCAGAAAATGAACCGCGAGGGTATCAAACCAGAATACCTGAAAGTTGAAGCTGAAGTAAGTAAAGCGGCTCCGGTCAAGGTTCTTGATTACGAGAACGTGGTCGGACAGGATAGTTTAACCCGGCTGGATAATAAGAACAACAGGAACAAAAAGAATAACCGCAATAAAAAGAACAGGCCAAAGGGTACTAATCCAAACACAGCAACCGCAGGTGAACAGGTGCAACGTGCCCCGCAGCAGATGCAGGCAAAGCCGGTGAACACTCAGCAACAGGCTGGAAATAAACCTGAAGGCGCGGCAAATCCAGAAGGTCAACGTACTGGTCCGAGCCGGAATAATAAGCGAAGAAAGAATTACAGGAATAATAGCAATCGTGAACGTCCGTCTTCGGAATAGAGAATGAGATCCATTAAAACAGCTCTGTTTATTTTATTCCTTACGCTCAGTCTCTCTGCTTGTGAGGATAGGCAAACTATTGCAGATAGCAATTCAAAAATACCCGGGGGCAATTGGAGCTATACCGAGAAAGTACGGGTGCCCGTAACAATCGAGGATACGGGCATCGCTTATAATTTGTATCTGAACCTCCGGCATACTGCCGCTTATAAATATTCTAATATCTTTCTTCTGGTCCATATTACAACACCTGATGGGAAAAGGAGTACGGAAAGAAAGGAGTTCAGGCTGGCGCTTCCCGACGGCGAATGGCTGGGAAGCGGTTCAGGAAATTTATACAGCTATCAGATCCCCTTTAAGGAGAATTATAAGTTTCCCCGGAAAGGAAAATATATGATTGAGCTTGAACAGAATATGCGGGATAATCCCCTGAACCATGTTGCCGATGCCGGCGTCCGGGTTGAAAAAACAAACTGATGAATGCATTTCAGCGCTTTTTGACAAGCAGATTTTTCACTTTTCTTGCAGTCTTCCTGATCGTCTTCTGCATTGCTTCGGTGCTTCTTCTCGATGTGACGCATCCTTTGTACATATTTTCAATAGGATGCGGCCTGGCGATCTTTTTCCTGCAGCGATACAGGAAAAAACTTCTCGGAGGGTCCTGATTTATAAGAAGCCAACCAAAGCTTCGAGCTTCATTCCCCGTGATCCTTTCAGTAACACAGTGGCATCGGTGATGGGATGTCTTTTCAGCGCTTCCGCAGCTTCGACGGTGTTTTTATAAAACTCTGCATCAACACTACTTTTCATCCTGAAGAAGGCTTCACCAACGAAGATCCGCCTTTCAGACGGTGTTTTCAAAGCTTTGTCCATGATAAAGCGATGCTCCATCGCTGAATCCGCACCAAGTTCAAACATGTCTGCCAGTATCAAAGCTTTATTATTTGCGGGGACGGTAGCTAAATTGTCCAGAGCAACCAGCATGCTGCTGGGATTTGCATTGTAAAAATCGCAGATCACCGTATTACTGGCTGTTTCGAGGATCTGGGATCTGTTGTTGTGTGGTATGTATGATTTTATCCCCTCATTGATTTGCCCGGGGCTAAGCTTGAAAAAGTTTCCGATAGCAATAGCCGCCAGGATATTTTCGAAGTTATAAATGCCCGGCAGGTTAGATTCAGCGGAGTTAACAGCTCCATCCTCATGTCCTTTCAGCTGCCATTCGACAATTAAAGTGGGTGAAACTTCTTTTAAGCTGCCGGATAGATAATTCGCAGGTCCTTTGCCGTAGCCAACAACATTCCCGACATTCCTTTCACGGCTCATATCCACCAATAAAGGATTATCGGTATTGATAAAGGCTATTCCGTTTGTCTGAGCGAGATATTCGTAAAGCTCGCCTTTTGCGATCTTCACACCTTCAAGGCTGCCGAATCCTTCAAGATGTGCCTTTCCGACGTTAGTTATAAGCCCGTAACCCGGTTGCGCAAGACTGCAAAGAAAACCGATCTCTTTCTGGTGGTTGGCTCCCATCTCAATGATGGCAATATCGCAGTCGGGCCTGATGGACAGAAGTGTTAGGGGGACTCCAATATGATTATTTAGGTTTCCCTCGGTCGCGTAAGTTCTGCAATGCTGAGACAGAACGGATTTAATAAGTTCCTTGGTTGTGGTTTTGCCGTTAGTGCCGGTAATTCCGATAACTGGTATTTTTAGCTGTTTACGATGAAAAGAGGCTAGCTGCTGCAGTGTGCTTAACACGTCATCGACCAGCAGGTACCTGTCGCTGGCTGCGTATCGCTGATCGTCAACTACTGCAAACGCAGCCCCGCTTTCGATGGCTTTTGAAGCAAATTCATTGGCGTCAAAATTTTCGCCCTTAAGGGCGAAAAATATGCACGATTCAGTGATCTTACGCGTATCTGTGCAAACGACAGGATGTTTGAGATAAATCTCGTAGAGCTCTTCTGTTTTCATATTTATGCCTTATGCAATATTAAGATTTTTGTTGTTATCGAATGAACAATTTGGTATTTAAGCCTAACGATCCGTAGATTAGAAGATATATGAATAGATTTCTCATCCTGTTATTGCTGTTCGTTATTAATAGCCTGGGCGTGCGGGCTCAAAGAATACAATCTCCGTCAGAATTTTTAGGATATAAGCTGGGCGAGCAATTTACGCCGCATTACCGGGTTGTTGATTATTACCGTTATCTGGCCACCGCATCCAAGAACATCAGGTTAGAGGAGTACGGAAAGACTAACGAAGGGAGACCCTTGATTCTGGCTATTGTGGCATCCGACGATAATATTTCCAGGATCGAGGATATCCGGATGAACAATCTCCGCCTGGCCGGACTTGCCAGTGGAACGGCTTCGAACGATCAGCCTGCTATAGTTTGGCTGAGCTATAATGTCCACGGCAACGAGGCCGTTTCTACGGAAGCCTCCCTTCAAACCATCTATGACCTGCTAGATCCCTCAAATCAGGGAACGAAATCCTGGCTGAAGAATTCGGTTGTAATTGTTGATCCCTGTTTGAATCCTGATGGCCGCGAACGATACGTTAATTTTTATAACCCCGTCCGCAGCGCTGTACCCGATCCTTTTCCTTATTCAAGGGAGCATTTTGAGCCATGGCCCGGCGGAAGGTCGAATCATTATTATTTTGACCTGAACCGGGACTGGGCCTGGCAGTCTCAGCGTGAAACTCAGCAGAGAATGTTGCTTTACAATAAATGGCTTCCGCAGGTTCATGTCGATTTTCATGAGCAAGGCGTTAACGAGCCGTACTATTTCGCGCCAGCTGCGGAACCTTATCACCAGGATATCACCGGCTGGCAGCGTGAATTTCAGAGGATAATAGGTAAGAATAATGCCCGTTACTTCGATAAGAAGGGTTGGATGTATTTTACACGGGAACGTTTCGATCTGCTTTACCCTTCTTATGGCGATACATATCCGATATACAATGGTTCGGTAGGTATGACTTACGAGCAGGGAGGGTCCGGCCGGGCAGGTTTAGCCATAATAAACTCCGACGGTGATACATTGACGCTGAAGGACCGTATAGATCATCATCATACTACCGCTCTTGCCACTGTGGAAGCATTGTCTCAGAATGCGTCGAAGGCTGTGTCGGAGTTTAAGAACTATTTTGCAGCAAGCAGATCGAATCCACCCGGGGAATATAAAACATATATAATAAAAGGGGAGAATACCGAAAAGATTAAAACCCTTGCAACAATGCTTCAGCGTAATGGCATTGAGTTCGGTTACGGATCTGCGAGAGGCGGCAGCGGCTATAATTATTTCAGTGGGAAGAAAGAAAGCTTTAAGGTCGATAAAAACGACATGGTGATCAGTGCCTATCAGCCGAAGTCCGTGCTGCTGAAGGTATTATTTGAGCCTAATACATTTATATCAGATTCAGCCACTTACGATATAACTGCATGGTCGCTTCCCTATGCATTTGGTTTACCCGCTTTTGCAACATCAGATAATCTTAAGCCCTTGTCGGCAACCCTGCCGGAAGTGGCTATTGCTTCCAGTGGTGTTTCCAACCCCGTTGCCTATGTAGCAAACTGGAATTCACTGTCGGATGTGAAATTTCTTGGGCAGCTTTTGAAGCACAATATTAAAGTAAGGTATTCCGAAGTTCCTTTTGAAACCGGAGGAATGGCTTTTAACGCAGGATCACTGATCATTGCCCGAGCCAGCAACGAAAACCTTGGGACGAGCTTCGAGCAAACGCTTACGGATTTAGCAAAAAGCTCTGGAATCTCACTCCAGGCTATCCCATCCGCATTTATGGACAAAGGTGCTGACCTCGGTTCAGACAAGGTCAAGCTTATCGCTAAGCCCCGGATAATGGTGCTGACAGGGGCGTCAACCTCATCTCTTTCATTTGGCGAGATCTGGCATTTCTTTGAGCAACAGATCAATTATCCGTTGAGCATTGTTCGTACGGAAGATCTCGGAAGGATAAATCTCAACGATTTTGATGTTATTATTTTCCCGGATGGAAACTACACCGATCCGGTAAATGACAAGATACTGCAATGGATTCGCGGGGGCGGTAAGTTAATAGCCATGGAAGGGGCCATGAGACAGCTCGCGGGCAAGAAGGGGTTTGACCTGAAGAATAAAGAAGAGCCGAAAAAGAACGAAAAGGATGCCGACCCTTATGAAGACCTTAAAGTTTATGAGAACAGGGAACGTGAGCAGGTTCAGGCAAACATTCCCGGTGCAATATATAAAGTAGACCTGGACAATACTCATCCTCTTGGTTTCGGTTTTCCGGGATTTTACTACACGTTAAAGTTAGACGATAAGGTTTATCAGTATATGAAGCCAGGCTGGAATGTCGGCGTGCTAAAAAAAGATAATTATGTAACTGGTTTTGTAGGTGCGCAAGTGCGGAAGAAACTGGTAGACGGACTTATTTTTGGTGTTCAGGAAATGGGAAATGGTTCAGTAGTTTACCTGGCTGATAATCCTCTGTTCAGAAGTTTTTGGGAGAACGGCAAACTCCTTTTTAGCAATGCCGTTTTTATGGTAGGCCATTAAAAAGAAGAAAGGCCGGGATAACACCCGGCCTTTCTTATGGGTTTAGTTGTATAGAATCTTGCTGTTGAGGAAACAACGTATCATTTTGACACTTTAATCCTTCTGATGTCATCCTCCACTCGGAAATATAATCCCTTGGAGCATTAGGTGGATGACATTCCCAAACGTCATGGTCTGACAAGTATGAGTTAACATCATCGTCAATCATCAGCCTTGTGTTTTCTGGAATGCGAAGAATTAACCTTACCGATTGGTCGCGCCACAACTCGCGTTTTTGCAGGTGTGTTTTGGAGTGGAACATCAAAACGGAATCTTTTTGAACGAACTCATGTTTAGTACGGCGGGCTGTTGCCAGGGCAGTCTCGAAATTAGGGCCGCGTGCGCTAAACTCCTGGACCAGTGTTGGTTTGTTGACCTCTCCTCTTACGATCACGATCCTTACACTTCTGGGATTGTTGGAATCCCGATCCCTGCTTATCAATGTTCCCTTAAAATTGGCGGGGTTAATATTGTACTGCAGGCTGTCTTCCTTTGTCAGGAATTCCACGCGGTTTACTTTGAGGTGGTAGACCGGCAACGGGGTCAATGGTGTTGTGACTGAAAACTCGGCTTCCTCATTAAATTCGGACGCAATTTTGGACGCGTGATATGCACCCAATACAAGACCGGCGATCCAGATGATAAGCATGCTGAAATAAACTGTTTTTGATATTGTAATCCTGGTTACCAAAACCCGGAGAGCGAACAGCACCAGGGCGGTAAGTGGTATAACTACTATAATGAATGCACTTAGCGCTAAAACGGACTTATAACCCGGATTCACGATAGTAAACGGGAACGTATTAAGTTCATTGCTGTTCCAGTAGCCGAGGAAAACTACCAAGCCTATAAATAATGCGATCATTGCCAGGATACCCGCGAATGCAACAATGCTCACCACAAGTTTAATGAACAGAGTTGCCAATGTTTCTATGAATTTTCCGATCTGGTATACTACCGGTCTTACTTCATTATGTGCCCTGTTTAAGCCGCCCTTTAAGCCCTCTATCTCCTCATCGAAATTCTTCTTAAAGTTCTGCAGGTTAATAGGCTCCCCTTTCATTGCCATTTTCTCTGCACGTGTATTAGCGGCCGGCATAATGATCCATAAAATAACGTAGACAGGTAAGCCAAGCCCTCCGATGAAGATTAACGCGATTGCGAGTAAACGCATCCACCTCGGCTCAACATTAAAGAAATGCCCTATACCTGAACAAACGCCCCCAAGAATACGGTCATCAGTGTCGCGGAATAATTTCCTGACAGACCGCAATGAGGTTCCGTCCTCTTCATCCAGGTCAAAATCATTAACGTTGCCCATTTTTCCTGTAACAAAGGTTACATCAGGCAGTTCAATAACTTGTTTATGATCAACTTCAAGTCTTTCATTAAACATCTCAGCCAGCCTGTTTTCTATGTCTGTGACAATTTCCTCGCTATCTGCCGAATAGGCAAAGTGCCGTTTAACATCGGTCATATAGGCCCTGAGAACCTCATAAGCGTCTTCCTCTATATGAAAGACGATGCCGTTTATATTTATAATTATAGTCTTATTCATGATCGCGGTTTTTGGTTGTTTCGTTTGAATTAAGTTTTCGCCCTTCGAGAGATGTTTTTACTGAATACGAAAGTTCTTCCCAGGTGATATCCAGTCTTTTTAAAACTTCGAGTCCGGCAGGAGAAAGTATATAGTATTTTCTAGGCGGACCGGAAGTTGATTCCTGCCAGTTATAGGAAAGCAGCCCGTTGTTTTTTAGACGGGTCAGCAGCGGATACAGCGTACCCTCGACCACCAACAGCTTGGCTTTATTTAATTCGGCAATAATGTCTGAAGCATATATCTCCCCTCGGGAAATAATTGAAAGAATACAATATTCCAGTATTCCCTTCCTCATTTGGGTTTGTGTGTTCTCCACTATCATATAGCAAAGATATATGCTTTGTATGGTATGTTGCAATACATAGTAGTGTGCAAATATATAATGTATATTATTTTGTTACATTGTATGTATTTAATATCAAATCAATTTGCTGTATTATAATGTGTTATGCGATTTTATTTCCCCGAACTTTTTTGATTGGATCAGGGAATTATAGATGGGCCAGCATTTTTTACCTGGTGATAAATCGGATATAGTGTTGAACGATTTCTTTTTCACTTCGATATCTTACTCCTTTCCAACGCTTATAACCAGCTGAATTTCAGTAGATTTTGATTTAGTGTAATTTTCTTGTTTAAAATTAATTACCTGTTAATCAATTCATTGTATTGAAAAGGTTAAAAGAATTAACAAAATATTTTGTTGTAACGTGTTTGTTGCTCATTTTTGACATTCTAACCATAATAACTAACTAAATATAGAACAAGGATGAAAAGACTTTTACAAAGTTTGTTTCTCGTGCTATTTATTGCCGTACAGGCATTTGCACAGGAACGCACTGTAACCGGAACAGTTACAGACAAGATGGATGGCTTGCCTCTGCCCGGGGTAAGTATTAAAGCAACAGGAACAACTGCAGGTACAACGACAGACGGAAACGGTCGTTTTTCGCTGCAGGTTCCGGCAGGAGCAACCTCGTTAGCATTTAGCTATATTGGCTACCTGCCTCAAACGGTGGCAATCTCAGGTACTTCAATGACTGTGCAATTAACTTCAGACAGGCGTCAGCTTAGCGAGGTAGTTGTCGTGGGATATGGTACACAGTCCCGTAAGGAGGTTACCGGATCTGTAGGAAGCGTTACAGGCGGAGCACTTGCTGACAAACCGGTAGCCAGTTTTGACCAGGCTCTGGCAGGGCGGGTTTCGGGAGTTCAGGTTACCGTGTCGAGCGGTATCTTAGGTCAGGCGCCAAGGGTGCGAATTCGCGGTGTAAATAGTATTTCTAATGGTACTGAGCCTTTGTATGTTGTCGATGGTCTTCCTGTGGTGACGGGAAACCAAAGTGGTACTACCACTACAAATCCGCTTGGAGATATCAATCCTAATGATATCCAGAGCGTTGACGTATTGAAGGACGGTGCAGCAACTGCAATTTATGGTTCAAGAGCGGCCAATGGTGTGGTTATAATCACCACTAAAAAAGGGACGGCTGGGAAGCCCCAGATAGCTTATAATTCATGGTTCTCGTCTTCAAGCGTGGCAAAGACGTTTGATCTTTTAAGCGCTGACCAGTTTATAACGATTGCTAATGAGAAATTAACCAATGCCGGCGGTGCAGCGGGTGCTGTTGCAAGTGGTATTAATACCGACTGGCAGGACGTAGTTTTTAACAAAGGTGCGTTCCAGCAAAGTCATGCAATAGCAGTGAGCGGTGCAACGGAACAATCCAATTATTATTTCTCCTTAGGTTATAATGACCTTGAAGGGGCCATTAAGTCTAACACTCAGAACAAATATTCATTCTTTGGAAAGATCGAACAAAGTGCGCTTGATAAGCACCTTACGTTCGGGATCAATGCTAATGTAGCCTATACCAGGAACTTTGGATTGAATGCAGGAACTAACGCTCTTTCAGGGAACGTTGGAAATGCAATCCGCGCCTTACCTAACGTAGCTCCAATGAATCCGGATGGTTCATATAATTTCAGTGCCGACCTTGCCCGTTTGGGAAGAGGAGCCAACTTGAGGGAGATTGATGATAATTATACCAACATCGCATTTGTATTGGCGAACAACAAATTCCGTAATCAAACTACTAATCTGATTGGTGGTGCGTTTGTGAACTTTAATATCATCGATGGTCTTGATCTTAAGACACAGATCTCTACGAATGGCCTTTTTGGCGAGGATTACCAATATTACAGCCCTCTGCACGGTGACGGAAGAGGTGTCGGAGGATATGCATTTCAACAATATATCCCCACATTCCGTTATGTATGGACGAACACCCTGGGGTATAACAAAACCATGGGGAACCATAATTTCGGTGTGATCGGAGGACTAGAATTCCAGAAGTCAAGATACCGGGCATTTAATGCCAGTGCGACCAGTATATCGACAACATTCTTTGGCGGAGAAAACATTATCAGTAACTCTTTTCCGCAAGCTACATTCGGGCTTGGCGGTTCAGTTTCGGAACAGGCTTACAAATCACTGTTTGTCCGGGGTAACTACTCCTTCAAAGGAAAATACCTGTTAAGCGCTACATTCCGTTCTGACCAGATCTCTTCCCTGCCACAGGGAAACCAGATTGCAAACCTCCCGGGTGCTTCTTTGGGTTGGAGAATTTCGGAAGAAGGCTTTTTCAAGAATTCGTCTGCATTCCAGTTCATTAACGACTTCAAAATTCGCGGTGGTTACTCTAAAGTAGGTAATACAGATATAGGTAATTATCCGTTCGCTGGTAACTTCAGCGCGGCTACTTACGGCGCCAATAGCGGATTGTTCTTCAGCCAGGCAGGTAACCCTGATCTGAAATTCGAAACCAGCAAAAAGTACAATGTTGGGGTTGATCTTGCGATGTTCAATAACCGCTTAAACTTAAGCGCTGATTATTTCACAAATGACGTAGATAACATTATTCTTTTCGTTCCTACTCCTTTATCTCTTGGCGTACCTGGAAACGGTATTAACCAGAACGTCGGCAGCATGAACAATAAAGGCTTTGAGTTCACTGTAGGTTCGGTTAATGTTCAGAAAGATGATTTCTCATGGTCAACAGACCTGAATCTCACTTTAGTGAAAAACAAGGTTAAAGCTCTTGCCAATAAGAACTCTGATGTTGTATTTACATATAATATCCACCGTGTGGGTGAATCGATTGCATCTCTCTATGGTTATAGATATGAAGGTGTGAACCCGGCAAATGGAAACCCGCTATACCGTAAGGCAAACGGACAGATCATTCAGGGTAATATTGCTACCCAGTCATATAACGTGTATGATCCGGCTAATCCGGGTACTGCTGGCGCATCATCTACGTTAGCTGCGGCCGACAGGGTAATCCTGGGTAATTCAAGCCCGACTTATTTCGGCGGATTAAACAATACCTTTACGTATAAAGGATTGGACCTGAACATATTCCTGACTTTCTCCGGTGGAAACGAGGTGATGAATGCAACCCGTCAGGAGAGTTTGTTAAATCAAAAATTCCTTAACGGAGGTGCTGAGTTACTGAACAGATGGACTTCGTCAAATCCAAACACACAGACTCCACGCCTATACTACGGACGTGACGCATTCACTAACCTAACTGCTAATACTGTTTCCCGTTTCGTGGAAGATGGAAGCTATATCCGCGGGCAAAATATAACCCTCGGATATACATTGCCAGTATCAGCAGTAAACAGCCTCAAATTCAACAAAATCAGACTGTACGCACAAGTGATGAATGCATTCATCATTACCGATTACTCTGGGCTGGATCCGGAGCTTAATACAAGCGTGACATCAAACAGTACTGTCGGGGTTGATTATAACACAAATCCGATATCAAGGACATTCGTGTTGGGATTAAATGTTGGATTTTAAATAAGAAGAAATATGAAAAGTATTATAAAAAACACATTTGTTAAAAGAGGGATGCTGGTGATATGCTTTACGGGCTTGCTGCTTATCTCTTCGTGTAAAAAATTCACGGAACTAAGTCCCCTGAGCCAGTTATCCGAGGCTACAGCCTTCTCTAACCCGGCTAATATCGAGCTGGCGATGAACGGTGTGTATAGCAGGGCGGCTGTTGGAAACTATAATGGTACTACAGGTCGTGGTTACCCTTTTGGCGCTGCTTCTATTGAGCAGGGGGAGATGAGAGGCGAAGATATGGTTAACCTGGCAACATTCTACCAGATTACTTACGAAACCACGATCACTGCCGCGGCATCGAGCGCCAACAACTGGAATATGTTCATTAATTTATACTCAGTGATCAACCAGTGTAACGTCGTTATTGACGGTGTTACTGCCGCGGCAGGGGCAGGCACGATAACTCAGGCGATTGCAGACCAGTATGCAGGAGAGGCAAGATTTCTTCGCGCCCTGGCTCATCATGAGCTCGTGATCAATTACTGTCGTCCATTCGTTGATGGAAATGGAAATAAGCCGGGCGTACCATATCGGACAGTTGCTGTAACCGGTGCTTCCACCGTGGCTTCAACTCTTTCACAGACACGAGGAACAGTTGCTGAAGTTTATAACAAGATCCTTGCGGATCTTGATTTCGCGGAGACTAATCTTCCTGCTACAAGAACTACCGGCAAGATCGCACGCGCCACTAAGGGTGCGGCTATTGCACTTAAAACGCGTGTGAAGCTGCATATGAATGACTTTGCCGGTGTTATAACCGAGGGTGCCAAGCTTGGAACGGGTGCTGCTGCGGCACCATACACCAGTCCTATAGGAGGTTATAGCCTTACGGCAAGTCCTGACGGGCCATTTGTGAGTTTTAGCAACAACACAGAATCAATCTTCTCTATAGAAAATGGATCTGCGGCAAATGGCGGCGTGAATGGAGCTTTGCCAAATATGTTTGGCCCGGCCGCTAATGCTATCAACAGTCAGGTTGGCCGTGGATTGGTTGCTACCAGTCCTAATTTATATAATGCTGCCTTCTGGGTTACCGGCGATACAAGAAGAACTCTGCTTCAGATTCAACAAAGCACTAATGGGGCCAAATACTTCTTTAATTACAAGTATCGCGACCCTACGACTAGTACGGACTGGGCGCCAATCATTCGTTATGCAGAGGTTTTGCTAAACGTAGCAGAAGCATATTCAAGAACTACAGCTCTTGACTTACGTGCATTAGGCTTGCTAAACGCTGTTAGAAACAGGGCGGTTCCAGTGACGGATCGTTATACAATCGCCAACTTTACTTCCCAGGATGCTTTAACCCAGGCGATCCTGAATGAACGCAGAGTTGAATTTGCCGGAGAGGGACGCAGGTGGCCGGATATCACGCGCTTATCTCAAAGCCAGTTCGCTGTTGCGGGCGGCGGTATACCCGCTAAGATCCTGGTAACAAACTTAAGCGGTACCGGATCCAACTGGGATGTGGTGAATCGCCCGGTTACAGCAACAGGTAAGGCTGCAATTCCGTATACCGACCATAAATACATTTGGCCGATTCCACAGGATGAGCTTAACGCGAATCCTAATTTGACACAAAATCCGGGTTACTAAAGAATGTGATCTATCGAAAAAGCTCCCTGGTATTATTATACCAGGGAGCTTTTTATTTAAAGCATTACTTATTTTAAGATCACTTCTTATCAATGCTGTATTTTCCCGGCCCTATAAATGCCAGTCCCAAAAATACGACCCCGACTTCAATGGCTTGCGAAGCAACCATGTAATTGGCTGATGTTTGAAGATGCATAGTTGCAGCTACTACCATAGTGAATGTCAGCAGAAGACAAACCGGTCTGAAAGCCAGGCCAATAAGGACTAAAAACCCACCAAACGTTTCAGTAGCGGCAGCAAGAAGCCCCCAAACTGCAGGCACAAACGTAATGCCCAGGTGCTTCATCGAACTTCCCACAGCTTCCCATTTTTCAGGACCGCCGAGAAGCTTTGGATAACCATGCATCATCATCATGATACCAAGGCCTAAGCGAATGATCAATAATCCTGTATTTCTGTATTTTCCAAGGGATGCTAATAAAGCCATAATAATAATTGCAAAATGTTATGAAACGTGATTTGTGTATTTTAATGAAACTGACTGGCCGCTGACTAACAGTGTAGCCTCCCGTCCAAAGATAAGCGCCCTGTTATCTTCTATATGGCCTGCAGGAAAATTGAAGCAAACCGGGTAATCATACTCTCTGACATGGGACATGATAATCTCCTCTGCCGTTTGTCCGAAGGGTATGTCATTATCTTTAAGATCCGTAAATCCCCCAATTATCAACCCCTTCAAACTCCTGAGTATGCCGGCCCGTTTAAAGTTGATGATCATCCTGTCAATAGAGTAGAAATACTCCCCCACATCTTCCAGAAATAGTATTTTGTCTTTATAACTCTGTTCTGAAACCGAGCCTGCCATCATAAGCAATAAAGTAAGATTGCCGCCGGTAAGTATGCCGGTAGCCGAACCACTCCGGTTTTTTGCGAAGCTTTCAAACTCATAATCTACTTTTTCATTAAAAAGAGCTTTTCTTAGCGTTTCGAGGGAGACCTTTGTACCGTCGGGGATTGTTAATGGCATTTGTCCGTGGATGCTCTGAACATTAAACACGCTGTGGATATGGCTATGCAGGACGGTAATATCACTAAAGCCAATTATCCATTTCGGGTTTCGCTGAAAAGAAGAGAAATCAATGTCGTCGATTATTCGAATCGTGCCGTATCCGCCCCTGGCAGCAAAAATAGCTTTAACGGAATCGTCATCGATAAACCGCTGAAAATCTGAGGCGCGCATTTCATCATCGCCGGCAAACTGATTCCAGGATGCATAGACTGTATCGCCAAGGATCACATTTAATCCCCATGACTCAAGCAGGCGTACCGCGTCATCTATTGGCACGGGTAGTTTTTTTGCCGGACAAGTAATTGCGACTGTGTCGCCTTTATTTAAATATGGTGGAGCTATCAAGTTGCCAGGATAAATTATTTGGTTCAGGATTCACAAATAAACAAAATAGCATATAAACTTATTGTCAAATTATCCAATTAGAAAATTAGGCCCTAAGCGTTTATCTTTGCAAATTATCAAAAAGCTAATTAACGCTAATTTTCAGATTTTGGGACAAAATTTCAAACGATACACTGTAACCGCAGCGCTTCCTTATACAAATGGTCCGGTACATATAGGCCACCTTGCCGGAGTATATGTCCCTGCAGATATTTACGTCAGGTATCTAAGGTCTGCCGGCCGCGATGTGGTGTTTATTTGTGGTTCTGACGAACATGGCGTACCGATAACTTTAAAAGCAAGAAAAGAGGGAACGACTCCTCAACAAGTGGTAGATAAATACCACAAGGTGATTGGTGATTCCTTCAGGGATTTTGGTGTATCATTTAATATTTATCACCGGACATCGTCTCAAACCCATCATGAAACCGCGTCGGGATTTTTCAAAAACCTCTATGATAAAGGTGTTTTTACCGAGGAGGAAACTGAACAATATTTTGATGAAACGGCGGGGCAGTTCCTTGCCGACCGGTATATTGTTGGTACATGCCCTAACTGCGGTAACGAGAATGCCTATGGCGACCAGTGTGAAAAGTGCGGCACTTCTTTAAGTCCCAATGAGCTTATTAACCCACATTCGACGCTTTCGGGACAAAAGCCTGTGTTAAAAAAAACTACCAATTGGTTTTTGCCTCTTGATAAAATGCAGCCCGAGATAGAAAGGTATATAGATTCGCATAAAGATTGGCGACCGAACGTGTATGGGCAATGCAAGTCGTGGTTGAAGGGTGGTTTACACCCGAGAGCCATGACTCGTGATCTTGACTGGGGTGTACAGGTGCCGGTGAAGAATGCGGAGGGAAAAGTATTGTATGTATGGTTTGATGCGCCTATAGGTTATATATCAGCGACTAAGGATCTTTGCGATGCGGGATTAAGCGCCAGGAAAAAAGCTGAGTATTATCTGAACGATGGCCAGAAGCCATCTCAAAACTGGGAAAAGTATTGGAAGGACGAGGATACTAAGCTGGTTCATTTCATCGGGAAGGATAATATCGTTTTCCACTGTATTATTTTTCCTGCTATGTTAATGGCTCATGGGGATTATAAGCTGGCTGATAATGTTCCTGCGAATGAGTTCCTGAACCTTGAAGGCGATAAAATATCTACTTCAAGAAACTGGGCAGTCTGGTTAAATGAATACCTGCGTGATTTTCCGGGAAAACAGGATGTACTTAGGTATGTGCTGACTGCAACAGCTCCGGAAACAAAGGACAATGATTTCACGTGGAAGGATTTTCAGGCACGGAACAACAATGAGCTGGTAGCAATATTCGGTAATTTTATAAATCGTGTACTTGTTCTTTCACATAAATATTTTGATGGCCGGGTTGTATCCGGTTCTGCATTAACAGAAACAGACGTGAATGTTATTGAGGAGCTTAAAAAGTATCCCGTGAGTGTATCATCGTCACTTGAACAGTACAGGTTCAGAGAGGCCCTGACAGAATTTATGAACCTGGCCCGGCTCGGCAACAAGTATCTAGCAGATGAGGAGCCCTGGAAATTAATTAAGACTGATGAGGAACGCGTTAAAACGATTTTGAATACTGGCCTGCAGATAGCGGCGAACCTCGCAATTCTTGCTCAGCCTTTCCTGCCTTTCAGCGCAGAGAAGCTTTTTAAAATGCTCAACCTGGATCCGCAGCCCTGGGCCAATGCCGGAACGGCGGACATGCTTCAATCAGGCCATCAGCTTAACGAAGCATCTCTGCTTTTCGACAAGATAGAAGATGATGTTATTGATTTCCAGATCAAAAAATTGATGGATACCAAGCTTGCAAATACACAGGAAGATAGTGGGCCGTCCCTGGCGAAAGCAAATATTAATTTTGACCAATTCGCAGCCATGGATATTCGTGTGGGTAAGATATTGGCAGCTGAAAAGGTCGCCAAAACTAAAAAGCTTTTAAAGCTTCAGGTCGATACCGGAATAGATCAGCGTACTATTGTATCAGGCATTGCTGAATATTTCGAGCCCGAAAACATTATTGGCAAACAGGTTTCAGTGCTTATTAATCTTGAACCCCGTGAAATAAAAGGAATTTTATCCCAGGGAATGATTCTGATGGCGGAAAATTCAAACGGAAAGCTTAGTTTTGTTGCGCCTTCGGAAGAATTTCCGAGTGGCAGCGAAATAAGGTGACCAGGTCCCGTAGTTCAACGGATAGAATAGAAGTTTCCTAAACTTTAGATATGAGTTCGATTCTCGTCGGGACCACAAAGCTGCTCAAACCGGGCAGCTTTTGTTTTTTCACCGTTTCCTAAGTCAGTTTGTAAATACATTCTCAACAGTATACATTTATGCCACATCACTAGCTTATGTACTTCGCATACGTAATTAAGAGCCAGGTGGCAGACTTTTATTACAAAGGCCATTGTAAAGATGTTCATAACCGGTTAATGCAGCACAACTCGGGCTTGACGGTTTCGATTCGTCCTTATCTGCCTTTTGAACTGGCGTATTTTGAGAGTTTTTTGACTGAAAAGGAGGCGATAGCACGAGAGAAATATTTTAAATCTTCGGCGGGCCGCAGGTATCTAAGGGGGAAACTGACCCGGTAGTTCAACGCCCGCCCGGCTGAACGCCGTTCGGACGGGGATAGAATAGAAGTTTCCTAAACTTTAGATATGAGTTCGATTCTCGTCGGGACCACAAAAGCCACTCAAAACGAGTGGCTTTTTTATTTCTATCTGGCGTTTTTTGCTACATAATCAGGGATTACCGATACCGGTTTCCCGAAATAATGAAACTGCTCTGCCCACTCAAGACCATACTTCTTTCCTACCTCCTTGTCTGAGGGAACAGCCCTGTGGTATTCTGAGTCAACATCCAGTACAAAGTGTTTTACAAATGCGGCGTTGGCTGTATCATCGTTATCTCCCAGAAGCGGAAGTGTTTTACCCTGAGCCGCTAAACTTTTTCTTAGATTGGCACCAGCGTCGCCGCCAGGTCCCTGCGTTTTTATCACCACATTGCTTTCAACCTTTATGTCAATGTATTTGCTGATATCTACCACGCGGTTTACTAATTGCGGACCCCGGGCAAAATAATATCGCTCCTGCACAGCATGCGGTTTTACAACTTCAAAATGCTCGGGATAGTCCAGGCTCCCGGCCATCCACCGGGCTGCTTCAACAGCTTTCGCAGTGACATAATGGTCCGGGTTTTCTTCATAATGCCCCCAGGGATCGTAGCACATAACTGTATCAACCTTAAGCAAACGGAACAGGAATATCAGACGGCCTTTAATCTCTTGTATATTATATTCATCCATCCGGTGATTCCGGTAGTGAAGATCGTAAACCTTTGTGATCCCGAGCACCTTCGCAGTGGCTTCAGTGTCAATCTCATTATTAACGACACGTTCTCCAAGAGTTTTGCCGCGGCCCGCCACATCATCATTAGAAGTCCGGATCATATAAGCAGTATAGCCCTCATCGACAAGCTTTGCGACAGTGCCGGCGGCAAACAAAGCAATGTCATCGCAATGGGGCTGGATCACTGCCAGTACCTTTCCTTTGTGGGGTTTCCCGGCAACAGGTCGTTCTATAACAACAGGATCATTTTCAGGGGGGCTGGCAGGTGAGGTTTTACTAGCTATTTCTGCAGCTGCCGCCTCTTGTCCCATTATTGAATAAGCTGCTGGTAGTATTGCACTGGCTGCTATGCCTTTTGTAATGAACTTTCGTCTTTCCATTATCAGGGTGGTTTTTCAATCCTAATATAAAAAAAATCATGTAAACAATAACGTGTACGTTACCACATAACGTAATTAAAAGTTCAGGAGTGCTGTCAGCAAGTTGATTTTATTGTCTCGTAGCCAGGCTGCTTTTTATGTAGAAATCGGTTGATGTTTGTAGCTTATTCAGGGGCATGCTGCGCTGCGGGAACGGGCTGCCGTACATACCACCCATTTGCTGGCGTGGCATATTCTGCCGCGACATATTAGCAGAAGGTCCCGGTAATCCATTGATCTTAATATTGTAAATTACGTCCCCCGGGTTGGATATGCTTAAATTCAGCAGGCTTAAGGGAATGATGATCTCCTGAACGAGCTTATTTTCTTTATCAAAGCCGGCAGCAGCGCGTATACCATACATGTTTTGCAGAGAGATGCCTCCGTCAATTATTTCTTTGAAGCCCCTTACTTTAATATCTTTTATCCTGGAAAGGATCTGGTTCTGCCTTTCCTCCATTTCAGGCTGCTCCTTAATATTACGGGGCTTGCCAGGTGTGCGGTCGAGAACCGGGAATATCACCGTAGGCGGATCCTTCTTTTTGCCCTCGATATTTGCAGAAAAGCTTATTCCACCCGCCAGGATCCTGGTCAGGTCTTCCCTGGAATCACTCTTTAAAGCCAGGTAAATATTCTTATCATCATTAGCGAGGCTGTACCTAAGCCTTGTGGCGTCATTGTAGTATGTAAGGCTGTCTTGCCAGTCGCCCAGATTACCGTCTGCAACAATTGTTTTATCTGCCCATACGGTGGTTATCAGTTCTGCTTTTTTTTGAGCGTATACAGGACTTAAATGGAGTAAAGCGACATAAGCAACGGCTATCACAGCACTTTTTCTTTTGATCATCTTCTGGAGTTTAGACTATAAGTTAAGGTTTAAACCTGTTGTAAGTAAATTACACTAATCACATACGGGATTTCTCGCTATTTGAATTTTCACCAACGTAACATTTATAAAGGGCACGCAAATATAGGAAACGATAACTGCGGTTGAACTCAGCTCTCTTCTTCCCAAAGCAGAGCCAGGTGAATGATCGTAAGAACAGCTTTTTGCATATCCTGAACAGAAACCCATTCCTGCTTGCCGTGGAAGGCGTGTTCGCCCGCGAAAATGTTGGGACAGGGCAGGCCCATGAATGATAATCGCGAGCCATCAGTACCACCCCTGATGCTCTGGAGCTTTGCTTTCAACCCGCTCCGTTCAATAGCCTTAATTCCGAGTTCCATTATTTTGGGGTGACGGTCAATTATTTCCTTCATATTCCGGTATTGCTCTTCGACTACCAGTTTGTAAGTAGAATTAGGATATTCTTGTAGTACCTCCTCGATGATAACCTCGAGGATCCTTTCGTGGCTTTTAAGGGAAAGGGCGTTGAAGTCCCGCATGATCAGTTCTATGGTAGCTTGTTCCACTGTTCCGGAAATTGAAACCGGGTGAATGAAACCATCTTTATCTGAAGTGCTTTCGGGAGAGAGTTTTTCCTTTGGGAGACAAGCTAAAACCTGAGATGCTATCTTGATAGCGCTTTCCATTTTCCCGCGGGCAAAACCAGGATGACTGCTCACGCCGTTTATCACCACTTTAACACCATCGGCAGAAAAGGTTTCGTTCTCTATCGAGCCTACAGTTTCGCCATCAACAGTATAAGCAAATTCAGCATTTAATTTTTTGAGATCAACCCTATCCACACCCCGGCCGATCTCTTCATCAGGTGTAAATAAGATTTTAATTGCTCCGTGCTTATATTCAGGATGCGATACTAAAAAGTTAGCGGCATCCATTATTTCCGCCAATCCCGCCTTATTATCGGCGCCAAGCAAGGTAGTACCGCTTGCCGTAATAATATCATTGCCTATCTGGTCTTTCAGGTCAGGATGGTCTTTCATTCTCAATATTTGGGTAGGGTCATCAGGTAGTATAATATCCTGGCCCTGATAATTTTCATGTATGATCGCTCTCACATCCTTTCCGCTGCAGTCAGGCGACGTATCCATATGCGAGCAAAAACATATTACCGGAACTTTTTTCTTCGTATTTGCCGGGATGGTGGCATACACATAGCCGTTGTCGTCATGGTGCGCATCGGCTATACCCATTTC
Source organism: Daejeonella sp. JGW-45 (assembly GCF_029360805.1). Lineage (GTDB taxonomy): Bacteria > Bacteroidota > Bacteroidia > Sphingobacteriales > Sphingobacteriaceae > Daejeonella. The sequence goes on along the minus strand of NZ_JARKNC010000001.1, from coordinate 626,787 downwards.
AAAAAGCTCTGCAACGAGCAGTCTCGCAAGGTCCTTTTGCTTTTCAGTTGAAGGGCAAGTGCCTGACGAAGGATCCGACTGGGTATCGATCGATGTATATTTTATGAACCGTTCAACAACGGTATAGCTTATATTTTCAGAGACACTCATTTTTGCTTAATTTTATTAAGTACAAAAATAGATCAATTGTATTACCCGCCTTCTACATCGGCAACTATTATTCCATTAAACATGAACATTGAAACCTTACGCGATTATTGTCTTTCAAAAAGCCGGGTACAGGAAACTTTCCCTTTTGGAGAAGAAACAATTGTGTTTAAAGTGATGGATAAGATATTTCTTCTCGCCGGGCTCGATCAGGCTGACAGGTTTAACGTAAAATGCGACCCCGAGAAAGCAGTTTCCCTGCGCGAGGAATACGAAGAAGTGCAGCCGGGATATCATATGAACAAAATCCACTGGAACACTGTTTTTATGAACGGAAAGTTAAATGATGTGCAGTTAAAGGAAATGATAGACCATTCATACGACCTCGTTGTGAAGAGTCTTCCCAAAAGTAAACAAACATTGATATGAGCTGGAAAGAAACAACAGACCCTGAAACAAACTCAGAATCACTTATCAGGGAATTTAAATTTAAAGACTTTGTAAGTGCCTGGGGCTTCATGTCAAAGGTCGCCCTTTTAGCCGAAAAAATGGACCACCACCCGGATTGGAGTAATTCATACAATAAAGTAAATATTAGTTTGAGCACACATAGTGCCGGAAATAAGATAACAGATAAGGACAGGAAACTGGCGGAACAGATAGATATGCTCGGCGTATAGTATATTTGGTGCTGGAAAAAATTTATTTACGCAGCCTTCGGGCGATTAACCAGCACTAGAAGAGAACTGATATAATGGAGAGCTTTATTAACGATACCCCGGTAGCAACGATAATTTTTATATTCACTATAGTAACAAGTATATATGCATTTTCCAATGCCGAGGTATATGGTAAGTTCATGCTGCACCCTTACAGCGTTAGCCGGGGCAGGCGCCTGTATTCCCTGATCACCAGCGGGCTTATTCACAAAGACTGGGGACATTTGGCAGTAAATATGCTGTCTTTTTATTTTTTCGCGTTTACGCTCGAAAAAACACTCGTTTCATTAAGCAGCTGGGGCCATGTTCAGTTCGGCATATTGTATCTCGCCAGTATTGTGCTCAGCGATATCACCTCTATCCTGAAGCACAAGGAAGATTTCTGGTATAACAGCCTGGGAGCATCCGGTGCCGTGTGTGCTGTAGTGTTCAGTTTTATTTTATTCTACCCCCTGAACAAGATGATCATATTTCCGATACCCCTCCCCATCCCGGCGGTTATATACGGTTTCCTGTTCCTGGGTTACTGCTGGTATGCATCGCGTAATTCGCGGGATGCAATTAACCATGACGCCCATTTTTATGGGGCACTTACAGGCGTACTTCTAACTATTATTTTCTACCCGGATGTTGCCGGTTATTTTATCAGCCAGCTAACGGGAAGGGGGTAAGACCTGAAGATATCAGGATGGCAGTACGACGGAACCAGATGGCCGGAAGTTCTCCTCCTGGTCCAACAGGTAACTAAGAGGTTTTTCCGGGTCTTTTATGATCTCGAACAACACCAGTCCCCAGGGTTTCCAGAAATTCTCAAGTACCTGCCCATAAACCCTATTTTGCCACACGTCAAAAAGAGGTTTATTGCTCATTCCACGTAAAGGCATAGCCTCAATATATATGGTATCTTCCGTGGGCATGACCGTATATTCCGGCAAACGGTTAAACAGGTAATTCGAATAAAAGAACCTCCCGCATATTTCTTCAAACTGTATAAGATGCAGGGGCTGCTGATTGATCTTCTCAAGAATTTCCCTGTGATAGAGCCCATTGGTGCCGTTATCCTGAAGGCAGGCTACGATCCCGAAATCTTTCATCCCAAGAGAAAACGTAAGTGTATTTATCTCGTCACGGTAACTGAAAAGATCTTGTTTTGTATCCGTTTTAAAGACCTTGATCGTCCATGGAAGACTGCCCTCGAATTCTACCGGCATGATTATAGACTGCAGCATAATATGCAGGTTGCTGAATTTATGGATCAGCGACTGCGAAAAAACAAACTCTTCATTGTTAGCTTTTTGCTGGCGAATTCCGATGCGGATCTCATTAAAGAGGATCCCGTAAACCATCTTTCCAATCCATTGGAAAAGTTTTATTTGAGATAGTTCGGCAACGGCATCGTAGCCTTTAAGAAATGCAGCGCGGATCTCATCTTCAAGAGGCTCAATACCAAGCTCGTATGTTTCATTAGAACATGGAAGTCTCATGTCCTTATAGGTAGACATGCTTTCGTCAAGAAGCTTAAACGGTTTATCTTCCAGCTTATATTCCTGCATCAGCCACACCGGGAAAACGGCGATCTCCTCTTCTGTCGACTGCAGTCTTTCGCCGCTGAGAAAACAATGTTGCTTGCTGAAATTCAGCGTGTTAAATGGTTTGTAGAGCTGTATTGCCATCCGGGCAAAGTTAATAAACCCGGTTAGCTTAATAACCCGGGTTAGTTTGATTTAAGTAATAATTTCTAATGCGGCAGCTTCTCTTTCAGATACCCGTAGGTCCATGTACCGGCAACGGCACTTAAGAATGTGATGATCACGATGGTAGCCCCGGTTCCGATCTGGGCAAATAGCGGTCCCGGGCATGCGCCGGTAATTGCCCATCCGAGCCCGAACAGCAAACCGCCATAGATCTGCCCTTTGCTAAAGGCTTTGACAGGAAGTACGATCTTTTCGCCGCCAAGGGTTTTGATGTCAAACTTCCGGATAATGAGCACAGAGACAAGGCCGACGAGAACTGCACTTCCAATAACGCCATACATGTGAAATGATTGAAGCCTGAACATCTCCTGTATTCTGAACCAGCTGATGATCTCGGCTTTAACAAACACGATTCCAAATAACACACCTACGATAAGGTATTTAATATTGCCAGTCAGGGGAGCTTTATTTTTTTCTTTTATGCTCATGGTCAGATCGAAAGTATTAGTGGCAACAAAAGATTGGCCATGATAAATCCGCCGACCATAAAGCAGCAGGTAGCAACAAGGGAAGGCCATTGAAGAGTTGACAGGCCCATGATCGAATGTCCGCTGGTACAGCCTCCCGCGTAACGCGTGCCGAAGCCGATGAGGAAGCCTCCTGCCACGATCATCAGCAAGCCCTTTGCGGTGAACAGCGCGGACCAGTTTACGATTTCTGCCGGAATGAAGTTATTGTAATTCGTGATCCCGTAGCCTGAAAGCTCGGCAGCGAGTTTCGGATTAATTACAAAAGGGTCCGGGTTTTGGAGCAGGCTCGCAGCCAGGCCTCCGCCGATCAGTATCCCAAACACGAAAAAAAGATTCCAGGCTTCTTTTTTCCAGTCATACTTAAAAAAAGAAACGTTCGCAGGAAAACAAGCTGCGCAGATATGACTGAGGGAGGAGCTGATACCAAAGGCTTTATTTCCGATAATTAATAAAACAGGCACGGTTAGGCCGATCAGCGGGCCGGCAATATACCAGGGCCATGGTTGTTTGATAAGATCCAGCATCGTTTTAGCTTTTTGTCATTGGAACACGCGGATTTGTTATTGCAGAAATCCCACCTTTAATTTCGCTAAAATTTCTGTAACCTCTGGATAATAAAATTGAAGCGGCCATCATGCTTCGGTAGCCGCCGGCACAATGGATGTAAAAATGCTCCTTGGGGTCGATATCTTTTATCCATGTATTAATATCAGCGAGCGGCATGTTCTCCGCATCCTGTATATGCTGTGCATCATATTCAGACTCTTTCCGGACGTCAATTATCTTGTGGCCTGCTGAATATGACCCGGCAAATTCATCAGGGCTTATCCTGTCAACCTGGTCGATTTCTTTCCCTGCCTTTTCCCAGGATTCAAATCCGCCCTCCAGGTGGCCAAGAACATTATCAAATCCGACGCGGCTTAAGCGGGTAACCGCTTCTTCTTCCATTCCCTTATCCGTTACAAGCAGGATCTCTTGTTTTACATCCGCGATCAGCGATCCTGCCCATGGTGCGAAATCACCGCTTAAACCGATATTGATAGATTGAGGAATAAATCCTTTATAAAAATCAATATTATTTCTTGTATCCAGGATCAGGGCCCCCGTTTCCCCGGCAGCGACTTCAAATTCCTCCGGGCTTAAGGCACGCATGCCATTGCCGAGCACTGTATCATAACTCTCGTAACCCTTTTTATTCATCGCCACATTGGCGCTGAAGTAGGCAGGAGCAGGGAGAAGCCCTTCGGTGACTTCCTTTATAAATTCGGCTTCGGTCATGTTTGCCCGTAAAGCATAATTAAACTGCTTTTGATTCCCTATTGTCGATATTGTTTCCTTGCTCATGTTCTTGCCGCAGGCGCTGCCGGCACCATGCGCCGGATAGACTATCACTTCATCCGGCAGGGTCATCACCTTTGTCCTTAGCGACCTGTAAAGTGTAGCTGCTAATTCTTCTTTGGTCATGTGTGCAGCCTTTTGGGCAAGGTCCGGCCGGCCCACATCGCCGATGAATAAAGTATCGCCGCTAAAGAGAGCATGTTCCTTCCCATATTCATCAATCAAAAGGTAGCATGTACTTTCCATGGTATGTCCCGGCGTGTGCAGGACTTTCAGTATGATCTTACCCACATTGAATTCCTGCCCGTCCTTTGCTGATATGAAGTCGAACTCAGGTTTAGCTTCCGGCCCGTAAACGATCGGCGCTTTTGTTTTATCGCTCAGATCGAGGTGACCCGACACAAAGTCAGCGTGAAAGTGTGTTTCGAAAATATATTTAAGTTTTACATTATCCCTTTCCAGGCGGTCGAGGTAAGGCTGCACTTCGCGTAATGGATCAATGATCGCTCCTTCGCCGTTGGAGGTAATATAATAGGCCCCCTGAGCCAGGCAACCTGTATAAATTTGTTCTATCTGCATACCAGGACAATTTGACTACAAAGTTGGTAATAATTGTCCGGGGAAATAATGTTTTAATGTAAAGTTTAGAAGCTCAGGTTAGTGCTTAGAATAATTCCCCTGTTATGCTGAAAGACGTTTCTTCCGTTAATTTCGCGCCCGAATTGAGCAATCTGACTTAAGAAGCCACCTTCTATCCTTATTTGCGGGGAAAAGCGATACCCCAGTAAAAGTCCAAACCTGTTCTGGTCAAAAACATTTTCGCCAACATTTTCACCGAATCCGATAAATATTTCATCATATACAGCCGCGTAGGGAGTATTGTCAGCAATTGCCTTTCCCTTTAAGGGGATTTGAAGCCGGTACATATAGCGAAATCGGTTTGTATATACGTACTCGTCTTCTTTATTCAGGGAAGCATCAGAATACCTGCCCACCCAACGCTGTTCGAGCATGAAACGATGATTGTTTTCAGCAATACCGGTCTTGTTACTCAATCCCGCCATCTGGTAAGTGCGGTATTCGGTAAACTGTTTACCCATACCATTAACCGGTATATCGCCATAGTTGTAAGTGTCGGCTAGTGCGACGCCCGCTCTTATGTTCAGCCCGGGCGCTACCAGATGGTTGACGGCCAGTTTATATACAGCTTGCTGCGGATCAGAAATAACATGATCTCTGCGCCATTGAAATTCACCGGTGAGGCTCCATTTCGGATCTAACTTCAGGGAAGCATTAAACGCATACCAGCCTATGCTGTTTTTATCTTTTAAGCGAGTGTTTTGAGAGTAAGAAGTAAAATAAAGGGAACAAAATAAAAATAAAAGGAGGGTTTTTTTCACAAAGACAACGTTAAGCCAATATTAATTTTATGCTATGTTAAGAGGCTCGCAATCTAGGTGAATGTTTGAAAAAATAAAAGTTTATTTGTGATTTGGCGAGTTAGACCTGTTGCGGTCCCCCAAAATTTAATCGTATTGAACATAATAAATTTTGTTATTTCGTACTGTCAAAAACTCATTATGAAGATCACTTATAAGCCTTTCGAACTTGCATTAAAGCATCCTTTTACCATTGCAAAATTCTCACGCACTTCAACCCCGATCATGCTTTTGGAAATAAGCCATGAAGGTTTCACGGGGTATGGAGAAGCTTCGATGGTGCCTTATATGGGTGAAAATATGGAAACTGCCACAGCATTTTTGTCGAAGGTAGACCTGTCCTGGCTGAAAGAACCATTTGATTTCGAGGAGCTTGTTGCGTACCTCGATAGTATCGCTCCTGCCAATCCGAGTATCAAAGCTGCAATAGATATTTCCCTGCATGACCTCAAAGGAAAGATGGAGAATACGGCATGTTATAAGTTTTTTGGCACTGACCCGGCCCGGATGCCGAAAACATCGTACACTCTGGGTATAGACACACCGGAAGTGCTGATTCAAAAGATCAAAGAGGGCGAACACTGCCACATCATCAAAGTGAAACTCGGCCGTGATAATGATAAGGAGCTCATTAATACTATCCGTTCGGTAAGCAATAAGCCCTTATTCGTAGACGCCAATCAGGGCTGGTTAGACAGGCAGCAGGGACTGGATATGGCTCACTGGCTTCATGAGCAGGGAGTTGTCCTGATTGAGCAGCCTATGGCAAAGGACGACCCTGATTCGAACGCCTGGATCACTGAACGAAGCCCGGTCGCTATTGTCGGCGATGAATCGGTGCAGCGCTTTGCGGATGTTGAAAAAGCTAAAGGTGTTTACCATGCGATTAACATGAAGCTGATGAAAAGCGGGGGGATGCATGAGGGCTACCGGATGATAAAGAAAGCCAAAGAGCTGGACATGAAAGTAATGATCGGCTGCATGAGCGAAACCAGCTGCGCCACGCTTGCCGCTGCGGCCCTGGCTCCTTTGTGCGATTGGGCCGATCTAGACGGGCCTTTCCTTACCAGTAATAATCCCTATAAAGATCCCGATTTTAAAGATGGGAAGTGGGTTCTTAGTGATGACCCCGGTCTGGGGATAAGGCACGATCAGCAGGTTATTTAGAAACACCACACGGAGACAGCTCTTTATTCAAGCGGTGTTATACCGGTTCTAAGACATTCCTAAGCCGGTTCTAAACCGGGGTCCAGGCGGACCTCAAGCGGACCTGAACCGGAGTCCGAGCGGACATCAAGCGGAGTATAAGCGGACTGAACGCGGTGTTTATTTTTTCTTGCTGGTCATATCCCTCACGCTTTTTGCAAGCCTGACCTTCAGAAATATGAGCATGGCAAACGGAGGGGTTGCAGCTATGGCGTACAGATAGAAACCGTTCTTTATTGACCAGACAATACACAGGATGAGTATGATAAGGGCAATGTTCAGGAAAATATTAAAAAGAATCTTCTTCAGCATATTAATAGACCCTCATGTCTGGCTCATATTCTGCAGCCCAGGCAAGAATGCCGCCTTTAAGATTATAAAGGTTGGTATAACCCAGTTGTTCAAGTTGCATCACCGCTGCAGCACTCCTGGCACCACTACGGCATTGCATGATAACAGGCTTATCTCTGCTTATCTTTGAAGATTCAATTACGATTCCTGCCAACGGAATATTTTCGCCGTCGATATTAGACATTTCATACTCGAAAGGTTCACGAACGTCGATAAGCTGGAAACTTTCGTTGTTGTCAATTTTTTGCTTCAATTCCTGTACTGTAACTTCTTTCATTGCTTATAGTTTGTTTTTCAATGGCAATGAAGCTTGCTTGAGCTTAAATTATTTTTTTTTGAAAGGCAGGTTCAAGCAGGTTTCATCTCTGATATATTTGTAAGCCAAAGATACGGTTTTCCTAAATATTTATATAAACCAAAGGGGCGATGTGGTGTTGCATTAAATAAAATGACGCTCTTGTAACATGTTGATAAAGCGGGCGTTTAATTAGATATTTCAATTCACAACGGTACCGCATGAGCTGAAAAGCAAAAACTAAGTAGATGAAAAAGATAACCGATTTTTTCTGGTTCTGTTCCGGAGCACATGTAGATACGCTGAAGAGGTACCCCACAGAGCACAATAAATATGTTGGTATAGGCGCAACGATATTCTTCACAGCACTTTTTGCTTCTCTTTCCGGTGGGTATGCCATGTATTTCGTTTTTGCCGGAAACCCCATGGCGGTAATTTTTGCAATCTTCTTTGGCCTGATATGGGGCCTGGCCATATTCAATATGGATCGCTATATCGTAGCCAGTATCAGTAAGAGCGGTACAACTAACCAGCAAATACTGCAAGCTACACCGAGGATACTTTTAGCAATCATGATAGGAATCGTCATATCGCGGCCGCTTGAGCTAAAAATATTTGACAAGGAGATCCGTGAGAAGCTTAAGACCAGCTATCTGAATGGGCAGCGTTCTAAAATAGACACGCTGAACAAGACTTTCGCGAATAAATATGCTGCGGAACTTCAAAAGACTGCGGAACTTAAGACTGAGAAGGATTCGCTCGAAAAAGATATAAACCGCTCACGGTATATTCTCAATCAGGAGGTTTTTGGAGATAAAACGAACCAGACGTCTGGCATTACCGGGTACGGGACTTATGCGAAGCAAAAAGAATCGATTGTAGTCCAGAAGGAACAAAGACTGGAAAATATTCGCTCTGAGCTTGCCGCAATGGACGTTTTCTTTACCCGGCGAAAGGATCTGGATGGCCTTTCGGACCAGCGGATGTTTAGCGGCAAGCAGCTGGACAGCTTGGCAAGTGTTGCCGGATTTGCCGACCGCAACTGGGCCTTGGGACAACTGACCTTCAAGGAAGATGGCTCGCGCGACCTGGATAACTATCTTGCCATTTCATTTATAGGATTTCTTTTTATTTTATTCGAATGTCTGCCGGTATTCGTAAAATTGATGAGTAATAAGGGCCCTTATGATATCGCCCTGCAGAATGTGGATGAAACTTATATTTACAAATCAGACAAAACCAGGGATCATGATATTGCCGTTACCGATGGCGTTCACGATACCAGGATAAATACCGAGATCGATAAACAGAAACAACTGGTATCCCGCAGTTCAGCCCGTGAACTGGAAAGGCATGAATGGGATTAAGCAGAGCCGCTATGAGATTTTACCTCCTGATCTTTTTTTTATCCTTTTCCGGGATCTTCCGCGCTATCGGACAGGAAACAATAGATTATTCCATCTCGTTCCCTAACGCGGTGCATCATGAAGCCGAAATTGAAATAACCGTCAACAGGGTGCCATCCGGACCGCTTACCTTCCGGATGAGCCGCTCATCGCCCGGCCGGTATGCAACGCATGAGTTTGGAAAGAATGTATATGGTGTGAAGGCCATCGACGGGAAGGGAAATCCGGTGCCGGTAACGCAGGTTCAGGGTGATATATATCGTATTGACAAGCATGATGGCTCAGCCAGGATAAGTTACACGATCTATGGTAATCATGTAGATGGAACCTACCTGGCGATAGATGAAAGCCATGCTCACATGAATATGCCGGCTACATTTATGTGGTTCCCTGCTATGACAAACAGGCCTGTCAGGATCCGGTTCAATGATCTGGAGAAATATAAATGGAAGGTGGCTACTCAGTTAAAGCCGGGCGGTGCTAATATCTTCACAGCGCCCGACCTGCAGTATTTTATGGATAGTCCGGTTGAACTTTCTGATTTTAAGATTGCTACCTGGCAGGACGTAAATCCGGGGGGTAGACGTCAGACTATCCGGCTTAGCTCTCATGGCACGGCAGACGACCAGAAGGTGATTGATGATTATGCCGGTATGGTTGCAAAGGTGGTGGAAGAACAAAAGGCCGTTTTCGGCGAACTGCCGTTATTTGATAACGGCGAATATACCTTCCTTCAGGACGTAAACCCGGATAATAACGGTGACGGGATGGAGCATCGAAACTCGACTGTGATCACCAACAGCGGATTTAAGATCGCGGGAAACCAGGAAGCCATGCTGAGCACCTTCTCACATGAATTCTTTCATGCCTGGAATGTAGAACGTATCCGCCCGAAAAGCCTTGAGCCTTTTGACTTTTCTCATGCCAATATGAGCAGCGATCTTTGGTTTGCCGAGGGCTTTACCCAATATTATGGCAACCTTATTCTCAAACGTGCCGGCTACCGTACCGATAAACAATACCTAGCTGTCCTGTCAGGAATTCTTAACGGAATTTTAAATGCACCCGGGCCAGGCCGGTTTCCCGTTACGCACATGAGCAGGTACGCGGTGTTTGTGGATGCTGGCGTATCTGTAGATCAGAATAATTATGCAAACACTTTTGCTTCGTATTATACTTACGGTGCAGCTGTCGCCCTTGGACTTGATCTTCGCCTTCGCTCTGAGTTTAAGCTTAGCCTGGACGATTATATGAAGGCAGTCTGGACTGTTCACGGTAAAACAGAGATCCCTTATACTGTTTCAGACCTGCAGAATGTTTTGGCAAAGCTCACCAGCACATCCTTCGCGGCAGATTTTTTTAAGAAGTACATTGAAGGAACTGATAAAAATGATTATTCGGAATTATTAAAGAAGGCTGGGCTGCGGCTGCGTAAAGCAGCTCCGGGAAAGCCGGTTATCGGGCCGCTTCGATTCACGCTTGTATCTTATACCGGCAAGAATCGTGTAGCAAATCCTACTGTTAAAGGTTCGCCGATTTATGAAGCAGGGATTGACATCGGCGATTATATTCTTAAGATCGGCGATGACAATTTACTTGGTAATATTGACATAGATCAGCTTATTTCCAGGTACAAACCGGGCCAGCGCGTTCCTGTTACTTTCGAACATAAGGGTATAATTAAAACAGCCGATTTAATAATTCAGGAAGATAATACTCTGGAAGTGGTGGCTTTAGAAAATGCGACTCTTCAACAGTTACAGTTTAGAAATAACTGGCTCTCGTCAAAAATAAAACAATGAAGGTTAACAAGATAATTGCAGTCGCTGCGTCGATACTTATTTTAGGATCGTGTGCAGTACAGAAGCCGGAACAATACATTCAGCAGGACGAAATAAGCTGTATCATCAGCAGCCTGTCGGCGGATGAAATGGAAGGACGCGGGACATTCACACCGGGCATCGAAAAAGCAGCCAGCTTTATCGAGAACGAGTTTAGAAAAGCCGGGCTGCAGCCCCTGACAGGTGCCAGCGGTTTCCGTCAGGAGTTTAAAGTAACGAGGGTTTTGCCTTCCCTGGCTGATGTTACCATTGACGGCAAAAAGATCGATGCGGCCAATCTGATAACATTCTCTGATCAGGGCCTTTTTGAAATGAACAATACTTCGGGCGCTAAAATTTTGAAAATAGCAGCCGGCGACCAGTTTGGTCAGCGCTACCGCGAGGCATTAGCCAGTAAAACGCCCGTGCTGGTATTGGTGGATCAGTCGCATCAGGCAATTTTCAAGCGTCTGCAGGAGAATTCCAGGCGCGGGCGTATAGTCGAAGAACCGGGTGGGGATGGAGGTTCAGTCTTTGTACTGGGCGCAACGGAGGCGGCGGCTTACAACGTGAGAATTGAAAACAAAGTGGAGCATCTTTCGCTGTTTAACGTTGCTGGAATGATACCGGGGAAATCAAAGGAAAAAGAGCTTGTTTTGTTTTCAGCTCATTACGATCACATCGGACTGATCAAAAGTGTACAGGGCGATTCGATCGCAAATGGCGCAGATGATGATGCCTCGGGTACTACGGCAGTTATTGCCCTGGCAAAATATTACAAGAAATTAAAGGATAATGAGCGCACACTGATCTTTGCGGCTTTTACGGCAGAAGAAATTGGCGGCTTTGGCGCACGTCATTTTTCATCGAAACTTAATCCCGATGATGTGACAGCAATGTTCAATATAGAAATGATCGGCAAGGAATCAAAGTTTGGCAGGAACGCAGCATTTATTACCGGCTATGAGCGTTCTGATTTTGGCGAGATCCTCCAGAAGAACCTTGCCGGAACCGACTTCATGTTTCACCCCGATCCTTATCCCGATCAGAATTTGTTCTATCGAAGTGATAATGCGACCCTGGCTGCTCTTGGCGTTCCGGCACACACTATCTCTACTGTTCAGATCGATTCAGATAAATTCTATCATACTGTGGATGATGAGGTGGAGACACTGGATGCAGCTAATATCTGGGCCACAATTAAGGCAATCGCGTTAAGCGCGAGAAGTATAGTAGCGGGAACGGATACACCGAAACGGATACAGAAGCTGGACGCGAGATAGTTTTAACCGCAGAGAGCGCAGTGGAAAAACACAAAGGACGCGGAGAAAGTTTTGCTTAAGAATTTGTCGGTAGATTTTGTAAAAAAGTATGCGGCCTTTGCGATTACTTCGCGAACTCTGCGGTAAAACATTGGCGAAACCAATTCAAACCTCCTTCCGCATCACATAATCATTCAGCACAAACTCAAAATACGGAATATCAACGGTCTTGACGATCTTGAAGCCTACTTTTTGATAAAAGCTTAAAGCAGGATTAGCCCGGTTTACATTTAGCTGAAGTTTGCTGATACCGCATTCACGGGCAATATTATCTAAATATTCGATCAGCTTCCTGCCGGTGCCCTTCCCTTGTTCCGAAGGTAGAATATAGATCTTATGGATCTTCAGCACTTTGGCTTCTATAGAATACCCCGCGAAGGCAACATCTGTCCCCTCGTTTTTCACGAGAATAAATTGGCTGCCATTTTTAATTTGTTCGCCGAGTGCGTCCGGGGAGTACATGTTCTTCAGCATAAAGCTGATCTGTTCCTCCGATAGAATGGCGCTATAGGTGGGCCACCAGATCTGATGTGCCAGTTGATGAATAACCGGGATGTCTCGTTGGCTGACCCTGACGATATGCATATCAGATCTTTTCGGCAATGAATATAAAGGGCTGGTCGAATGTCAGGGAATAAAAACCGTCTTTTTCAGTTTCCAGCACCTGCTCTTCTTTGTGAACGAGGCCGCTTGTGCTCAGGTTATGGATCTCATGAAGCAGATGTACCTGCTCAGCGGCAGGCTGCCATTTACTAAAGCCGGACCGGACCGGAAAGATCTTTTGGTTGCCGATAAAAACAACGATATCTATATCCTCGACAAATAAAGCATAGTCTTTCAAGACGAAATCCCTGGCGATAATATTTACGGCAGGGTATGCTTCACCAACGAGATGCTTCAGGCAATCCTCCAGCGGATCGGTATCTGTTAAGATAATCCGGGTATTTTCTTGTGCCACAAAATCCGGATCACGCGTTAAGACGCAATCAACTTTTAAAGCGAGGGAATCTGCCAGCTCGTAAAGATCCTCATTAACAATCACCGTAGGACTCCACTCCAGGAGCTGTCCGAGATTTTCTGTTTCAAACCCGTCAAGGCTCATGATAAGCAATGCAGGCTCCTGCTTTTCGCGAACGATATGGTGTGAGGACATAGATCAAACTTAGGAAAATGAATATAATGAACAAAAAGCAAGGAACAAAGATCAGAGACAAATGGCGTGCCACCGAATACGGTCCTTACTCTTTATTCCTTGATCCATCAGTAGATCTTTTGATAAAACTCTTTTAAAGTTCTTCCTGGTTCGTCGGCGAGATTCACCGCAGCAGATACGGCTATGCCAAAAATACCTGTTTGCATAAGGACCTCAACATCGTTAATCTGCACACCGCCAACAGCGAGCACGGGTATGTCAATTTTTCTTTCAGTCATTTCCCGGATAAGCGCTTCATAACCTTTTAACCCCAAAATGGGATAGTCATTAGGTTTTGTTTTAGTTATGCTAAAAGGCCCGCAACCGATATAGTCTGCAACTCCCGAATCGACTACCTTCTGGATATCAGCTATTGAATTTGCTGATGCGCCAAGTGTTTTTTCATCACTGATGATCTCGCGGATCTCATTAAGGTCGGCTTTCATATTTTCAAGATGAACCCCTTGTGCATCTACTTTATCCAGGAGATGGTAATGATCAGTAAGAATCAGGGTCGCGCCCCAATCATCACAAATTGAAGCAACCTGATGGAGTTCGCCAATAAGCTCGTCATCATCTTTACTGAAACAACGGTATTGGATCCAGTTTGCGCCCGCCTGACATGCTATCTGAGCCTGCTCGATATGGCTGCGGTTTGGCAGATCCTGGGTTAGGTAGTGCAATTTAGAGATGTATTTTTTCATGATAAGATGATTGCAGTCTGAAATTTTTAAACGCAAAGGTCGCAAAGCATTTGCCTGATTTTATCTTCGACAATTACAGGATACTCTGGATAAAACTTTTGCATCCGTCGCGTCTGCCTGCCGGTAGGCAGGTGTATTTGTGACCTTTGCGTTTAATTATTCGTTCAAGCGGTAGTGGTAAGTTTCCTGTTGATCAAAATTTAAGACTCAATGAAAGTAAGAAATTACTTGGTGCCTGAGTGAAATAATAATTTTCTGTTGTGAAAGCCCCGCCATATAAATAGCTGAATGTATAACCATTCGACTCGTATTTCTCGGAAAATACATTGTTGAATAAAAGGGTAAGACCGATATTTTTCAAGCCTTTAAATGAGGTGTTGTAGGCAAGTCTGACGTCATTCACAAAAAAAGCATCCAGTCTTCTTGCAGAATTAGACGTGTTATCCAAATACTGATCACTGATGTACTTGCTTAATAAAGCTATTTCAGTTCGTTTGAAGGGACGCAGGCTGAGCTCACTCGAACCGATGAACTGAGGAGAGAATGCCAGATCGACATTGGTGTAAGTGTTCTCGATCTGTCCGCCATTATCATAATCATCAATAAACTCAGAGAAGTTTTTGATCTTGTTCTCGCTCAGCGAAGCAGTTAATCCCCACGCAAGAACTCGGTTCAATTGTAAGCGGCTGTCAAGCTCCAGTCCCAGCCGGTAGCTATCCTTTACATTCTGACGGATATATTCACCCACATCGTTGATCTTCCCCGTCAGCACCAGCTGATCTTTATACAGCATTGCATACCAGTTCAAACCCGCAGAAAAATTGCTTTTCTGTAACCTGTAGCCGGCTTCAATATCCAGTAAATTCTCTGATGAGGGCCGGGTTGCCGGGGTGGAATTTATATAATCATCGCGGTTTGGTTCTTTGTTTGCCACGGCAAAAGAGGCGTAGATATTACTAGCGGTATTGATCTGATAACTTAAGCCGATTTTGGGATTGAAGAAGTTCAGCTGATCAGCCTGGCCCAGCGGAAGGCGGTTCTTATCGGTGCCGCGTATCTTATAATTTATTGCCCGATACTGAAGGTCGGCAAAGAGGTTTAGCTTGCCAATGGTGTAGCCGGCTTTAGCATAGGTGTTGAAATCTGTTTTAAACCCGTTGCCCTGGTAGTAACGCTGCAGGCTTAAATTAACCGGAACAAATTGTCCCCGGATAACTTCTCCGAAGTGGTCGCCGTCATATTCGTTGTAGCCGCCCCCCAATGTAAAGTCAAGCGCTGCTGATGGAGCGTAGCTGACAGAGTAGGTCATTCCGTAGAAATTATTGTCCAGCCACCTCCGTCGCACAAGGTCACTTTCAGAAATTGTCGTGCCGCCAACGGTGTAAGGTGCTATGCCATAATTTGCGAAATCCTGTTCCTCTTTAAACTCTTCATAATAGCCTCTTCCGCGGGTATAGTGGAGAGCGGCATTGGCGGTAAACTGCGATGAAAATGAATGTGAATAAAGAAGCTGGTAGTGGCTTTGCCAGTAGTTGTCGGTCTGATCCTCGTAGTCAAAGCTATTGAAAGTCCGGTTTGTGTTTAACAGGCTTTGTGGGACGCCATTCCAGGCCTGGTAGGTCTTTTCGCTTCCTGAAAATACATTTGCCCGCAACAGATTATTCTTTCCATAATAGGCACCGCTCAGGAAATATGATTTAAGGTCAGATGCCCCACGGTCTATATAGCCATCTGATTTGATCCGGGAAAGGCGCCCGTCAAAACTGAACTTGTTGTTGATCAGACCGGTCCCGACGTTGACCGTGTTCTTCAGGGTTTGGTATGAGCCGAAGGTATTGTTAAGTTCGGCGTAGGCCGAATCCTTTCTTGTGGTTGTCTGGATATTGAGACTTCCGCCGAATGCACCGGCGCCGTTTGTTGATGTACCTACACCGCGTTGGATCTGGATATTATCAACAGAGGACGCAAAATCTGGCATATTTACCCAAAAGGTACCCTGGCTTTCGGCTTCGTTATATGGAATGCCATTGATCGTAACGTTGATCCGCGTTGGATCGCTTCCGCGGATGCGGATACCGGTATAACCTATTCCCGCTCCTGCATCGGAACTTACTACTACTGAAGGGGTCTGGTTCAGGAGATAGGGCAAATCCTGGCCCAGATTGTTTTTAGTGAGCTCTTCTTTGCCGATGTTGCGGTATGTAGTTGCCGAGTTTTCAGTAGCCCGGGTAGATCTTACGAGAACTTCATCAGCTACTAAAGTATTCAGGTCAAGCTGGAAATCAAGAGTTGTGTTGCCGGAAACAGATATTGCATTCCGGGTATTCTGGTAGCCCAGGTAGGATACCCGGATCACATAATTTCCAGCCCTGAGGTTTTTCAGCGAATATTCGCCCGACTTGTCTGTCTGGGTTGAAAAAAAGGAGTCTTCGAGGTAAACGCTGGCCCGTTCAAGAGCCTTTCCGGTTTGTTTGTCGGTAATTTTTCCGTTAATGGAAAATTGAGCTGAAGCCATGCATGGCATCAGGATCGCCGCAGCGATGATTAATAAGTTTTTCATTGATTAAATGATTGTTTCAACGGCAATGAAGCTATCATGAGCATAGTTATGCTAATTTTTGAGCTGTATGCTCATGATGGTTTCAAAATGAATAAAATAAAACAGTTAAACATGCTGGACAGTGGGGTTCTATCCAGTTCCTTAACATTACCTCCCTACGCCGGCATTATCCGGATCAGGTGCTCTCAGGAGATGAGCTATCAGCTGTGAGCTATGAGCCTTGTGTAAGACTTATAACGTACAACGTATAACGTACAACGTCCATCGATGGGTTTAATCTCAGCCTGTTTTTGTGTTTGATTTCGCAAACAAGGCACCCCTTATTGATGGAGCAAAGTTATGAATAAAAACTAATTATTGTATTGAAACCTTGCTATTATTGCTGCCCTCTGCCTTCCTCTGAATCCCGCTATTTTGTTTTGGATAATAAGCCTGCGTTGTCAAATGCCTTAAATGGCTGACTTCTAGCAGAACCCTGCATAAAAATGCAATTTATAGTATCTCAAGTTTTCCAAAAACCGTACTTTTGCCACTTTAAGAAATTTTATGCTCAGAACACACACTTGCGGAGAACTAACCATCAACGATTTAGACAAAGAAGTTACGCTTACCGGTTGGGTGCAGAAATCGCGCGATCTGGGAGGTATGACCTTCATTGATATGCGCGATCGGTACGGTATTACGCAGCTGACCTTTAACTCTGACGACAATGCTGATCTGCGTGCACAGGCACGTGATCTTGGGCGTGAATTTGTAATTAAGGTGAGCGGTAAGGTTATTGAGCGTTCAAATAAAAACCTTAAAATGCCAACTGGAGAAGTGGAGATAAAAGTTTCCAATATGGAGCTTTTAAATGCCGCGAAGCTTCCCCCGTTCCTTATAGAAGACGAAACCGACGGGGGCGACGACCTTCGTGCAAAATACAGATACCTTGATCTGCGCCGTAATCCGGTAAGGAATAACCTTGTGTTGCGTCATAAAATGGCTCAGGAGGTGCGTAAGTACCTGGATGGCCTTGACTTTATAGAGGTGGAGACCCCGGTTCTGATTAAGTCTACACCCGAGGGTGCGCGTGATTTTGTGGTACCGAGCCGCATGAACCCTGGTGAGTTTTATGCCCTGCCCCAGTCGCCGCAAACGTTTAAACAGCTTTTGATGGTGTCGGGTTTTGACAGATATTTCCAGATCGTTAAATGTTTCCGTGACGAAGACCTTCGTGCGGACCGTCAGCCTGAATTTACTCAGATCGATTGTGAAATGGCGTTTATCGAGCAGGAAGATATTCTGAACGTTTTTGAGGGACTGATCCGTACACTGTTTAAGAACGTGAAAAACGTTGACCTCGTTGATGTGCCAAGGATGCAGTATGCTGATGCTATGCGTTTATATGGTTCAGACAAACCGGATACCCGTTTTGAAATGAAGTTCGTTGATCTTACGGATATAGTTAAAGGCAAGGATTTCCCGGTATTTGACAATGCAGAACTTATTATCGGTATTAATGCTCAAAACTGTGCGGAATATACCCGTAAGCAGGTTGATGAGCTTACAGACTTTATTAAAAGACCTCAGATTGGGGCAACTGGCCTGATCTACCTTCGCCATAACGCCGATGACAGTCTGAAATCTTCCGTAGATAAATTCTATAATGAAGACGATCTGAAGAAATGGTCGGCAGCCTTCGATTCGAAGCCGGGTGACTTGATGCTGATCATGGCTGGCCAAAAAGACAGGGTTCGTAAACAATTAAGCGAGCTTCGCCTTGAGATGGGCACCCGACTAGGTTTGAGGGATAAGAACACATTTGCCCCATTATGGGTGCTGGACTTTCCTCTTTTGGAGTGGGATGAGGATACCCAGCGGTACCATGCCATGCACCATCCGTTCACTTCACCTAAGCCGGAAGATATTTCCATGCTGGATAGCAATCCGGGCGAAGTTCGCGCCAATGCGTATGATATGGTTATCAACGGTACCGAAATTGGTGGCGGGTCTATCCGGATCCACGATCGTGAGCTGCAATCACTGATGTTCAGGCACCTGGGCTTTAGTACAGAGGAAGCACAGAAGCAATTCGGCTTCCTGCTCGACGCCTTCGAGTACGGTGCGCCGCCGCACGGGGGGATAGCATTTGGTTTCGACCGCTTGGTATCGATCTTTGCCGGCCTGGATTCAATCCGGGACGTGATCGCCTTCCCTAAAAACAATTCCGGACGGGATATTATGATTGATTCACCTTCGACTATTTCTATTGAGCAGTTGAAGGAGTTGAGTATTGATACAACTGTTTAGAACCGAGAATCAAGAATCAGGAGCCAAGAATCAGGATTTTCACAAAACGCCCAGTGTAAAATCGATGAAGAAATTTGATGCTAAGTATAAATAGGTCTTGATTCTTGGCTCTTGTGTCAATATATTCCCACTCAATTCGCTACCTTTAATCATGGTAGACCGTCGAAAATTTCTTAAAGCCACTTCTTTAGCCGGAGCTTCAATACTGGCTGGAAACAGTTCATTCGGCGAAGCCGGTATTCCTAATTCTAATCCCGTCTCAGACAAGCCCATTGTAATTTCCACCTGGGATTTTGGCCTTGCCGCCAACGCTGCTGCGTGGGAAGTGCTGAGAAATAATGGACGGGCATTGGATGCGGTAGAAAAAGGTGTCCGCATCCCCGAGGCCGACCCGGACAATCAAAGCGTTGGCCTGGGAGGTTTCCCTGACCGGGATGGCAAAGTAACGCTTGACGCCTGCATCATGGATGAATTTGGTAATTGCGGCAGCGTTGCTGCTCTTGAAAACATAGTTCATCCTATCTCTGTTGCACGGCTGGTAATGGAAAAAACACCTCATGTCATGTTAGTAGGTGAGGGAGCCCTGAATTTTGCGCTGCAGCAAGGCTTCAAAAAGGAAAACCTTCTGACTCCGGAATCGGAAGAGGCCTGGAAACAATGGCTTAAGAAATCTGAATATAAGCCGGAAATAAATATTGAGAATAAATCTTTCCGGCCCGACAAGCTTCCCGGTAATAAATACAATCACGATACGATCGGAATGTTGGCTATTGATGCGAAAGGCAATATATCAGGAGCCTGTACCACAAGCGGGATGGCCTTTAAAATGCATGGGCGCGTTGGGGATTCGCCTATTATAGGCGCGGGTTTGTATGTAGATAATGAGATCGGCGGAGCTACTTCGACCGGTGTGGGCGAGGAAGTGATCAGGAATGTTGGAAGTTTTCTCGTAGTGGAATTAATGCGTCAGGGTTATTCGCCGGAGAATGCCTGCAAAGAAGCGGTAATGAGGATCATTAAAAAGAAGCCTGAGACGGCAAAGAATATCCAGGTGGGCTTTCTGGCAATCAATAAACAAGGGGAATACGGAGCCTATGCGATCCAGAAGGGCTTTAGCTTTGCTGTGTGTGATAAAAACGATCAGGCATTACTCATAAAGGGCAATAGTTATTATTAATGAACTATACTCTTGAAATATGCGCAGGCTCACTGGCTTCGGTCTCCGCGGCAGCAGATGGAGGCGCTGATCGTATTGAACTTTGCGATAATCTTTCGGAAGGCGGGACCACACCCTCGTATGGGATGATTAAAACCTGCATTAGCTTATTCAATATACCTGTCTTTCCAATAATCCGTCCCAGAGGCGGTGATTTTGTGTATTCCCGTAACGAGTTCGAAGTAATGAAGCAGGATGTGGCTTGCTGCGCAGAATCCGGCTGTCCTGGAGTTGTATTTGGAATACTGAAAGCGGACGGCAGTATTGACACGGAAAGATGCGAGGAGCTTATGGCTTTAGCCGGGACAATGCAGGTTACATTCCATCGTGCTTTTGACCGCTGCAATGATCTTTTGCAGGGGCTCGAGGATGTTATTGATCTTGGATTTAGCCGTATTTTAACATCCGGCGGAGAAGCATCTGCAGAGGATGGTATACCATTGCTTGCTAAGCTTATAAAAAAAGCCCGAAAAAGGATCATCATTATGCCGGGATCGGGAATTACTACGGCTAATTTGCCGAGAATAATAGAAGAAACCGGCGCGATTGAGTTCCATAGCACAGCCAAATCAAAGATGACCGAAGCACCCGTGGACATGATTCAGAATAGTGTCGGCGATCAGTATCCGTATCAGACTGATATTGAAAAAGTGAAATTAATGCGGCAGATCCTGAGGGCGATTTAAGCTGGGAGAATAAACTGCTACCAGTCTGTTGCATTTAAACCAGATCAGGCGTATCGTTATAAAGATCCTATTTGGTTTCACAATCATCCTCAATTCTATGAAAAAGTTCCTTGCCTGCCTGTTTGTTTTAACAATGGGGCTTAGCTGCACAAAAGAAGACCCAATGAGCGTCTGCGGATGCAGTCCGGTAGACAGCCCGGAGTTTAGATTAATCATAAAAGACGATCAGAATAAAGATCGTTTGAATACCGCGTTTGCCGGGTCGTTTAATAAGGATAATATTAAGATCAGCTATAAGGAAAACGGCGTTTCCAAGAATATTAGCTTTATTATAAGGCAACCATTTTCCTATGGCGAGAATCTCAAAAACACATTTCCCTTCAACCAGATTATGTCAACAGAACTTGTTGCTTTAAGACTGAGCAATAAAGCAAATGAATTTTTTCTAGACCTGGGAGACGGGCAAGTACATACGCTGACTTTCGACTATGACATTTCTAAAGGCAACCCCGAGAATGTTAAGATTGACGGCAACCTGATCCATCCCGAACCATCGTTGCCGGAGATGTACAGGAAAATATATTACCTGCTGAAATAAGAAGCTCGCAGACATATACGAAGCGAATGTTTCAAATGTCTGTTGTTTTGAAAGAAATGTAGGCGGGAGTACAATCCCAGATTTTTACTACATTTAGTCTCATGAGCAACACTATTAAACATTTACTTGCGGCTATTATCTTTTCTGGATCATTACCCGCTTTTGCACAGACTGTTAATTCCAGAGTTAAACTCAGTCTCGCTGCCGATAAAATAGAGGCTAAAGTAATCGAATGGCGGCGCGACTTTCACGCCAATCCAGAACTTGGAAACCGTGAGAACCGGACCGCTGGTATTGTTGCCAAGCACTTGCAGAGCCTGGGTTTGGAAGTTAAAACAGGTGTTGCAAAAACCGGTGTAGTAGCCATTCTTAGAGGGGGTAAGCCAGGACCTGTAGTAGCTTTACGAGCCGATATGGATGCACTCCCTGTAACTGAGCGAGGTAACCTGCCGTTTAAATCAACCGTCAAAACACAATATGCAGGGCAAGAGGTGGGCGTAATGCATGCATGCGGACACGATTCACATACAGCTATGCTGATGGGCGTTGCTGAGATTTTGGCTGGGATGAAGGCTGATCTTAAAGGGACTGTTAAGTTTATTTTTCAACCAGCAGAGGAGGGTGCGCCGGCGGGCGAAGAAGGTGGAGCTAAGCTAATGGTTGCCGAAGGAGCTCTTGAAAATCCGAAAGTTGATGTCATCTTCGGGCTTCACATTTGGGCACAGACAGAAGTGGGAACGCTAACCTATCGTCCTGGCGGCATGATGGCCGGTGCCGACGATATAAGGATCCTTGTAAAAGGAAAACAAGCTCATGGCGCATCGCCGTGGTCCTCGGTTGACCCTATCGTGACTTCCGCCCAGATCATAAACAACTTGCAAACTATTGTAAGCAGAAACCTAAACGTGACTGAAAATGCGGGAGTACTTACCATCGGATCGGTGCACTCAGGCGTTAGGTTCAATATCATTCCGGAGCAGGCTGAAATGATGGGCACCATCCGTTACCTGAGTGATGGTGATTACAAAATGATGGAGGAAAGGATCAAGACCATCGCAACTAAAACGGCAGAAGCGGCAGGTGCTACGGCTGAAGTTAAGATCCCGTTCAGTACACACTATCCGGTTACATTCAATAACCTTGCACTAACCGATAAGATGCTTCCCTCATTACAGAGAACCGCAGGAGCAGATAATGTCAAGCTTATACCGCCTATTACCGGCGCCGAAGACTTTTCATTTTTCCAGGAGAAAGTTCCCGGCTTATTCTTCTTCCTGGGCGGGATGCCAAAAGGGAAGGACCCTAAAACTGCGACATCGCACCATACACCGGATTTCTTCATTGATGAGAGTGCATTTAAGCTCGGTGTGAAGGCGCTTGCCGGCCTGACAGTAGATTATATGGAGATGCAGAAAAAGTAATCGTCTGCGGATGATTCCAATAGCTCAGAGGTCAATGCACATATCTCATTGCTCGCAGCTCATAACTAAAAAGGCAGATCATCCTCGGCATTTCCCGGCTTGTTATAATCCATCGGTTGGTCCTCTGCCGCTTTTGACGGAGTTGTATGATCAGTGTTCGTACCGTTATCTCCATGCCCGTTATCAAAATCACTTTTTCTTCCCAGCATGGTAAAGTTTTCGGCAACAACCTCTGTGGTGTATTTTTTATGACCTTCCTTATCTTCGAACGACCGGGTACGTAATTTACCTTCTATATAAACCAGCTTCCCTTTCTGTAAGTATTTTGACGCAACATCCGCAAGCCCCCTCCACATCACAATATTGTGCCACTCGGTTTGCTCAATTTTCTTTCCGTCCTTGTTATAGGTTTCTGAAGTTGCCAGGGGGAAGCTGGCGACAGTTACGTTTCCTTCAAGATGGCGGACCTCAGGATCCTTTCCCAGATGTCCCACCAGAATCACTTTGTTAATACCCGACATATTCTTCTTTGGTTAGTTGAATCAATCTTTCAATTTAAGGAAATTTTCGAAGAACTGAAATATTAGTTTTGGTTGCGCTAAACTTTCCAGATCTTCTATTTTTACATAGAACCAACCATTCTCGATGGCAAATTGTTCTGAATAATTTTCGATTTCGATAAATGTCGCAAACAGTTTTTGATGACTCAAAATATGTTTAACTGCGGGGCTAACAAATTTTATAAGAACCTTATTACCAAACGCTTTCCGAAAATCATCCTGATTTATCAGGTTTTGGGGTTCACGCCGTTCATGAGTCTCGAAAAGGGGAAGTTCATAAAGATTTTCCCAGATATCGTTAGCTCCTCTTTTATTCATTAAGATTCCCTTTTCATTTCGGACAACGATATAATTGAAATAGCGCTCCCTGATCCGCTGATTCTTAATTTTAATCGGCAGATCATTTATGCGCCCGGTTTTGTATGCTTCACAGCCCGGCCTTAAGGGGCACTGAAAACAATCCGGATTCTTAGGTCTGCATACAAGCGAACCGAACTCCATTGCCGCCTGGTTATAAATGCCGGCGTTTGATTTGTCAATGAGCTCGTTTGCAAGTTCAGTAAATAGCTTCTTGCCTGCGCTTGAGTTTATCGGTGTGTCAATCCCGAAGTACCGGGATAAAAGCCTGAAGACATTTCCGTCGACCACTGCTTTGGCTTCATTAGAAGAGAAAGACGAGATCGCCGCGGCTGTATATTCGCCGATTCCCTTAAGTTTTATCAGCGAATTGTAGTCTTTAGGGAAATAACCCCCATGCTCTTCCATCACTATTTGAGCGGTATGGTGCATGTTCCTTCCGCGCGAATAGTAGCCTAAGCCCTGCCACAATTTAAGTATTTCGCCCTCCTCTGCCGATGCAAAATCAGCTACTGTGGGATACTTTTCTGCAAAGCGGATGAAGTACGGTGTACCCTGCTCTACACGTGTTTGTTGCATGATTATTTCTGAAAGCCAGATGATATATGGGTCGCTTGTTTGTCTCCAGGGGAGGTCTCTTTTGTGAAGCATATACCAGTTAATTATCTCGCCAGAAAAATCCATATATAAAGTTTAGTATTAACAATTTTACGCGTACAAAAGTATCTTACTATTTGTTTTATAGCGATTTGCTGTAAAAAAAAGCAGATTTATTTCCCAAATTCAATTTAAACCAATACTTTTGCAACCCCAAAACAGTTGAGTTTTTACGATAAAAAAATAAAGAATACAGACATGACCAAGGCAGAAATCATTACAGAAATCGCTAATAAAACAGGAATTGAGAAAGTTGACGTTCAGGAAGCGGTAGAGGCGTTTTTTAAGGTGGTAAAGAACTCTATGGTAAGTGGAGAGAATGTTTATGTGAGAGGTTTTGGTAGCTTCGTTGTTAAAAAGAGAGCTAAGAAAACTGCGCGTAATATTTCAAAGAACACTGCTATTATCATTCCCGAGCACTACGTCCCTAGCTTTAAGCCTGCCAAGGTATTTGTAGAGAAGGTTAAAAGCGGCAACAAATAATTAGTATCCTGATGTTAAATAGAAAGCAAATCATAGTAGTAGGTTCGACGGTTGTCCTGATGGGCCTTATGCTTTCTATGGACATTCAAGGGCTTGTTAAACCGAACGAAGGTAATGAAGCTGCAACGGCAACTCCCGCAGCGGCTCCCGTTAAGTCCTTCAGTGTCGAAGAGGTTTCTGAAGTTTCCAAACAGCAGTTAACTGCTAATCTTAAGAAACAGGTTTCTGATCTGGAGGCGGCTCTTAAGGATGCCTCCGAAACAGAAAAGATTGAATTTCAAAAGCAGTTAGCCCAGCAGTGGGACGACCTGAGTCAGCCTGCTCCAGCTGCTTTTTACTATGAGCTTATCGCTCAAAAGGAGCCAGGTTATACACCCTGGTTAAAAACGGGCGACAAGTTTACAGAAGCATATCAGCAAACCGCCGACACCCTGATGCAGCCGGCATTAGTGCAAAAGGCTATCAATGCTTATCAACAGGCAGATAAACTTCAGCCTAATACCCCTGAAGTTAAAACCGGCCTGGGTATAGCCTATGTAACGGGAACCCCAAATCCAATGCAGGGAATCCAACTACTGCTGGAGGTTGTAAAAGACGATCCGGAAAATTTGAAGGCCAACCTTAACCTGGGTTTATTCTCAATGAAGTCTGGTCAGTTTGATAAAGCTGTGGAGCGTTTTAAAACGGTAATAGCTCAGGCACCAAGCGCCGAAGCATGGTTTTATCTTGCTTCAAGTTATGAAAACATGGGAATGAAACCCGAAGCTATCGGGGCCTATTTAAAAACCAAAGAGATTGCAGCCGACCCGAATATGAGTCAGTTCGTGGATCGCAAAGTGAACGAATTAAGTAATTAAGTTAGAAAACATTAAAAAACAACATTATGCCAAGCGGTAAAAAAAGAAAGAGACATAAAATGGCTACCCACAAACGCAAAAAGCGTTTAAGAAAGAACAGACATAAGAAAAAATAGTCTGATTAATTGTCTGAGCTTAACCTCATATGATTATTTAAGACTCGACCGCAGTTAACCTCCCCGCATCAGCGCTGGAGGTTGTCTGTTTTCTGTTCGTTTTCAAATTAGTCCTTGTATTAAACAAATGCCGTGTTCACGGCATTATAAACAGTAGCTATTGGTAAAGGAATTAATTATCAATTCATCTCCTAGCGGAGTTACTATTGCTTTACTGCAGGACAAGCAACTCGTAGAATTAAATACAGAGCAGGTCAACAACAATTATGCTGTTGGCGATATATATAT
Organism: Daejeonella sp. JGW-45; assembly: GCF_029360805.1. GTDB lineage: Bacteria > Bacteroidota > Bacteroidia > Sphingobacteriales > Sphingobacteriaceae > Daejeonella. The sequence goes on along the minus strand of NZ_JARKNC010000001.1, from coordinate 600,533 downwards.
GGGCAAGATCAAAAAGATCATGCCCGGATTGAATGCTGCATTTGTAGATGTTGGCTATGAAAAAGATGCTTTCCTGCACTATCTTGACCTTGGACCACAAGTCCAGTCGCTGTTAAAGCTTACCAAGATTGTAAAGAATGGCAGTTATAGAGATAAACTGCTTAATAGTTTCAGACTGGAAGCCGACATTAATAAGTCGGGCAAGATTTCAGAAATATTAAACCGGAACATGTTGCTTCCGGTACAGATAGCAAAAGAGCCTATTTCAACCAAGGGTCCGCGTCTAAGCTCGGATATTTCCATAGCGGGCCGTTTTTCGGTTCTCGTTCCTTTTTCGGATGTTATTTCGATTTCGAAAAAGATAAAAAGTAATACTGAGCGAAACAGGCTTAAGAAGATCGTTGAAAGCATAAAGCCTAAAAACTTTGGCGTCATTATCCGAACCGTATCTGAAGGAAAAGGTGTTGCGGAACTCCAGAAGGATTTGCTTGACCTTATCGAAAAATGGGAGAAATTTTCAAAACGGCTTCCTCATACCGAACCGTCAAAGAAAATCCTTGGTGAGATGGGACGCACATCAACTATTCTTCGTGATATCTTAAATGCCGATTTTACTAATATACACATCCAGGATCCTGCCCTTCACGAAGAGATAAGGTCTTATGTGCATGAGATCTCTCCTGAAATGGAGAAGATCGTAAAGCACTATCGTGGTAAGGAGCCAATCTTCGAGCATTTTGGTATCGAAAAGCAGATAAAAGCTGCTTTCGGCCGGACTGTGAATCTCCCCGGCGGGGCTTACCTTGTGATCGAGCATACCGAAGCTCTCCATGTTATCGATGTAAATAGCGGCAACCGGACAGCCAATACCGAAAATCAGGATCAAAATGCCCTGATGATCAATATGGAGGCTGCTAAGGAGATCGCCCGGCAATTGCGTCTCCGGGATATGGGTGGTATAGTAGTTATCGATTTTATCGATATGCACAAACCGCAGAACCGGAAGGAGCTTTTCGATTATCTTAAGGAACAGATGCTTCTGGATCGCGCCAAGCATACTATCCTGCCCCCAAGTAAATTTGGTCTTGTCCAGCTAACACGCCAGCGTGTGAGGCCTGAAATGAATATAGTAACCAACGAGAAGTGCCCGGCCTGTGATGGGACAGGTGAGATTAAGGCAAGCATCATTTTAATGGATGATATCGAGAATAACCTGAATTACATTCTTAATGAACAGAATGAAAAGAATGTTACTCTTTGTGTGCACCCTTATATCGAAGCATATATTAAAAAAGGATTGTTTTCCCGCCAGTGGAAATGGTTCTTTAAGTACAGTAAATGGATAACCGTTAAGTCTTCACCATCGTATTACCTTACGGAGTTCCACTTCCTTAATTCTAAAGAGGAAGAAATAAAACTATAACAACCAATTGTAGACTTGAGAAATGCGCATATGAGTAATCATTGCGCATTTTTTGTTTTATCGCGTACTAATATTTTTAGTTAAATTTATACCTTTACTGAAACGTATAAGCAATGGCTAAAACCCGTACCGCCTACTTTTGCCAGAGCTGTGGCCATGAATCAGCAAAATGGTTGGGCAAGTGCCCTTCATGTGGTCAGTGGAATACCTTCGTCGAGGAAATAGTAGAAAAAGGCAATACCTCTGTTCCTGATTGGAAGAGCAATTCTTCAAGTACGCAGCGTTCTAATAAGCCGGCAGCAATTCATGACATTGTCTATTCAGAGGAGCATCGTCTCATTACCCCGGATAAGGAACTGAACCGCGTTCTTGGCGGAGGGATCGTAAACGGATCTATTGTATTGATCGGCGGCGAACCAGGTATTGGCAAATCGACTTTAATGCTCCAGGTAGCTCTCAACCTGCCCGGCCTTAAAGTACTGTATGTATCCGGAGAGGAAAGTGAGCAGCAGATCAAGATGAGGGCAGAAAGGCTCATGAATATCCCTTCAGGCGATGGCCCGAAAATTACCGGGACTGCTGATACTTACATTCTCACAGAGACCGCTACACAGAATATATTCAAGCAGATCGAGACCCTTGAACCGGATATTGTTGTTGTTGATTCCATACAAACTATGCATTCGGCGCACATTGAGTCCAGCCCGGGAAGCGTTTCACAGGTAAGGGAGTGCACGGCAGAATTGCTTCGTTTTGCGAAAGAAAGCGGTACTCCTGTTTTCCTTATCGGACATATTACCAAAGACGGTATGATTGCGGGTCCAAAGATCCTGGAGCACATGGTTGACACGGTTCTTCAGTTTGAGGGCGACAGGCATCATGTTTACCGGATCTTACGGGCAGTCAAAAACCGGTTTGGGTCTGCTTCAGAACTTGGTATATATGAAATGCTGGGCAGCGGACTTAGAGAGGTTTCGAACCCCTCAGAGATTTTGCTTTCCCAACGCGATGAGCCGCTCAGCGGTATAACGATCTCGGTCATTTTAGAGGGCCTGCGGCCGATGCTTATCGAAACCCAGGCTCTGGTAAGTATTTCAGCCTATGGCACGCCGCAGCGCTCTGCTACGGGTTTTGATACGAAGAGAATGAATATGCTGCTTGCGGTACTTGAAAAGCGATGTGGTTTTAAGCTGAGCACCCAGGATGTTTTTATGAACATAGCAGGTGGCCTCAGGGTCGAAGACCCCGCGATCGACCTTTCGGTGGTTATTGCCATCATTTCATCTCACGAGGATATGCCTGTAGATTCTAAGATATGTTTCGCAGCTGAGGTAGGATTATCCGGGGAGATAAGGGCGGTGAACCGTATAGAGCAGCGGATCGCCGAGGCGGAGAAATTAGGGTTTCAGAAAATCTTTATATCGAAATATAACCTGCCGGCAGGAAAGAAAGTATCTGATGACCCTAACTGGAAGAAATTTAAAATCGAAATACATACGGTGGCCAAGGTAGAGGAAGTGTTTAATGCACTTTTTGGGTAGATAAGGAAATACCTACCTCCAGATCAAAAATGGCCGCCAGATCTTAATCCGGCGGCCATTTTCTTGTTTTTCAGCTCTTTATTACTCCTACTTAGAGAGGTACATCGACTTCTCTTTATATAAATGTCTGAAATAAGGATCTTCAAGTGAATCTATAAACCTGATAGCCTCTCCTGTTGATTTCATTTCAGGCCCAAGCTGTTTCTCCACTTCGGGGAATTTATCAAAAGAGAAAACAGGCTCTTTAATCGCATAGCCTTTTAGTTTTCTTTCGATGTTAAAATCTTTTAATTTGTTTGCACCTAACATGATCTTGGCGGCAATATTAATGTATGGAACATCATATGCCTTTGCTATAAAAGGAACTGTTCTGGAAGCGCGTGGATTTGCCTCAATTACATAAACTTTGTTGTCCTTGACAGCAAACTGGATGTTTAATAAACCCCTGACATTTAAGGCTCTGGCAATTCTCTTGCTATATTCGGTCATGTCATTTATTACACTTTCCGGCAAGCTGAACGGTGGCAGCACAGCAAATGAATCTCCGGAATGAATTCCCGCAGGCTCGATATGTTCCATCAAGCCAATAATATGCACATCATCCCCGTCACATATCGAATCTGATTCAGTTTCTTCTGCACGATCCAGGAAATGGTCAATCAGAACACGATTTCCAGGCAGATTTCTTAACAGCTTGACTACCGCCTTTTCGAGATCCTCATCGTTTATAACGATGCTCATGCCCTGCCCGCCAAGTACATAACTTGGGCGAACTAATACCGGATAGCCTACTTTATGAGCAACCTCAAGTGCTTCCTCTGCACTTTCGGCAACACCGTACAATGGATAGGGAATATCCATCTCTTTAAGAAGATCAGAGAAGCGTCCGCGGTCTTCAGCGATATCCATATCATCATAAGATGTACCGACGATTTTAATCCCATTTTCATGAAGCTTCTGAGCCATCTTAAGCGCTGTTTGCCCGCCAAGCTGAACAATAACACCTTCAGGTTTTTCAAGCTCGATGATCTCCCTTACATGCTCCCAGAACACCGGCTCAAAATAAAGCTTATCAGCCATATTGAAATCTGTTGAGACTGTCTCCGGATTACAGTTGACCATGATAGCCTCGTAACCAGCTTCTTTTGCCGCCAGCAAACCGTGAACACATGAATAATCGAACTCTATCCCCTGCCCGATACGATTTGGACCAGATCCCAGAACAATTATTTTTTTCTTGTCGCTTACAATTGATTCATTTTCATCCTCAAATGTAGAGTAGTAATAAGGCGTCTTTGCAGGGAATTCCGCAGCACATGTATCAACCATTTTGTAGACCCGGTGAATACCTAATTCCTTGCGTCGCTTGTAAACCTCGTCTTCCGTCACATTTCCCAAAAGCCATGCAATTTGCGCATCGGCATAGCCTTTTTGTTTCAGGTTAGTAAAGAAATCTGTAGGAATATTGTTGAGGGAATAACGTTTTAATTCTGCTTCGAGGTTAACCAGTTCCAGGATCTGGGTCAGGAACCATTTATCAATATGAGTGATCTTGCGGATAGATTCTAAAGGCACTCCAAGGCTCATGGCATCCTTTACATGGAAAAGCCTGTCCCAGCTTGGGTGTTCAAGGCTGTGCATGATCTCTTCCAGGTTGCGGTTTTGTCTTCCGTCAGCTCCAAGTCCGAGACGGTTTGTCTCTAAACTCTGACAAGCTTTTTGAAGAGCTTCGATGAACGTACGCCCGATTGCCATTACCTCGCCCACGGATTTCATCTGAAGTCCGAGTTCGGTGTTAGCGCCTTTAAATTTATCAAAGTTCCATCTTGGGACTTTAACTATGACGTAATCCAGCGTCGGCTCGAAATAAGCCGAGGTGGTTTTGGTGATCTGATTCTCTATTTCATCCAGATTGTATCCAACGGCAAGCTTAGCTGCGATCTTAGCGATCGGGTAGCCTGTCGCCTTCGAAGCAAGGGCTGATGAACGCGAAACTCTTGGGTTTATCTCAATGGCAATGATATCTTCTGTAGTAGGATCAACCGAAAACTGAACGTTACAACCACCAGCGAAATTTCCGATAGCACGCATCATCTTGATCGCCTGGTTTCTCATCTCCTGGTAACATCTGTCGCTAAGGGTCATAGCTGGCGCTACAGTTATAGAGTCGCCTGTGTGAATTCCCATAGGATCGAAGTTTTCGATCGAACAAATAATGATCACATTATCGTTCCCATCGCGAAGTAATTCCAGCTCATATTCTTTCCACCCAAGAACGGCTTTTTCAACAAGTACTTCATGGGTTGGCGAGGCCTGCAATCCACGGCTTAACGCCTGGTCAAAGTCCTCTTTTTTATGAACAAAGCCACCGCCTGATCCTCCCAGGGTGTAGGATGGACGGATAACCAACGGATAACCTATATCCTGTGCGGCCTCTTTTCCTTCCAGAAACGAATTGGCAATTTTAGACTTCGCAACACCTACTCCAATCTCGACCATCAGTTTCCTGAACTCTTCGCGATTTTCAGTTTTCTCTATTGCGGCAGTATCTACACCAACAATGCGCACATTATACTTTTCCCAGATTCCTCTTTCTTCAGCCTCTATACATAAGTTCAGGGCTGTCTGTCCGCCCATTGTCGGGAGCACGGCATCAATCTTCTGCTCATTCAGGATCTGTTCAATACTTTCGCAAGTCAATGGTAAAAGGTATACATGATCAGCAATAACCTTATCTGTCATAATAGTGGCAGGGTTAGAGTTGATAATGGAAACCTTAATTCCTTCGTCTTTTAATGAAAGCGCAGCTTGTGAACCGGCATAATCGAATTCGCAGGCCTGGCCAATGATAATTGGACCTGAACCGATGATTAGAACTGAGCGGATGGAGGTATCTAATGGCATAGTACGTGTTTGGATTCTTGAAAAGACTCTACAAAACGAGATTGCTATGCTGTGGAAACAAAAAATCCCGGCTGTTTTGTCGGGATGCAAAGTTAGATATTTTTAGCGGATTTATTGGGAGAATAAGGAAAAAATCACACAGTTGCCAGCAAGTTAGTCAGAAATTCAGTTATGCAATGGTCCTGAAGCAGCGCGAATGTTTAAAAAATGAATATACTGTGAGTATTGGAACGTATTTTGCACCGCAGACCTAAATCAAATAAACGAAATGAAAAAGCCATTAGTATTACTTTTTGTCATAGCAGTTATTATGACAGGATGCGCAGCAGTACAGTCAATTGTTCGTTCATCATTTCCTTACACAGCTACTTTAATTGTCCCGGCCGCCAGCCAGGTCAATACTACTCTATCTGCTACCAGTCAGGCGAGTAGCTTCGACCAGATCTTCACCGGACAAGGTTCAAATACTGATGCGATAAAGGATGTGCGAATTGCTTCGGCAAGGCTCGATGCAACCAGTCCGTCCGGTCAAAATATGGGAGCATTCAAATCGATCCGCATATACGTCTCAAGAGGTGACAGCGCGTCAGAAGTTCTGGTAGCTTCACGGGATGATATTGGAACCGCGGTAGGCAACAGTATTATGCTGGATATTGATAATTCAAGATTGCTGGACGACTATATAAAGAGCTCGACAGTTAGAGTAAGGATGGAATACGTACTAAGAAGTTCATTGACTTCGGATGTCAGTTTAAAAGCCAGCCTAGGCTTTAGTGTGGCTCCCAATACGGCAAGGTAGTTGTTTCGCTTCGCTCGCAATGACGTTCTCCTTTTTTCACAGTGACAATTGTTATTATGTCATTGCGAGCGAAGCGAAGCAACGTATATTTGATCGATGATCCTCCTTACTCTCTCAGATTCCGTAGCTGATTGGCTTAAAAACCAGAACATTCTTGAAACCTTCGGGGTCATCACCGGGATTTTGTGTGTTTATCTTGCAGCGAAAAACAAGATCCTGAACTGGCCTTTCGCTATAGTCAGCGTAATCATCTACATTTTTATTTTTTGGGATGCGAGGCTGTATGCAGATATGGGGTTGCAGGTTTATTTTCTTATCATGAATCTGTATGGCTGGTATTTCTGGAGCCGGAAGGATTTAGAATTAAAAGTTCCGGTTTCGACGATAACGCTAAAGGAAATAATATTATCGGTTATTGGCATTGCTGTTTTTACAGCCGGCCTCGGCACTTTTCTATATAAAGGCACAGACGCGTCGTTTCCTTTTGTAGACAGCTTTTGTACGGCCTGCAGCCTCGTAGCACAGATCTTCCTTGCGCGCAAGGTCATAGAGAACTGGCTGATTTGGATCTTTGTAGATATAATTTACGTGGGCGTGTATGTAGCCAAAGATCTTCATTTAACTGCAGGTATGTATGCATTATATATTTACATTGCCGCTATGGGATATGTTGAATGGCGTCGTGAGTTCCGTTCCCAAGGCCCGAAAAACTCTGTTAAGGCTGCCGGATGAACCAGGACCGTTCAATATTCAAAATAGCGGTCGTAGGTCCCGAGTCTACGGGGAAATCCACTATTTCCGCCCAGCTTGCAGCTCATTATCATACGGTCTGGGTTCCGGAGTTTGCCCGTGAATATTGTGCGGCTCTTACTGAACCATGTACCTGGCAAGACGAAATAAATATGTTTCGCGGGCAGCTGGAGCTTGAGAGGAGCCTGCTTCCCAAAGCAAATAAGATCCTTATCTGCGATACAACGTTCATCACCGTAAAGATCTGGAGCGACCAGATGTTCGGGAAGTCGCCCCAGGAAGTTTTAGATGAGCTTCCAAAACACCCTTATGACTTGTATCTCCTGATGGATATCGACCTGCCCTGGCAGGATGATCCTCTCCGGGATTTTCCCCATCTCCGGGAGTATTTTATGGAAGTTTGGCATAAGGAATTGAAAACCCTGGATGCCAAATATTATTTGATTTCCGGAACGGATAAGGAGAGGCTGAGCAACGCGATTAAAAGGATTGATGGTTTTCTTGGTAGTTAATGCACGACCTTTTTCCTTGCACAGCGTCTAGTCCGTTCATCCATTTCTTATTGCAGAAGTATTTTATCTGGTATATTTAAGTATAATAACACCTTTAGTACACGAAGCACCGGTCTAAGGAAATCTTTTCAGCGAATTTGGCTGAAAAAAGCCCCTATTTGATCTGGAAATGAACTTTATATATGCTAAAAACACCAATTAACGCAAAATAAGCCTATCTGCACAATATTTCTCACACCTCATGCAACGCCGGGAAAATCTCTGCGTCTCTTGAATAAGAAACACGTAAAAATTTGGAAGCTGTTTACGTAGATCAGCATTATGACCTTGTCGTCGAATGCAGAAACGGTAGTAGAAAGGCGCATAACGACCTGTACAAGCTCTATTCAAGAGCTATGTATAACATAGCTATGCGTATAGTTAACAACCAGGACGAGGCGGCAGATGTATTACAGGAAGCATTTATTGATGCTTTCGGAAGAATTGGAGACTTCAGGCAGGAGACAACCTTTGGGCTGTGGATGAAGCAGATAGTGATCAATAAATCGATCAGCCAGCTTCGTAAACGTAAGATAGAACTGATATCAATTGATGACACGGATGTGGAGGCAATCCCGGATACGGAAATGTCTGACAATGAAGAAATGGAATTGCAGGTGCGGCAGGTACGAACGGCCATCCAACAGCTTCCGGATGGTTACCGGGTAGTACTGACGCTGTACCTGTTAGAGGGTTACGATCATGAAGAGATCTCGCATATTTTGCGGATCAGTGAGAATACCTCCAGGACACAGTTTATGAGAGCGAGAAGGAAACTTGCCGAAATATTGAGGAACAAAGGAATAGGTTATAATTAATAAATAAAAATATGCCTCTTGGGGAAGGGGCAGGGAGAGATTAAAGATGAATGATAGATTAGAAAATTTTGTCAGGGATAATAGGAAGGAGTTTGATCAGTTTGATCCGCCTCCTGCTTTATGGGATAAAATAGAGAAGCAGTTGGATGAGAAGCGCTTAAGTGGTTCCCCTGTCAGGAAAACGGAAAAGGTAGTACGATTGAGCTTTTTGCTGAAAATAGCGGCTACTGTTGTTGTTGTGGTGGCTGTGGCTCTCGGGGGATATCAGTACAACAAAAAGGAGGTGATGGACTTGAGTAACATTGACCCTCAGTTAGCCAGGCAGCAGGTCCACTACGCTACCTTAATTGAAATTAAGCGAAGCGAGCTGAAGCAGATAGAAAAAGAAGAACCTCAGTTATTTAATGAGTTCTCTGCGGAAATCCGCAAAATGGACGCTAATTATCAGAAATTAAAGAGTGATCTGCCAGCCAGTCCTAACCAGGAGGAAACAGTAAGGGCCATGATCCAGAACTTGCAGATACAAACAGAATTGTTAAATCAGCAGCTCAATGTTATTCAACAAATTAATAAGGTTAAAAAAGAACAAAAAGATGATACACAACAGATTTAAGAAGCTTGCTCTCGTAGCTCTTAGTCTTCTTTTAGCGCAGGTGGCAGTGGGGCAGTCCGACGTTAAGGAACATAAGCATAATACCATCAGGATCGATACCCGGAATATTTCGAAAGAAATCTCAAATGTCTTCAGAACAGTTGCTTTCGAAATAAATAAGATCGATTTCGAAAGAGTAGGCGATGCTGTTGCCTCTGTTGCAGATCAGATCGGCAGCGAAGTTGGAGATATTGAAGTAATAGTTGAAGGTCAGGATGAGCCGGATCCGGAGCCTAGGGAGCTTGTGGGGACTGCGGAGAAAAGCAGGATCATCAGCAAAACTTATTCGGTGAATAAAAGCGATAAGCTTGCGATCAATAACCAATATGGCAAAGTTGAAGTTCACGTCTGGAATAAGAACGAAATAAAAGTTGATGTTGAGGTAAAAGCTTTTGAAGCCACTGATAATGGTGCTCAGGAGCTGCTCGATAAAGTAAAGATCACCGATCTTCGTCAGAATGATCTCATCAGTTTTAAAACAACGATCGAAAAGAGCACGATGAATATCTGGACCCGTATCAGAAATGGAAAAGAGGAAAGACGCGGTGTGCAGATAAATTATGTGATCTATATGCCGGCTAAAAATGCATTGGACATACATAATCGTCATGGTAGTACAACCGTTCCCGATTTTTCAGGTCCTGTAAATATTAGTAGTTCCTACGGTTCCTTTAAATCCGGAAGATTGGATAATCCGGCTAACCAGGTAAAAATAAGCTATGGTTCAGCTACCATGGAGGAATACGCGAATGGAAACCTTAATGTGTCATACAGTGGCCTGAAGCTATCGCGTGCTGAAAAGATAAATGCGACTATAAAATATAGCAATGCTAAAATTGCCACGCTTAGCAATGGGGGGAACTTCGAATTAGCTTATGCCAGCGGCTTTAAAATCGATGATGTAGATAAAAATGTCAAGAGCTTGAACATTAATTCGTCTTACTCAGGGGTTACTCTCGGGATAGACGAAAACGCTGATTTTAACTTTGATGTTACTGTAAGCTATGCCGGATTCAACTATAATAATCAAAAGATGAACCTCGTAAATCAGATGACAGACGCCAGCAAGACAAAGTCATGGAACCCAACGAAGAATTATAAGGGAAGCATGGGCAAAGGGTCAGATTCAAAGATTACCATCAAGTCAAATTACGGCGGGGTGAAATTTCTTTAATACTGCTTTAAATGTTTTAAAACCTTCCGGAACTTCCGGGAGGTTTTTTTGTTTATAGTAACCGCAATTAATTACTTTTGCAGAAACACTGAACTATGGAATGGCTTTCGAATCCTGAGATCTGGATCTCCCTTGTTACCCTGACAGTACTTGAGATAGTGCTGGGAATAGATAATATCATATTTATTTCGATCATGGCTTCGAAGCTTCCGGCAAATCAGCAGAAGAAAGCCAGGCAGGTTGGACTTGCTCTGGCGATGATCACCAGGGTGCTGCTGTTGCTGTCGCTCACCTGGATTATGCGTCTAACTTCTCCATTATTCAATATGGCAGACTGGGTTGGTTTAAGTTCAGGAGAATGGTACGAAAAACTGGCCATTTCCGGGCGCGACCTGATACTCATTATTGGCGGACTCTTTCTTATTTACAAAAGCACACGTGAAATACATGAAAAACTGGAGGGCGACGAGCATGCGGTGCAGGCTAAGACAGTTGTTACATTTAGCGGCGTAATATTTCAGATCCTGCTTCTCGACATAGTATTCTCATTAGATTCTGTAATCACCGCCGTTGGTATGGCCGACCACATTTGGGTGATGATAGCAGCCGTGATAATTGCTGTAATAGTTATGATGGTGTCTGCCGGAGGGATCAGCAATTTCGTTAATAAGCATCCTACCGTGAAGATGCTGGCTTTGTCTTTTCTTCTATTGATCGGAGTATCCCTTTTAGCGGAAGGTTTAGATCAGCATATACCGAAAGGATATATCTATTTTGCCATGGCATTCTCTGTACTGGTTGAAATGTTGAACCTCAAGATGAAAACAGGTAGCGCTAAGCCGGTTAAGCTTAAAAACGTACCTGAGGAGAAATAGTGCCGAAGTAATCAGTTCACCCTGCACAGCAAACCCTTCAAATACTCTCCTTCCGGAAAAGATGACCTTACCGGATGATCTGCCGGCTGCGCGAATTGTTCTATAAACTGGACCTCTTTGCCGGCGTCGAGCGCAGCCCAGGCAAGGATCTGTTTAAATGTATTGATATCGACCGCCCCGGAGCATGAAAACGTGGCCAGGAGGCCGCCCTCATTCAGCAGGAGCATTGCAAGACGGTTCAGGTCCTTATATGCTCTTGATGCCTTTGTTAACGCGGACCGTGAAGGTGCGTATTTCGGCGGATCGAGAATGATCAGATCAAATGTCTCATTGGTTTCACGGAACAGCCTCAATTGCTTATTGACGTCTGATTGAATTAACCTGTGCGGGATCTTACTGAAGTCATTTATTTCAATATTACGTCTTAACGTTTCAATTGCAAGGCCTGAGCTATCTACACTTACAACTTCCGATGCGCCTGCTCTAAAAGCATTCAGGCTAAAGCCACCGGAATAAGAAAAGCAGTCAAGGACTTTTCTGCCACTCGAATGATCTGCAACCATTCTGCGATTATCACGCTGATCACAATAGAAGCCAGATTTTTGACCATCAGCAATATTTACATGATAAAAGATGCCATTCTCTTTTACACTGACAAAATCAGGAGGCTGCAGTCCTGCCAGGACGCCGCCTGAAGATGTCTCCATTCCTTCATGGGCACGTGCAGAAGCATCGCTGCGGTCAAATATTCCCTTAGGATCCAGAAGCTTTTGAAGTTCTTCAATGACTATCGGCTTTATCCTTTCTATGCCGCTGGTAAGTATTTGAACGGAGAGGAAATCAGCATATTGGTCCACTATCAGCCCGGGGATGAAATCTGCCTCACTAAAGATCAGGCGATAAGTATTTGTATCCCCCGTATACAAGTGTTCCCGGCTTTTTACCGCTTTTGCAATCTTTTTACGCCACCAGTCTTCGTTAATTTCAGTTTCAAGGTTCCATTCCAGCAGACGAACGGCCACGCGCGATTTATCATTAAAAAACCCGTAGGCAAGAAAGTTGTCGCTATTATCGTTCACCATCACGATATCCCCGTTTTGAGGTGCACCCTTTATATTTTCTATTGCCCCCGAAAACACCCAAGGGTGCAATTGCCTGACCGCTTTCTCTTTACCTTTTTTTAATCTGACTTTGAACATATCTGCAAAGGTAGTTCATTAGCACCTGACGGACATAATTTATTGAATTATAGCTTTAATATGGTAATTTTGTACTTTTTATACGATTCTATCGCTATTCATTTTTAGCCAGGGAATGTAAACTATGCTTATGATTCTGAAACGACAATTATTTATACTCATTGCTTTAATATTAGCATCGGGGATGGCCTTTTCCCAAAATAGTCCCAACATCATTGTTTTTATGGTTGACGATATGGGCTGGCAGGATACGTCTGTACCTTTCGCGGACGGGGTTACGGAAATGAACAAGCGTTATAAAACGCCCAATATGGAACGTCTCGCGGCACAAGGTACGAAGTTTACGAATGCCTATGCTAATTCAGTCTGCACACCAACACGGGTGAGTTTCCTTACCGGGATGAGTGCGGCACGGCATCGGGTAACTAACTGGACATCTCCTGAGAAAGATAAGCTTACTGATTATGCAGATGACTTATTTACCTCGCCTTCCTGGAATCTGAATGGTATAAGTTCTGGCCCGTCAATCCCTGCGACCGTAAACGCTACACCTTTGCCGCAATTACTTAAAGACGCCGGATATTTCACCGCACATGTAGGAAAGGCACATTGGGGGCCATTTGGTACCCCGGCATCCAACCCACGAAACCTAGGATTTGTAGTGAACATAGCAGGCAGTTCAATAGGTCATCCTGAAAGTTATTATGGAGAGGAGAATTATGGGAACAATCCAGGCCGGCCGCTGATGTTAAACGCTGTGCCCGGATTGGGAGAATATTATGGCTCAGATATCTTTCTGACAGAAGCCTTGACCCTAGAAGCGATAAAGGCAGTAGCTGATCCGATAAAATACAAGAAGCCATTTTTCTTGTATTTGTCTCACTATGCCGTACATACTCCTATCGAGGGTGATCCGAGGTTTTTGAAAAAGTATCTGGACAAGGGGGTTGACAGTATTGAGGCGAAATATGCCAGCTTGATCGAGGGAATGGATAAGAGCCTGGGGGATGTGATGGATATGCTTGAAGAGAAGAAAATAGCTGATAATACGATCATTATGTTCATATCTGATAACGGTGGACTCAGCTTAGTTCCTCCCCGCGGAGGCGAAGCTTATACCCATAACTATCCGCTTAAAGCCGGAAAAGGCTCTTTATATGAAGGTGGAATCCGTGAACCGATGCTTGTAAAATGGCCGGGTGTCACGAAGGCGGGATCGGTTTCGGGCCAGAATGTTCACATCAATGATTTTTTTCCGACAATTCTGGAAATGGCCGGGATCCGCAATGTGTCAACAAAGCAGACGGTCGACGGGATAACCTTCATACCGTCCCTCAAAGATCCGGCGCTGAAAGACGATTCCCGAGCTATTGTATGGCATTACCCTAACCGTTGGACTAGCGATGAAAGTAATGCATTCTGTTACGCAAGCGCCATCCGGCAAGGCGATTGGAAATTGATCTATTTGATGAAGCAGAAGAAGCTGGAGCTTTATAATCTTAAAGATGATCTGGGTGAAAAAAAGGATATTAGTGCAACAAATCCCAAGAAAGCCAAAGAGCTGGCTGCGAAGCTTAGTGAGATGCTGAAGTCGTATAAGGCGCAGATGCCTATATATAAAAGCAGTGGTCTGCCTGTTGCCTGGCCGGATGGAACAACGACTGTAAAATAATAATGCGATTGATCAAGAATGGAAACAATAGAATGGAGTGACTTTGAAAAGGTAGCATTAAGAGTTGGAACAGTACTGGAAGTTTACGATTTCCCTAAAGCTAGGAAGCCGGCTTATAAGCTCAAGGTTGATTTTGGTGAACTCGGTCTTAAGTGGAGCAGCGCTCAGATTACCAAACATTATACGAAAGAGGAATTAATTGGGCGCCAGGTTATAGGGGTCGTTAATTTCGCTGAAAAGAACATTGCAGGGTTTCAATCGCAGTTTCTTGTGACAGGTTTTGCCGATGAAAATGGAGATATTGTCTTGTCAACAGTAGAACGTAACGTTCCAAACGGATCTGCGCTTATCTGAAGCCGCTTTAAGCAACCACTCTTGGAAATTAATAAGACATAAAAGTTTCATCCGGAATCGAATACCTTTGTATATGTCACAAATTCTTCAGGATCACATTCGCAAATTTATAGCAGTAAATGATGAAGACCTTTCTTCTATCCTGGGTTATTTTAAGATCATCCATTCGAAAAAGAAAGAGGATCTGTTAACAGAAGGACAGATCTGCAAGTTCAACTATTTTGTTTCCAGCGGATGTCTGCGGATGTTCTTTATCGACGAAAAAGGTGTTGAAAAAACCACACAGTTTGCTCTTGAGCACTGGTGGCTGGCTGACTATTTTTCTTTTCAAAACCAAACCGCCTCCAGCTTCTGCATTCAGGCAGTTGAAAAATCTGAAGTATGGGCTCTTGGTCTTCAGGAACAGGAAAATATGCTGAGGAAATTTCCGCAGATGGAGCGTTATTTTAGAATGGTACATCAGACTGCCAATGCGGCCACCCAGGTAAGGATCAGATATCTTTATGACTTTTCACGGGAAGAAAACTATCGATACTTTTCAGCGAATTTCCCCCAATTTATCCAACGGGTGCCCCAGTATTTGCTAGCTTCTTATCTTGGCATGACCCCCGAATATTTAAGTGAATTAAGGGCGAGGATCATTTCTTAAACCAGTTTAAGTTTTTCTGTTTAATCATTTAAGACCTTTGATGTGTAAACACAAACGAGGCACGCCCTTGAATAATTAACAAACTTTAGTCAAACGAAATGAGTAAACGAGTAAACATCGCAGAAACCGAATCCGCAGCTTACAAAGCTATGTATGGTTTGGTGAACTATTTGGGAACGAGCAAGATCTCCAAAACGCATATGGAACTTTTAAAGATCAGGGCATCTCAAATAAATGGCTGTGCCTATTGTATTGATATGCACAGTAAAGACGCCTTAAAAAATGGTGAGACAGCTCAACGGATTTTCCTGTTAAATGCCTGGAAGGAAACAGATCTATTTACTGACGAAGAGAAAGTGATCTTAGCTGTTACTGAAGAGGTTACTCTAATCAGCCAGCACGGACTTACCGATAAGACTTATCAGCGAGCTATCGAAATCTTTGACGAACAGTATATTGCTCAGCTGATCATGGCAATTGTAACCATCAATGCGTGGAACAGGATCGCGATAAGTTGCCAAACTGAAATACCTAAATAAGTTATAGATTGTACGTTATAGGTTGTGCGTTTCTTTCAAGTGTACCATGCGTCAAATAAGATAGTTTCCCTTTCGAAGCAGCACGTATAACTTACAACGTATAACTTACAACTACCATTGGCTTGCTTCCTAAATAAAACAAGCCTAGCTTTGATCTATGAAATATGTCAGCTTTAACAGCGAACCGGCAGTAGTTCCGGATGAGTTCTTCATGAAAGAGGCACTTAAGGAAGCCCAGAAGGCACTAGAGCTCGATGAGGTGCCTATTGGCGCCGTGATTGTCCATAACGGGCGGATAATCGGGCGTGGGCATAACCTTACTGAACAACTTAACGATGTAACTGCTCATGCCGAAATGCAGGCTTTTACTGCAGCTGCGAATTATACGGGAGGAAAGTACTTAAAAGACTGCACGCTGTTTGTTACTATTGAGCCCTGTGTTATGTGTGCAGGTGCTTCTTACTGGACACAGATCAGCAGAATAGTTTTTGCAGCACATGATATGAAACGTGGATTCAGCCAGATCAAGCAAAGAATTGTGCATCCGCGAACTGAGGTGATAAGCGGCGTTATGGCTGAGAATGCGGCGCAGTTAATGAAAGATTTTTTTATTGCAAAACGTAATAAATCATGACATCTAATTGAATAATTTCCAACATTACACTCTTATATTTGTTAAAGTAATATTGTTAAACTTAAAATTAAAATATCATGGCATTTGAACTACCTGCGCTGTCGTACGCGGCCGACGCTTTAGAACCACATATTGATAAAGCTACCATGGAGATCCACCATGGGAAGCATCACCAGGCTTATGTAGATAATTTAAACAAAGCTCTGGCCGGGACAGATGGTGAAAGCCAAAGCATAGAAGATATTCAGAAAAATGTTTCAAAGTACCCGGCGGCGGTTAGAAATAATGGTGGCGGTCATTTTAATCATACTTTGTATTGGTCGGTGATGTCACCAAATGGAGGTGGTGCTCCTTCTGGCGATCTTGCAAAAGCTATTGACGAAGCCTTCGGGTCATTCGAAGAATTTAAGAAGAAATTTGCTGAGGCAGGCACTACCAGATTTGGTTCAGGATGGGCCTGGTTAAGTGTAGGCGGCGACGGTAAGGTACAGGTGAGTTCAACTCCAAACCAGGATAACCCTTTAATGGATGTTGCTGAGGTTAAAGGGACTCCGATTCTTGGTATGGACGTTTGGGAGCACGCCTATTATTTAAAATATCAGAATAAGCGTCCTGATTATATTGCTGCTTTCTGGAATGTTGTCGACTGGAACGCAGTTTCAGATCGTTACGCAAAAGCAAAATAAAACCTGCGAAAGCAAACTTTATTAAAAAAGTGATGTATTATGAAAGTACATCACTTTTTTAATTTAAAGATCATGAACAAAATATATCCGATAGTTGCTCTTTTCGTCATCACCTTATTGTCAGGCTGCGAGCTTATAGGTGATATCTTTGCAGCTGGTGCCTATACCGGAATTTTCATTGTTGTTATTATTATTGCGCTGATCATTTGGCTCTTGTCAAAATTCAGGGGCAGAGGATAATTCAATATATATCCAGTATCTCTTTTTTCTTTTTGCTTTGCATACGCTTAGGTATTGCAGCAATAATTTCCTGCTCAAGTGCAGAGATCAGTTTTTTCTTAAGGAAGTTCCGGTGAGTGACTATACTTATCTCCCGGCTGGGCTCGGGTGATTTGAAATAGCGTACACGATCGAGTTGCTTCACAGAAAAGTCTGCCGTCGAAAGCTCGGGTAAGAGGGTAATTCCGTTATTCATGTCTACCATTCTCTTGAGACTTTCAACGCTGTCGGTGTTGTATTCAAATGGCTTGAGCATGGTCGATTTTTCCCTGTTACAGATATTCAGTATTTGATTTCTCATGCAATGCCCATCGTTTAGCAGCCATAGGTCATTTAGGTCGATATCTTTCGGAACCAGATTTCTCTTTTTAATGAGCGGACTGGATTTGGACAGGTAAGCAACAAACGATTCATAAAAGAGCGGATTTTCGTGTAAACTCTTATCATCAACGGGTGTTGACAGAATGCCGCAGTCGAGCAAACCATTTTTTAACTCGTGGATGATCTGGTCTGTTGTATATTCCCAGATTAATAACTGGACACCTGGAAATTTATTCATAAAAGCAGAGATGACCTTAGGCATCAGGTAGGGGGCCATAGTTGGGATGATACCAATCTTCAGCTCACCCTCAATTTTTCCTTTTCTGTTCCTTATAAGTTCCTTTACCTTATAACTTTCTTTCAGAATAATCCTCGCTTGTTCGATTATTTCGGTCCCTATTTCTGTAGGCACTACGGGTTGTTTACCTCTGTCGAAAAGGATTACTCCGAGCTCTTCTTCCAGCTTTTGCACTTGCATGCTCATAGTTGGCTGTGTTATAAAGCATTTCTCTGCTGCAGTACCGAAACTTCTGTAGGTGTCGACTGCAACAATATATTCAAGTTGGACAATGGTCATGGTATTTTGTTGTTGATGTAAAGTTAAATATTTAAATCCTCCTACCTTTGCAGTGAAAATCAATTAGCCCATAATACCTGAAGGCGGCAATCAGAGATGGAGGACGAAAAAACTACCCGGATAAACAAATACTTAAGCGAGATCGGATATTGTTCCAGAAGGGCAGCGGATAGTCTGATACTTCAGAACAGGGTAACTATCAATGGGGCCGTTCCGGAGATGGGAACGAAGATCGTTCAGGGAGACGTGGTAAAGGTGGACGGGAAGTTTGTCTCTCCCCCTGACGAAAAGCCGGTATATATCGCTTTTAATAAACCTATAGGTATCGTGTGTACAACGGATACAAAGGCAGAGAAGAATAATATCATCGACTACATTAAATATCCTAAGCGGATATTTCCGATAGGCCGGTTGGATAAGCCAAGTGAAGGATTAATCCTCCTGACCAGTGATGGGGATATTGTCAACAAAATCCTTCGGTCCAGAAATAATCACGAAAAAGAGTACATAGTAACTGTAAACAAGCCCGTGACGCCGGATTTCTTAAAAAAGATGCGCGCAGGAGTGCCTATTCTGGATACCGTGACAAGAAAATGTGAAGTAATACAGATTAACCGGAATACGTTTAAGATAATTCTTACACAGGGGCTTAACAGACAAATTCGCCGTATGTGTGAGTATCTTGACTTTAAAGTGGTTAAGCTTAAACGTGTAAGAATAATGAATATCGTGCTTGATCTGCCTATAGGTAAATGGCGATACCTGACAGACCGGGAACTGAATGATATCAACAACCTGATATCAACATCTTCAAAAACGCATACCGATCTGCCGGAACAGCTATTTTAATAAATTCGTTCCTTCTACCGGAAATACGATAGCAGGCTTAAATTTCTTTGCTTCTTCGGTATCAATTATTGCGTATGAAATGATGATGATGATGTCACCCTTCATCACTCTCCTGGCTGCAGCCCCATTTAGTGTTATCGTACCACTTTTCCGCTCACCAGTTATGACGTAAGTTTCAAAGCGTTCTCCATTGTTATTATTGACGATCTGCACCTTTTCGCCTTCAATCAGATTTGCAGCATCCATAAGGTCTTCATCTATTGTAATGCTGCCAACATAATTTAGATCTGCGTCCGTAACCGTCGCGCGGTGGATCTTTGATTTAAGAACAGTAATAAACATGGCACAAAGTTACGCACCTTGTGCCATAATTGATAGGATTTAACAGGAATTTACTCTACTGTTACCGATTTAGCCAGATTCCGGGGCTGATCAACATTGCAGTCACGAAGCACAGCGATGTGATATGATAGCAGCTGCAACGGAATGGTAGCCAGCAAAGGTAAAAATACTTCATCCGCATCAGGGATTTCAATCACGTAGTCCGCCATACCCCGTACAACAGTATCACCCTCAGTAACTATTGCGATAACCCTTCCCTTTCTAGCCTTTACTTCCTGGATGTTGCTAATTACTTTCTCATAAGATGAATTCTTTGTTGCGATAAACACCACCGGCATCTCCTCATCGATCAGCGCGATAGGGCCGTGTTTCATTTCAGCTGCCGGATATCCTTCAGCGTGGATATATGAGATTTCCTTCAGCTTGAGAGCACCTTCAAGTGCGACCGGGAAACCGCTTCCCCTGCCCAGAAAGAGGAAATTAAGGGCCCCTTTAAAATGCTCTGAAATAGTTTTGATCTTCTCATTTGATTCAAGACATTTCTCTACCAGACCGGGGATATTGTCAAGTTCGGTAAGTAAGTGAATCAATTTACTTTGAGAGATCGTTCCTCGCTGCTGGGCCATATATAAGGCCATCAATGTCAGTACAGTCACCTGTGCTGTAAAGGCTTTGGTAGAGGCTACGCCTATTTCGGGGCCGGCATGAGTGTAAACGCCGGCGTGGCTCAGTCTCGGGATTGAAGCACCTACTACATTACAAATTCCAAATATGGTTGCTCCCTTCTCTTTCGCAAGCTCGATTGCGGCCATTGTATCAGCAGTCTCGCCGGATTGTGAAACAGCGATAACGATATCCTTTTCTGATATGATTGGGTTACGGTATCTGAATTCTGAGGCGTATTCCACTTCCACCGGTATTCTTGCACATTCTTCGATAAGATACTCACCAACCAGGCCTGCGTGCCAGGAGGTACCGCAGGCTACAATGATTATCCGGTCAACATTTTTTAGCTTTTCAGCATATTCCTTGATACCTCCTAATTGTACCTGCCCGCTGGAAGGGTAGATCCTTCCGCGCATACAGTCTTTTATAGATCGAGGCTGTTCGTAAATCTCTTTTAACATGAAGTGGTCGAATCCTCCTTTCTCAAGCATCTCCAGCTTTAATTCCAATTCCTGCACATAGGGGATCTGCACAACATTATCGATATTTTTAATCAGCAGCTCTTCTCTCCTGATAAAAGCAATTTCGTTGTCGTTAAGGTAGATTACGTTTTTAGTATATTCTATGATCGGGGAAGCATCTGAAGCAATAAAGTACTCATCGTCTCCCACACCCAGAACCATAGGACTGCCTTTACGCGCGGCAATAAGTTCATCAGGATCGTCTTTGCTCATAATCACTATGGCAAATGCACCGACAACCTCATTTAAAGCTATCCTTACAGCCTCTCTGAGATCAAGGCCAGTTTGATCCTGAATGTCTTCTATCAGGTGTATCAGAACTTCTGTATCGGTGTCGCTTTTAAAAACGTGCCCCCTGGACAACAGGGTTTCTTTGAGCGCGGAATAATTTTCAATGATCCCATTATGGATGATAGCGAGACGCTCGTCACCCGATGTATGCGGGTGCGAGTTTCTATCCGAAGGTTCACCGTGGGTTGCCCAACGGGTATGCCCCATGCCTATTTTGCCATTAAGATCTATTCCCTTAACGGCATCTTCAAGGTCACTTACCTTGCCAGCTTTTTTATAGATTTTAAGGGTATCATTTATCAGTGCCACTCCGGCGCTGTCATAGCCCCGGTATTCAAGCCTGTGGAGCCCTTTAATTACGATCGGCCAGGCATCCCGATAACCGATGTATCCAACAATTCCGCACATAGTTGTTAATAATGTATGTGACGAAACTACTGAAAACTAAGAAGTAAATGAAGAAATTTACCGGAACTTAATTTATTTTACTGTAAAAAATATTCAACTTCATCTTGTAGGTCACCCCAGTCTTGCCGCTGCCGAAAATTGTTCTTGATGCGGTAGTGCCTGAAGGGCCTTTGCCTTCCGAACGAGTGTAACCTTCACTAACAGGGGCTATAAAGGTATCGTACTGTTTAGATTTTCCTTTAATGATATCCTGCAGAAAAGTTGTAACTACAAATTTATAACGCTTTTTAGTAGCGTCGTAAAAGCCGCCGAACTCATTGTCAGTTAATGAGACAAGGGGGTCTGTACCAAAATCGGGTATAAACTGCCGTTGGTTCGCAATATCCGTCGTATAAATGATCATGCGCGGCGAAGGCGTATAATTATCTGTACCTCCGACCACGGTGACTATCAGCTCAGCTTTATTAATGGTAATATTACCCAGTTCCTTTAGTTTCTCGATATACGGGAAACGGATCTTGGTACGAACGCCCCCCAAGCCCTGTACATACGTAAAATCGTATTGGGTATTTGGATTGTTAAGCTGAGTTTGGACATCAGTTCCTGTATAATCGTGTGTAAACTGCGCAGATACCGGGTATTCAAGGTTTGAAATAGGAAACGACATCATGGTCGTATCGATAGTTGTTCCGCTTGTACTTTTGTAGAAAACATCCAGCCTGCTCGAATCTGTAAGGTTAAGGAATGCGATACCACCTGGTCCGGAACTCTGTGCCTCATTGACCCGAAGGTGCAGGCCTTTAATAAATTTAATAAAAAGCTCGTTAGTGCTGAAGTTCGTTGCCGGCGCATTTAGAAAGTTGTTGTTTATAAACGCCGCGCTTATTGGAATACGTATCTGAGGAGCCTTGGTTTTAACGACATCAGGCTTACCGGTAACGATTTCATTAACTTTAACACTGTCTCTTCTCCTTACAGTAACAAGCTGGCTCCCTATAACCGCGGGAGAAACGTTAAACCCATATTGATTATAGTGGCTCTTTGTTCTGTTCATTTGCTCGGACAGCTGGCGTACCTCGATCTGAAATTTAGAAGTACTGTCGCCATAAAACTCCTTACCATAATGAAGAATAAGAACAGCTGAGTCTAATGTGGGGGATGTTCCAAAAGTAGCACCGGTATTAGCGATCTTTAACGTCATGGCGATATTGGCAGTGGTTTTCCCAAAAACAGGATCGTTAAAATATCCAAGCGGATATTGAGATAATGAATTTGTCGGTATTGAATCCTCACGTACAGTGGATGTCCTGACCGTTACCGTATCGGTAAACGTTCCGCTAATCCCAGTTGCGGGATCCACATCCAGACCTATAGAATCTGTATTCTGACAGCCACTTAAAATAAAAAGACTTATCAACAACGTTAATAAGTCTAATTTGTATAATTTCATCTGTATTACATTTGTTTTAAGAGCCTTATGAATCCCGAATGGCTATCGCTTTAAGCGATAGTCGTGGTTTCATTGGCGATACACCTTTAAGCTAAAGAGACCAGCTCTTCGTTAGCGATTTCTTCGTAAAGGTTGTAATAATTTTCGAAATCTGAAGTGGAATTGAATTCCAGCGTAGGTTTATTGCCTTTTTTAACAAACTTTAACACTTCCTCGCTTATATTTTCGCTTGCATAAATAACCGCATCAGAATAAGAAATAGCGCCGATATTCAACGCGGTATTTGTTGCAGCAGTATAAACTTCCGTGTGCTCTGCATTCATGCCGTTCATGATTGCTTTGGCAGCAAACCCTGCATTAAGGCTGTTTTCAAACGCGTCGTCGTAGACAGAGTAAACTACTTTTGAATTCTTGAAGGTAGGATCATCTTTATAGATAGTTTTCAGATAAGCAGGAACCAAAGAACTCATCCATCCGTGACAGTGAACCACATCAGGAGACCAGCCTAGTTTTTTAACTGTTTCGAGCGCACCTTTGCAGAAAAAGATAGTACGCTCGTCATTATCTTCATAAAACTTATTGTTTCCGTCAGCAAATACATGCTTCCTTTGAAAATATTCTTCGTTATCAAGGAAGTAAACCTGCATCCGTGCTGAAGGAATAGAAGCTACCTTGATTATTAATGGGTTATCATTGTCATTAATGATAATATTCATTCCTGAAAGACGAATCACTTCGTGTAGCCTGTTACGGCGTTCGTTAATATTACCAAAACGTGGCATCAGGATCCGGATCTCAAATCCTTTGTCTTGCATTGCCTGGGGAAGCTGGCGGGTGATCTCAGAAATTTTGGTAAGTTCAAGGAAAGGCGACATCTCATGCGTAATAAAAAGAATCTTCGTTTTTGCCATCTCCAATTTGATTAAATTAAGGGTTAAGAAAAGTTTTCGAACAGCAAAGATAAGCAATATCTTATGAAATATCAACGATTTAGGCAAGTTGTTTTGGTGGTATTTAAGTATTTAACCATTTTTGAGCACAATTAACGGATACATATTTTGGAAATTTTCAGGACCCGCGCAGAAGTTCACAACTATTTAAATGAATTAAGATCGCCGGGCAGGACGGTAGGTTTTGTACCTACGATGGGAGCGTTGCATCAGGGACATTTATCGTTAA
Source organism: Daejeonella sp. JGW-45 (assembly GCF_029360805.1). GTDB lineage: Bacteria > Bacteroidota > Bacteroidia > Sphingobacteriales > Sphingobacteriaceae > Daejeonella. The sequence goes on along the minus strand of NZ_JARKNC010000001.1, from coordinate 576,430 downwards.
TAGAGGCAGCAAAAAACAAAACCAGTATTGTAGTTTGCAGCATTTTTGTTAACCCCACCCAGTTTAATGATAAAAGCGATCTTGAAAACTATCCAAGACCAATCGAAGACGATATCCGCAAACTTCGCGAGGTTAGTTGTGATGTGCTTTTTTTGCCCGAGGTAGATGAGATGTACAGGAGTTCAGATAACTGGCATATAGAGCTGGATGGGCTTGATATTATCCTTGAAGGAGAGATCAGGCCAGGGCATTACCAGGGCGTTACCCAGATAGTTAAAAAGCTGTTCGATATCGTCAACCCTGATTATGCATTTTTTGGTCAGAAGGACTTTCAGCAGTTTATGATCATCTCTCTCATGGTGAAGAAACTCCAGATGTCAGTTAAGCTGGTCAGGTGCCCGATAGTGCGTGAGAAAGATGGTCTTGCCATGAGCTCCAGGAATGTTTACCTGTCAGAAGCAGACCGGCAAAATGCCCTGGCATTATATAAGGCGCTAACGCGGGCGAAGACAGGATTTAAAGACAAAAGTATTGCGCAAGTCAGGGAAGAAGCGCTTGATTTTCTTGCAGCAAGTCCCGGAATTGAGCCTGAATATTTCGAGATCTTCAACGCAGAAACTTTTCAGCCAGCCGCCTCAAAGCAAGAAGGTACTATTATCGCGCTTGTAGCTGCCCGGGTAGGAAGTATCCGGATTATCGATAATATGATATTAACAACTAAATAATTGAAACAATACATATCGGCTCTTAAATATTTACTCTTATTGGTTCTGGGAATCGCTTTAATGGTCCTGGCATTCCGCGGACAGGATTGGGGTAAGTTGCTGGAAGATCTGCGTGAAGCAGACTATGTTTGGGTTGCGGCCTCTCTTATAGTGTGTTTCCTGGCACACGTGGTCAGGGCTATCCGGTGGAGAATGATGATCAGCCCTCTGGGGCATGGCACCCCTTCTATATTGAGCGCCTGTTACGCTATCATCATAGGATATATGGCCAATGTCGCATTCCCGCGAATGGGTGAAGTGTCACGCTGCGGTGTAATAAATAAGACGGATAATATCCCTATTATTAAACTCATCGGAACGGTGATCGTTGAGCGGGTAGTTGATCTCCTTATGCTGCTGATCATACTCGCCCTGGGAATAATATTGCAGTTTGATCTTCTTGCCAACTTCCTCTACCAGAACGTCCTGGTCAAGCTTGATGGAAGCGCCGGTAATTTGACTATTCTGGTATTTGCAGGCCTTGTTCTTCTTCTGGCTATCGGATTATTTTACCTGCTCATGAAAAAACGGGAGTGGGGAATAAAGAACAAGCTGTATAAATTATTTATGGACATGAAAAGTGGTATTATGTCCGTAAAGGGCCTCGAAGATAAAACCGGTTTTGTTTTCTGTTCCGTGCTTATATGGTTCCTTTATGGCCTGTCCACCTACCTATGTTTCTTCGCACTCGAAGCCACTTCGGGCCTGGGTGTGTTTGCTGCGCTTTCGGTATTGGTATTTAGCAGTCTCGGTATGATCGTGCCTGTTCAGGGTGGCATCGGTGCTTTCCATTATATGGTATCTGAGGGTTTGCTTGTATACGATATTCCAAAGAGCGAGGGACTTGCCTATGCGCTTCTCATTCACTCCTCACAAACGATATTAATTCTATTTGCTGGTGCAATTAGCTTAATTTTGATCATGTTAAAAACGTCAAAAGCTATTCGGAATGGGTAAACTTCAGCACATAGAGGAAAAAATATTTACCCTGGAGCAGCTTCAGGCAAGGCTCAATATGTGGCGTTTGCTTGAAAAAAAGATTGTCTTTACCAACGGTTGGTTTGATCTGCTCCATAAGGGTCACATTGATTATTTATCCAAGGCGGCCGATCTTGGCGACAGGCTGATCATCGGGTTGAATTCTGATAAATCAGCAAAAGGAGTGAAAGGTCCGGGCAGACCCATAATGGCTGAAGACTCGCGTGCGCTGATGCTGGCTTCTTTCTCCTTCGTCGACGCGGTTATATTGTTTGATGAAGACACTCCCCTCAATCTTATTACAGTCGTGAAGCCGGATATACTGGTGAAAGGTGCAGATTATACCATCGGGCAGATTGTGGGCGCGGATGTTGTTCTGGAAAATGGCGGGCAGGTAAAGACATTGGATTATCTGCCGGGATATTCGACTACTTTGATCGAGCAAAAGATCAGGTCATTCACTAAATAACCGGTCTAATTCCAACCTTCATCAATACAGTTGATGAGAAATATTCCTTAATTTGTATTCCGGCAAATAGTCACCCAAAAGATTATCTTGCTGAACTAACCAATTATCTATGTATTTCGAACTTTCAGAAGAGCAATTAATGATCCGTGATGCGGCGCGGGATTTTGCTAATACCGAACTTAAGCCGGGAGTCATTGATCGGGATGAGAACCAGAAATTTCCTGCGGAACAAATCAGGAAATTAGGCGAACTGGGTTTTCTGGGTATGATGGTGGACCCAAAGTATAATGGATCGGGTCTCGACACCGTGTCTTACGTATTGGCTATGGAGGAGCTGTCCAAAATTGATGCTTCAGCATCCGTAGTGGTATCAGTAAATAATTCCCTAGTATGTTTCGGGCTGGAGAAGTATGGTTCAGAAGAACAAAAGGAAAAATATTTGAAGCCTCTCGCTGCTGGCGAAAAACTCGGCGCATTCTGTCTTTCTGAACCTGAGGCAGGGTCTGACGCCACATCGCAGCAGACTACCGCCGTGGATATGGGCGACCACTATTTGCTGAATGGAACAAAGAACTGGATCACTAACGGAAGTTCCGCGTCTACGTACCTCGTCATTGCCCAGACAAATCCCGCAAAGAGGCACCAGGGCATAAACGCGCTGATCGTAGAAAAGGGTATGCCTGGCTTCACTGTCGGGCCAAAAGAAAACAAGCTGGGGATCAGGGGCTCAGACACGCACTCTTTAATGTTCACAGATGTGAAAGTGCCTAAAGAGAACCGTATCGGCGAAGAGGGTTCTGGTTTCAAATTTGCTATGAAAACGCTGGAGGGTGGCAGGATCGGTATCGCGTCACAGGCATTAGGCATCGCCTCGGGCGCCTATGAGCTGGCGTTGAACTATTCACAGGAAAGGAAAGCTTTCGGAAAGCCTATATCGGGCCACCAGGCAATCCAGTTTAAACTCGCCGATATGGCTACGGAAATTGAGGCCGCTAGAATGTTATGCCTTAAAGCTGCCTGGCTTAAAGACCAGGATCTGCCATATGCCCAGGCGAGCTCAATGGCCAAGCTCTATGCTTCGCAGGTAGCGATGAAAGTCACTGTCGAAGCAGTACAGATTCATGGGGGTTATGGGTTTGTTAAAGAATATCATGTGGAAAGGCTTATGAGGGATGCTAAGATCACCCAGATATATGAAGGTACTTCAGAGATCCAAAAGATCATTATAGCACGTGAAATATTGAAATAAAAATAAAACGGATGAGATCAATTTTAAACATTACCTGTGTTTTTGCTATCTTATTAGCTTTTTCGTGCAAATCTTCTGATACAGAACTGAAGACAGGAATTTGGCGGGCGACGCTTAAAACGGATTCAGCAGCTGAAATCCCTTTTAACTTCGAGGTTGTTGATTCGCTGGGTAAAAAATACATCTATCTCATGAACGGTAAGGAACGTCTGGGGGTGGATGAAATTTCACATGCCGACGATTCTATCTTCATCAATATGCCCCTTTTTGACACAGAGATCAAAGCTAAGAACAAAGGCAATTTGCTTTCGGGAAAATGGATCAAGCATCTGGCAGACAAAGATGCGGTCATGAATTTCGAGGCGAAATATGGCGACGACTGGCGATTCTTTAAAGCCAATAAAAGCGCGATACCGAATGTGTCCGGACGGTGGTCTGCCACATTTGCCACTCCTGATACCGGAGATACTACTATTGCTGTAGGAGAATTTAGTCAGGAAAATGGCCGCTTGTCGGGTACCTTTCTAACCACCACCGGCGATTACCGCTTCCTGGAGGGAACGGTTTCAGATAGTAGACTCTATCTATCCAGCTTTGATGGGGGCAATGCCTATTTGTTTACCGGCACCCTGGTTAATGATAGTACCATTGTAGACGGTAAGTTCTATTATGGGCCTTCAGGCATCAGGACCTGGGCAGCCCGTAAAGATGAACAGGCCCTGTTACCGGATGCCTATTCGTTAACTGCATTAAAAAAGGGTTTTGACCGGATAGATTTTACCTTTCCGTCATTAGATGGAAAAGATGTGTCTATTACTGACGAGAAATACCGGAACAAAGTTGTATTGGTACAATTCCTCGGCTCATGGTGCCCTAACTGCATGGACGAAACTGCTTACCTTGTGCCGTTTTACAATAAGTTTAACAGCAGGGGCGTGGAGATTATCGGCCTTGCTTATGAGCGGACCACCGATCTCGAACGTTCGAGGAAGAACGTCCGGCGTCTGCGTGACAGGTTCAACGTGCCTTATGAGATGCTGTTAACCGGGTATACGAACGAGAAAGGTGATGTCCAAAAAAGCCTGCCGATGCTTAATAACTTCGAAGCTTTCCCTACCCTGATGATCATCGACAAAAAAGGGGTAGTAAGAAAAATACACACCGGCTTTAGCGGGCCCGGTACCGGCAAGCATTATGATGATTTCGTACAGGAATTTGAGAAAACAATTAATGACCTGCTCGCTGAAGACTAATCTATGAAGACAAAATACTTCCTACCCTGCTCCATCCTGGCGGCATTTTTCCTATCATGCTCAACTCCCAAAATGGTAAATCTCGATCCGATAACAGTAAGCGAGAACGCGCCGGGATTAAATATTTACAGGGCGAGTTATCCTAAGTTAACCGATATAATTCATACTAAACTCGATCTCAGCTTCAATTGGGACAGCGCCTACGTCTACGGTAAAGCGACTATACAAGCCCGGCCGTATTTCTATTCGTCGGATCAGATGACCCTGGATGCGAATGGCTTTAAGATCAACAGCGTGTCTCTTGTCAAAAAGGACGACCACCAGCCGGTGCGCTATACCTACGATGGCAAGAAGCTGCAGATTAAACTTGACAAACAATATACCCGTGATCAGACCTATACCGTTTATGTGGACTACGTGGCAATGCCGAATAAGTTAAAGATTGGCGAAGATATTGCCTCGGCCGGTGACCGCGGGCTCTATTTTATCAACCGGGAGGGGAAGGACAAAGAGAAGCCGCGCCAGATCTGGACCCAGGGAGAAACGGAGTGTAATTCCAGTTGGTTCCCGACTATTAACGGCCCGCAGGAAAAGATGACACAGGAGATCAACATCACTGTGCCAAATGAATATGTCAGCCTTTCTAACGGATCGCTTGAGTACAGCAGCCTGAATGGAAATGGTACCCGCACCGATAGCTGGCGCCAGGAGCAGCCCCACGCTACCTATCTTACAATGATCGCAGTTGGCGATTTTACCATTACAAAAGATAAGTGGCGGGATAAAGAAGTCAACTATTACACCGAACCTGCTTTCGCTTCGACCGCTAAACTTGTTTTTGGCAAAACACCGGAAATGATCGAGTTCTTCTCAAAGAAACTTGGCATAGACTATCCGTGGGATAAGTACTCACAGATCGTTGTCCGCGATTTTGTCAGCGGCGCCATGGAAAATACCACAGCCAGCGTGTTTTTTGACAGGATGAATATGTCGGCGGGCCAGTACCTGGATGAAAACCATGAGGATATAATTGCTCACGAGCTGTTTCACCAATGGTTCGGCAACCTGGTAACAGCCGAGTCGTGGTCGAACCTTCCTTTAAACGAATCGTTCGCAACCTATGGAGAATACCTATGGGAAGAACATAAATACGGCCGTGACATTGCGGATCTGAAGGGCCTTGAGGACCTCTCTGCCTACCTGGGCGGCGATCGTAAGAAAAGCCCGGATGTGATCCGTTTCGACTATGCCGACCGGGAGCAAATGTTTGATGAGATCAGTTATCAAAAAGGCGGGCGAATACTTCACATGCTTCGTAAGACGGTCGGAGATGAGGCCTTTTTTCAAGCCCTGCACCTCTACCTTACCAGGCATTCTTACAAGAGCGCTGAGATCCACGATCTGAGGCTTGCTTTCGAAGAGGTGACCGGCACGGACCTGAACTGGTTTTTCAACCAGTGGTTCCTGGCTTCAGGTCATCCTGTATTAAATATCCAAAGCAGCTATAATGCAGATAAAAAAGAGATTTCTGTTAACATCAGGCAAACGCAGGATTTGACAAAGACGCCTGTGTACCGTATCCCGCTTGAAGTCGACATTTACTCGGGAGGTAAGGTTGAGCGTAAAAGTATAGTGCTGGATAAGCCAGATCAAACGTTCCTGTTCTCATCTTCTGTTGCGCCCGACCTGGTGAATGCCGACGCCGGGAAATACCTTCTCGGAGAGAAAACGGAAAATAAGACTCTGGCCCAATATATTTTTCAATATAAGAACGCCCCCCTGTTCATGGATAGATTTGAAGCGGTTATGGTGATGCTACAGCAGAAAAGTGATCCTCTTGCCCGGCTGACCCTCGTTGAAGCATTTAAGGATAAGAATTGGTTTATCCGTACAGCAGCGATAGCCGTTGCGGATAGACTCACATCTGAGGAGCAGAATGCTGCTTACGAAACCATCCGTACGATAGCGCTCAAGGATGAAGTATCACATGTGCGCGTAGCGGCGGTTAACGCACTCGGGCGTCATTTTACATCCCGGAACAACAGAGATGTTTTTGAGATCACTAAAAAGGATAAGGCACCGAGCGTTGTGAGGGCGACGGAGGCGATTGTGGGGAAATAGGGGGGTTAGGGGAATGGGAAATAGGTAATGGGAAATAGAGAAAAGAAAACCGGAATTCATTTCCTATTCCCCCATTCCCTATTCCCCCCATTCCATTAACCCCGGTCATTGTCAACCGCCGAAAATATCATCTTCAACACCGCCAGCACGATTGCAAACATGAGAGCTGAAAAGAATCCTGTGGTGTTAAAGCTGTCCATCAGGTTGTCTACCAGCAACACCATCAGCACGGTAATAATAAACGACATCAAGCCAAGTGTCAGAAAGTTGATCGGGAATGTCAGGATGCGCAGAATAGTTCCGATGGTGGCATTCGCCAGCGCGATAAGTACGCCTGCTATAACCGCACTCCAGAATCCCGATACATCTACACCGGGGAGTAAGTAAGCCGCTATCGCAACGGCCACGCCCATTAATAAAATTTCAATGATAAGTCTCATAATTACTAGCTTAGAATAGTCTATGTAACCATGAAGATGAAAAATCTGTTTTACATTATGTTAATTATTTTTCTGGCATCGGTTGGCTGTGGTCCGGCGCAGGATAGAATCAATGCTTCAACCGGTGTCCGCATAGCCCTTTCGGCCGACAGTACCTCGGTGGAACTTCAGAACATTTCTTCCTATGCTATTGCCGAGTTTCGCGCAGATTCCCTTGGCACTGAGCAATGGAAAGATTTCTTTGCTGTTTATGAAGAGCCGGCCGACAAAGAAATGAGAGATTTCCAGGACGCACTGGATGGATCTTACCTTGTTTTGGATAGCCTGGTGCAATTCACACCTGCAGCAGGTTTTAAAAAGGGGCAGGCTTACTTTTCGCGATGTTATACCCGTGAGCTTATGCAGGAACCGGAAGATATTATTTCCCAAAGGGATCTTTTGCCGGCGGGCGACTTCCTGGAGTACAAATTCATTAAACGATAGATTGACAAGAGCTTAGTGTATTTCTACAAAAAGAAAAGCCTGGATTTAAGGTTTATTGTTAGTGAACCGGTAGTGAATAGAGAGTGAATGGATAGAAATACGTCAGGAAGGGTTATCCGGTTGGACTTAGTGTATATCGTCAGCCGCCCCTGGTATCTGGCTCTTCGAAAAATTCAAAGTAAAGGCGATGATTTCTAACCTGTTCTATTTTAGTTGTTTGTAATCAGAATGTTTTTATTTATATTTGCATCCGATCTGAGAAGAGCCCCGACATTATCGGGGCTCTTTTTTTACCCGTTTGTTTTTTAAACACGGACAAAAAGGTATTATGAGCATAGAAAAGAGGGTTATTGAACTGGTTGAAGAGAAGATCGCTGATCGCCCGGATCTGTTTTTAGTAGATGTACAGATGCGCAGCAGCGGTCAGTTATCCATCCTTATAGATGGTGATAATGGAGTTGCAATAACTGATTGCGTAGCTGTTAGCCGCCACGTTGGATTTCACCTGGAAGAAGAAAATACGATTGAGCAGGCATATAACCTGGAGGTTTCTTCGCCCGGATTGGATACGCCTTTAAAATCGTTCCGGCAGTATCAGAAAAATATTAACCGTTCGTTGAGTATTAAGCTGAAAAACGGTGATAAGAAGGAGGGCAAGCTGATCGCAGCTGACGGGGATGGAATTACTTTAGAAGAAAGTATTAAGGAAAAAGGGAAAAAGGCAACTGTGATGCAGAACGTTATTCCCTTTACAGATATATCAGAAACAAAAGTTTTAGTGAGTTTTAAATAATTAGATATGAGATGCTAGATGTGAGACAGCGTTCGATCCCACATCCCATATCTCAAAAAAAAAGAGCAATATTAATTTTAAATAATTAGATATGAGATGCTAGATGTGAGACGTTAGATAGCGTTCAATCTCACATCTCATATCTCAAATTTCAAATCTCAATAAAAAATGAGCAATATTAATTTAATCGATTCATTCCAGGAGTTTAAAGACTTTAAGAATATTGACCGTCCTACGGTTATTAGCGTGTTGGAAGAGGTTTTTCGGAGCATGTTGCGTAAAAGGTATGGCAACGACGAAAACTGCGACGTCATTGTAAATCCGGATAACGGGGATTTGGAGATCTGGCGTACAAGAACCGTTATGGAAGATGGTTTCTCAGAGGATGACGATCTGGAAATAGAGCTCGCGGAAGCAAAAGCTATAGATCCCGACCTCGAAGTGGGTGATGATTTTATCGAGCAGATCACTCTTGAAAGTTTCGGCCGCCGTGCGATACTTGCTGCCCGCCAAACCCTGGTTTCAAAGATCCTTGAGCTGGAGAAAGATGAGATCTTTAAGAAATACAAAGATCGTGTGGGAGAAATAGTAACTGGTGAAGTTTATCAGGTGTGGAAGAAAGAAACGCTTGTGCTTGATGATGAAGGCAATGAACTTTTACTTCCGAAAACGGAGCAGATCCCGGCAGATTATTTTAAGAAAGGCGATTCTGTACGGGCTATTATTGATAAAGTAGAGATGCTTAACGGCAACCCTAAGATCATTATTTCGCGTACCGCTCCTGAGTTCCTTCAGCGTTTGTTCGAGATGGAAGTGCCTGAGATCTTCGACGGCTTGATCACTATTAAGAAGATCGTTCGTGAACCGGGTGAGCGTGCTAAAGTTGCAGTTGAATCATACGACGACAGGATTGACCCGGTAGGAGCATGTGTGGGTATGAAAGGTTCACGCATCCATGGCATTGTTCGTGAGCTGAAGAATGAGAACATCGATGTTATAAACTATACAAATAATATTTCGTTGTATATACAGCGTGCACTGAGCCCGGCGAAGATCACCAGCATCAAATTGGATGATGAAGAGAAGAGAGCGGCGGTGTATTTAAAGCCTGATCAGGTTTCGTTAGCAATTGGGCGTGGCGGACATAATATCAAGCTTGCCGGCAAACTGACAGGCTATGAGATCGATGTTTACCGTGAGGCACATGAAGATGATGAAGATGTAGATATCGAAGAGTTCTCAGATGAAATTGAAGGATGGATCATTGACGAATTTAAACGCGTTGGGTTGGATACGGCAAAATCAGTTCTGGCTTTAACAGTAGATGAATTGGTGAAACGTACTGATCTTGAAGAGAACACGGTTAAAGATGTGATGGAAATCCTGAGATCAGAGTTTGAGTAAAAAGTATTTCGTTTTACGTGATACGTTTACGTTAAATTAGTATAATAAGATGCCAGATAGTAAGCAGGAATTAATCTTTGATACCTGATACTTGATTCTTGATACTGAAACAAAGATAAAAACCGTACTTTTGTACAAAAATAAGCGAGGTTAAATAATAAATGTCAGAAGGTAAAAGCACAAATTTACTTAAAACTGCGAAAGAGCTGAATATAGGCTTATCTACAGCGGTTGAGTTTTTAGCGAAGAAGGGTTACAAAGTTGAAGCCCGTCCGAACACTAAACTCACGGATGAGATGTATGATGTTCTTTTAAAGGAGTACCAGGGTGATAAGATCGTAAAAGAAGAAGCCAAACAGATTGTTATAGGCAAGATTCGTCGCGATGATCTGCCTGTTACACCTGAGAGGGCTGAACCGCAGCCACGTTCAAAAGATTTTGAACAGGAAGAGATCCTGATCAAGAACGTGAGTTCGTATACGCCCCCTGTGGTTGAAAGGCCAAAGTCTGCTCCTGCCGAGCCTGCTGCTGAACAGCAGAAGCCCGATGAGGGTGCATTACCTGGTGTGAAAATAGTTGGTAAGATCAATCTGGATGATCTTAATTCTAAAACACGCCCTGATAAAAAGCCTGTTGAAGCAGAAAAGCCAGCGGTTCAACCGGAAGCTCCAGTTGCTCCACCCGTACCAGCGGAACCAGTAAAAGCTGCTGAACCTAAAGCCGAACCAGTTGAGCCTGTAAAGGAGGTAGAAAAACCGGTTGAAGTTTCTAAACGGGTTGTTGCTGAAACTGAAGACAAACCTCAGGCGAAAGCTGAGCCTGCTGCAGAAGTTAAACCAGCAGAAGAAAAGATAGAGAACAGACCAAATACGCAGGAAAGTAACCCTGATGCAACGGTTATACGGGCTAAGGCGGAACGCTTAAGCGGGCCGAATGTAATTGGAAGAATTGAACTGCCAGTTACGCCTGCACGCCGCGGACAACCCGTAGCCTCGTCGTCAAGTGCGGCTGGTGCAGATCATAAGCGCAAGCGTAAACGTAAGGATAACGTTCCCGGACAGCCGGGTGGGAATCAACAACCCGGAACCAATCGGCCGGCACCAGCTCCCGGAGCTCCCGGAGGAGGATATCAGGGTAATCGCCCGGATTTCAGAAATGCAAGACCGGGCCAAAATACTCCCGGCGGTGCACGTCCTGATTTCAGGAATAAGCCGCGTACAGATAGTACTCCTAAAGCCGAGCCAACAGATAAAGAAATACAAGACCAGATAAAAGCCACACTGGCGCGTTTAAGCGGTGCAGGTAAATCAGGAAAATTCGCTCAGCGCGCTAAACTTCGCCGTCAAAAACGTGATGATGTTGCGCAAACAGCGGAAGAGGCAGCAATGGAACTGGAAATGCAATCCAAGACTATAAAGGTCACGGAGTTTGTAACAGCCAACGAGCTTGCTTTAATGCTTGATGTTCCGGTAACACAGATCATCTCAACCTGTATGAGCCTGGGAATGTTCGTATCGATCAATCAAAGGTTAGATGCGGAAACTCTGACTATTGTTGCGGATGAGTTTGGTTACGAAGTAGAATTCGTTAAACCGGAGGATGAGGAAAGCGGACTGTTGGAAGAAGTTGATACCGAAGAGTCATTAGTTCCAAGAGCACCGATAGTTACCGTAATGGGTCACGTCGATCACGGTAAAACATCATTACTTGATTTTGTACGCAAAACCAACGTTATTGCCGGTGAGGCAGGGGGTATTACTCAGCACATCGGTGCTTATGAGGTAACACTTGAGAACGGCCGTAAGATAACATTCCTTGATACACCTGGTCACGAAGCCTTTACTGCGATGCGTGCCCGTGGTGCCATGGTAACAGATATTGCAATTATTGTAATCGCGGCTGACGATAGCGTTATGCCTCAAACACGTGAGGCTATTAATCATGCGCAGGCAGCTAATGTTCCGATTGTGTTCGCCTTTAGTAAGGTAGACAAAGCCGGAGCAAACGCAGATAAGATCAGAGAGCAATTGTCGGCGATGAACATCCTTGTCGAAGACTGGGGTGGTAAATATCAGAGCCAGGAAATTTCCGGTAAAACGGGTGCGGGTATAGACCTTTTATTAGAAAAGGTATTACTCGAAGCAGATCTGCTCGAACTTAAAGCTAATCCTAATAAGCGTGCTGTGGGTAGCGTTATAGAAGCAGCTTTAGATAAAGGACGAGGTATTGTAACTACCGTCCTAATACAGGCGGGAACGTTGAAGGTAGGCGATCCGATCCTTGCGGGGGGGTATTCCGGAAGGGTAAAAGCGCTGCATAATGAACGTGGAGTAAAGGTGGACAAAGCAGGTCCTTCGACGCCGGTACAGGTTCTTGGTATGCAGGGAGCACCAACTTCCGGAGATAAGTTCAATGTAATGGAAAGTGAAGTTGAAGCGCGCCAGGTGGCAAACAAGAGACTTCAATTACAGCGCGAGCAGGGATTACGTACACAGAAACACATTACCCTTGACGAGATCGGCCGTCGTCTGGCGATCGGTAACTTCAAGGAGCTTAACGTTATTGTTAAGGGTGACGTGGATGGATCTATCGAAGCACTTTCGGATTCATTATTGAAACTATCAACCGAACAGATACAGGTTAATATCATACATAAATCAGTAGGCCAGATCTCCGAATCGGATGTTTTGCTGGCTTCTGCCTCAGATGCGATCATCATAGGTTTCCAGGTACGCCCTTCGGCCAGTGCCCGCAAACTCGCAGAAGCAGAGCAGATCGATATCCGGCTATACTCTATCATTTACGATGCCATCAACGAAGTTAAAGCTGCGATGGAGGGAATGCTTGATCCTGAATTTGAAGAGAAAATTACTTCAAACGTTGAGATCCGTGAGGTATTCAAGATCAGTAAAGTGGGTACTATCGCAGGTTGTATGGTACTCGACGGTAAGATCACCAGGAATAGCAAGATACGTATCATTCGCGATGGCGTGGTTATCTACACAGGTGAGCTGGCTTCGTTAAAACGTTTCAAAGATGACGTAAAAGAAGTTGCCACAGGCTACGAGTGCGGTTTGAACATTCAAAACTTCAACAACATTGAAGTTGGCGATATCGTCGAGTCGTATGAGCAGGTTGAGGTGAAGAGGAAATTATAGGTTTTAACATAAATTGGAAAAGCGGTCTGCGATGATCGCTTTTTTTTTTGAATATTTTATTACTGAATAAGAACGGCGTGGGTTTAAGAAAGACAATCAAAAGGAACTATTTTAAGCTACTACAGGTTGCAGGTAATAGTGTGGACATTAATTTAGAACTGTCAATCATTGCTGCCAATCCAAGATCTCAAAAAGGTACAACCAATATATTTGGAAAGCCTTTTATATATCATGACGGCGCAAGTTTTACGGCTACCTATAAAGAGCTTTTTGATTCGAATATATATGAGTTCAAGCCTTCAAGGGATGCCAGAACGATAATTGATTGTGGAGCTAATATGGGTTTAAGTGTCCTGTATTTTTCTCAAAATTATCCGAATCATCAGATAATAGCATTTGAACCTGATCCTGAGATATTTAGCATCTTAAAGGAAAATATAGAAACGTTCAACTTGAAAAATGTCACCGCTTACCAAAAAGCAGTTTGGGATAAAGTGGATGTTTTAACGTTTTTTGCCGATGGAAAAATGGGAGGCAGGCTGGAAAATACATATAAACACGCAAAGCCAATTAAAATTGAGACTGTTCCGTTGACCGATTTCCTCAGTGCCGATGTAGACTTGTTAAAGATTGATATAGAGGGTGCCGAAGGAGTTGTTTTGAACGGCTGTCGCAACGAATTACATAAAGTTCGGCATATATTCTTTGAATATCATAACAGCATCAAGGAACCTCAGACGCTGCATAAGTTACTGGAATTAGTATCTGAGCAGAGCTTTACCTATTACATTAAAGAATCTGATATTCGTAAAAAGCCATTTATTGATGAACACAATATAGCGGAAGCTTTTAATATGGCACTGAACGTATTCTGTTATAAGAAGTAGCTTATATCTTCCCCGTATACTTAAATCTTAGTTTGTAATACTGTCTCGCAAGACCCTTTACAATTCTTATATTCATTAATAAACTCATTAATTGATTTGAAGTGACATAAAAACTTGTCATTGTCGACCGGATGTATCTGCTTCGGAAGAAAGATGAATATTTCAGCGATAGTTTCTCAGAGAGATTATAAAAAGATTTATCCATAATACCCCTGCCGTTGTGTACGATATGAAAATCTATGGCGAATGCCGAATAGCCCAGGCATTCGGCGATAAGGCATATATCAGTTCCATATAAATGAAACCCCTCAAGGTCACCTGCTACGGCCAGATTAGCAGATGCTTTAATCAGCAGGAAATTTTCGTCGAGTGATTGAACTTTTGACGGTAATAATCCAGAGCGATGAGATTGCTTATCATAATGAGTAATTACCATAGAAATATTATACATGTTATTAACTCCTGCATTTCCCAGAACAGCCCAATCCGGATCCAGGCTCGAAACCAGTGTAATCTGATCTTCAAGCTGCCGGCGATCATCAATAGTAATTAAGACATCCTGATGGCAAATAATGACGAATTCGCCCTGGGACTCCCTTAGAAAACGGTTTATACTGCCAAAAGCTTCGAATTCATTCCCGTCAGAATTATCTGCATAGAGGTATTGGCAGTCCATTTCAGTGAAACCTGCTTTTACGAATGACTCCACCATTCCGGTATACTCCGCCGGCTTAGTTACCAGTGTGCATATGGAAAACCGGAATTTAAAGTTTTCAGTTTTTGATATTTTTAGTGGCGGCATCTTAGCTGCTAAAAGTTTGCATGTCAACAAGCTTTTTATATAACCCTTGGTTATCCATTAATTCATGATGCTTTCCTTCCTCAACAATCTGTCCTCCATCGATAACAATAATACGATCAGCTTCCTTGATTGTGCTTAGACGATGAGCAATTACAATAGAGGTTCTGTTTTGCATTAACTTTTGCAAGGCTTGCTGAACAAGTTTCTCTGATTTCGTGTCAAGTGCAGATGTGGCTTCGTCCAGTAATAGTATAGGAGGATTACTCAGTACCGCCCTAGCTATGCAAATCCTTTGTTTCTGCCCCCCCGAAAGTTTCATTCCTCTGTCCCCGATATTGGTTTGATAGCCATGCTCACTACTTAAAATAAATTCATGTGCATTCGCAATCTTTGCTGCCTCGTGGACTTCTTTTTCAGATACCGATCTTCCAAACGCAATGTTATTAAATATAGTATCATTAAAGAGAACAGATTCCTGATTTACTATACCCATCAAGGCCCTCAGATCTGTCATCAGAATATCTTTGATATCAATATCGTCAATAAGAAGCTTACCTGAGCCAGGATCCATAAAGCGGGGAAACATATCCATCAATGTTGTTTTTCCGCCTCCGGAAGGGCCAACCAAAGCAACCGTATTTCCTTTGTCGACGGCAAAGCTGATTTTATTCAGTACTTTTTTACTGCCATAGGAAAAAGACACATTTTTAACTTCAATTGAGTTAGAAAAAGAATTTTTATTGATGGCCCTGGTCGAATTAGTAATATTCTCAGGAGCATCCAGTAATTGAAAAACTCTTTCCCCGGCAGAGATGCCCTGTGAAATATTTCCAAATGCCTCTGAAAATGCCTTAGCAGGGGGGATGATCTGCGAAAAAATTATAATATAACCTATAAATTCCGCACCCTGTAATTCAGACCCCTCCGCGAGAATAAGTGTTCCACCATAAAATAATAATGCAGCAACCGTTATTACTCCCAGCATTTCTGAAACGGGGGACGCCAGCAGAACTCTGCGCGCCAATCGCCTGTGTATCCTGCTTGCATGCATATTCACCTCACTAAACTTCTTTTGCATGTATGACTCTGCATTGAAAGACTTGATGATCTTCACTCCACTTAAGCTTTCCTCAATACTTGATACAAGGGCACCCTGTGATTCCTGGGCAGCCGTGGCATGCTTTTTCAAGCGTTTAACAATGGTTGTGATTAATATGCCTGATATGGGAATCAGTACCAGAGCAAAAAGAGTTAATTGGACTGATATAGCAAAAAGAACAGCAAAATTTAAAATAATTGTTATCGGCTCGCGGAGAATGACCTGCATGGAACGTATAATAGAATCCTGTATCGTAATCACGTCTGTCATAAATCTTGAAATAAGATCGCCTTTGCGTTGACTGCTAAAATATTGAATATCAATGTCGGTCAGCTTTTTGAAAATACTATTGCGGATTCGCGTAATTATCACTAACCTGAAATTCTCAATAACTCTCATAGAAAGATATTTAAACAGATTGCTGAGAATTACCGATGCGACTATGATTGCGCAAACCATTTTTAACGCTCCCACCTTACCCGCGCTATCAATTACAGCTTGAAAATGATAGTAAAAGACGTCTTTGAAATAGGACAAGCTAAAATCAAAAACTGGCGCTACCTGGGGCGCCTTAGCTCCAAATTCGCTAGTCTGATTGAACAATAACTCGAATACAGGTATCAGCAACGTAAAATTCAAGAGACCGAAAATTACTCCTAAAATAGATGTTATAAAGAAAGGAACAGCGAAGTTCTCTATGGGTGTCGCAAAGCGCAAAAGTCGAAAAAAAGTCTTCATTAATCGGGATTAGCGTGCAAAGTTACTCATTTGGAGAGTACTCCTTATGCATATTACAATGCTCATGCATTCCTTTTAAGAATGTTGGTATTTGTTTCGGAGATAGAGTTTCTTATTTTGTCAACCACCTTGCGAAGACTTAAGCTGGTCTGGGTGATTTTACTCAGTTTACTAATTTTGACTTTTGAGCTCCTGACTCCATCGATGTTTCGTATAAAGTCAACAAAAGACCTCAAATAATCAAAACGAAATGTGAGTACCCTGAAAACCAGTTCGAGTAAAGTTTGAATATACCATCCTATCAGCGATAAACCTTGCAAGTGAATTGCATGAAAGTACATTTTGTTGCGGTTATAGATCTGTCTTATAAAGTCTTTTTTGTTTTTAGACGTAATACTCGTGGACGTCTTGTGACGGCAAACTGCGCCAGGTTCAAAGTAGCATTTCCATCCCATCCTCCAGGCTCTTATGGAAAGATCTACATCTTCCATGTAAAAGGGACTGAACAGCTCGTCAAATCCATTAAGACTAAGTATTTTTTTTCTGTCTACCAAGGCATTTGCCCCCGAGAGATACATGCTGTAAACAGGGTTGTTCGAATCGGGTAAATGATTGACAGAGGTTTTAAGCTTGAAGCCTTCAAACTTCGGATACTTCGCTCCATCCTGCACAATATCATCATGCCAGCCAATAATCTTACCCATTACCCCGAATGTATCGGGCATCTGGAAATACTTAAATTGATCTGTGAAATAATTATCTGTGAGTTTAACATCGCTGTTAAGCAACAAAACCAGTTCGTATTTACATTTTGCTATACCCCGGTTAATGGTAATGGAAAACCCTGAATTTCTTTCGTTGGTTAATACCGAGGTTCCTGGAAAATTTTGTTTCAGATAATTCACTGAATCATCGGTTGAGCAGTCGTCACTAATTATAATTTCAAATTGCTTGCCGGATTGCTCCAGTGCCCGGATCAGTGGTGGAAGGGTTTCTGGAAATAGATGCACACCATTATAGTTCGGAATGACAACTGAAATGTTCAAATCTTTCAAATCTGAAGGTGTGATAAAATTCCTTTATTTGTACAAATTTAGATAAAATATAGGTTAATGGCGATATCGCTCCCGGAAATGGTAGTTCAGGTAAGATCAGGTAATTTCAAAAGCCTTGCTCGTGCTTTAACCATTGTTGAGAATGACCTTGCCGGCTCCGCCGAGTTTTTGAAATCCCTCACTAACCGAGAAACGCCGGTTATTGGCATCACTGGTCCGCCGGGTGCGGGAAAAAGCAGCTTGGTAAACGGATTAGTAAACTATTGGTCTGGAAATGGGAAGTCGGTTGCTGTTCTTGCGGTAGACCCTACTTCTCCCTTTAATCTGGGATCACTACTCGGCGA
Source organism: Daejeonella sp. JGW-45 (assembly GCF_029360805.1). Classification (GTDB taxonomy): domain Bacteria; phylum Bacteroidota; class Bacteroidia; order Sphingobacteriales; family Sphingobacteriaceae; genus Daejeonella. The sequence continues at coordinate 558,393 of NZ_JARKNC010000001.1, read as the reverse complement.
CAGGATCAGAATGTCGGAGCAATTCAACAAGAAAAATGTTTTTATCCGGTCAATAGCCACCAGGGGTTCTTTAGGAGGCCTTTCCAGTAAGACCATTGAAATGACCGACGTGCTGAAAGCTGCAGGTTTTGATTATATTTTGATAGAAACGGTGGGGGTAGGGCAGTCTGAAGTAGAGATAGCTGGTCTTGCAGATATCAGCGTTGTTGTGCTTGTGCCTGAATCGGGAGATGAAATACAAAACATTAAGTCGGGATTGATGGAAATTGCCGACATATTTGTGGTAAATAAGTCTGACAGGGAAGGCGCAGATACTTTTGCTAATAACTTGAAAAATCTCGTTCACGGGAGACCGCAACTTATTCCCGTTATCAAAACAACTGCAAACCGCTCTGAAGGAGTTCGCGACCTGATATCTGCCATCGAGAGTCACACAATTACAAAAGCCGATCGGAAACCCTTTTTACTGGCGGAAAAAGCGTGGAAATTGCTGCAGTACAAGCGAATGAAGAGCGTCGACCGGCAAAAGCTGTTTGACGAGATTAACCTGGCATATAAAAACCCTGATTTTAATCTTTATCAGTTTATTGAATCAATAAACTGACGATCAGGAATTCATAATCTCTTCAATTTCCTCAGCTTCTAAGGGAATATCGTCCATCAGATCAATATTGCCATTTTTCATGAGAACGATATTGTTTTCAAGCCTTATGCCCAATCCTTCCTCAGGAATGTATATGCCGGGTTCGCAGGTTAAAATATTCCCCTCTTCGAATGGTTTGTAGCGACTGGCAAAATCATGCACGTCTATTCCTAAATGGTGGGACGTGCCATGCATGAAATATTTCTTGTATAGCGGCATGGCAGGATCTTGTTTTGCTACGTCATGTTTGTCCAGCAAGCCAAGCGTAAGCAATTCTGAGGTAACAACCTTACCAACCTCATTATGATAATCGTTCCATACAACACCAGGAGCAAGCATTTTTTTGGCCTCTCTCATTATCTTGAGAACGGAGTTATAAACTTCTTTCTGTCGTGTAGTGAATTTACCGTTCACGGGTACCGACCGGCTCATGTCCGCGTTATAGTTTGCATATTCAGCTCCGAAATCAAATAAGATTACCTCGCCGTCTTTGCAAACCTGGTTATTGTCGGTATAATGAAGGATGTTGGCATTCTTTCCTGATGCGATTATCGGTGCATAAGCGTGTCCTGTAGACCGCTGGCGGATGAATTCATGAATTATTTCTGCCTCGATCTCGTATTCGGCAACACCGGGTTTTATGAACTTAAGTATCCTGATGAAGGCATCCCTGGTAATACTACATGCTTTTTTTGTAAGTTCTATCTCTATTTCCGATTTAACGGGACGGAGATCCCGCAACAAGGGAGCCGCACGTTCATAGTGATGAAGCGGATAATATTTCTTTATTTCTTCGATAAATCGAATATCACGGTAAGGTACCTGATGAACATAACGATCGTTTTCATTTGTGTTAAGATAGATCTTATCTGCGTAATTTATAATGGATGGCAGGATTTTCCAAAGATCGTCCAGCCAGAATATATTTTCTATTCCCGATATTTTTTTTGCTTCGCTTGTTGAAAGCTTATGTCCTTCCCAAACTGCAATGTGTTCATTGGTCTGTCTTAAAAATAGTACTTCTCTGTATAGTGGATTAGGACAGTCTGGAAATAATAGCAAAACAGACTGTTCTTGATCTATGCCACTTAGGTAAAACAGGTCTGGATTCTGTTTAAACACATGATTTTGATCACCGCTTCTGGGAAACTCATCATGGGATTGAAATATGGCTATTGAGTTGCGGGAGAGCTTATTCGTGAAGTTTTTGCGATTTAGTCGAAATAGTTGGTTGTTGATTGCTGGGTATTTCATTGTAGCAACAAATTATGATGGCAAATAAAACTCTAAAAGAAAACAATTGTTGTTGAAAAATAATTGGAACAGTATTTGTTAATTTGCACATGTCAAACTTATGACTATTTTTGTGTAAATTACATTAATAAAAAATTGTTAACCTTTAAAAAAACAAAGTATGAATTATTCTACAATTAAGAAAGCCGTTGCGTTTTCGTTAGTAGCAGCCTTAGGCTTTAGCGGTGTCGCTAATGCCCAGGACGCCACTTCGACGCCGGCGAGTTCGTCTGCCAAAATATTTGGCGGAGCAGGACAGTACAGAACATGGAGTCTGGGAATTAATGCAGGTGTTTTAGCACCGATGGTTGCTATTGGCGGTACTAACGACTTCAACAAGGTGAATCTTGAGTTAGGTTACGGCTTGTCACTTCGTAAACAACTTGGCCACTCTTTCGGACTTCAGTTTGATGCTGTGCGCGGAGAGCTTTCAGGTGAAAACGATCCTACTAAATCATTTGTTCCAGCTGGAAGTTACACTTCTTTCGAAACAGATCTTGCTTACGCATTATCTCTTGCAGGAACTGTAAACGTTGTTACAGTTGATTTCCTTAAAAGAGAAAACAATTTGAACTTCACTGCAAAAGCAGGTTGGGGTATCGTTGGATTTGCTCCTAGAGTTCCGTTTGACTGGAAAGGTAAAGCAGGTGATAACCGTGATGAGAAATATGTTCAGGAGTCTTTCTACCCAGTTGGTGTGGGAGCTAAATTTAAAGTTTCTGAGCGTGTAAACTTTGACTTAGGATACACCATGAACTTCCTTGATGGAGATAATCTTGATGGGATTTATGCAAAACCTAATTCTAAAGACAAATGGTCTTACGCTTCAGCTGGATTAGAATTCTCTTTAGGTTCTACTGCTAAGCCAAGTTTAGACTGGGTTAACCCTGTAGCTTTAATGTATGATGAATTAAAAGATCCTACATTACGTCAGGAAGTTGAGGCTCTTAAAGGCCGTGTTAGTGCTCTTGAAGCTCAGGATCTGTTAAAAGATTCAGATGGTGACGGTGTTGCTGATAAATTAGACAAGTGCCCTAACACTGAAGCTGGAATTAAAGTTGACGGTTCAGGTTGCCCTCTTGATGTGGATGCTGATGGTATTCCAGATTCAAAAGATGCTTGCCCTACTGTTAAAGGTACTGCAGAATACAACGGATGCCCTGCTCCTGCTGGTGTAGTTGGTTCTACTATCCAGTTCGAGTTTGACTCTTCTGTATTAAGAACTGATGCGTTCCCAACATTAGATAAATTATCTTCTGATCTTAAATCAAATTCTTCAGCACGTGTTCAGTTAGATGGCCACGCTTCATCAGAAGGAACTACTGAGTATAACATGACTTTGTCTAGAGATAGAGCAAATTCAGTTAAGACTTACCTGGTTAACTCTGGTATCGCTGCAAGCAGAATTTCTACAACAGGATTTGGTGAAAGCCGTCCGGTAGCGTCTAACGCAACTGAGTCTGGTCGTGTTCAAAACCGTCGTGTTGAGTTCAGAGTACAATAACAATATTGTATATAAGCATATTGTAAAGAGTCCCGTTCCGTTATTCGGAACGGGATTTTTTTTTATAAATTTGTTTAGATGTACTTTTTTAGAAAACAGGACCCAGACCGGCCAACTAGTTTTAATCTGCGTGTCATGCATTATATAAATGCACTAGCTATTATTATGTTCATCGGCGGAATACTGTACAAGTTATTAGACTGGTTTATCTTATCCAAGTAATGAGACTCCTGTTACTATCGCTAACATAGATTCTTCTTTATGAAATCTATAACTTACACTAAGAATGCTCCTTCACCGATAGGACCATATAGCCAGGCGGTTAAAGCCGGTAATATGCTTTTCCTGTCCGGGCAAATCGCAATTGATCCCGAAACGAACGAGCTTGTCGAGGGAAATATTGAGGGGGAGACTGAACGGGTTATGCTAAATATCAAAGCACTTTTGGCCGCTTCTGGTTTTTCCTTCGGAGATATAATAAAGACAAGTATTTTTCTGAGTGATATGAACCATTTCGCCGCAGTGAACTCTGTTTACGGCTCATATTTTGAATCTGATTTTCCGGCAAGGGAAACAGTTGCCGTTCTTGGATTACCCAAGAATGTCAATGTAGAGATTTCAGTTATTGCTTATAAAGCCTGAATTGAAGGCAAACAGAAGTAAATACTTTTTGGCTGCGTTAGTAGCTGTAGTTATTTGGGGCTTCTTCGCAATTCCCCTTAGAGTCATTAGTGATTATAAACCCGAAGACATCCTGTATTACCGGGTATTCATTTCGCTGGTTATTACTTGGATCGTTATCTTAACTTTCCGGCTTAAGTATCTAAGGAAAAATATAGAGGATCTCAGGGCAGATTCCCGCAAAGAACGAAAAAGGTTAATATGGCTAACTATTTTCGCAGGCTTTCTTATCACAGGTAACTGGTTTACTTACATCTACGCGGTCAATGAGGTCAGCCTAACGTCGGCAGCTTTTGCCTATATGGTATGCCCTCTTATAACAGCAATTGGTGGTTTTTTTATTTTGAAGGAGCGTCTTTCAGGGTTACAACTACTGGCTCTGGGTCTTGCCGTGATTAGCATTATTGTACTTTCTCAGGGCTCTGCGAAAGAGGTGTTATGGTCCGTTTTGATTGCATCTCTCTACGCTTTCTACCTGATTATCCAGAGGGTGATGGGTAAAGTCGACAAGCTGGTTATGCTTGGAATACATTTACTTATTGCTACACTTGTCATACTGCCCTTATTCCTGGCTGACTTTCAGGCCCTTCCCGCAGACCTGCATTTTTGGCTGATTATAATATTGATTTCAGTTGTATTTACCATAGTCCCTCTGTTTTTGAGCCTTTATGCTCTTATTGGGATGCCCTCTTCTACACTGGGGATCATCATTTATCTAAATCCCATCGTTGCTTTTGGTGTAGCATTTTTCTATTTTCACGAAGGAATTAATTCCCATCAGTTATACGCTTATACCATGCTTGCGATCGCTGTGGTAGTATTTAACTGGAGTACCATTAAAGAATTAGTTAAAAGGCCTGTTGAATAAACATCAGGAAATACCAGCCGGAAGTGACAGAACATATCTTAAAGACGCCGGTTGAATATCTAAAGGGCGTCGGTACGCAGCGCGCTGATATTCTAAAAAAGGATCTGGGTGTATTTACCTATGGTGATCTTCTTGAGCATTATCCATTTCGCTATATAGACCGTACCCGTTTTTATAAGATTCGGGAATTACATGGGGAGCTCCCGGCAGTGCAAGTTTTAGGCAGGATTGTTTCAAAAGAAATTCTTGGCGAGAAGCAGACAAAGCGTCTCGTAGCACAATTCAAGGACGAAACGGGCAGTATTGAACTCGTCTGGTTCCAGAGTGTAAAGTGGATAGATAAGACAATTCAGGTGGGCTCAGTGTACATGATTTTTGGAAAGCCAGGCGTTTTCAACGGGCGGGTTTCTGTGACCCATCCAGAAATAGAACAGTATCAGCCTAAGGCAATAAACAGGGGTAATCTTACCCTGCAGCCGGTTTATAGCTCCACCGAAAAACTTAAGCAATTTAATCTCGACAGCCGAGGTTTGCAGAAGATCCAGGCCCACCTGATCGATCAGGTAATACGTCAGGTGGACGAAACCCTCCCGGCCTACGTATTGGCCGGGCATAAACTGATGAGCCGCCAAAGAGCTCTATTTAACATTCATTTCCCGGATAATACAGAGTTGCTCAGGTCGGCTGAAAGAAGGCTTAAGTTTGATGAGCTATTCTTTATTCAATTAAAGCTATTACGAACCAAGTTATTACGCACTCATAAATTCAGAGGAGCCGTTTTCTCCATTGTAGGCGACAAGTTTAATACTTTTTATAATGAGCGGCTTCCCTTCTCCCTGACTGAAGCCCAAAAAAGGGTGATCAAAGAGATCAGGCAGGATACGCAGAAAGGAATACAAATGAACCGATTGTTGCAGGGCGATGTCGGCAGCGGCAAAACGGTTGTCGCGCTAATGATGATGCTTTTAGCAATAGATAATGGCTTCCAAGCTTGTATGATGGCACCCACTGAGATCCTGGCCCAGCAACATTATCTCTCTATTAAAGCATTAGTTGGTGATGGTCTTGTGGAAGTTGAAATTCTAACCGGATCGACTTCTAAAAAATCGAGAAAAGCACTGCATGAGCGACTCGAAAATGGTTCACTCCATATTTTAGTCGGAACGCACGCGTTGATCGAAGACGCAGTGCAGTTTCAGAACCTGGGGCTCGTGGTTATAGATGAGCAGCACAGGTTTGGCGTGGAACAGCGTGCCAAGCTTTGGCGGAAGAACTCCATTCCTCCTCATGTTTTGGTTATGACCGCTACACCGATTCCACGCACCCTTGCCATGACTTTGTATGGCGACCTGGATGTTTCTGTTATTGACGAATTGCCCGCAGGCAGAAAGCCAATAAAGACAGTTCATATGTACCATAACCAGCGCCTCCGGATGTTTGGTTTTATGCGTGAAGAAATAGCAAAGGGCCGGCAAATCTATATTGTATATCCTCTGATCAAAGAAAGCGAAAAGCTCGATCTGCTTTACCTGGAAGCGGGCATAGAAGCAATCAGCAACGAGTTCCCGTCGCCTTTATATAATATCAGTATCGTCCATGGAAAGCTGACAGCCAAAGAAAAGTCGTCAGAGATGGAGCGCTTTGTTAGAAGGCAAACTCAGATTATGGTTGCTACAACAGTAATTGAGGTAGGCGTAAACGTTCCTAATGCGAGTGTCATGATCATTGAAAATGCCGAACGTTTTGGCCTGTCACAGCTCCATCAACTGCGGGGTCGGGTCGGCCGGGGAGCGGAACAATCTTTCTGTATATTGATGTCTGGTAATAAGCTCAGTCAGGATGCAACAGTACGGCTTGAGACGATGGTGAGAACCAATGACGGCTTTGAGATAGCCGAAATAGATCTTCAGCTTCGGGGGCCGGGTAATATCGAGGGCACTCAGCAAAGTGGTGTGCTTGATCTCAAACTTGCAGACCTGGCTTTAGATCAGCAGATATTAACGGAAGCACGACAAACGGTGATCAAGGCGCTGGAAAAAGATCCGGAGTTAAAAAATGAAGAAAACAAACTATTAAGTCAGTATTTTGAGCGTAAGTCAGGTGGTATAAGTTGGGATAAAATATCCTGAGCCAGCGTTTATAAAACACCTTAGAATATAAACCAAATGCCGGATAATTGCTTTACTAAAAATGGATGATATACCCCCGGTCAGAACCAAAACTGATCCTTATATAGCATTGAGATTCCCGGAGTTTCGCTCCTACATTGCTATGCGTTTTCTTTTCACTTTTGCCTACCAGATCCAGGCCGTTGTAGTAGGCTGGTACATCTATCAGCTTACTAAAGACCCATTATCACTTGGTCTCATCGGACTTGCAGAAGCAATACCTTCTATTACAGTAACGCTCTACGGCGGATACGTTGCCGATAAGTCGAACAAAAAGACCATGCTTATAAAGATCATGGCGACGATGTTAGTATGTTCTTCAGTTCTGGCTTTCGTCACATCGAAAGAGGCCTTGAGTATACTATCCCAGACGTTGATAATTACCGTCATGTATCTTATGATCTTTTGTATCGGTCTCGCGCGCGGATTTTATTCACCCACCGCTTTCGCCACCATGGGACAGATCATTCCAAAAGAACATTATCCGAATTCGTCCACATGGAACAGCGGGGCCTATCAGTTAGGGTCTATTGTTGGCCCGGCAGCCGGAGGTCTCCTCTACGGCTTCGGGGGAATAACATCTTGTTTTGTCGTAATTATATCATTTATTACGATGTCGCTCACATGTATTATTTTCTTTATTAAAAGCCATCCGGTGAAGTTTATCCCCAAAGAGAGCATATATAAAAGCCTGGAAGAGGGGATCCGTTTTGTGTTTAAAAGTCGTATGTTGGTTGGAGCACTAAGTCTTGACATGTTTTCCGTGTTCTTTGGCGGAGCGGTGGCATTGATGCCGATCTTTGCTCACGATATTTTAAAGGTGGGGTCAGAAGGATTGGGCTTACTGCGTGCAGCGCCGGCTCTGGGAGCGGTAATCACCATGTTTATAATGGCGAAATATCCCCCCATGAATAAGCCCTGGAAAAATCTGCTGCTCGCAGTAAGTGGGTTTGGTATCTGTATCATCGCGTTTGGCCTGTCGCGAAATTTCTACCTTTCCTTGCTTATCCTGTTTTTCGAAGGTGCCTTCGACAGCGTCAGTGTGATTATCCGGTCCACCATTCTTCAAATCTTAACACCCGACGAAATGAGGGGGCGGGTATCGGCGGTAAATTCAATGTTCATAGGGTCGTCCAATGAGATCGGGGCCTTTGAATCGGGAGCCACGGCCAGGCTTATGGGAACCATTCCATCGGTGTTGTTTGGCGGATCAATGACACTGATAATCGTATTTGTCACGTACCTTAAGACAAAGAAATTAATTCCATTGAGTTTAAAGCAGATCAATCTGGATTAAGGTATTCGACGCGAATTCTTTCCCGATTTATCCGGGCCTGCCTGCGTAGGCAGGGTCTCGTCCTGGCACGCGGACTGCCACAGGTGTAGACCGGTCTTTGTCGTTTGTTTAATTCACTATGATAATTAATTCAGCTTCGCTAGATGCGTGCTTCCACGTTTAATTTGCAGAGGACGCGGGCTGCGCCGCGTCTATGACGAGATCCCTGATCAAGTCAGGGAAGAGCCGCAACCGACCATTAAGGAACTAATTCAATCAAAAATTAAATCGTGCTTTGGTGCTTTCCCCAAAACAGATACGCTAAACACCCGAGTACCGGTGCAAGCAGTATCACGATCAGCCAGAGGAGCTTTGTGTTTAAAGGAAAGTTGCTTTTAAACAGGTCCATCAAGGTGATGATGAGCAGGATAAACCAGATTATTGCGAAAATAAACCTGAAAAGACCGCCGATAAAAAGGACAATGCTTAGTGTGATCATACCATTTTTTGTTTTCTTCCCCAGAGAAGATAAGCTATTGCTCCAAGGTACGGAGCAATAATGATAAAAACAATCCAGGCAAATTTCTGAATAGGCGTTAGGTTTGGGGATCTGAGGCTGTCGATAATTGTGAACGGAACCAGTACCAATAAAATGAGTATGGCAAATATCACCATAGCGATTTCTGATGGTCCGAATTCCAGGCTTATTGCGCAAAGCATAATTTAAGTTTTAAAACAAACAGCCAATAGCCTGTTAAGTTTTACAACTATACTTCAAGTGTATGCTTTTCACCAATTTGCTGACGCCACATCGCATAATATAACCCCTTTTCGGCCAGGAGTTCAAGATGTCTCCCCGATTCAATAATGCTCCCTTTCTCCAGGACAAATATTTTATCGGCATGCATGATCGTGGAAAGCCTGTGGGCTATCAGGATGGTAATATGGTCGCTGATAACCGATACATCACGGATGGTTTCTGTGATTTCTTCCTCCGTTATGGAATCCAGGGAAGATGTAGCCTCATCAAAGACAAGAATGTTAGGTTGACGAAGAAGAGCTCTTGCGATGGATAAGCGCTGTTTTTCACCTCCCGACACCTTTACTCCGCCTTCACCGATAATAGTATCCAGGCCTTTATCAGCACGGGCCAGTAAATTCTGGCAGGCTGCTTTGTGTAAAACCCGCATACATTCTTCGTCGCTTGCGTCCGGACGGACAAACAACAGGTTTTCACGGATCGTCCCGGAAAATAGCTGTGTATCCTGTGTTACGAAACCAATCTTTTCCCGCAGCTCGTCGAGATTGATCTCCGTTCCTGAAACGTTATTATACAGCACTTCGCCGCTGCTGGGATGATAAAGGCCTACCAATAATTTTACCAGTGTTGTTTTGCCTGAGCCGGATGGTCCAACAAATGCGATAGTTTCGCCTTTATGCGTCTCAAATGATATATTTTCAAGAGCATTGCGGTTTGCCGATTGATGTTTAAAGCTGACCGAATCAAAACGGAGCCTGTTTATTCGACCGAGGCGCTCTGGATTCAATGGCTTTTTCTCCTTAGGGGTATTTAATATTCCTCTGAAGTTATCAAGCGAGACTTCCGTTTCCCGGTAAATATTAATAATATTCCCCAATTCCTGCAGCGGACCAAATATGAAGAAGGAATAAATAAACAAGGAAAAGAACTCACCAACGCTGATCCTGCCTGCGAAGATCAGATAGAGCATCAGCAGCAGGATCCCGTTTCGCAAAAGGTTTACTAAAGTTCCCTGCACGAAGCTCAGGCTTCGCACATACTTTACTTTCCTTAGCTCGAGTTTAAGTATCTTCTCAGTCACACCGTTAAGCCTGTTTATCTCTTGGTTTGATAAGCCAAGGCTCTTCACCAACTCTATATTTCTAAGCGACTCTGTGGTTGATCCTGCAAGCGCGGTTGTTTCGCTGACGATAAGCTTCTGAACGACTTTTATCTTTTTGCTGAGGACAGAACTGATAAAACCCAGGATAGGGATTACAGACATATAGACCACGGCTATGGACCAGTGAATATTGATCGCATAAATAAATACAAATGTTACACCCACCAGTGATGTAAACACAATATTTATGAACGCCGTGATGAGTTTTTCCGTGTCGGTTCGTACTTTCTGCAATATGCCTAAGGTCTCCCCGCTGCGCTGGTCTTCAAATACTGAATAAGGCAGCTCCAGTGAGTGTGCAAGTCCGTCCGAGTAGATCTTTGCGCCGAGGCGCTGTGTGATCACGTTCACGTAGTAGTCCTGGAAATTCTTGGCGATCCTTGAAACCATGGCCACACCCATTGCAGCCAGGATGAGCAATCCCGCACCTTTAAAGAATTCTTCAGTTGTGTATTCCTCATACCTCGTTACGTAAGTATCAATGATCTTGCGAAATATCCATGGATCTAGAAGAGAGAATATTTGGTTAACTGCAGCAAGGACCAGCGCCAGAGCAATCAGGCCTTTATAATTCTTTAAATATTCAAGTAATAGCTTCATTTGATTTATGTTGTTGATCCTTAGGTGTATCAGCCGGGACTGGGGGATTAAAGGTGCATAAATTAGAGCCAAGAATCAAGAACCAAGACATAAAATGGTCGATAATAAGACGAAAGATTGGTGGCGATGTCTTGACTCCTGATTCTCGGCTCTTGATTCTTCAAAAGTAAAAAAGGGAATAAGCATTTAACCTATTCCCTTTCCTTTTTACAAACAGATTATTATTAAACCGTCATGATATCTTTTTCTTTGGCTTCCATCAGTTTATCTATTTTAACTATGTAACCATCAGTCAGTTTTTGTACTTCCCCTTCGCCTGTTTTTATTTCGTCGTCCGAAACCCCTTCGCCTTTGGTACGTTTGATCTTTTCATTTGCATCTTTCCGGATATTACGCACTGCAATACGCCCTCTCTCTACTTCTTCCTTAACTTTTTTCACAAGGTCACGGCGGCGTTCTTCGGTTAGAGGCGGAACGTTCAGACGTATAACCGTACCATCATTCTGTGGGTTCAGTCCGATATTGGCTTCCATAATGGCCCGTTCGATTGGAATGAGCATGGTTTTTTCCCAGGGCTGCACAACAAGTGTACGTGCATCGGGTGTGTTAACAGCCGCTACCTGATTCAAGGCGGTTGGTGTGCCGTAATAATCTACAAAAATGCCGTCAAGCATAGTAGGCATCGCCTTACCGGCACGGATCTTTACCAATTCATTATCACAAAACTCAACGGCTTTATCCATGTGAGCTCTGGCATCATCTAATTGTTTTTTTATAAGGTCGTTCATAATGGTCCTGTTCGATCTGTAAAAATAATTAAAATCTATGAGCTTATACGTAATGAGCTTTCAGCTGATAGCTCAGGGCTGATAGCTGATAGCCCACTACCCTTTAACTAAAGTTCCAATAGGTTCTCCGTTTGTGATCCGTTTAAAATTGCCCGGCTTATTCATATCAAATACGATGATGGGCAAATTATTTTCCTGGCATAAAGTAATAGCCGTCATGTCCATCACATTCAGGTTCTTTTTGTAGACTTCCGTAAAGGTAATTTCATCAAATCGCGTAGCGGATGGATCCTTCAAAGGATCAGCTGTATAGATGCCATCCACGCGTGTTCCCTTCATTACCACATCGGCATTGATCTCCACGGCCCTTAACGAGGCCGCTGTATCGGTCGTAAAATAGGGGTTACCTGTACCAGCACCAAAAATCACGATCCTGCCTTTTTCGAGGTGGCGCACTGCACGACGGCGAATGAATGGCTCACAGATCTGCTCCATCTTGATAGCAGTTAGCAGCCTGGTCTTAACACCGGTTTTTTCAAGCGCGTCCTGGAGCGCCATACTATTGATAACGGTAGCAAGCATTCCCATATAGTCGGCCTGAACCCGGTCCATGCCGGCTTTCTCGGCACTGAGGCCACGGTAAATGTTCCCGCCGCCGATTACTATTGCAATTTCAATTCCCTGTGCATGTACTTCATTAATGTCTTTTGCGTATTGCGCTACCCGGTCAATATCGATGCCGTACTGCTTGTCGCCCATTAATGATTCGCCGCTTAATTTTAACAGTATGCGTTTATAAGTCATGAAGAGAATATTTTTGTAAAGTTATTAAATTTTAGTTCAATGTACCCGCCAGGTAAGTGCTGTGATGTTTAAAGTCACTTGTAAAGACAATAATATCCGCATCCGAGCCTGGCGTGAGGTATCCTTTTTTTGTAGTTCCGAACAGCGTTGCCGGATATGTCGACGCCATCCGTAAAGCTTCATCAAGTTCTATATCAGCCTTTTGAACGCAATTGGCAACAGATTGAAGCATGGTCATGGACGAACCGGACAAGGTACCATCGGGCATGACGTATTTTTCGCCGGTAAAAATATGCTGATAAATACCTTCCCGCGCCTCAGTCACAGCATCTGTGATCAGAAATAGTTTGTCGCCCATTTGCTTTTTTGCTATTTCTATCAACGGAAAAGCAACATGCATACCATCGGCGATAATGCTGGCGTATGGCTTGAGCTTAAATATAGCAGGTATCAGCCCTGGGTCGCGGTGATGGATCTGGGGCATGGCATTAAAAAGATGGGTACAAGTTTGTACCGGATTATTCAGAAAACCCATTGCCTCATCATACGTGGCATTACTATGCCCCGCAGAGATGATGATCTTTTCGGAATTGAGATAATCGATAAATTCCGGATCCTGGAGTTCCGGAGCAATAGTCATCATCTTCACCTCTCCCGCACCGCGTTCGATCCATGATCTCATTTCCGGGATATTGCCTTTCCTGATAAACTCGTCAGGGTGAGCACCCTTTTTAGCAGGATTAAGATAAGGCCCCTCCAGGTGTATGCCCCAGAAATTTCCTTTTGCCGACTTGCGATATTCCCTGGCTGAATCGATAACCTTTTCGAAAACCTCAGCGCTGTTGGTAGCCGAGCAGGCGAGGAAACCGGTTGTCCCCTGCGCCAGAAGATCTGTTTCCATTTGCTTCAATCCCTCAACATCGGGCAGCGCTCCGAATAGCTTTCCGCCGCTCCCGTAGATCTGAAGATCGATCAATCCAGGCGCAATGTTCAGACCTGTAAGATCAGTCTTGATAAAATCTGCGGGAACTTCCGAGTTTTCTACGATCGAATGGACCGTACCATCAACGACCAGGAGAGCCTTGTTATCAAGCTTTTCTTTACCAGTAAATAATATAGCATTGACAAGAGCAGTTTTCATACTGTTCAAAAATAAAAGGGCAAAAAAAATCCTCTCCAATTCGGAGAGGATCTAAATGATATTAAGCTCCTAACTGAACCCGCTTGAATGCGGTAACGGTTAAGCCTTTATCCACATCATTAAGGAATTGAGCTACCGACTTCGATGAGTCTTTAACGAACTCCTGGTTTAATAAAGTAGAATCTTTGTAGAATTTGTTCAGCTTACCAGCAGCGATCTTTTCAACCATTTCTTCTGGCTTGCCTTCTGCACGGATCTGATCTTTAGCGATCTCAAGTTCTTTTTCGATCGTTTTTGAATCAACGTCAGCCTTGTCAATAGCTACAGGATTCATTGCAGCAATCTGCATAGCCACATCTTTACCAACTTCATCCGCACTTGCCGGATTTGAGCTAAGGGCAACCAATACGCCTAGACGATAGTTCCCGTGGATGTAAGCGATAACTTTTTCGCCGGTTACCGTTTCGTATTTAGATACACCAACTTTCTCACCGATAGTTCCGGTTTTCGAAATGATCGTGTCAGATAATTTCTCACCATCAAGCTCAAGGCTTAACAATTCTTCAACAGAACCTGGGTTCTTGTCGACTGCAAGATCAGCAATGCTGTTTGCAAAAGCTATGAAATCAGCGTTCTTCGCTACGAAGTCAGTTTCACAATTGAATTCAACGATTACTCCACGTTTTCCGTCTGCTGTTGTTTTTGCAATAACTACACCTTCGTTCGACTCGCGGTCCTGACGGCTTGCAGCAACCTTAGCGCCTTTCTTACGCAGGTAATCAATAGCTGCTTCGAAGTCACCGTTAGCTTCGGTCAATGCTTTTTTGCAATCCATCATACCGGCACCGGTTTGCTGGCGTAATTTATTTACATCTGCGGCAGTAATTTGTACTGTAGACATGTTTTTGCTTATTTAATACAGGACCACATTTGTATGCGGTCCTGTAATTATTAAAAATTAATATTGTTGTCATCCCCGCGAATGCGGGGACCTCCCGAATGTACCGGGAATAAGAGATTACTCTTCGCTCTTCGCTTCAGCTTCTGCGTCAACAGCTACACCTTCAACACCTGCAGCTTTACGGGTACGTTTGCCCGGAGTAGCTGGCTCGTCTTTAGCTTCGCCATCAGTATCAATTTTTGCTTTAGCAGAAGCAGCTTCTTTGTCAGCCTCTTCTTCTTTTTCACGTTTACGCTCGTCCAATCCTTCGTGGATAGCTTTCATGATAACTTCAGTGATCAATGTAATTGATTTAGTAGCATCATCGTTAGCCGGGATCGGGAAGTCGATGTTTGACGGATCAGAGTTGGTATCAACCATTGCAAATGTAGGGATGTTTAATTTCATCGCCTCAGCAACAGAGATATGCTCTTTCTTCACGTCGATAATGAATAATGCCGCCGGTAAACGGTTCAGATCAGCAATACCTCCAAGAAGGGATTCTAATTTGATACGCTCACGCTGGATCATCAATTTTTCTTTCTTCGATAAAACGTCATAAGTTCCGTCTTTAGTCATCTTATCGATGTTAGACATCTTTTTGATCGATTTACGAACAGTAGCAAAGTTAGTTAACATACCACCTAACCAACGCTCGGTTACGTAAGGCATGTTTACAGAACGGGCCTGCTCAGCAACGATGTCTTTAGCTTGTTTCTTGGTAGAAACAAATAAGATCTTACGCCCTGATTTTACGATCTGTTTGATCGCAGCCGCAGCTTCTTCTAATTTTGTTAAAGTTTTATTTAAATCTATAATGTGGATGCCGTTGCGCTCCATGAAAATGTATGGAGCCATTTTCGGATCCCATTTGCGGGTAAGGTGACCAAAGTGTACACCTGCATCCAGTAAGTCCTGATATGTTGTTCTTGCCATTGTCTTATCCTCCTGAGATTAACGTTTACTAAATTGAAATTTCTTACGGGCTTTCTTACGACCTGGTTTTTTACGCTCAACCATACGGTCGTCACGGGTCATAATGCCTTTAGCTCTCAATGCAGGTTTCTTCTCTGGATCCAGTTCTACAATAGCTTTGGCGATTGCTAAACGAACGGCTTCTGCCTGTCCTTTAACACCACCGCCGGCAACGTTAACAACCACATCGAATTTTCCGATAGATTCAGAAACTTCTGTTGACTGCATCACGATATATTGTAATGGCAATGTTGGAAAATACTCCTTGTAATCTTTACCGTTCACGGTAACTGTGCCGCTTCCATCTTGCAGATAAATGCGCGCAACTGCTGTTTTTCTTCTTCCTGAAGTGTTGGTGATAGTTGACATTTCTCTTGATTACGGTTTAATGGTTTTAGGATTTTGCGCTGCATGCGGATGTTCAGCACCTGCATAAACATGAAGGTTTTTGTACAAGGCACGGCCCAGGCTGTTTTTAGGTAACATTCCACGTACAGCTTTCTCTACCACACGGGTAGGATGCTTAGCCATCAATTCCTTAGGAGAAATGAATTTCTGACCACCAGGATAACCGGTGTAAGAAACATACTGCTTTTCAGCGAATTTGTTTCCGGTCAATTTGACTTTGTCTGCGTTGATAACAATTACATTATCGCCGCAGTCTACGTGTGGGGTGTACGATGGCTTGTTTTTTCCTCTGATCATCATTGCGATCTTAGAAGACAAGCGCCCCAAAATCTCTCCTTGAGCGTCAACAACTACCCATTCTTTGCTGACGGTCGCTTTGTTGGCAGAGACAGTTTTGTAACTTAACGTATTCACTTGCTTGAATTTAAATTATTTAATATATTCTATTGCCCCGAAATTTCGGGACTGCAAAGATAGGAGAATTTCATTAAAGCGCAAATAGTTGGGTTGAAAATTCTGAGGAGCTGAAAGCTGAAAACTGAAAGCTAAAGGAGAACTTATCGGGGTATAGGCTGGTAGTGGACTATGGAGATTTGAATTTAGTGCGCATCATCCGGGGTATTTTGATTTTTTGGAAAGCAAGGCCTGATTTTCATAGGAACAGGCAGACCTGCTGTTCGCTGCAAGTCCTCGCCATTGTAATTTCTCTTTAAAGAATCAATTTTGTCTTCGGCTCCGGGCTTTGCGCTGCCATCAGGTTTAGATCGGGTTGGTTCGTGCTGCTATTGAAGGAACAAGTGAATCATCTAGTTTAACCATGGGTTTGGCTGTTCGACCCTGAAGGGGTCGTATGTTTATAGCAAAAGAATGTCACTGACCAAGCGACCCCGAAGGTGGTCGTATGTGTTGTAACTTCACATGCGACCACCTTCGGGTCGGGAACACGACTAGCCTAATTTTCTATAAACATATGACCACCTTCGGGGTCATTCTATGTGTTCATACCTGTGGGCTACTTTACCATTTTCCGCATCCTATAATTCACCAGCTCAACCCCCATCCGTTTCACCGTCTGTTCAGCTAAGACCAAAAAACCCATCTTCTCAAAAAAAGGCCTTGCGGTGATACTTACCTTAGAATCAATGTAGTCCGAATTAAGTTCACGAGCTTTGTCTTCAAGCTCTGAATATATTTTTCCCGCAATACCCTGCCCCTGGAAGTCTTTGTGCACGAAAAACATATCAATATAGTTTCCGTCCTTTATGGTGCCGAAGGCGGTGATCTGATCTCCCGTGAGCGCCAGCAATACATGCTGTTCATCTAAACGCTGCCGCCAGCGTTGCGTATCCTTCACTCCTGAAATCCAGGCTTGTATTTGCTCGTCATTATAATCTTTACGGCAAATGGCCCTTACGGTATCCACAAATAATTGCTGCATCTCGGGCAAATCTGAAAAATTTGCTATTCTAAAGGAGATTTCGAACATGGTCACTATCCTGTATTGATGGCTAATTTGTAGCGCCGGGCAACGGAATTATAGCTTTAATGGGCTCAGGTGTCCAAACCTGGCTTCTCAGAGAATCCATTATTTGATAGAGCCTGTTTAAGCTTTGGGTGCCTAGAAGGCCATAGTCTCTTATAGTTTTGATCTTGCCGCCATCATAAGTTATTTTTAGTAAGGCAGTTGCATGGTCTGTAGCGGTGATTGCATAGTTGTCGTTAAGATTTGGAAAGTCTGCATAATTGAGTAGCCCGAATATTTCGTCATGTATAGTATCGGGTATCATCCCATTGAAATTTATATATTCAGTGTTTTTACGGGACAAAAAATCAACGTTCTGGCTAATATACCTGCCCTTGTGCTTGGAATTAATCTCCATTGAGAAACTTGATAACGGATCCCCTCCTGCGCCCATGGTATATTCGATTTTTTCGATGTTGTATTTTTTCGGTGACAGGTTGTAATCGACAAAACCGCCGAACTTGAAAATCAGTTTGTCCGAATTGACCGGTTCATCTTTGTACACAATCGCATAGTTAGCTTTAAAGTACTTGTACTCAATCAATGGGGTACCGTTCTCATAAACTATCCGGGCGATTGAGCACGTTCGCCGAAAATGTTTACTTATTACGTGCATATCAATCTCATTGTTAATAGAACCCATGAGACAAAGAACTACAGGGTGTTTTCCGAGCATTCCGATCACCAGCAAGTCGGTGAAACCGTTTTTATCGAAATCAGCTTTGGTAATCGCAGTTAACTTGTTGAGATCACCCAGCCGGAAACAATTGTCATCGTCGAAAGTCAGTACCGTATTAACCATGAAACTTGAGTATCTATTTTCAATTGAGCGGACGAACGCTTCAACTTCTTCAGGCCTATTGATAGAATCAATCTTGCCGTACCCCTTAATATTTTGATCTGTTAATGCCTGTGACAAAACCACATCGGTACTGCTTAGAAGAAGTATTATAAGCAGTTTAAACGACTTGAGTGATTTCAAATGAGATTATTTAAGCACTCTAATATAATTAAAAAGGGTTTGATTTATTAACATACATATAACCTTATGCTAACTGCGGGCTGATACTTTTGCCGGCGTGACAGGACCATGTCTTCTTCACAACCCACCGATCGATCCTTTGCAAGAATACTTAGGATCAGCAATGAATTATGAAAGGAAAAAATGGATTAACAAATGATGATTTAACCATCCGGATCGAAGTATCAAAAAAGCAGACGAATGTGGTGTGAACACATCCGCCTGAATTTATTACGCATCAAACTCAAATTTATGAAATTATCTCTAGTGTGGAATAAACCATTCCATTTATTTTGCCGGTTTTCCGTGCCGGTCTTGTTACTTCTCGTTACTATAAATACAGGCTATAGTAATGAAGTAAACCTTACAAAAGCGGCTGCAACAACTGTAGCAGGTTCCAAACTCTCACGGGCAATTATCCGGGGCCGGGTGATTGATAAAGAGGGCTTACCCTTGCCCGGTGCATCAGTAAAGATCAAAAACACGCAGACAGCAACCAGCACGGATGTGGATGGCAGATTCAGCATTAATGCGCCGGACAATAATGCTATCCTTATAATTACTTCTATCGGGTATAAACCAGCAGAAGTAAGGCCGACCGGTCGCGAGCTAGTTATAACCCTTGACGTTGACCAGAATAACCTGAACGAAGTGCTGGTGGTAGGATATGGTAAAAATACCAAACGTAACCTAACCAATGCCGTTTCCCGCCTGGATGCCGCGGATGTTTCCGAGCGTAATGTAACCTCTGCTAATCAATTGATGCAGGGACAGATCGCCGGGGTCAATATGACTGTTTCAAACGGCACACCCGGCGGCGCGTCGCGGGTCAGCATCAGAGGTGTAAGCTCTATCAATGGTGATAATGAGCCACTTTATGTGATCGACGGAATCCCTTTATCAAAAGACCTGGCGAGCTATAACTTTTCCGGAGAATACAGGCAGGACCCATTATCGCTTATTAATCCATCCGATGTTGAGTCAATCGATGTTTTAAAAGATGCCGCCGCCGCTGCTATTTATGGTAGCCGTGCAACTAACGGAGTGATATTAATTACAACCAAACAAGGTAAGAAAGGCACACCGCGTATTGCTGTTTCGCAGTTGTCAGGGATTCAGACAATGCCAAAAAAACTTAACCTGCTTAATCCGCAAGAGTATATCGCACTCCAGACAGAGGCAACAAACAACTTCAACCGTGATATGAACTATCAGCCAGGTCAAACCGGTTATATAAATATTGCAACGGTACTGGGTGTTGTACCGGCTGATCCATACGATGTAAACTGGCAGGAGCTGATCATCAATGATCCTGCGGCTTCAAACCAGACTGATTTCTCGTTCAGCGGTGGTAATGATAATATGAACCACTTCACTTCTGCCGGGTATCAGTATCAGGAAGGCCTGATCAAAAAAAGTTCTTTGAAACGCTATTCATTAAGAAGTAACATTGATTTCAAGCCTAATCAAACCTTTAATTTCGGGTTAAGGCTGGGAGGTAATTTTACTCACTCTACATCTATTCCTAATGGTGATCAGGGTACTGCTTTATTTCAGCGTAACCTGGAACAGCGGCCATACGACAGACCTTACCTGCCTAATGGTTCATTCGCTGTTGGCGGCAAGGATATTCTAAGGCACAATGGTGTGCTGATCCTGGCGAAGGATGATACTTTCGACGACAACTTTCAGGGACTAGTTAACCTTTACGGAAACGTTAACTTCCTGAAGCATTTTACCTATCATAGCGGTTATAACACTGAGATCCGGCAGGGAAGGGGTTTCCGCCACCAAGAAATGGAACACCCGTATAATGCTAAAGGATACACAAACGATATCCGGAATAACCGTTACTCCGCTACGTTTGACAATACGCTTAGTTATAAGAACACCTGGACGAACGGCCTTAATGTAGATGTTGTTGCCGGCCATAGCTTTTTCCAGAATAAGTATAATTTTAACCAGGCGACAGGTACGGAGTTCCCTTCCGATGATTTCCAGAACGTTACCTCCGCAACTATCCGAACTGCTGATGGTGATGCTTCAGAATATGCCATCGAGTCTTATCTCGGCAGGCTGACATTGAATTTTAAAGACCGTTATTTTCTTTCCGCTTCAGCGAGATATGACGGCTCATCCAAATTCAGCAAAGCCAATCGGTTTGCAACATTCCCTTCGGTTTCGGGCGCCTGGGCTGTTACCAATGAAAGTTTTATCAATACGCCTGACTGGCTTGAGTTTGGTAAGGTTCGTTTAAGCTGGGGCAAAACAGGTAACCAGGACGGTATCGGTAATTTCAGCTATTTGCCGCTTGCTTCCGGAGGCTATAATTACAACCTGCAAACCGGTTTAAGCGTAACTGCACTTGGCAATACAGACCTGAAGTGGGAAACCGCAACGCAATCAGATCTTGGTATCGACCTTTCGTTTTTCAAAGGCCGCCTGGGTATTACCTATGATTATTTCATTAAGAAGACCGAAGACCTTCTGTATAACCTTCCGGTTCTGGGAACCAGTGGTTTTACTACGCGGACGTCTAACATCGGCTCTATGGAAAACCGTGGCCATGAGCTCAGTATCAGCAGCGTGAATATCGATAAACGCCTGAGATGGTCAACAAGCTTTAATATTTCATTTATCCGTAACGAGGTGTTAAGCCTGATAGGAGAAGAACCGATCACCGTTGGCGGATGGAATGCTATTATCCCCGGTGAGGCTCTGGGCATATTCTATGGATACAAGCAGTTAGGTATCTACCAGAATTTGTCTGAGATCCCGGCACAGTTGCAGGGTGCAGGCGTTCGTCCGGGAGATGTCATTTTTGAAGATCTCGATAAGAACAATATCATTAACTCAAGTGACCGTAAAAAGATCGGTACTTCACAGGCGGACTTTTCCGGAGGCCTTACCAACAGCTTCAAGTTCTCAAATTTTGATCTTTCTGTATTTAATACCTTCTCTGTCGGCAGCGATATTGCAGCAGGCTGGAGAACTGGCCTGGATCATATGGGTGCCAGTAACTACGGCGCTTTCAAGGATAATTATCTGAAGAGATGGACAGGACCGGGCACAAGTAATACGGTACCAAGAGCAACAAAGAGCGGAAATAACGTTCGCAACAGCACTTATTACCTGGAAGACGGCTCCTTTCTGAGAATTAAGAATGTCACTCTTGGATACCAGCTTCCGGTTAATCTGATCAAACAGCTTCGTATCAGCCAGGCACGTGTTTTTGCATCAGTAAACAACCTGTACACCTTTACCAAATACAGTGGTTATGATCCGGAAGCATCTATGGGGCTTGACGCTCGTTCGTTCGGTGTTGATAACCTGGTTACACCTCAGCCACGGAGTTTCATGCTGGGTCTAAATGTTAATTTCTAAACTTAAAGTCATGCTTAAGATATTTAAAATACAATTCATCATCCTTTTTGTGATCGGCTCGTTTCTATTGGGTGCATGTGCCGATAAACTGGACGTGAAACCGGAAAGCGCAGTTTCGCCTGATCAGATCAGCGCTTCAAACATCAGGTTTTTCCTGAACGGACTTTACCTGAGAACCTTCGGCGACCGTGACGATTACTTTTTGAACGATCTTCGCGGAGGTAACTATACCTGGACTGCTCTTTCTGGAAACAACAGTGCGTATGGCGCTCTTATTACCGGGAATACATTAGATGACCGGAATGGCTTCTCATCCCGGATATGGACAAACAGCTATCGCAACATCTACAATGCAAACATTATTTTGACGGCGGCAGAATCATTAGGGTCTGATGCAGCCATTACCGCGGTTAAAGCAGAGACCAGCTACCTCAGGGCTTACTTGTACTACCAGCTCGTAACAACCTTTGGCGATGTTCCTTTAATTATTGTTAATACTACTGAGAATATTGCCAAGACACCGAAAGCGCAAGTCTGGGATCAGATCAACAAGGATCTTGATTATGCTATTGGCAACGGCCGGGCATTAAAAACCACCGGGGTTAAAACGGTATCAATAGAAGGCGCTAAAGCGTTAAAAGCGCGTGTCTTGCTAGCGCTGGGGGATAAATCAGGTGCTGCAAAGCTTGCTAAAGAAGTGATAGATCAGACAGGGCTTGCTATTGCAGATAACTATGGCGATATTTTTAGAACGTCGTCGGCACCGGAGGCGATTTTTGCCTTTGAAAATCTGAAGTCAGAGAAAAATCTGCGTTTTTCGGCGCTGTTCTGGCCGTATGGAACTGCATGGGCCGGATCTTATTTTGTACAACCGTCTGATTATGTGCTGAACCAGCTCTATCCGGCAGACGACAAGCGTAAGACGATCAATATTCAAAAGATCACTAACACAGACGGTACGTTCAATATGATCATCAGCAAATATTGGGACGTCCAGCCCATCATTGTGTCGAGGATCTCGGAGATGCATCTGATCTGTGCCGAAGGTTTCGCGCAGGCACAAGGGTTAGACTACTTAAACGCTATCCGTGTGAAACGCGGCTTGCCTGCACTAACGCTCGCAGAATCTGGTACGGCAGATAATTACCTGAACCTGATCCTGGAGGAAAGACGACGGGAGCTGTTTAGCGAAGGTTTCTTGTTTTATGATCTGGTGCGGACAAATAAGGCAGCGCAGCTTCCCAATATTAAAACTCAGGATAAATATGTAATGCCAATACCTGGTGCGCAAATAACCCTGTCTAATGGAAAACTTGTTCAGAACCAGGGATATTAACATGAAAGCAAATCGTTTATACTTGTTAGCCTTTCTTGTACTGGCCTTCGGATCAGTAAAAGGGCAGCAAAAGGTAGCAGCAGGTCGGGCTTTTGCTGCCGGCACCACAGCGACAGTTTGGAAAAAAAGCAGTCTGAAAAGCTGGCTGACCCACTATCAATACGAAGGGTTTTATCAGCCATTTAATTCCGGGCAGATAGTGAATGTATTAGATATCGATCTGAATAACCCGGAAAGTCAGATCACCTTCGTCGATTCAAGACCTTCGGACTCGCTATCATCGGTGGTGCAGAAAATTCCAAATGCGCTTGCAGCTGTCAACGGTACTTATTATGAGATCCTCAGGAATAAAGATAATCCAGGAGATTCTGTGTCATCATCGTTCTTCAAGTCAGCAAATAAGGTTAAGATCGAAGTGTCGGTTCCTGAAGGACATCGGTTATTTTGGAAACATGAAGGAGCATTCTATTATGATCCTGCTAAACAAAACAGTGGAATTATCTACGGTAATAACAAGATTTACCGGAGCCTGCCATATGCCAATGTGATCAGTGGATCGCCGATGCTGATATTTGATTATAAGCCGGTAGGCGAAAACTTCGCCAAGCCGCGCGAGAAGCCTTTGGACAGCCTGAATTACGAAGATCCGGACCGTCACCAGGGTGTTCGTCATCCAAGAACTGCCGTGGCAAGAACTGAGAATAATCACATTCTCCTGATTACTGTGGATGGCAGGGCTGAAAAAGCAGCAGGGATGTCGGCCAAAGAGCTTACTCAGTTTATCCGCCAATGGTTTAATCCTAAGGACGCGCTGAATCTTGATGGCGGTGGATCTACTACCATGTGGCTGAAAGATAGTAATGTGAGCTCTACCGGGGTGATAAACTATCCTACTGATGATAAGAAATTCGATCATTACGGACAACGAAGGATCAGAAATTCGCTGATCGTTACATCCAGAAAATAAGATGAGATTAAAATTAGTTTTAAACTTAGCGCTGCTGTTTGCAGCGTTAAGTTCTTATGGCTCAGGACTGGCAGACAGTGTCAGGCAAAACTACCCTGTGCTTGTAAATATTCCCGGATTTATAACCCTGAAGTGTGATTTCCACCTGCATACTGTCTTTTCTGACGGGCATGTCTGGCCGAGCTTCCGGGTACGTGAAGCCGAACGGGATGGTCTCGACGCCATATCGTTAACGGAGCACTTCGATTATGAAGGATATCCTGAAGATCTGAAACGTGATGGTAACCGTTCGTATGAGATTGCTACCGAGTCTGCAAAAAAAACCAACGTGCTGATCGTGAAAGGGCTGGAGATCTCTCCGCGTGTCTCTCCTTATCACCACAACGCCCTTTTTGTGAAAGACCCGAACAAACTGAAATATGACTACATGAAAACCATTCATAAGCAGTTTGTGATGAAAGATTCTATTAAACGGGCCGAATTAATGTCGCCGTTTCTGGAAGTAAAAGATCAGGGCGCTTTTGTGTTTTACAATCATCCGGGATACTCGTGGTGGGACAAAAAGGACCGGAATATTTTTACTGATTTTCACCAGGAGCTGCTTGACAAAAAGATCCTTGGTGGAGTTGAGGTCGTAAATTCAGGTAAATATAATGTGATTGGGCATGATATGGCAATAAAGCACAACCTCACCATGATTGCCAATTCGGATGAGCACTACGATATCAGCAACAGCTATAAGAATACTCATCGTCCAATGACCCTGGTGCTTGCACGTGAGAAAAGCGTGGAAAGTATACAGGAGGCTATGATTGCACGCCGGACGATTGTGTATTATGATGACATCCTGATCGGAAGAAAGACAGAATTGGAACCGTTCTTCAGATCAGCGGTAACCGTTAGCAGCGAATACAAAAAGAGAAATGAGGAAAATATCCTGGTCATTACCTTTCAGAATAATACCGATATCCCTTTCAAGCTAAAGTTATCTTCAAAATATATGATCGAAGGTTTTCCGATGGGAAGAGTAACAGTGAATGCGAAGGAAAAAGTGAATGTTATTTTGAAAGCTGTATGGGATTCGCCCTCAGCAACAGATCTTCAATGCCGTGTTGAGAATTT
The DNA here is from genome assembly GCF_029360805.1 of Daejeonella sp. JGW-45. Lineage (GTDB taxonomy): Bacteria > Bacteroidota > Bacteroidia > Sphingobacteriales > Sphingobacteriaceae > Daejeonella. The sequence continues at coordinate 533,030 of NZ_JARKNC010000001.1, read as the reverse complement.
ATTTACAGGCGTCAATGAAGATTTAAGTACTGTAATAACGCTTAAACCTTTATAAATAGAAAGATCCCGTCTGCCTATAGTTAGGGAGCGGGATTTTATATTTAGTGTTCGTCATTCTTCGTGCTCAGTCTCGCAACAGTAAGCCAGATGAGACGCCATATATACTACCGGTTAAACTCCTTCACTTTCTCAGCAAGGGCCTCGAAGCTCAACCTGTCCGTATTACTCTTCCCTACATACCTATAAACCTCTTTCCCTTTCGGATCGATCAGAATAGTAGCTGGGTAGTGAACCACCTGGCCGTGAAAACGATAGCCATTGGGGATCTTGAACAGGTCAGCCAATTTTGCATCCGGGTCCCGATAGATCGGGAATTGGGCTTGCTCGCCCGGGGATAATTTCTTTGCCCAGGCCTGGATCTCCAATTCAGAATCCGGTTTAATAAAAACCTGCCTGACGTTCGGAAGGGTTTTCGCCTTTGAGAAGTAGTCCCGGGTATGCTTTATACAGAAAGGGCATTCGGTTTTTAGAAGGAAGTGGAGAGCAACGAACTTGCCCCTTTCTTTTTTTAGTTCGAAAGTGCTGTTATCTGTAGCAGATCTGAGTTTAACAGGAGGCACCTGAGCGTTCAGGCCCAGCAAAATGGTGAAAGAAAATAGCAATACTGCAGAGATCAATTTGAGCGTCATGATGCCGGTGTCTTTTATTTATGGTTAATCTACTAAACGTTTTCCAAATAGCCATTCTGCGAGACAAAAACTTGCAAAAGAGATTTAATTAACTCCGCCGTCTGCACGGCTAAAAGTTTCATCTTTACCCGTGGCGGGGTGACTTAGGAAATGCCAGCAGAGCATCCAATATAAGCAGGAAAATGAAGTGGTTTTTATGAAAAAATCCGTGTATAAAGCGGCCATTTCAGTGGCGATTTTTAGACCAAAAATAGCCTCAAAAAATAGTTTTAAAGTACTGATAATCAATCAAATAATTATCGTTTTATTCTTGCTTTTCTCATGACTTTTTATTACATTTAGTAAGCAAATCCAGCCAGGCAGACGGAACCTGCGTGCAGGTATGGAACAGCTCTGAAAATACTATTTTGATTAACGTTCTGAACTATTTTATGAACTTAAAAAAATTAAACTTATGAGCACAAACAGAGTGTCTGCGATATTAAACGATGCAGACAAAACAACAGTATTAGAATCATTATCGCAGGTGAAAGACAAAATGCCTTTTCTTATTAATTTATCGGTACAGGAAAGGCGAAGAAGCCGGAAAATGGGTGCAAAAAGCGTAGAATATGTGAACCTGAGTTTGCAGGGTTCTCAAACATTCGGGTCGCTTATACCGGCGAGTGTTGACGTTACGGAATTTTCGAAGGATGTCACCCTGGTTAATCAGTTAATGGCTATCCGTATAGAGGTAGAAGCCCTTCTGGAAGGGATAAATGATACCATGCTGGCGGCCGGATCAGACGCTATGCAGTTTGCTGACCTGGTATATGCCTATCTGAAACGAGGATCTAAAAGTAATGTTGGTGTAAAAAGCATTACAGCCGATATTGCAAAGCGGTTTGTAAGGCGTAGCAGGCCCATAGAGGCTCTTAAGGTCTAGGATCCGGACTCCCACATCACAATATTGCGGATCATAGCCCCACCGGTGCAGCTGCCTGCTGCGCCGGTGGGGCTTTTTATGTATTGCAAAGTCCGGATTCCCAGCATTACAGTAATTGACTGCAACGTTGCACCAATTTGTTTCATCACTGTAGTAACTTGCTACAACGTTGCACCTTTTTGCACCGTCATTGTAGTAATTTACTGCATCGTTACACCTTTTTGCTGCATCAAAGTAGTAAGTTACTACAACGTTGCAGTAATTTGCTCCGTCACTGTAGTAATTTACTACAACGTTGCACCTTTTTGCTGCATTACTGTAGTAAATTGCAATAACCGGTACAATAATTTTCTATGACAGAATCCAATCCGAACATTGGGATTAAACAGTCCTGTGAATACCCAATAAAATATGTTTGTCCTTTTCATTACTTATTTTGAAAATTTATCATCCAATTAATGCCGTATTTGTCGGAAAACTCACCAAAGTAAGCGCCGAAAAACATATCTGCCATAGGCATAGTGATATTGCCTCCGGCTGAGAGTTCGTTAAACAGGCGGTCGGCCTCCTCTCTTGTTTCCGGCTCAATACACATGTGCATATTGTTCCCCCGTGTTAAGGTAAAACCCATTTCCTTTGGTGCGTCTGTTCCCATTAAAATATGGTTTCCTGTTATCGGTAACTCAACGTGGAGCACCATTTTTTTAATTTCCTCAGCAACAGGCGGGTGCCCGGCATTCGCGGGTATATCACCAAAACGCTCAATGCCTTTGCCGATGAATTCTGTTTTGAAAACCGTCTTATAAAACAGGAATGCTTCTTCGGTTTTACCGTCAAAGTTCAGATAATTCGATACCCTTGCTCTGTTGCTGATTTTGTTTTGCTTCCGAAGCTTAAATTTTGCTTCAATGTATTGGTCAAGATTTTGCATAGCCATACCGAAGCCTTCCTTAAAGCCCATACCGATAACTTTTTCAAGCGCCTCTAAACTGTCATATTGAATAGTAATGTTTACAGTTGTGGTTTCTGCGTTTTCGATGAAAACATTTCTCCAAAATGAGTTCGGGAAGTTTTGACTCATATTCCCATTCTCGTCACAAAAATTATCTGTGTATGAAAAGCTTTTTTGATGGTCTATTTTTTTGTAGTCTGCCTTGCACCAATGGACCTCGTCTTTCGGACTGGTCATTGAATAAAGCCACATTCCGCCATCTTTAAAATCCATTGACTTTGTCCTGTTTTTATACGGCTTCGGTGCCCACCATTGGTCAAGAATTTCGGGATTTGTCCAGGCATCCCAAACCATTTCGAGGTCTGCGCTAAATTCGCGACTCACTTTTACCGCGCTGTTTGTTTTATCGACGGTAAAGTCAAATGTTAAATTACTGTTCATTGTTTCTTGGCTTTAATTTTTGATAGGACCTCGTCAAGTTGATTAAATCGTACTTCCCAGATCTTACGGAACTGCTCAAGCCATTTGTCGATTTCCTTCATTTTGTTTACTTCCAGTTGATAGTATATTTCTCTTCCTTGTTGTTGCGGCGTTATTAATTCGCATTCTGTCAGAATACGTAAATGTTTTGAAACGGACTGACGGGTTGCATCAAAATGCTCGGCAATGGCGTTTGGCGTCATTGCCTGTAACGCAATAAGTGTAATAATAGCCCGCCTTGTGGGGTCGGCTATAGCCTGAAAAATATCTCTTCTTGTCTCCATTGTGCAACTATATGGTTGCAAATATACATGCAACTATTTGGTTTCGCAAATTATCCTAAAAAAAAATTTTATGGCCTGGAAGAAAGACTAAACTTTAAATAATACGGGGGTTGCTAACAGACGTCTACTCCAATTCAGCACACATTACACCGGCACCTGCAAGTTTCTCAATAATAGAATCAGCTCCAACGGATTCGGCTTCTACCCGAAGCACTCTATCGCAATCCTCAAGGTCAAAAGTCCATCGGTCCGTTTCATTCAATAAATTATTCAGTAAAGGTCCCACCGCTACCACATCCTCAGAGCTGCCGACCGAAGTCTTAAATACCAGTACTTGTTTCATGGCAAGAAATATTATAGTACTATACGTTTAAATATAAGAAGGTGTTACACATGAACGAGAGCTGAAAGCTGAAAAGTGGAAAACTGAAGCGAGACCGCCTAAAACAGTTTCTTGAGGTACAGTTGCTCAACTTTCAGTTTTCAGTTTTCAACTTTCAGTTATTTTAATATCTGTCCCAGAATGCCGGTGGTTCAATTCCCAGAGACCTCAGGTAAACATACGCCTGAGCCCTGTGGTGGATCTCGTTATCAAGGAAATAGAAGATGTTTCCCCAGATGGTGCCTTCATATTGTCCGAACGATAATATCCTCTCATGAAATTTCTCAACCGGGATCTTGGCAAGGTTCTCAAAAAGCTCTGCAGTATCCTTATCCCAGTTGTCAAGCGCCTCGGCAATGGATGTTGCTTTTACCCCATGCCCGGCAATTTCGCCGGAATCGCCGCCAGCCATTTCACGGACACCGCCAGTGCTCACATCCATCATCTCCTGGATCAGTTGTGCCGCAGGCCTCATTCCTCCAATGGAATGCTCGAAAAACTCTTTCTCAGGGAAAACTTCGATCAGTCTGCGGGTCAGTCCGCGATGTCCTTCCCAATGTTTTAGGAGTTCTTCTGGTGTAATAACTACGTTGATTTTTTCTGATGTTTCTACGGTGTTCATACGTTTGATTTTTAGTTTATATATCAAAAGTACGGGGGGCTTGTGACAACAGTATGTCAGCAGAAATTTTGATGTGAAAATAATTTACCGGTAGCTTTCAAGCAAAGGTTCTTAAGAGTTGAAAGCGCACTAATTCCAGACAAAATTAAGGAGTTTCGTTTGCTATCGTCAAGCTGTGAGTGATGATTATAACTTTATAGATAATTCCAATTGCCCGCCTAAGCCTAACTCTACAATTTTTTTGAGAGTTGAGAGACGAACCTCTTTAATATCATTTTCGATTTTAGAAATGTAGCCTTTATTAGTACCACATTTTTCGGCAAGTTCTTCCTGAGTCATCCCCTTTTCAATACGGGCTTGCTGGAGCATTATACCTAGTTTGAAAGACTCAAAACCTTCTTCCAGAGTTTCACGCTTAGCTGTTCCTTTTTCGCCGTATTGTTCGTCAATAAACTGGTCGAGGGATTTTAAGTTATTTTTCGTCTTCATACTCTTTCTTAATTTTTAATGCGCTCTGGATTTCAGACATAGGTGTCTTTTGGCTTTTTTTCTGAAAGCCATTGACGAGGACTATTATCTTACCTTCATCGAAAAAGCAAAATATCCTGAAGACATCGCTTCCATGACTAACTCTGACCTCATAAAGCCCTGCGGTGCCTTCAATATGTTTTAGATAATCGCCCGGTACCTTGTGTACCGTTGCAATCAGTTTCAACGTCCAGTAGATTTTATCTTTTACCGTTGTTTATGAAAAAAATCAAAGAAGTAGTTCTTGTACAGAAAAACTGTTCTTATATGTTGTTGATTTTCCATTTCAAAGATAATTAAAGTTATCCGATAGTGCAACATTTAATACTATGCGTTACTTTAAATGATAACAGTTTGCAGATGTAAATTTGAAAAAAGGAATATCGTTAGCCGGAGTTACACGGGTATAAACGTTTATAATCCGGAATTGCGGAGAGTTGATTGGATTTTTGGACTATAGCAATTCGGCCCGAGAAGGGCTCACATATAGTGTTAAAAGCGTCGGAGAAGTGCCGATATCAATTATTTATAGAGATACACTCATTCCTTACGACCACACCTTTTTGCTGCAGCCTATCCATCAGTTCAAGCCAGTGCTTGTCATGCAGGGTACCGGCAGGGTAGCGCTTAGTTTTGAAATCCCTGGTAATCAATCAAAGTGAGTATGGCGCTTTAGGTTGAGTTTCATAAACGATCTCTCTGATGTCGCTAAGCCTATAAAAATGATGCTTCCAGAAAAAGTGATGGTTCTTGCTCCAGGAATGACTTTAACTCCCACCCATTTGAATACGGATCATCATAAACGAACTTCCTCGTGCCGTCTTTAAAATGAAGGGCTGTGCCTTCCACGGGAAAATCAAGTAAAGATCCCCCGGATCGTTTGACTGAGATATGAATTTCAAAAATCCCATGCCCGGTAAACAAGGTACATACTACGTCTTTGTAACGACGTAAGATCTATATTTCATCGGGCATATATCCGATTCTCTTTCTTGGCTCCGGATTTGCCTTAGCTTCTGTCAGCTCATCCAGGTAAGTAAAAACAAGCTCGATGCTTTTGTCGTGATTATTTAGTTTAATTTTTATTTCCGAAATATCTATCCGGAGCGAATGATGATCATTTATTAAATGCCGCAGCCTGGAAAATATGCGGACTAACTGAATGTTAACCTGGATAGCCTTCCCACTGTTTAGTACACTGGATAGCATTAACATTCCATATTCAGTAAAAGCGAAAGGACGATATTTTGAGTGTTTTCCACGTTTTAAGGTCGCAATTTGCGACCTTAAAACTGTCCATTCATCTTCGTTGATCCGAAACATGAAATCTGGCGGAAAACGTTCTCTATTTCTTCTTACCTGTTCATTCAAGCGTTTGGTTTCGATTGCATAGAGTTCAGCCAGATCACTATCCAGCATTACACGATAGCTGCGCAGTTCGTATATCTTGTTTATAACAATTTTTTCAGAGATCGGAGTTTCGCCCGCAGTCATATTCGAAAATAAGACTATAAATAATCTATAGAAATTCGGCTTATTAAACGGTAGAACAATGAAAGTTAATGGTTCTGAATCTCTATAGACGGTTGCACACTTTCAATCTGCCTGAGGCAGGCAAGTTCTCCAATCTCCACTGATTAGTATCTGTCCCGGAACGCCGGTGGCTCAATCCCTAAAGATCTCAGGTAAACATAAGCCTGGGCCCTGTGGTCGTTATCAAGGAAATAGAAGATGTTTCCCCAGATGGTGCCTGTATAAAATTTCCGGAAAGTCGATACTTATTGAAATTAGCTGTGGGTTGTATATAATTACGTATTCTTATTCCTTAGGAGAGTTCATAAGAACCGTGGCTGGCCTTAGCTGGTGAAGGTACTCAAGGCTTTTCCTGCAATATTCCAGGTTGTGCTTTAACCGTTTGGTTTTATACATTCATCCCTGACAACAATACCTTTATCCATGAGTTTATTCATCAGCGCAAGCCAATGTTTCTCTCTTAGGGTACTTGCACCGTATATTTTAGACCGAAAATCGTGGGTTATTATTCGGAGGCGGTTCGGTCCTCTGGGGGTAGTCTCAAAAATTATTTCCTTAATATTTTCAATACGAAAGGCATGTCTCATCCAAAGAAAATGGTGGTTCCTGACAATAAAATAGTTGTTAGAGAGCCCGAAATAATTCAAAGAAGAAGAGAGTGCCAGGAAAAGGAAAGCAGCAAGTCCAATAAAAATTACCCCCGGTTCCCCCCTTTGTATCATTATATACCCCAAATAGCTTGCACATGCAATTAAGGTCCAGGCCATTATCGGACTAAAGCTTAAAATAGGATTTCCTTTAAAGAACACGATGCTTTCAGGATCGTCATTGTTAGTTGCATCCTGTGGAACAATAGGTTCATAAATTTTCTTGTCAACTACTCTTTGCTTAAGAAAAGATTTTAACTCCCAGGTATTTGGATAGAAATCGTCATAAATGTATTTTTCCGTGCCGTTCTTTAAAAGTATGCGGGTGCCCTCAACCGGGAAACTCCAAAGAACATGGAGGGGAACCTTACCTGTGAACCGAATATCCAGGATATCTGCAAGTGCATAAACCTCACGCCCGCCGAAGCTTATCGAGGATTCGCCGGCTATTATTGAAGGCGCATTTTTAAAATATCGGAAGACCATGTAAACGGCGAGAAAGACAAACACTCCTCCAAGAGCTAGTCCCAGGTAATCACCCCGATTCAGTGAAGCTGCACTATTAATCTTAAGAACTGCCCGACTCGCAATGCCGCATCCGATCCCGGAAATAATAATAAAAACCAATAGCTGGAGGAAATAAAAGCTCCACGGACGCCGGACTACGATTATGGGCAGCATGTTTACTCTTTAGTGTAAAATGATACTGTAAGATAATATAATATTTCTTCTTATTCTTTGTTCTTCTGCTCCGTACCCATTCTTTCGCCAATTTTTCCCATTTTTACACATTCCTTTTTAATACTAGTTAAAAGATTATGAGTAGTGCCCTCGCGGAGTTTAAGAATCTGGTTGGAACCAAGTTTGAGATGTATAACAGTTTGTTTACTTCTTTACCGTTTCACCGGGTAGAAAAGACCGGAATTTTACTTTCATTATTTCTGCTGCATTGCGAAGAAGGATTCCGGAAAGAGCAAAGCCCTGCTGAGATCATCGAGTCATTTTTTCGCCAGTATACTACTTATGAAAATGAGAAGGACCAAATAGACCTGTTGTTCCGTTTTATCCAGTACTCTGAGCGGCAGGTGGTATTATTTGATGCGCTGGAGGATGCCGCATTCGGGGCAACTCATGATATGAATGGCTCAGGTACGTTAAAGCAGCTTCAGGCAGAGGTGATACAATCTAACGCACAGCAGGCGCTTGCCGAAAAGCTCAAGGACTTTTCGGTTCGGATGGTGCTTACCGCTCATCCTAATCAGTTTTATCCGAGCGAGGTGCTGGGGATCATACACGATCTTGGCAAGGCGCTTTTACGTGATGATACGGTGCTGGTGAATACCTACCTGCAGCAATTAGGGAAAACTCCTTTCTTTAAAAAGAAGAAGCCTACGCCTTATGATGAGGCGGTTAACCTGATCTGGTTCCTGGAGAACGTTTTCTATCATTCAGCAGGTAACATTTTATCATTCCTTACCAACGAGTTCCCTGGTGTTGTCACCGAGAAGAACCAGCTGATCAGAATGGGGTTTTGGCCGGGTGGCGACAGGGATGGTAATCCTTTCGTAAAAGCGGATACTACTCTTAAGGTTGCCGAAGCACTAAGGGGAAGCATCATTAAATGCTACTATCGTGATGTGCGGCTGCTGAAAGGCAGACTGACTTTCCAGGGCGTGGATACGCTGCTGGCCACTCTTGAAGATCGACTTTACAAGAACTTGTTTATCCCCGGTTATAAGGCTGATCTCTCCAAGGAGGAGATCACTGATACACTGAAGGAGATCAGAGATATCCTGATCGAAAAACATAACAGCCTGTTCCTGGCAAAAGTGAATAACCTGCTGACCAAAGTTAACTTATTCGGCTTGTTCTTTGCCTCGCTGGACGTACGGCAGGATAGCTCTGCCCACAAGGAGCTCATCGAACAGATTGCCGAGAAAACTTCCGTTCTTCCTGAAAATTATACATCCCTCAGCGACGAAGCAAAGATCAAAACCCTCCAGAGTGTTGACGCCCTGGTAGTTGATACCGATATTGATAAAGATGCTTTTGAAACGCTGCTCACAATTCAGACTGTCCAGAAATTTAATGGTTCGGAAGGCTGTCACCGCTACATTATCAGTCACACAACCAGTGCTGTAGACGTGATGGAGGTATATGCGTTGTTTGTAATGGCAGGTTGGAAGAAAGAGCATCTTACGGTTGATTTTGTTCCTCTGTTCGAAACCATCGGCGACCTTCAGAATGCGGCTAAGGCGATGACCCTGCTTTACCAGAATGAGGCCTACCAGAAACATCTGAAACGCAGGGACAGGGTTCAGACTATCATGCTTGGGTTTTCTGACGGAACTAAGGACGGAGGTTACCTGATGGCTAACTGGAGTATTTATAAAGCTAAAGAAGAGTTGACGCGTATTTCGCGGGAGTATGATGTGGAGGTGGTCTTCTTTGATGGCCGCGGCGGGCCCCCTGCACGCGGTGGCGGTAAAACCCACCAGTTTTATGCATCTATGGGCCAGAATATTGCCAACAAAGAGATTCAGCTCACAATACAGGGGCAGACGATCAGTTCAAATTTTGGAACGCGGGAGGCAGCCCGTTATAATATTGAGCAGCTAATGCACTCGGGGATAAGCAATGGCTTATTTTCTTCCCGGACGGCAACGATGAGCCAAAGTGAAGAACAGTTACTGCAGGAGTTATCTGATGAAAGCTACGACGCATTCCGGATATTGAAGGATGATCCGGATTTCCTGGAGTACCTGAACTTTGCAAGCCCGCTGCGTTATTATGCAGAAGCAAATATTGGCAGCCGGCCTTCGAAACGTAAAGCAGGAAAGCTTAACCTGAATGACCTTCGCGCAGTGCCTTACGTGGGGGCGTGGAGCCAGCTCAAGCAAAATATTCCCGGTTATTATGGAGTGGGTATAGCTTTCGAGAAGATGGAAAAAGAAGGTAAGTGGAACCAGGTTATGGAGCTTTACCAGAGTTCATTGTATTTCCGTACCCTTATTGGGAACTGCGAAATGGCGATGAGCAAGTGCTTCTTCCCTTTGACCGCATATTTATCCAAGCATCCTAAATACGGCGTTCTGTGGAATATGTTCCATGACGAGTTTATGCGCACTAAAAAATACACCTTAATGCTAACGGGTAAATCCGAGTTAATGTCAGAGCGCGAAACTGATCAGCTCTCCATACAAATGCGCCAGCGGATCGAGTTGCCGCTGATCACCATTCAGCAGTATGCATTAACCATGATACGCGAAAAGGGAAATAAAGTTGATTCCCCAGGGGTAGAAATATTCGAGAAGCTGGTGATGCGGTGTTCTTTTGGGATTATAAATGCGGAAAGGAATTCGGCTTAAGAAAGAGAGAGTCAGGAGCCTGTAGTCGACATAGAACGGCGGTAAGCGGTCCTAATAATGCTCTTCAAAACATCCAGATCAATATCTTCCAATTTGTTAATATAAAGGCAACCAACACCAGTCTTATGTTTGCCGAGCTTCTCGAGCGCGGCAGCATGCTCCTGGATATTAACACTCACATACAGAGACAAACTTGCTTTTCGCGGTGAGAATCCTATGAGTAACCAGTCGACTTCCCTTCCGGTGGCCGGGCTTTTATACCGCTTATTACCAAAACCGATGATCGAACTGCTCCATAGAACGGGCTCTTCGTCGCTTGCCTCTTTCATCATTTTGAGAAGCGTAAAGCTGTCTCGCCGTTTTTGCTCATCGGGAAGAGCATTGATAAAATCCTCCACGTTTGAAGCGGTGGGTTTTGTTTTTATTTCGACGTGTTTTGATTTCTTTTCTGCCATAGGATCGATAGTCATAGGCGACGTTAATTGGTATTAAAGATATTACTATATTTATGTATCCGAGAAGATATCCTATGAAATACAACTTTACTTTTACCATCCTTCTGCTAATTTGCTTTTCAGCAACCCTGTTGGCACAAGATAAGGACTATACGATTAGTGCGTCGGTGAAAAAACACCCTTCCAAGGGCATGGCCTATTTGCAGTATGAAGGCCTTAATGGAAAGATCGTAGATTCTGTTGCGATCGAGGGGGGCAGCTTCACCTTTAAGGGTAAAGTTGATGAACCCAGGCCGGCGAGCATCGTGATCAAAGAGCCAGGCGGAAAAGTTGCCGCGCAGCATATGATAAAATTCTATATCGAGCCGCTGGATATTGCTATAAACTCTAAGATGATGCTTTCTACGGCCGACATTATGGGCAGTCCTGCCAGTGCCGACAGAAAGAAAATGGATAAGTTACTGCTTGGAGATAATTTTGCACAGCCTGAGAAGGTTCAAGTAGTTCAAACAACTCAGATTGTGGCTGTCCCGGCCGGTTCTATGCCACCGCGGGCGATAAGTCAGTCCCGCGGAAGACCAATGCCATCGGGGCAGGTAATTAACAGGCGAGTAATCACCGATATTAACGAGTTACCTTATGAAATGCAGTCGGCCATCCGGGCCATGCGTGATGAGGCCAAGGGCAAGGTTTTGCAGTTTATTAAAGACCATCCCGATTCTTTTGTTAGCATGTATACCCTCAACTCCTTGTGGGAAGCAAAAAGGCTTACCTACGCGGAGTATATTCCACTGCTCAACGGACTCAGTGAAAACCTGGTGAGGAGCAACCAGGGGAAAGTGATGTTTGGGGTGAAGTGAGAAGGGAGATGCGGGAATACTCCGCGAACCGGTCGATATTTCTATTGATCGTCTGATTGAGTGTTTGGTTTCTGTGCCGTATAGATCTGCCAGATCACTATCCATCATTACTTTGTTTATGTGGTCTCGTTTCCCACTTAAATATTTCGTACAATGCCGTGTCAACATCGGAAACGTTTATTCCGCCGATTCTTCACCGTCATGGCACGACAGCCGCTTTCAACTCTCAACTTTCACCTTGCCAATCGCGAGCGCAGCGAAGCAATTGGCAAGGTTTCTGCTTAACTATCTCCAACAAGAAATAATCAATCTATAAAATCATGAAAACAATATTCAAAAGCACTTTAATTTTAGGCTTCGTAGCAGTCTTCGCGGCTTGTTCTACAACAAACACGGCAACAACACCCACCGTTTCGAGGGGAGATGTTTCAGGAAAATGGACCGTAACCAGCGTTGATATGCAGGGCTTCCCGGCGGGTACATCGGCCGGTAGGGTATTTGATATAGCAAATGCGCAGGATTTTCAGGGCAGTACCTGGGATTTGAAAGGCGGCGGTACAGGTACCATCAGCCTCACCAATGGAACTGTCCAGCCAATTTATTGGTCGATTAACAAGACCACAGCAATGCCCACTTTTCAGTTTAAAAAGCTGATGGACGGTCAGAGGCCAAAAGACGTCGAAACGGGTTATTCCATTGAGTTTGGCGATGTCTCCAACAACAGTGTAGTTTTTAAGACTCCTGTAATGACGTCGGGTCAAACAGCTTATATTAATTTGACCCTTGCGAAACAGTAAAGGAGTTGTAGGTTATAAGTTGTAAGTTTTCCGAACACCTGGAAAATTAATTCAGACCTTTTTTTACAGCGTATAGAAACTTATAACCTACAACTTATTACTTACAACTTACTCCTTGTTAACAAATTGTAATAATAAACCTGTCCTATTGTATTATTCGAGATTTTCTCTGTTATTTGCATAATAATTAGAAACACACATACTATTAAAGATGAATAGTTTAAACTACCAAACACACACGGGATCTGCAGGTCACCCGGCTTGCCAGGCGGGTTGTGTACGTAGTAATTTCAGCGCTGAAAAATTAGTATTGCGTTTCCGACGACCCTTTATGCCGCGGACTTGATCTTGGCATCAAAACATACAGCCGGTAAATTCTTCCGGTTCCTCAATCAATGATATTATTCACAAAAGGAAAGACTAAAAACGTAGTCTTTTTTCCGCCTCAAAGCCGGATTTTTTTCTTCAAAGTACATGAAAGAAAACGAATTTGTTGTCATTCCGGCAACAGAACAACATATTAAATACGCTGAACAGATCTGTGATGAAATGGCAGAATCTGCTAAGGCGAGGGGTACGGGCATTGCCCGGAGAAGCCCGGAGTATATCGTTCAGAAAATGCTTGAGGGCAAGGCAGTTATTGCATTGCATGAAGATGGGACCTGGGCCGGATTTTGTTATATAGAAACCTGGAGCCATGGTACCTTTGTAGCCAATTCGGGCCTGATAGTTAATCCGCAATACAGGAATAGGGGCTTAGCCAGAATGATCAAGAAGGCAGTGTTTGAACTTTCAAGACACAAGTACCCTGAGGCAAAGATATTTGGCCTTACCACCGGTTTGGCTGTGATGAAGATCAACTCGGAGCTAGGCTACGAGCCGGTCACGTATTCCATGCTTACCCAGGATGAGGATTTCTGGAAGGGCTGCCAGAGTTGCGTGAATTACGATATCCTTAAAATGAAAGAGCGTAAGAACTGCATGTGTACGGCGATGCTCTGGGATCCCGAAGAAAAAGCTAAGGAGATCGAAAGGAAAATGAGGGAGGCTGATGAGCTTAAGCAGAAGCAGGATGAGGAGCGGCTAAGCAAAGTATCGCGGAAGCAGAGCCTTCTGGAGAGACTTGAAGAAAAATTGCGCAATTCATTAAAAATGATTGCTATGACGAGTATTACAATAATTAAACTTTTACAAAATTAAAATGAAGAAGAAGGTAGTTTTAGCTTTCAGCGGAGGTTTAGATACTTCGTTTTGTTGTATCTATTTAACGAAAGACCGTGATCTGGAAGTTCATTCTGTGATCGTTAATACCGGAGGCTTTTCCGACGACGAGCTGAAGAAAATTGAGAAACGCGCTTATGCACTTGGTGTTTCTTCACACGCAGTTGTGGATGAAACCGAGAATTACTATAACAGCTGTATTAAGTACCTGATCTTCGGAAATGTGCTGAAGAATGCAACTTACCCATTGTCCGTAAGTGCTGAAAGAGTAAGCCAGGCTACAGCTATCGCTAATTATGTAAAGAAAATTGGAGCAGACTACGTTGCTCACGGGAGTACCGGTGCTGGTAATGACCAGGTACGCTTCGATATGATATTTAATATCATGATCCCTGGAGTGGAGATCATTACTCCGATCAGGGACCTGAAGTTAAGCCGCGAAGCAGAGATTGAATACCTGAATAAACATGGTGTGGAATATACGGCTGAGAAAGCAAGGTATTCCATTAACAAAGGAATTTGGGGAACTTCTGTTGGCGGTAAGGAAACATTGACATCCCGCGAAACTCTACCTGAAGAAGCCTGGCCTACGCAGGTCTCTGAAACTAAGGAGAGAGATATTGAACTGACCTTTGAAAAAGGTGAATTAGTTGGTATTGACGGCGAGAAGTTGTCTCCGGTTAAAGCTATCCAGAAATTGCAGGCCATCGCACAACCTTATGGTATTGGCAGGGATATCCACGTTGGCGATACAATTATCGGTATCAAAGGCCGGGTAGGTTTCGAGGCTGCTGCACCGATTATTATCATCAAATCGCATCACACGCTTGAGAAACATACATTAACCAAATGGCAGTTAAGCTGGAAGGACCAGTTGGCTGGCTTCTACGGTAACTGGCTTCATGAAGGGCAGTTCCATGATCCGATTATGAGGAACATGGAGGCGTTTTTGGCAGACACGCAGGAGACTGTTTCAGGAAAAGTATTTGTTAAGCTTCATCCTTACAGATTCCAGGTAATAGGTATTGAATCCGGGCACGACCTGATGTCGAATAAATTCGGCAGTTACGGCGAGATGAACAATTCGTGGTCGGGCGAGGATGTAAAAGGATTTTCAAAGATCTTCGGCAACCAGACGATGATCTATCATAGAGTTAACGAGAAAAAATAAAATGACAGACGGTAAAATACGGGTCGGAATAGCCGGCGGTGCAGGATATACAGGAGGTGAACTACTCAGGATATTGATCAATCATCCGGCGGTGGACATAATATGCATTCACAGTAACAGCAATGCAGGCAACCCGGTCTATGAAGTGCACACCGACCTGTATGGTGATACCGATCTGAAGTTTACCAGTACGCTATCGCAGAATATTGATGTGCTCTTCCTCTGCGTAGGGCATGGAGATGCCAGGAAATTCCTGGATGCCAACACCATAGGAGACTCCGTTAAAATCATTGATCTCAGCCAGGATTTCAGACTGGCTCAAAACTCAAAGCTGAAAGACCGAAGCTTTGTTTACGGCTTGCCGGAGCTGAACAGGGATAAGATCAAAACTGCAAGCAATATTGCCAACCCGGGATGTTTTGCTACAACCATAGAAATAGGTCTGCTTCCGTTAGCGGCTAAGGGCTTACTGAATTCCGAGATCCATATTAACGCTACTACCGGATCTACCGGGGCAGGCCAAAGTTTGGCAGCAACGTCGCACTTTACCTGGAGAAACAATAACCTTTCGATCTACAAAGCGTTCGGGCATCAGCATTTGAATGAGATAGGGGAAACGTTAACAGCTCTGCAAGATGGCTTTGATCAGACGATCAATTTTATCCCACAAAGGGGGGATTTCACCAGGGGAATTTTAGCTGCGATTTATCTTGAAAGTGATCTGACTCTGGAAGAAGCGACCCAGATCTATGATGATTTTTATGCTGGTCATCCGTTTACGCATGTTAGCACTAAAAACATCGACCTCAAACAGGTTGTGAATACCAATAAAGCCCTGGTGCATATAGAAAAGCATGGCAATAAGTTGTTCATTATTTCGATGCTTGACAATTTGCTTAAGGGTGCCAGTGGACATGCAGTGCAAAATATGAATTTGATGTTTGGCTTGGAGGAGACCATTGGCCTGAAACTTAAGGCCTCTGCGTTTTAATTTTAAAATTAGATTTATGAAGAATAAGAATTCAAAGATGGAATTAGAGTTAACAATGAGAAAACCTTTCATTGATGCACGTCCGCGACGATGTGTATAACACTCCATTAACTAGAAATTCTTAAATATTTATAACAGGTTAAGCTAATTCAAAAGAAAGCCGAACCACAAATCTTACAAACATGAAATTATTTGACGTTTATCCTTTAAACGATATTGAAATTGTTAAAGCGCAAGGCAGCATAGTATGGGATGAAAATGAGAATGAATATCTTGATCTGTATGGCGGTCACGCTGTCATTTCTATCGGCCATACACATCCACATTATGTAAAACGACTAACCGATCAACTAAACAAAGTTGGTTTCTACTCTAATTCAGTTAAGATTCCATTACAGGTTCAGTTGGCTGAAAAGCTTGGGAAGATATCGGGTAAAACCGACTACCAGTTATTCTTGTGCAGCTCCGGCGCGGAAGCCAACGAAAACGCATTGAAGCTTGCATCTTTCTATAATAACAGGAAGAAAATTATTTCTTTTAAAGGTGCATTCCACGGAAGAACATCTTTGGCAGTTGCAGCTACAGACAATCCAAAGATCGTTGCACCGGTTAACGAAACTGACAATATTATCTTCCTTCCTCACAATGACGAAGCTGCTTTAGAGCAAGCTTTCAACGCTCATGGAAATGAGATCTCATCGGTGATCATTGAAGGCATCCAGGGTGTAGGTGGAATTAAAGTCGCCACAGAAAGTTTCCTTCAGAAGATCAGGATCTTGTGCGATCAGTATGATGCGGTTTTTATAGCGGATAGCGTACAGTGCGGGTATGGCAGGAGCGGTAAGTTTTATTCCCACGATCATGCAGATATTGATGCGGACATTTATACCATGGCCAAGGGTATGGGTAACGGTTTCCCGATAGGGGGAATCTCGATTGCACCTAAATTTACACCATGGCACGGGATGCTCGGAACCACCTTTGGTGGTAACCACCTAGCCTGTGCAGCCGCGCTGGCAGTTCTTGAAGTGATGGAGCAGGACGGGCTGATGCAAAATGCCGACGAAGTCGGCAATTATCTGATCGGGGAACTTAGGAAGTTTGACCAGATCAAAGAAGTCAGGGGACGGGGTTTGATGATCGGTATAGAGCTGCCTGAAGAACTAAGCCACGTGAAGAAAAATTTACTTTTTAAACATCGTATCTTTACCGGTGAGGCCAAACCTAATGTTATCCGGTTATTGCCTGCATTGAACCTGACGAGGGCGCATGCTGACCAGTTCCTGGAGGCTTTCAGCCTGGAGCTGTTGGGTAAATTTGAGAAAAGCCTTTCTTAAGGTTAATTTATAGGCTCCCGGCTATAGACCCGGGAGAGCCGTGTTTGTTGTTCTTTTAGCTGCGTATTATGAAACTATTTTCTTCGGTCAGGGATGTAACTGATCTGAAAAAATTTATCGAAGAGGCTTTGGTCCTTAAAGCCGATCCCTTTGCCAACAAATCATTGGGCAGGGACAAAACAATTGGTTTGGTTTTTCTTAACCCAAGCCTGCGCACGCGATTAAGTACACAGAAGGCAGCATTAAACCTGGGGATGAATGTCATGGTGATGAACCTTGACAAAGAAGGCTGGGCTTTAGAGACTGAAGACGGTGTGGTTATGAACGGCACTACCGTGGAGCACATCCGGGAAGCTGCTGCTGTAATGGGTGAATATTGTGATATCCTTGGATTCCGGTCATTTCCAAAGTTACAGGACCGGGAAGAAGATTACAGCGAAAGCCTCTTCAACAAATTTGTCAGGTTCAGCGGAGTACCTGTTGTGAGTCTGGAGAGTGCAACGCTGCATCCTTTGCAAAGTTTTGCGGACCTGATCACCATTGAAGAACATAAGAAGACAGCGAAGCCGAAGGTTGTTTTAACCTGGGCTCCGCATGTTAAGGCGCTGCCCCAGGCGGTGCCGAATTCCTTTGCTGAATGGATGTCTGAAGCGCAAAAGGAAGGGATGATCGAGTTTGTGATCACACATCCGGAAGGTTTTGAGCTTGACGAGAAATTTACTCAGGGAGCAACGATTATCACAGACCAGGATAAGGCGCTTGAAGGTGCTGATTTTGTATACGTTAAAAACTGGTCTTCCTATAGAGATTACGGACAAACTTTACCGGGCGCTGAATCATGGATGATGACCAATGCCAAATTAGCACCTACTAATGAAGCAAAAGTAATGCATTGTTTGCCGGTGAGACGTGACTATGAATTGTCGGCCGAGATACTCGATGGTCCTCATTCTATTGTGATCAAAGAGGCGGGCAACAGGACCTGGGCGGCGCAGGCCGTTCTTAAGAAGATGCTGGAGGACTTGAAATGAAACCGCTTTATGTGATAAAGATCGGTGGAAATATTATCGACGACCCGGTGCAGATGGAAAGCTTCCTTAAGGATTTTTCTGAGTTGGAGGGGTATAAGATACTGGTGCACGGCGGAGGTAAGATCGCGACCAAGCTTGCTGAGGATCTTGGAATTAAATCCGAGCTAATCGAAGGCAGAAGGGTCACTGATGACGAAAGCCTGAAAGTTGTAGCGATGGTTTACGCAGGGCTGATCAATAAGAATATTGTCGCCGGTTTGCAAAAGAGAAATTGTAATGCGATAGGTCTTGCCGGTGCGGACGGAAATATTATCAGGGCTAAAAAGCGTCCGCTTAAAACGATAGCAGACGGCCGCCAGATCGACTACGGCTTCGTTGGCGATCTGGATGATAATTCTGTAGATGCACAGGCAATTTATAAACTGGTACAAGCAGGCTTTACACCGGTTTTTTCCGCCATCACTCATGACGGAAACGGTCAGTTATTAAACACAAACGCCGATACTATTGCTTCTGTGATTGCCGTGGCTATGTCAGGGTTGTACACCACTTCGCTTGTTTACTGCTTCGAAAAGAGCGGAGTTCTTAAGGATGTAAATGATGAAGGGTCGGTTATCCCGGGCATTGATCCGGAGGAATATAAGCAATTGAAGAAAGAAGGTGCTATCCACTCGGGCATGGTTCCTAAACTCGATAACGCATTTGAAGCGATAAGCAAAGGCCTCAGTGAGGTTTATATAGGGAAAGCGGATGCGCTCTCCCGGTTAAAGGAAAAAACATTTGGAACACGGTTAAAATCAGAGAAATAATGGCCAAATCAGAGAGAATTGCAATTTTAGGAAGCGGAAATATTGGGATGTCACTTGCCAGGGGGCTGGTAAAAGCTGATTATTGTAAACCCGGTGATATCACGCTCACCCGCCGGGCCGTTCAGCACCTTTCTGAAGAGGCAGCTCAGGGTTTCAAAACCAGTGATCAGAATTCGAATGCTGTATCAGATTCTGCCGTGATCATTCTTGCGGTTCTCCCGCAACAATTAAATACTTTATTGGGGGAGATCAATGGGGCCATTGATTCGAAAAGGCATGTGGTTATCTCGGTCATATCTGGTGTCAGCTGTGCCGACATCAAGGCTAAACTGGGTAGCGATGTTCAGGTTATCCGTGCGATGCCGAATACTGCTATCGCTATTGGGCAATCTATGACCTGTATCGCATCGGATAACGCCAGCGCTGAAAACATAGCTGAGGTTACAAAAATGTTTGAAACCGTGGGTTCGGTCATTAAGATCAATGAAGATCTGATGACTTCAGCTACAGCCTTATGCGCTTGTGGGGTTGCGTTCTTTTTAAGGGCGATCAGGGCGGCTTCGCAGGGTGGTATCGAGATCGGGTTCCATGCAGATGAGGCCTTAAAAATGGCTGTTCAAACTGCCAAAGGCGCTGCCGATCTTCTGTTACTTCAGAACAGTCACCCCGAGCATGAGATCGATAAGGTAACCTCACCTAAAGGCTGTACCATAGCTGGTTTAAATGAGATGGAACATCAGGGCTTCAGTTCATCATTAATAAAGGGAATCAAGTTGTCGGCCCTGAAGGCCGGCGAACTTTACACAAAAGGATAATATAATGTCTGAAACGCTTATTGACGACAGTGTAGAATTACTTAAAAAACTGATTAGTATTCCCTCATTCAGCAAGGAAGAAGACAGAACTGCATCGATCATTGATGAGTTTTTGACGGCGAGGAACGTTAAAACTGTGCGTAAGCTTAATAATGTATGGGCTTACAATAAGTTTTTTGACGCGGCTAAGCCTACCATCCTGCTTAATTCTCATCATGATACGGTAAAACCTAATCCGGGATATACGCGTGATCCCTTCTCTGCGAATGTTGAAGATGAGGTACTTTACGGGCTTGGAAGCAATGATGCGGGGGGCTGCCTCGTTTCTTTAATAGCTGCGTTTTTGCATTTCTATAACGAGGAAAACCTAAAATATAACCTTTGCATTGCTCTCACAGCAGAAGAAGAAATTTCCGGTCAGAATGGCCTGGAACTGATAATTCCTGAATTGGGTGAACTGGAATTTGCGATCGTTGGCGAGCCTACTTTAATGAATATGGCTATTGCTGAAAAAGGCCTTATGGTGCTTGATTGCATCGCTTACGGAAGGGCAGGTCATGCAGCAAGAGAGGAGGGCGATAATGCTATCTATAAGGCTTTGAGAGATATAGAATGGTTCAGAACTTATAAGTTCTCCAAGAAATCAGAACTCTTCGGTCCTGTTAAGATGAGTGTGACCATTATCGAAGCGGGGTCACAACATAATGTTGTTCCGGCAATTTGTAAATTTACTGTCGATGTACGTGTCACTGATGCTTACAGGAACGAGGAGGTGCTGAACATTATCCGTAAGAACGTCAATTGCGAAGTTACCGCCCGGTCGACGAGGTTAAAGCCCTCATTTATCAGGAAGGATCATCCAATAGTAGAAGCCGGACTGGCTTTGCAAAGAACAACTTATGGTTCACCAACGACCAGCGACCAGGCTTTACTTGACATCCCGTCCTTAAAGATGGGGCCGGGAGATTCTGCCAGATCGCATATGGCTGATGAATTTATTCACTTAAATGAGATAAGGGAAGGTATTGACCTTTATATCAAATTACTATCAAAAATAATATAAATGATACCGGATCTGAATAGAAGTTTAGAAAGTGAGAGAGTGCTTCTTCGTCCGCTAACAAAAGATGACGAAATAGCATTACAGGAAGTTGCAAACGATGATGGCTTATGGATCTACGGAATATCGGATCTTTCGAAACCGGGTGAACTAAGAAAATATATAGCCAATGCCATTGCGGATCGCAGTAACGGAATTTGTGCCGTCTGGGTGATAATTGATAAAGCAACAAACCAGATTGCGGGCTGCACGCGCCTTGCAGAGATTTCGTGGAGGGATGAGCGTGGCCAGATAGGCTGGACTTGGATAGGAAATGATTTTCAGGGAAGCGGGCTTAATAAGGAAATGAAATTCCTTATCCTGAGTTATGGTTTTGAAACTTTGGGGCTAAACCGGATAGAACTGAAAGCTGACGAACGTAACCATCGCTCACGGCAGGCTATTTTGGGAATTGGTGCAACCCGCGAGGGTGTACTCCGTGAACATATTAAGCTGCACGACGGTTATATCCGTAACACAGTGTATTACAGTATTTTGCGGTCTGAATGGGATACCATTAAGGAACAGTATTTTACAAATTTTGTATCGTATGAGTAAGCTCTGGCAAAAAAACACAAACACAGAAAAGTCAGTGGAGAAATTTACGGTTGGCAACGATCGTGAAATGGATCTGTTGCTGGCGCCGTTTGATGTCCTCGGTTCCCTTGCTCATACTCAAATGCTGGAAAGCATAGGATTAATGGAAAAGGAAGATCTTGCACTGGTTCAGAGGGAACTGAAGAAGATCTACAAGGAAATTGAGGACGGGCAGTTCGTTATCGAGCCCACTGTCGAAGATGTCCATTCACAGGTCGAGTTTCTTCTGACACAGAGAATTGGAGAGGCAGGGAAGAAAATTCATAGCGGGCGTTCCCGCAATGACCAGGTTTTGGTTGATCTTAAATTGTTTTTTAGGTCTGAGATCCAGAAGCTTGCAGGGAATATAGAAGTACTTTTCGATCAGCTGATCGTTCAGAGTGAGGAACATAAAGACAAACTGCTTCCGGGTTATACCCATTTGCAGATAGCTATGCCTTCATCTTTTGGTCTGTGGTTCGGAGCCTACGCTGAAAGCCTTGCCGACGATATGGAATTGATGCTCGCAGCCTGGAAGATCTGTAATAAGAACCCCCTTGGTTCTGCCGCGGGTTATGGTTCATCGTTTCCTCTAAACCGGACAATGACAACGGAATTGCTGGGCTTTGATGCATTGAATTATAATGTTGTTTATGCACAAATGGGGAGGGGAAAAACAGAACGGATACTCGCTCAGGCCATGTCTTCTGTCGCGGCAACATTGGCAAAGCTCGCAATGGACGCGTGCTTGTTCATTAATCAGAACTTTGCATTCATTACTTTTCCTGATGAGCTGACAACCGGATCAAGCATCATGCCTCATAAAAAGAACCCGGATGTTTTCGAACTGATCCGCTCAAGATGTAATAAGATCCAGGCCTTGCCAAATGAGATCGCCCTCATGACTACCAATCTTCCATCAGGCTACCACCGTGACCTGCAGCTGCTGAAGGAAAACCTTTTCCCAGCCTTTGCATCATTGAATGAATGCCTTGAAATGACGTCTTTAATGCTGCAGGCTATCCGAATAAAAGAAGACATCTTAAAGGATGCTAAATATGCTTATCTCTTTAGTGTTGAGGCTGTGAATGCCGAAGTTTTAAAAGGTGTTCCTTTCCGTGAAGCATATAGGAACGTCGGTTCGGCTATTGAAAAAGGAGAATTTAACGCCCCCGAAATGGTCAATCATACGCATGAAGGAAGCATCGGAAATCTTTGTAACAAAGAGATCTATGAGTCTTTTAAAGCTACTCTTAAAAACTTTAGCTTTGCAAAAGTTGACAAGGCGATCAGTGCACTTCTTTCCTAGAACCAGAATAGAAAATATGCGGACTCGTTCCGCAACAAATCCAAAAAATGAATATTTCTAAAATTGCGAACACTCTTGAAGGGTCTGAGATCATAAAGATCTCTGGTGAGATCAATGCATTGAAAGCACAGGGTCAGAAAATTGCTAATCTCACAATCGGGGATTTCGATTCCAATATTTTCCCTATCCCAGGTAAGCTTACTGACAATATTATGGAAGCTTATGGTTCTAATCAAACGAACTATCCGCCGGCCGAGGGCGTTGTATCTTTAAGGGACAGTGTTTCAGCGTTTATTAAATCGCATTTTAATCTCGATTACAGTGCAAAAGAGATACAAGTCTCCGGCGGTTCGCGTCCGCTGATCTATGGGCTGTATATGGCTTTGGTTGATCCGGGCGACCGGGTTGTTTATCCAACTCCATCGTGGAACAATAACCACTATTGCCGTTTTACGGGGGCTACAGATGTACCGGTCCAGACGTCGGCTGCAAACAACTTTATGCCTAAGGCATCAGAGATCAAACCTTATTTAAAAGGTGCAACACTGCTGGCTCTCTGTTCACCTTTAAACCCTACCGGAACGATGTTTTCAAAGGAAGACCTTGAAGAAATCTGTGACCTGGTAATCGAAGAGAATAAGAGTCGTTCGGCAAGCGAAAAGCCCTTATATATCATGTACGATCAGATTTATTCGCAACTTACCTTTGGCGGACAGGTTCATTATAACCCGGTATCGCTGAGACCTGAATTAAAAGACAGGGTTGTATATATCGATGGTATTTCGAAGTGCCTTGCCGCGACTGGTGTGCGTGTGGGATGGGCTTTTGGTCCGGAGCACGTGATCAGCAAGATGAAAACTATCATCGGCCACGTAGGTGCCTGGTCCCCTAAAGCAGAGCAGGTAGCCACAGGCAAATTTCTTACCCAAACAGCAGACTGGAATGAGTTTTTAACCAGCTTTAAGGGCAAGGTTCAGAAAAGTCTGGATACGCTTTACCAGGGATTTCAAAAGCTCAAAGCAGATGGCTTTGCGGTAGATGCGATCCAGCCCATGGGAGCTATTTACCTCACAATACAGATAGATTATCTTGGTAAAAAAACCCCGGCGGGAGAGGTGTTAAAGACTGGTGCTGATCTCGTTTTCTATCTGATCAATGAAGCGGGCATGGGCATTGTTCCATTTTCTGCTTTTGGAACAGACCCCGGCATGAACTGGTTCAGAGCTTCTGTTGGCGGATGTTCTTTACAGGATATAGAAGAGATGCTGCCAAAGGTGGGGGAAGCGCTGGCGAAGTTGAAAGTTGAAAGTTGAAAGTTGCTGGACGGAGAAGGAAGGCGGGCAGAAAATAGTTTTAATAAAAAGCCCTGGTAGAGATACCAGGGCTTTTCTCAACTCTCTATTCTATTGACCTCTCGACGGCCTTCCGCCACCGTTGCCGCGCTCAGAGCTTCTGCCGGAAGAGCTGCTGCCTCTATCAACAGAGCCGCCGCCCTGGGATCTCTGTCCGCTGCTATTCCCGCGGCTCATTTCCCGTTGTTGTGTTGGGCGCTCTGCTCTTTGCTCCCTTTGCGGCGCTGATGGTCTGCTTTGCTGTGGCTGGCGTTCCGCCACCTCGCGTCGCTCGCGCTGTGCAGAAGAGTTTCCTCCGATTGACTGGTTATCATAGGTTCGTGCGGAACGCTGGGAAGATGCCGGTAATTTTCGTTCTCCCTGCTGTGCAGCCCTCCGCTCGGTTGGCCTTGTATAAACGCGGTCTGGACGGTTGGTAACAGCACCCCGGTTTACAGAGTTATCACCTTGTCTTCCTGCGACTGTCCTGTCAGGCCTGCTACTCACAGATCCTCTGTTATCGCCGGATCTGTCGACTATTCGGGTATCTCCCCGGCCGTTAACTGTTCCTCTTGCATTGTCACTGGCACGTGCCGGTCTCGGAGTTTGAGCAGAGCCACGATTTACTTCAGGCCTGTTGTCACGTCCATTGGCGTAGCGACTCGGGCCCTGATTTCTCACGTCGTGTATCGTTACCGGCTGCCGAGTTGCTCTCCTGATCTCTTCCGCCCGGGGGCCAGTGTAATACCTGCTACGGTTATTGTATACGTAGGTATTATTGATGATCACGGTGTTGTGGTAAATGTTACCATACCTTCGGTAGTCATAACGTGGATAAGACCTGTAATAGATATGGCGCTGTGGTATAAACACCCACCAAAAACTTGGAATACGGCCAATATTGACATTAATATTTATACCGGGGCCAAGAGGAGCCCATCCGTAATGTCCGCCTCCGCTTCTCCAGCTTACCCAGGCCGGCCCCCATTCCCTGCCGGGGATCCATACCCAGCCTCTGCGGCTGTGATGATGCCAACGCCCGTAATGGAAGGGCGCCCATCCCCAATCGTAGTCTGATACCCAAGTATTACCATACTTGGTCATCTCCCAGTGACCGTTAGTGTAGTAAGGCCTGAATTCATCCTGATCAACATCCGGCCGCCACACCTTACCATATTGCGGATCATCAATCCACACACCGTAAGGTGATAGTTCTTCGTAAAATGTTTCGAGGGATACATCCTCGCCGTACTGTGCGTGCACAGGGGTAGAAATAAAGGATACCAGGGTTACTAGTATCCCAAACATAAAGGCCGTCAACTCATACTTTCTTTTCATGGCGCTTAAAATTTAATTTGTTCATTCTTAATGATAAGATGGTCATATTTGGTCGGGGGTTGTATTGTATCAGATTAATTACGATCGTTTCAGAGATAACGGATTAAGGCGTCAGTAATTGTGATTGATTTGTAACGATTTAAAGCTTGCTCACTGCGTAATATCGCTCCAGGGAGGTGACACGAACGATCTCAATCTTAGTTCCCTATAAAATCCCTATTTTTACTGAAATCTCAACTATGTCAATCGGTATCCTCTATTTAATCCCAGTGCCTCTGGCGGAAAACGCCTCTGCAAAATCTTTCACTCCGTATTTGGTTGATACCATTAACCATATTAACGAATATATCGTTGAGAACAGCAAGACAGCCCGCAAATTTTTAAAGGAAGCAGGATTAAAAACTCCTCAAAATGAATTGATTGTGCATGATTACGGAAAACATAATCGCGATAATAATATCAAGGAATTTTTTTTGGGCCTGCTTTCGGGCAGGGATGTGGGGCTGATGAGCGAAGCAGGCTGCCCTGGCGTAGCCGACCCCGGGTCTGAAATAGTTGCTTATGCACATATGCGGGGAATTAAAGTGGTACCGCTTGTAGGGCCAAGCTCTATCTTACTGGCGCTGATGGCGTCGGGCTTCAACGGCCAAAGCTTTACTTTCCATGGATACCTGCCGATAGACAAAATTGCACGTGCTAATAAGTTAAGAGAGCTCGAGAATGCCGCCGAGCGTTACGATCAAACCCAGATCTTTATAGAGACCCCATTTCGTAATAATCCAATGCTGGAAGAGATCCTTAGGAGCTGTAAATCCGAGACCAGACTGTGTATTGCGTGTGACCTGACTTCGGAACAAGAATTTGTTAAGACTAAATCAGTTAAGGACTGGAAAGCTGCTGTACCCGAATTGCACAAAAAGCCGGTAATATTCTTAATTTTTAAAAGGTAATTGCTTCGCTTCGAAATGAAAAACTCATTATCACTGCAAGCGAAGCAACGCAGTTTAAAGAGCTAGCCGTGTATACTTTCTGACTTCCCATAATTCTGGATCACCATAGCTTCGTAATCTAAAAATTCTTTCCATCGTTTCTCCACATCTATATCGCCGGCATATTTACGTGCCAGGCCGATAAACATCGTGTAGTGGGTAGCCTCGCTTACCATCAGCTCGTAATAGAACTTTGAAAGCTCTTCGTCTTTGATATGCTCTGACATAACTTTGAACCGCTCGCAGCTTCTGGCTTCGATCATAGCCGAAAACAGCAGCCGGTCAATCAGCTGGTCCTGCCGGCTTCCTCCTTTAATGATGAATTGCATCAGCTCATTCACATAATTGTCTTTCCGTTCTCTTCCCAGTACGAAACCCCGTGCAAGAATGATGTCGTGTACCCGTTTGAAGTGATCCATTTCTTCCTGTACAAGCATAGCCATCTCCTGTACGAGGTCAGAAAGGTTTGGGTTTTGAACGATCAGAGTTATAGCATTGCTGGCTGCTTTTTGTTCACAGAAAGCATGGTCAGTCAAAATTTCTTCGATATTGCTCTCAACTACGTTCTTTACCCACAGCGGGTCTGTAGGGAGTTGGAGCTTGAGTATGGTCTTTTCGCCCATAAGACGTTTTACGTTATACGTTGTACGTTTTACGTCTGAATGATCTGACAACGAACAACTAATGATAAATACTAATTGTATAAATTCTTGTTCTCTATGAATTTCAAAACTTTATCAGTTACAAAGTATTGAATATTCTTTTTTTCTTTAACAGATCTGCGGATAAAGGTTGCCGACAGCTCCATCAGCGGGGTGTCTGTTATGTGTACTGAGGGGTGGCTTAGAAGTTCGGCATTTTCAAATCCGGGTCGCGGATAAACATGAATTAGATAGTCGCGGAGTATCAGCTCGTAGTTCTTCCATTTTTTCAGCGACACCAGGTTGTCCGATCCCATGATCAGGCTGAACTGATGTTCAGGATATTTTTCATGGAGATGGGTCAGGGTATCAATCGTATAGGATGGTTGCGGTAATTTAAGCTCCACATCGCTGACGCGGATATTATCAGCATCATCTGTTGCGAGCTTACTCATTTCCAGGCGATCGTACATGTTAATCAGGTCGCTTTTTTCTTTTAAGGGGTTGTGAGGCGATACTATCAACCAAACCTGATCAAGATCGGTATGATTAGCCATATAATTTGCAATAATCAGGTGGCCAATATGTATGGGATTAAAAGAACCGAAAAATAAGCCGACCTTCATCGCATTATCATTGAATGATCAATCTTTTAAAAAATCTGTTACCAGCTTTTCCGCTTCAGCACAAGCCACTGTTAAATCATGGTTCTTTAATACCACGTCAAACCTGCTTGAGTATTGAAGTTCCTTATCTGCTTTTTTAATGCGTTCAGCCAGTTTTTCAGGTTTATCAGTTCCCCGGCTGGTCAGGCGTTCAACAAGAACTTCAAGGGATGGAGGGTCGACGAAAATAGCCAAGGCGTTTTCACCATACTTCCTTTTGAGGTGCAGACCTCCCTCCACATCGATATCAAATATCACATGTTTTCCGGTAGCCCAGATCCGTTCGATCTCAGAACGTAGCGTGCCATAAAATGTGCCGGAATAAACCTCCTCAAATTCTACGAATTCCTTTTGTGCTATTTTGTGAAGAAAGTCAGACTGTGATATAAAATAATAGTCTTTAGCATCAATCTCATCTCCCCTTCTTTCTCTGGTTGTAGCAGAAATAGAAAAAGAAAGGGTCGGTATAGTTTTTAATAAATGATGGACTATCGTAGTCTTACCGGCGCCTGAGGGGGCTGAAAATATGATGAGTTTACCTTTCATGTTGTAAGTTGTACGTGTTACGTTGTACGTCTGCTCGGCTACTTTTGAATTATATTGGTACGTCTGTAAGAAACTTAAAACGTATCACTTAAAACGTATAACTTATAATACGTTTAATAATTGTTCCTTTATCTTCTCCAATTCCTCTTTCATCCCAACTACAATCTGCTGCATCTTAGCGTCATTAGCTTTTGATCCCATGGTATTTATTTCGCGTCCTATTTCCTGGGAAATGAAGCCTAATTTTTTACCATTAGCATCCTTGTCTTTAAGGGCTTCCAGGAAATAATCCAGGTGGCTTTTAAGGCGAATTTTCTCTTCAGTTATATCAAGTTTATCTATATAATAGATCAGCTCTTGTTCAAAGCGGTTTTTATCTATATTTTCCTTCCCTGCTGCTTCTTCTAAAAAATGGTTCAGGCGTTCCCGGATTGCTGGAATACGATGTGGTTCCTGTTCTGAAACCAGGCGCATGCCTTCAGAAATATTATTTATCCGGAGTATAAGGTCCTGCTTTAAAATATTCCCCTCATCACGTCTAAAGTTCTGGAAATTGGCGAGCGCTTCCTCGAATGTTTTATATACGGTTTTCCATTCGTCCTCTGTATTCTCGTCAGCCGTATACTGTATTACATCGGGGAAATTTAACGCTATCTGCAAGATATTGCTTCCTGAATCGCCTAGTTCGTCTGCGGAATTTTTAAGCTGTTCGTAATAGTGTCTAAGCAGCGGTTGGTTGATTGTGGAAGTTTTAAGTGTGGCTTCAGCATATTCTACATTCACACTTATATTTACTTTTCCACGTTCAATCTGTTTGCTGCAATCGTTCCTTAAAACAAATTCCTTATCCGATAACGCCTTTGGCATCTTTAAAGAAAGTTCAAGGAACTTGCTGTTTAATGATTTGATCTCTACGGTATATTTTGCGTTTGCAAAATCTTTGGTGGCCAAACCGTATCCTGTCATGGATTTTATCATCGGGCAAAGATAAGATTTAATACCTAAAGGTACTTAGACTGGTTAGATCACATTTAACATTATTTAAGGGGTTTGGGTTACTCTAATTGTTAATTTTAAGCGAATAATATTATGAAGCAACATTTGCCCGGATTTTTTTGCATGCTCATCATTCTTCTTTGGAATGCCGGCAGGCTAAGTGCCCAGAATATTGTGCAGGGGTTACTGTTGGAAAAAGCCGGCGCTTCGCGCGTGGCAAATGTTTCTGTTCTTAATAAAAATACTGGTTCAAAAGCATTAAGTAACGAATTGGGACTGTTTCAAATTTCTGCTGCGACGGGCGATACTCTTTTATTCTCTAAATCCGGATATGTCGATATTATTAAGCCGCTTTTATCGATGACCGACCTGGTACTGCAGATGCAAAGGGTGATTGAACTGGCGGAGGTGAAAGTCTTGGGCCAGAGCAAACAGGAAGAGTTTCAGGAGTTTAAAGATCAATATCGCAAGAAAGGTTCCTTTTATAGAGGCAAACCGCCATTACTCGCTTATTTTTTCCAGCCTCTTACCGCTTTATACGAATTGGTGGGGAAAACTCCAAACCAGGCAAAGCGATTTAACTTATTTTACATCAGAGAGATGGAGCAGACGGAGATCGATCGCAGATTTAATGCTGTGTTTGTGGGCAAGATGACCGGGCTTGCTGATGCCGATCTGAAAAACTTCATGGTTCTTTACCGGCCAGCTTATGAAAACTTGTCGGCGATGGACGAATACGCCCTTATCAGCTATCTCAAAAGATCAGTCGAATCTTTTAACAAATCGGGGAGACCCAAGGGCTTATTAAGTTTGCCAGCCTTGCCGAAGGCACCTGATCTAACAGAAAGAAACCTGAAATACTAGCCGTAAGTTTCGATAAGGCTGGACATTCGCTTATGGACCCTCGCTTTTAAATCGTCCAGGTTTTCTGCAACTAAACCATAGATCTCAACAGGCTCGCCAAAAACGCAGGTGATCGTACCAGGTCTTGCAGCCAGCGGATCCGCTCTTGGAAATAGATTTCGGGCATTGATGATCACCATTGGTGCAATTGGGGTTTGGGTTTCGATCGCTAAGCGAAAAGCTCCATCGTAAAATTCAGTCAGGGCTCTATTTGTGCGGTTCATTGTGCCTTCGGGAAATATCAATATGGACTGTCCTTCTGCCAGATCTGCTTTTAATTGTTCCACGCTTTTGGCCCGGCTTTCCTTACTTGCGCGGTCGATCATGACAACCACCCTGCGATAAATGATCCCAAAAATTGGAACTCTCACCATTTCAATTTTGCCAAGCGGCTTAAAAGCGCCGGGAATTGCCCTGACTATCGCTACTGCATCCAGGTATGAGTTGTGATTACACACATAAATGTAAGCCTTTCCGGGCTTTATTGCTTTTTTGTTCTTTGTTCGAATGCTGAAAAAGCAAAAAGTGCAGAAAATCCATCCCCAAATGTTAAGGAAGAAGAAAATAATGTCGTCGCCCTTCTTTCCCCGTAATAAAGCGGAACAAGTGACTATGAACGGTAATACCAGAAGCATAGCTGAAATAAAGATCAGAAAACTCCAGATGATGAAGATCAGGGAGAGAATTCGTCTTAAAGCTTTCATGGATCCTTAAACTTATATAAGATATACCAGTGATCTTCTTTATTCGCCCTGTTATTAAACCTGTAAAACACACGGATGGCGGCGGGATCGGCAAAGCCCTCGGGGCTGATGTAAAAGCCTTTATGCGACTTATTTTCAGTATACTTAAGTATATGATCGGTGTATCGTGACAAGTAGAACGACGTTTGGAAAGTGAGATAGGTAGGCTCGTTGCGGGTCAGGGTTACGAAGTTATGGCCTGCGAACTTTACGTTGTCGACTTTTAGCTCGGGCGGACCGCTAAGATATATCGGGTCAGCGCCGGTAATCTCCGACATTTTTAGCGCATCGGCTTTATAAGGATCGTTTTGTTTTTTTGTGGGAAGTATCACCAGATCAAATCCCATGCGCGCTACCAAAACAAGCAGAATCGACGCAAGGATACGCAGATAAGACTGATTTACCTTTGCATAAATAAGCCAGGCAAGTGTAGCCAGGCTAAGGGCAAGGCATAGAACTGAAGGAAATAGGGAATGTCTTAGTAGCCCGAAAACTGCCATCCCCGCGAGGCCCAATGTAACGGTTATTGCCACGAACAGGTAAAACCTCTTTATCCACAGATTGTCGGGTTTGAAATTGCAGGCTGCAGCCGCAAGCAATGAATAAACAAATGGGAAGAACATGTAAAGGTATCTTTCGCGTGTACCTGGTGAGAAAAGGTATACAAGACCGTTTGCTATGCAGAACCAAAAGCAGAAGGCTAAAAAAGGATTATCCCTCAATCGTTGTTTCCAATTGCTTTTTAAAGTGAGCAGAAATAAGAGAAACCAGGGCGCCGAAATTTTGATGAGCATCACCGGAAAATTAAAAAGGTGCTTAAAATTATCGACAATGCTTCTTTCCATGGCGGTCCTGGAGAAAGTTTCGGTGAACAGCCTTGCTAAATACGGATCCACGTCATGATGGAGGGAATATAGATAGAAATACCCTCCGGACGTTAAGGCGAGCAAAATTATACCGGCAAAATGCCACACCGAGAAAAGGCGCTTGAGATCTTTGTTCAAGAAGGCGATCACCAGCAGGGTGATGGCCTGAAAAAAGAGCGATGGGATGCCTTTAGTGAGAACACCCACGGCTGTCAGCAAATATGAACTTAAGTAAAGCCAGTGAATTTGTTTCTGCTGGTAGAAATGAAAGATTAATGCACATTGCGCATAAACGATTAGTGCGAAGAACAGATCTATTTCACCAAGCAAGGAAAAGTAAAAGAGAATATCGGCGCTGGTAATGTAAAAAAGAGCAGAAAGCAGGGCAGCCTGTCTACTGATATATTTCTTGCTTATCCAGTAATGAAGTGCTGCAGTGGCAAATACTGATAAGACAGAGGGCAGGCGAATGACCCATTCTGCCTTGCCGAACAAATTCATAAAACCGATGAGGATCCAGTTATATAAAGGGGGTTTATTATAATATAGCTCGCCGTTGGTTGTAGGTATAAGCCAATTATCTGCAATAAGCATTTCAAGGGCTACCAATGCTCGTCTTGGTTCTTCAAACAGAAGCTGGTACGAATTAAGCCGCAGAAAAAAAGCGACAGGAATAAGGATGATGATGGCAGTCAGCAGCCTTTTTTGATCCAAGTATGCTGAATATGCTTTCATCCTAGATCTTTAAGAATTCACAGGATTTTTCGGCGGCCAGTTTTTCAGCGTTTTTTTTGTTATAGTCCCTGCCTAATCCGCATAATTCGCCATCTACGGTTACCTGGACAGTAAACAGTTTCGAGTTTTCGCCCTCTGCATTGGGGATAATTTCAAAGGATATATCCTTGCTATGGCGCTGGCACCATTCGATCAGCTTGCTTTTAAAATTCGTTTCAGTAAGCTCAAGAGTATGAATATCAATATGGGGTTTGATAATGCGGGTGAGGAGAAAATTACGAGTAAAATCATAATCCTTATCCATATAAACGGCTCCGATCATTGCTTCAAACGTATCCCCAAGCAGCGAACCCTGTTTATTGGAGTAAGACAGGATCCGCGTATCAAATTCAATAAGCTCATCCAAACCCAGACGTTTGGCTAACTGATTCAAGTTTGAGCGGCTTACGATCTTGGAGCGCATTTCTGTCAGGAATCCTTCGTCTTTATATGGATACATTTTAAACAACAACTCCGCCACTACCGAACCGAGGATGGCGTCACCCAGGAACTCCAGCCTTTCATTGCTGTTTTTGGTTCCGTTTTTTAGTTCAACTGCTACCGAACGATGCCGGAATGCCATCCTGTATAGTCTTAAATTTCCGGGGACAAATCCCAGTAAGTTTCTAAGCGACCTGATATATTTTCGGTCCGGAGATAAATAAAGTTTATAAAGTCTGGAAACGGGCATTAACGAATATAAATCGGATAAAGACTAACTAATATACAGTTTTATTGATCCGGAATACTTGCGGTTTATACTATTTTACGCAGTGTATTTTTTGAAGATAACGGAGGCGTTATGCCCGCCAAAACCAAATGTATTGGATAATGCGGCATTTACAGTACGTTTTTGAGCTTTATTAAAAGTAAAGTTCAGTTTTGGGTCGAAACCTGGGTCATCGGTAAAATGATTAATTGTTGGAGGAACAATATCATTTTTGACAGCCAGGATTGCTGCAATTGCTTCAACAGCACCGGCAGCACCCAACAGGTGACCGGTCATTGATTTTGTAGAACTGATATTGAGTTTAAAAGCGTGTTCTCTGAACAGGTCAACGATCGCTTTTACCTCACTTATGTCTCCGAGAGGGGTCGAAGTTCCGTGAACGTTGATATAATCAATATCACCAGGTTGAAGTTCTGCATCACGTAAGGCATTGGTCATTACCAACTTGGCTCCAAGACCATCGGGATGTGGCGCCGTAATATGATTTGCATCTGCACTCATTCCACCACCAACCAGCTCGGCATAAATTTTTGCACCCCGGGCTTTCGCATGCTCCAGCTCTTCAAGTATTATGCTTCCTGCGCCTTCGCCTGCTACGAACCCATCACGATCCTTGTCAAAAGGGCGAGAGGCTGTTTTAGGGTCGTCATTGCGTGTGGAAAGAGCATGCATCGCATTGAAACCACCCAGGCCGGCTTCATAGATAATGGCTTCCGAACCTCCTGAAACGATCACATCAGCCATATTCAGGCGAATATAATTGAACGAGTCGATCAGCGCATTGGTTGATGAGGCGCAAGCAGAAACAGTAGAAAAATTAGGACCACGCAGGCCATGCCGGATAGAAATATGACCCGGTGCAATATCCAGGATCATTTTAGGAATAAAGAAAGGATTGAACCGCGGAGAACCATCGCCGTTAGCGAAGTTAACAACCTCATCAGTGAAGGTCTTCAATCCCCCGATACCTGAACCCCAGATAACACCGATCCGGTTAGTATCAAGGTTAGGAAAATCCAGGCCTGCGTCTTTTATAGCTTCATCGGAAGCTGCAATAGCATAATGTACAAATGGATCGAGTTTACGAGCCTCCTTTTTATCCAGAAAATCTTCAGGATTGAAATTTTTTACTTCGCAAGCAAATTTTGTGCGGAATTTCTCAGGGTCGTAATGAGTTATCGGACCGGCGCCGCTTACCCCATTGATAAGACTTTCCCAAAACTCGGGTACAGTATTTCCAATCGGAGTAAGCGCACCTAATCCTGTAACAACAACTCTTTTAAGCTCCATTTATATTGAGGGTGTCGTAAATTACTTTACGTTCTTTTCTAAATAAGCG
This sequence comes from Daejeonella sp. JGW-45, assembly GCF_029360805.1. Lineage (GTDB taxonomy): Bacteria > Bacteroidota > Bacteroidia > Sphingobacteriales > Sphingobacteriaceae > Daejeonella. The sequence continues at coordinate 498,288 of NZ_JARKNC010000001.1, read as the reverse complement.
ATAGCTTGACCAACAGTGCCGATTGTTTCAGCCTGGTCATCAGGGATAGCTACGTTGAATTCCTTTTCAAACTCCATGATTAACTCCACGGTGTCCAATGAATCAGCACCAAGATCATTGGTGAAAGATGCCTCTGGTGTAACTTCACTTTCGTCAACACCTAATTTTTCAACGATAATTGCTTTAACTCTTGAAGCGATATCAGACATGGTTTTTTAGTTTAATTGTTAAATAATTCTGTGCAAAGAAAAATAAATTATGTCAATTTTCAAACCTTTTTGTTTTAGCCTGTGATATATCATACAATTTAGACTGCAAAGCGTTTTACTTTTGTAATTTTATATTTTTCACACAGCCTTGAATAAAACTATCTTAAAATTCGAATTAGACCTTGACTTTGTGCTGATTGCTATAACAACACAACTCAGGGATTATATGCTTTGTTATAAAATTAACAAACAGCTGGGTACCGACTTTACTAAAATTAATGATTTAGAAATGTTATTCAGTACCGATGAAGAATTATTTTATTTCAGCAGATACTTCTATATGATACCGGAGTCGGAAACGGAATTTTACGTGCTTGCTAATAAAGGAACAGAAGGTTTTTTAGTTCCTGAAATGAAGCAGGTAGATTTCTTTTTGCTGATACGTAATTACATCGATAAAGATGAGCTGAGGGATATATTGAGTGGGTTAAACCGGATTTCGGAGGTGCTTGTGGCAGCCGAAGTTGACCCCAGAAAATTGAAATCCAAAGAAAATCTCATATTTTAGCGGGCTGAATGGTGTCAATTGTACACTATTCCCTTCAAATTTTAAACAAAACACATAAAGATGAAAGCGGTTCATAACAGAACTAAAATAGTGGCTACTCTGGGCCCTGCCTCTTCCAAGAAAGAAGTATTGCTGAGTATGATAAAGGCAGGTGTAGACGTTTGCAGACTAAATTTCTCCCACGGGGGCCAGGCAGATCATCAAAAGGTGATTGATATAATCCGTGACATAAATAAGAAATATAAGACTAACGTTGGCATTCTTGCTGATCTTCAGGGACCAAAGATCCGTATCGGACTGGTTAAAGACGGAGGGATAAATCTGGTTAGCGGGCAAAAGATCGAAATCACTACAAAGGAGCTTCTGGGTGATGATAAGCAGATTTATATCACCTATCAGAGCTTTCCGAGCGACGTTCGTGCAGGGGAGATAATTCTTCTTGATGACGGTAAGATTCAGATGCGGGTTTTGTCAACCAATAATAAGGATACTGTGCAGTGTGAGGTTGTTTACGGAGGAAACCTGACTTCCCGCAAAGGAGTTAACCTTCCAAATACAAAGGTCTCGATTCCAAGCCTGACAGAAGAGGATCTTAATAACCTTGAGTTTGCTTTACAGAATGATGTGGAATGGATTGGCTTGTCTTTTGTCAGGTCTGTTGATGATATTATAGAATTAAAGCGCATTATAGCAAGAAGCGGGAATGCAGCCCGTGTTATTGCCAAAATAGAGAAGCCGGAAGCGATAGACAATATTGATGAGATCATTGAGGCTACTGATGGTGTGATGGTGGCGAGAGGAGATCTGGGGGTTGAGATGCCGATGGAGCAGGTTCCTATGCTTCAGAAGATGATAGCGAAGAAATGCCGTGCTGCATCAAAGCCGGTTATCGTGGCTACTCAAATGCTTGAAAGTATGATTACTTCGCCCCGCCCAACGCGTGCGGAGGTGAACGACGTAGCAAACTCGGTGCTTGATGGCGCCGACGCAGTAATGCTCAGCGGCGAAACTTCGGTTGGTGATTATCCGATCATAGTAATTGAAACGATGCAGAAGATCGTAAGGAACGTTGAAGAAACTGATTATCCGTTTAATAATCCGAAGAAGTTGAATATTAAATCACCTACTTATATGGGTGATGCAGTATGCGGATCAGCCGTATTTCTTGCAGAGAAAACTAATGCCGTGGGGATTATTTCTATGACGTCGTCTGGTTACACGGCTTTTGAGATTTCAAGCTATCGTCCCAAGGCGGCTACATTTATTTTCACCAGTAATGTGAAACTTTTGAATACCCTAAGCTTACTCTGGGGAGTTCGTGGGTTCTTTTATGATAAGTTTGAAAGCACGGACAAAACTATCCGGGAAGTGAACCAGATCCTTAAATCTGAAAAGCTGGTCGAAGTAGGTCAGGTGGTTATTAATACTGCGGCTATTCCCATTGAAAAAAAGGGTAAGACAAATATGATCAAGGTTACTTTTATCGAGTAAGGACAACGCTGGTACATCGTAATCGGGGATAAAAAAAGCCGGCATTTGCCGGCTTTTTTTATCCCCGGCTTTGTGTAATATAAACCCTGAAAATTGGGTCTTTTTTTGAGTTTTCCACACCCTTAAGTTTCTTTAAACCATACCATTACTGGTACAAGAAGTGCTGGTGTATCGATACACTAACAAGCTGTGGAAAACTCTCATTCAATATAAATCCCGCCAACTGATAGATTTGATTAAAAACCTCTAAACTTTTTTCAGGAGGTAAGTCACTCACTAACAACATCAACGATCTCACTAACAACATCAATTATATAATTATGGGTAAAGCATCTTCAAACACAGCCGCAAAAGGAGCCGGAAAGGGTCTTGGTTTCCAGCGCTACTTCACAAAAGCAGGAGTAGACGTTTATGATCTGTTCAACTATGAAAAACGTACATCGGTTATCCGGAACCCGGCGGGCGATGCGGTGTTCGAAATGAAGAATGTGGAAGTCCCGGCAAGCTGGAGCCAGGTAGCTACAGATATCCTTGCGCAAAAATATTTCCGTAAAGCAGGAGTACCGCAGCCAGACGGTTCAACCTCGTCTGAAACCAGTATCAAACAGGTAGCCCACCGTATGGCTAACTGCTGGAAGGTCTGGGGCGAGCGTTACAACTATTTTGCCAGCAAAGAAGATGCTAATATATTTTATGATGAGCTGGTTTACACCATTGTTGGTCAGCTTGCTGCACCTAATTCTCCTCAATGGTTTAATACAGGCTTGCACAGTTCTTATGGAATTACAGGAAAGCCTCAGGGTCATTATTTTGTAAACCCCGAAACAGACAAGCTGGAAAAATCAACATCTGCATATGAACGTCCGCAGCCTCACGCATGTTTCATTCTTTCGGTTAACGACGATCTGGTAAATGACGGTGGTATCATGGATCTTTGGGTTCGCGAAGCACGCATTTTCAAATATGGCTCGGGTGTGGGTACTAATTTTTCTGCTATCCGCGGAGAAAGCGAGAAGCTGTCAGGCGGAGGCTATTCATCGGGCTTAATGTCGTTCCTTAAAATAGGAGATCGTGCTGCAGGGGCGATCAAATCGGGAGGAACTACCAGACGAGCTGCTAAAATGGTTTGTCTTGACCTGGACCATCCGGAAATTGAGGGCTTCGTAAACTGGAAAGTTGAGGAAGAAAAGAAAGTAGCCGCATTAATAGCTGCAGGCTACTCGTCAGACTACGAAGGTGAAGCCTATCGTACAGTTTCCGGCCAAAATTCCAATAATTCAGTTCGTGTTCCGAATTCATTCTTCAAAGCCTTAAACGAAGGCGGAAACTGGGACCTGATCGGACGCATCAGCGGAAATCCGGTTAAATCTATTTCAGCGGAAAAATTATGGAATGATATTTCCTTCGCGGCCTGGGCTTGCGCGGATCCGGGTATTCAGTATGATACAACCATTAACGAATGGCATACATGCCCTGAAGGCGGTCGTATCAATGCATCTAACCCATGCTCGGAATATATGTTCCTGGATAACACTGCGTGTAACCTTGCCTCAATCAACCTTGCACATTTTTTCGATCCTCAAACACTGATATTCGATGTGAAAGGTTTCGAACACGCTTGTCGTGTGTGGACCGTGGTTCTTGAGATTTCTGTATTGATGGCTCAATTCCCGTCGAAAGAAGTGGCTCAGCTATCCTACGATTACCGTACGCTTGGTTTGGGTTATGCTAACCTCGGTTCTATGCTGATGGTTGCCGGTATTCCATACGATAGCGATAAAGCCCGTGCAATTGGCGGTGCAATAACAGCTGTAATGACTGGTACAGCCTATGCAACCTCGGCTGAAATGGCGAAAGAATTAGGAACATTCAAGAAATATAACGAGAATAAAAAGCACATGCTGCGTGTAATGCGCAATCATCGTTATGCTGCTTATAATAACGATTCATACGAGGGACTGGAGATAGCGCCTCCGGGAATTGATCCAAAGTATTGCCCTGATTATCTGTTGTCTGCCGCATGTAATTCCTGGGATAGGGCTGTCGAGTTGGGTGAAAAATATGGTTATCGCAATGCTCAAACTACTGTGATCGCACCAACCGGAACAATCGGCCTGGTGATGGATTGCGATACGACCGGAATTGAGCCAGATTTTGCTTTAGTGAAATTTAAGAAGCTATCTGGTGGCGGTTATTTTAAGATCATCAATCAGGGCGTACCTGCAGCCTTACGTAATCAGGGTTACCAGGAGCACGAAATTGAGGCTATCGTTAACTATGCTAAAGGCGCGGCTACTTTACAAGGAGCACCACATATCAATTTCGATAGTCTTGCAGCTAAAGGTTTTACGCAGGATGAGCTTGAGAGGATCGATAAATCTTTGCTGGCAGCTTTCGAAATAGGGTTTGTGTTCAATCAATGGAGCCTTGGTGAAGAGTGTCTGAACCGTTTAGGATTTAAATCTGAGCAATATTCTTCACCGGATTTCAACTTATTACGGGCTATCGGTTTTAACCGTCAGCAGATCGCGGAAGCAAATGAATATATCTGTGGTACAATGACCGTCGAGGGCGCGCCTTATTTGAAAGAAGAGCATTATGCGATTTTCGACTGTGCTAACAAATGCGGACAAAAAGGTGAGCGTTTTATACATGCACATGGTCATATCAAGATGATGGCAGCTGCTCAACCATTCCTTTCAGGCGCGATCTCCAAGACGATCAACTTACCGAACGAGGCGACAGTTGATGAGATTAAAGATTGTTATGAGTTGTCGTGGAAGCTTGCTTTAAAGGCAAATGCGCTTTACAGGGATGGTTGTAAATTATCTCAGCCTCTTTCTACTAAATCTGCAGACAGCAAGGAAGATAAGCTGGATACAGTGGAAGAGGTTCTTGGTCAGGCTGCGAACGTTAAATTGAGCGACCTAACCGCGGATCAGGTACTCGAGGCCGCAAGAGCAATCCTGGAACGTTCCACTGATACGAAGTTCAAAAGACAATTATCATCGGTGGTAGAACGCAAGAACTTGCCTGGCAAACGTGGTGGATTCACTCAAAAGGCTGCTGTTGGCGGACAGACTGTATTTGTTCGTACCGGAGAATATGAGGATGGTACTTTAGGTGAGATCTTTGTGGATATGCACAAAGAAGGTGCAACATTCCGCTCATTGATGAACTGTTTTGCAATCGCTGTGTCTGTGGGATTACAGTATGGTGTTCCGTTGGAAGAATTCGTTGATAAGTTCACATTCACTCGTTTCGAGCCTTCAGGAATGGTTAGTGGCCATGACAATATCAAAAGCTCAACGTCCATTATCGATTATATTTTCAGAATGCTTGGCTACGAGTATCTGAGCCGTACAGACCTGGTTCACGTGATCACGGAGCAGAATGCTGTCCTCGGAAATCCGCAGATGAGCGATGAGGATGTAAATAATGACACAAGCAATACGTTTGCGGAAGCGTCGGTTACCAACCCCGCGCCCGCATCGAACCTGAAGCTGAAGCCTGTTCTGGATATTTCAGGTGGAGGCCAGTCAGATGCACCAGCATGTGGTAACTGTGGCCACATTATGGTAAGATCAGGTACTTGTTACAAGTGTTTGAACTGCGGTACGCAGGGAGGATGTTCTTAAAGCCTGAAAGTTCGAAGTGTCTGTTGATATACACAGCGTGTAAAAGGCGAAAGATGTTCTTAATGCCCGGTGTTAGTTTCCGGTTTTAGTTTGAACAGTATGTTAATTGAGGAGGCCGCGTGAAAACGCGGCTTTTTTATTTATATAGGTTGTTAACCGCTTTTTCAAAAGAAATTTTATGGATGGAAAAAACAAAATCACAAATAATCTTATTCGATCTATTTTTCTATTAACTTTAATTCGTCTTAATTCAAACCAACAGTAAAACAAGGAATTAAGTACGCTTTAAGAATGCGCTCTCTGAATTCACATCTAAGTAAGGGGTGTTATTTTTACTTTCAGGCATTTTGTAATTAATCGTACACACACCTTAATCAATATTCATTTAAATAACGCAATATGAAAAAACCTTTACTCTTTTTATTTTTCTTTTATCTGGCAACTTATACTTACGGGCAGGGCTGCGTATCAATCAGGCACTTTGGAGTTTGCTCTGCCGGTACAAGTCATGGTGCTCTCGAGAAGGGCGATATCCAGGCAGCAGTTAATTACCGGTACTTTAAATCTTTCCGACATTTTCGGGGAACTCATGAAGAAACAGACAGGGTCACTAACGGAACTGAGGTTATTAATAATTCCCATAATTGGGAATATTCAATAAATTATTGGCTATCCGGAAAGACCAGTTTGGTCCTTGGCATTCCAATGCAAATAAATACAAGATCTTCTTTGTACGAGCATGGAAGAACTGAGCGAAATATGACTTTTTCAAGAGGCTTAGGTGATGTTAGAGTGGGTGTTCAGCAGTGGCTGCTTGCACCGGGCTCAAAAGGCTGGAATCTACAGCTTGGATCTTCCCTGAAGTTACCTACAGGAAATTTTAATTCAACGGATATCTTCTACAATGTTGGGGTTAACGGTACACCGGAAGTGCGGCCCGTTGATCAGTCTATCCAATTAGGAGATGGTGGCTTCGGGGTGATTTTGGAATCCCAATTGTATGTGGAGCTCAGTGAAAAGATGTTCTTAAGTTCTGGCGCTTTCTACCTTGTTAATCCAAGAGAAACCAATAAAATAAGAACTTTCAGGGAAAAACTTAGTCCCACCCTGGCCAATGAATCGATCATGTCAGTACCTGATCAGTTTTCCACCAGAGTCGCAATTAATTATTCGATAAAACAGTCTGGCAGTATTTCAATGGGAGCACGTTATGAGGGAGTCCCGGTAAAAGATATCGTTGGTGGTAGTGCGGGTTTCAGGCGCCCGGGAAATATTTTATCACTGGAGCCAGGTTTTTCATTCATGAAGAAAAATATAGGCTTTAATGTGAATGTTCCTGTGGCACTGAGAAGAAATCGTCCGCAAAGTGTTACGGATCTGGACTATCAGAAGTCAACCGGAACCTTCAAGCAGGGAGACGCAGCGTTCGCTGACTACGCGCTGAACATTGGGATACAATATCTGTTTAAAAAGAAACAAACAACAGCGCCTCAGTTTGTTATTCCAAGGTAACACGGATTTAGATTAGGATTTTAAACGGATGGAAAGCGTTTAAAATCCTAATTGTGTAATATTCATACAATAGCACAGGTAAAAACTTTAATTTTTAAATACTTATGTCGTATTTTTATAATATGAAACTGCCGTGAGTTGGAGCTCATGCGAATCTCATAGCCATAAAAATAAATTAAGTACTTATGAAAACACTCCTATTAATTCTGGCCATGGCCTTGACGACAGCGCCATCGACGATATATACTTTCAAGGTCCAAAATATTGATGGAAAAGCTTTGGATCTTAAAAAGTACAAAGGCAAGAAAATCCTTATTGTAAATACCGCGTCAAAATGTGGATATACAAAGCAGTATGCTGATCTGCAAAAGCTTGCCGATACTTATAAAGGCAAATTAGTAGTAATTGGGTTCCCTGCAAATAACTTCGGTGGGCAAGAGCCGGGCGAGAATCTAAACATTAAGGAATTTTGTCAGAAAAATTTTGGAGTAACTTTCCCGCTGGCCGAAAAGAGCAGCGTAAAAGGAGATGATATCAATCCATTGTTCAAATATTTAACCACAGCCGCTAACCCGGATTTTACCGGCGATATTAAATGGAACTTTGAAAAATTCCTGATTGATGAGAAGGGTCAGCTTATTCACAGGTTTAGATCAGCAGTTACACCAATGTCGCCTGAGATAACGAAGTACCTGTAATATGCGCGGTTTCTCACGGAAAGTAGCAGTACTCATCGCGTTGTTTCTCCTTGTTTTTTCGCAAGGTTTCTCTTTTTCAGCAGTTGATGATAAGGAAGATCTGGCTGTGCTTACAGACGGTTTTGCTGTTGCAATGTCCAAAAAGGACAAGGCCTGGATGGACGTAAATTTTACCCCCGAGTGTGTGACGTATGTCCCTAATGGCCAAACGCTGGATAGACAAACAACGATACACGCGTTCACGGGAGGCGTATATTATATAACGAAGGCCTCTGCCAGTAACAAAGCATTTATGGTTGCCGGTATCGGTGCAGGCGGGTCGGCTGATTATACCGTGGAGGGTACACTGTCTGATGGTAACGATATATCCGGGACCTATAAGCTTACCTTCAAGTTTAAGAAGGGTGTTGCAGGATGGAAGATATCTGAGATCTTAATTCATGGTGAATAAGAGGGTCAAGCCAAGAAATAAAAAAAGAGCCATCCGTAAACGGGTGGCTCTTTTTGTAATTTAAAGGGGCTCTTTATTTAAATCCTAAAGCCAGTCCTACGTTGATGACCTGGTTTTTCAAATCGCTGTTTCCTGATTCATCAGTATAAAGATTCTGGAAATCCGTAGCGTAACTTGCGTTTAGCATTACTGAACCGAAGTTGTAGCTAAGACCTACTTTACCACCCGCCAGCGATTTACGATAAGAATCGTTACTTCCTTCAAATGTGGTCGTAGAATTACCGTTTACAAGCTTCGTTTCCTGATCCAGGAAAAAGGAAACCTGTGGTCCAGCGAACAATCCAAATGCCGGGGTAACATTGTATTTGGCAACCAAAGGAATATCGATGTAGGTAATCTTCGATTTAACTTCGCTGTTAAGAGCTGTAGTGAACTCAGCACCCTTTTGCGAATATTCCGCTGCCGGCTCAAAAGAGAATGCCGATGATAAAGGAATGTTAACGAATAGCCCGGCTGCTAAGCCAGTATTGAATTCGCTTTCCGGGTCCGGATCACCTGCAAATTTTGCAAAGTTAACTCCTGCCTTAACTCCAACCTGTGGGCTTTGTGCCTGTGCGAAACCTGCAAATAGCAGTGCCGCGCCTAAAATCATTATTTTTTTCATGATGATATATTCTATTTATTAATAATTGCAGCTCATTATGAAAACATCATGCCAATAACGTTGTTTATAGTTCGTTAATTCCGGTAATACAGTTTTAGGGGTTGATTTACAATCATTTAATAATCCTGCATACCTAGCCTGAATTATAACTTCAATCATAACCAACTGTTCAGGAAATCGGATACTCCCTGTTTTCAATCGCTTCACGGTCTTAGTTTTATATAAGTATTTGAATAACAGACTTTTTTTGGTTAAATCTCTTTGTGTTTTCAAATAATTAAATCAAAAATCAAGATTCAGGGTTTTGTAAACTGAACTGAATCATAAACAATTACATCTCAAAAACTACAATTATGAAGAATCTATTAATGATCGGCCTCGTTGCTGGATCAATAGTTACAGCATTATCATCCTGTAGTGCAACCCAGGAAGGGAGCAGTGTAACGGATTCCGCGAGCGTAGATAGCATGGCGGTTGATACGATGATGAGCGACACCACCCTGGTTGATTCCGTTGTTACTGATACATCCAAGCGCGACAGCATGTAGCAGTATTTGAATACAGCTCCCCGCTTTTTTAAGCAGGAGCTGTATCCTTTTTCCGGTATTAATTTTTGTTCTTGTTTATCTTTGCTTTTCATACTGCGCGAAAATGTACCTGGCCTTGCTCATAGCCTTTTATTTTATGATAAATATTCCAGGGATTTACTACGTCCGCAGAATTTTAAAACTGCGCTTAAAAGATGACCTCTCTGTATGGTTGTTTAGTATTTCATTAAGCCTGAGCGTGACTTTTTTCTTAGTTTTGCTTCTGTTAAGTTTATTCCTCAACTATAATTTCATTAATATCTATTAAACAATCATGTATTGTAAATTAAAGAGCTGCTTACTGGCTATTTTCCTGATACTTCCGTTTATCGGGCTCGCACAGACTCCAAAATCTTTTGTAGAATCTTTAAACGATTCAAATGCCTGGGTAGATTCTGTCTTTGACAAGCTTAACAGGCGAGAGCGCATAGCTCAATTGTTTATGGTTCGTGCACATACGGACAAGGGCAAAGCGTACGAGGATTCTGTAGGAAGGGTTATTAAGAAGGAGGGCATTGGCGGACTCGTATTCTTTCAGGGCGGTCCGGGAAGGCAGGCTATCCTGACGAATGAATACCAGTCGCGTAGCAAAGTGCCTTTATTGATAGCGATGGACGCAGAATGGGGATTAGGAATGCGGCTTGATAGTACAGTATCTTTTCCATATCAGATGACTTTAGGGGCTATCCAGGATAATAACCTTATTTATGAGATGGGAAGGCAGGTTGCCTTAGACTTCCAACGTCTGGGCATGCACGTCAATTTTGCGCCGGACGCCGACATAAATAACAATCCAAAAAATCCCGTAATTGGGTATCGGTCTTTTGGGGACAATAAATTTAATGTAGCAACCAAAGCCGGAGCCTATATGAAAGGATTACAGGATAATAAGGTCATGGTTAGTATCAAACATTTTCCCGGTCACGGTGATACAGATGTCGATTCACATTATGATCTGCCTCAGCTGCCTTTTTCGAGGGCCAGACTCGACTCGCTGGAAATATATCCATTCAAAGAGCTTATAAAGCAGGGGGCATCCGGCGTTATGGTTGCACATATGAATATTCCGGCACTTGATAACACGAAAAATCTGCCTTCCACCTTATCGAAGCCTATCGTAACCGGCATCCTGAAAGAGGATCTTGGATTTAAAGGCCTGATTTTCTCAGACGCGATGGAAATGAAAGGTGTCGTGAAATTTTTCCCTCATGGTGAGGCTGACGTAAGGGCTATTATCGCAGGTAACGATGTGATAGAATTGTCAGAAAATACTGCAAGGGCGGTGCGGCTGGTAAGAAAAGCGATCAGAACCAAAAGATTGAGCTGGGAACAGGTGAATGAAAGTGTAAGGAAGGTGCTTACTGCGAAATATTGGGTTGGACTGGATAATGTTCAACCGCTCAAGACAACTGATGTAGCCGCCGAATTGAACCGTGCGGAAGCGTTGGTGCTCAACCAGCGTTTAGCTGATGCAGCTGTTACGGTTTTAAATAGTGATTCGCAGATCAGGAGCCTTGACAAAAATAAAAGGACTGCCCTGGTAAGTATGGGTCCAGCTACATTGACGACCTTCCAGAATATGCTTAAGCCGGATCTTGGAAATAGCATGAATTTTCTGCTGTCAAAGAATGCATCCGCAGAAGATATTGCAAACGTCACCAGGGAGCTTCGCGATTATGATCAGATTATAGTAGCAATACACGATTTGCGAAAGAGGCCAGCCGCCGCCTTAGATTTCAATGATGGCATGAAGCTTTTTATCGCCGAACTGGCAAAGATGAACAGTACAATGGTCTTATTTGCTAATCCTTATACAATCGCAGGCTTGCCGGGTATTGAAAGGGCTAAAACCATCCTGGTAAATTATCAGAATTCAGAAGAAGCTCAGAGAGCCAGTGCGAAAGTTATTGCAGGAAAGTTGAAGGCAAGTGGTAAATTGCCTGTAAGCGTAAGCACTAATTTCAAAAACGGAGATGGTATAACTCAGTGACCGTTATGAAACACTGAGTTTTAGCGCTAACGTGAGCTTCGTTAAAGAAGATAATGGTCCGACAGAAACCTCTTAAACTTATACGTGCGTCTGCAGGCTCTGGAAAGACTTTTTCATTAACAGCCCATTATCTCATTCTGCTGTTTAGCGGCGTGGGGAAATACCGCGAAATACTGGCGGTTACCTTTACAAATAAGGCTACCGCCGAAATGAAAGAGCGGATCCTAAGTTCGCTCGAAGAGCTTGCTTCCTCCGGATACACCAGGTCAAAGTTTAGCGGCATACTTCAGCAAAACTATCCGGATCTAAGCGACCAGGACGTCCGTCTAAGAGCATCGGAGATATACAGCAGCATATTACATGATTATAGCCGGTTTTCAGTAAATACAATCGATGGCTTTGTCCAGCAGTTAATCAGGAGTTTTGCATTTGAACTGAACCTTGATAGCGGCTACAAGCTGGAAATGAATCAGGACAAGGTTAAGGATGAACTTATAAAAGCCTTGAACCTGCATCTTGAAAAAGATCCCGATCTGCTGGAATGGGTAACTAACCTGGCTATTGACCGGATTAACGATGGTAAGGATTGGGACTATCAAAAAACGCTCGGGGATCTTGCTGACGAGATCTTCAAAGAGCGTTATTATCCTTTTCAGGAAGCAATGCTGGCTATGGGTGATGAGCAGGGCAAAGAGTTTAATAGCCTGCGCCAAATTGTAAGCACCGGCATTTCGGAGTTTAAAGCCGATTTATCAAATCGCACGCAAAATATAAAAAAAGCCTTTGATGATTCAGGGGTACTGGTTGACGAACTTAATCAAAAATCAAGGCATCCTTTGTTTAAGCTTGATAAGATCATTAATGAAGATATCGGACTAATTAAGGCACTTGATAAATTAGTAGATGATTTTCAGCAATGGCCAAATAGTAAGTTAACCGATACCAGTGCTGTTCAGTCTCTTTACGATCGCCTTAATCCGGAAATAAAGGAATTAAAGACACGTTACAGCGAGGGGGGTGAAAAGTATGAAACCTATCTCGCCATCAGTAAAAACAGTTCGTACTTGCGCCTAATGCAGGGAATGGCAGACTTGCTAAAAAACTACCGGTCAGAGAACCGCGCCTTGTTAATAAGTGACGCCCAGCACCTGCTGAAAGGAATAACCGGCTCCGATGTCGACAACCCGTCTTTTATCTGGGAGAAAACAGGTAATAAGTTTAAACATTTTCTTTTCGACGAGTTCCAGGATACGAGCACCTTTCAATGGATGAATTTTCTACCCTTAATCAAAAATGCTATTGCAGAGAGCCAGGGTGACAAGCCGGAGCACCTTGTAGTGGGAGATGTCAAACAATCTATTTACCGATGGCGGAATGGGGATTGGCGTATCCTCCATAACAATGTCCGAAGCGACCTTTTGAGTGCGAATGTCGATGAGGAAAATCTGGAATACAACCGCAGGAGCTCAGCTATTATCATTCAGTTTAACAATTTCCTTTATTCACAACTCCCGAAAATCCTGCAGCAGCAGATTAACCAGGTTTTCGCGGAAAATGCCCGCGATCATTTGCATGAGATGTGGAACCTGGAAAATAATCAACTGATTGAAAAGGCTTATGAAGGGAGCTATCAAAAGTCCACAGAAAATACCAGGCCGGGAGGCAGAGTTGAAATTAAATTTTTCTCGAAAGATGAAGATCCGGATCTGGAGGAAGATCATAGTGCGGCGGCAGCGTATACCATAGACAAGCTCGCAGAGCTTTTGGAAACCGGAATTGCCATGAAGGATATAGGGATTCTGGTTAGAGTTAACAGGGAGGCGGAAGAGATCCTGGAATGCATTTTTAATAAAAAGAACCAGGACAGGCTTAGCCGGGCAGCCGGCAAAACTTTTCAGGTCATCTCTGGCGAAGCTTTAAAGATAGTAAACAACCCTGCTGTGCAGCTGCTGATAAGTACCTTTAGGATCCTGGCCACTCATGACCAGGATAGCGGGATTTACAAAGCCGAATGCGCCCGTCTTTGGCAGCAGATCAAGAATCCTGGCAGCGACTTTATAGCTTTGGAAGGGATCGATTGGATCGAACTAACGATGAAACCTGTCGCTGAGCTCGAAGACATTTTACCAGCCCGGCTTTGTAAAGAATTTCACTCATTTCGACAGCTTCCGGTTAATGAGCTTACCGAGAAATTGATCCGGATCTACATGCTGGGGGATATTTCAAATCACATTCCTTTTTTGCTCGCATTCAGAGATCAGGTTGCTGTTTTTTCGAGTGCAGGCGATCAGGGAACGGCTGCATTTTTAGATTGGTGGGATACGGAAGGGTCTGTAAAAGCATTGCCAGCTGCTGCGAACCAGGATGCTGTGCAGGTAATGACAGTTCACAAATCCAAAGGTCTTGAGTTCCGGGCTGTGATTGTGCCATTCGTTAACTGGAAACTTAATATTTATAGTGGCGGCTTTATCAGAAAACTGTTATGGGTCGATTCCAACGCTGCAGGATTCGATAAATTTAATTTGCTTCCTGTTGAATACAGCAAAAATCTTTCAAATACAGTATTCGCTCAGGGACATTTCGAAGAGATGCTCCTTAATTATATGGATATAATTAATACGTTGTACGTAGCTACGACACGTGCTAAGGATTATTTATGCCTCATCTGTCCTACTCTCCCGCCGAGGCCAAAAACAGGTGTACCTAATGATATCCAGATTATACTGTCGGAGATGCTGTCATCGCCGGCCGGGCAAAAGCTTGAATTTAACAATGACGACAATTGCTTTATATTAGGCAGCGGTACAACGTTATATGAGGACGCTTCTGTGGCCGAAACCGAGAGCTTGATAGTAAGTTCTTACCAGGTCAACGAGCGCCTGACCGAAAAGTTTAGGCGAAACAATCAAAAGCAGGAAAGTTGGTATAATGCCAAACAGAGAAAGGGTGTGGTATTACATGGTCTTCTTGAAACGATAAGTAATCTTGAAACCCTCGATAAGCTGATCAATGAGAAAGTGCAGGAGGGATTAATCAGGCTTTCCGAAAAGGAGGAAATAAAAAAGACAGTTCTGGAGGTGTTGATGCATGAACAGATCAGCTTTTGGTTTAATACCGCAAAATTTGTGATCAGTGAAAAAGATATGATACTTGAAAATGGGGTGGTGAAACGTCCGGACAAGTTATTTGTCTTTGATGATCATGCAGTGCTGCTTGACTTTAAGTTCGGCGAGGAGCAGGCAAAATATATTGAGGAAATTAAATCTTATCGCAACAGCTTGTTGCAAATGGGCGAGTTTAGGGAAGTACACGCCTATCTGTGGTATGCCCGGGACGGGAAACTCCAAAAAGTTTGATATGGGACAGGACAAATTTCTATATCGCGTTGCCTCAGACTTGCTGAACCGTTTCGGGAACGATCTTCAGGACGTTGCAATTGTATTTAATAATAAACGGCCGCAACTTTTTCTTAAAAAATACCTGTCTGAGATTAGCGGGAAACCCATCTGGAGCCCACATTTTTACACGATACAGCAATTTTTAGCGCTGTCAACCTCCAAGGTTTGCTCTTCCCCATTGAAGCAGTTTTTTGTGCTGTTCAGCGAATACAATCTGCTGCTGGCATCAGAAGGAAAGGAAACAGTAAGCGCCGACGTATTTTACCCGCTCGCAGAGATCATTGTTTCCGACTTTTCACAAATTGATTACTATCTAGCTGACCCGGCTAAGGTTTTCAACCTGATAGGTAGTATCGCCGAGCTGCAGCATCAGTTTCCGAATTTTGATGAAGAACAACTGGACTTTATGAGGTCGTTCTGGGCTTCCTTTTCCCAGGAGAAGCAGAGTAAGGTACAGGAAAAGTTTATTGAAATGTGGCATCGCATGCCCGTTCTTTATAAGAACTTTCATGATAAGCTGGGAGAACAAGACCTTGTGACCAGCGCGAAAATGTACCGGGATCTTGCAGAAGGCCGGTCCGGAAAGCAGGAATTTATCAGGCAGTTTCCTCATGTGGTTTTCGTAGGATTTAATGCATTGTCTAAAGCTGAAGAGCTCCTGTTTAAGAACTGGCAGAACGATGGCCTATGCTCTTTTTATTTTGACGCTGACGAGCATTACTACTCCGATAAAAAACAGGAGGCGGGTCATTTCATCCGGAGAAATATCAATACGGTAGGGTTGAAAAATGAGTTTCAGCTGCCTGCGGCAAGAATAAACGATCCTGCAAAGGAATTTACCATTGTCCAGGCTTTGGGAAATGTTGCACAGGGAAAATTGCTTACTGACTTGCTGGGGGATAATAAGTCGGCGGTCGACTCTGATTCCAGGGCGATAATACTTGCCGATGAAAGCCTTCTGCTTCCCGTTTTGCAAACGGTCACCGATGATAATCTAAATATTACCATGGGCTACCCCTTCGGGCAGTCGGCCGTTTTCGGCTTATGCGATCTTTGGCTTAACATTCAGGAGGAAATCTCTTCCGGAGACCGGCTTACGTTAGCCTATCACCAGGTGATGATTTTCATTTTCAATCCTCTGATTAACCTTGAGGACGATCTGCGAAATAACATTTATAAAAAAATAACCCACGAGAAGAGATCAAGATTCGAGCTGAAAGATCTTCATGGGCTGGGAAAAGCTGCCGGGTTATGTTTTTCGGTTTACAAAAGCCCTTCGGAAACGATCCGGAACCTTGGCAGCCTGCTTCTGATCATCTCAGAAAAGATAGATCAGCTGCGAAAATTGGATAGCCTGTTAATAACCGAGGCAATAAAAGCATTAAATATTCTGTCGGATAATTTTGAGGAGCTGAATGCAAGCCCGGGAGGCGTTGAGATGGATGCAAAGTTTGTTTTCCGCACAATACGGAGAGCCCTGGCCGGCTTATCAGTGCCGTTTGACGGAGAGCCTCTTTCTGGTCTCCAGGTAATGGGTTTGCTTGAAAGCCGGTGCCTTGATTTTGATGAGCTGATCGTATTGGGAATGAACGAGGGTGTCCTGCCAAAGGTAAGCATCACACCTTCATTCATCCCCGACAATGTACGCCGGGCTTTTGGGTTGCCTGTATTAGAAAATCAAAATTCAATATTCTCTTATTTTTTCTATCGCCTTCTTCATTGCGCAAAGAAAATCACCCTGGTTTACAATGGTATCACGGACGAGAAAAGTACGGGCGAAGAAAGCCGGTTCATTAAACAGCTCCGGTTTGAAACCCAATGCCGTTTTCGCGACGCAGTTCAGCGAAACCAATCTGTAGAAAATTATGGAACACAGGCAATTATTGTAGAAAAGAAGGGAATTGTATTAGAGAGGTTATACAAATACCTGCAGCGAAACGCAGATATCAGATACGATAAAAAGATTTCAGCATCAGCATTTACAGAATATGTTAGCTGCCCCCTGAAATTTTTCTTTAGCAGGATCGCTGGTTTAAAAGAACCCGATGACCTGCCCGACCAGATCGGTTCCAATCTTGTGGGAACAATGCTGCATTCGGTAATGGAAACCTTTTACCGCAGCTCTGTGGGATCAGAAGTTACTGCCGGATTTATAAAAATGCAGGAGAAGAACCTTACGGCAATGTGTCAGAATGCTCTTGCAGCAGAGTTGAATGCTGACGCGGCTAATCCTTTAAGAAAGCAGGATGCTCTCCAGCAGATCATATTAAAGGTTATAGAACAATACGCTCTTAAGATCCTGAGGCATGATGCAGCCTTGGCTCCGTTCACCATAATAGAACTGGAAAACAAAGACAGTTATGCCCCATTGTTTAGTGTCAGGGTCGATGGCAAAGATGAGGAAGTACGCTTGCTTGGAATTATCGACAGGGTCGACCGGCTGGACGGAAAGCTGAGAATTGTAGACTATAAGACAGGGAAAGACCAACTGAGATATAAAGATTTTGAAGGGCTTTTCGATGATGAGGGCAGAGGGCAGAACAAAGCGCTTATTCAAACCTTATTTTACACCTATGTATACGAAAAGTCACGATCGGTCAACGGTGTTGAACCTCACCTTTACACAGTAAAGGATCTCAAAAACGGAACGCTCTTTTCTGAAAGGCGGCGTGATGGCTTGAAGCTATCAGATCAGAACCTGGATCATTTTAAAGAACAGTTTGAACTAAAGCTAAGCGAAAAGCTGAATGAGATATTCGATAAAACTATACCTTTCGTTCAAACTACTAATTTGGATATCTGTAAGTATTGTCCGTTTAAGAAAATTTGCCAGAGGTAATTAATTGCGAAATTCATGCGTCAGGGTAGCGAAACAGGAACCGTTGGCTGGATGGATCTACCGAATTGTTCAAATTTTAATATTATCCGGATCAGGAATCTAATTTAGTCAGATGTTGAAGAGATTTGCAGGATAATTGGGAAAATTCAATTATCAAGTAAGCAATCCTGATTTTTACAATCCGCATTCGTAATTCGTAATTGATAATTCCTAATGGATAGGTATATTTGCATTCCCAAAATGAATTACAGATGAGAGAAATACAGTTCAGAGAAGCACTTCGCGAAGCATTAAATGAAGAGATGCGTAAAAACGACAAGATCTTTTTAATGGGCGAAGAGGTTGCTGAGTATAATGGAGCGTACAAAGTTAGTCAGGGTATGCTGGATGAATTTGGCCCTAAGCGCATCATTGATACACCTATTGCTGAGCTTGGTTTTGCTGGTATAGGCATTGGAGCTGCGATGAATGGATTAAATCCCATTATCGAATTTATGACATTCAATTTCTCTCTTGTGGCAATAGATCAGGTGATTAACGCTGCATCCAAAGTTCTTTCAATGAGCGGCGGGCAATTTCCCTGCCCGATAGTTTTCCGTGGCCCAACCGGCAACGCCGGTCAGCTTGGAGCGCAGCACTCACAGAATTTTGAAAACTGGTATGCTAACTGCCCGGGCCTTAAAGTGGTAGTACCGTCCACGCCATACGAAGCCAAGGGCTTGTTAAAACAAGCTATTATTGATCCGGATCCGGTAATTTTTATGGAGTCCGAAGTGATGTATGGCGACAAAGGAGAGGTTCCTGAAGAAGAATATTACCTTGAAATAGGTAAAGCAAATATTGTTAAGGAAGGTACTGATGTTACGATTGTTACTTTCGGTAAAATGCTTTCACGCGTGGTATTGCCGGCTGTTGAGGAATTGACAAAGGAAGGCATTAATGCCGAAGTTATCGATCTTCGTACCGTTCGTCCGATTGATTACGGCACAGTTATTAACTCTGTAAAGAAAACCAACAGAATGGTTTTTGTAGAGGAAGCCTGGCCATTAGGATCCATTGCAACGGAAGTTGCATTTAAAGTTCAGAAAGATGCTTTTGACTTCCTGGATGCACCGGTTCTTCGTGTAGCCTGTGCTGACGTACCGCTGCCGTATGCTCCGACGCTGATCAAGGAAGCTCTTCCTAATGCTGAAAAAGTAATTGCCGCCGTTAAAAACGTAATGTATTTAGAAGCTAAATAGAAAATTCTCTTTTCTCTAACGACAGGATCCCATGTTAAGGTCTGGTTAGGGTCTTGTTCGTAGATCCTTCGTTCAAAGTACCGTTTGAACGAAGGATGTGCGATCATGCTAATAATAAGAAGACAACATCTCCAATCAGATTTATTGTAATGTGATCTGGCGTTTAATGCTTTCCTCAAGTGATATAAACGTTTCTGTACGCTGAATGCCTTTCACACCCTGAATATCTTCGTTGAGTACGTGCCTTAAATGATTGGTATCCCTGCAGATGATCTTCGCGAACATGCTATAGAGACCAGTGCAATAGTGAAGCTCTACTATTTCCTTAATATTCCGCAGATTTTCCACCGCATCTTTATACTGAGATCCCTTTTCCAGGAAGATACCAAGGAATGCACAGATATCATAACCAATTTTTTGAGGGTCAATTATGAGATGCGAGCCTTTGATAACTCCCAGGTCGTGCATTTTCTTCATCCTCACATGTATAGTTCCGCCGGATACAATCAATTTCTTCGCGATCTCGGTATAGGGAATAGTGGCATCTTCCATTAATATGCCCAGAATTTGCAAATCGAGATTATCAGGTTCGAAATTTTGAGTTCGATTTTCCATTTGTAATTATTATAATGTTAATAAAATTCAAATATAATTATAAATAACATAAAAATTAAAATAAATCATTAAAATATTTGCAAAAAATAATGGCTTGCCTTACATTTGTATTAAGCAATCGGGAAATACTGAGCGCTGACACACTGTAGGGTGGTGAAATTTGGCAGACACACCTCCTCGTCTCGGTGGCGAAGATTTGGGAAATACCGTAAAAGGGAAATAACTGCTTCGTGAAGGTTCGACTCCTTCCCCTACAGCAAACCTTATTCAACAGGTTTATAATTGGTTAGTTTAAATAAGCTCCTGCCCATCAGGAGCTTATTTTATTTGCGGGAAAATTGTTGTTAGAAGTGAGACAACCAGGATGAGTTTCCCAACGATATTTTAAGTGTTAACGAGAAAACTTTCATTAATTTGTTGGAAAGGGAGGCCTGTGTCTCTTTGGTCGTGGTAGTCCGGCTCTATGCAGTAGCTTTGCCAATAAAGATTATATTAAATTGAAATTATGGGCTGGCAAAGGCTACTTGCTGCGATCCGGTTTATTTTACTCAGGACAGAAGTTCTTTGGTGCAGCAGTTTGCACAGTTTATTAGAACAATTTCCATCGATCGGGATTAATTAACGATAATAATAGCAGTATCCCTGCCATCTAAACGGGATAGTAGCGGCAGCTTTTTGCCTTTGAGAAATTCTCTGGTTAAATCAACGTTCATGGCAAAAACTACAGCGTCCGCCCGGCTGAAGCCATTCGGACGGGGAGAGTCGGTTTCCGAACCGAAAAACTACAGCACCTGCTTTCCAGATTATTACCTTTTTAATGATTCTATAAAATATTTTTCTGTCCTGCCAGTCAACACAACCTGAAAGGGACTGGGATGACCCCTTATACCTGTTATCAATAATGAAATTTCGCCCCATTATTTTCAATAAAAATTTTTAATATCATACTAAATTCACTTAAAAATTATCAAATAAATAAAAATAAACTTAATTCATTAAAATATTTGCAAGGAATGAACCTTCTCCTTACATTTGTATTAAGCAATCGGAAATACTGAGCGCTTACACACTGTAGGGTGGTGAAATTTGGCAGACACACCTCCTCGTCTCGGTGGCGAAGATTTGGGAAATACCGTAAAAGGGAAATAACTGCTTCGTGAAGGTTCGACTCCTTCCCCTACAGCAAACCTTATTCAACAGGTTTATAATTGGTTAGTTTAAATAAGCTCCTGCCCATCAGGAGCTTATTTTATTTCATCTCCTGCTGTCTTTTCTAAAAGTTCTTTCTGAAAAAAACATGGAAGTGGCTTGAATGTTGTATTATTAGATCAGATATAAAAAGACGAAATGAGACGTGTTTTAGTTTGTGATGATGATGTCACTATTTCAGAGGTAGTAGCCATTATTCTGGTGGACAGCAATATGGCGGAAGTTTATACTATCCCCGATTGTGATAATATTATCGCCAAAATAGAGGAATTAAAACCTGCTCTTATCTTTATGGATAATAAAATTCCTACGCATGGCGGTGTAGTAGCTACTCAAACGATAAAAAGTCATCCTGTCCATAAATCTATACCGGTTGTATATTTCACTGCCAGCCAGGATATAGATCAACTTGCGGAAAATGCAGGAGCGGATTACACTCTGGCAAAGCCCTTTAGCATAAGCGACCTTGAGGACGTTGTTAACAAGGCATTTAGAACGAAATAGCGTAATTGAATAAAGAACAAGGAACAAAGAGCAAGGATCAAAGCTGGATTTTGTGACCTCCGAACCCATCTAAATCTGGCCGTTATATTTTGTCTTTTATTCTTTGTTCTTTGCCCCTTATTCTCTTAATATAAATTGAACTCTTAACTTTGAGAAGAATATGAAACAATCAGCCTTTCTGGTTCTTCTTTTTACGGTGATATTGTCTGCCTGTACGAAAGACGATAACGAACCGCTGCCGAAAAGTACTGTTTCCCGGTTATATGTTTCGAATGCTGATACTGACACTGCAGTTCCGAACCTTTTTATTTTTGATCCTGCTGACAGCACTTCCTTTCCGAAACCCTACCAATTTGACTCTAAATTGCCGGATGGGAATGGGATTGTTTTTGATCCCTATTCAGGAATAGTCTATCAGGTGAGCAGGCAGGAACGGAACATCCGCAGTTTTTCCGTAGAAACAGACGGCACACTTTCCGAAAAGGGTTCTTTCATCGACGAACGTTTGCCAAGTGCCAGAGAGATTGCTTTCGACAGGAACCGGAAGTCACTTTATGTTTCAAGTGATTCTGATAGTGCGATATACGTATATGGCGGCATAGACACACTTCGGAGCACCGTCAGGGCAACTAAGAAATTAAAGATAAATGACGGACGGCCATGGGGTATACACCTTGAAGGAGAAAACTTGTTTGTTGCACTGGATCAGGGAAAATTGGAGGTGCTGCTGTTTGAAAATGCATCGGCTTTGCAGGTCGGACTTATAAGCGCTAATAAAAGGATCGC
The DNA here is from genome assembly GCF_029360805.1 of Daejeonella sp. JGW-45. Taxonomy (GTDB): domain Bacteria; phylum Bacteroidota; class Bacteroidia; order Sphingobacteriales; family Sphingobacteriaceae; genus Daejeonella. Next base: position 475,888 of record NZ_JARKNC010000001.1, on the reverse strand, counting down.
TATCGCGGGCGCCACAAGGCTGCACGGAATTACATATTCATCGGAAAGCGACGTTTTAATGATCACAGATATCGGTGACGCGTCATCAAAAACAGATGGAGCTATATATATTATAGAAGAGGCAGCTGCAAAGTTTACAGCGCAGGGTTCGCAAATAACACCGACAAGAACTATAAGAGGTGTATCAACGGGCTTAGGAAATCCTGTCGATATAGCTTTCGACAAACGGGAAGGCAAAGGACTTATTTATGTTGCTGAAAAAGCAAATAATAAGATACTTGTTTTTAAGCTGGCTGATAATGGGAACGTCGATCCTTTTATGACCACTACGTTGAGTTCGTCGCCAGAAGCAATTTATTTGGATGCCAGGTAGGAACCCGCTCGCTATTGATCACAATTTTTCTTTACTTTGATCATAAAATAAAAAAGCCATGTACAATTTTTTCTTAGGACTGCATTCAGGATTACGTTATATCGTCCTGTTGCTTCTTGCGGTAGCAATCGTTTTGTCGGTAACTGCATTATTCGGTAAAAAAGATTATACCCAGACAAACAGGAAGATCAATCTTTTTGCGATGATAGCTACCCATACTCAGCTTCTTGCCGGTCTGATATTGTATTTCTTCAGCCCGCTGGTTCAATATGGAAATATGGGAGAGGCAATGAAAAATACTCTTGCGAGATACTGGACGGTTGAACATGCGGTATTGATGCTATTTGCTGTGGCATTAATAACTGTTGGCCACTCGCGTTCAAAAAAAGATGTGGCTGCTGTCAATAAGCATAGGGCAATTGCATTGTATTATGGTTTAGCGATATTGGTAATTGTCATCGCTATTTACCAAAGTGGCAGGCCTTTGTTGGGAATGACGAGCATAGGTTCATAAAAAAGCAGAAATAGCACGCTTATATTATATAAAAAATTTGCAATGTCAAATTTCTTTATATTTTTGTGACCGATGAAGATGATACAAAATACTGGAAATTGGTGGTACCCTTTAAAAGAGCGGCGCACGGGACAGGTATTTTGAGATAATATTAATCAACCAAAACCTAAACAATATGAACCCGACGCTTTAATGCCGTCGGGTTTTTTTATGAAAGAATATATCCCGGGGATAAGAAAACGATTATGAAGAATTATAAATTATATACCTCACACAAAAGACTGCTTGCGGATACGACAACGCCGGTAAGTATTTATCTGCGATTGAGGGATGTGTTTCCCAATAGTATCTTACTTGAAAGCTCGGATTACCACAGTCGCGAAAATAGTTTGAGCTACGTATGCTGTGATCCGATCGCAGGTATAACACTTAACGGGGATAAACTTGAAACCTATTTCCCCGATGGTACCCGTGAGCAATACCCGCTCACTGGCCTGGATCTGAAGAAGCACGTATCCGATTTCAGGAAGCAATTTGAATCGGCCTCGCAAGGTGATTTTAAATTTATTTCAAATGGCTTGTTTGGATATTTTGCGTACGAAACCATTGAGCATTTCGAGGATATAAAACTACAATCAACAAATGTCGATGGTCGGAATATCCCCTTGATGCAATATCATGTGTACCGGTATATAATCGTAATTGATCATTTTAAAAACGAATTGTTTCTGCTTGAACACAGAACCGAGAAAAATGCGCCCGACAGCCTGGAGAAGATCCAGTATTTAATTCAGAATAAGAATTTTCCTGAATATAAGTTTCACCTAAACGGTGAGGAAAGATCAAATTTTACGGATGACCAATTTATTGAGACTGTTGAAAGCATAAAAAAGCACATCTTCCGTGGCGATATTTTTCAAATAGTACCTTCAAGATCATTTTCCACTCCCTTTCTGGGGGATGAGTTTAACGTCTACCGGGCCCTGCGGTCTATAAATCCGTCGCCCTATTTGTTTTACTATGACTATGGTGATTTCAAACTTTTTGGGTCTTCGCCAGAGGCGCAGCTTACCATAAAAAATAGTGAAGCGACAATTTATCCGATTGCAGGTACTTTTAAAAGGACCGGCGATGGGTTGTTGGATGCGGAGCTAGCAGAAAACCTAAAGCAGGATGTGAAAGAAAATGCGGAACATGTGATGCTTGTCGACCTTGCGCGAAATGATCTGAGCCGTCATTGCGATAAGGTGGAGGTCCGGTCGTTTAAGGAAATTCAATATTATTCTCATTTGATCCATATGGTATCAAAAGTCACCGGTCAGTTGCAGAAATCTGTCGACCCTTTTGATGTTGTTGGAGATACCTATCCTGCCGGAACCCTTAGCGGCGCCCCGAAGTATATGGCTATGACACTTATCGACAGGTTCGAGGGTCAAAAGCGTGGCTTTTATAGTGGAGCGATTGGTTTTATGGGATTCAACGGAGATTTTAATCATGCAATTATGATCAGGTCCTTTTTAAGCCAGAATAACGTGCTTCACTATCAGGCAGGGGCTGGAATTGTTGCTGATTCTGATGCGAAAAGCGAATTAAACGAAGTTAATAACAAAATTGCGGCGCTTAGAAAAGCGCTGGAGATGGCAGAAGAACTTTAAGAAACTGAAAACTGAAAGATGGAAGGTGAGCACTGCGTATGATCCTAATACCTAGTTCCTAACACCTAACACCTAATAAACACATAAAATGAACATACTAGTAATAGACAATTACGATTCCTTTACCTTTAACCTGGTACACTTGTTAAATGAAACAGGACACGAGGCGACCGTATGGCGTAATGATAAGTTCAAGCTCGCTGATGTAAACGCATTTGATAAGATTCTTCTGTCGCCCGGACCGGGAATACCCTCAGAATCCGGCTTGCTCTTAGATGTTATCCGTACTTACTCGTCAAGCAAAAGCATTTTAGGTATCTGCCTCGGCCTTCAGGCGATTGGTGAGGTGTTTGGCGGCGAGCTCTATAATCTTTCCCGGCCGGTGCACGGTCGGGCAACCGAAATAACAGTCCTTGACAGACAAGAAAAACTGTTCAGGAATTGTCCTGAGGAATTTAAGGTTGGAAGATATCATTCCTGGGCTTTGAAAAATGATAATGTTCCTGCAGATATAGAAATAACAGCAACAGATACGGAAGGAGTAATTATGGCTTTAAGGCATCGCAAGCTTGATGTCAGAGGTGTACAGTTTCATCCTGAATCTGTACTTACTGAACATGGTAAACTATTAATATCCAATTGGCTGGGTTAAGCGTATTAGAATGAGTAGAAGTGAAACAACACAGTCCGGAAATATTCTGGATAAAATAGTAGCCAAAAAGAGACAGGAAATTGAATCCGACAGACGCCGGACCCCAATCATACGGCTTGAAGAATCAGAAAACTTTTTCAGGGAATGTTATTCATTACGCCAATTTATTCTGGACCCGTTACGTACAGGCGTGATAGCTGAATTCAAACGGCAATCTCCCTCGAAAGGAATAATTAACGATAGCGTTACCGTAAAGCAGGTAACAAATGGGTACGCAGCAGCGGGAGCGTCGGCGCTGTCTGTTCTGACCGACAGAAGTTTCTTCGGAGGAAGGAAAGCAGACCTGGTGGAGGCCAGGAAAGTTAATCAGATCCCGGTCTTGAGAAAAGAATTTATGCTGGATGAGTACCAGGTTGTTGAAGCGAAGGCGCTGGGCGCAGATATTATCCTGCTTATAGCAGCCATCCTTACGCCCCATGAGGTCCTGAAACTTGCAAGGCTTGCAAAAGATCTTGGAATGAGCGTATTGCTGGAAGTTCATAACAAAGCAGAACTGGAACGAAGCATAACTCCCGAACTTGATGCCATCGGAGTCAACAACCGGAACCTCGGTAATTTCGAAGTTTCCGTTCAGCATTCCTATGACCTGGTTGAGCACATTCCAGCAGAGTTTTTAAAGATTTCGGAAAGCGGTTTAAGCGATCCTAAAACGATAACTGAATTAAGAGCAGCGGGGTTTAATGGGTTTCTTATTGGTGAGAACTTTATGAAAACGCAGGACCCGGGGAAAGCTATGAAGGAATTTGTGGCAGGGTTTTAAAAGTAGAACCAAGAGATCAAACTCTTATCTTTGACACTTGTTAACCAAATAGATGCCAAGACAAAAATTTTTCGATACAGCTATTAAACCTGAAAAGGCGGTTTTAGTAGGTATCATCACTCCGGGGGAGACAGAAGAACAGACGCAGGAATACCTGGATGAATTGACTTTTCTGGTTGATACAGCAGGTGGCGAAACGCACAAGTCATTCACGCAAAGAATGCAACGTCCAGACCGCGCAACCTTTGTTGGTACAGGAAAGCTGGAAGAGATCAATGCATACGTAAAATCGGAAGAAATAGACATCGTGGTTTTCGACGATGAGTTATCACCGTCCCAATTGCGTAATATAGAAAACGAATTACAGGTAAAGATTCTTGACAGGAGCAACCTTATCCTGGATATTTTTGCAAAGCGCGCGCAAACCTCCCAGGCGAAAACCCAGGTTGAACTGGCGCAATTGCAGTATCTCCTTCCACGGCTTACCCGTTTATGGACTCACCTTGAACGGCAGAAAGGAGGTATTGGAATGCGCGGACCCGGTGAAAGCCAGATCGAGACTGACCGCCGGCTGATCTTAAATAAAATCTCCCTGTTAAAGGAACGATTGAGAGAGATCGACAAGCAAAATGAAACACAGCGCAAGAACAGGAGCCAGCTTGTCAGGGTTTCATTGGTTGGATATACCAACGTTGGTAAATCCACCATCATGAATATGATATCTAAATCAGAAGTTTTTGCAGAAAACAAACTATTTGCAACCCTGGATACGACCGTACGAAAGGTGGTGATCGAAAATTTACCTTTCCTCCTTTCAGATACCGTCGGATTCATACGGAAACTACCTCATCATTTGATAGAATGCTTTAAGTCAACCCTGGATGAAGTCAGAGAGGCGGATGTTTTAATTCACGTGGTTGATATTTCCCATCCTAATTTTGAAGACCAGATAAATACAGTTAATGAGACTCTTAAGGAAATGGGAGCCATTGATAAAGAAATAATCATGGTATTCAATAAAATAGATGCGTACGTACCAGCCGATTTTGATCCCCAGGAGGAGCATCCACCTTTAACACTGACCGATTTTAAAAATCTTTGGATGAATAAGAACCGGCCATCAGCTGTTTTTATTTCAGCATTAAATAAAGATAATATAGAAGAATTCAGGTCGCTGCTTTATGAGAAGGTGAAATCTATCCATACGGCACGTTATCCTTACGATAAATTGTTATACTAGTGATATGTTAACAATGAAATGAAGTTAACGGCCTTGAGCGATGAGCTGTGAGCAATGAGCTTCCACCTCGCGCGTAAAAAGAATTATTAATAATAACAATAACGGAGCTCATAGCTCATTGCCCACGGCCCATAGCAAAATCATTTATCAGCCTATCAAGAATATGGAATCGAAACGTCAACAGAAGTTTGCAGGTGTTATACAAAAAGATCTGGCTGAGATATTTCAGCGGGAAGGAGCTAACTTGCTACCGAACACTATGGTAACAATTACCAAGGTCAGAGTAACCTCTGATCTTGCAATTGCGCGGGTCTATCTCAGCTTTTTTAACAGTACTAATAATACTCTTTCACTAAACACTATTAAAGCGCATGCCGGGGAGATCCGGTATAAACTGGGCAGCAGGATTAAAGACCAGGCAAGGATAGTTCCTCAGCTCGAATTCTTTGTAGACGATACCAGTGATTATGTTGAAAAGATGGACAGGATATTCGATAAGATCAGCAAGGAGCCACGCCAGCCCGACGAGCCATCGCAGGAAGATTGATGATGAGAACTATACGGGAGCCTGTAAATTTTTATACTCATATAATTCCCGCAATTCTTGCAATTCCGGGTACCTTTTTCTTATTGTTGCGCGCCGGCTCGCAGGCTCAGCAAACCGCTGCCTGGATATATGGTGTATGTACGTTCGTACTTTTCGGTATCAGTTCTACCTATCATAGCTACCCGGTAACTGAAAGAGAGATCCGCTTTTGGCAGAAGTTCGATCACTGCTGTATATACCTGATGATCGCAGGATCCTACACTCCAACAGCATTACTTGTTTTTGATGGGTATATCCGTTGGTCTTTATTTGCGATGATCTGGAGCATAGCTCTGGCCGGCTGTCTTTTAAAAATATTTAACCGTTTAAAAAATACAGCCCTTTCCCTCACTATTTACATAGCTATGGGCGCGCTCATTGTTCCGCTTTTAAGTGAGATGTCAGTAAAGTTGCCTTTTTCGGCGATTGCCTGGATGCTCCTGGGGGGCTTCTTTTACGTTAGCGGAACGTTCTTTTATTATAAGGACAAGCCAATGGGACGGTTGCTTCATAGCCACGAGATCTGGCACCTTTTTGTTGTAGCTGGTGCAGCCTCGCACTACGTATATAACTATTTCTATTTGTTTGTATGAGCCGGGCGATGAATAATCGTGGCATCACATGATCCGGTTATATATTACTTCTGTTTATTTTTCGTTAAATTAGAATATGTACCCGAGTATAACATTAGGTTTTATCTTGAGTTTGGCCGGTCTTTTTGGGTTTCGCGAAGTAATCAGTGTGAATGCGCAGGAGCAACCGGCGTTCAAAGGCGGACAAAAAGCTCTTGTCAGTTTTATCGACAATAATTTAATTTACCCCGAGTTTTCAAAAGAAAACTGTCTGCAGGGGACTATCCAGGTGAGCTTCAGACTTAACAGGCAGGGTAAAATATATGATTCTAAAATACAAAAAGGCTTTGGAACAGATCTGGATCTGGAAGCTTTACGTGTTGTCCGTCTTACCTCGGGGAAATGGATCATCCCGACGAATCATGATACATTAATTTCTCTCGTTCTGCCGGTTAACTTTTCTCTCCGTGATTTTAAATGTGATCAGCGATCCAGGGACGAGATCAATGCAGCTATTAGTGCTTATCATGCCCGTGTAGGCATGAACGACGCTATTTTTAACTTTTATGATAAAAAGGCATTGGGAACATATGACCAGGCCGATGAGGCAAGAATACAGGATCTTAAAGCTCAGCTAGGCTATGATGAGAAGTTTATCGAACGCCTTCTGAAGCTCGCCCAGCGCAAATTAAAACAGGGTGATAAAGAAGGAGCCTGTGAGGATTTTCAAACTGTTCGGAGATTAGGAAGCGATGTTGCAGCCGGAATGATCGCTCAACATTGTAAATGAGCCTGGAACGAATGTCGCTTTTAATAATTACCATACAAGCGGTACCGGCCTAAGGGCGGTATATCAGAATGTTTTATCAGCTGTCAGATACCGAGATCTGGTTTCCAAAGCCAGAATTAGCAGAGGATGATGGATTGCTTGCTGTGGGTGGGGACCTGTCTGCGGAACGTTTAATGCTTGCCTATCATCACGGAATTTTCCCCTGGTATTCTGAAGAAACGCCGATCCTTTGGTATTCTCCTCATAAGCGTTTTGTCTTATTTCCTCATAAGCTTAAGGTTTCTGCGTCTATGCATAAGATCCTGAAGAGCGGCAAATTCGAGGTGACATTCAACACAGCCTTCGCTGATGTGATCGAATCGTGCTCATCGATATCCCGTGAGGGGCAACCAGGCACATGGATCACTAACGAGATGAAGCAAGCCTACATCCGGTTAAATGAATTAGGCTTTGCTTACTCCGTCGAAGTGTGGGAGAACAGGTCACTGGTGGGTGGACTTTATGGGGTACAGGTGAACCAGGTTTTTTGCGGAGAAAGTATGTTCAGTAAGGTAAGCAATGCTTCTAAAGCTGCACTGATATGGTTGTGTCAAAACCAGTCTTATATTATGATTGACTGCCAGGTCCATACGAGCCATCTCGAAAGCCTGGGTGCAGAAATGATCGGCCGTGAGGAGTATCTGATTTTTTTGAATAAAAAGTCCTAATTTAACGTTCAAACAGATACCCCATGCAGTTACCTTATTATATTGATCTGCTCGGAACATTAGTGTTTGCAGTTTCAGGTGCCCTGGCCGCATCTGATAAAAACATGTACAAGGATATTTTCGGGGTAACGTTTACAAGTTTTGTCACCGCGGTAGGAGGCGGTACTTTGCGTGATATGATTCTCGGGGTGCGTCCAACCTGGGTTGTTGATGGGAACTATCTGATCGCTATAACCATCGGAGTAGTATTTGCAATTACTTTCAAATATTATATCATCAAGTACAGGCGCACCTTTTTTCTATTCGATACAATTGGGATAGGCTTATATACGGTTGTGGGTGTTCAGAAATCGCTCGAGCATGGCGTATCCCCCCTGGCTGCTATAATTATGGGAATGTTCTCTGCAGTAATGGGGGGAGTAATAAGGGATACGCTGATCAATGAAATCCCGCTTATTTTTAAGAAGGAGATCTATGCGACGGCATGCTTATCGGGAGCAGCAATATTTGTTGTTCTAAAACTTTTGGAAGTTGATGATAATATAAATTCGTTCGTCAGCGTTTTTGCGATCATTTTTATCCGGCTTATATCTCTTAAATATCAATGGACGCTTCCGAAGTCGAGGTGATATTGGGCAACAGTCACTAATGTCCGGTTAAAATTAAATTCTTAATAAAATATGCTTTTATGCTTCCCATTGGGTTATTTATAGTTGCGTTTTAAAAAATAAGCCCCGATAAAATAAAGCAGATATTGACCCCAAAGGTGGTCACATATTTATAAAAAGCCATACCAACGCTTTCCCGACCCGAAGAGGTCGTATGTATTTTTAAAATTCGCATATTCGACCCCCTTCGGGGTCGATTTGTTGGAGATATCGATTGCTATAAACATGTGACCCCGCCCGAGCGCTGTTCATCCGGGCGGGCACCTTCGGGGTCGACAAGCGATATCTTTTAACACTGGTGGTGGACAGTGACCGTGCTTGTTCACGCAGATTAATCCTACTTGACTACACTAGTAAACTAGCTTAAAATATCCGAAATATCTTTCGCTGTCAATGATTTAACAAAACTCTCCTCGGTGGTAATGAGCGATTCGGCCACTTTCCGCTTGCGGTTTTGGAGGGCAAGGATCTTTTCTTCCACAGTATCTTTGGTTATGAATTTATAGATAAACACGTTTTTATTCTGGCCGATGCGGTGGGTGCGATCGATAGCCTGCTGTTCTACCGCCGGGTTCCACCATGGATCGAGAATGAAAACATAATCAGCTTCCGTAAGGTTTAAACCAACTCCTCCCGCTTTGATCGATATCAGGAAAAGCTTAATATCTTTATTAGCCTGGAACTCTCTCACTACCTCTCCTCGTTTCGACGTGGCTCCGTCCAGATAAGCAAACGGAATATTTTGGCTATCAAAATGCCTGCGGTAAATATCCAGTTGCTTTACAAACTGGGAGAATACTAAAACCTTATGGCCCCGCGAAAGCACATTTTCAAGTGTATGGATTACATTCTCAAATTTACCAGAGTCACCTTCATAGCCTTCATCGATCATCAGCGGATGATTAGCGATCTGGCGCAATTGGGTGAGGCCCTGTAAGACCTGTATCTGAGATCGTTTGAAAGCGCCATTTTCAAGATTCACAAGCAAGGCATTCCTGTATTCAGATTTCACTTTTTCGTAATACTCCTTCTGCTCATCGCTCATCTGACAATAAAACAAGTTCTCGGTCTTGGCTGGCAGTTCTGTTGCAACTTGCGTTTTTGTTCGCCTTAGCACAAAGGGCTTGATCAGCGCCTGTAGTTTTGCCGCTTTCTCATCGTCCTTTTTCTTTTCAATGGGAACAACGAAATCGGTGTAAAAGAAATGCTGATTGCCCAGCAAACCAGGATTAATAAATGACATCTGAGTCCAGAGATCATTTACAGTATTTTCTACTGGAGTGCCGCTCAAAATGAGTTTATGTTTCGATTTAAGGCTTTTTACTGCCTTAAAGGATTTGGAGGCCGGATTTTTAATATTCTGGCTCTCATCCAGTATGATGTAATTGAAATAGAGGTTTTTTAAAAGGTCGATATCAACCCGCGTAATTCCATAGGTAGTGATCACGACATCATAATTTGAAAACAGCTCTATTTCTTTGTTCCGGAAACTTCCTGTATGCGCGTGGATCTTAAGCTTAGGGGCAAACTTCCTGGCTTCGTTCAGCCAGTTGTAAACTAAGGAGGTCGGCATGATGATCAGGGAGGTAGTGTGAATATCCAGATCGTGGTTTTCTTCCTTGATCTTTTGAAGCAATGCAAGGGTTTGAACGGTTTTCCCTAAGCCCATGTCGTCTGCCAGACAGCCGCCAAAATTATACTTGCGTAAAAAGTGGAACCAGTTGTATCCTGCCTTTTGATATGGACGTAAAGTTCCACTAAATGATTTTGGAATATCAGCGTCTTCGATCTCCTCAAAATCTGATAACCTTTGAAGCTTTCTGTCCATGCTTACAGTAGCCAGTTCGCTATTAGCGAAATCGTTAACAAGCCCGATGTGCAGCTTTTTTAATTTTAGCTGTTTTGAGCCCTCTGTAAACTGGAGTAAATTTCCGTATTGTGAAAACCATTGTTCCGGTATAACAGCAATCTCGCCTGATGGCAGCTTAAATTCCCGGATCTTGTTTAAAATGTGGTTCTTTAGATCAATAAAAGGTATCTGGTAATGGCCAAAATGCACCACAGCATGTATATCAAACCAATCATTATTTTCCCGGATCTCCAGGTCTATTTTACTTTTCCCAATCACAAATCTCTTTTCACCATCCGCCTGCTCAAATGTGAAGCCTTTGGCTTCAAGTTCATCATGGTTTTCGTTTAACCAGTTAATAATTCTGAAGGGGGAATCTTCCTCTTCTGTATTTTCCGGATCTGTGGTGAATACACTGAGGAATAAGGAACCGGTGGATCTAAGGCCCAGCTCCTGCAAGGTGTTAAGCTTATTTTTTTCCCAGCTCAGCGAGCGCTTGATACGGTGGAAAATGTAATCGTTATCTTTTTTTTCGGTCCTTACCGATACCCTCCGTTCACTCCCGGCAGGGAAAATATAATCGCCGTATCTAAAATATAGTTGAATCTGGGGCCGTTCACTATTCGCGTACAAAAGCTTTAGGACCGGTGTGGCCTCAAACTTCTCAGTTCTTATTTCAAACCCTTCGGCGTAAACCGCATGTTTTTCTATGAGCGGGCCTACAAATTTTTCGAAATAAGTTTTTTCAGAAGATTTTGGAATAGAAATAAAACGCTTATTCAGGAAAGGCTGTAGTTTTTTCCCCTCAACTTCCTCTTCAAAATAATAAAGTACGTCGTCAAGAAGCAGCCATGCAGGTTGGTTGCAAATGATCTGCGCATCCTTAAACATAAATTCGATCCTAAGTCCCTGGAACTTAATAGTGGGAAAATATCTTGTTTCTGTCAAACCACGCCGGAAATGAAATAAGATCGAGGCAGGCTCCGAGGCAATTGTGATTTTACGCTCTACGGGCCAGCCTTCTTTGCTCATGAGATACAGCTCTTTTTCTGCAAGCATGCCAAATGCGTCAACCAGCCGCTTCTCTATTTTCGGCCTTAAAGTTTCGTAAAGCTTTTCATTAAAGATCGTACTGAAATATTCAAGAGGCCTGATAGCTTTTTTGTGGTATCGCTTTATAATATGTCCTTGCTCGGTTTCTTCCAGGAGTTTTATTAGCTTAAGATCCGTTTCGTCAAGAATAGAAGAAAATTCGCTTGCGGTAGTACTGAATATTCGCTGATATGTTAGAGAAAACCCTCCATCAGGGTTTAATTGAACAATATGAGGTTCAATCAAATATCCCAGGAAATCATGTTTGCAAATAGAGTATACAATCTTGCAAGGCTTACTGCTATCAACTCTTAACATAGGTAATCGGAAAAATTTTAAGCAAGTTGAGCATTAAAAAATTCTAAATCTATGCAGAATTTTGGCCTTTTTCAAGTGACCGCAGTAAATAATTGATTTATGTTTAAAATATGACAATGACAAATTTAAGAGGGCACCGACGCCATCGTTTATGCCAGACTATCATACATCGATAGAGCCTTCGAACACAAAACTCGCCGGACCTTCGAGAAAAACGTTTGTGAACTTTTTACCATCATAATCGAAACTAACACTTAGCTGGCCGCCCGTAACCCTGAGCGTGATTGTGGTTTGACCGGTTTTGTTTTTTAGACGGGCCATAGCCATAGCCACCGCGGTTGCCCCTGTGCCGCAAGCGAATGTCTCATCCTCTACGCCTCTTTCGTAGGTGCGTACATAATAATGATCACCCATATCCTCAACAAAGTTCACGTTAATGCCCTCCGATGAATAGACTTCGTTATACCGGATCTCGCGCCCTGCCCTGAAAACGTCAAGATCCCTGAGCTGACTTCTTTGCACAACATAATGGGGAGATCCGGTGTTGAGAACAAACGCATTTCCGTCCATTTTAATATCGTCTACATCAATCATTTTCAGACTCACCCAATCTCCGTTTTCTGAAATTTTGGCATAATGAGGTCCGTCAACTGCCATAAAGTTAGTCTCATTTTGTATAATGCCAAGTCGTTTGGCAAAGGCCGTGATGCATCGCCCCCCATTTCCGCACATGGTTCCAGCCGAACCGTTAGCATTATAATAGAGCATCTCGAAATGATAACCGGGTTTTAGCTGTAATGCCATTAGTCCGTCGGCGCCGATACCGAAGTGACGGTCGCACAATTTCTTAATCATCTGAGGCTGCTGATCCGGGTTAAAGTGCTGCTCCCGGTTATCTAAAAGGATAAAATCGTTCCCAGCGCCTTCGTATTTATAAAAATTTAATTTCATATTTTGTATCGGTATAAGTAAAGTATGTTAACCAAGTATTCTTTTAAAATTCGGAATTATAATGTAGTCCAGATCATCCCGCGCCGTAAATATATCACGGTAACAATGAAATGTATTTAACAATTTTTAACATATTTTCGATACACGAAATGTTTGTTCTGCGTTTAACTGGTATTAATTTTGAACAATCTTTGAACGAATAATAAAAAATAAATAACTATATAGATATGAAGAAGATAGGTGTTACATTTTTGGCAGCTTGCCTTGGCGGGGCGGTTGCTATCGGCTCGTACAAGCTGATCGAGAATCAGGTCCAGGACGGGATGTCATTCGAAGAGAAACAAAAGGTTCATTTTGCAAATAATCCTTTACCGGTTATTAATTCTTCTACCGGAGATCTGGATTTTACGCAGGCTGCCGCTGCCGTTACGCCGGCTGTTGTACATATTAAAACAACGTATAACAATCCATCTGCAGGTGCCGGCCGCGACCAGATGCAGGATATGTTCGAGGATTTCTTTGGTGGAGGCCGGAGATCACGCGGACCGGCGATGGGCTCCGGATCAGGTGTTATCATTTCACCGGATGGATATATCGTAACCAATAACCACGTGGTAGACAACGCAGACAAGATTGACGTTATCTTGCCTGATAAACGTTCACTTGTTGCTAAAGTCATTGGCAGGGATGCCAATACCGACCTGGCATTAATTAAGATTGAAGGGTCTGGCTTTCCTATAGTAAAACTGGGAAACTCTGATGATGTCCGTATCGGGGAATGGGTTCTGGCAGTTGGATATCCTTTTGCCCTGAATACCACGGTTACTGCCGGTATTGTGAGTGCTAAAGGTCGCCAGATAGGAATTCTTGACAGTGAGCCATCTCCTAATGGTGAGCCGCAGGCGAGAACAGCGATTGAATCGTTTATTCAGACAGATGCTGCAATCAATCGCGGGAACAGTGGTGGTGCCCTGGTAAACACTAATGGTGAGCTTATTGGAGTTAATGCTGCGATAGCTTCCCAGAGTGGAAGTTACGAGGGCTATGGATTCGCTATCCCGATTAACCTTGCCAAAAAGATCCTGAATGATTTTAAGGAATTTGGATCGGTTAGACGTGGATTTATAGGTGTGAACTTTACCGGACTCGATGCTGAGCAGGCAAAACGCTTCGGTGTTGATGAACTTAACGGATTGTATATCAACGGCGTTATCACCGGTGGTGGAGCTGATCAGGCTGGTTTGAAAGAGGGAGATATCATCACAAAGGTTGACGGAAAGCAGATCTATGGTCCTTCTGATCTCCAGGAACGTATCGGCCGCTTAGGTCCCGGCGACAAAGTTCAGCTTTCTTACCTCAGAGATGGTAAAACGTTTAATACCAACGTAACGCTTAAAGGCGAAGAGTCTGTAAAAAACAATGAAACCACAACAGCCAGCGTTGTAACCAGGAATCTGGGTGCAAGCTTCGCACCTGTGAGCGAGTCTCTTAAGAAAAAATACAAGATCAATTCAGGTGTGATAGTTACCGGCGTTCAAAATGGAGGATACTTTGACCAGATCGAAGTTGCTCAGGGAACTGTGATCACCACAGTTAATGGACAAGCAGTAAATAAAACTCAGGATATTGAAACCGCAATCAAATCAAGCCGCAATAATATGGTTACCATTAGTGGTTTCACGCCCGAAGGAGCGTCGATGAGATATCAGTTTCCGATAAGGAGATAAGGTTACGCAAAGGTCTTAGAATGAAAGCCTTCTCGATACTGAGAAGGCTTTTGTATTTTTGTGCGATGATATCCGTTCCTCTTTCATTTAATTTTCTTAGCCAAACCTTACTACTCCTGCCCGAGAAAGCCGTTTTCTGGGAGGAAGAAAAGACTTTGATTATAGCCGACATTCACCTCGGAAAAGTTGGGCATTTTCGTAAGGCCGGTATAGGAATTCCTAAGGAAATGGAGCAACAGGACCTTGCTCTTATTTCGGATCTGATCCACGAGTATAAGCCTTTAAAGATCATTTTTCTTGGCGATCTTTTTCACAGCGATATGAATAACGACTGGGGCTGGCTTGTTTTGTGGCGTTCCTTATTTAAGAAGATAGATATGATTTTGGTGTTAGGCAATCATGATATTCTGAATGACGATTTCTACAAGGACCTGAATTTTGAATTACACGACAGGCTTGAAATAGGTCCTTTCCTGTTTTCTCATGCACCCCTAAAACCTAATGAGCTTGTAAATGCTGACAGCTACGTTGTTTGCGGACATATTCATCCCGGCGTAACGCTTAAGGGCGGCGCAAGGCAGATTCTTACCCTGCCCTGTTTTCATTTTGGCGCAAGGCAAGCTATTCTCCCTGCCTTTGGTAAGTTTACAGGTAAGGTATGTGTTAAAAATGTGAAAGGAGACCAGGTTTTCGGTATCGCTAAAAATCAAGTCATCCGCTTTTGATCCTAAACTTTCACCGTAAAATTTAGATCGTTTCTAAATAGATATTATTTCTCCGGCCACTTATATTTCCATCGGTTTTTTTACCATATAATGATAAATTTGCTCCCTGAATATTTATAATAGCACAGGTAATGAGCAATTTCGCAAAAACGTTCTCATCCTCATTGGGAAAAAAATTGATAATGGCCGCAACAGGCTTGTTTCTTTGTACTTTCCTGATCGTACACTTGGTTGGGAATCTTCAGTTATTTAAAGACGATGCAGGCCAGGCGTTCAATGCTTATGCATACTTTATGACCCACTTTGTTCCGATCAAGGTGGTATCTTATTTATTATATGCATCAATTATTATTCATGCGGTTTATGCACTGGTATTAACCACAGGAAACAGGAAGGCCCGTCCGGTAGCCTATGCTGTTCAGGCAGGTTCACAAAACAGCCCGTGGACGTCCCGTAACATGGGAATCCTGGGTACCATCTTACTGGTGTTTATTGTGGTACATATGAGTAATTTCTGGTGGAAATACCATAATGCTGAATTACCTTATGCTAAATATGAGATCAGCCTGGATGATCCAACAAATATTACTGTTTCCGAGTTGCCCTGGGATGCCACGCGTCTGGTGCATTCAGACTATGTAGATACACAGGCGGGAAAACAGATAGTCGTCTCAAAAGATCTTTATAAAGTTGTCGCCTATTCATTTCAAACCTGGTGGTACGTATTGCTATACGTTGTATCTATGGCAGCACTTGCGTTTCACCTGATACATGGATTCAGAAGTGCCTTCCAAACAATAGGCTGGGATAATAAAAAGTATGTTCCGATCATTCGCTTCTTAGGCGTTTGGATCTTTGGTGTGTTAATTCCGCTGGGATTCGCCGCAATGCCTGTTTACTTTTACTTTTTTAAATAAGAATTACATTCTGAGCGATCAGATTAAAATATATTTCTGAGATGAAATTAGATGCTAAAATTCCGGAAGGCCCGCTGGCCCAGAAATGGTCAAAACATAAATTTAACCTTAAACTGGTTAATCCGGCTAACAAGCGAAAATATACTGTAATAGTGGTTGGTACAGGCTTGGCGGGGGCTTCAGCTGCTGCGTCTCTTGCTGAGCTGGGATACAATGTAAAAGCATTCTGCTTCCAGGATAGCCCTCGTCGTGCGCACTCAATCGCTGCACAGGGTGGTATAAACGCCGCAAAAAATTACCAGAATGATGGCGATAGCGTCCATCGTTTATTCTACGATACGATTAAAGGGGGTGACTATCGTGCCCGTGAAGGTAATGTGTACCGTCTTGCTGAAGTATCTGTAAATATTATTGATCAGTGCGTAGCCCAGGGAGTTCCTTTTGCCCGGGAGTACGGCGGCTTGCTGGATAACCGCTCTTTTGGTGGATCCCAGGTATCACGGACCTTCTATGCGCGTGGTCAAACCGGACAGCAGTTATTGCTTGGAGCATATTCAGCATTAAATCGCCAGATCAATCTGGGAAAAGTTAAAATGTACACCCGTCACGAAATGATGGATGTAGTTACTATCGATGGCGAAGCAAAAGGAATAGTAACCCGCGATCTGATAAGCGGCGCAATTGAAAGCCATGCTGCACATGCCGTGCTTTTATGTACCGGCGGATACGGAAACGTTTTCTACCTCTCTACAAATGCAATGGGATGTAATGTAACAGCTGCATGGAAAGCTCATAAACGCGGTGCTTATTTTGCTAATCCCTGCTTTACGCAGATCCATCCTACTTGTATCCCCGTAACAGGCGATCACCAGTCGAAGCTTACGCTGATGTCTGAATCGCTTCGTAATGACGGGCGTGTTTGGGCCCCTAAGACGGTTGAGCTTGCACAAAAGCTTCGCAAGGGAGAATTAAAGGTTACAGATCTTAAAGAAGAAGACAGGGACTACTTCCTGGAACGTAAATACCCTGCATTCGGTAACCTGGTTCCACGTGATGTCGCATCGCGTAATGCCAAAGAAATGGTTGATGAGGGACGTGGCGTAGGCGCTTCGGGTATCGCGGTATATCTTGATTTTGCCGAAGCAATAGGCCGTTTGGGAGAAGATACAGTGCGTGCGAAATACGGGAACCTGTTTGATATGTATCAACAGATCACTGACGAAAACCCTTATAAGCAACCCATGCGGATCTATCCGGCGGTTCACTATACGATGGGCGGCCTGTGGGTTGATTATAACCTGCAAACAACTGTCAAAGGCTTATACTGTTTAGGCGAAGCAAACTTCTCTGATCACGGTGCAAACCGCCTTGGTGCTTCTGCACTAATGCAGGGCTTAGCTGACGGCTACTTTGTAATCCCTTACACATTAGGAGATTACTTAGCCAATATTGGCCCTAAAGCGGTTGATACAAGTCATCCGGCTTTTGAACAGACTAAACAAAGTGTCCTAGAGCGCATTAATAAATTGTTAGCCTTAAAAGGCGATCGCACGGTTAATGATTATCACCGTGAGCTTGGTCACATTATGTGGGAGTATTGTGGAATGGCCCGTACAGAAGAAGGCCTCACTAAAGCAAAAGGATTGATCCGCGAGCTTCGTGCCGACTTCTGGAAGAATGCCAGGGTATCCGGAACAAATGAAGAGTTTAACCAGAATCTTGAAAATGCCGGCCGTGTAGCCGACTTCCTTGAACTAGGCGAATTGATGGTCGACGATGCATTAGATCGTAAGGAATCATGCGGCGGCCACTTCCGTTTAGAAAGTCAAACTGATGAGGGCGAGGCCTTGCGTGATGATGATAATTATGCATACGCGGCAGCCTGGGAATATAAAGGAGATAACCAGCCCGAAGAATTGCACAAAGAAGAGCTGGTATTCGAAAATGTTAAATTATCACAACGGAGTTATAAATAATCAGATGTGAAAAACGAGATACGAGATTCGAGAGGGGTGTTAGTCCGATCTCGCTTCTAGGTTCTCGCTTCTCACTTCTCAAATCTCAAGAAAATGAGTGAAAATATGAATTTGACGTTAAAGGTTTGGCGTCAGAAAAATGCCGACACCAAGGGTAGTTTCGCCACTTATAAAGCTGACCATGTATCGCCGGATATGTCGTTCCTTGAGATGCTTGACGTGGTGAACGAGGATCTTATCAAGAAGGGAGATGACCCTATTCATTTCGACCACGATTGCCGGGAAGGTATTTGCGGTGCCTGCTCGCTACATATTAACGGCCGGCCGCACGGTCCTAAGCATGCAATCACAACATGCCAGCTGCACATGCGCAGTTTTAAGAATAACGAAACAATCGTTATCGAACCGTGGCGTGCTGAAGCTTTTCCAGTTATCCGCGACCTTGCAGTTGACCGCCAGGCATTTGACAGGATACAGGCTGCAGGAGGCTTCGTTTCGGTAAATACCGGTGGCGTTCCTGATGCTAATAATATTCCAATTCCTAAAGTAATAGCCGACGAGGCTTTCAACTCAGCTACATGTATCGGTTGCGGAGCCTGCGTAGCAGCATGTAAAAATGCGTCTGCCATGTTATTCGTTTCTGCCAAAGTTTCCCAGTTAGCTTTACTACCGCAAGGCCAGCCGGAGCGTTATCGCCGTGCGCAGGCTATGGTTGCGCAAATGGACGCAGAAGGATTCGGTAGCTGTACGAACACCGGTGCCTGCGAAGCTGAATGCCCGAAAGAGATCTCGATCACAAACATTGCCCGTATGAATCGTGATTACTTTACCGCAAAGTTGTTTAAAGAAGAAGAAGTATAGCCGGTCAGTATTATAATTATCGCATTTTCCCTGGGAGAATTATCCAGTTTATCCAGGTTCTGTGAACGACCAATGTCCTAATGCCGTGCGGGATTAGGACATTGTTGGAGCCTCACATATTCCAATCGTAAGGGAAATTATGATTACCCTTCCTTACACATTCTTGTCTTTTGATTAAGGTTTAATAGGACCTGGAAGGGTTCTCATAGGGTCTTTGTTGGGCGATTATTGGGCCAAATGCGTCAAAATGCGGTTTTCGCCCAACAAGAGCCCTAGAAGAACCCAACAAAAGCCCTTTTTTTCCCATTTTCTGGTACAAGAACCCAGTTGGTTTTTCGATCTACAGTTACCGTATACCCACAACTTTTATTTACTGTTCAAGCCCTTCAGGCTTGCTAGTCGGTTGTGCTTTTCGCTTATCCACGGATTTCATCCGTGGTTATTGTTATTCAAGCCCTCCGGGCTTGCTGGGCGCCTTGTAAGCCTGAAGGGCTTAAATAGCGATACCCCCCGATGGAATCGGGGTTATAAAAGTAGCCGATATGCCAACCCCGGAGGGGTTGAACAGCGATATTGATCAAGGTCGCACCATAGCAATAGTTTTGGGTACACGGTAGGATCCACAGGGGGTGCTTCTGGAAACCAGGAAGGCGTCTATTTCCACTGCTTTGAGTAACATTTTCCCCATTTGAGCAATAACATCCCGGGTCATAATTTGATATTCTGAAGGGAAACCCTGTTTTGAGCAATTGCGTGGTGTTTCACAAATTGGACTCTCGTTTGCCTAAGTATATCCAAACACAGACAGACTAAAAACTAAAAAAGCATTATAAAACTAGAACATGAAAAAAGTATTATTCCTAATCGCATTCGTTACCGTATCAATTATCAGCAGCAGCTCATTTGCCCAAACGGCGAACGTGAATATCACATTGTCTGATGTATTATCATTCTCAGTAACACAGCCGGGATCGCTTGATGTAAACTTCAACACGGAAGAAAAATATAATAATGGTATCACTTCACTGGCAACGGACCACATCAGCGTGATCTCTTCCAGAGGTTATGTAGTTAAGGCGATCGCAGGGACGGTAACAGGTATTGCAGCATTAGCTCCCGGTTCAGTAAAGTTAACTCCGGCAATCGGAGCTACTAACGGCGGTAACGCAGCAGGCATCACTTACGGATCATCAGTTACCTTACCGGCAGCAGGCGGAACAGCAGCCACTGTTATCACAGCAACCAACACCTCATGGAATGGTGCAGTATCAGCCAACAAGTTCAACGTTTCTTACCTGATCGGTGCCGGTGGT
Source organism: Daejeonella sp. JGW-45 (assembly GCF_029360805.1). GTDB lineage: Bacteria > Bacteroidota > Bacteroidia > Sphingobacteriales > Sphingobacteriaceae > Daejeonella. Next base: position 455,582 of record NZ_JARKNC010000001.1, on the reverse strand, counting down.
ACGTATGCCGGTAAAGCTACCGGAACAAACGTTATCCCGGTTGTTTATACAGTAACACAACAATAAGTATTTTTTAAATTACACTCTCCATAACTAAAAGTCCTGCATTTGCGGGACTTTTTGCTTTAACAGATATTTCATAAACATTCCTGTCCGGAAAACTCTGATTAATTCCTCTAAATTTCATCACGAACTTGGCAGACATGTTGCTATATTGACGCAAAAAATATATGCGTATAGGCTTTCATGGCGCTGCCCGGAATGTTACCGGGAGCAAACACTTAATAACTCTCGATAATGGTATTCAGATATTACTTGATTGCGGGATGTTCCAGGGTATGGGAGAGGAAACCGATGAATTAAACGAACACTTTGGTTTTGATCCCGCTAAGGTTAATTATCTGATTTTAAGTCATGCTCATATAGATCACAGCGGGCTGATACCCCGCTTAGTGTCTGAGGGTTTTAGCGGCGAAATATTTTGTACGGCTCCAACCATGGATCTCACCAGGATATTACTTATGGATTCAGCAAAGATCCAGGAGCAGGATGCGGAATACAGTAATAAGCATCGCCGCCGGAACGGGCAAGAGCTATTAGAACCTCTATACAACGAGGAGGACGCTGTTAAAGCTATAAGTCAGTTTAAGATTGTAGAATATAATACCGATCATAAGATTACCGAAGGCATTGAGGTTAATTTTTCTGATGCGGGGCATATTATTGGCAGCGCAGCAATTCATCTCACTATCACAGAAAAGGGACAAACAACCAGGATCTCCTTTAGCGGAGATGTTGGCCGTTATGATGACCTCATATTGAAAGCTCCGCAGCGTTTCCCGCAGGCAGACTATATTTTACTTGAATCCACCTATGGAGATACTCTTCACAAAGACGCTGAGGCGGCAGAAGGCCTTTTAAGGAATATAATCAATGACACCTGTATCATAAAGAGAGGGAAGGTCATTATTCCGGCTTTTAGTGTAGGCCGTACCCAGGAACTACTTTATTTGCTCAACGGGCTGGAAGAGAAGGGCATTCTTCCGGATGTTAAATATTATGTGGACAGCCCTTTGTCATTAAAGGCGACCATGGTAGTTAAAAGCCATACGGACGAACTTAACCGGGGTGTTCAGGAAGTGATGAAAACCGACGAAGATCCTTTTCATTTTAAGAAGCTGACTTTTATCCAGGATGCAGCCGAATCAAAAGCATTGAACACTAATCCGGAGCCCTGTGTTATAATTTCTGCGTCGGGTATGGCTGAGGCAGGCAGGATCAAACATCATATAAAAAATAATATCGGCAACGGGAAAAACACCATTCTTATGGTCGGTTATTGTGAACCTAATTCGCTTGCCGGCAAATTAATGAATGGTAGTAAGGTCGTACAAATTTTTGGTGAGCATTATGATGTACGCGCTGAGGTGCGGTCTATCCGGTCGATGAGTGCACATGGAGATTATGAGGATCTTTTGAGATTTGTTTCCTGCCAGGAACCGGAAAAAGTGAAAACAATATTTCTCGTTCATGGAGAATACGACACTCAGGAAGTATTTAGAGCGAAGTTAATCGGGAAAGGGTTCCGGAATGTTGAGATACCTCAACGCCATCAGCAGGTGGAGTTGAATGTTTAAAAGATATTGTACTATCGCACGGGAGTCAGTTTCGAAGTTTAATCCTTAAATTTAGGATTTTACTCAAGAATATGAAAAAGAGCGTTGTGGTATTGACCTTTATGGTCCTGACAAGAGTACTCCAGGCCCAGCCCGTCCTTATTCGCCAGGACCTGTTTATAAAGGATCTGATTGAGCAAGTCTCAGATAAGAATATAGAAGCCAATGTAAGAAAGCTGGTTACGTTCCAAACGCGCCATAGTCTCAGTGATACCTTAAGTGCAACAACAGGCATAGGTGCTGCGCGTAATTGGATCAGGTCTGAAATGGTGAGGTATTCCAGGGAATCCGGAGGCCGGTTAAAAGCAGAGTTCGATGTATTCGTTCAGCCGGCGGATGGTCGCCGGGTTGCTGCTCCTACGGTTATGAAAAATGTTCTTGGTATTTTGCCTGGTGTTGATCCTCAGGATGACCGGGTTTTCATCGTCTCAGGTCATTATGATTCCCGTGCTTCTGACGCCAATGATTCGAAAATTTTTGCGCCGGGCGCTAATGACGATGCGTCGGGGACTTCCGCTGTTATGGAAATGGCTCGTATAATGAGCAAATACAAATTCAATTCAACTATAATTTTTGTGGCCATGGTGGCCGAGGAACAAGGCTTGTTCGGTGCTGTTAATCTCGCAAAGAGGGCAAAGGAATCTAAATGGAATGTTGCCGGTATGATCACAAACGACATTATCGGAAATACCTATGGCACTGAAACAGGAATTAAGGATAATAACAGCGTCAGGATTTTTAGTGAGGGCGTTTCGGTAGTGGAAACACCTGCAGGAGCAGCAACCCGCACAAGTACTGGCTCTGAAAATGACGGTCGTGCCCGGCAGTTTGCACGTTATATCAAGGAAGTTGGTGAACGGTATGTTGATCAGCTTAACGTTAAACTGATCTATCGCCGTGACAGGTATCTTAGGGGCGGCGACCATACACCATTTTCGCAGGCCGGTTTTCCCGGGGTGCGTATTACTGAGATGAATGAGAATTTCGAACGGCAGCATCAAACGGTTCGAAAGGAGAACGGAATTGATTACGGTGACCTTCCGGACTTTGTGGACTATCAGTACACTCAAAAAGTAACAAAGATGAATTTAGCTACATTGGCCAATCTGGCTTTATCGCCGCGGGAACCGGAAAACGTGGCGGTACTTACCAGCCAGTTAACTAATAAAACAGTTTTGAAATGGGAAAAGCCTCAGGGCGAAGTACCTGCAGGATATTTTATAGTGATGCGGGAAACCAGCAGCCCTGTTTGGGAGAAGAAGTTTTTTGTCACTGATACTACTGCGGAGCTGAATTACTCTAAAGATAATTATTTCTTTGGCGTGCAATCGGTTGACGCTGAGGGGCATGAAAGCCTGGTGATTATTCCGAAAGCGGCGAGGTAATTATTTGATGCTCCTCTTGCTAATGACAAAGTATCCTAGGGCAAAGGTGACGACGGCTATGCTCTTTGTCTCAATGATCAGCTCATATGCCATACTATTTTCCCACCGCTGCCTGAAAGAAACTTTTTAAAGTAGGAACTTGCAGTTTAATGCTGGCTCTTTGTTTTTCAGCCGGCATCTCGTTATTTACGTTCATAGCTAAAACACCTATAAGCAAAAATAAAGGAACTAATAACATTATAAATGGTGATACGATGTTTGTAATATTCTTCTTCATCTTGTGTCTGATTTAGTAAAACAAATAAATGTTTAATAAGACTCTCTCTAAAAAGTATTAGACCAAGGTGCCAATTATGCAGACGAACGGTCGCATTTGGGGATTAATTAGAACAGGGTAGATTTATGCCAGTTCGCAGATAGATTTTGCCAGTTGGTCGAAACTGCGGTCGCCAAAAGGCTCTTATTGGTATTTTTAACTTATGAATAAATCCGGTCAGATTATTATTCATCTGGTTGTTTGGCTTGTGCTTGTGCTGATGTTTGTATTTACAGGCACGGGTGGCGGTAAAATAACTTATTCTACGGTAGTATGGTTCCTGTATTTTGGAGCCATCAATATCACCGTTTTTTATATCAACTATCTTATTATTCTGCCCACCTTCCTGAATCGTAAAAGATACGCCTGGTGCATTCTTACCATCTTATTTCTCGTGTTGATTTCAGTCTTCGTTAAGTGTGCCCTCGCATACTACTTTTATGAGATCATAATGCTCCGGGATAAGGGAAAGCACGTAATTGTTTTCTGGGATTACTTCTTCCTGGCAACTGTTGTCAGCACTCTTTTTATTTTCTTAAGCACGATTCTGAAATTTGTTAGCGACTGGTTCCTGAATGAAAAAATTAAAAGCAACCTCGAAAATGAGAAACTTGCATCCGAACTTGCTTTTCTCAAATCTCAGATCAACCCCCACTTCCTGTTTAATTCTCTCAATAACATTTATTCGCTGGCTTATCAGAAATCAGCCAAGACACCCGAGGCCGTGCTTAAGCTATCAGAGATTATGCGGTATATGCTATATGAGAGCAATGAAAGTAAGGTGAGTCTTGATGAGGAGATCCGCTACCTGGAAAATTATATAGAACTTCAGAAATTAAGGTTTAAAGATAAAGCATATATAAATTTTGAAATCGACGGCGACACTCAGAATCTAAAGATAACCCCGCTGGTACTTATTTCATTTGTGGAAAATGCTTTCAAGCACGGACTTGCCACCGACAAGGAAAATCCGATTACCATAGTTCTGAATGTTTCATCCGACAAACTATACTTCCAGGTTATTAATAAGAAGAACAATCAGAATAAGGACGAAACCGGCGGTATCGGTTTACAGAATGTTCAAAGACGGCTGGACTTGCTATACAAAGGCGCCTATCGTCTGCACATTGAAGATACAGAAACAATATATAATTGTGAATTATATCTAAATTTATAAAATGATACGCTGCCTTGTTGTTGATGATGAGCCTCTTGCGCTTGATATTCTTGAAGATTATATAAGTAAAGTACCGTTTCTCACACTTGTTAAGACCACAACAAGTGCTATAGAAGGCTTATCTCTTGTACAAAGTGATGCTATAGACCTCGTTTTCCTGGATGTTCAGATGCCTGAGCTTACGGGGATCCAGTTCCTGAAGATCATAAATGGCAAATGTGATGTCATCCTTACCACCGCTTATTCCCAATATGCCCTGGATGGCTATGAGTTGGATGTGGTAGATTACCTGCTGAAGCCTATAGCGTTTGACCGTTTTTATAAAGCGGCACAAAAGGTTCTTCAGAACAATGGCAACGGTCAGCCGTCGACTTCAGAACAGCCCGCTCCTCAGGGAAGCCACGATTTTATTTTTGTTAAAACGGAGCATAAGATCCAAAAAATATACCTCGATGATATTCTTTACATAGAAGGTCTGAAAGATTATATTTCGATATTTACTAAGTCGGAGAGAATCATTACTCTTCAGAACATGAAGAAAATGGAGGAGTCTTTGCCTGCAAAATCTTTTATACGCGTGCACAAATCCTACATTGTGGCAGTCGGAAAGATCGAGAGTATTGAACGGAGCCGGATTCAGATAGGAGAAAAGATCATTCCAATCGGAGATACTTACAGGGAATATTTCTTTAAGCAGATTGAAGATAAAAACATTGGCTAGTAACGAGAGATTTATTTAATCTGGCGTTCTTCAACAATGTCTCTTATAGCATTCTCGGCCTGGAGCACTATTTCTTCCAGTGATTTTTCTGACTTTTCAATTGGCTCCAGTACCGTCCAGCTCATTTTTTCGCCGAAGCTGAGAGGGAAGGCCCCAAAGCGGACAAACTTCCATGATCCCTGAATTGCTACAGGTACAATCAGTGCCTGAGGGCATTTTTTCAACAGGGTAGCAACCCCGCCTACTGCAAAGTCCTTTAACTTTCCATTCCGCGAACGTGTTCCTTCCGGGAATATAACTGCCGACCAGTTGTTATCCTTCATCCTGCTACTAAGCTTCAAAATCTCTGAGACTGCTTGTTTGCTATCCTTTCTGTCAATATTAGCGCCGCCGCCATACTTCAGGTTGATCGAGATACCGGGAATTCCGCGGGTGAGTTCGATCTTGGAAATGAACTTTGCATGATATCTGCGGAGAAACCAGATCAGGGGAGGTATATCATACATACTCTGGTGGTTGGCTATAAAAATGACAGGCCTTTCAAGATATGATGCGAATTCATTTCTGAATTTTATCCTGGCCCCCATAATAAAATATGTTCCCAGCAGGAACAGGTTCATCAGGTCGACAGATTTTTTGTGCGCTTCTATTCCGCCAAGTTTAAATGAGATCCACTGGACGGGGTGGAATATGCAGAGGGTAAGACCAAAGAACAAGTAATGTAAAGGTGTAAAAATATAGCCCAGCAATTTGTTCATATGCAATAAAAATATACCTTATAATTTAAGGAACAATGTTTAATAATTTCACTTTTAATATTGCTGCTACACTCATAGAGTCTGTAATTTCTCCGTCGATGACCATTTTATAAGCATTCTTAAACGGCAGCTTGAGAATGCTGAGTTCCTCGGTTTCCTCGGGGTCTGAATCCCCGAAACTCAGGTTCTGTGCTAAATAGATAATAGCCAGTTCATCACTCACGGAATTGGAAAGGTGCATTCGCTGTATTTCAACCCAGGAAGCAGCTGATATTCCGGTCTCTTCGAGCAATTCTCTTTTTGCTGAATCTAATGGATCAGTTTCAAGCTTCCCGCCTCCCTCAGGGATTTCCCAGCTATATTGGTCAGGTACATAACGGTACTGTCCCACCAGCCAGGTATTATATTCTTCATCCAGTACGACGACACCTATTGCCAGATTTTTAAAATGAACTTTTCCGTAAATTCCTGTTCCACCCCCCGGATTAATCACCTGGGATTCCGTAAGGCTTATCCACGGATTTTCATAGATCTTTTTTTCAGAGAGCGTTTTCCAGGGATTCTTGTGTTGACCGGCCATCTCACAATAATAAATAAAAAAAGCCCTCTTTTCCGTGAAAAAAGAGGGCTTTTTATTAATTAAGAACCAAGTAATTAGTTGATCTTGAAAGCTTCCTTAACTTTAGAAACAAAATCAAGTTTCTCCCAGGTAAATAGTTCTACCTCAACAGTTTTCTTCTCTCCGTTTGAGCCGGTGAAGGTTTTAGTTACTGTTTCGCTTTTCCGTCCCATATGACCATAAGCCGCAGTTTCAGAATATATAGGATTGCGAAGTTTCAAACGGGTTTCGATTCCGTAAGGAGTCATGTCAAAAATGGAAGCGATCTTTTGTGCGATCTCCCCGTCGTTAAAGTCAACCTTAGCCGTTCCATAGGTATCTACAAAAATTCCCATCGGATCCTTTACGCCAATGGCGTAGGATACTTGTACCAGGATTTCGTCACAAACTCCCGCTGCAACCAGGTTCTTAGCAATGTGACGTGTAGCATAAGCTGCTGAACGATCCACTTTTGAAGGGTCTTTGCCAGAGAATGCTCCGCCACCGTGTGCACCTTTACCGCCGTAAGTATCAACGATGATCTTGCGGCCTGTCAATCCAGTGTCACCGTGTGGACCTCCGATAACGAATTTACCCGTTGGGTTGATATGGTATTTAATGGCATCAGTAAATAACGACTGAAGTTCAGGCTTTAACTGCGCTTTCACCCTTGGGATAAGGATGGAAATGATATCATCCTGGATCTTCTTCTGCATCGCTGATTCACTGTCGAAGTCGTCATGCTGGGTTGAAACAACGATTGCGTCGATACGGATCGGCCTGTGATCATCGCTATATTCAATGGTTACCTGTGATTTTGCGTCAGGACGAAGATATTTTATCGCTGAATCCTCGCGGCGAAGCGCAGCAAGTTCAACCAATATTTTGTGGGCAAGGTCGAGGGCTAAAGGCATATAGTTTTCAGTTTCGCTTGTTGCGTAACCGAACATCATACCCTGATCGCCAGCTCCCTGATCCTGTTTTTTAACTCTGTCGACTCCCTGATTGATGTCGGCCGATTGCTCATGGATAGCTGAAATAACTCCGCATGAATCTGCTTCGAACATGTACTCAGATTTAGTGTATCCTATTTTGCGGACCACATCACGGGCGATTTTTTGAACATCCAGATAAGTCTGTGATTTTACCTCGCCAGCAAGCACAACAAGTCCCGTGGTAACGAGGGTTTCACATGCTACTTTCGAATCCGCATCCCAGGCTAAGAAATTATCAATTAATGCATCAGATATCTGATCTGAAACCTTGTCCGGATGTCCTTCTGAAACGGATTCCGAGGTAAATAAATAAGGCATAAAGGTTTATTAATTAAATCGTTAATATTTTATCAGAAGAAAGAAAGCATTAACAGCAGGCAGGTAAAAATCAGAGTATGTTTTAGCACTTTTTTTTACGTGGTTGCAATCAACGCAAATCGATCCACTTTTTTGCATTGCAAAAGTAGGATAATTTTTAAGTTCTGAGAAAATTTAACGGTATTTTTGAGTTTTAAACGAACTTTAATTGAAAAAAAATATAACATTTTTTATCAACCCCATTTCCGGGGGCAAAACCAAATTAAATTTTCCGGAAATGGCTGATAAATTTATAGATCCAGCTAAATTTTGCCCCACGTACATCTTTACAGAAGCAGCGGGACATGCTCACCAGTTGGCAAAGGAGATGGTTGAGGGTGACACAAATATCCTGGTTGCAGTAGGAGGCGACGGGACAATTAACGAGATAGCATCCGCAGTAGAAGGGTCGGGCAAGATCATTGGCATTATACCTTATGGCTCAGGCAATGGATTAGCCCGGTCACTTGGGATACCATTAAATGATAAGCAGGCTGTACAAAGATTGAATAAATTGAACGTAAACCGGATTGACTCTGGAACGTTTAATGGAAGAAGTTTCTTTAATATGGCAGGTATTGGTTTCGACGCTCATATTAGTGCCGTTTTCGCCAGTAATGTAAAAAGAGGTCTTGGGGGATACGTAAAAACTGCGATTACGGAGATTACGAACTATCAGTGTCAGCATTATATTTTGGAGATTGATGGCAAGCGGATTAACAGGGACGCTTTTATGATAAGTATTGCTAATTCATCGCAATTTGGTAATAATGCGCATATATCTCCTTTCGCATCTCTTAAAGATGGGCTTCTTGACGTATGTATTACTAAGCCGTTCCCTTTATACCAGTTTCCTGTTCTGGGATACCGGATGTTCAGCAGAAGTACTCACAAGTCAAAATATGTTGAGATCATAAAAGGTAAAAAAATTCGAATTGTGAGAGAGGGGCGGGGAACAATTCACCTGGACGGCGAGCCTTGCGATATGGCTTCGGAATTGCAGATTGAGATAAAACCTTTATCCCTCTCAGTATTAACTTAAATTTTATGTCGAAGAAAAATAGAAACATATCGGGCGTGGTTTACTCTACAGATCCGGACTTTGAGTACCAGGAAGAACTCAATGACATTGTAAGTACCCTTCCGCCGGGCGCGCAGGATCTGCGGGTTCAGCTTGATAAGAAACAAAGGAACGGGAAAGCAGTTACACTTATCACCGGTTTCCGGGGCACAGACGAAGACCTGGCTATACTAGGTAAAAAGCTCAAGCAAAAATGCGGAGTAGGAGGCTCGGCCAAAGGCGGAGAGATTTTGATCCAGGGAGATTTCAGGGATAAGGTAGTTGCCATGCTTCTTGGGGATGGTTACAAGGTTAAAAAAGCGGGCGGGTAAGGTTAATTATATGTTATAATTATGTGATTTTCATGTAAATACCAAAAGCCCGTTTAAAACGTTTAAACCCAATGTTACAATGTATCAAATTTTAAACATTTCTTTAAGTATATTGAAAATCAGCAAATTGTATCCGGAAATAGAAGTGTATTTTTTATATTTTCGTTAAAAACCAAACCTAAATTTGCATTTGCAATAAAAAATAGTTTTCATTGTAAAATGATAGTCACAAAGTGGTTATCTTCTTTTAGAACAGCATTGCTCTTGCTTAATTCTAGGGATGGATTTAAAGGACTGAACAAATAGGATTAATAAATTCACAAATAATTTTTTATTAAATCGAAAATTATATTTTTGTTATCCGTTATATCGGCGAACATAATATTGATATTTTATTTTAAAACATTTAAAAATAATACGCAAACACAAAATCAATTAACTCATACATTTAATCAACAACTAAAATTTAAAAATTAAAAAAATGGCGAACGCACCAAAACCAACAACAGCGAAGAAAGAGAGCTCTGGTTCAAGCATTTTTGCAAGTCTGTCTATCGTACTTTGTATCCTTGTAGGAGTACTTTTATGGAAATTCGTAATGGGCGATCCATCGAACTTTGAAGGAGGCGATCCTGAAAACGGCCACCCACTGCCAGGTAATTACTTCGGAATGGTTTACAAAGGCGGTTATGTAGTACCTGTATTAATGGGATTGTTCCTTATGGTAATCGTATTTTCTTTTGAGCGTTTCTTCGTAATCAGCAAAGCTACCGGAAAAGGTAACATCGATGCTTTTGTTAAAAAGATCCAGGGATTTATTGGTGCAGGAAATATCGACGCAGCTATTTCTGAGTGTGATAAACAAGAAGGCTCTGTCGCAAACGTTATCAAATCCGGCTTGAAAAAGTACAAGGAAATGGAAATTGAAACTAAAATGGATACTGAGCAAAAATGTCTGGCTATCCAAAAGGATATCGAAGAAGCTACAGCATTAGAAATGCCAATGCTTGAGCAAAACCTTACAGTTATCGCAACATTAGTATCTATCGGTACTTTGATGGGTCTTTTGGGAACTGTAACAGGTATGATCAAGGCCTTCGCGGCATTGTCAACTGCAGGATCACCAGATCAGGCGGCTCTTGCGAATGGTATCTCTGAAGCTCTTATTAATACGGCGACTGGTATTGCTACTTCAGCATTAGCCATCGTTATGTATAATTTGTTTACGTCAAAAATTGATAAGTTAACTTATGCAATTGACGAAGCCGGTTTCTCAATCGTTCAAACGTACGCCAGTACTCATAAATAATATATTTGAAAAAAGATTCCGGGCTTTATGGAAAACCCGGAATCTTTTCATCTATATAATAACAGGATCTTTTAATATTATAATATAAACTATGCCAAGAGCTAAAGTTGCCAGAAAAAGTACAGCTATCGACATGACAGCGATGTGCGATGTGGCGTTTTTGTTGCTTACATTCTTTATTTTAACAGCAACCGCTCGTCAGCCAGAACCGCTTCCTGTGGACACCCCGGCATCAACGGTTAAGTTTAAGCTGCCGGATTCAGATATTGCAACGTTGACCGTAGGCCAGGGGAAAGTGTTTTTTGGCGTTCCCGGGCAGCCTATAAGGGTTCGTACCCTGGAGCTGATGGGAGAGAAGTATTCAATGCAGTTCACTGAAGAGGAAAAACTCAGATTCTCATTAATTGAGAGTTTCGGGGTTCCGATCGGTAATTTAAAACAGATAATTGCGCTGAAGGGTGACGAAAGGAACAAAGAAGGTTTGCAGCCGGGAATTCCTACTGATTCGATAGGCCAGAATCCTTCTGAACTGCACAATTGGATCCTTTCTGCCAGGTACGCGACGAAAGAGCTTCATAATGTAGATATGCGTGTGAGTATCAAAGGAGATTCCCGCGAAGAATATCCACAAATAAAGAAAGTTACAAGCATCCTGCAGGACCAGAATATTAATAAATTCAGTTTAATCACTTCGTTGAGAGCATCTGAAGAGTAATCGTATAATTTAATTAAAACGCAATGGCAGAATTAGATACCTCCGGCGGGGGTAAGAATAAAGGCGGGAAGGTTAGAAGTAAAAAGCAGTCCACACGTGTGGATCTAACAGCGATGGTGGATCTTGCTTTCCTTCTGATCACTTTCTTTATGCTTACCACTACATTGGCAAAGCCACAGGCAATGGATATGGCCATGCCGGATAAGGATAAAACCGAACAGCAGGAATTAACCGTCGCTGATAACAGAACGATGACGATACTTTTAGGCGCTAATAATCGTCTCGAATGGTACATGGGATTAGTTGATAAGCCTATGACACCTCCTCAGGTCGATAATTATGGCCGGAATGGAATTAGAAAAGCTTTGATCGAGAATTCAAAGAAGGTTATCGCGGCGACTGGAGACCCAAAAAAGGGCTTGATCGTTTTGATCAAACCAAGTGACCAGTCAAATTACCGTAATTTCGTCGATATACTGGATGAAATGAAAGTCTCAAACATACAACAGTATGCGATTGTCGACATTTCTGACCCTGATATCGCTTTGTTAAAACGTGATGGCTTACTCAAGTAATTTAACACAATTAGTTAACCCTCAAAAAAATAAGATATGTTAGGGTCAAAAATAGATTTATTCAACCCGCAATGGCTTGATGTGGTATTCGCAGGTAGGAATAAAGCCTATGGTGCGTACGAGTTGAGGAAAACCAATTCCAAAACTACCAGTCGCGCCGTGATCATAGGCTCCTTACTATTTATAGTAATGGTTTCATTGCCGCTGATCATCCGCTATATTTCCGGAATACTTCCGGAGGAGGAAAAGGAGAAAATTACCGAGGTAGTTTTAGCCCCCCCTCCGCCGATCAATAAAGAAGAGCTTCCTCCTCCTCCACCGGAGCCACCGAAGCCAAAAATAGACCAGGTGAAATTCCCTCCTCCGGTAGTAGTACCAGCTGAGGAAGTAAGGGACGAAGAGCCGCCGACAGTTGAAGAGCTGAAGGAAGCTGATCCCGGACAAAAGACTATTGAAGGTAACCCTGATGCTGAGATCGTTATCGACGAACCGGTAGGCGAGGCTCCAAAGGTACAGGAGGTTGTTGAGGACAATAGTATAAAGGATTTCGCGAGCGTTGAAGTTCTCCCTGAGTTCCAGGGTGGTATGGCAGGATGGGGCAAATATCTTCAGAAGAACCTGAAGTATCCGCCAATGGCCCGTGAAAACAATATTACAGGCCGTGTAATCATGAGCTTTGTTGTTGAGAAGAACGGACAGCTTACAGATATTAAAGTAGTACGCGGTATTGGTGGTGGATGTGATGAAGAAGCGATGCGCGTACTTAAGAATGCACCAGCATGGAAGCCAGGTATCCAGAATGGCCGTCCTGTTCGTGTTGCTTATACAATGCCGATATTCTTCCAGCTAGCTGGACAATAATGTCATTGAATAAAGAAAAGGAGAAAATACAGAAATCGCCCGCAAAGCGATTTCTGTTTATTTTGGGCCTCACGATGTTTACCCTTTATTTCGTTTTGGGTGTAATAATCATGTTCTGGAAGGATTTTCCTATTGACATGTCCCAGGGCTACAGGATTGCATTCGGAGTTTTATTAATAGGATATTCGTTTATAAGGTTTGTGCGTTTGCTTCGTTCTTAAGTATGTTTAGGTTAAGATCTTTCTTTATACTAGTGTTTGCAGTTACTGTGAGCTCGTGCCAGCAGAAAACTGCGGAAGTGCAAACATATACCAGCGGCACCGAGGTATTATTAGTGGACGAATCGTTGGCTCCGATCATTGAAGATCAGACCTATGTATTTGAAAGTACCTATCCCGATGCGAAACTTAACCTGGTTCTGAAATCCGAGAACGAGCTCATTAACGCGTTCATGGATGATACGGCACAAGTAGCCATCCTGTCACGTGAGTTAACAGATAGTGAACGCAAGCATTTTGAAAGTAGAAAGATCAAAATTAGGGTAAATCGGTTTGCTGTTGACGGCATTGCGCTTATAACTCATAATTCAGTTAAGGACACAACCGCAACGGTCGAAGACATTATAAGAGTGTTGAAAGGTGAGAGTTCAAGATTGGGGAATCTGGTTTTCGATAATGCGAATTCAAGTACCGTCAGATACTTTAAAGAGCTGGCCGGCGTTAAAGAACTTCCCGCTAAGGGAGTTTACGCGCTCAAAACGAATCCAGAAGTCATTAAATACGTTTATGACAATCCAGGAACGATTGGAGTTGTTGGAGTTAACTGGATAGTTCAACCACCTGTGGAATTGGAAGAGCAGGTTGGTTCATTGAAAATATTGGGTGTTAAGAACGTGCAGGGTAAGCCCGGATCTGACGCATATTATAGACCTTTTCAGAACGATATAGCTTTAGGGGTATATCCGCTTTTGAGATCTTTGTATATAATTAATTGCGAAGGCGGCCCTGGTTTGGGCACAGGTTTTGCATCTTTTATCGCTGGAGAACGCGGACAAAGGATCGTACTAAAATCGGGACTGTTACCAGATAGTATACCTCCGCGTGAGATTAATATAATTAAGTAAGTTAAATTTAAATTCAAACATAATGAACAAGGCAGTTAAGATAACCCTCGGGTTGATGTTAGTGGGTTCAGCAGTTTTTGCTCAGAGCTTGGCCGATGCTCGGAAAGCTATTGATGCTGAGCAGTACCAGAAAGGTAAAGCCTTATTAAAAACGTTGACCACTTCTCAACCGACAAACCCAGAGAACTTTTTTGTATTAGGTAACCTTTACCTTACAACCAGTCCTATTAACCAGAGACCTGATTACATTGACTCAGCTAAGGCATCGTTCGACAAAGGCATTGCGGCAGACGCAGAGTTTGCTCTTAATTACGTCGGTCTTGGGGCTGTGGAGCTTGCAAAAAAGGGAAATCCGAAAGCGAACTTTGATAAAGCACTGGAGTTAACAAAGAGAAAGGATCACGTAACAGATCTTTACATTGGTAAAGCTTATACTTATGCAGCTGTACCAAAAATTCCCGAAGCATTGACGCATCTTGAAAAGGCAAAGGCTTTAGATGAGAAGGATGCTCAGGTATTCCTGGCTCTTGGAGACGCGTATCGTGCACAAATGAAAAATAGCGAGGCTTTCAGCGCATATAGGACAGCTTATGATCTGGACAAAACCCTGATCAGATCATTGGTTGAGCTTGGAAAGATCAATAAGCTTTCTAAAGCCTATCCTGAAGCCATAGAGGAGTATAACAAGGTCATCGCATTGGATGCTAATTACGGCCCTGCTTACAGGGAGCGTGCTGAAGCCTATCAGGCATGGGCATGGTCATCCCAAAAAGAGTATGAAGGCCGTATAAAACAGGCGCTTGAAAATTACGAGAAGTACATGGACCTTACAGACAGATCTTTGGATTCGCGTTTACGCCATGCTGACTTCTTGTATTTAGCTAAAGATTTCAAAGCTCTTGAAGCTGAGGCTAATGAGATGGCAAAGCTTGAAAAGGCAAATGCCAGAGTTTTGCGATACCTGGCTTATTCTTCTTTTGAGAACGGAAACTACGCTGCCAGTGCTCAGGCACTGAAAGATTTCATGGCAAAGGTTGAACCTGCGCGTATAATCTCACAGGATTATCTTTACCTGGGCAGAGCTCAGATGAAAGACACCACTCAGTTAGATGAAGGAATGGCTAACATAACTAAAGCAGTTGAAATGGATTCAACCAATGCTGAAGTTATGAGTGAGATCGCCCTGGCTTTATATAAAGCAAGGAAATACGAAGAAGCGGCTAAAGCTTACGAGATCGCTATGAAAAACCCGGATGTTGCTCTATTGGATTATTTCTACCTGGGGTCATCATATTATTTCGATTATGGGGCTAAGAAGGCTGCAGAGCAGAATCCGTCAAACGATCTGTTGGTGAAAGCGGACAGTGCCTTTAGTTATCTGGTGCAGCGTGCGCCAACTACCCATCAGGGCTGGTTGTATAGAGGGCGGATTAATCGGTTGTTGGACGGTCCGGAAGATGAGAAAGGCCTTGCAGTTCCGTTCTATGAGAAATATGTGAACCTGGTTACTGTGGAAAAACCAGAGCTGGCTGCAGCAAATGGAACGAATCTGGTTCAGGCATACACTTATTTAGGATCAGTTGCTGCGAGACGTGATGGTGATAATGCCAAGGCGAAGGAATACTTTGATAAAGTACTTGCCTTAGATCCCAATAACACCACGGCCCAGCAAGCTATAAAAGCTATCGGCGGGAGTAAGTAAAAAATTAGTTAGATAATTAAGAAGAGCTCTAAACATTGTTTAGGGCTCTTTTTTATTTATCTTTGCGGCATAATTATAGAAAATGGAAGCACAAAGTACCGCAGTAAATTACCTGCCGATAATCTTTCAAATGCTGGTTGCCTTTGGTTTTGTAGCGCTGACAATGACCATTACACATCTTGTCGGGCCTAAACGTAAGACCGGCGATAAATTAGTTGCGTTCGAATCCGGTATCAAATCTGTCGGCGATGCGAGGCAGCCCTTTTCTATAAAATATTTCCTTGTCGCGATTTTATTTGTTCTTTTCGATATAGAAGTAATTTTTATGTACCCCTGGGCTGTTAACTTTCGTGATTTTGGAGTTAATGGTTTGATTGAAATGTTCATTTTCATGGGTACCCTGTTGGCAGGCTTCATTTATATAATTAAGAAGAAAGCTCTCGACTGGGATTAAGGTTAGACTGTTTCTAAATAATGGTTTAACTAATTGAAAACTTTAAATTTCTTAATTTTGCGGCTCAATACGGCTGGTTAAGATTAGGTTTCGTTTGAAAGATTATGACTGATGTAAAAATGGTAGAGGCCCCTCCGGGTATAGAAGGATCAGGGTTCTTTGCAACATCTATGGATAAAGTAGTAGGCTTGGCGCGTTCACATTCATTGTGGCCGCTGCCTTTTGCTACATCATGCTGTGGTATTGAATTTATGGCCACAATGGGCTCTCATTATGACTTTGCAAGGTTTGGTTCCGAAAGACCCAGCTTTTCGCCCCGCCAGGCGGATCTGTTGATGGTAATGGGTACAATAGCCAAGAAAATGGGACCGGTTCTTAAACAAGTATATCTTCAGATGGCAGAACCGCGCTGGGTTATCGCAGTGGGTGCCTGTGCAAGCAGCGGAGGCATATTTGATACATATTCTGTGATGCAAGGAATTGATGAGATCATTCCGGTAGACGTATATGTACCGGGTTGTCCGCCACGGCCAGAAGCTATCATAGACGGTTTTAATAAAATACAGGAGCTTGTAAAGAACGAGTCCCTTCGCCGAAGGGAATCGCCGGAATACAAGGAATTATTAAACAGATACGGCATCCAGTAATGGGCAAATTAAATAATCAGCAAGTAGTTCAGAGTTTGACCTCTCGTTTTGGTGAGAGGATATCGGTTCCCTCAGAGCCGTTTGGTCTGCTGACATTTGAAACTACTGCTGAAAATATACATGAAGTACTTCGCTTTCTTAAAGAAGATGGCGACCTAAGGTTTAATTACCTGACGGATATTACAGGTATTCATTTTCCGGATCAGGCATTATCTATCGGGGTTGTTTATCACCTTCACAGCCTTCAGAATAATGTTCGTGTCAGGATAAAGGTATTCATTGACGGGGACAACCCGGTAATACCCACGGCTACAACCTTATGGGAAGGTGCTAACTGGATGGAACGCGAAACGTATGATTTCTTCGGGATCATATTCGAAGGCCACCCTAACCTGGTGAGAATTTTAAATGTAGATGAAATGACGGTGTTTCCAATGAGAAGAGAATATCCTCTTGAAGATCCAAACCGCGTTGATAAAAAGGATTATTTCTTCGGAAGATGATAAACCAGCCAATACTTACAGATAGCGATCCTCAGAAGGAAACCATTACCTTAAATCTTGGTCCTACGCACCCCGCAACACATGGTGTGTTTCAGAACGTTCTGGAAATGGACGGCGAGCGTATTGTGAGCGGGGTTTCTACGATAGGTTATATCCACCGGGCATTTGAAAAAATAGCCGAGCACAGACCGTTCTACCAGATCACACCTCTTACCGACCGTATGAACTATTGTTCGTCCCCGATTAACAATATGGGATGGCACATGACGGTGGAGAAGCTTCTTAATATAGAGACACCTAAACGCGTTGACTACCTGCGGGTGATTGTGATGGAACTGGCGCGTATCTCCGACCATCTTATCTGTAATGGAATTCTTGGGGTGGATACAGGGGCATTTTCCGGATTCCTTTACCTGATGGAGGAGCGGGAGCATATTTATGAAATATACGAGGAGATCTGTGGCGCGCGTTTAACCACCAATATCGGGCGTATCGGTGGATTTGAACGTGATTTCAACGACATAGCTTTCGCCAAGATCAGAAAGTTCCTGGAAAAGTTCCCGCCCATACTTAAAGAATTTGAAACCCTGTTTAACCGTAACCGGATCTTTATTGAACGTACCTCAGGTGTAGCCGCGGTTGATCCGGAAGTAGCATTGAACTATAGCTGGAGTGGCCCTATACTTCGTGCAACCGGCGTTGATTATGATGTACGTGTTAACGAACCTTATTCGTCCTATCAGGATTTCGATTTTGATATTCCGGTTGGCACAACAGGGGATGTATACGATCGCTTTATCGTACGAAATGAAGAGATGTGGCAAAGCTTGCGTATCATTCAACAGGCACTTGATAAATTAGAAAAAGAGCCCAAAGGTATTTTCCATGCCGATGTGCCGGAATTTTATTTGCCTCCAAAAGAAGAGGTTTACAATAATATGGAAGCCCTTATTTATCACTTCAAAATTGTGATGGGAGAGATTGAAACTCCAAAGACCGAAGTCTATCACGCGGTTGAAGGAGGTAACGGCGAACTGGGCTTTTATTTAGTCAATGATGGCGGAAGATCACCTTACAGGTTGCATTTCCGCAGACCAAGTTTCATTAATTATCAGATGTATGCTCCTATGAGCGCGGGTATGTTATTGTCTGATGCTATCATTAATATGAGTAGTTTGAACGTAATTGCAGGAGAATTAGATGCTTAGCGTAACTGAACAGAAAGATATTGAATTTTCATCGTCGCTTATAAGCCAGTTCGATGAGATAGTTACCCGTTATCCGGCCGGAAAGCAAAAGGCTGGTTTATTGCCTATCCTGCATCTTGTTCAGGCTGAATATGGCTGGGTTAGCCCGGAGGCTATGGATAAGGTCGCGGCCTACCTTGAGATTAAGCCTATCGAAGTATACGAGGTCGCTACTTTTTACACAATGTTCTTTCTGCGTCCGCAGGGTAAGTTTGTATTAGAGGTTTGCCGTACCGGGCCATGCTGCCTTGTTGGGGCTGAGAAGATCATGGATCATATTGAGAAGACCCTAGGAGTGAAAGAAGGCGAGGTAACCGCCGATGGTAAATTTAGCTGGAGAGGCGTAGAATGCCTGGCTGCATGTGGTATGGCACCGGTCTTACAGATCGGTCCTGAATATACATTTTATGAAAACCTGACCGAACAAAGTGTTGATCAGTTAATAAACGATTTGAAGAATAAGATATGAGACATGAGATATGAGATATGAGAAAGGAGAATAATCTCTCACATCTCATCTCTCACATCTCAAATCTAGTTAAGATGGCGCGTAAATTATTATTAGAGCATATTAATGTCCCGGGAATTAATACCCTTGATGTGTATCGTCAGCATGGCGGCTACCGTTCGGTAGAGAAGGCTTTAAAGACTATGTCGCCTGATGCGATAGTTGAAGAGGTAAAAACATCAGGACTCAGAGGCCGTGGCGGCGCTGGTTTTCCTACGGGGATGAAATGGAGCTTCCTCGCCAAGCCTGAGGGGAAGGAAAGATATCTGGTGTGTAATGCAGATGAGTCCGAACCGGGAACTTTTAAAGACCGGTATTTGATGACATACATACCTCATGCTCTAATCGAGGGAATGATCGTTTCCAGCTTTGCTCTGGGTGCCAGAACTTCCTATATATACGTGCGCGGTGAAATGATGCCGCAAATACGGATACTTGAAAAGGCAATCGCGGAAGCAAAAAATGCCGGGTTTTTAGGAAAGAATATACTGGGGACTGGATACGACCTGGAATTATACGTACAACCGGGTGGTGGTGCTTATATCTGTGGTGAGGAAACCGCTTTGATTGAATCACTTGAAGGAAAACGTGGCAACCCCCGGATTAAGCCTCCATTTCCTGCGATCTCAGGTGTGTGGGCCTGCCCAACAGTTGTAAATAACGTAGAAACCATTGCGGCCGTAGTTCCGATCATCAATGATGGCGGAGAGGAATATGCAAAAATTGGTATAGGAAGAAGTACAGGTACTAAGCTGATCTCGGCTTCGGGGAATCTGAATAAGCCAGGGGTCTATGAGATCGATCTGGGAGTTCCGGTTGAAGAGTTTATCTACTCCGACGAATATTGCGGTGGTATAGCCAATGGCAAGAGACTGAAGGCAGTGGTTGCCGGCGGATCATCAGTGCCAATTCTGCCCGCTAACCTTAGCCTTAAAACTGTAAACGGCGAATCCCGCCTGATGAGTTATGAATCGCTTTCAGATGGCGGCTTCCAGTCTGGTTCCATGTTGGGCTCAGGTGGATTCATCGCATTTGACGAGGATCAATGTATCGTCCGGAATACCTGGAACTTTGCGCGCTTTTATCATCATGAGAGTTGCGGTCAGTGTTCCCCTTGCCGCGAAGGCACAGGATGGATGGAAAAGGTTTTACACAGGCTTGAGTATGGTCATGGAAAAATGAGTGATATCGATCTGTTGGTCGATGTTGCCAGGAAGATCGAAGGAAATACAATCTGTCCTTTGGGTGATGCCGCTGCCTGGCCGGTAGCCAGTGCAATACGCCATTTTAGGGATGAATTTGAATGGCATGTAACAAACCCTAAAGAAGCAATGGACCGAAATTACGGTTTAGCAAAATATGCCGATCCCCTGCCAAAGTTAGAGGAGGTAAGTCAATGAGCGAAAAGGTAAAAGTAACGATAGACGGCATCACCATTGATGTCGACCCGGGTACAAGTATATTAAATGCTGCTCGCCAAATCGGGGGGGATATTGTACCTCCTGCCATGTGTTATTATTCGAAGCTTGAGGGGAGTGGCGGAAAATGCCGTACCTGTCTTGTAAAGGTAAGTAAGGGATCTGAAAAAGATCCTCGTCCGATGCCAAAGCTGGTAGCTTCCTGCAGAACCGGTGTAATGGATGGTATGGAGGTCCAGAACATCACTTCACCTGAAGTGATTGAAGCCCGTAAAGGTGTCGTAGAAATATTGCTGATCAATCACCCGCTGGACTGCCCTGTATGTGATCAGGCTGGCGAATGCCATTTACAGGATCTTTCTTATGAGCATGGGGTGGCAAATACCCGTTACGAATTTGAACGACGCACTTTCGAGAGGATTGATATAGGAGATAAGATCCAACTCCACATGACCCGCTGCATTTTATGTTACCGGTGTGTGTACGTGGCTGATCAGCTTACTGATGGTCGTCAGCATGGAATTTTAGGCCGCGGCGATGCTTCTGAGATCTCAACTTATATTGAGAAGGCTATTGATAATGATTTTTCTGGTAACGTGATAGATGTTTGTCCGGTAGGGGCTTTGACCGACAGGACTTTCCGCTTTAAAAACCGGGTATGGTTTACTAAACCCGTTGATGCTCACAGAGATTGCCCTACCTGTAAGGGAAAGGTAACATTATGGTATAAAGGCGAAGAAGTTCTTCGTGTTACCGGCCGGAAAGATCAGTTTGGCGAGGTTGAAGATTTTATCTGCAATACTTGCCGCTTTGAAACCAAGAACACCAGCGATTGGGTGATCGAGGGACCGCGGCAAATTGCACATACATCGGTCATCTCGGCTAATCACTACGAAATGCTTCCCTTACCGGTTATTAAACAGAACCAGGCGCTAATTGAAGCCAACAAAATTGAATTTGACAGAGCAAGCAAGATCTGATGGAAATAGCATTTGTAATAGAGAAGTTTATTTTAATAACTGTTATTTTTTCGGTTAGCCTGGGTGTTGCTGCCTATTCTACCCTCGCGGAAAGAAAGATCGCCGGCTATCTTCAGGATCGTGTAGGGCCGAGCCGGGCGGGCTGGGGTGGTATGTTCCAACCTTTGGCCGACGGTTTAAAAATGTTCTTTAAGGAAGAGATAATACCGGCAGAGTCATCAAAAACACTGTTTATTCTCGGGCCTTCTCTTGCCCTTCTTACTGCGTGTATCGGAAGTGCAGTAATTCCCTGGGGGCAGGAAATCCTCATTGCCGACCGTTTGGTGAGCCTGCAAGTAACGGATGTGAACGTAGGTATCCTGTATATATTTGGAGTGGTGTCTCTTGGCGTTTACGGTATTATGATCGGAGGATGGGCATCAAATAATAAGTTCTCTTTAATGGGGGCGGTTCGCGCGGCTTCTCAGAGCATCAGTTACGAGATCCCAATGGGTCTGTCCATTATTGCCTTACTGCTCTCAACGAATACACTGAGCATGAAGGAGATCGCCGAGCAGCAGCACGGTGCGAACTGGAATATACTTTATCAGCCTCTTGGCTTTCTGATTTTCCTGGTTTGCTCTTTCGCTGAGACCAACCGTACACCATTCGACTTGCCGGAATGTGAAACCGAGCTCGTTGGCGGATATCATACTGAATATTCGGGTTTCAAAATGGGCGCGTTTATGTTCGCGGAATATCTGAACATGTTCCTGGCATCAGCAGTAATGTCTACACTATATTTTGGCGGATATAACTACCCCGGTATGGACTGGGTTAATGATATGACAGGACCTACTATCGGTCCATTGATAGGAATGGGTGTGCTGTTCCTCAAAATATTTGTATTCATCTTCTTTTTCATGTGGGTGCGCTGGACCGTTCCGCGTTTCCGTTACGATCAGCTGATGAATTTAGGATGGAAAATATTGATTCCTTTGGCAATAGCTAATATCGTTATCACAGGTATCGTGATCACGATAGTGGATAAACTTTAATCGCCAGCTGCTTTTCAGAAAGGCGATACATTTAATTTAACTCTGTTGAGAGGATTTAAGGTGTATGGAACCATTAAGTAACAGAAAAAAAGTTTTAGAGCAGAAACCGATGAATTTCTGGGAGCGTTTATATCTTCCGGCGATTTTTCAGGGTATGGGAATTACTTTCATGCACATGTTCAAAAAGAAGGAAACCATTTTTTATCCTGAAGTTGAACGTGAGTTCTCTGAGAACTGGCGAGGTTTACACTCTTTGAAGCGTGATGAGAACGGCGCGGAACGCTGTACTGCCTGTGGGCTTTGTGCGCTTTCGTGCCCTGCAGAAGCGATAACAATGATCGCCGGTGAGAGGCAAAAAGGAGAAGAACATTTATACCGCGAGGAAAAATATGCTGCTGTTTATGAAATAAACATGCTGCGCTGTATCTTTTGCGGCCTTTGCGAAGAGGCTTGTCCGAAGGAGGCGATCTATCTGGACGGCCCGATAGTCCCGGCGGATTACCTGAGGAAGGACTTTATTTACGGTAAAGATAAACTGGTTGAAGATCCGATTGGATCATAAATCAACATAGACTGGTGAGATCCGGACATCCCGAAGAAGTTTCCGCGGTCTCAATTTTTGAATAGCCGGATTTCGGCAGAAATTATACCTTTGCCCCGAAACGGAACGAGGTTTTAAAGACATTATTAATGAGTATATCTCTATTCTATTTTATTGCTTTTCTGTCGATCTTTTTCGCGCTGCTGGTCATCTTTTCGAAGAACCCGGTACATAGCGTGTTATATCTGATCGTTACTTTTTTCACCCTTACAATTCACTATGTCTTGTTAAACGCCCAGTTCCTGGCGATTGTGAATTTTATAGTTTATATGGGTGCGATAATGGTACTATTCCTGTTTGTACTTATGCTTCTAAACCTGAACGAAAACCGGGAAGCGTCCAAATCTACCCTGATCAAGATGATCGGGGTCATCGCAGGAATGTGTCTCATAGTAACCCTGGTCGGATCAGTTAAAGCACTTCACGTCTCAGATCCTTTGATCCTGAAGACTCAAGATCTGGGCCTGGTGAAGAATTTGGGAAAGGTCTTATTCAGCAAATTTCTTCTGCCGTTTGAGCTTTCTTCGCTTTTGCTGTTATCAGCAATGGTTGGAGCGGTTTTATTAGCTAAACGAGATATTAAAAAGGCATAATGGAAAATGTAACTCAAGCAATTCAGGGCGTACCATTAAATCATTATATCATGCTTAGCGCGATCATTTTCGCGATAGGTGTAATTGGTGTTCTTATTCGCCGGAATGCGATAGTAATATTCATGTCTATCGAATTAATGCTTAATGCGGTTAATCTATTGCTTACAGCATTCTCTGTGCACCATAATGATGCATCAGGTCAGGTTTTTGTGTTTTTTATCATGGCGCTTGCAGCGGCCGAAGTTGCGGTCGGCCTGGCAATAATCGTAATGGTGTTCAGGAACACCAATTCGAACGACGTTAACATATTGAATAAATTAAAATGGTGATCCTTCGCTGCGTTCAGCCTGCCTGCCGCAGACAGGGATGACATATAGAATATAAGAATGATAAATTTAGTTTGGTTAGTTCCTTTATTTCCACTATTAGGTTTTCTTATTAACGGCCTTGGCCGGAATAGTTTGCCCAAGAGTGTCGTTAGCTTTACAGCGTGCATTTCCGTGCTCGCTTCGTTCATCGTCAGTTTAGGAATATTCTTTGAACTAAATTCTTCAGAAACAAAATTCTTTCTCATCCCGCTGTTTGATTGGATCAGTGCGGGCACAGTGAACGTGCCATTTTCATTCATGATAGATCCTCTGAGCGCATTGATGTTGCTTATCGTAACAGGAATTGGCTTTCTTATTCATGTATATTCTGCCGGGTATATGTCTCATGACGCGGGATTCGCTAAATTTTTCGCTTACCTGAATCTCTTTATTTTCTTCATGCTCCTGCTGGTGCTGGGTTCCAATTATGTGATCATGTTCATCGGCTGGGAAGGGGTAGGCCTTTGTTCGTATTTGTTGATAGGCTTCTGGTATACAAACTCATCGTATGCAAGCGCCGCAAAAAAAGCCTTTATAATGAACCGGATAGGGGACCTTGGTTTTCTTATCGCAGTGTTCCTCATTTTTACAACATTTAATAGCGTGGAGTTTGCTGTTGTGTTTCCTCTCGCCGCGAATATGCTTGCGGGTGATACGGCGCTAATCATTAT
The DNA here is from genome assembly GCF_029360805.1 of Daejeonella sp. JGW-45. Taxonomy (GTDB): domain Bacteria; phylum Bacteroidota; class Bacteroidia; order Sphingobacteriales; family Sphingobacteriaceae; genus Daejeonella. Next base: position 430,895 of record NZ_JARKNC010000001.1, on the reverse strand, counting down.
AACAGCTCTGCTATTTGTCGGTGCAATAGGAAAATCTGCACAGCTTCCTTTATTTACGTGGCTGCCGGATGCGATGGCAGGACCAACGCCTGTGTCAGCACTGATCCATGCCGCGACGATGGTTACCGCAGGTATTTACATGATCGCGAGATCTAATATATTGTTTACCCTGGCTCCTCAGACGTTATATGTTGTTGCAATAATAGGGCTCGCTACACTTTTGCTTGCAGCTACCATTGCGGTTTCACAAACAGATATAAAGAAGGTACTGGCTTATTCTACTGTATCGCAGTTAGGCTATATGTTCTTGGGCCTGGGTGTAGGTGCGTACACGGGGGCTTTCTTCCATGTTATCACTCACGCCTTCTTCAAAGCGTTATTATTCCTTGGCGCAGGTTCGGTTATTCACGCTATGAGTAATGAACAGGATATGCGTAATATGGGCGGTTTAAAAAAGAGATTGCCTGTTACCTTTCTTACAATGATGATCGGGACAATAGCGATTGCGGGTTTGCCCCCGTTTTCAGGTTTCTTTTCTAAGGATGAGATCCTGGCCCATGTTTATGAGTATAATAAATTGTTCTGGGCTTTAGGTGTGCTTGGAGCCATCTTTACCTCTTTCTATATGTTCCGTATGATGTTCCTGACTTTTAATGGAAAGTTCCGGGGCACTACAGAACAAGATCATCACCTGCATGAATCACCGTCATCTATGACCGTTCCTTTGATCATATTAGCCGTGTTGTCAGCTATCGGGGGCTTTATTGGTATTCCAGAACTGTTAGGTGGAAATCATTGGCTGGCCGGATTTCTTGCTCCTGTGTTCGAAGTGTCTGCCGGGAAAGTACAGCCTTTCAGTTTAGACCACAGTACAGAATATATTTTGATGGCTGTATCCGTTGCAGGAGCATTAGGTTCCTTGTTATTTGCTTACAATCGCTACGTTAAAAATGGCCGTGTCCCTGCAGAAGATCGTGGCGAAAGAGGTACCCTGGCGAAACTGTCATACAATAAATATTATATCGACGAGATTTACAATTCTCTGATCACACGGCCGCTAGATTCTTTATCAGCATTCTTCTACAGTGTAGTGGATAGAAAGGGTATCGACGGTATCGTAAATGGCTTTGGCAAAGGAGCTGTCGAAGCCAGCAAGGGCTTTAGGCTGTTGCAGTCAGGTATGGTTGGCTTCTATATTTTCATGATGGTCGCCGGCATAATCGCTTTACTGGCTTATAGTATTTATAAAGTTTAATAGAGAGAGTAGAACAACATAAATGGATATTTTACTGTTACAAATTTTTATTCCGCTTATTGCTGCAATCGTTATACTGATTTCCGGAAAATCGGTAAAGGGGTCAGCGGGTATACTTTCTTTGATACCGTTGGCGATCACCGGGTATTTGTATGCTAATTTCGTACCCGATGCATCAACGCAGTTCCTGGTCAATTTACCATGGATCCCTCAATTTGGTATAAACTTCTATGCGGGGGTCGACGGTATAAGTATGATCCTGCTTATCCTGACGAATGTTCTTGTGCCGATAATAGTTCTTTCAAGTTTCAAGCAGGATATCAAAAATGAGCAGGCATTTTATGCCCTGGTCTTTTTCATGCAAACCGGCTTGCTATTGGTCTTTACGGCTTTGGACGGTTTTCTGTTTTATGTGGGATGGGAAGTTGCGCTTATACCGATCTACTTCATCTGTGCATTATGGGGAGGCGAAAATAGAATAAAGGTTAACCTTAAATTCTTCGTCTATACGATAGCAGGTAGTTTGGTTATGCTTCTGGCGATTATTTACCTGCATATTCAAACACCCAATAACAGCTACGACATTGCAGAGTTCTATAAACTGGATCTCGACCCGGTAACCCAGGGTTGGATATTCTGGGCATTCTTTCTGGCATTTGCCATTAAGATGCCTGTTTTTCCGTTTCATACATGGCAGCCGGATACCTATACCGAAGCTCCTACCGCGGGTACCATGCTTTTATCCGGGATCATGCTCAAGATGGGCGTGTACGGTGTGATCAGATGGCTTATTCCTGTTGCTCCGCTTGGCTTTCACGATTGGGGGCAGACCGCACTGATACTATCCATTATTGGAATTGTTTATGCTTCTGTTATCGCCTTCACGCAAAATGATATAAAGCGGCTTATAGCCTATTCATCAATCGCACACGTTGGACTTTTATCTGCGGGAATTTTTGCGTGGAATGTGCAGGGTCTACAAGGCGCGATGATCCAGATGCTTAACCATGGTATTAATGTCGTCGGCCTGTTCTTTATTGCTGATATTATTATTCGCAGGATGAATACCCGTGATCTGACCCTTTTGGGCGGTATTGCTAAGCCAGCTCCTGCACTTGCAGCGGCGTTCTTAATAATAGTTCTTGGAACTGTCGGCCTTCCTTTAACAAACGGATTCGTAGGCGAATTCCTTCTGTTGATGGGGGTTTATAATTACAACATTTATTATTCGGCTCTCGCAGGACTGACGATCATACTGGGCGCAGTATATATGCTCCGGATGTATCAGAAGGCTATGCTTGGGAAAACAAACCACCTGACAGCTACTTTTACAGATCTCGACAGAACTGAGAAGTCAGTTTTGTTCATTATTTCAGTTTTGATCATTGTAATCGGAGTTTTTCCGCAACCGGTCCTTCATATATCAGAAGCGGCAGTAAGTAATCTGATAGAGCAGGTAAATCAAAAGATTTTAGTACAGTAAGAATGAGTGCATTAATTACCCTATCCATATTAGCTATCCTGGTTCTTTATCTCGGATTGTATAAGGCAAAAAATGCTTTGTTACCCGTTACTTTACTCGGGCTGGCAGGCTCGCTTGCGCTGGCAGTATTTGAGTGGAACAGCGGGGCGCAGCCCATATACAGCGGAATGATGCTGTTCGATAATTTTGCCATCGCCTTCACATCTATCTGTATATTCTCCACGATGCTTATTCTTTTGATTTCTAAGGATTATTTCGAAAGTATCAGCGATCACGTTGCAGAATACTACACACTTATCCTGTTTTCGCTGGCCGGAATACTTGTGATGGTTTCTTATCATAATCTTTCGATGCTTTTTATCGGCATAGAGATCATGTCCGTCAGCTTGTACATACTTGCGGGTATCAGGAAGGACGATTTTAAATCCAACGAAGCGGCTTTAAAATACTTTCTGATGGGAGCATTTTCCACCGGGTTCCTGCTGTTTGGCATAGCCCTTTTATATGGAGCATCCGGTACGTTTGATCTTGCAGGTATCAGGGATTACGTCGTCGCTAATCACGAGGGTATCTCACCTATGTTCTATACAGGTATAGTGCTGATGATCATTGGGCTCTGCTTTAAGGTGGGTGCCGCTCCTTTTCATTTCTGGACACCTGACGTTTATGAAGGTTCGCCTACGCTGATAACTGCCTTCATGAGTACGGTCGTTAAAACCGCAGGATTTGCAGCATTATTACGATTGTTCTATATCTGTTTTGCCCCTTTACACGATTTCTGGACACCGGCAATTCTTATAATTTCGGTTCTGACGCTGTTTATCGGAAATGTTACAGCACTTTATCAGCATAGTTTTAAAAGGATGCTGGCTTTTTCAAGTATCTCCCATGTCGGCTATATGCTCTTTGCCATAGTAGCTTTAGGAGTTGCTTCGACCAATGCTGTGTTTGTTTATGCAACTGCATATTCAATAGCGTCAATTATAGCCTTTACCGTCCTTATCCTCGTTAAACGACAAACAGGATCAGACAATTTTGATAGCTTCAATGGACTGGCAAGAAAAAATCCATTTATTGCTTTTACGCTCACTGTATCCATGTTATCCCTCGCAGGTATACCTCTTACCGCAGGATTTATAGGTAAATTCATGATGTTCTCCTCGGCTCTGGCTGAATATCAGGTTTGGTTGGTAGGTCTTGCAATAGTTAATTCTGTTATCGGGATTTTCTTTTATCTGCGGGTTATCGTGGCGATGTATTTCCGCAGTGCCGAAAGAAATGAGATCCAGTCTTCTTCTTACTTTAACTTTGTTTTGGGTTTTTCAGCTCTGATAACAATAGTTATAGGAGTGTATCCGGGGCTCATCTCAAACCTTTTCTAAGGCAAACTATTACATAAATATTGTAGCTTTACGCATATTTAATTTATGCACGATATTTGGGACTCCCTGCAACATCTTGTTGATCCTGTAAAATTGCTTCGTGAAGGAGGTTTTTATCTTCTTTTATTTGTGGTTTTTGCAGAGACAGGTTTGTTCTTTGGGTTTTTTCTCCCCGGCGATTATCTGCTATTCCTGGCAGGCATGTTTGTGGCTACACACAGACTCGATGTTTCAATTTACGTACTGATATGCGGACTTATCACAGCAGCTGTTGCGGGGAACTTCGTAGGTTATTGGTTCGGGAAGAAGACCGGCCCCGTCCTGTATCACCGGGACGATTCTATATTCTTCAAGAAGCGCTTCCTGAGGGCAGCGGAGGACTATTATAAAAAGCAGGGTGCATTTGCCCTTATCATGGGCCGGTTCATACCTATTGTGAGAACCTTCGCGCCAATAATTGCTGGTATCGTCCGTCTCGATTACAGGAAGTTTGCTTTTTATAATATCAGCGGTGCTTTCCTTTGGATAACATCATTAACTTTACTCGGTTTCTTCCTTGGCAGAAAATTTGAGAAGGAAATAAACGACTACCTGTTATACATTATCGTCGGTTTTATCCTGATAACAACCATTCCTCTCATCGTGACTTACCTGAAGAGGAAAATGGCAAAGCAAATAGATGAAGAAGAGGAATTAAAAAACCTGAATAAATATGATTAATGACAATCCCTGGCATACGGTTTCGCCCGGCGAAGATACCCCTTCGATCGTAAACTCAATTATTGAAATTCCGAAGGGCTCAAAAGCCAAATATGAAATTGATAAAGATTCCGGGCTCATCAAGCTTGACCGTGTCCTGTTTTCATCAGTAATGTATCCTGCAAACTACGGCTTCATCCCTCAAACCTATTGCGATGATAAAGATCCTTTGGATATTTTAGTGCTGTGTTCTGTAGATGTATATCCTCTTTCAATTGTTGAAGCAAAGGTGGTCGGTGTGATGCATATGGTCGACAACGGGGAGCAGGATGATAAGATTATTGCGGTGGCTAAAAACGATATGTCTGTTAATTATATAGAAGACCTTAAGGAGTTGCCTCCGCACACAATGAATGAGATTGTCAGGTTTTTTCAGGACTATAAGGCGCTCGAAATGAAAAATGTTACTATTGAGCATCTGCTCGGTAAAAACTATGCCTATAAAGTGATCAAAGAGAGTTTGGAATTATATAAGACTACGTTTTTAAACAAGTAATATCCTATGGGTCTCGCTTTATTTTTTACCTTCTTCCTGGTTTTCCTGAATGGCTTTTTTGTAGCCGCCGAGTTTGCGCTCGTAAAAGTTCGGGCTTCACAGATTGAGATCAAGGCAAAAACAGGCAATCGTGTAGCCAAGATTGCCAAGCACATGACCCAGCATCTGGACGGATATCTGGCTGCCACACAGCTCGGGATTACTTTAGCCTCTCTCGGATTGGGTTGGGTCGGTGAGGAAGTGATGACCGAGGTTGTGACTAAATTTTTCAATTTATTTAATGTCGACATGAGTACCGCCGTGGCCACCAATATCGGCCATGTACTTGCGTTTGCCATAATTACTATTTTGCATATTGTTTTTGGAGAGTTGGCCCCCAAGTCGCTAGCTATTCAGCGTCCTATTGGTACCACCATGGGTATTGCATTACCGCTGCATTTCTTTTACCTCCTGTTCCGTCCTTTCATCTGGTTACTTAACGGATTTGCAAACTTTATCCTGAAGTTGCTCGGAATTACTACTATCAGCGGGCATGAAGCTCATCACAGTTCAGAGGAATTACAGTATCTTTTGGATCAGGGGAAAGAAAGCGGTGCGCTTGAGACTAACGAGCACGAGCTTATCAAGAATGTATTCGATTTTAACGAGCGGGTTGTAAAGAACATCATGGTCCCCCGGACCAAGATATCCGGCATTGAATTAAATACGCCACATCGCGAATTGTTGGACCTGATCATCAGCGAAGGCTATTCCCGCATACCTGTGTACGATGACACCATAGATAAAATTGTGGGGATTGTTCATGCTAAAGATATGTTGCCTCTGCTGGCCGACAATAAAGAGTGTGTTCTGAAGGATATTATCCGGAAGCCATACTTTATCCCTGAAACCAAAAAGATCAATGATCTTTTAAGTGAACTCCAGTTAAAGAGGATCCAGATCGCTATCGTGCTCGATGAATTCGGGGGCACGGCCGGAATGGTTACCCTGGAAGATATTATGGAAGAACTTGTCGGCGAGATCCAGGACGAGTACGACGAGGAAAAGCCTATCGTAGATAAGGTCTCTTCGTCAGAATTTGTAATCGATGCCACTGCATCGATATATGACGTAAATGAATATCTTCCTCACGACCTTCCGGAAGACGGCGATTACGATACTGTCGCCGGACTGGTGAGCGAGATATTTGGCAGGATCCCTGAAGTTGGAGAAGCGCGCGAATTCAATGGCTATAACATAACAATTCTAAAGAAAGCTGACCAGAACGTCGAGTCAGTTAAACTTGAACTCGTGATCAATGACGACGATGCTGTTGACATCCGTTAAACGGGCAACATTATGCATATTTTCTACACCCCGGATATAGATTCAGATATTTATATCCTCAGCGAAGAAGAGAGTAAACACTGTGTAAAGGTATTAAGGCTTCAAAAAGGAAGCTCAATACAACTTGTTGATGGAACCGGAGGCTTTTACGAAGCAATTTTAGAAGACCCGCATCCCAAGAGAGCGGTCTTAAAAGTTACAAAGGTTGAGCGCGGCTATGGGAAGCGTAATCATTATCTGCACATCGCAGTCGCGCCGACCAAAAATATAGAGCGGTTCGAATGGTTTTTGGAGAAGGCGACAGAGATCGGCATTGATGAAATAACCCCGCTTATCTGCGAGCGATCGGAGCGTAGGGAATTGAAAACAGAGCGCTTAAACAAGGTCATCACATCTGCAGTAAAGCAGTCGATCAAAGCGTACCACCCGAAGCTGAATGAAGCGATACGGCTCAGGGACTTTCTTTGTTCTGCTTCAGGCAAACACAAATATATCGCCCATTGTATAGAAAGTGAAAAATTCACGTTAAAGGGAAATATAGAATTGAATTCTGAATATCTTGTAGTTATAGGCCCGGAAGGAGATTTTACACCTGCGGAGGTGCGTGAGGCCCTTGATGCAGACTTTTTACCCCTGACACTCGGTAACTCCAGGTTAAGGACCGAAACCGCTGCTCTGGAAGCATGCTTTGAAATAAACTTTCTCAACCGATGAAAAGACTATTAAGCATCAGTCTTGTAACTCTTTTTGTTCTGTTAACCGGAATGGTTTTGTCATTCAAAGCTCCCAGTTACAAGCTTGCCAAGTTAAAATATAATGGTGGGGGAGACTGGTATGCTAACCGGACGGCCTTGCCCAACCTGATCAGTTTCTGTAATAAAAACCTCGGGACTAATTTTGACCGGGAAGAGGCCATAGTAGAGGCCGGAAGCGCCGAGATCTTCAACTATCCTTTCGTTTATCTTACCGGTCACGGTAATATCGTATTCACAGATCAGGAAGCAGAAAACCTCAGAAAGTACATGATAGCAGGCGGGTTTTTACACATTGACGACAACTACGGGCTTGATAAGTTCATCCGTCCTCAAATGAAGAAGGTTTTCCCGGATCTCGACTTTGTTGAATTGCCCTCCAATCATATTCTGTACAATCAGAAATATAAATTTCCCGGCGGTTTGCCGAAGATCCATGAGCATGATGGAAAGCGGCCCCAGGGTTTTGCATTGATCTATAAGGGGAGGATCGTTTGCTATTATACTTTTGAGTGTGATCTTGGTAACGGCTGGGAAGTTGCCGGCACTTATTCGAGCGACTCCGAGGAGACGCGGCAAAAAGCTCTTAGAATGGGAGCAAACCTCGTTCAGTATGCATTAACGCAATAGTATGTTTAAAGTAAAGGTAAATGATCAGTTTAATTTTGAATTGCTGTCTGAAGGCGGTAAAACTTTTGTGAACGGCAATCCTGTTGACCTCGATCTTCTCCATCTTAGTAAAACGTCCCTTCATGTTCTTTATCATAACCGTTCTTTTAATGCAGAACTCGTGGAGATAAACAGGGAAGAGAAAACATGCTCCGTACGTGTTAATTCCAACATATACAAAATCTCTCTTACTGACCAATTCGATGAATTGCTTCACAAGTTAGGAATGGACACCATGAATTCGGCCAAAATAGCCGAACTGAAAGCCCCCATGCCAGGGATGGTTCTGAAGATATTAGTCGAGGAAGGCCAGGAGGTAAAAAAAGGCGAGAACCTGTTAGTACTTGAAGCGATGAAGATGGAGAATATCATTAAATCTCCTGCAGATGTCAGCATAAGATCAATTAAAGTACTCCCATCCGATAAGGTGGAAAAAAATCAGGTGATGATCATTTTTAATTAAAAACGCGTTTCGCCTGCTTAATTTCATTTTAACTGTTCTTCCCCGGAATAATATTCTTTGCAATTCTAAATATTGTTTATTTTCATCTGTTGTTTGCCTGCGGATTTGGACAGATCATAAGGGTTCAGCAAACATTACATAAGTTTTTCATAAACATATTTAGATGGCGATAGAAATTAAAACCAAGGGCGAGCTCTACGATGTTTGTATAGTCGGTTCGGGTGCCGGTGGCGGAATGGCAGTTAAGATACTTACCGAGGCCGGTCTGAAAGTGGCCCTGCTGGAAGCAGGACCAGATTACGATCCCGCCAACAAAGAACAGCAGACACAGCTGAAATGGCCGTATGAATCACCGCGCCGCGGGGCTAATACAAACAGGGCTTTTGGGGATTTTGATGCCGCATACGGCGGCTGGGAGATAGATGGGGAGCCTTATACGAAAACAAAGGGTACCGAATTCGATTGGTTCCGTTCAAGGATGCTTGGCGGCCGTACCAATCACTGGGGCCGGATTTCTTTACGTTTTGGTCCCAAGGATTTTAAAAGACATGATTTTGACGGGCTGAGCGATAACTGGCCGATCGGCTATGACGATGTAAAGCCATATTATGACCGGGTAGATAAAATGATCGGTGTATTTGGAACCAAGGAAGGGATTTACAACGAGCCAGACGGTTATTTTCTGCCTCCCCCCAAACCAAGGCTCCACGAATTGATGATAAAAAAGGCAGCCGGAAAGATCGGGATACCTGTTATCCCATCCCGGCTATCAATTCTTACCAGGCCTGTGAATAACGACAGGGGTTCTTGCTTCTTCTGTAATCAATGTAATCGCGGATGCTCGGTTCACGCCGACTTTTCCTCATCGACATGCCTGGTAAAGCCTGCCAGGAAAACCGGGAACGCCGATGTGTACGTAAATGCAATGGCGCGCGAGGTGCTCACTGATAAAGAGGGAAAAGCAACAGGTATTTCTTATGTCGATAAGACCGATATGCAGGAATACCAGGTTAATGCAAAAGTGATCGTCCTTGCCGCAAGCGCCTGTGAGTCTGCCCGCCTGCTCTTAAATTCGAAATCGTCGGCCCATCCTAACGGGTTGGCAAACTCCAGCGGCATGGTTGGTAAATATCTGCACGATTCTACCGGCTCTTCAAGGGGAGCCTTTATTCCGCAGCTGATGGATCGCAAGAGATACAATGAGGATGGCGTAGGAGGTCTTCATCTTTATATTCCGTGGTGGCTGGAAAACAAGAAGCTGGATTTCGCGAGAGGCTACCACATTGAATTCTGGGGCGGTATGGGAATGCCGTCCTATGGGTTCGGATTCGGCATCGAGAAAACCAATGGTAAGTATCCGAGTATCGATGGTAAAATGAAAGATGCGGGTGGATACGGAGCATCGTTAAAAAATGACTACCGCCGCTATTACGGGTCTACCGTAGGATTTGCAGGCCGCGGAGAAAGTATTCCGCGTGTTGACAACTATTGCGAGATCGACCCCGGAGCAGTAGACAAATACGGTATCCCGGTATTAAGGTTTAATTACAACTGGACAGATCAGGAGATCAAGCAGGCTAAGCATATGCAGGATACTTTCGAGGAGATCATTCATTCTATGGGTGGTGTTGCCAGCGGTGAGAAGCCTGGTGCCGACAGGAAGTACGGACTTGAAGCCCCTGGAAGAATCATCCATGAGGTAGGTACTACGCGTATGGGCGACAACAAGAATACTTCGGTGTTGAACAAGTACAATCAGGCGCACGACGTGAAAAACTTGTTCGTTGTGGACGGCGGTGCTTTTGTTTCCCAGGCTGATAAGAACCCAACCTGGACAATCCTGGCCTTGTCAATGCGCGCTTCGGAATACATTGTTGATCAACTAAAAAAGCAAAATATTTAATCAGATGAATAGAAGAGATTCTCTCAAGGCATTAGCCGTCGGAACAGTAAGTGTTGGTACCTTATTGTCTTCATGTGATAAAAAGGAAGGCCAGCAAGCGGCTGCCTCAGGTGAAACAGGCCTCTATGGGCGGACACCCGAGGAAAAACTTTTTGATCAAAAGCTAATGGCCGAAAAATTCTTCACTCAAGAGGAATTTGCCGCCATTGCTATTTTGGCAGACATAATAATTCCTGCAGATGAACACTCAGGAAGTGCGGGCGATGCTAAAGTTCCTGATTTCATAGAGTTTATCGTTAAAGATCAGCCTAAACTTCAGATACCGTTGAGAGGTGGCTTGAAGTGGGTAGATATCAAATCCTACAAAATGTTTAAGAAATCATTTGCGGACGCAAGCGCCGAGCAGCGGATACAATTGGTTGATCTTATTGCGTATCCTGAAAAGGCACTCCCCGAGAATGCAGCAGGCGTAGCCTTCTTCGACACGATGCGCGGTCTTACCGCAACCGGTTTTTTCACAAGTAAGATCGGCCTTGAAGATATGGGCTACAAGGGTAACCAACCAAATGCATGGGATGGTGTTCCTGATGACGTTTTAAAGCAATTCGGCCTGGAATACGATGCAAAAACATTGGAGCAATGCCTGAAGGCCGAGGATCGCGGGAAGATGATGGTGTGGGATAGTTAGTTTGCAAAATGCAAGGCATAAAAAAGGGGCGGTAAAATCGCCCCTTTTTATGTAATTAAATGTTTTTTACTTGGTCCTCTTTGGAGCCTTTGACTTAGGCTGATTGAACTGCGGTTTTCCTTTAGAGATTATCTCCGGTGCACCAACAAGTGTCATTGCAGAGCGGAAGCCCATCTCTGCACTGGTCTCATCTTGTTGCATAAACCTTCTGGTAGCAGGGTTCAGCCAGTAAGCCCTGTCATTCCAGGAGCCCCCCTTATAAACTCTTGAACGATCATTAACCAGCGTAGTTACCCCGTACAGGTTTGAATTAACTGAATCCAGGTGTCCGCGGAAATCAGGGTTATAAGGCTTTCCTGCTATCGCAGAAGTATCCTGTGCAGCCTGGTTGCTTTGCATTTCCGCCCATGTCTGTTTCTTGCCAGCTTTCGCAGGGTCCTTAATTGGGCGTCCGTACTTGTCTTTCGCGTAAATACCTTTTTCCCTGTCAGCCATCCGCTTATTTACGAATTCATTTCCTCTGAAGGGGTTAAAATCCGCAAAATCCTCGAACGATAGTTTACGATAAACGTCCGCAACCCACTCGTTCACATTACCGGCCATATTATATAATCCGAAATCATTTGGTACGTAAGCTCTTACAGGGGCAGTAATGTCTGCCTTATCATTCAGGTACCCGCCGGTACCCATGTTATCACCCTCGCCCCGTTTAAAGTTGGCGAGTATCATACCCTGTGTTTTCTTTTTTGGAGAACGTACTCCAAGACCGTTCCAGGGATATATTCTTCCGTCTGCAATATTTTCATATTCAGTATTACCAGCCAGAGCAAGGGCTGCATATTCCCACTCTGCTTCAGTCGGTAAACGGTAAGGTTGTTTCAGCACACCATCCTCCAGACGAACCGGACGTGTAGGTCCGCCTTTACCGCCTGTAGTAGAACCGTTGGCGGCATTAGGATTTAAATCCTTTTCCATCTTTTTTCCATCTATGCCCTCGCCCCGGTATTGGCCGTTCAGGTAGATATCAGTATTAAACGGATCGGTAGATGTAGAAACAGAGGTAGCTGCTCCCGCTTTACCACCTCCCGCTAGAGTTTTATAATCCAGCAAATTCCCTCTTTTACGTAAAATATCTTCGTTAACACGGTCTGTACGCCATTCGCAATACGCATTAGCTTGCTCCCAGGTAACACCTACCACCGGGTAATCCTGAAATGCCGGGTGACGAAGGTAATTGTTAACGTAAGGTTCATTATAAGATAAAGGCTGTCTCCAAACCAGGGTATCCGGCAGGGCATTATAATAGTACTCTGCATCATTTGCATAATTCCTCCTGATCCAGTATAAATATTCTAACCAATCAACATTAGAAACCTCGGTTTCATCCATGTAAAATGATGCTACCGTAACTCTCCTTCTAACGTTATCAAATTCATACGCAAGGTCCTGATTAAGGCTTCCTCCCATCACAAATGTACCACCTTCAATAGCGATCAAACCTGGGCCCGGGCCGGCCTTAACTTTATTATTTACCTGAAATCCGCCGTTGTATTTGTCGTTATAGGCCATCCCGGTTTTGGAGGACGCCCCGCCTGTTTTTTTGTTGCACGCGCTCATAACACTTAAAATGCTTATGGCCGCGATAAAAACTAAGGGTATTCTTTTCATTACTAGCAATGTAATTAGAGCATTAATTTTATAAAAATACGAAATATCGATAATATCCCCCAACGGATATTTGTGAGTAATTATTGTCGCCGCATATACCGGCTAAACGTTTAAACGAAAAACTACTGTTAAGGTTACAATACTTATTTTTGAAAAGCCATGTCTCAAACGATTAATGTAACCAGTCAATGTCGTGTTACCTGTCAGGAAGAATATACGTATTAATAGTAAATATAAATATTGATTTTTATAAAATATTAGTACCCAGTTGCTTAAAGTCAGTTGATATTTTTAGCACAGCCTATAAAATCACGGGTGTTGATATTTTTTATCGTAAACAAGCGTTGTATGTATGCTTGAGCTTGATTGTGACTACAAAAGCGTATATTTAAGGCACGTTAATTTTCAATTTGGGGTGTAGCTTTACTAGATTAATGATTAATAGACTCTCCTTTTCCTGTTGTGTTGTTTTTATCGTCGCGGGGTTTCCTGATCCGGCTGCAGCGCAGACGCAAAGCGACGGAAAACGTACAAATACGATACAAACTGCAGCCCCTTTCCTGCTTATTGCTCCCGATGCCAGATCGGGCGCTATGGGAGATGTGGGAGCAGCGACATCCCCCGACGCTAATTCAAGCCACTGGAATCCTGCAAAGCTTGCCTTTTTGGATAAGCCTACGGGTGTTTCCGCTTCCTATACACCCTGGCTGCGCAATCTTGTGCCTGATGTCGACCTTGGCTACCTTACCGTATTTCACCGGCTCGATGACCGGAATACTATTGGCGGCTCATTAAGATATTTCTCGTATGGATCTATTCAGCTTACAGACGACAGGAATAACGATATCGGCGTTTATAGCCCCAATGAGTTTTCCATTGACGGAACGTTTTCCAGGAAATTCGGCGAGACTTTCTCCCTGGGGACTTCTGTCAGGTACATCCGGTCCAGTTTAAGCAACGGCCAGTTTAACGGGCAAGACATACAGCCCGCAACCGCATTGGCGGCTGATGTTTCAGCTTACGGTAAGAAAGGCACCTTAATGTTTGGTAAAGATACCGAGCTTGCTTTCGGCCTTAATATTTCCAATATTGGTACAAAGATGAATTACTCCAACGGAAGCTCGAGGTCTTTTCTTCCAACAAATATGAAACTGGGAGGAGCTTCAACTATTAATATAGATGATTTGAATCAGTTCACTGTAGCGCTCGACTTGAATAAGCTGCTTGTACCTACCAGCCCGGTCAGGGATGCGGACGGAAACATTATCAGTGGTAAGGATCCGGATCGTTCTGTGCCGGCAGGGATATTCGGGTCTTTTACCGATGCGCCACGTGGTTTTTCTGAGGAAATCAGTGAGATCAGTTACTCGCTTGGCATGGAGTATTGGTATAATAAGCAGTTCGCACTTCGCTCGGGGTATTTTTATGAAACACCTTCAAAAGGCGACAGGAGGTATTTTACTGCCGGTGCAGGGCTGAAATATAATGTCTTTAATCTCGATTTTGCATACCTGCTGGCTAACCAGCAGAGAAGCCCGCTGGCGCAAACTCTTCGTTTTTCCCTGGTATTTAATTTCGAAAAATAATAATGAAGATCAGGGTAGGATTTGGTTTTGATGTTCACCAATTAGCTGAAAAACATCCTTTTATCTTAGGCGGAGTTAATCTTCAGCATCATTCAGGAGCTTTCGGCCATTCTGACGCAGATGTGCTTGCGCATGCTATCTGCGACGCCCTGCTCGGAGCAGCTAACCTCGGTGATATTGGCTTTCACTTTCCGAATACTGATGATCGCTGGAAAGGTATCAGCAGCCTGGTCCTTTTGAAAGAGTGCGTCGCATTATTGAAAGAAAAAGGATGGAATATCGGTAATATCGATGCGATGTTATGCCTGGAAGCACCCAAGATTAATCCCCACATTCCCCAGATGAAACGCAATATATCAGGTGCGGCCGGGATAAGCGAAGACGATATATCCATTAAGGCAACTACGAATGAAACCATGGGTTTTATCGGTCGCCAGGAGGGCGTGGTGGCTTATGCCGTATGCCTGATAGAAAAGGTCAGCTCTTAATTTCGGGAACCTTCACATTCGAAAAATCAGCAGCACATTTCCCGCAATTACTCGCACACGATTTTTTGGTGAAAACATTGCGGTACATCAGCCGCCCGATCCAGAAAACAGCCGCGGAAAAGACAAGGAATACTAAGATTGTCTGTAAGTCCATGCGGCAAAAATAGTTAATATGTATGGGTGAAGAGTCTGTTAAGTGTAAATTGTGTGAGGTGTAGAAAATCTTTTCATTTCCCTTAAGAAACAGTACCTTTGCAAAAATTTTTCATAATAATTTTTAATGCAAAAAATCAGGAATATAGCGATCATCGCTCACGTTGACCATGGCAAGACTACTTTGGTTGATAAAATTTTACACCAAACTAATCTGTTTCGTGACAACCAGGACACTGGCGATCTGATATTGGATAATAACGATCTGGAACGCGAGCGTGGTATTACCATTGTCTCAAAGAACGTTTCTGTAAGTTATAAAGGCGTTAAAATAAACATTATTGATACTCCCGGTCACGCCGACTTTGGAGGTGAGGTTGAACGGGTGCTAAAAATGGCAGACGGAGTGTGTCTTTTAGTGGATGCTTTTGAAGGCGCAATGCCCCAGACCCGCTTCGTTACCCAAAAAGCACTTTCCCTGGGACTAAAACCTGTAGTTATTGTAAATAAGGTAGATAAGGAAAATTGCCGGCCTGAAGAGGTTTACGAATCGGTGTTCGAGTTATTCTTCAATCTTGAGGCTACCGAAGAGCAGCTTGACTTCCCGGTATTATACGGATCATCTAAACAGGGATGGATGAGCACCGACTGGAAAGTACCTGCCGAAGATATAACACCTCTTTTGGATACGATTCTTGAGCATATACCGCCAGCCCCAAGCTTTGATGGAACCCTGCAGATGCAGATCACTTCATTGGATTATTCTTCTTTCGTTGGCCGGATAGCTATCGGACGTGTCGCCCGCGGAGTGATAAAAGAAAATCAACCGGTTTCCCTTGTTAAACGTGACGGAACTATTCAGAAATCGAGGATCAAGGAATTATATACGTTCGAAGGTTTAGGTAAGGTTAAAGTCCAGGAGGTTTCTTCAGGAGATATCTGTGCCGTTGTCGGTATCGATGGTTTTGACATCGGCGATACTATAGCCGATTTTGAAAAGCCTGAACAACTGGAAGTTATAAAGATCGATGAGCCAACCATGAATATGCTCTTTACGATCAATAACTCCCCTATGTTTGGCAAGGAAGGAAAATTTGTAACGTCTCAGCGTCTCCGCGAAAGATTATATAAAGAAATGGAGAAGAACCTTGCGTTAAAGGTTGTCGAAACAGAATCTCCTGACTCATATCTCGTTTACGGCCGCGGTATCCTCCATTTGTCTGTCCTTATCGAGACCATGCGCCGCGAAGGTTACGAGCTTCAGGTAGGTCAGCCGCAGGTTATTGTTAAAGAAATTGACGGCGTAAAATGCGAACCGATAGAAACGCTGATCGTGGATGTACCTGCCGAGGTTTCAGGGAAAGTAATTGAGCTCGTTACCCAACGTAAGGGCGACCTGTTAGTTATGGAGCCGAAGGGCGACCTTCAGCACCTTGAGTTTGAGATCCCGGCACGTGGGATAATTGGCCTGCGCAATAACGTGCTTACAGCTACAGCAGGGGAAGCTATTATGGCTCACCGCTTCAAAGCGTATGAGCCCTGGAAAGGAAATATTCCGGGCCGCCTGAACGGTGTTCTTGTTTCTATGGAAAAAGGATCTACAACTGCTTATTCGATCGATAAATTACAGGATCGCGGACGTTTCTTCGTTGAACCGGGAGTGGAAGTTTACGAGGGTCAGATCATGGGCGAACACATCCGGGATAATGACCTGGTTGTTAACGTGGTGAAAGGTAAAGCCCTCACCAATATGCGTGCCTCGGGTACAGATGATAATACACGTATTGCAACCGCAGTTAAGTTCTCGCTTGAAGAGGCAATGGAATATATCCAGGCTGATGAGTATATCGAGATCACGCCGAAAAGCATGCGCCTGCGTAAGATCTATCTGAGTGAAAACGAGCGTAAGATCAATGCTAAAAAGTTTGTGAACCAGTAAGATCAGTTTTTATCGGCCACAGGAAGGCCCCGGATTTATTCCGGGGCTTTTCTTTTATATTTGTGTTGATGAAGATTCCAGCTGTACCCGGTTTTGACCAGCAAGCTTTTGATAAATATCTGAAAAACACGGGTTGGTTATTTCTCGCACGTATAGGCAGCCTCATCATAAAGATCCTTGCCGGCATACAGGTAGCAAACTATCTCGGGGCTTCTCAATATGGCTTATTGAGCTATCCTCTCGTCTTTATTTCTTTTTTTATCGCGGCGGCAGCACTTGGCCTTGACGGGTTCGTGACCAGAGAATTACTGGCTTCCCCCTCAAAGAAATCTGCAATACTCGGAACATCGTTCGGATTGCGCCTCATTGCTGGTATATTGATCATACCCCTGGCGTATATTATTTATGTATTCTTTGGAAAGAACGTCGAAGTTCCGGTGGGCTATATACTTATTGCCTCG
Organism: Daejeonella sp. JGW-45; assembly: GCF_029360805.1. GTDB lineage: Bacteria > Bacteroidota > Bacteroidia > Sphingobacteriales > Sphingobacteriaceae > Daejeonella. Next base: position 413,424 of record NZ_JARKNC010000001.1, on the reverse strand, counting down.
GGTATCGGTATCGCGCAGTCTTTAAATATCATTGATAGTTTCTTCCAGTCAAAGGTGCAGGGAAAATACGTTATGATGGTTCAGGTAGCTGCTAACCTCATCTCAGCCTTTGCCAAGCTCTTTTTAATTTTTATTGGCGCGCCCTTGTTATGGTTTGTGTGGACCTTGCTGGCCGATGCAATTTTATTGGCTGCAGGTTACCTGATCGCTTATACCCGGAATGGCCATGCCCCCCGCGAATGGACATTTGACCGCTCGCGTGCCGGCTATCTCTTAAAACATTCCTGGCCACTGGCTTTTTCCGCCATTTTGGTTACGCTTTATATGAGGATCGGCCAGCTGATGGTTGAAAGCTACCTTGGAGTAAATGCTCTGGGAGTTTATTCTCCGGCCATAGGCTGGGGGGAAAGCTTTTATTTTATCCCTGTTGCCATAGTTACTTCCGTATTTCCCGCGTTGATGAACGCCCGCCGCGATGACCCGGCAAGATATCAGAAGCGGCTGCAGGATATGTATGATCTCATGGTGATCTTCAGCCTCGGGATCGCTGTTGTTATGACCTTTTTAGCGCCATACATCTATGGCTACCTCTATACGCCTGAATTCGCCGAAGGTGCGAAAGTTCTCTCTATTTATATATGGGCCTCTGTTTTCGTGTTTCTTGGAAACGCCAGCGGCCAGTATCTTGTTGCTGAAGGTTATACAAAGTATTCTTTGTACCGGACCGGAGCCGGCGCAGTGGTAAATATTGTTCTGGGTTACCTCTGGATACCTGTATACGGTCTACAGGGCGCCGCTTATGCAACATTAATCGCCTATTTTTCGGCAACTTTTTTTATTCTTGTTTTTCCCGAAACAAGAAAGCAGGGCATTAACATGCTTAAATCACTATTTTTAATCTCATTGATACAAAAAATAACAAAACGTTGAAAAGAACAGAATCATACACAAGCCTCTTTGACGCGGCGAAGCTAAAAGCTCTTTTGTCTTTTGGAGTAAAAGGCTACCTTACTGAAATTGGCTGGTTTAAAGCGTTTAATACACACTCACCTGTAGGGTCTGATGGCGATCCCATTCCATGGGTTACTTATTCTTTCATCGACTTTATTGCAGAACGCATAAAAAAAGAACATACGGTATTTGAGTTTGGATCGGGCAATTCTACCCTGTATTATGCAAAAAGAGCAAAAAAGGTAGTTTCTGTAGAGCACGACAAGGATTGGTTTAATAAGATATCATCGGGCAAGCCCGCTAATTCAGATATGGTTTTCTGCGAGCTGCAAACCAATGGCGATTACAGCAAGATGCCTGCATCCATGGGTCAGAAATTTGATATTATTATAGTAGATGGCCGCGACCGCGTGAATTGCTGTTATCATTCCATACCGGCCTTAGGCGAAACTGGCGTGGTGGTGCTGGATGATTCTGAGCGGGCAAAATATAATGACGCCAGGATCTTTTTCCAGAAAGAAGGGTTTAAAGAACTATCATTTAGCGGAATATCACCTGGCTTATTTTACAGGAAGTCTACCTCTGTATTTTACAAATCTGCCAATTGCCTGGGGATCTGATGAAAAATGTCGATTTAGTTAGTGCTGGCCTAAAGACTTCCTACGATAGCTTTTACGTGGGACTTGATGAGCAGTGGCGTATGCTGAGCGCTAAGTACAAAGCGCGTAATATTATAGATGTTTGCGCGAAACAGCAGTTTAAGAAAATCCTTGAAGTAGGGGCTGGGGATGGGAGTATCTTAAAATACCTGGACGAGTGGCAGTTTGCTCCCGAGATGCATGCCCTGGAGATATCCCAAAGCGGGGTGCAACAAATTGAAAGCAGGAAGATTGTTAGCCTGAAATCGGTTCAATTGTTCGATGGTTACGGTGTTCCTTTTGGTGATAATGAATTTGACCTCGTGATCTTGTCCCATGTTCTCGAGCATGTAGAATTTGAACGGATGCTTCTCCGGGAAATCAGGAGAGTATCGAAATACGTGGTGATTGAAGTTCCCAGGGACTATCGTTATGGCGTGGATAAGAGAATGAAGCATTTCCTCAGTTACGGTCATATTAACATGTACACACCTACTTCCTTAAGGTTCCTTGTACAAACCGAGGGCTTTGAAGTTATCACAGATAAGAGCTCCCTCATCAATCCCGAGGTTACGAAATTCAATACTTTTATTAACCAGAAAAAACCAAGGAACCTGTTTCGTTCGTTAAAGATTGAACTTGAATATTTTGTTAAAACGGTGCTGGTCACGCTCGGCGGCCGGAAAAGACATGAGCAGCTGGCCAGTGCTTATACCGTATTACTTCAAAAGACAAAAGGTTCAGCCATCCTAGCAAATACTTAATGCATAGAATAGTATATCTTATTTCAATTTTAACCGGCCTGTTTATTCTTATTGGCGGCGGTGCATTTCGCGGAGCGGAGAAAAGCTTAAGTCTGGATTCATTGCTTATCCGAAAACAGTTTGCTTCTTCCCCCGTTTTATCGGCAGAAGAGTCAATGAAAGCCATGCAGCTGGAGGATGGATTTAGGATAGAGATCGTTGCCAGGGAGCCGCTTACCAGTACACCGGTGGCTATGGTATTCGACAAGCGGGGGCGGTTATGGGTTGCTGAGATGGAAGGGTATATGCCCGACACAGCCGGTACGGGGGAAGATCAGCCCCGCGGAAAGATCGTGATCCTCAGCGACAAAAATAAAGATGGTGAAATGGACAGCCGGACAGTCTTCCTGGATTCCTTGATACTGCCAAGGGCTCTTTGCCTGATAGGTGATGGGATACTCATTGCTGAGTCGCCGAAGCTATGGTTCTATGAGATGAAGGACGACAAGCCTGTTAAAAGGACGCTGGTAGACGCGGCCTATGCAGAAGGGGGAAATGTAGAGCATCAGCCTAACGGCTTGTTTCGCGCCCTGGATAATTGGATCTATAATGCCAAGTCAAGTAAACGCTACCGTAAGCAGGGTGATAAGTGGCTGATTGAGAAAACACATTTCCGCGGGCAGTGGGGAATTACGCAGGATGAGCAGGGCCGCTTATTTTACAATACCAATTCAGATAATCTTCTGGGCGATCTTTTTAGCCCCGGCTTTGGTGCCGCCAATCAAAACCAGCGAACAGTTTCAGGCTTTAACCAGAAAATTGTCGGAAATAATAAGGTTTACCCCGCCAGGGCGACGACCGGGGTAAACAGGGCTTATCTGCCTGGTATCCTCGACGACAGCCTTCGGCTTGTTAACTTTACGGCTGCCTGCGGGCCGGTTATCTATAGCGGGCACCTGTTCAATAAAGAATATTACGGCAATGCATTTGTTGCTGAACCTTCGGCAAACCTGATTAAGAGGAACATCTTAACAAACAGGGGCAATTCAATCAACGGAAAGCAGGCTTATATCAATAATGAGTTCCTGAGAAGCACTGACGAGCGTTTCAGGCCGGTAAGCCTTTATAATGGCCCGGATGGGGCTCTGTATATTACCGATATGTACCGGGGCATCATTCAGCATAAAACATACTTAACTCCCTATCTCAAAAATGAGATCCGGGAGCGGTCACTTACCCAGCCACTTTCCTATGGCCGGATCTACCGGGTAGTACCGCAAGGTAAAAAACCGAGAGCTGTAAAGTTTCCGGATGATAATGCGAAAGTTATCCGTCTGCTGGGCCACGATAACGGGTGGGTCCGGAGCATGGCTCAGCAGCTTCTGGTCGATTCCGGAGACCAGTCTGTCATCCCCACACTGAGGAAATTATCAAAAGAGTCCAAGGATACAAGAATGGTAACCCATGCCCTGTGGACGATAGAGGGCCTGGGGGGGCTGAGTAAAGATGACGTTCTTCCCTTGCTGGAAAACCCATACTGGCAAATACAGATGCAAGGTTTTGCCCTTTCTCCCTCGGTCATCAGCAACAGAAATTATAAAGAATTCGTAAGGAGATTTAACAAGCGGATAGAACAAAACGATACATTGTCGGCTCCATATATTGCTTTTCTGGCAGAAAACATCAGGCCTTTTGATACGGCTGCGCATAAGGAACTGCTAATGGGGCTGGGCCGCAGGTTTGGTAAAGACCCGTATATCGCCGATGCCATCATCAGCAGCCTCGAGAATGAAGAAGCAGCCTATTTAAAAGAACTTGCTGGCGTCAATACGGATACCGGGCTGGTTATAAATAAAAAGCTGATGAAGATCATAGCTGATAGTGAAAAAGCGAAAAGCGCCAAAGCAGATGTATCCAAACAGTTCCCCAAAGGAGCTTTAATTTACAGATCCTTTTGCCAAACCTGTCACGGACCCGATGGGAACGGGGTTGCCTCGCTGGCCCCGCCTCTTAATAACTCGGAATGGGTCACTGCCGATAAGAATAAGCTAAGTGCTATCGTTTTATATGGGCTGACAGGTCCGGTAAAGATTGGTAACAAACTGTATAAATCCCCTGAAATAAATGGCGACATGCCCGGAATTGCTTCTAATAATGAATTTTCTGACGAGGATATTACCCAGCTGCTCAATTATATCAGGAACTCATGGAGCAACAAAGGGAATGTGCTTCAGCCTGGGGACGTAACTGGCATCAGAAATAAGTTTAAAGGGCGTCAAAAGCCCTTTACCATGGAAGAATTGAATGGTTTTTAACGCCTGTTATATTAAATTTAAATGACTCTTGCTCCAATAGCCTTATTCGTATATAACCGCCCTGAGCATACAAGGCGTACCCTTACATTCCTGAGGCAAAACTTGCTTGCCGATGAGTCGCGGCTTTTTATTTTTTCAGATGCGGCCAGGGGGCAAAGCGATCAGGCTAAGGTCGATGAAGTACGGGAGATCATCCGGTCGGCGGAAGGCTTTAAATCGGTTCAGGTGATCGAGCGGCCAAGTAATATGGGCCTTGCCGGATCAATAATCGACGGGGTAACGATGCTCACAGGGAAGTACGGTAAAGTGATCGTCTTTGAGGACGACCTGATTAGTTCGGCCTACACCCTTAAATATTTCAATGATGCGCTCAGGAGATACGAAAATGAAGAAAGGATTATGCATATCGGGGCATATATGTATCCTCTTGGAAACGCACAGCTTCCGCAGACTTTCTTTTACCGCGCTGCATCCAGCTGGGGCTGGGCAACCTGGGACCGGGCATGGAAACATTTCGAGCCCGATATCGATAAGATCATCAGCCAGTTTGATGCCCAAAAAAGAAGCCGGTTTTCTATCGACTGGACAATGAACTTTTGGAAGCAGGTGCGGGAGTTTAAACGAGGGAAGAACAATTCCTGGGCTATCCGGTGGTATGCCTCGGTATTCCTGAATAACGGGCTGACCCTTAATCCCTCGCGCTCCCTGATAAACAATATCGGTCATGATGGGACAGGCATTCATTCAGGTACAAATACTATTTACGATGTAAAGGTCAGCGACAAGCCGGTAACGGATTTTCCGGACGTTATTGAGGAACACCCGGAAGCTTATTCGGCAATAAAGCATTTTCTAAAGCATAGAAAAGGTAGCCTGGTGGACCGATTAATAAGATTTATGAAGGAGAAGCTCTCGTGAAAGTACTTCATCTCAATACCTATGCTGGAAACGGGGGAGCGGGAAAAGCATGCCTCAGGCTGAGCAAAGCATTGAAGTCGCAGGGAACAGATTCCGTGGTAGCCGTTAATTTTCTTTTTAAAAGGAATCCTGAAGTACATGATCTTTCCCGGGGGTTTTTCTTTAAATGGCTCACCGCAGCCGGTATCATTCTGGAGCGCCTGCTAAATAGACTATTTGTGAAGCCGGTGCCTGTTCCGTTTTCTATACCTTTCTGGGGCCGCGATATATCCGGCCGGGAGCTGCTGAGATCCGCTGACCTTATTCATATTCATTGGATAAATCATGCATTTCTTCGCCCTGACGATATTAAAAAGCTATCTGCGCTGAATAAGCCTATCGTATGGACCTTTCATGACAGCAATGCCTTTACCGGCGGCTGTCATGTGCGCTATAATTGCGAGCACTATCAAAATGAGTGCGGTAATTGCCCGGTTCTGAAGAAATCAGGTCCTGACGATCTTTCCCACAGTATCTGGAAACGCAAGGCGCGCGCCTACCAGGGCAATAAGTATACGGTGATTGCACCGAGTAAATGGATGGAAAGGTCAGTAAGGCAAAGCAAGCTGATGGGTTCCCAGCCAGCGGTAAACATTCCCAACACACTCGATACGACAGTTTTCAAATCCATAGATCAGAGTGAATCGCGCCGGAGCCTCGGGCTTCCCGTCAGTAAATTCATCATGATGAGTGGATTTATGCCTTCCCGTAATGATCTTCATAAAGGCACATCTTACCTTATAGAGGCCATCGGTATTTTTATCGCTGACCATTCTATCAGTCCTGAGGACGTGGAGCTCGTGATTTTTGGGAACAGGGATGTCTCGAATACACCCGTCTTTCCGGTCAAGGCAACCTTCCTCGGTACAATAGCTGCGGAAGAAAAACTGGCGATGTGCTATAGCGCTGCGGATGTATTCCTGGCGCCATCCCTTGAAGACAACCTGCCCTATACCGTGATGGAAAGCCTTGCCTGCGGAACTCCCGTAGTGGGCTTCACTACAGGCGGTATCCCCGACATGGTGCAGCACCTGCATAATGGTTACCTGGCCGAATACCGTTCCGCGACGGATCTCGCTTCCGGAATCCGCTGGGTTTTTGATCATCCTGACAAGGCAACGCTGCGTGCGAATTCACGAAAATTTATTGAGGATAACTTTTCTGAGAAGCAGGTTGCTGACCGCCATATTGAACTATACAATTCTTTAGTGAGAGAAAATGCCCCAGCCTAAATTAACTGTCATCACCATAGTCTTTAACAACGCCAGTGGCATTGAACGCACAATGCTTTCAGTATTGGGACAAACCTGCCCTTCAATTGAATATATCATTATTGATGGAGGCTCAACCGACGGTACGCTGGAGATTGTAGAAAAGTATAAGGCCAGGGTTCACAAGCTGGTCTCTGAAAAGGACAAGGGCATCTACGACGCGATGAATAAAGGACTGGTCCTGGCTGAAGGCGATTATATTCTTTTTATGAATTCGGGGGATGAGGTCTACGCACCCGACACGGTTGAGAAAGTATTTGCATCTGAGCCTGATGCAGATATTTATTACGGCGAAACGGAAATGTACGATGAAAATTGGCAAAGTCTGGGCCGGCGGCGGCATAAGACGCCGGAGAATTTTACCTGGAGGGATTTTCGCTATGGGATGAGCATCAGTCACCAGGCCATTTATATCAGGAAGTCGCTAACAGAGCCTTACGATCTTGTTTACAAGCTGAGCGCCGATATCGACTGGATACTGAAAGCAGCAAAAAAGGCCCGCCGGATCGTGAACACAAAAATGTACGTTGCTAAATATCTTGTGGGAGGCATGTCCAAGAAAAGGCACCGCCAAAGTCTTGTCGAGCGCTTCCACATCTTTTCAAAACATTATGGTTTAATTCCCAACCTCTTTAACCATGCCGTCATCGCTGCAAAACTGGCGCTGTATTATGTGAAGCACAGGAGGACTAACGATTAGCGGTTCTAGATTTTCCCCGACTGGGTCGGGGATCTCGTGATGGCACGCGGCCTCCAGCCGCAGGTGCCAGGGAGCCTATTAAGCTATGCAAAGCCCTGCAAACCTGGATTGATTACAGCTTCCCCTCCGGTTCCCGCTTCCTAACCTCCAGATAGATCGCATACGCCAGCGCCAGAACCAGCAGGATCGACGCGATCAGTGAAATGATCTCGCCCGTATAGTAAGAAGCCGGCTCAAAGCGGAATTCCAGCTTATGGTTTCCCCCGGGTAGTTGTGCTGCCCTCAAAAGATAGTCGGCCCTGAAGTAAGGGATCTTTTCACCATCTACATAAGCGTTCCAGCCCTTGTCATAATAGATCTCCGAAAACACCGCCAGAACGTCTTTGCCTGAAGAGTATTCATAGGTCATCAGGTCCGGGTGATAAGACGTCAGCCGTATAAACGCATTTGCATCATAGCCAATACGTTTCTCATCGATCAATGATTTAAACTCTTCGGAAACGATCATCACCTTTTTAGGATCGAAACTGCTGATCGCAGACATTTCCTGGTCTGCATTCTTAACATAAGTAACATTTGAAACGAACCAGGCATTGCCCGCTGCGGTAGCGCGGTTCTGAATAGTTTGTTTCTGGCCGGTTTCATCAGATGTGATCACGTACTTGGTGTTCAGCATATCAAGCACATCTTCGTTAATGGCGCCGTTAAACTGTTTATCCAATAGCTCCTGGTAACGTTTTAATTTAGCTGCATGATATCCGCCAAGGCTCTTGTGGAAATAAGAGGGAGCAGAGTTTAAGAACGGACTTCCCTGGCTGAGGTCAAATACCCGGAAATGCGATGTATCACGCATGATCATCTGGTCCACATCCCGCGGCTGGAACTGCTGCGCAAGCACATTCTTTTCAACAAACTTACTGTTGTTGAGATACCGTTGGTCGATATTCCACATATCGCCCAAGATCACGGCAGCTAAAAGGATGAACACCAGCTGGGTATTAAGCTTTTTATTAATTAAAGCCCAGATCAGGCCGGCGCCTATTAATACGAAGATCAGTGAACGCAGGGCATCCATACGTGCGAGGCTGATCCTGTCCTGTACAAGAGCGTTTGCTATACTTTCGGCAAATGGCTTGTCACCGCCCGTTGCCTGGGCCAGCTGCTCAAGGAACATACTGTGATTCGCAGATCTGAAATCCAACACGACTGAGGGTACCAGTAGCAAAATGAGCAGGATGCCCCCGGTAATGTAAAGGGAATATTGCAGGTGTTTAGTCAATTTCTTAGGCTCTTCTGTATGGAAAGCCACTTCCTTAACAGCCAGAATGGCCAGTACCGGAACAAGCAGTGCGGCTATTACCAGTATAGATTCTACAGCCCGGAACTTGTTATATAGCGGGAAATAATTGAAAAACAGATCTGACAGGAAGGGAAGATGCCTTCCGAAAGAGAGCAGCAGGCATAAGAGTGTAGCGCCAACGATCCACCATTTGACCCTGCTCTTAATGATAAATAAACCGAGAACAAACAGGAAGCAGATAATAGCCCCAAAATACCATGGTCCTGAAGTGAATTGCTTATCACCCCAATAGGTGGTCAGTCCGAGCTGGTACAGCTGCTGCATTGCAGGCACCACCTGTTCTGCCGGGATACCTTTGGAAGTTAGGGCTTTGGCCACTTCAGACTCAGCATCAAGTTCTGCTATTCCGGATGCGCCGCCATAAGCGTTCGGAACAAGGAATGTCAGGCTTTCGCCCACACCCTGGCTCCATGCGTAAGCATAGTCCCGGTCGAGTCCATTGTTTGGTTCCGACTTGTCGGTACTCAAATTCGATTTGCCCCGAGTGGATTCCTTGGCATATTCATAACTCGTCCACAACGCGCCTGCATTTACAGCAATGGCAAGTAAAGCAGCAGCAGCCAGGTAGCCGGATGATTTAAGAAAGTCTTTTGTAGCTTTTGCCTTGATCGCATGATATAGTTCGATCCCAACCAATATTAAAAGGGCTATAAACAGATAATAAGTCATCTGTATATGGTTCGTCCGTATTTCGATAGCCAGGAAAAGCGCTGTAACCGCCGCACCGGCGAGGTACTGGCGACGGAAAGTCATTATTATCCCCGCGAGGATAGGAGCGAAAAATGCAATAGCAATTGCTTTATTACTATGACCGGCCTCTATGATCTGGAAATTGTAAGACGAGAAGGCAAACGCGATGGCGCCCGCAGCAGCCAGCCAGGGATTCATCCTTAAAACGCAGAAAAGAAAATAAGCCCCCAGCAGGTACAGCAATACTGCATCTATCGGGTTTGGGAATATTGTCTTGAAGAAAGAAATTACATAAGTGGTAATATTATTGGGATACTGCACCCAGATCTGGTAAGAAGGCATTCCCCCGAACATCGAATTCGTCCATAAGGGTCCCTTGCCATCCCTGGCCTTAAAGTCCATGATCTCCTTCTGCATCCCCTGAGCCTGGATCACGTCACCCTGTAACAAGCCTTTTCCCTGCAGGGCAGGACTAAAGTATACGAAACATATAGCTATAAATATTCCTATGATGGCCAGGTGGATGCCGTTTCGGCTAAACCAATTATTCATTCTTTTAGAATTAGTTGAATCCCAAAAATAGGAAAAAGCTTAAATCCGCAATGGCTGTATTGCAGGTTTGTTGAAATTAATCAGATTCCCCGGCTGAGGGGAATGTTTTTTGGAATAGAACGCCAGGAGTGATTAATTGGGTATAGGAGCTCTTCCCCGATTTAGTCGGGGACCTCCGTCTGGACGCGGCGAAGCTCGCGTCATTGATGAATTTTAATGTATGGGTTTTAAACCTCCTGCGCAGCAGTGTCAGATAGCTTGAAGCTTAAGGGCCTGGTCGACACTAGCAGCTGTGGCCGCGTGTCATCACGAGATCCCCGACTAAATCGGGGAGGAATCAGGATTTGATCTCTTCGTACTCTACGAAGTCACCGGCATTATCGCCGCGGCTTTTTTCCTTAGGGGGCATATAGTCGACCCTGATGCGGCCGTCCGGTTTTGGGTGATGCTGTTGCTGATATCTCTGATTTGCCTGGTTTTGCGCCTTCGTCATCATCTTCTGAAAGAATATTGGCAGAAGCAGCCTCGCGATTATCCGAAGCAACCATAATACGCAGATCGTAATGAATAAAAACTTTAATAATGCCATGCGAAAAATGTAATTTTCAAATATAGATGATAATTTGAAGAATATGTTTCATGGTATTGTAAAAGTTGTGGGAGTTGTACGTGCCGGGTTATACGTTTTACGTCTTCTTTCCGGGGTCCAAGTACAACCGATAGCGTATTAGTCAACTATTTCCGCCACCCGGCCAATCTGCCCATCCTCAAGCCTGACCTTGATCCCACGCGAATGGAAGGCGGAACTTGTTAGCAAGGCCTGGACTATCCCCCGGGTTTTTTTCCCCGTCCGCTGATCCTTCTTAAGGATAATGTCAACTTCGAGGCCTGGATAGATGTCTTTTCTGTTTTGACCGTGCATATTTATAGTTTTACGGGATACGTACCCCATTGGAATGCCTTCGGCATTGGTTTAAACGCAGAGACCGCGGAGGCTGGGTTGAGATTTATCTCTGCGTCCTCTGCGTTGCACTCTGCGCCCTCTGTGTTTAAATAGCCGCTATGCTTAACGCAGCGTTTAATAACGTACAACGTTTCCTTAGCCAAACCTCTCTCCCATAACCTTCTCCAGCGCAAACATCTCATCCCTTAACTTAGCGGCAAGCAGGAAGTCCATGTCCTTGGCGGCATTGACCATGTCTTTTTTAGTTTTTTCGATAGATTTCTGCAGCTCCGGCCTGGTCATGTACTGAACGATCGGGTCTGCTGCAAGGTCGTCCGTCATATCTTTTTCCACGTAGGCTTTCTGAACCCCGCCCTTGAAATCCATGACAGAGGTCTGCTCAATAATAGCTTCGCGTGACTTGCCTACAGTGCGCGGAACAATACCGTGCTCGGTGTTATAAGCGATCTGTTTTTCGCGCCTCCGGTTCGTTTCATCAATGGTCACGCGCATGCTGTCGGTTATCTTATCAGCGTACATGATCACCCGTCCGCGGTCATTCCGGGCGGCCCGCCCGATGGTTTGTATCAATGAGCGCTCCGAGCGCAGAAAGCCTTCCTTATCGGCGTCAAGAATAGCAACCAATGATACTTCGGGGAGATCCAGCCCCTCGCGAAGCAGGTTAATTCCAACCAGCACATCGAACAGCCCCAAACGCAGGTCTCTCAATATCTCCACCCGCTCCAGGGTCTTAACCTCCGAGTGAATATAACGCACCTTGATGCCAAGCCTGTCCATATATTTGGTGAGCTCTTCAGACATCCTTTTGGTCAGGGTGGTAACAAGCACGCGGTCGCCCATCTTTACCGTCTTGTCTATCTCATCCAAAAGATCGTCCACCTGGTTTATTACAGGCCTTATTTCGATGACAGGGTCCAGCAAACCAGTTGGCCGTATCACCTGTTCCACGAAAACGCCTTCGGTTTTTTCAAGTTCATAATCTCCCGGAGTAGCACTCACATAGATCGTCTGCGGTGCCAGTCTTTCGAACTCATTAAAGTTCAGGGGCCGGTTATCGAGCGCCGCAGGCAATCGGAAGCCGTAATCAACCAGTGAAAGCTTCCGCGACCTGTCGCCACCATACATGGCCCTGATCTGTGGGACGGTGACGTGGCTTTCATCGATAACCATCAGGTAATCATCAGGAAAATAATCGAGCAGGCAGAATGGCCTCATCCCCGGACTCCGGCCGTCAAAAAAGCGCGAGTAGTTCTCGATGCCGCTGCAATATCCTAATTCCCGCATCATCTCGAGATCGTAGTTGACCCTTTCTTCCAGCCGCTTCGCCTCCAGAAACCTTTTCTCATCTATAAACTGCTGCTTACGGCTTTCGAGCTCTTCCTGGATCGACCAGATCGACTTATTAAAACGGTCTTTCGGTGTCACGAAAAGATTTGCCGGGAAGATAGCCATGTGGCTCATTTTCTCTATCGTTTTCCCCGAGGCGGGATCAATTGTCGTTAATTCCTCGATATCATCTCCAAAAAAAGAAACCCGGTACGCAAAATCCATGTAGGCGGGGTAGATATCGACCGTATCACCCTTTACGCGAAACGTACCGCGACGGAAATCGGCCGTAGTGCGTGAATAAAGGATCTCAACCAGCCGGTGCAGGAATGCGTTCCTGCTGATCTTTGTTCCCACGGCAAACCTGAAGACGGAATTAGAGAAGTCTTCCGGGTTTCCCATACCATATATACAGGATATCGATGAGACCACGATCACATCACGGCGGCCCGACATCAGTGCAGAGGTGGTCCGCAGGCGGAGCTTTTCTATCTCCTCGTTGATCTGCAGATCCTTTTCAATATAGGTATTGGACGAAGCTATATATGCTTCGGGCTGGTAATAGTCGTAATAGGAAACGAAGTAGTTAACCGCGTTGTCCGGAAAGAACTGCTTGAACTCGCCATACAGCTGAGCAGCAAGCGTCTTATTATGACTCAGAACCAGCATTGGCTTTTGAGTCTCCTGCACAACATTGGCAATGGTAAAAGTCTTGCCCGACCCGGTAACCCCCAATAAGGTTTGATAATGCTCGCCGCTATTAACTCCCTCTACCAGTTGCCTGATCGCTTCCGGCTGGTCACCTGTTGGTTTATATTCAGAAGTTAGCTTAAATTCCATGTCTTACAAAGATACTAGGTAAAGTTATACGTTATACGTTTTACGTTGTAAGTTTGTAGTGAGCGGCTGCGCCGGGCGATCAGTGATCAGTGGCTACGCCAAGTGATCAGTAACCGCGCTACTGATTACTGATTACTGGCCACTGATCACTGACCTCCGACCACCGATTTACATTAAAACTCAACATGTACAAACACCTTTTCTTCGATCTTGATCACACCATCTGGGATTTTGACAGAAATGCCGAAGAGACCCTTCATGAACTGTACCATACCTATAACCTGAAAAAGCTCGGTCTTCATTCGCCGGATATTTTTATCGAAGTCTATACCAGAAATAACCATCAGCTCTGGGCAGATTATCACGTTGGTAAGATAAGTAAGGATGTGCTGCGGGCGACCAGGTTTTCAAAGACATTTACCGAACTGGGAATCTCTCCCGGTTTAATACCTGCAAAGTTCGAGGATGACTACGTTTTACTGTGCCCCCGGAAGACCAACCTTTTCCCTCATGCGCATGAAACGCTCTTGTACCTCCACGAAAAATACACCCTTCATATTATCTCAAACGGCTTTAAAGAGTCTACCGAGCTGAAGATCGGCAATACCGGACTGGCGAAGTATTTCCGTACTGTTTTCATTTCTGAAATTATTGGAGTTAACAAGCCCGATAAAGCTATATTTGAACATGTATTTAAAGCCACCAAGGCAAAAGTCGCTGAAAGCCTGATGATTGGTGATAGTATCGAAGCCGATATAAGGGGCGCCCAGGCTTTTGGAATGAAGGCTATTTATTTTAACCCGGACAACAAAGAAAGGCCTGCAGATGTACCACACCAGATCGGCTGCCTGAGTGAACTAGTAAAATTGCTATGAGTGTAAGCAGTCATGTAAAATCTTTGGTCGCTGCCGTTGAGAAGTATGAAAAACTTCTCGCGGAGGTCTCAGAAGAAACGTTCACCCGGACACCGCCCGATGGGAGCTGGTCCTACTCAGAGACCTTTTCACATATTTTCCAGTCTAACCTTGTTTCGCTGATCGCTGTTGAGAAATGTTTCCTTGGAACGGGCGTCTTCTGCGAAAAAAGACTGAGTTTCGGTATCTGGGCAATATTGTTCATCGGCAGGCTCCCGCCGGGCAAGTATAAGGCACCCGACCGCCTGGCATCCATGGTGAAAAAGATCAGTAAGGAAGACGCGGCAAACCTGATCGTTAAATTCAGGAGCCGGCTGGCAGATCTTAAAGGCAAGGCGAATAAAGCAGACAGGTACCAGGCTGTAAAACATCCCCGCCTGGGCTTGCTGAACGCAAAGCAATGGATAAGGTTTATTGAGATCCATACGATCCACCATACCAGGCAGCTTAAGCGGATCGAAGCCCAGCTGACATCCGCCCGCCAGATCTGAAAATTCCCGTTAAGTTTAACATTCTGTTAACACCGCTGTTAAACGCCATTACGTATTTAGTATAAATGCGGATGCCATGACAACAGAATTCATTATTCAGGTAATTATCCTCCTGGTTATCATTATCGCGGGCATTTGGTTAAGCCCCTATGATGTAAACTTTGATGAAGAGGAGTATTAGGGTTTAGAAATATCGTAATATTGTGGGAAATGCAAATTACCCATAATGTATGATTAAGCAGTTCCGGAGCATCAATCCCGTCAATATTCTGATACTGATGGGTATTATACTTTTACTACGTGCCGGCATATTCATTCGTCTTCCCAAGGAAGTGAGCGTTGATTTCATTGAGCCTTTTACCCGGCTGCTCCTGCCTGTACCGATTGAAAACACCTTCCCTGCTTTTACCAATATTTACCTGGCAGCATTTCTCCTCTTCATTCAGGCCCTTATTTTTAACCGCATAATTAATTCCTATAATTTCCTGGGTAAATCGACCTACCTGCCTGCTTTATCCTATGTATCAGCGGCCAGCCTGTTTAGTCCCTTCCTGATATTAAGTCCCGTGCTGTTTTGCAATTTCCTGGTACTCTGGATGATGGATAAGTTTCTGAGCATCTATAAGCGTGATACAGTAAGTTCAGTGATGTACGACCTCGGGATGATCGTAGGATTGGGAACCCTGATCTACTTTCCCTTTATCGTCATGCTGCCGGTAGTATGGATAAGCCTGATAATTTTCAGGACCTTCAACTGGCGCGAGTGGCTGGCGGTGGTCACCGGCATTATTACCGTCTTTTTTTTCCTTGGCGTGTTCTATTACTGGAATGACTCCCTCGACCAGTTTTACAGGATATGGCTGCCCCTCGCATCCAAATTTCCAACAAACCTGCGCATCAATCTGTATGATACCCTGGTGCTGATACCTGTCGCTGTAATCCTTATCCTCGGGATATTCCAGCTGCAAAAGAACTTTTTCAGGAGCGTGGTCCACCTCCGGAAATCATTTCAGTTGTTGTTTTTCATGTTCATAGCCGGGCTTATATCCTTCTATCTTAAACAAGACCTGAGGCTGTATCATTTCCTTTTATGCGCCCCGCCCGTAGCTGTGCTGATGGCCTACTACTTCGTCCACGCCGGCAAGCAATGGCTATATGAAAGCCTGTATGTGGTACTGGTCGGAGGGATTATCTATTTTCAGTTGTTTTAGGATTGCACGGATGATGCTATGGGCTAAGTCCCTGATGCCATATGCTGCATGGATAGATATCAGGGAGCGTACTATGATGCCACTGGCTGCACGATGAGGCCGGACTGTGTCCGTGGTGCCATGGACTGTGTCCGTGATGCCATGGGTTGCACCCATGGTTACTGCTATTCAAGCCCTTCAGGCTTGGGGGTGCATGTGTGAGATAGCAGCCAGTCAAGCCTGAAGGGCTTGAATAACAATAACCACAGGCACAGCCTGTGGTTATTGGAGGGCGTTGGGCGGTCAACCCTGAAGGGGTTGAACAAAATCAAAGCAGGTACTTATCTTCAAAGTCTACTTCATTTTCGACCAGCAGGCGTTTAAACTCGCTGGAGAATGTCTCTTTTCGGTGATGCTCCTTTTGTTTTTTAATGTAACCCATAATCATATCTTTTTCACGTACAGAATAGGTAAAAGCACCATAGCCATTTTGCCAGCCTATAAAACCCGGAAATTTCCCCGAGTCTTTCAGCCAGAGGCTACTGGAGACCTTAATATCCTTTACAAAATCCGACAAGGAATGACTAGGGTGCAGATCGCAAAAGATGTGGATATGATCCTCTATTCCGTTTATTTGATACGGAGTGCTTTTTTTGGCTTGTATAACACCTGAAATGTATTTATACAAATCGTCACAATAAATATCGCGAAGTGTCGGTTCCCTGTATTTGGTGCCAAAAACTATTTGATAATAAATTTGTCTGAAAGTACTCATATATCTATGCAAAAGCCGGTAGCTAATATCTTCTAAATTCATCTATTCCGACTTTTGCTAGTTTCGAAAGGCAGTTTTTAATTATTAAGTGGTTAACGAACCGTCAGTCCGGCGAATAGTGGGATCATACTAACCGGGCATGGCCGTAATTGCCACGGGCTTCAGCCCGTGGTTGCTGTAATCATATTAAATGGGCTTTAGCCCAAATTTCCCTGGTCTCCCCTGGAATCCCATCCCGGCCAAAGAAACCCTTTTAACCTTTTTTAACACAACAAGACCTCATCAATCTTAAAATTTGAATAGATTTGTACCATGAACCTGTAAGTCAGAAGATTTTCAGGGCAAAATAAAATAATCAGTTAATGAAATTTGGAGTTGTAATTTTTCCCGGATCAAACTGTGACGAAGACATAATTTATGTGCTTGAGCAGATCATGGGTCAGGAAGTGGTTCGCTTGTGGCACAAGGACCATAATTTGCAGGGTGTTGATTTTGTTGTATTGCCGGGTGGTTTCTCTTTCGGGGACTACCTTCGCTCGGGTGCAATAGCCAGGTTTTCTCCCCTGATGCAGGAACTTATCCAGTTTGCTAACAAGGGTGGGTATGTATTGGGGATATGCAACGGATTCCAGATCCTGGCGGAAGCCGGATTGGTACCAGGGGCTTTACTTCACAATACCAACCGTAAGTTTATTTGCCGGAACATTCATCTTAAGCCTGCAACAAGCAACAGCCTGATGACGTCCCTGCTGGATCCGGACAAGGCGCTTAAAATTCCAATAGCCCATGGTGAAGGTAATTATTTCGCTGATCAGGATACCCTGAAGAAAATGCAGGATAATGATCAGGTGCTTTTCCACTACTGCGACGAAAACGGAAATATTTCAGAAAGCTCAAATCCGAACGGTTCTGTAAATAATATAGCGGGCGTGTGCAATGTGAACCGGAACGTTTTCGGCCTGATGCCGCACCCGGAACGCGCTGCAGACCCAATCCTCGGTAACCAGGACGGCCTTGGTATCTTCGAGTCTATCCTGAATACGGTCAGCGCTTAATGTCGCAGCTGGTTATTGATATTGGTAATTCACGTACTAAGGTTGCCATTTTTGATGATCGCAGGCTTATTAAGAATGAGATTTTGCCTCACCTGGCAGAAGCCCGGCTTAAAAGTTATATAGGAGAGTACTCCATACAACAAAGTATTATTTCATCAGTTAAAGATGATGTGGGGGCTTTAGAGGATACTCTGGCAGAGAATACAGCTTATACCAGGTTTTCCGCAGAGTTAACAAATGGTATCAAGCTCGAATACAAAAGCCCCGGAACGCTTGGCCTCGACCGCCTTGCCGGGGTAATAGGAGCCAGGACATTATACCCGGAACGGAATTGCCTGGTAATTGATTCCGGGACCTGTATCACGTATGATGCGGTCGATCTGGGAGGCGTTTACAAGGGCGGCAGCATTTCTCCCGGATTAAATATGAGATTAAAAGCCATGCACGAATTTACCGGGCGCTTACCTTTGGTTGAGCTGTCCGATTTTGACGGCCTTTATGGAAATGATACAGTAACATCAATGCTTTCGGGAGTGGTAAATGGCACCCTCGCGGAAGTAACAGGATTTATTGAAAAGTATAAAAATCAATATTCCGATCTGCAGGTCATCCTGTGCGGTGGGGATTCGAAATTTTTTGATAGTAGGTTGAAAAGTAGCATCTTTGCCCACACTTTGAAAACCGAGCCTGATTTGGTACTTATTGGTTTAAACGAAGTTATACATCAACAATGATAAAAATTTTCAAAAGTATATTTCTTTTTACCCTTCTTATCGTCGGGACAAGCGCTACAGCCCAAACGACCTCCAGCTCGCCTTATTCGCAATTTGGGCTGGGCGACTTAAAAGGTGCCCTTCTGCCGCAGACCAGGGCAATGGGCGGTATCAGTATGGGCTACCGTAAACCAGGGTTATATGATAATATCAATATCGCCAACCCGGCTTCTTATTCCACGCTTATATTAACTACATTCGACGTAGGTGCATCAGGCGATCTCAGAAGGCTCAGCAACGCCAGCGGCAAAGGCGCGCGTCAGTTTAACTCTACCCTGAGTCATATAACCTTCGGGGTGCCGGTAAGTAAATCTTCGGCCCTTAGTTTCGGGCTGGTGCCATACAGCGACCTGGGTTACCAGTTTAAGAACTCAGCCGTTCTGGACACCAATAATGTGGAGTATGTATACGGAGGCGAGGGAGGTGTGTCAAAGGCATACCTGGGCTACGGCTTTAAATTAGGCAAGAACCTAAGCCTCGGCTTTAACGCGGGATACCTTTTCGGCAGCCTTAAAGAGAACCGTTCTATCGATTTTCTTGATAAAACCACCGGATACGACCTGGCCGCCTTTAATTCGCGCACCCAATACCAGCACTCCATCGGCGGATTTAGCTTTGACCTGGGTGCCCAGTACAGCGCCAACCTCAGCGACCAGACCAAACTGATCCTTGGCTATACCGCTAATACGGGTAATGAGATTAATTCCCGCAGCGATGTGGTTACCACCCGTTACAGACGAAACCTTCAGGGCGATGAACTTGCAGTTTCTGACAGTACCTATTACTTTAAGGGAGCGAAAAGCAAGATCAATATGCCTTTGACCCATACGGCCGGGTTTGCTTTTGAGAAAACCAATTCCTGGCTTATCGGTGCAGATATTTCCTACAGCAAATGGTCAGACTACAGCGAAGCCAATGTTAACGGCGGTTTAAATGATAGCTATG
The DNA here is from genome assembly GCF_029360805.1 of Daejeonella sp. JGW-45. Taxonomy (GTDB): domain Bacteria; phylum Bacteroidota; class Bacteroidia; order Sphingobacteriales; family Sphingobacteriaceae; genus Daejeonella. The sequence continues at coordinate 393,974 of NZ_JARKNC010000001.1, read as the reverse complement.
GCGTCGCCGTAGGCGGGCAGATCACACCGGATGCAACCTCCATCAGCAACTATTGGCAGCTGGTAGACTATCGTCTTGGCCTAAAGTACGACCGCACATTTATCAAGATAAGCGATAACGATATTAAACAATACGCGCTGACCTTTGGATTTGGGTTCCCCCTGCCAAGCAACCGTTCTTCATTCTATAAGATCAATCTCTCAACTGAGATCGGTAAAAGAGGAACAGTGAAAAATAACCTGGTGCGTGATAACTATGTGAATATAAATCTGGGCTTCACACTTAATGATAAGTGGTTCCAGAAAACCTATATTGAATAGAAATGAACTTTCGCCGCCATATACCCTGCCAGCCGGCAGGCCTGGCCGGTGCCCTGCTTATCCTGGCTGCATGCCTTACCGGCTGCGAGAACGACCTGCGGGATATCGAGCAGATATCCTTAAAGAAAACAGCCGTGTTGGTTGATAAAACGACAGGTGTTACGGTGCTTTACAGTGATTCTGCCCAGGTAAAAGCTAAGCTGATCACACCCGAATACCTTCATTACAAGACTCAAAAGCCCTACGTGGAAATGAAAAAGGGCGTGACTATCATTTTTTACGACCCTAATCAGCAGGAATCCAGCAATGTAAAAGCCGACTACGCTATCCGGCGCGAAAATGAAAAATTCGTGGAACTGAAGAGAAATGTAGTTGCAACAAACAACCAGGGTGAGACCTTTAAGTCTGAAGAGCTCATCTGGGATGAAACAAAAGGCCGCTTCTACTCCAATCGCCTGGTAACTATTAACTCTAAAGGCAACGTATTATTTGGCAATAGTTTCTGGGCTAACCAGGATTTTTCATATTATGAGATTGTGCAGTCAACAGGGGATTTGAATTTAACGGAGAAGCAGGGGTTCTGAGAAGTTAAACTGAAAGGTGAAAACTGAAAACTGAAATGGGGCGTCCTTAATATTTTCAGTTTTCAGTTTTCCACTTTCATCCACTAAATTAAGCGGTTACAATTTTATTATACTTTATTTTCAAAATTTGTATCTTGCGCCCTCTTTAAAAAATTATATAAAAATACGGATATGGGAATAATGAGTTTTTTGCGAAACCGGGCGGGGATTATCATCGTTGGGGCTATTGGTTTTGCAATCGTTGCATTTTTGGTAAGTGATGCGGTACAGATGGGAGGATCGTTCATGAATTCAAGCCAAACCGAAGTCGGGGAGGTTGATGGCGAGGCTATTCCAGTGCTTAAGTTCAACGAGCAGGTTGAGATGAATACCAACAATTTCAAGCAGCAAATGGGACAGAGTACCCTGGATCCGCAGATGACCTCTTATATTGTTGAGAATACCTGGAACCAGTCCGTTTCCAGGATACTTATGGATAAAGAAATTGCACGTTTAGGATTGCAGGTAAGCAAGAATGAGCTCAACGACCTTATTACCGGTAAAAACCCGGATCCCCAGATCCTTCAGAATTTCGGCGACCCGCAAACCGGGCAGCTTAACCGTGTCCAGCTGAACGCCTTTCTTGATAACATCAAAACCCAGCCGGCGAACAGCCCGGTCAGCGCTCAGTGGACGGCCTTCCTATTAAACATCCGTGAGAACAGGTTAGCACAGAAATATAATAACCTGGTTAAAAACAGTCTTTATGTAACCTCCCTCGAAGCGAAGGAAGATTATATCCAGCGTAATAAACTGGCTAACTTTAAATATGTGAACCTGGAATATGCATCAATTCCTGATGCCCAGGCTAAGATCACCGACCAGGATTATAAAGACTATTATAACGAAAACAAATACCGTTTCAACAATCAGCAGGAAACCCGGACGTTCGAGTACGTCGTATTCGATGCGAACCCATCGAAAGCAGATTCCGCCGAGACAAAAGCTATTGTAGAGAAGACTGCTGCCGAATTTAGGGCAGCTACCAACGATTCTTTATTTGTAAGCATTAATTCAGAAACAAAACTGCCTGTCAGTTATGTTCGCAAGGGCCAGCTGGAGGCTGAATTGGATTCAGCTGTATTTGCTTCCTCTAAAGGAGCTTTCATCGGTCCGGTATTTTCTAACGGACAATATAAGATGGCGAAGGTACTTGATATTAAGAACAGCCCTGACTCCGTAAAGGCCAGCCATATCTTGTTTAATCCTGCTACCGAAGGTGGTATTGATAAAGCAAAGGCAAAAGCCGACTCGGTTGCGGGCCTGCTGGCGAAAGGAGCCAATTTTGCAGAACTAGCGGCAAAGTTTGGAACCGACGCTACTAAAGATAAAGGAGGCGATCTCGGAACTTTCGCAAGGGGCGCTATGATCCCGGCTTTTGAAGAGCCGGTTTTCAATGGCAGTGTAGGAGATATTAAAGTTGTTACCACCCAGTACGGGGTTCACGTGATCAAGATCACCGGGCAGGTTGGCTCATCCAGAGTTGCAAAAGTTGCCATAGTTGATAAATCAATGGCAAGCAGCAGTAAAACACAGCAGGAAGCCTATTCAAAAGCTACTGCATTTTTGAGCACAGCTGATGATGCCGCATCGTTTGATGAGGCCGCTAAAAAAGCGGGCTACTCTAAACTTATCGCCGAGAATGTAGTGGCCACCCAGTCATCGATCCCGAATCTTGATAATCCAAGGGAAATGATCCGCTGGGCTTTTGGCGCGGATAAAGGCGATGTTTCAGAACAGGTATTTGAGATGGGTAATAAATTTGCCGTAGCAAAAGTGGTTGATGTTTTCGAAAAAGGAACTCTGCCATTGGAGCAGGTTAAGAAGCAAATTGAAACCCCTGTGCGTAATAAGGTAAAAGCAAGAATGCTTCTTGAGAAAATGAATGCAGCGCGTAATGGTGCGTCTTCTATTGACCAGGTAGCACAAAAGGTGGGGCGCCCGGTTACGCCGGCGCAGAATATCGTATTTGCGAACCCTGTAATTCCGGGCATTGCCCAGGAGAATAAACTTGTAGGTGCAATATTTGGGTCACAGCAAGGTAAATTATCACAGCCTGTGGAAGGCGAGAGCGGTATCTACGTATTCGTCGTAGATGGCTTCAGCAACCCTGCACCCCTTACTAACACGTTTAAACAAAAGGTTCAGGTGGCTCAGACGCTGATTCAGCGTGGTCCTGGCGAAGCTTTCAAAGTTCTGCGCGATAAGGCAGAGATCAAGGACAACCGGGTTAAGTTCTTTTAAGCGCTTAATTCCTTAACTTTGTAACCGGAAGTGATGTTTATATCGCTTCCGGTTTTTTGTTGGGAGAAGGATTAAACGCAGAGAGCGAAGGTTTTCGCAGAGGACGCAAAGGCTATCGCCGGATGGCCAGGCAGCCACTTTGCGTTCTTCGCGTGTACTTTGCATCCTTTGCGTTAAAACAATTTTGCGTTTCAAACACGCTTGGGTTTAAGCATTAGAAATGGACATACAAGAAAACATAGTCAATAAAGTTGCCCAGAGCGGCTTAGTCAGCTTTGATTTGGCGGAGCTATATCCTCAGGGCGAGCGGGTGCTTTATGATATTAAGGACAATCTCTTTCATGGCCTGATCTTAAGGGAGAAGGATTTCAGGGAGTTTGTCAGGGAGCACAACTGGGACCAATATGCCGGTAAACATATTGCGATCACCTGTACCGCCGACGCCATCGTGCCTACCTGGGCATATATGCTTCTGGCAAACCGCCTGGCTCCCGTAGCAAAGACGGTCGTTTTCGGCGACCTCAAACTGCTGGAAACTATTCTCTTTGAACGGGAACTGGAGAAGCTGGATATTGAAAAGTACCGCGATCAGCGCGTGGTGATCAAAGGATGCGGTGAAATTGCAGTTCCTGAATCCGCCTTTATCGACCTTACTGTAAAGCTTACAAATGTTTCTAAAAGTATAATGTACGGAGAGCCTTGTTCGACGGTGCCGATTTATAAAAGGAAGGATTAGTAATTGACAATTGAAAACTGAAAGCTGAAAGTGGACTAAACGCGTGCAGGAAGCTCGTCTCTCGGTTCTCGTTTCTCGCAACTCACATTGGTTTACTTTTTGTATCATAAGCTCCATGAAATATAGATTATTGGTTATTCTGCTGCTTGTATGCATTTCGGGATCCTACGCCCAGGGGCTTCAGAATGTGAAGGAACCGGTATTCCAGGTTGGCGAGCAGCTTAATTACAAGCTCCGTTACGGATTCATTACTGCGGCCGAGGCGAGCATCCGGGTAGAAGACACCGACGTTAAATTCGATAACAAGCCCGTTTTCCACCTCGTAGCCGAGGGCCGGACGGCCGGATCGTTCAACGTATTCTATAAAGTAAGGAACAGGTATGACTCCTATATCGACCGGAAGGAACTGACGCCCTACCTTTATACCGAAAATATCCGTGAAGCGAACTACAGGCGCACCGACAGGGCAAGGTTTTACCAGGACCAGAAGAAGATCGTGTCGAACAAGGGAACTTTTAAGGGCGACGGACAAACGTTTGACGTAGTCTCGGCCTATTATTTCGCCCGCAGCATTGATATGTCAGACCTGCGGATAGGCTCTAAATTCAGCATGAACTACTTCCTTGATGACGGGGTTACCAAACTGGAGGTACAATATGTAGGCAAGGAAAGAGTTAAAACAGCATTGGGTTACTTCAACTGCTTAAAGTTCAGTCCCTCGATACAGCCTGGTAGGATCTTCAGAAAAGATAGTAAACTGTACCTTTGGATCACGGATGATGGCAACCGCATCCCGGTAAAGGCACAGGTAGAGATCCTGGTAGGATCTGTCACCCTGGAGTTGATGTCGGCAAAGGGTTTGAAGTACCCGCTTGCGGTGGGGAAGTAGTTAGTATTTAGTAAGGAGTAGTTGGTAAATGGTGATCAGTAAATGGTAAATGGGGACTAGTAAATGGTAAATAATAAATAGTAATCAGTGAATAGTAAATAGTAATCAATAAATATTTTCGTCTCCGCCCAGACGTAAAACGTAAAACGTATCACGTACAACTCAAATGATCCAGGTCCAGAACACCCTTGTCCACGAAGACGTAATTAAAGAGAACTTTGTCTGCAATCTCAGCAAATGCAAAGGAGCCTGCTGCATAGAGGGAGATTCAGGCGCGCCGCTGGAAAGATCTGAGCTGGCGGTTCTGGAGGAAATTTACCCCCTGGTGAAGCCCTACATGACAGAGAAGGGCATTGACGCTATCGAAAAGTCTGGAACATGGGTCAGAGATTTCGAAGGCGACTACACTACTCCCTGTGTGGATACGAATAAGGAATGTGCCTACGTAACCTGGGAAAACGGCATCACTAAGTGCGCCATCGAAAAAGCCTACGAGCAAGGCATTATCTCCTGGCAAAAGCCTATTTCCTGCCACCTTTACCCAATCCGGATAACCAGTTACCCAGAATTTGACGTACTCCATTACGACCGCTGGAACATCTGCAGTGATGCCTGTTCGTTCGGTAAGGAGCTGAAGGTATCGGTGCATGAATTTTTAAAGGGACCACTGATCAGGAAGTATGGTGAGGAGTGGTATGAGGAGCTGAAGACGGAGGTTGAAAGCCTGAGGGACGCCTGAATAAAGTCCTGTTACCCCGCCAAAAAACTATAGACCAAATAACCGGCGCCGCTTAAAAATATCGCTGCAAATCCGCCGAATGCTATTTTACGCAGCTCAGTGCTCCCCAAAGCGATCACCAGGATAAACTTGACCAGGGTATTGGACATTGCGGCGATCAGAATGGTATTGATCGCCAGCCGGGATGACTCCTGCGCAGTCCCCATTTTAGCCATGGACAGGGTAATGGCATCCACATCCGTTATGCCCGAAACAGCCCCCGCCAGGTACGTCCCCTTATCCCCGAATTGCTCGCCGCTGTACATAACCAGCCATTGGATAAGCGCATACAAGAGGGCAAATTTAACGGCAGTACCCAGATCAAGCGGATTTTTAAGAGGAAGATCCGTCTTCCCGGTTTTCACCTTTTTAAACCTGTAGATCAAAAAGGCCGCCCCGAAGCCTGCCAGGGATATGACCGTCACCGGCAGCCATAGCTCCCGTGCCAGTTGGCTATTGATCACATACACCTCGAACAGTATCCTCGGGAACATGATCGTGCAGGCGCTGATAATCCCCATGGCATAGTAAAAGGAGGAAGCCCCGGATCCGGTCTCCCTGCTCTTGCGGGAAAAGGCCAGTGCAACTGATGTGCTGGAGACCAGGCCGCCCACAATTCCCGCCAGCAGGGTGCCTTTATTCCCGAGGATCTTGGCGATCATATACCCCAGTAAACTTGTGCCCGATACCAGCACCACCATTTTCCAGATCTCCCTGAGGTTCCATAACCGGTAGGGACCGAAATCATCATCCGGCAAAAAAGGAATGACCAGGGCAGACATCACCACAAAGAGAATGATGGCGAGCAGCTCGTTACGGTTCAGCTTGCTGGCAAACCAATGCAACGATGGCTTGAAAGCAAGCAGCAGCATCATCACGACCATCACAATAAGTGCAAACAGGATGAATTTTAAAAACACCACCGCGCCCAGCACAAAGGTGATGATCAGGGCAATTTCTGATGTCCCTCCTTTATTACCCCGACCGCCTGAAATTTGAAAATAGGATACGATCACAAAAGCGAACAGGCAGAACAGCGCCACTCCAAACAGCCATTCACCAAAATGAGCTGCCAGAACAGCGGTCAGGAAGCCCAGCATAGCTACCATCGAGAACGTGCGCACCCCGGCAAATTGTTCTTCTCCCTCTTTTACTTGTTTGGAGAATTCTCTTTCCAGGCCTATCAAAAAGCCGATACCCAGGCTGATGGCCAGCCCTGTAAGCTGGTCCGGCGAAATAGTACTTGTATCTAACAACCGTTCATTCATGGGTTTGAAGGAGAGTTTAAATGAGAATTGGATAAATTAGGTTAAATATAACATAAGTAAGACATGGTAAGTTTCTACTTCTGTGTGATCGCAGCATACTTGGCTTCTTCATCGCGGGTCCGGCTAAAACTTATCCTTATAACAAGTTGTTATTCAGTATACTTAGTCATGAAAAAGAAAGACGGGCTGGATTATTTTGAAAAAGAGTGGAAGGAGCTGCAAAGGAGTCTGAAAGCATGGTATAACGATGAGGAACCCGAAGACCTGCACCGCTTTCGCGTCCAGGTTAAAAAGCTGCGCGCCTTCATTACCCTGGCGGAAAGCGATAGAGATAAGCACCCGCTTAAAAAACGCTTTAAACCCGTTCGCCGCATTTTTAAAAGAGCGGGCGAGATCCGCGACGCCTACCTGCATGTTAACATGATCCGGGACATGAAGCTCGGCCGCATGGATATACTTAAAGAACAGTGCGAGATACAGAACAAAGCCGGGAAAGAATTCGAAGCCTGCAAGAAAGACTTTTTCAAAGATCTGAAGGAAAGCCACAGATCCTTAATCAAAAAGATCCGGTCAATAAATGACGCTCACATCATCCGGCATTACAACCTGCTATTACAACAAATCGCGAAGCGCCTGGTTAACCCCAAATTTGATAACGAACTTCATGGCTGCCGTAAACTGCTGAAGAGCCTGATCTATAACTACAAGCTCGCGCAGCCGGTTATCGATCCTCCCATTAATGAAGATTACCTGCAGGATATCCAGGCCGCTATCGGTGAGTGGCACGACCAGGCGATGGTGATCGACTTTTTTGACCGGCGCGGCGTAAAACACCAGGCTGCAATTATCGGTCTCAAAAAGCAGGAGCAGAAGCTGAAAGCAGCGGTGCGTAAATTGGGGAAGGATTTTTACCAGCGGGGCCAGAATAGTCAAAGCTCGAACCCCCAAAAGTGAATGAGAGAAGAGTTTTAGCAGGGAGCCTCGCCCGGAGTGCAAATAATCAATGAAATGAGGATCACCTGCCTATCCATTATTGTCCGGTTTAATTGGATCTGGCAATTGGATACCTTCTAGCAGACTGTCCAACCGCTCATACAGGCTGATAATGTTTTCTTTCTCGACCTGGCTCAACTCGCTAAAGCCATCGGTAACCGTAGCGGTAAACCATTTCCATAGTATTTCTTTAGCGCTCTCGTGGCTGTAAAAGTCGAAAAATTGTTCAGCTTCCGGGGACCTGAATATCGGTTGCTTTTCAGAGAGGTTCATATATACTGCGATAGGTAAGTCAAGATTATCTTTCGAATGCAGTGTGATATTCAATCACAATGCAGGGAAATATTGAGATATTAAAAATATATAATCACGTTGACATACACAAAATATTTACAAATAAACTTGTATAGAATAGATATATAACATACTTCAATTTGTTATGTGCGCAAATATTTTGATGAAGCTTCTGCGAGGCAAATTGGAGAGCGGATAAGAGCGTTCCGAAAAGATCGCGGCTATAGCCTGGAGGATATTTCAGCTATGACGGGCTTCAGCGTTAATACAATTTCGTCCATTGAAAATGGGGGTGATACTTACCTCAGCTACTGCATCGCTATCTGCCGGGCGATAGGCGTGGAGCCTGCGGAATTATTCAAAATAGAACTGGATCTCAAACCCCGCTTTGAGCTTCCGCCCGATCGTCGCAGTCGTGCACTCACCACCCACCGTGTAAACCAGCTTTTCGAATCCGGCTTTTTCGAAACACCCAAACTCGTTGTTTCTGTCCTCGAGGAGTTTGAATCGACATATGGCATTCAGCCGGAGTCTTCTGAAGTTTCAACAGCTCTTAAGAAACTTTCAAGCGAGGGAAGACTTCAATATACTAAGGTTGGGAGAAGGAATTTGTATGTGAAAAAGAAGTGATAAATTTCTCAGATTAAGCAACCGCAATCTCACCCGCATGAATGCTGGTAGAAAAGGTACAGCTCAGACCTTGCCGGAAAAGGCTCCCTGTATTCCTTTATTGTATTTTCCCATTGTTTCAAATTTTAAAGGGTTAAAAAACTATACTGTTGTAAATGGACAGCACAAACGTTGGGAGAAGTGTTGGTGACTTGAAATTTTGGAACGAATTGACACGAATTGAATCGGTATAACACACTTGAGACCTACGCATCAGTAAATCAACCCTGCTGCGGATCGGTGATCCGGAAAGCTTTATTTACAGCATCGTGGAAAACAGCCCTGACCTCTTCGGGGTCAAATGTTTATAGAAATAACTCAAGTATGTTTTCCGACCCTGGAGGCGGTCGCATATAAAATCTTATCACATACGACCACCCCTAACGGCGTTCACCGGGATCCGTTATATCCCAACTTCCGGTGCACTGCCTGCACCCGATGACCTGTTTTTTCATATCGGGTTTTAATGGGATGATGTCATGTTTCCGACGAACCGATGCCAGGAGGATTATTATTGCTACGATCGTTACGGTTAATTCTTTCATAGGATTTGATGGATTGTTTATAATGGTTCGTTAGCATTCTTTTGCTGTGTGAGCCAGCCCTAAGTTCCCTGCGGCTGGCCGGTCATGATCATCTTTTTCTGAAGCGACCACCATTGCATATACACGTTCCAGCGCAATAACTCCGTCCATCAGGATCATCCCTGTAGTACAAATGCGTTGAACCACCGGGAAAATACCGGCGATTAAAGTGATCATTGCGAGGAATTGTCCTTTTGAATAATGCCCTTCAATAACTAAAAAAGAGCTATAGATGATAATGCCGGCAAAAAAGACGGCACCCATGATCTCAAACTTCAATGAAAGTTTTCTCACAATAGTTGAGAATTTTTCAGACGAGCCCACAAAGTCGTAAAAGCCTCTGCGGTCGAGATCAAAATTTGTATCCGGGCCCCTTTCCTTCAGATCATTAACCGCGGAGATCAATATATTATCGGTGCGGCAGAAATCAGCGGTAAGGCGCTGCTGGTGTTCTTTAAGGCCATCAGCACTGTGAAATGCCAGGGCAATGGTGAGAGCGATAAAAATAATGATCGAGATGGCAACGGGTATGGAATAGGAGAATACAAAACCGGTTACAGCGATCAGCATGACCATGTCAATAAGTATGAGGCTTACGGCAGTGGAAAAGGCAAACTGGATATTCTGCGTATCATTAAAGCGGACTACCATATCGCCCGTTGTTTTGCTGTTAAGGAAATAATCCGGGAGCTTTTGCAGATGGCGCGTAAATTCGCGCACCAGATTGCTGTTAAAGTCTTTGACCATAGCAATGACGATCTGCTGGCGATAACTGACAATAAAACTCCGGACAATAAACAGGGTCGCGAGCATTACGAGTCCGGTGATCATATACTGGTAATTTCGCACGGGCAGGATCTTGTCGGTTAAAACCTGGAGATAAATAGCCAGACTAAGACCCATAACTGCGGTTAGCAGGCCTAAAAGTGTTACCAGGGCCAATAGAAATTTCTCATAGTGAACCAGCGACAATAACCACCGCCATTTTCCATTGCGGCCGGCTTCAGCTGCATTTCCATCAGGAAGGAGTAACAGTCCGGCACGACTCTGCCAGCGCTGGTCAAGCTCGCGGGAATTTATTTCCCCGACACCTGTGGCAGGATCGCCGATCAGATAGGTCTGATTCCGTTTGTTGTAGGAGTAATAAACGATGAAGTGATTAGATCCACTGGAGTTAACCGTATGGAGTATAACCGGGCTGGTCTGATCGTGAAGATCATCGGGGCTCATCTGTAATCCGCGGGCAGTGAAGCCGGCCTGCTGTGCAAATCTTTTCAGGTCCAGCATGGTCAACCCCCAGCTTTTGGCTTTTGTACAGGCACTTATCGCTGAGTAATCGATCCTCACATTAAAGTACCATATCACAGACATCAGGCAGGCAATTCCGCAGTCCTGGCGATCAACCTGCCGGAAAAAAGAATTCCTGATCCGCTTGTTTTTGAGCCATGTCATATCCGCCGGGTTAACTTGGATTAAGCATGACAGTGAAATAGCTTGCAATGAGCGTCCAGACGAACAGGCCTGGCAGATAGGAGATCAATACGATTTTGATCATCTGATCAAAATCATTCTTAAGAAGCTTATAAAATAAATATGATAGCATTAAAATGTAGATCAGCTCAAAAGCATTCAGGAGCTGGAGAGGATATGTTATTGCAGCAGGAATAGAGCTTCCGGAAAAGACGGAGTGTATTGACAGGGGATAAAATGCCGCCCATTGATCCAGGCCTGTGGGAGGATAGATGATAAACCAAGCCACCTTGATCGCAGCGGGGATTAAAAAGACCAACTCGGCCAGGCACACTATTCTGAAAATCGACTGATAAGAAACCTTGATCTCATTTAAGTAAAATGTAGTGTAGATCAATAAGGCGATCAGGCTATATTTAAGTAACAATAAGAGAACTGAAGCGGTATAAAGGAGAAGTTTGAGCTTTGGAGACGTGTTTAGCAGTACCGTTTCCCAATTAAGCCCGCTATTAGCTACGGCCTGCTCATAAAAATTTGCATTGAGGATAAAAGTGTCGGCAGTATATACTAATAAAAACAACACTGCTATGTTCAGGGGGAAGAGCACAAAAGGATTGAAGGCAAATTTACTAGTCATTATCATCGGCTTAGTACAACAAAATTGAACTAAGGCTCCGACTCAACCTATAACCTGAGATTGTAATTTATAACCCTACGTTATTGTTTATACCAATGTTTTTTATATGATTATTCCGGAAGACAATTATATCACCTATTCGCTTTTAGCGATTATTTTGGCTGTAAGTCTCTATGCGATCGCCTACAAAAAGGCTTTTCAGGCTTTGATTCTGCATCCCGCTAGTGTAATACACAAAAAAGAGTATTATAGGATATTCTCATCTGTACTGGTGCATAATAATACAGCGCATCTGGCAATTAACATTCTCATGCTGTACGTCTATTGCTCAGGGCTTGAAGAATCCGGGCCGCATCCAAGACGATTAACACTAGCTCTAACAATCATAAGCAGCCTTCTTATGGGGCACCTGGCGTCCCTATTTATTTATCGAAAAGACATGACATATAGCTCTGCAGGAGCGAGTGGAGTTGCAATCGGATGTATGTGCAGTTATTTGATACTACACCCATTGGAAAATCATGTTTCTTTACCGTTTGCCGATAATATCCCCAACATCTATTCTGCGGTTGGGTATTTGATGATAATATTACTTTATACCAAAAAGTTCAATAAGGGGGAAATTGACTATGGTATTCACGTGGGTGGCGGCCTGGGAGGAGCAGCCACGTCTATAATTATTCATCCGAAGATGATAACTGATATAATATAAGGGGTCAAGTTATGACCCCTCATAATTTTTACCACCAGGCCAGACAATTTGGCCCGGTGGCTGCCGCTGCAGCACCGATTATTGCGCCTACCCCACCAAATAATCCCCCGACGGCGGCCGTTGTTACAACGGAAGTTAAACAATTGCTAGCTGCGCCGGGCAGCTGATCCAATTCTTCATCAGACATGACTCTCATAACAGATCAATTAGATTTCTTCTCACCATTAAGAATTAGGGCTAAAATCTTGAGATAAAGACATCGAAACTATAACCTGAAGTTGTAAATTAGTCGCTGAGGTTATAGGAATTTCGAATTTAAATACCTATGGAAGAAATTAAGATTTGCGAAGCAATACGAATACGGCGTCAGCGGAAGGGCATCAGCCAGGATGCCATGGCATTCTATTTAAATATATCACAGGCCGCCTATTCAAAGATGGAAAATGGAGAAACCGAAATCAAGATCCCCCGGTTATACGACATCGCCGATATTTTAGAAATTTCCGTTTTTGAACTTTTACCGAAATCCAAGTATGGTACCGGGATCAATATTTTCGGTTTGAAAGGTGCTCTACGAAAATTGAGAAATTTTTTTACTTTCAAGAGCCGTAAGCGAAATACGGAACCAGGTGAGTAAATCCCATAACTTATACGGATATTTATAAACCTGTGGTTATAGCTACCGATCCTTAGGTGCCAATTTTAATGGAGAATATGGCGATCGCCTTTCCTATCTAACCGAACTAGCGTCGAAAGGAAAGCTCTCTTCCCTTCGCCAGGCGGCATCACTTTTTGATTGGTGCTGGAGGCGGTCGTGTAGGGAAGCGGGAAAGCGAGAAGCAGTTCGAGACCATCAGCCCATTTCACAACCCCGGCCGGGTGACGTCTTCGGGCTTTATTTTCCTGAGAAAAAGCGCATAGCTCATGTAGGTTTTGTGGATCAGTGGGACGGCACCTGGGTGTTACTATGTAAGGAAATACGAATGGGGCGGAAGGATCCCTCGCTTCGCCCGGGATGACGGACGATGGGGTGTACAGAAAGAGGCTGGTGGGGTCGGTGTATAAGGTGGCAAAGGGGACTTGCACGGGGACCTCCGGGGGAGTGGAGAGTTGAGAGCGGCTGGGGCGGCATGCTGCATTTTTCTAAAACCGCATAAAAACCGCAAATTTTTCTAATTGCCGCTTCACAGCCTAAGCACTGCTTTAACACAGAGATAACACTATCTAAGCACTGAGATAGTTTAACGTTAAACTTGCGGCAATTAGCGTTTTTTCCTGAGTTTTCAAGGAACTCGCGGTTTTTCCGCTTAAGTTTCACTAACGTTTGAACAAACATATTACTCTTCTAGAAGTTATACAGGAAAATATATTATGCCTTCTAACCTTGTCCTTGAAAGCTGTAAAACGCTTGCAGATAATAATCTCACTATCACGTTTGCCGAGAGCGCTACGGCAGGAAGCCTTTGTGCTGCCTATGCGATGGCGCCCGAATCGGGTAAAGTTCTTAAAGGCGGGATCGTGTGCTATGATGCTATTCTGAAGGAACATATCCTTCGTATCCCGCCCGGTCTCATCAGGAAATATACCCCCGAATCAGCAGAAGTTACCGAGCAGCTTTGCAGGAAATTAAAGAAACTGATCAATGCAGAGGTTTATGTAGCCGTAACCGGTCTTACAACCCCCGGCGGTAGTGAAACGCGCGAAAAGCCTGTGGGCACGATGTTCATCCACATGTTGTGGGAAGAAAAAAGCATCGGTCTCAGGGAAGTATACCGGGGTAATCCGGAGGAAATAATCAATCAGGCCATCGACCGGGTTGCGCGGATGACATTGGATTTAATGAGGGACTTGAAAAAGAAGAACTGAAAACTGAAAACTGAAAACTGAAAACTGAAAATTGAAAAAGCTGAAAACTGAAAACGGAGATACATCTTTAAGAACATTCTCAAACATTTCCCATTTCCCATTTCCCATTTCTCATTTCAATTTTCAGTTTACTCCTTTTCCCTTATCGCCTTAAACTCCGAGCCTTCTTTCCACTTCGGCATGGTAGTCTCAAAAGCGAGGCGTTTGCCTACGAGGAATAAGAGCTTCAAATCGTCCAGTCCGCCGGCAAACGTCCACGTAGCCGGGTCATATTCATCAGAGGGGCGGTGATAATGTTTCTCGCGGTATTCTGCAGCTGTCTTCTCGCCATAGCCTTCCTCTTTGCCAATAACGTTTACCCCGCGCGAGGTATATAAAGCAGGAACGCCCACCTTCGCGAAGTTGAAATGGTCTGAGCGGTAATAATACCCTGCTTCAGGGTGGGTTTCAAAAGCCAGTACACGTCCTGCCTTTTCCGCTTCAGTTTTGAGGTAATCTTCCAGTTCCGACTGTCCCTCACCAACCGTTACGATATCGCGGGTAGTTTCAAATGGGTTCAGCCCGTCGATATTAATATTGGCTACTGTATTGGCTGCGGGGTATACCGGGTTTTGGGCATAATAGGCCGAACCCCATAAACCCTGTTCTTCCGCAGTAACCGCGAGCATGATCACTGTACGTTCGGGTTGGGTTTTCAGGCTTTTAAACGCGCGGGCAAGTTCTATAAGACTTGCAGTGCCACTGGCATTGTCGAAGGCGCCATTATAGATGGAGTCCGCAGTTTCATCAGCCGTACCTACTCCCAGGTGATCCCAGTGCGAGGTGTAAACGATCACCTCGTCGGGCCTCTTGCTGCCCGTGATCTTCCCGATAACGTTAAACGACTTATTGAATGTGGTTTCTACTTTCATGTTTGTAGAAAGCCTCAGGTTTAATGACGATCCTTTAAAGCCCCGCTTATCAGCTTGCGCAAAGAAACTGGTGCTGTCCATACCGGCAGCGGCCACCAGGCGTTTAGCCGCCGGAAGAGATACCCAGCCATTTATGTCGGTATATGGTTTTGCCTTGCTGCGGTCGTCTAACCGTAGCTTTGATGCATTCCAGTTATTCTGAACAACCGAGAAAGGATAGCTGGCACCCTCCGTAGTATGAACGATCAGGCAGCCCTTTGCTCCCTGGCGTGCTGCCTCTTCGAATTTATACGTCCAGCGACCATAATAGGTCATTGTTTTTCCTTTAAAGAGGGTTGTATCTCCGGCAGCGAAGCCGGGGTCGTTAACCATTACCAATACGACCTTGCCTTTTACATCTAATCCGGCATAATCATTCCAGTTATGTTCAGGTGCAACAACACCATATCCGGCAAATACAAGCTCGTCATTATTCAGGCTGACCTTGTCGGTGATCTTATCTGTCCATATCACATAGTCGGCAAAGCCTTTCAGGCTGAAGCCTCCTTTCGGCGACGATACCCTCATCTGAGGATCGGCATAGGTCTGTATATTTACCATCGGCACTTCCTGCAGATAACTGTCTCCGTTTCCGGGCTCCAGGCCAGCCTCCTTAAATTGGCTTTGCAGGTAAGCGATGGTTTTAGTCTCTCCCGCGGTGAAGGGCTTACGTCCCAGCAGTGAATCATGTGCAAGCCGTGAAACATGAAGCCTGATACTGTCAGCACTTAGCGTAGCCAGTCCGTCTTCATCAACTGCTGTAGGCCTGCTCTGATTGCAGGCTGTGAAAATAATCAAGGCAGCCAGTGCAAAGTATCCCAGGTTTGATTTCATAGAATTGTTTATTTTAATGTAAAGCAAGGTTTTGTCGTATTACCTGGCTATGTAACTAGTTTTTAAAAGCACTCCTGACAGGCTTTCCCACCCACACCGATGGTTGCTTTAATTTAAGCATGGCGGCTATAGTTGCTGCCGTGTCGTAAGTCATTATACTTTCTGTAACCTCGAAGTTCTTCTTTACCTTTAAGCCCTTCATTATCCAGGGTATCTGCATCTCATTCATGGAAATTGATCCATGACCTTTATTTACCCCGCCGTGGTCGGCGGTGAATAAAACTACCGTATTTTTCTCTATTCCGGCATCTTTAATACTCTGTAAAATAGACCCGATATGTGCGTCGGTCCGTTCAACCGCCTGATAATATTCGGGTGTGTCATGCCCGACAGTGTGGCCAACACTATCCACATCATGCAGATGTATAAACAGAAAGGTTGGTTTACTTTTTTTGATATAGTCGGTTGCTGCCTTTGTTACTGCAATATCTCCGTCCGGGTTCTGGTCGTGATTTACTGCAGCTTTAGGGAAAAGATAACCGATGCCGCTCCACTCATAGATCACCCCCATCTCTTTTTGTGCATCGGATCTGCGAAGGAGTGTATATATACTCGGGAACATGCTATATTCATCAAGCTCGCGCGCAGGCATATCGGGTTTCTGGCTTCCCCATGTTGTATAGCCATGGAGCTCAGGACCGGCACCCATAACCATTGACGCCCAGTTCGGTGCACTGGAAGATGGCAGAACAGTTCGGGCGTTCAAAGACCAGGACCCTTCCAGCATCATAGCCCGCAGGTTCGGCACTTTTGCCTTCTTAAAAGCATACGCTCCAAACCCATCAGAACCGATCAGTACTACGTGTTCTATCTTTTGGCCGTTGGCTTGCCTGGCAGATAAATTGGCCAGGATCAATACAATGAAAATTCTGAGTATCTTATTCATTAGCCCGGTTGATTGTTAACAGATCAATTTTACAAAAAAATAATTAAGGCGCATATTAATATAAAATGCCGCGCAGACTCTCTGTGCGCGCCTTGCATTTGCTTACTACATTTAAGAAGTCTAATTTTGCGGTCTAAAAATCAAAACTATGGCTGTTGAAAGAGGACCGGTTTCCCGTTTTATTGAAACAAATTACCTTCATTTTAATTCTGCTGCGTTAATGGATGCAGCTAAAGGGTATGAAACTCATCTGGACGAAGGAGGTAAGATGATGATCACCCTTGCAGGGGCAATGAGTACCGCAGAACTGGGCATTTCACTAGCTGAGATGATCCGTCAGGATAAGGTGGCTATTATCTCCTGTACAGGTGCAAACCTTGAGGAGGATATCATGAACCTGGTTGCACATTCTCATTACAAGCGAGTGCCTAATTATCGTGATCTTAGTCCGCAGGACGAGTGGGATCTTCTTGAGAACCACTATAACCGGGTAACCGACACCTGTATTCCCGAGGAGGAAGCTTTCAGGAGACTGCAGAAGCATATCTATAAGATATGGAAAGATGCTGATGATGCCGGCGAAAGATATTTCCCGCATGAGTTCATGTATAAGATGTTATTGAGCGGCGATCTTGAGCAGTATTATGAAATAGATCCCAAGAACTCATGGATGCTGGCGGCCGCTGAAAAGAACTTGCCGATTGTTGTTCCGGGATGGGAAGACTCAACCATGGGGAATATATTCGCATCTTATGTGATGAAAAAGGAGATCAAGGCGCTTACCATGAAGAGCGGGATCGAGTATATGGGCTGGCTGGCCGACTGGTATATCGCAAACTCCGGAGGTAAAGGAATCGGCTTCTTCCAAATTGGCGGCGGTATAGCTGGCGATTTTCCAATCTGCGTGGTGCCTATGCTGTACCAGGACATGGAAATGGAAAATATTCCCTTCTGGAGCTACTTTTGCCAGATCTCTGATTCGACCACTTCCTTTGGCTCGTATTCTGGGGCAGTTCCTAATGAGAAGATTACCTGGGGCAAACTGGATATTCATACACCTAAATTTATAGTTGAATCTGATGCCACGATTGTTGCACCCTTGATCTTTGCGTGGGTTTTAAGGCAATAGCATTTTGTTTTAATAATGGCAATAAAGTTTATAAGCTACTTTCACTAACATGTTTGCTTGCAAGTTAAGTAATTGATAATGAGCGAGTATATGTTTAGTTTAGAACGATTATAAATTACTAATATTGGTCATGATAATGTCATGGTTAAGCGAATAAAACCTACTTTTGTCATCGAAAATGACGCCTGTCACAAAACGGGCTGATTTCTATCATACAATTCAATTTTAGCATTAAATACGCGATATGAGAAGCATCTCATTGTTTTTTAGAAGTGTTACAAAGTCTCTGTTACTGGTTTCCTTCCTGACTGCAGCTGTTAGTTCAGCTAACGCACAGGACGCGGCAGCTGGTGCAGCGATCTTTAAGCAAAAATGTACGGCTTGCCACGCCATCGGGAAAGTTGTTGTTGGTCCTGATTTGAAAGGTATCAATGATCGCCGTAGTGAGGAATGGCTGCTTAAGTGGATCAAGAACGCCCCTGCCCTGATCGCTTCCGGTGATCCCGATGCAAAGGAGGCTGAGAAATTCTCCCCTGCAATGATGTCGGCTTTTCCGGAGTTAACGGATGATGATATCAAAGGAATTCTTGCTTATGTAAAGGCAGAGGAAACCAAACCGGCGGCGGCTGCTGCTGGCACAGAAGCCGGGGCTGCTGCAGAAGGAGGTTCAGGTGAGATAAGCAACTTTATGATCTTCGGGCTTATTGCCGTGATCATTATTGCTTTCATCGTGATTGTGGTTCTGAACCGTGTGATCCGTACCCTTGAAAGGGTGATGCTCGAAAAGCAGGGAGTAGTGGTTGAAGACGAAGATGCAGTATCAGGAGACCGCCTTGCTGGCCTTAAGCAGCTAAGCAAGAACAAGAAGTTTATTTTGTTCATAGTTCTTTTGGTGGTTATTGCCCTTGGTTCAGCCGGATGGATGGGCATGTGGGAAACCGGTGTGCATACGGGTTATCAGCCGGTGCAGCCGATCAAGTTCTCTCACCAGCTTCACGCAGGCTTAAATAAGATCGATTGCCAGTACTGTCACACAGGAGCATTTACTTCTAAGAATGCCTCTATACCATCCCTGAATGTTTGTATGAATTGCCATAACTATGTTACAGCATCAGATAAATATGATGGTAAGACTTCTCCTGAAATCCAGAAGATCTATCACGCCCTTGATTATAACGAAACTACCAAGCAGTATGGTAAAAATACCAAGCCGGTTGAGTGGATCCGTATCCATAACCTTCCTGATCTTGCCTACTTTAACCACTCACAGCACGTTGCGGTAGCAGGAATTGAGTGCCAGAAATGTCACGGCCCGATCCAGACGATGGAAGAGGTTTATCAGTATTCACCGCTGACAATGAAGTGGTGTGTTAACTGCCATAAGGAGACCGAGGTTAACCACAAGGATAATCCGTACTACGACAGGCTTATTGCTGCTCACGATAAACTGAAAAAAGGTGAAAAAGTGACAGCAGCGGTGCTGGGTGGTTTGGAATGTAGTAAGTGCCATTACTAAGAATAGAATTTTAAGAAAACATACGTATACAGTTATATAGCTTACATGGAAAGCAATAAGAAATACTGGAAAGGTTTAGAAGAGCTGCAGAATACCAAAGATTTCGTTGAAAAGAACAAAAACGAATTCGCTGAATCACTTCCTATGGAAGAGGTTCTGAATGAAGCTGGCTTGAGTACCGTAACTCCACGACGCGACTTCTTAAAGGCGCTGGGATTTGGTTTGGGTGCAGTAACCCTGGCAGCCTGTCAGAAGACTCCTGTTCATAAATCAATTCCTTACTTAGTTAAGCCGGAAGAGATCGTACCGGGTATTCCAAATTATTATACTTCTACTTTTAACGGTCACAGCGTTCTGGTTAAAACCCGTGAGGGCCGTCCGATTAAAATTGAGGGAAATCCTAATTGTATCCTTAGCAGGGGTGCGCTGGATGCTAAGGGGCAGGCGTCTGTTCTTGATCTCTATGATGTATCAAAACTAAAAGGGCCGGTTCTTAACGATGCAGATGTTTCATGGGCTAAAATAGACGAGTTTGTTAAAGCCGAGCTTTCTAAGGTTGGCGGCAAAAGTATCCGTATCGTTTCATCAACGGTAAACAGTCCTTCGACTAAGGCAGTAATTGCCGACTTCATTGCAAAATATCCATCAGCCAAGCATGTTCAGGTTGATGCGGTTTCTTATACCGGTATTATAAAAGCTAACGAAGCGAGTTTCGGGAAAGCCGTTCTTCCAAGATACCGCTTCGACAATGCTGACGTAATTGTGAGCTTTGGTGCGGACTTCCTGGGAAGCTGGATATCTCACGTTGAGTTCAATACACAATACGCTTCGAAGAGAAATGCTGCTGCTTTGAAAGGCGGAAAGATGTCGCGCCATATACAGTTCGAGGCAGGTATGAGCTTAACAGGAACAAATGCTGATGCACGTATTCCTTTAAAGCCATCTGAAGAAGGTATAGCACTGCTTAATTTATACGCTGCGCTTGGTGGAGCTGTGTCAGGTGTTAAGAAGCTTACAAACCAGAAAGCTGATACAGCCATATTACTCGCGGCTAAAGAATTAACTGCAGCCAAAGGCCGTAGCCTGGTAGTGTCAGGATCGAATGATGTTTCAGTTCAAACTGTGGTAAATGCTATTAACTCCCTTCTTGGAAGTTATGGTTCAACGATTGATCTGGACAATCCTTCTTATCAGTACACAGGTATCGATTCTGATTTCGTGACTTTGGTGAGTGAAATGAATAGCGGTTCTGTTGGCGCTGTGTTCTTCCTGAACAGTAATCCTGCTTACGAGTATGCTGATCCGAAAGCATTCACAGAGGCACTTGCAAAAGTTGCTCTCCGCGTATCATTCGCTGATCGCAAAGACGAAACAGCATCTCTTTGCCAGGTAATTGCACCTAACCATCACTACCTGGAATCATGGGGCGACTCAAATCCGGTAGAAGGTTACTATACTATTGCGCAACCTACTATCAATCCTGTTTACAATACCCGTAATGCGGAGCAAGGTCTTTTGATCTGGTCTGACAACGCGGTTCAGGATTACTATCAATATATTCAGAATAACTGGTCTAAATCCGTTCTTCCTCAAAGCGGCATCAGCTGGAAAGAGCTTTTACAGAAAGGATCAGTAACGATGGCCCCTAAAACAGGTGGTGCTTATAGCTCTGCAGGTAATGTGGGTGCTGCGGTAGCTGCAATTGTAGCTGAGAGTAATGCTCTTGCAAAAGCCGGCGACAATGCGGTTGAGCTCCAGGTGTATGAAAGCACTGGTATTGGAGATGGTAAACTGGCAAATAACCCTTGGTTACAGGAGTTACCTGATCCGGTTTCTAAAGTTACATGGGATAATTACGTAGCTATCGGTCCGAAATACGCTGAGCAGTTGAGTATCGGAGAAAACGATATGGTAACTGTTAAAACTGATAAGTACGAAGTTACCTTGCCGGTTCTTATGCAGCCGGGACAAGCTTCCGGAACAGTATCTATCGCTGTTGGTTACGGACGCACCATGGCAGGCAAAGCTGCTGCTGAAGTTGGTAAAAATGCCTATCCGTTCATGAGACTGGTTAACGGCACGCTTCAGGGCAATGCTGCTGCAACGATATCCAAGGCAGGCGGAATATATGAGCTTGCACAGACGCAGACCCACCATTCTATTGAGGGCCGGAATATCGTTCGTGAAACTACTTTAAAAGACTACCTAAAAGATCCGAATGCCGGAACAGGCCACCGTCATATCAATCATGCAGAACTTTGGCCTGAATACGAACAGCCGGGTCACAGTTGGGTTATGGCTATTGACCTTAACGCTTGTACCGGTTGCGGAGCATGTATCGTTGCTTGTAATGCAGAAAATAATATTCCTGTTGTAGGACGGGATGAAGTTCGCAAGCGTCGTGAGATGCACTGGCTGCGGATTGACCGTTATTACACCATTAATGACTCGGGTGCTAAGGTAACAAAGCACAAGGAGATGGATGATCTGGAAAGCATGGATAATGTATCTGTGATCCACCAGCCAATGTTATGCCAGCATTGCGACCACGCGCCATGTGAAACAGTTTGTCCGGTATTGGCGACCGTCCACTCTTCGGAGGGATTGAATCAAATGGCTTACAACCGTTGTATCGGAACAAGATATTGTGCGAATAACTGTCCGTATAAAGTGCGTCGTTTCAACTGGTTTAACTACTGGAATGATTCACGTTTTGATAACTACATGAATAATGAGTTTACACAGCTTGTGTTAAACCCGGATGTTACCACCCGTTCACGTGGGGTAATGGAGAAATGTTCAATGTGTGTTCAGCGTATCCAAACTGGCAAGCTTCAGGCAAAACTTGATAAGCGTACATTGAAAGATGGCGACATTAAGATGGCTTGTCAGCAGACCTGCCCTACAAATGCGATCATCTTCGGTGATGGAAACGATCCTAATTCTGAAGTATCGAAAGCATTGAAGAGCGAGCGTACCTATTATGTACTTGAAGAGATCAATACAAAGCCAGGTATTGGATATCAAACAAAAGTTAGAAATACTGTAGAGGTTTAATACAAGAAATTCAATAAAGATATGTCATCTCATCACGAGTCTATACTTAGAGAACCCTTAGTAACCGGTGAAAATATTACCTATTCAAAGGTCACCGAAGATATATTGGTTCCTGTAGAAAATAAACCTAATAAAGCCTGGTGGATCGGATTCACCGTTTCGGCAATTGGAGCTGCTCTTTGGGTATTTGCAGTTAGCTGGACATTCTGGTTCGGTATCGGCGAATGGGGACTGAATAAAACTGTGGGCTGGGCTTGGGACATCACCGGTTTCGTATGGTGGGTTGGTATCGGTCACGCAGGGACGCTGATCTCCGCAGTACTTTTACTCTTCCGTCAGAACTGGCGTAACTCCATTAACCGTTCAGCTGAGGCGATGACCATTTTCGCCGTTATCTGTGCCGCCACTTACATTATATCGCACATGGGCCGCCCGTGGATGTTTTACTGGGCGTTACCACTACCCAACCAGTTCGGTTCCCTTTGGGTGAACTTTAACTCTCCGCTGGTATGGGATGTATTTGCGATCTCCACTTACTTCTCAGTGTCATTGGTGTTCTGGTATACAGGTTTGCTTCCTGATATCGCTACTATCCGTGACCGTGCAACAGGCCTGCGCCGCCGTATTTATTCTATCCTTTCTTTCGGTTGGAATGGATCGGTTAAGACATGGCAACGTTTTGAGCTGGTTTCACTGATCCTCGCGGGTGTATCTACACCGCTGGTACTTTCAGTGCACACGATCGTATCGATGGACTTTGCAACATCACTGGTTCCGGGATGGCACACTACGATCTTCCCTCCATACTTTGTGGCCGGGGCGATCTTCTCAGGTTTTGCGATGGTGCAGACCTTATTGCTGGTAGCACGTAAGGTGATGAATTTCGAGAACTACATCACGATGTTCCACATCGAATCGATGAATAAGATCATCATCCTGACGGGATCTATTGTTGGTGTGGCTTATCTTACCGAGCTTTTTATTGCATGGTACTCAGGGGTTGAATATGAGCAGTTTGCTTTCCTTAACCGGGTTAGTGGTCCATACTGGTGGGCTTACTGGAGTATGATGACTTGTAACGTATTTACACCACAGATCTTCTGGTTTAAGAAAGTACGTACAAGCATTGCCTGGTCATGGATCCTTTCCATCATCGTGAACATAGGTATGTGGTTTGAGCGTTTCGTAATTATCGTGACCTCGCTTCACAGAGATTATTTGCCGTCAAGCTGGGTTATGTTCTACCCAAGCTGGGTTGACGTATGTGTGTTCGTTGGATCGATCGGGTTGTTCTTTACCCTGTTCCTGTTATTCCTTAGGGTATTGCCTGCAATTGCAATGGCTGAGGTTAAGTTATTGCTGAAGAGCTCAAGTGACCAGGCTAAGCAAAAGCTTATCCGGGAGGGAGTAGTCGATCCTGGGCAGGCTGCCTACTATCAGGAGTCTCTTGAAAAATACGATAGTGTTTCACCCCGTGTTGCGGAATACGAAAAAGCATAAAGATGAGTAACATAAAATATATTTTAGGTCATTTTGCAGATCCGGATGACCTGATGCATGGGATCGATAAGTTACAGGAAGGAAACGTTAAGATTTATGACGTGTATACCCCTATGCCTATCCACGGTATTGAAGATAAATTAGGAATTAAGCGTTCGCGTTTGGGCAAGGTGGCATTTTGTTTCGGCCTGACCGGAACGATAACCGCGATCACTATGATCTGGTATATGCTTGTTTACGACTGGCCTATGAATATCGGTGGCAAGCCTCACTTTGCATTCCCGGATTTCGTGCCGATCATGTTTGAGCTTACCGTTTTGTTCTGTGCATTCGGTATGGTTGGAACTTATTTCTTTGTTAATCACCTTGCTCCGGGCCGTGCGCCAAGAGTAATGGACCTTCGCGCTACCAACGACCGGTTTGTAGTTGCTATTGATGCCAAGGAGAATCCATATCACGATAAAATTGACAACATTTTAAAAGAAGCAGGTGCTGTTGAAGTTAAGCACAACGAAAGAAAATATGTTAGTTATGAATAAGGTCCTGACAATCTGTACCGCTTTTTTAACTGTGGCCTCGGTTTCAGTTATATCTTCCTGTTCAAATAACAGGAGCACGGGTATTGAGTTCGCCCGTAATATGTATGATCCGATCGCTTATAATCCCGATCAGCCAAATAAGAATTTCAAGGACGGGAAAACCGCTCAGACTCCGCCTGCGGGAACAACGCCGGTAGGTTTTGAGAAGATAGACGAATTTCCGAACACTCCTGAAGGATACCAGGCTGCCAGTACAGGTTTAACTAATCCGCTGCCAGTTACTGTTCCTACCCTTGAGCAAGGAAAGACGCTTTATCTTAACATGTGTTCCCACTGTCACGGGAACGAAGGAAAGGGTGACGGTTCTATAGTTAAGATGGGCAAGTTCCCTGCGCCACCATCTTATTCTGCAGGAAATTCATCCAGGGGAGGATCTATGAAGGATCTGACCGACGGAAAGATATACCATACCATTACGTATGGTGTTAACCTTATGGGGCCGCACAAGTATCAGCTTACGCCGGAGCAACGGTGGAAAATTGTTATGTACGTTCACGAATTACAAAAATTACAATAGTCAATTGCTAAAACCAGATGGGAAATCACAATCATACTCATACTCATAATTTTTCTGAACAATTTATTTTTTCAGGCAAATTAAAAACCTGGACCCTTATAGCAATAGTGGTGGGTGTTCTTTCTATAGCATTCGGATTTTTAACAGATCATGCTGAGCGCACCTATGCAAACTTGCTGCTGATGGCATACTACTTCGCATGTGTATGCGCTACAGGTACATTCTTTATCGCCCTGCAATATGTTGCACAGGCAGGTTGGGCAACTGGTTTATTGAGGATACCACAGGCAATGTCCCGGGTTCTTCCTATTGCTTCTGTTGTTCTGTTTGTAGTTTGTGCTGCAGGTTTGGCGACACACAATTTATATCATCACTGGCATGCTGAGGGCATAACCGATCCGAATAGTCCTAATTATGATATGATCATAGCGAATAAGGCAGTGTACCTGAATGTACCTTTCTTTTTAACGCGCCTGGCTGTGTTTTTAGGAGCCTACAGTTTCTTTGCATACCTATTTGCAAAATATGCGCAACGGGAAGCAGAACAGGGCGGTTTGGTTTTCTACGATAAGAGCATCAAGTGGTCGGCGGTATTCCTGATCATCTTTGGATTCACTACACCTATATGGGCTTTCGACACGATCATGTCATTGGAGGCACACTGGTTCTCTACCATGTTCGGCTGGTATAATTTCGCAGCCATGTGGGTTAGCGGTTTATGCGTTATCACATTGATTGTTATCCTCCTTAAAAAGGGCGGCTACCTGTCTTGGGTCAATGAAAATCACCTGCACGATCTTGGTAAGTTCATCTTTGCTTTCTCCATATTCTGGACGTATGTATGGTTTGCTCAGTTTTTGCTTATCTATTACGCAAACATGCCGGAAGAAACGGTATACTTCTACAAGAGATGGGAGCCTGAATACCTGCCTTGGTTTTGGGTTAACATAATAATTAACTTTGTAGCTCCCATACTGATCCTGATGGCCCGCGGTTCAAAGCGTCATACAAACACACTTCTGTTTGTATGTATTATGCTGCTTTGCGGCCACTGGCTGGATTATTATATGATGATCATGCCTGGAACTGTCGAAGCCGAACGTGGTTTCGGTATTATTGAAATAGGTATTGCTATTGGATTTGCAGGTTTATTTGCATTCCTTACGCTCAATCAGTTAAGCAAACGGTCAATGGTTCCAACCAACCATCCTTTCCTTGATGAGAGCTTGCACCACCAAATTTAAACGAGAAGTCTTAATAGCAAAAGGTAACATAGTACGAATAAAATGAGGTTAAGAGAAATTTTTAATATCAGGATTGCTGCTTCAGTATTGATCGCATGCGCTCTTGCGGTATCGAACGGTACGGTTTCAGCCCAGGCTCAGGATACGATGGTAAGTTCAATCACAGCAGTGGAAGATACGGCAGCCGCATCGGCATCTCAGGTGGTTTCACCATCGTCAGCGCCATTGATCAGCACGGCGGTTGACACTGTTGCAAGATATAAGAACATGCAGCCTGTAGAGGAAGTTGCGGATTATTCTGCCGCGTATAAGTCGGGTGCTTATTATCTTTTATTATTCATCCTGCTATGCGTGTTTTACGCAGTGATAGTCAAGGTAATGGGTGTATATGAGCTTAGCCGTGATATCCAGGGGAGAAAGGGTGCTAAGTTTGATTCACGGAGATTCCAGGGAGTCTTATTTATAGTTTTCCTTGTTGTGGGCTTATATGGAGTTTATTGGTCATATTCGGTTCAGGGGCCTATGAGTTTACACGAGTCGGCATCTGAGCACGGAGTCGATATCGACTTTATGTTCAATATCACCTTGATCATCACAACTATCGTTTTTATTCTTACGCACATAGCTTTATTTTGGTTCTCTTATATTTACAGGGGTTCGGCAGAAAAGAAAGCATTTTTCTATCCGCATAATAATGCTCTTGAGCGGATCTGGACAATCGTTCCGGCTATCGCCCTGACAATCCTGGTACTTCTTGGTTTCTTTACCTGGAGAAGTATTACCAATGTTTCCGAAGAAGATCAGAAAAAGGCAATTAATATTGAAGTTGTAGGGGAGCAGTTTAAATGGAGCCTCCGTTATGCAGGACAGGATAATTCAATAGGGAAGCGTAATTTCAAGCTTACTACTCCAACGAATGGATTGGGTATAGATTTTACCGATCAAAAAAGCTGGGATGATCAGCTGGCAAGCGAGATCGTTATCCCGGTTGGTAAGCCGGTTCGGTTCACCATTGGTTCAAAAGATATTCTGCATAGTTTCTACCTGCCTGATTTCAGAGTTCAGATAAACGCCGTACCGGGAATGCCTACATATTTCCAGTTCACTCCACGTCTCACAACGGCGCAAATGAGGGAGAAGCGTAATGACCCGGCATACGACTACGTGCTACTTTGTGCAAAGATCTGCGGGGCCGGGCATTATAACATGCAGGCTAAGGTTGTTGTAGTGTCTGAGGAGGAATATGCAGCATGGACAGCAAAGCTGCCGCTTTACTACAATGACGATGTAAAGAAGGAGCTTCAGCTAGCTGAACAAAAGAATGCAGATGAGAATAATAAAATTGCGTTAAATAATACTAATACAACCACCAAATAATTATGGCAAGCACAGCAATACACGATACAGCCGTACTTCACCACCACGATGATCACGGTCATGATCACGGACATCATAAAGAGACGTTTATTACTAAATATATCTTTAGCCAGGATCATAAAATGATCGCAAAGCAGTTCCTGATCACAGGGATCATTATGGCTGTTATTGCAATGATACTTTCGATCTTGTTCCGGTTACAGCTGGCCTGGCCTGATAAAAGTTTTCCTTTATTGGAGACTTTCCTGGGCAGCAAGTGGGCTGAGGGCGGCAGGATAAAGCCTGATTTTTATCTGGCTTTGGTTACCATACATGGTACTATGATGGTGTTCTTTGTATTAACGGCCGGATTAAGTGGTACTTTCAGTAACCTTTTGATTCCTTTGCAACTGGGAGCAAGGGATATGGCGTCGCCATTCCTGAATATGCTTTCGTACTGGTTATTTTTCACTGCATGTTGCATCATGATGGCTTCATTCTTTGTGGAGAGCGGACCAGCCAGTGCCGGATGGACAGTTTATCCGCCTTTATCTGCACTGCCCAAGGCCATTAGCGGGTCGGGCACCGGTATGACCTTATGGCTTATAAGTATGGTTGCCTTTATCGCTTCTTCTTTGATTGGAGCCCTGAACTATATTTCTACCGTTCTAAATATGCGCACCAGGGGTATGGATATGTGGAAAATGCCTCTTACTATCTGGGCGTTTTTACTGACTGCTATTGTTGGTGTTCTATCGTTTCCGGTACTTGTATCGGCGGTAGTCCTTCTGATATTTGACCGCAGTTTCGGTACAAGTTTCTATTTATCAGACATCGTTGTTGCTGGTCAGATATTGCCTAACCAGGGTGGTAGCCCGGTACTTTGGCAGCACTTGTTCTGGTTCCTTGGTCACCCGGAAGTATACATCGTAATCATGCCTGCCCTAGGTATAACCTCGGAAGTAATCGCTACAAATTCACGTAAGCCGATCTTTGGGTACCATGCGATGGTTTATTCACTAATTGGTATCACGGTTTTATCGTTTATAGTTTGGGGTCACCATATGTTCGTTACCGGTATGAACCCATTCCTTGGAGGAGTGTTTATGATCACTACGCTGATCATTGCGGTACCTTCTGCGGTGAAGACATTTAACTACCTGGCAACGATCTGGAGAGGTAACCTGAGATTTACCCCGGCGATGCTTTTCGCTGTAGGACTTGTATCGTTCTTTATCTCTGGAGGACTTACCGGTATATTCTTAGGTAATGCAGCTCTGGATATTAATCTTCATGATACCTATTTCGTAGTCGCCCACTTCCATCTTGTAATGGGAGCAGCAGCGATCTTCGGTATGCTTTGCGGTGTTTACCACTGGTATCCTAAGATGTTTGGACGTATGATGGATGAGAGGCTTGGTTACATACACTTCTGGCTAACATTCATCGGTGCTTACCTGGTTTTCTTCCCAATGCACTTCATGGGTATTGACGGGGTGCCGCGTCGTTATTACGCATTTACCGAGTTTGCATTTATGCAGGAGTGGTTAACGGTGAACGTTTTCATCACATGGGCAGCAATTATTGCAGCTCTTGCTCAAGTGGCGTTCTTATGGAACTTCTTCTACTCCATATTTTATGGTAAGAAAGCACCGCAGAATCCCTGGGATTCAAATACCCTGGAGTGGACCGCACCTGTTGAGCACCTGCATGGTAACTGGCCGGGAGAGATTCCTTCAGTTTATCGCTGGCCATACGATTACAGCAAACCTGGTCATCACCAAGATTTTATCCCTCAAACTGTACCATTCTCTGAAACAATGAGTTCTAACCTTCAGCATGATTTCGAAGATAATCCTGAGGCTGAACTGATCCAGGAAGAATGGAACAGAAAGCATGCCTCAAAAGGCCATGCTGCTGAGGAAATTAAGTAGCAAGAAAGGATATTCTGTTGACTGACCGCGGCTTGCGGTCGGTCAGCAGAAGTATCATCTTCTCTTCTTTCTGTAAACTGTCCGAAAGGGCTTTTTTAATACCGAAATGTATCCTTCAAGTGAGAAGAGATTCCTGATTATCAATTATATATCCGTAATAGCTCTTTTTTTGCTTATACTAGCGGGTGGTGTTGTTCGCAGCACCGGATCTGGCATGGGTTGTCCCGATTGGCCCAAATGTTTCGATCAGTACATACCACCGACACACATCTCGCAATTACCAGAAGGCTATGAGCAAAAATATGTTGAACAGCGGGTTCAGAAGAATGAACGCTTTGCCAAGACATTGGATCTGTTGGGTTACGGCGAGCTGGCTTATAGGATAAGGACCGACAAGAGCATATTGGAGCCCGACGAGTTTAAAGCTGAAAAAACGTGGACGGAGTATATTAACAGGCTCTTGGGAGCGCTGGTAGGGATCTTTCTTATCGGGTGTGTGATTGCATCCATTACTTATTTAAAATCACGAAGCCGGATATTTTACTGGAGCCTTTTTAATTTGTTCCTGGTAGCTTTCCAGGGCTGGCTCGGGTCGATTGTAGTATCTACCAATCTCCTGGCATGGGTAGTGACAGTTCACATGCTGATTGCGGTGGCTATACTGGCCATTTCGATCTATACTTACTATGAGGCACGTGCGCTGAGAGACAAAAGTGTTCTTACCGATATCAGCCCACGATGGGTTATGCCGCTATTATACGCCGGTTTGGTCCTTACGTTAATACAGATCACCATAGGAACTGAAGTGCGTGAACAGATCGATGCGATATCTTCAACCTATGCGGAACTTAACCGTTCGGAGTGGGTTTCTCAGGTTGGCGAAAAGTTCGTGTATCACCGTGACCTGGCTATTCTGGTGATAATTGTAAACGTATTATCATTTATAGCGATTAGAAAGAGATATCCCGTTGGCGGATACCAGTATAAATATATATCATACGTACTTTTGCTGATTGTGGTGCAGATAATCACCGGCTTGGTACTTTCCTACATGGGATTGCCACCATTTGCTCAAGCCGCACATATTTTACTGGCAACTCTGGTTTTTGGTGCGCAATTTTATCTCCTCCTGTTATTGAAAAAAAGCAGGCTGGAAATACTTAACTAACTATAGAGTGAGGAAATTCATCTCCGATTTTAAGAAGCTGGTCAAGTTGCGGTTAACACTAACCGTGGTATTCTCGGCATCTATATGTTTTTTGATGGGGAGCATGATGCAGCATCATATAAACTGGTTTAACTGGATGATCCTTACGGTCGGAGGGTTCCTGGTCACTGGAGCTGCTAACGGGTTTAACGAGATCATTGAGAAAGACCTCGATAAGCTGATGAGGCGAACTATGGACAGGCCAATACCTTCCGGGGACATGACCACCGGACAGGCGCTTGTTATGAGCTTGATTATGGGTATAAGCGGAACATATCTCTTATTACAGCTCAATTTTCCGACCGGTGTACTCTCTGTTTTTTCGATATTCCTGTACGCCTTTGTTTATACTCCCATGAAACGCAGGTCGCCGATCGCCGTATTTATAGGCGCATTCCCCGGAGCGCTGCCGCCGCTGATCGGATATTTCGCGGCGTTTCATGAGCCCCAGATCTCCTGGGTGCCGGTGATACTTTTCCTGATCCAGTTTGTCTGGCAGTTCCCGCATTTTTGGGCTATTGCGTGGGTACTGGATGATGATTATAAACGCGCGGGTTTCCGTTTGCTGCCTACTACAAAGCAGGATAAGACCAGTGCTTTTATTACCCTTTTGTCAACTCTTATTTTAATTCCCGTAAGCCTTATGCCTACTGTGTACCTGATGCCGTCCGGTCAGGCCTTTGGCGGTAATATTTACGGTATAGTTGCTCTCGTCGCCGGAATATATTTTTTCTGGCAGGCAGTTCAACTTTTTCTCAGGCAGGATGTTCCGTCAGCAAAGAAACTAATGTATACATCGTTTTTTTACCTGCCCCTGCTTCAATTAACCCTTTTGTTTGACTTTATAGCAAAGTAATATGGATCAGTTACCAGTAGAAGATATGCAAAGCTTTAAGGCAAGAAAGTTCCTGATGTGGCTTTTTATAATTTCCTCATTCATGATGTTTGCTGCATTAACCAGTGGTTTCATTGTTTATACAGAGGGCAATGCAGAGCGAGGTATTAAGGTGCTGCTGCCCAAAGCTTTCATTTACAGTACTGTCATTATCATCATAAGCAGTATCACAATGCATATGGCCTATCTGTCGGCCAAAAAACTTGAATTTTGGAAGCAGAAACTATACACGATATTAACTATCCTGCTGGGCATCGCGTTCTTTTTTAGCCAGTACAGCGCCTGGATGGTTCTGACAGATGCCGGAGCTTTTTTCGTGAATTATAATGCGTCCCAATCGTTCATATATGTATTCACAGGCGCGCATCTATTGCACATCTTCGGGGGGATCCTGATGCTGCTTTATTCGCTTATCGGAAAAATGCGTAACATCCCGCAGGTGCGTAATTTATTCCGGATTGAGGTGACCTCTCTTTTTTGGCATTTTATAGATATCCTATGGATTTATCTATATGTTTTCTTACTTTTGAATCAATAAACAAACTACTATACCACTGTCTAAATGAGTACTACTGTATCAAAACTTGATGAAATAAAAACTGGCGCATGGAGCGGCGGAAAGTCGCCTTTTGCTGTAGAATATGGAAAACTAATGATGTGGTTTTTCCTTTTGTCAGATGCGTTCACCTTTTCAGCGTTCCTGATCTACTACGGAGCAATGCGTTTTAGCAAATTGTCCTGGCCGGATCCCGACGTGGTATTCCAGTCGATTCCAGGTTTGGCAGATCACGGATTCCCTTTGGTATTTGTTGGTATAATGACTTTCATTCTGATTATGAGCTCTGTAACCATGGTGCTTGCCGTGGAAGCCGGGCACCGTAATTCAAAGAAAGAAGTTGTGTGGTGGATGATCGCGACTATTATAGGCGGTGCAATGTTCTTGGGCTGCCAGGCTTTAGAGTGGTCTCACTTACACCACGAAGGTTACTGGTGGGGAAGTTTCCCTGCTTCCTACACAGGAACTGACACGATAGGTGCATTACAGTTTTCTAACTTGTTCTTTACAATAACCGGTTTCCACGGCTTTCACGTATTTACCGGCCTTATCATTAATATTATTATAACGTCGATGGTTGTAGCCGGAGTGTTTGAGCGGAGCGGCAGTTACCTGATGGTTGAGAAGGTCGGCCTTTACTGGCACTTTGTTGACCTGGTTTGGGTATTCGTATTTACTTTCTTCTATTTAGTTTAATATCAGGTAAACCATATAAAATGTCTGCAGAACACACACACGATGCGCATACTACAGAGCATGCGGAACATGAGGGAATGACCAAGAGGAAAATCTGGCAGGTTTTCTTTTATATGCTTGGCATCACAGCCCTCGAATTTTTTATTGCGCTTTACATGCTGCCTAAGGGTTTATTGGGCCATGGTGCAGGTAATTTTATTTACGTTGTACTTACGCTTTTAAAAGCCTATTATATAGTTGCATATTTCATGCACCTTAAGTATGAGAAATTTGCTTTAAAAACAGGGATCACCGTATCTCTGGTTTTCATCATTTACTTTATTGTTTTGATGCTTACTGAAGGTTCATATCAGTTCCTTCACATGAATTAATGAGTTCACCCGCTTTTCCGGTTAAAAAGATCCTGATACTGCTGATTTTGTTCGTCGTACCAGGATCTTTGTATTATCTGCTTAAAGCAAAAGGAGAAAACAGGTATCGCCCCCTGGCTATATACGGGCCCAAGCAGCTTGCATCTACATTTCATACGAAGCGTGGGAAGCAGATCCGGGATACGCTATATCACCAGATCCGGGATTTCAAACTGGTCAATCAGCATGGTGATTCTACCTCTTTTCCTGGCGACAGCAGCCAGATAACCGTCGTTAACTTTTTCTTCACGCGTTGCCCGACGTTCTGTTCTAATATGAACAGGGAAATGGCTCGCGTTGCCCGGATCAATAACGGAAACCGGCTTATGCGCTTTCTTTCAATAAGCGTGGACCCCGAGTATGACAGGCCTGAGGTTCTGAACGCGTATAGCAGGAAGTACAGGGCTGAAAACAAAAAATGGGAGTTTCTTACGGGCGATAAGGAGTTTATCCATTCCCTGGCTAAAAACGACTTCAGGGTAGACGCCATCCAGGATACGACAAAAGAGGTGAATTTTATACACAGTCCTATGATCATCCTTTTGGATTCACAAAAGCGTATCCGGGGTTATTACGACTCGACAGGCGGCAATGATCAGATGAACCTGCTGGTGGATGAGATCAGGGTGCTCATCGCTGAAGAGTTAAGAAATGTCAAGGATCGCTGATCCACATTAGTAAATCATGAACGATAGATCTATTTCGCGGTTGATATTAGGAGTGTCAATCTTTGTATTTGCGGTTATTATCATCCTGCAGAGTAAAATGCTGGATATTTTTCCGGATAAAAGTGCGATACCTTCCTGGGTATTCTTCCTGCCGCGCTTAAACGCTATAATAAACGGAACGTGTACGATATTGCTCCTTGTCTCATTGTATTTTATCAAACGTAAGGATATCCGGACACACAAAAAGCTTAATATTACAACATTTATATTGTCATCGTTATTCCTGGTTTCTTATATAATTTTCCATGCCACCGGAATTAAGACAACATACGGAGGCGAAGGACCGGTCAGAACGTTTTATTACTTTATACTTATTACACATATTATCCTGGCCGCTATAGTGCTCCCCCTTGTTTTGTTCAGTTTTCAAAAGGGGCTACAAATGCAGGTTGAAAAGCATAAGAGGCTGGTACGTTGGAGCTATCCAATTTGGTTATATGTAACGGTAACAGGGGTCGTTGTTTATTTGATGATTTCTCCCTATTATACGTTTTGAACCTGGATTATCTCTACCCATTACTATCTCAGTTGCGTGGCATATAGCAGTAACCTGCCAGGGACTTAGAAGGGTTCTGGCAGGGCTCTTGTTGGGCGATAATTGGCCTGACGGGTTCAAAAATGCATAAATTACCCAATAAGAACCCTTGAAGAGCCCTACAAAGGGCATTTTTTGGACTCGAATACGCCCTGAGTTCAAGAACTTCTCTCTGACCTCTTTTCTCAACATGAATTTCCGGATTAACCAGGAAATTGCTTTTAAATTTTCAACCTGTTATCAGCACATTTCGAATTCCCCCAAAACTCAATTTATCTGGTTTTCGATCTGACCGGGTTTAACGTAGAACGTATTACGTAAAACGTAGAACGTAGAACTAATCAGTGGCAGGGTCAATGCAGGTCAACCAAGGGTCAAACAGGGGTCATTTCAGGTCATTTCAGGTCAAAATTTGGTGAATTTCAGTTTTGTGAGCACGTTTGTACTGTACCGGTACACAGACAACAGATTTTTTAAACATTTAAAACTTTTCAATTATGGAGAAATAAAAAAGAGGATCCCCGTGCAGTTGTCAACCTGTCTACCGGCAGGCGGGCTTGCAAAAAGCTTACTGTTGCTTTAAAACACAAACACTGGTGCATTACAGTTATTGGGTTCGATTCCCCAATGGTGCCGCAAGTATGGTGAAACCGCCCCGGGCGGTAGTACACCGAAAGCGAAAGAGGCGGTAAGTATGAAGACTCTGCTAAAAGTTTTTTGTCTAAATTCTTTACCCTATCTTTGTGTCATGAAAACCATCAAGATATTCCTATTGCTTTTCATGTTTCTTTTCGCAGGTGGAATCACAACTGAAGTTTCAGCTCAATGTGCCATGTGTACCTTAAATGCGGATAATTCAACTCAAAACGGCAACACTGAAGGTAACGGGCTCAATGACGGTATCTTATATTTGCTTGCGGCTCCGTATCTTGCCATTGCTGCCGTTGGTTTCATCTGGTACAAAAAGTACAGGCGTAAAAACGTTGTTGTGCACATGAAGAACAGCAAAATAAATCTGAACTGAGCGGACACCCGATAGCTATCGGGTTGACGGTTGACGGTTGACAGTGCCTCTCAACCGTACCTAACGCCTAATACCTAATACCTAATGCCTAATACCTAACGCCTAATACCTAATCCCAATGATCGCTTCCGGCACATTTGATTTTCTGAGAGATTTAGCAAAGAACAATAACCGGGAGTGGTTTCATGAGAATAAAGGAAGGCACGATGAAGCCCGTGCGAATGTTCTTGAATTTGTGGGTGAATTGGTTAAAGGCTTATCGAAAATAGATAAAACCATTTCTGCTGATCTTGACCCTAAGACCTGTGTTATGCGGATATACCGCGATGTGAGGTTCAGCCCGAATAAAGCTCCTTATAAAAATAATTTCGGCGCGGGGATTTCTCAACAGGGAAAAAACTTTAACGGTCCGGGATATTATTTACACATACACCCCGAAGAGAGTTTTCTTGCTGGCGGCTGCTGGATGCCTGAGCCTGATATGTTAAAATCAATACGGCAGGAAATCGATTACAGCGGCAGGGATTTCAGGGGCATAGTCACGACAACTTCGTTTAAAAGCTACTTTGGTGAGCCCGATCAGGAGTGTAAGTTAAAAACGACGCCCAAGGGCTACTCTGCCGATCATCCGGACATAGAATATCTCAAGTTAAAGAGCTTTACTTTTACGCACGTGCTGGCTTCTGAGGAGCTTAAGAGCACCAATGCAGCAAAAAAGGTGCTTGAAGGTTTTGAAAAATTACATCCATTTATGGTATTCCTACGGAATGCAATATCATAATCAGCTAACATGAAAAAAAATCCCATCCCTGTCCTGTTCGTTCTGGTAGTTTCCGCGTTTTCATCATGCGTCGTTCTTTCCCCCAAAAAGCATAATGCTTTACTGGCTCAACGTGATTCACTTTCTCTTGGTTGGGAAGCGGCGCGCGCAAGAATTGTTTCCCTCGAAGAAGAGATAGCCAGCCTGAAGTCAGACACATCATCTCTGCACGCGCGTATTGCCGGTCTTGAAGGCAATGTTACAGGGCTTAACGAGAATCTTAATTCACTGCGCTCAAACAGCTCGTCAGAGATCAGCAGGCTTTCTGCCGATCTTCAGAAGCGGGAGGCCCGGTTAAAAGAGGTAGAAGAAATCTTACGTAAGAGGGATGAAGCTACGAATGCGCTACGGGACAAGCTTCAGAAAGCCCTGCTAGGTTTTCAGCAGAGTGGCCTGTCTGTTGATATCAGAGACGGTAAGGTGTACGTCTCACTCACTGATAAATTACTTTTCAGCAGCGGTAGTATAGTTATTGATGATCGCGGTAAACTTGCCCTGCAGGAGTTGGCAAAGGTATTGAAGACACAACCGGAGATCAATATTTCTGTGGAAGGCCACACTGATAACCAGCGTGTTGTTAACCTGGGTCAGATTAAGGACAATTGGGATCTTAGTGTGCTGCGGGCTACTTCCGTGGTTCGTTTTCTGACCGAAGGTGAGAAGATTGAGAACAACCGGATAACTGCTACGGGTAAAGGAGAATACCAGCCTATTGAGCAAGGATCAACACCAGACGCAAGAAGCAGGAACAGGAGGATTGAAATTGTGCTTTCACCGAAACTTGACGAATTGTATAATCTGATTAAATAAGTTGAAAGTTGAGAGTTGAAAGTTGGCTGGGGTTTTAGGTTGACGGTGTCTCCATTCCTGTTAAGTCGTGGTTACCGGATGCCCGCTTTCAACTTTCAGTTTTCAACTCTCCACTTAAAAAGGACTAACAAAATCTTTAAACTTAGGAAGTGTTTTGTCCTTTTCGGAAAGAATGACTTCCGAGGGATCGATGCCCCAATTGATATTAAGATCCGGATCGTTCCATATAATACCTATTTCCGAAGGCTTATCATAGAGCTTTGTTACCTTATAAGTAAATATGGTGTCGTCATCGAGGGTTACAAAGCCATGCAAAAATCCGGGCGGTACCCAAAACATCCTATGGTTAGCTTCACTTAATTCAATGGCAATATGCTCACCGTAAGTGGGAGAGCTTTGCCGGATATCTACCGCCACATCTATCACCCTGCCTTTTACGACCCGTACAAGTTTCCCCTGCGCGCTCGCGCCTCTCTGTGCGTGAAGACCCCTCAAGGTTCCCCTTTGAGAAAGTGACTGGTTGTCCTGGACAAAGTCGGTCACGATACCCGCCCGCTCAAACGCATTTTGGTTATAGCTTTCATAGAAATAGCCTCGATCATCGCGCCAGACCTTAGGGTCTATAATAAAAAGGCCTTTTATTTTAGTTTCAATAAAATTCATCGGCATCAATAAATTCCATAAGGGTACGGAAAGAAACAAATTTATTGGAAAATTCTTCCGGGAAATCAGCCTGAAGCGCTGCGGAGTATTGATGCTTGTACTCATTGTACTTTTCAATTGAATCCGAAACGTATTGTACGCAATAAGTAATGCCTTCGTTAGGAGAGTCGAGGACTTTAAGCATCCTGTTTGATGCAAAACACCCAGTATTCATCACCTGGCCGATATGGACATTTTGCATCCAGTTAAGCCACCGTTCATGAATGCTTTCGTCGATAATAATGGTTACATTATATAAAATCATGGCGTGAAGGTAAGAAATAGTAATCAGTGATCAGTAATCGGAGGTCGCGCCAAGTAATCAGATTTAGAAGCTTTCTTGATCGTTAGGTACGTTGGCACTGATTACTGTTTACAGATTACCCTAGTTTATCGCCCCTAAGAAGCCTAAACCTCTTCCTTGCTTCGATTACATACAGGCTCCCCGGAAAATCAGTAATTATCTTTTGATATAATTCAAGAGCCTTAGCTGGTTGGCTGAGCTTATTTTCATACAGGTCGGCGAGCACAAAAATGGCGTCATCACCCCAAAGCTCGGAGCTGTGTTTTTCCACGATTTCGTAGAGCTGGGTTACCGCTTTGTCAATTTCATTTTTTTTCAGGTAGACTTTAGATTTAGCCATCAGGATATCATCTGCAAGCGAATTGCCGGGATAGAGAATATTCAGACTGTCTAAAAGTATCAATGCCCTGTCAGGCTGGTTTTTAAAGATCAAAAGGTCTGCATAAGAATATTTTTTGAGAGCAGCTGTGTCTGTTTCATTTTGGAGATTGTCTGAAATCAGCAAGCTCAGGTTCAATGCATCATTTGCTATCAATTGCGAAGTGGAGCTTTTTAGGACATCTAACTGGGCTTTCGACCAAGCATAATCACCCTGAAAGTAGGAGAGTTTCGCACTCTTGTATTTAGCTTCCTGACCATAGGTGTCATTACTGAACTGCTTTTCGACCTGTCCGTATAGAAGGGCCGCTTCCCATACTTCTCCCGTCAGTATATAAATATCGCCGAGCTCAAGCTTCGCCTGCGCCAATATAAGTGGAGGAATGCCGGGTAACTCGATCATTTCTGAGAGATTTTCAGCAGCATCCTGGGGTTTTTGAAGATAAAAGGCCTGAAGGTTAGCAAGCTGAAGTATAGCAAAAGAAGTTCCTGAGCTGCGGCCGAATTCCTGCAGTAGAGAAATATAGTCACTTTCGAGCGCTGCAAGCTCAGGACGACTGAATTTATCAGATGTTAATTGCTTAGACTTCGTATTAAGGAGATCGATTTTGGCCGGGATATAATATTTCCCATCGCTGCCTTTCGTGATCAGGTAATTTAGAGACTCCACAACCTGGTCGTAAGCATGGTTAGATAACAGCAAGCGCGAGAGTTCAAAAACACGGCTGCCGTCTTCCTTTAAACGCCGGTCTAAAGCAAGAGTTTGTCTCAAGGCCATATCAAATTCCTTTTGCTGGATATACTGCCAGGTTAGAAATTCGGTATAAGCGATATTCTGAGCGTCTTTCTGAAGGCGTCTCAGCAACGCTGTTTTCAGCATGTCGTAATCTGACTTATCTTCCAGGATGTTTGCTAAAACATTTTGAGCCTGGCGCAGAACCTCAGGATTTCTTTCTAAAAGTGACAGGTATTCCTGAACGAGCATCGGCTTATCTTTGCGATAGCGGTAAAGACTTAAAAGATCGTATGAAAATGCATTTTCATCGTTCAGTATCTTCCGGCCGTTAAGCAGGGCTTTTATCGAAAAATCATATCCCTCGGCCCTGTAAAAGGTTATTGCAAGATCTTTTATAGCAAATTCGTTGGCGGGCATATCACGGATAAGCTTATTAAACCATTCTGTCGATTTTTCCTGTTCTCCCCTTTCCTGGAACACCCGGCCTATATCAACAGCATATGTATAGTTTCCCGGATTTGATTTAAGCAGCTTTTTTGCCAATGCTTCTGCCTCATCATATTGTTTCGTTTTTAAGAGGCAAATAAAGTAAGGGTCATAATGCCCCGCGTTCTTTGTGCGATTGAAAAGTTTTTCATAGATGACGGCCGCTTTTTCGAACTCACCAGTCTGAAAGTATTGTACGGCCAATGCCTCGTCGGAGCTTAGCTGTGCATGAACCGGCGTCCAAGCCAGTAGTACTAAAAGCAGAACTATGATTCTATTCATCTGTTATCTTTCATTAATGATCATGACACTGCCCGCCCTGGGCCGGGTGACCATTCTCCGCAGGTTTGCCAAAATAATGATAGTTATATGTTTTGCTTACGCTGTTGTGATGCAACCTAAATATAACGATAATGATTAATTAATAATATGTACGTCGGGCATTTTACCAATTACGGTCATATTGGTACCCTGTAGTTTAAATGTTACGCTGCCTCTTAATTGGGTTTATAAATCTTTTGGTAACTTGAAAAGTTGAATCCGGGATTTTCCATAGGGTTTTAGAAAACAGTAATATTTCAGTTGCATTTTTTACAATGCTGCCGAATTGTAGATTTTTGTTTAGAGATTAGGGTAAATCAGGAAATGCACGATTTGAAAAACTATTTTCTTCTTTTTATAATTCTTGTCAGTATATCCTGTACCCGGGAGAAGAGCTCAGATAAGATCCCTGTTGAGAACTTTTTTAAGGCGGCCTTTAAGACGTCATTTCATGTTTCTCCTGATGGGAATTATATTTCCTATTTGAAGCCTGACAATAACCGTATCCATATTTACGTGGAAACATGGGATGGGAAAAATACGACGCAGCTTACCTGTGACTCTAACCGCAGTATCGCTTATCATTTGTGGATCAATAATCACGAGATCCTTTATTTGAAGAATGGAACAGCAGAAGCCGATCCGGGCTTATTTGCGGTAAGAAGCGATGGCTCAAATAAAAGGGAGCTCCTGTCATTTGCTAAAACCCGTATCCGATTGATAACCTCCCAGCCGGTTAAAGACAATAACGTTCTTGTGGCGTTAAATCAGCGGGACTCGACCGTATTTGACGCTTACCGGCTAAATATTCAAACCGGAAAATTATCATTGCTGGTAAAGAATCCCGGTAATATCACTCAATGGTACTCCGATACCGAAGGCAAGCTTAGAATGGCTATAGCGAGCGACGGGGTCAATGAAACGCTTCTTTATCGGAATTCCGAAAAAGAAGCGTTTAAGCCGGTGTTAACAAATAACTTCAAAGCAAGCATTTCGCCTGTTGGCTTTAGTAAAGACAACCGATGTATTTATGCGTTGTCGAATAAAAACCGGGATAAAATGGCGCTGGTAGAATTGGATTGTGTTACCGGGAAGGAACATCGCATTATCTATAGTAATCCCGAGGTAGATGTGTCTGAAGCTGTTTTTTCAGCGAATAAGGATAAGATGATTTACGCTGGCTATGAAACATGGAAAAAGGAAAGATACTATCTGGATGATTCGGTGAAAGCCATGTATAGCCGCCTGGAGGCCCTGCTTCCCAATACACAGATAAAAGTCAGCAGTTCTGATGCATCAGAAAGCAAGTTTATTATCCAGACTTATACGGACAAGGATCCAGGTTCATTTTATTTGTATACAGAAAAGGGTAATAAGCTGGTAAAACTCAGTGATGTTAATCCCTCGATTGATGCTAACAATATGGCTGCAATGAAACCTATTTCTTACAAGACAAGGGATGGGTTAACAATTGACGGATACCTGACTTTGCCTGTTGGGAAAAAAGGCACAAATTTGCCTCTCGTTGTAATGCCTCATGGCGGGCCGGACTCCAGAAACAGCTGGGGCTATAATTCGGAAGTACAGTTTTTAGCCAACAGGGGTTATGCAGTTTTTCAGGTTAACTTCCGGGGCTCGAAGGGTTATGGTAAGGAATTCTGGATAGCGGGGTTTAAAGAATGGGGGGGTAAAATGCAGAACGATATTACTGACGGCGTTCGCTGGCTTATTTCCGAAAAAATAGCTGATTCCACCCGGATCGGTATTTATGGATCCAGTTTTGGCGGATACTCGGCATTGCATGGCTTGTGCTTTCAACCCGACCTTTATAAATGTGGTGCGTCTTATTCGGGCCTAACTAATTTATTTACCTACCTCAAGGATATTCCGCCATATTACCGGCCATATTTACAGATGTTTTACGAAACTGTCGGTAATCCGGAAGCCGATGCAGATTATTTCCGTGCCGTTTCCCCGGTATTCCACACAGATAAGATCCGGTCACCAGTACTGATTGCCCAGGGTTCAAGAGATCCGCGGGTAAATATGAACGAAACGAACCAGTTCGTAAAGGAACTGAAAAAAAGAGAGGTGCCCGTCACGTATATACTAAAAGAGGGGGAGGGACACTTTTTCAAAAAGCCGGAAAATAAGCTCGAGTTTTACAGGGAACTGGAGAAATTCCTTGAAAAAAATCTAAGAATGGAGTAATAAATGAAGGAGTATCAGCAGATCTACCGAAAAAACTTCTCTCTTATACTAACGTTCCTGATTTTGATCACAGCCTCCATGGCTGTTGCCTTTTACCTGGCTTATAATCTTACCACCAAATATGTTGAGAATGAATTTGTTTCCCAGAAAATCGAGGTTCTGGAAGAAACAGTTAAGCCCTATAATAACTTTTTCCAAAATAAGATTCCCGAAATCTCATTCTACCAGGGTTACCTCGATTCGAGTCAGGCGGTAAAATATGTGGATACCATATTCAGGAGATTTAGGTTTGTCGACCGTATTGTCTTCTACGATGCCGGGATCAGTAATCACAATATTCCTGACGGCGTAAGGGTGAACAACTTTTCAATGGGACCCAAATCTGTGTACCAGTTTGGGAGGGACATACCTAAGGACTCTATACTTCTTTTTAGGAACGACCGGCCAAACACATTCTTCTCCTTAAAAACGGGAGACGAATTCAACAAGATGGCTATAAAGTTTACCCGTTTTATTGAGTCATCGGACACGACGAAAGCCTTGAGTGACGACGACCGGTTTAATATTTTCTATACGATCACTTCAAACAGGATCACGTACATGAATGTCCCCAGAAGGGAAGAGCTAAAGATGTATAAGGAGATAATGACAAAGGATCTTCCTGAATCTCCTGTTTATGAGCTGGATATGCTGACGTTTTATCTTGATCCTCTGAAGCTGGTCATAAAGAATACCAACCCTGAATTGTATGAGCATATCAGTATCAAGCCGCTGGTTTATGAGTCCCTTGCGAACGACACTGAACTGATCAGTAATGACCTACCTCTGTCTGGCCCCTTTTCGGATTATAAACTTTATTTCAGTTCAGATAAGGGATACTTGATGAGGGAGATTAATCGACGTTTTCTGCCTATTGCAGGTATCATATTTGCCACCTACGGTATCCTTGTATTAATAGGGTACCTGATTTATCGTAACCTGAATATTAACAGTAAGATGTTTAAACTTCAGTATGACTTTGTAAATAACCTGACTCATGAATTCAAAACACCGGTGAGTGTTATAAAGATCGCAGGTAATAA
The DNA here is from genome assembly GCF_029360805.1 of Daejeonella sp. JGW-45. Taxonomy (GTDB): domain Bacteria; phylum Bacteroidota; class Bacteroidia; order Sphingobacteriales; family Sphingobacteriaceae; genus Daejeonella. The sequence goes on along the minus strand of NZ_JARKNC010000001.1, from coordinate 350,408 downwards.
TATACGAAGTGCGACAACCTTGTCGGACCGCGAGCGACTGCATTATGGTAAGATCCTGGATGAGGAAGCCGATAAGCTTAACGACCTGATGAACAAGTTGCTTTCATTCACACAGATCGAGAATAAGGCGATCCGGCTTAAGGAGGAGAATATACATTTGGAGGTTTTTTGCCAGAACCTGATCGATGCATATCAGCTCAAGTATCCTGCATTCGATATTAGTTGTCAAATTGAGGGCATTGAATATTTTAAAACCGACCCGGTTCTGTTAAGCAGTATTTTCCGTAACCTGATAGATAATGCCTATAAGTATTCGAACCCCGGGAAGAAATTTCTGAAGATATCTATTAAAAAGATCAAGAAGCATGTGGTCATGAAGTTTGCAGATAAAGGAATTGGTATTCCTGCGGAGGATATCGAGAATATTTTTAAAAAGTTCTTCAGGGTGGAAAACCAATATAATCAGCAGGGCAGTGTTGGTTTAGGTTTGGCATTCTGTAAAGAACTGGTTAATTTTATGAACGGAACGATCAGTGTTCAGAGTGTTGAAGGAAAAGGGTCAGAGTTTAAAATTGAGTTGCCTTACGAACCATAGATATGTCAAAAGAAATTAAAATTGCCGTTATTGAGGATGATGAAAATCTTCGTTTTTTAGTAGTACACCGTCTACAGACTGAAGGGTATAAAGTTGTCGAAGCTTCGGATGGTGAGATGGCTGAGGAACTGATCATGACTGAACAGCCTGATATAGTTCTTCTTGATTGGATGCTGCCTAATAAACAGGGCTCTGAGGTTTGCCAGAATGTGCGCAAACTAGGGTTTAACAATATTATCGTAATGATGACTGCCAAGGCACAGGACATAGATAAGATTGACGCCTACAGCTTTGGGGTTTCAGATTACGTGACCAAACCCTTCAATATGGACGTTTTAGTTGCTTTGATTGATAACAAAGTGAAATTTGTGATCAATAATGAGAAGTCTGAAATTTACAGGTTTGGTAATATGGAGCATCATCCGAATACTCACTCCTTAATGCGTGACGACAAGAAAATTGAACTGACCATTCTTGAAAACAGGATACTTCTTTACTTTTTGAAGAACGCTAATACAGTAATTAACAGGGATGAGCTAATGATGGTAGTTTGGGGGTATAATTCGGATGTAAATACCCGCACGCTCGATATGCATATTGTCCGTCTCCGTAAAAAAATAGAGAACAACCCGGACAGGCCTCACTTCATGCAGACCGTACGAGGCGTTGGGTATAAATTTTTGGTAGAGTAAGCTGTACTTTATAAGTTGTACGTTGTAAGTTATACGTTATACGTCTGGGCGGATAACCCAGCGTTTAGGCACTTATAACGTATAACTTATAACGTACCACTAAAAATATATATCTACGTAATCAGTCGTTGACCCGTCGCAGCTAAGCATATTCTGAAGCCGCCAGTATTTTCGTGTACCTGTCGCTTTAAACAACTGTTTGCCTGTTCGGACGCACGGTTCACCAGCTGTGATGAGGTGCGCATTATATTCAATCGTCCCGTCGAACTCAAGTTCGCGTTGGTTGACTGGTCGTATCCGGCCATTAACCCTGAGGTAGGAGTCTTTTTCGCCTGTCTGACTTCCTTTAATTGTATACCAACCATCGCGGGATTCCGTAATAATAACTGAACCTGGCTTTTCCCAGCTTATCCATTGCAGGGTAAGGTCATGCCGGCCCGCCAACGTAGGATGGGGCTCCGGGTTGGATATTTCGGGCATCTTCTGGATGGTGTCACCCTCGAACGTTCGAGCAGCTTTTTCGATAGCCGACCGCAGACTGTCGTTTTCTTTTTTAAGGTCAAAATTTTGCTGTCTTAAGTTTTGATTGACCGTATCGCCTGTCTTGGGTTTACACGAAACGAGCACCAAGAGCGCGATGAATAGAATTCCCGTTGATTTCATGCTTAGGGGTATGCAAAGACAATACCAAAGGGAGTTGGACCTTATAAGTTGTACGTTGTACGTAATACGTTATACGTCTGGGCGGTTAGCCGAGCGCTTATAAGAGTTGTACGTTATAAGTTATACGTTTTACGTCTGGGCGGTTAGCACAGCGCTTATAGGAGTTGTACGTTGTACGTTATACGTTTTACGTCTTGGGCAGTTAGCAGGTACTTACAACGTATCACGTATAACTTACAACTTAGCCAGTTTCTTTTCGAACATCTCATGCCAATCTGCGCTTAGCTCTTTCAGATTAACAAGTCTTTGTATCCATTCCTTGTTTTCCGGGTCGTGATACCTAACATGGTTGACATCCATGACTGAAATCTTCTCCGGATGAGAGCTGAGATGGACGAGCTGGTCAGTTTTGCAAACTAACCCCGGTTTTATTGTCCTGAGATAATATCCTGTAAGACCAGTTTGCTGAAGATGTACAGGGAATCTTTTATAGTTATACCGGATGCCGATCACGAAGCATGGCCCCCTTGGCTCAGATATTTCCACTACAGCTTCTCCAAGCTGATAACGGTCGCCGATATAAACATTGCGCTCGCAGGCGGATTCGCCCTTTAACGTAAGATTTTCGCCGAAGGCGGCAGGGCCCAGGTCAAAACCCAGTTCATTTTTCCATTTAATAAAATGATCCGAATTATAGCAGCAAATTGCTTTGTCATTCCCGCCGTGATGTTTTTTATCCTGCACCATATCACCAGCAAATGAAGTCATTCCCAACTCGATGTTATCGGCTTCGATCGGCACCTTGCGATATGCTGTTTTCACCGATTGGTGGTCGGCCACAAGTATTTCGGGCTTCCCAAGAATATTTAGTGAGACGATATCAATGTTATTCATAGCGGCAGTTGATTACAAAGCAGCAGCATCAGAAACTGAACAATCATTGTTCCATCGAGATAGAAAAAGTAATAATACTCATCCTTCTTCCATTTGGATTTAAAGATGAGCCACCCGGATAAAACGATGGTGAGCATCAAGCCGATAAAATTACCATCTATACTTCTCGTGAAAAGGAATAGCAGGACCACATATATCACCAGTAAGCCCTGACATATCAGCAAGGCATTTTTTTCACCTAGAATTACGGGTATTGTTTTCAATTCACTGGTTTTATCCTGAAAGAGGTCCCTGATGTCAAAAGGGACGGTGATCGCTGCTATAAAGAGGAAACGTTTAGCTATCAGAATGATGCTGTCGCTTAGGGTTACAGAGGCCTCAATGCTATTCTCAAGTTCGAGTATCGGAAGAAGAACACAACTTAACGACCAAACCGCTGCGATCAGAAACAGTTTTACACCCGGAATGTTCCGCAAGCCGAAATGTTTATCATGAATGCTGAATATAGGAAGACTATAAGCCACTGATACAATTGCCAGCGATACTAAGAGGATCTTTGAAGAAGTGTTCAGAAAAAATACTAACGGTAGTATGGAAAGTACTGAAATGATCGTCAAGGTGATCATTAACCGGTAATGCGAGAAAATCCATCTCACTCTCCGGAACGGCGATCTCTCCGGCTTATTTGGCCTGGCTAAAAGAATACTAAAGTTGTAGAGGGCAAGGGTAGAACAGAAGAGCAGGCCCAAAACATGTTTTTCAGGTTCCGTACCAAGCAATTGATACGTCACTAAACCCTGTGCTACTGCGCATAATGCAATAAAAATATTGCTGAATAACAAACAATCAAGCGCTTGCCTAAGGTATTTGTTCATAGTGTGGAACGCTGGAATTGCTTATGCTGGAGTCCGGCGTAACTCAAATATCGTAATTTCAGGCAATATTCCAACGCGCCCCGGGTAACCCAGGAAGCCATATCCTACATTTACATATAACTGCTGTGCACCTTCCTGGTAATGACCTGCCCATTCTTTGTAAACATATTGAGAGGGGCTCCACTGGAAGTTTTCTGTGATGATACCAAACTGCATTCCATGAGTGTGGCCACTGAACATCGCATCGATCTGCGGATAGCCGGATAAGACTTCACTTCGCCAATGGGAAGGGTCATGAGACAGAAGGAGCTTTACCGGGAGATCGTCAGTATCTTTGGTTGCAACATCCATACGACCATATTTAGCGAAACGACCGGCGCCCCAGTTCTCGACACCGAGAATGCCAATTTCTTCATTGCCGATTTTTACCCTGCGGTTTTCGTTTAAAAGAAGATCCCAGCCCATGTTCTTATGGCTTAACTTTACATCCGCTAAGTTCCTGGCTTTCGCCGGTGAGTTAGCCGGCCCGAAATGATAGTCGCCGTAATCGTGGTTGCCGAGTATAGAGAAAACTCCTAAAGGCGCCCTGACCTTTGAAAAAATGTCCTGGTAGTCCCGCATTTCTGAGGCTACATTGTTTACGAGGTCACCAGTAAAAAACACCATGTCTGGTTTCTCATTGAGGAGCATTTGAACGCCACCCATGACAGCTTTACGGTCGTAAAAGCTTCCGGAATGTATATCCGAGATTTGTCCCAGCTTCATCCCGTCAAATGCTGAAGGGAGGTTAGGGAGGTAGAGTGTTTTACGTTTTATGCGATAATCATAAGCGCCGGATAAAATGCCATAAGTAAATGATGCAAATGGTATGGCTGCGACAAGTGTTCCGGCTTTTATGAGGAATTCTGAGCGGGGAATACTCTCTGTTGCGCGGGTGTTTTTGACGGGATTGCTACGTTTCTTGTTGAACAGTCTCCTTTTAATCCATACGAGACCTCGTCGTGCATCGTCGACCAGAAGAAAGGGAAGGATAAATATTTTCGACATAAATGTGATGAAGAACATCACCAGTATGACAGTTCGCAGCATGAACTTAATATTGAAGAAAATGCTGATAAATACCCCTGTAATAAGGAGTACAGAATAGCCCCACCAGATGTATTTGAAGTTCAGGTGTTTTTTATCGTTCCATTTTGAACTTACTGAACGGATGGCCCGATAGATATATATGTCAATAATGACCAGCAGGACAGTGATGACTATTAATCCAAAGATGCGATTACTCATTTTTTATATTAGTTGTTATCAAAGAAAGTGGTCAGGTTATCAGTAATCAGTGGCTGCGCCCAGTTATCAGTAATCAGTGGCTGCGCCCAGTTATCAGTATTAGAACCGTCTTAGCCGTTAGGTACGTTGGCACTGATTACTGATTACTGATTACTGATTACTGATTACCGATTACTGATCACTATTTTCAATACCGCCCTCTGTCTTCGTTATAATCCTCGTCTTCATCCTCACCAAGATCAGGACTGAACAGGCTGTTGAACATATCAGCAAATGCATACCCCTTATCTAGGAATGATTTGTTGACAAGAGAAAACTCTGCCAGTCCGTGAAGCAGGAATTCCATCAGGAGCAGTTGCTGGTTTTCTGTCAGACGTGGGTGAAATGTCTTTGTTACGTCCTTCAAGCCTGGAACTGAAAGGAGGGCTTCTTTGTATTGCTGAAACGAAAGGTCATCAACCAGGTCCACAGTATTTCCCGAACCAAACCAGTTAATTATTTCAGAATATGGGTTGGTAGCTTTCGATTTCTTTAATTTTTCGGGATCAGGGAAATATGTTGTCATTAAGGTCTTAATCGCCTTTCCAAGCAAGATGTTAGCGACCTTGGTAGGCCCCTCCAGCTCGCCCTCATATACCAGTTCGATCTTCCCTGTGATTGCGGGGATAACGCCCAGAAAATCCGAGATCCTTACAAAGGTTTGATGCTCATCATTAAGCAGCATCCGGCGTTCAGCATTGCTGACCAGGTTTTCGAATGCAGATATTGTTAAGCGGGCGGATACCCCTGATTTCTTGTCAACGTATTCTGATTCTCTTGCTTCGAATGCAATCTGTTCAACGAGGTTTTTGACCAAGCCGTCTGCTTCAACGCTTGAACGCTGACTTATCGCAAGCCTGGCTTCCTGCTGGGTTATTTTCCTTGATATATCCACAGTTTTAGGATAATGCGTAAGGATCTGGCTTTCTATCCGGTCTTTTAATGGGGTTACTATGGCACCGCGGTTGGTGTAGTCTTCGGGGTTCGCAGTAAATACAAATTGAATGTCTAAGGGCAGGCGAAGCTTGAAGCCCCTGATCTGTATGTCCTTTTCCTGTAGGATATTGAACAGGGCAACCTGTATCCTTGCCTGCAGATCGGGTAATTCATTGATTACAAAGATCCCGCGATGCGCACGGGGTATCAGGCCAAAGTGTATGACCCGTTCATCTGAATAAGTCAGCTTGAGGGTTGCTGCTTTAATGGGATCGACGTCTCCAATAAGATCAGCCACGGTAACATCGGGTGTAGCTAGTTTTTCCGTATACCTGTCTGAGCGGTGCAGCCAGGCTATAGGCGTAGAATCGCCCCGGGTTTCTATTATGTTATGTCCGAACCAGGAAATTGGGTTCATCGGATCTTCGAACAGTTCCGATCCCTCAATGTAAGGCACATATTCATCCAGGAGATTGATCATTAACCTGGCGATCCGGGTTTTTGCTTGTCCGCGAAGACCCAGCAATAGGATATTGTGCCGCGAAAGAATCGCAGTTTGCAGGTCAGGAATGACAGTATCTTCATATCCTATGATACCTTCCATCACGGCTTTCTTATCTTTCAATTGCCTGATGAGGTTTTCACGCAGCTCTTCCTTAACTGAACGGGAGTTATAACCTGAGGCTTTCAGGTCTTTAAGTGTCTTTATATTCAGTATATCCATTATCTGACTGTCCTTCTTCTGTTTTTAATGTAATCTTCAAAAATATATTCTCCCAACCCCTGCAGTGAGCTGTAAAATGCCTTGCCGCCGTTGGTTTCAGTAAATTGTCTTACGAACTGCTGCAGATAGGGATCGCGGGCTATCATAAAGGTAGTGATTGGGATGCCAAGCCTTTTACACTGTGCGGCCATGTTTAATGTCTTGTTCACCACCTTCCGGTCCAGGCCAATACTATTTTTATAGTATTTAGTGCCCTCTTTTAAACAGGTTGGTTTGCCGTCTGTGATCATAAAGATCTGCTTGTTATGTGTCTTTCTCCTGCGCAACAGATCAACGGCTAATTCGAGGCCGGCGTAGGTGTTAGTATGATAAGGTCCGACCTGCAGGTAAGGTAATTCTTTTAATGTGATGGGCCATGCGTCATTTCCAAAGACCACAATGTCAAGTGTGTCTTTAGGATATTTGGTCCTGATCAGTTCTGCAAGGGCCATCGCTACCTTTTTCGCGGGAGTTATCCGGTCTTCGCCATAAAGGATCATGGAGTGAGAGATATCGATCATCAGCACCGTGGAAGTAATGGTTTTATAATCCTTTTCTTCTACTTCAAGATCCCGTTCGGTCATGGAAAAATCGCCGATCCCGTGATTGATCTGAGCATTGTGAATCGAGGCGGTCATGTCTATCTGGTCGAGGCTGTCGCCAAACTGATATTCCCTGCGGTCAGCATTCTTTTCCTCGCCCAGGCCGGAGATGTTGGAATTGTGGTTACCCTTGCCGGACTTCTTTAGTTTCCCGAAGATCTCTTCAAGTGCCGATTGCCTGATTGTTTGTTCTGTCTTGGAAGTGATCTTAAATCCGCCGGGGTTTTGGTCATCATCTCCGAGATAGCCCTTTTTCTTCAGGTCGTCTATGAAATCACCCATCCCATACTCGTCCGATGTGAGCTTGTATTGTTTGTCGAGCTCATTCATCCAGGCAATTGCCTCATTGGCATCCCCGGCAGTATAATTCAGAAGCTCAAAAAATAACTTTAATAGCTCTTCAAAACCGCCTTTTGGAAGCTCATTCGGAATAAACTGAGAGAATGAATGTCCGCGCATAATGCAACTCTTCTTTATTAAATACGAAGAATCGAAGATAAAGGTTTGAACATGTTTAAATGTTATTTGCTTGTCAAATAAAAGGAGTAATTTCCTCCTTGTATACCCAACTATTTTTGCAGTATTTAGTAAAAAAACAAAGAAATAAATATGTCTGATACAAGAGTTTTTGAACCTGGATCATATCGTTATCTTCGAGGTGTAAGGCAGTATTCTGCAGGTATAACGGCACTGGATGGTTATAGATTAGAACGTGTACGATTCAGTCGTCCGCTGCCACTAATAGAGGGCTTCCTACGCATCCGGCAACATCTCAGCACTTTAGGTCGTCCGCTCGCCGCATTTGGAGCCTGTGAATTACGTTCACCCGAGCCATTTACCGAACAGGGCTTTGCTGAGTTTAATAATATTTATATGGGCACTTTAAAAGAGTGGGGTATTTACGAAGAGGGAGGTGACAATCCTGTAGCTCGCGCAAATGTCTGTCCGGAGTTAAATAAGCCATTGAGTCCGAGTATTCATGCTTTTACTTACACTATGCCTGATGCTGATGCAAGACCTTCTTTTGTAGTTGCGGGTAGTGCTGAAACTCCCGAGGGTAAGAGTGATTATCTGACTCACAGTATTAGTTTTGGCGACGTATCTCAGGAGGGCTTAATGAAAAAAGGACGTTGGGTGCTTGATGAGATGGAACGTCGAATGGCCGGCCTTGGCTTTAGCTGGGCAGATTCGACGGCAACCCAGTTGTATACGGTCCATAACATTCACCACGTAATGGTCAACGAAATTGTAAAGCGTGGCGCAGCATTAAGTGGTATTGACTGGCATTACAATCGGCCTCCAGTCCAGGGTTTAGAGTTTGAAATGGACTGTCGCGGAGTTTATGTCGAAAAAATTATAGATACAAGGTAATTTAAGTCCCACCGGAGCGCAATCAATACACCTGCTTTTTCGGCAAGTATTTGGACGCTGCTTTTTGATAGCCTTTAATTTGAATGTTCAAAGTTTCGTCTATTTCTACGACGGCAAAACTATTGGCCTGAGAGCCGGTACCCTCGACTATACTACTTAGGGTATAATAATTTATTCCATTGATGGTATTGAAACCCCCATTGTGATAATGCCCCTGAAAGACAAGCGGTACATTGCCTGAAGCTTCTAAGATCGTCCTAACCTCGGCAGAATTGTTCGGACAATGCACTCTATGTTCAATGGGATAAGAAATATCGTCCAGCTGTTGATGAATAAATACGACGGTGGGTTTATTATTTTTATTCAGATCCTTTTTCAACCATTCCAATTGATCGGCTGGCACGTGACAGTCAGTCCAGTCGAAATTGCCACTATCGTAACTCACGCCTTTCGAAGTATAATTGGCATCGAGGGCAATGAAATGCCAGGAGCCTCTATCGAACGAATAGTGTGCTGAAGGTTTAGAAAAACCGGTATTTTTTATCCGGCTTAAAAACTGTGTTTTTGAGATATTATCTGCATCGTGATTGCCCAATACGTGATATAGCGGGCCATTAAATTTCTGCAGTTCCGATTCAATTGTATCCAGAAATCTTAAAGTTTCTTCCACTGTTTTCCCCTGGTCTTTCAAATCGCCATTTTCCAGAAGAAACTCCACTTTTTGTTGATTCATAAACTCTACACACTCGACAGTTTTGCCCAAAGCTTCGTGGTAATAGCGATTGGCCCGCGGGGTAAGCTCAGCATAATGGATATCGGTTAAGATACCGAATCGCATCGGTTTGTACTTTTTATCAGCAGCCAAAATATTACCCCAAAAAGGTAAACTGGCTAATAATGTGGTGGTGCTAAGTACAAATTTCCGTCTGTTCATATTTTACGGGAAAACGTTTACCCTTACTTCGGTTCTCCCTTTTCCAGTGCTCTCTCCGCCCATTTAATTGCCAGCTTCTCGCGGTACCGGGCGTATGGTGCCTTTAATGCCATCTTCAGAATGCTGTCTACACCTCCTGCGGTTATCACACTGAACAGGCTCTCGGCCTTTTGCACCCACGACTCATCCCAGGCACGGAGGCTTAATGAAAACGAACCGTCGATGTATTTCATCCAATGCCACATAGCCCTGGGCATGAATAGTGTGTCGCCATGCTCAAGGAAAAGCTCGTATCCTTCAACCCCGTTGAGCGCAGGAAACTTCTCGAAGTCGGGGTTCAGAACATCGTAATCCTCCAGTGCGTAAGTTGCGTTAGGGATACAGTACAGGCGACGCTTCCACTTGTAGTCAAACAGGATGATCTGCTTTCTGCCTCCAAAATGAGTATGGAAGAGATGCGGCATGTCAATATCGTAATGAAGAAAAGTAACGGAATTAGATCCACCGAAGAACATAGCAGGCATGCTTTCGATAAAGCCGCCCATGAGTTCTTTGGGGAGCTCTATGTCTTTCAGCAGCTCCGGCCGGTGCTTGAAGATGTTAAACAGGAAGATCCGCAATTCTGTTGGTTCGGTTTTTATGAGGTCGAGGTAGTCGCCCATCTTCATCCTCGCCGCTGCGGAGTTTACCGGTTTAGAAGGATCAGCTTTAGAGTTATCGTATAAAGGGACCTCAAGGTCGCCGGCAATACTCTTGAAATAATCTATATTCCACTTTTCGCGTGCGGGCCAGTTCTTGGTAAGTCCTTTGATCACGAGCGGTTTACGGGGTAGCAGGTAGTTTTTTCTGAAATCTTCGGAAGATATATCTTCTACAGTATCAACTGGTTTTAGTATGAAGCCCATGGTCGTTATGCAATGAGTAAAGTCTGAGTATCCCTGCTAAAGAGAAGCAGTTGGTAAAATTAGCTTTTAGACACTTTACAAGCAACAAAGTAAACACTTGAATATAAAAATCTTTATTCAGGTGACTTTAGCATTGCGGATGATCTTTGAAAACAGTCCGGGAACGAACCGCTTAAGCAGCACACCGTATTTTTCCTTTCCGCCGATATAGACTTCCTGCTTGCCGGCCATTACGGCCTTAATTATTTGCACTGCACACTCTTCTGCGGGCATCCCATTCGCCTGGGCGTCATCCATGGTGTTCTGCCTGCTGCCATCGGCTGTAAGTGCATTCAACGTAACATTAGTTCTGATAAAACCCGGGCATACGATCGTTATTCTTATCGCCGGGTCGAGCTCTGTCCTGAGCGAATCGAAGTAGCCGTGAAGTGCGTGCTTCGACGCGGAATAGGCTGATCTAAGTCTCGTGCCGAACTTACCTACCAGGCTGCTGATGACAACGATGTGTCCTGACTTGTTAGCGATCATAGATGGCAGCAATGCCTGAGTCAATGCAACAGATCCCCAGAAGTTAATGTCCATGATGCGTTGCGCAACCTTAATATCCGTTTCCATTGCCAGGGAACGTTGACTGACCCCGCCAGAATGGATAATCAGATCTATGCGGCCATATATTTTCAGTGCTTCGGCGGCTATTTCAGGCAATGTGCCGGTCTTCTCAAGGTCGAGAGGCAATACATGAATATCCAGCGGGCTGCCTTTACAGTTTGCCTTTACGGCGTAGAGCGACTCGGTACTCCGTGATGAAATAATGAGCTTTGCGCCCAGTTTATTCATTTGATATGTGAGCGCTTCTCCAATACCGCTGGAGGCGCCGGTTATCCAGATTATTTTATTCTTCATACTCACTTTACCGGGTTTGAGAGTCGATAAAAAGTTCTGATGCAATGTGGTCTGCAAACAGTTTTCCTTCTTTACTTAAAGTTACTGTTCGCCCTGTAATATTAGCCCATCTTTTGTCTAGAAATGGCTGAAGGTTTTGCTCAAGAAGCGAGCTATAATCGCTGTTAAAGCGCTGGCTAACCAGATTGAGGTTCATGCCTTTGCTGGTTCGTAAAGCTGTCATGATGTATTCATTCAACCGGTTCTCCATCGTCAGGTGTTCAACTTCTGAGGGCGGTGTGCCGGACTGAACGCCCTGGATATATTTCATATTATCGGCTATATTCCATTGCCTGCTGTCGCCATTGAAAGAATGTGCCGAGGGACCGATGCCGATATAACTTACGCCCTCCCAATAGTTGGAATTATGCCGGGAATGCCATCCCGGCTTTGCGAAATTGGAGATCTCGTAATGTTCAAAGCCTGCTCCACTCAGCTCGTCTATGAGAATTTCGAACTGCTGTGCACTTTGCTGTTCATCCATCGGTTTCTGCTTCCCTTTATTGATAAATGAAGCCAGGGCAGTAGCCGGCTCAACGGTCATTGAATACGACGAAATATGAGGTATTTGTAAGCCGGTTAGCTCACGGATGTTAAACTTCCACTTTTCGTCTGACAGCAGCGGATAGCCATAGATCAGGTCGGCGGTGATATTTTCAAAACCGGCATCCTGGACACGCTTTATTGAGCTTTGAGCCTCTGACGCGTTGTGTGCGCGGTTCATCCACTTCAGGTCGTCTTCGAAAAAGGATTGTACGCCTATGCTGAAGCGGTTGATCATTGTTTGTTTCAACTCTTTCACCTTTTGCGGGTTAAGGTCGTCCGGGTTTGCCTCCAGGGTGATTTCTGCCAAGGATAATACAGGATAGTTTTCAGTGATCACACCGATCAGCATCTTCAGTTCATCGGCGCTGAGCAGGGAGGGCGTGCCTCCCCCAAAGTAGATCGTGCCGATCTGTTCAGTTCCGGTATATTCTTTTTTCTGGATGATCTCAGATTTCAGGGCCTGAACCATTGCATCCTTATAAACAGGCGATGTGCTGAAATGAAAGTCGCAGTAATGACAAGCTTTCTTACAGAATGGGATGTGAATATAAATGCCGGCCATGGCGCAAAATTACACTATCTGGATTAATATGATGGTATGCTCTGAAGTCATCGTTAAGAGAGGAGCATTTCCTGTTTATCTGCTGTCCATTTGCCGTTGGTCAGTATGCGAAGGCAATCCTGAAGCACAGCGTTCCGGGCGCTATAGGATATCGTGCTAAAAGCGGGGAACTAAGCAAGCGCGTTTTAAAAAAAAGCGCCTAGTTTGCGATGGTATCAGGCTTTGTCAGGGCAGCAGTTTTCTCCCGGCGGTATTTTGCCATATTTATCAGCAAGACACTTCCCAGGATGATTACCAAACCGAGTATTTGAATGAGTGTTATGTTCTCGTTTGCGAAGAAGACCGCAAGCAGAACGGCTACTACGGGGTTAACATATGCGTAAGTGCTCACCTGCATGGCCGGGCGAACTTTCAGCAGCCATACGTAGGCACTGAATCCTGCAATAGAGCCCAGGAACACCAGGTAAAGCAGCGCAAGCCAGGCATCGGCAGATACGTCGCCCCAGGCAAAACCGTTTAGCTCGCCCCTGACGAAGACACCCGGAAGAAATGCAATGCCGGCGGCCATCATTTGCCAGGACGTATTGACCATGGTTGATCCTTGTGACGACTTATATTTAGAGTAAAGTGAGCCGGCAGCCCATGCAATGGAAGCCAGGATCAAAAGTGCCATGGTGCCCATTTCCACGCCTCCGCTTCCTTCTAATGATGCGGAAACCTGCTCGCTGAATAGCATGATCACCCCTGCCAGTCCAATAATCATCCCTAAAATGATTGACCTGCTCCTGAAGTTTTCAGACCATTTAGGCTGGTCCAGAAGTACGAACCATAGCGGTGCTGAAGAAACCGTAATGGAAGCAAGACCACTGGGTACCGTCTGCTCAACCCAGATAATAATCCCGTTCCCAACAAACAATAACAAGATACCGCTTATCACCGCGTGTTTAATATTCGGGATGCCGAATAGCTTTTCCCCCTTAATTACGCACCATGCTGTCATGAAAATGCCCGCTAAAAGGAACCTGAGTGCTCCCAGTAAAAAAGGAGGAAAGTCGGCCACTGCCATCTGGATAAAAAAGTAGGTAGATCCCCATACGATATAAACGATAGCGAAAGCAAATATCACCATTACTGGCGATGCGGATTTGGAAGCGGTGGCGGTCATTTTATTGGGATATTACTAATTGTTGCTGTTCTTTTACCGTTTCAAGGACAATGGTAGTACGGGTTGATATGATATTGGGGATCTTACTCAGGGAGCTTCGCATCAGGTGCATCAACGCGGCGGAGTCGGCGGTGCGGATCTTCACCAGGTAACAATCATCACCGGCTACGTGGTGGACTTCCTGAACTTCGGGGATCCTGGAAAGCTCATTCGCTGTGTCACTGCAGCCCAAGCCATCGGCAGCCTTTATGAAGACAAAGGCCAGGAGATTCTGGTGCAGGGCCAGCGGGTTAAGACGTGTAGTATACTGCAGGATAATTTCTTTCTGCTCGAGCTTTTTTACCCTCTCAAGTACCGCAGAGGGGGCCATCTCGAGTTCGCGGGCAATATCTGCATTCGATATTCGTGCGTTGTCCTGCATCAGTCTCAGGATGCTGAGATCTGTATGATCGAGCGAAAGTTCTTTAGGAGGTAACATTCTTCAAATATAATCAGTTGGAGAATAATGTTCAAATATTTCAATCATTTGGTGATTATTATTCTGTTTTTTCATCGTTTGAGCCATAAGTTTGTAAAATATAGTGGCCATTTATCCTGTGCCCGAACATGAGGCACAATCCAGTGCGATATTCATTTTGTGCAGCTTTTACTTCAGCGATCGGTTAAAAAAATGCAAATTTGTGCTGCAGGCATATATTCTGTATTCAAAGGTTTTAGGAATGTTAAAACGTTTACACGGTATTATACTGGTGTTATTTTTTCTTAATTCGGCCGCCTTGGCGCAGATTGACAGTAACCGTTCTGCTGAGCCGGTAAGGCAGACTTACAGGCCTGTTTACAGGGATTCCGCCTTTCTTGCCCGGCGGCAATTTGTTCGCGACTCAATAAAGCGTGTAGGCGATTCACTGGCAGTTTTATGGATAAAGGCTCCGGACCCCCATCGGCCGAACCGTTTTGTTGATAGCCTGATGGAGCTGTATACTGTCAAGAATACGGACTTCAATGCCTGGGCTGCTAAATTTCCGAAGAAGGTAAGCCGGTATGACCGCGGAACACCGCGGCCAACGGGCGAGGCCTGGATCATAGGTGTAATCCTCTTTCTTATCTTGTTTTTTGCAGTGATCAGGTTTTTCTTTGCCAAGGAGCTCAATTCCATTGTTCAATCTTTTTACAGCAACCAGATTCTCGGGCAGGTTAATAAAGAAGATAACCTGTTCAGTTCCTGGCCTTTTGTATTTCTTTATCTGTTGTTTGGTCTTATCATCGGGATGTTCCTGTACCTCACGGGTAAATACCTTCAGTTATCCTATCCCGTCGAGGGCTTTGAGCTGTTCATTCTGCTGTCTGCCGCTATAATCGGATTGTTTACGATGAAGATCATCGTACTGAGACTTCTTGGTTTTCTTTTCGATATCCGCCGTTTGGTGCGTGAATACGTTTCGATATTATACCTGAGCTATTTTAATAGTGCGCTCCTGTTTCTTCCCCTTGTTGTTGCATTCAGCCTTACGCCCCGCAGTTATGCCGGCATCTATGGATATATTGGGATTTTGGTGCTGGTAGTGATCTTTATCCTCCAGTTCTTCAGGGCAGGCGTCAACATCTTATCTAACTATAGGTTTCCAAAAGTTTATTTAATTATTTACCTTTGTGCCCTCGAATTTTGCCCATTAATTATACTTTTTAAAGCACTTCGGTTTTAAGTTAATAAATATGCAATTACCAACTAATGAGAAGCCCAGAAAAGTAAAAAGCATCCTGGTAACACTGCCCAAGCCCGAATCCGACAAGTCACCTTACTTTGATCTTGCCAAAAAGCACAATCTGAAGATTGACTTCCGGTCTTTTATTCACGTTGAAGGTGTTTCGGCTAAAGATTTCCGTAAGGAGAAGATTAACCTGGCCGATTTTACCGCGGTCATATTTACCAGCAAGAACGCTGTAGATCATTTTTTCAGGATATGTGAAGAGATGCGGCATGATGTTCCTGCCGATATGAAATACTTCTGCATTTCTGAAACCATTGCCTTATACCTTCAGAAGTATATTCAGTACCGCAAGCGCAAAATATTTTTCGGCAAGCAGACAGCTGCAGACCTTGCTGATGTATTGAAAAAGCACGCTGCCGAAAAGTTTCTTTATCCCTGTTCGGATGTAGCCGCCGAGGAAACCCAGAAGTTTCTTCAAAGCCACGGTTATGATTTCCAACCCGCGATCTTATTTCATACCGTATGCAGTGATCTATCTGACCTGGCTGAAGTGTTTTACGATGTCATCGCGTTTTTCAGTCCCAGCAGCATCCATTCATTGTTTATTAATTTCCCCGATTTCAAGCAAAACCATACGCGCATAGCCGCATTTGGAGCGAGCACACATAAAGCTGCCCTTGAACACGATCTGATTCTTAACATCCCTGCGCCAACTCCTCAGGCTCCCAGTATGACTATGGCCATTGAGCAATATATCAAGCAGGTGAATAAATAAGTTACCTCTTTTTTCGTAAATAGTAAGGAGTACAGACGAAGATTAAATAGAAATAATAATTTCAGCAACCTTTATGTCCTGAAGAACGTATCAAGGAAATATTTTATGTTGTTTAAAATAGAAGCGCTAATTTAACGTTCTATATCGTCCAAAATCAGCTGGTTCTTACGTTGTTGTAGTGAGAATGAGATGGTTACGGCCTGAGGAAAATAGCTGGTGCACCCGGTTTTATGTGCTTTTTTTATTATATTCGACTTATATTCCTTAAATGGATTTAAGGAAATAATAGGGTAAGAAGCGGTATATAAAGGAGTGAGGTGCCAGACAAAAGACGTTAATTGGGGCTTTTCAAGCATTATTACCAGTTAAAACAAATATTTGAAATGAAAAAAATATACTTTATCGCTCTTGCAGCATTGGCGTTTTTAGGAACTAGCTGCGGTAAAGGTGGGACTAATGGGGAATTGGTTGGTGTTTCGGGTAAAAAATTTAAGAATAACGAGGTTCCGTATGGAATGGTTTACATTCCGGCAGGTACTTTTATCATGGGGCAGACAGATCAGGATGTTACTTATGCTCAGATCTCCCAGAACAAGCAGGTAACAGTCCAGGCGTTTTATATGGACGAGACCGAGATCACCAACAGCGAATACAGGCAGTTTGTGAACTGGGTTCGTGACTCTATTGCTATTACCACGTATCTTCAGGATGATAAATATTACCTCAAGCCAAAAGGTAAAGTCGACCCGAACGACATGGGTAAGAAGTATATCGACTGGAAGAAGGTAGGTAACGGCAGTGCGCTTTGGGGTGGTAAAGGAAAGAATACCGGCGATGCATCTAAGCTTCAGGCTATGTATTACCAGGGTGAGGATCGTGTGTTTGACCGTAATGAACTTGACGTGAGACTGCTGAAATACAACTTTGCGATCATGAGATTACGTGAAGCATCAAACAGCAGGTTTAATAAAGAGGCTAAGCGTTCAGATTTTATTCTCAGGGATACCGTTGGCATATATCCTGATACGCTGGTATGGCTATCAGATTTTGCCTACGCACAGAACGAGCCTATGGTAAAGGGATATTTTTCACATCCAGCATTTGCCAAGTACCCGGTGGTGGGTGTGAACTGGAGACAGGCACGCGCGTTCACAGTGTGGCGTACCCGTTTTAACGAATCCTACAAGGAAAGCCGTAAGCTTCCTAAACGCGCTGATTATGAACTTCCCACAGAAGCTGAGTTTGAGTATGCAGCACGCGGCGGCCGGGTAGGTACGAGCTATCCATGGGGCGGCCCGTATATCCGTAACGCCAAGGGATGTTTAATGGCTAACTTTAAACCGGGCCGTGGTAATTACATTGATGATGGGGGACCTTTCACGGTAAACGTAAAATCTTATTATCCGAACGATTACGGATTGTATAATATGGCAGGAAACGTATCAGAATGGACATCTTCGGCATTTGACGAATCTGCTTCCACGTTTACACATGATATGAATCCAACGTTCAGTTATGAAGCCCGCCCTGAAGATCCTGAAGTTTTAAAACGCAAGGTTGTTCGCGGAGGGTCATGGAAAGACATCGGTTATTTCCTTCAGAACTCGGCAAGCCAGTTTGAATTCCAGGATACAGCTAAATCTTACATCGGCTTCCGCTGCATCACGAAGTATCAGGGACGGGATATCAAAGACAAACTATAAACACTAAAAACCTCTACTTAAAAACTTCTACATCTGTTATGGCTCAAAAGAAAAAATTCAAACTTGGTATTAATACGCTGATATCCTGGGGTGCTTCAGTGGTAATCGTAGGCTTAATGTTTAAGATCCTTCACTGGAAAGGGGGCGAGATAATGATCGCTGCAGGGCTTATCACAGAGGCCATTCTGTTCTTCGCATTAGGATTTCAGGCAGAGACTACAGAAACCGACTGGACCAGGGTATATCCTGAGCTGGATCCGGACTTTCAGGGAGAATTACCAAAATCATCTTCCTTTCAGGGTGCAGGCGCTCCTAATTCTACCGCTGCTCTTGATAGAATGCTATCTGACGCGAAGATCGGTCCTGATCTTATCGAGAGCCTGGGTACCGGATTACGCACTTTCGGCGATAAGGTGTCGGCAATTTCCAATGTTGCGGATTCTGCAAGTGCTACAACCGAGTTCACCGCTAAAGTAAAAACAGCCTCAGGTAGTTTCGATAACCTTAATACGGCGTTCAATAACGCAACTGCCAGCTTACGTGAAATGGCCGATAGCGGAATTGACTCTAAAGCATACCATGAGCAGGTTAATTCTCTTGCTAAGAATATTTCCGCGCTGAATGCTGTTTACGAACTGGAATTACAGGATTCAAGTGCTCATTTGAAGTCGATGAATAAATTCTATTCTAACCTTTCGCTTACCATGCAAAATTTTAATGAATCGATGGAAGACTCCAAGCAATTCAAAGAAGAAGTTGGTAAACTGGCTAAGAATCTTTCATCCCTGAATTCGATCTATGGCAATATGTTGTCTGCGATGAATCAGCCAAACCGATAACCTTCAGTATTATATTTTATCCTTAAAATTTAAAAAAGAAATTCATGGCTGGAGGTAAAGAAACCCCAAGGCAGAAAATGATCGGAATACTGTACCTGGTGCTGCTTGGCTTAGTAGCGCTAAATGTCAGTGATTCGATCCTTGAAGCCTTCAAAAACCTGACAGATAGTTTGAACACATCAACAGAAAACGTTCAAAGCGGGGTTGATGCGACATATGCTTCGTTTGAAGCGACCAAACTAAAAGACGAGCCTGCGCGGGCTAAACCAATTTACGACAAAGCGAAACAGGCCAGTGCATACCTGGACGAGCTTAATACACACGTTGAAGGTTTGCAGAAATTGTTTGTAACCGAGGGTGGCGGCATCAACGAAGCTACTGGTGATATAAGTGCAAGAGATAACCTGGACATTTCTCCGCGTCTGATGATCAATCAGGGGCGCGCAGCTGAACTGAAGAAGAGGATCAACGATACGCGGGCCAAACTACTTGCGTTGCTCGACGAAAAGGAACGCCAGGGAATAAACTTTTCGCTTCAGGCTGTCGATCCGCCTAACCGGGGCCCTGTAAAAAGGTCATGGGAGCAGTCGAACTTTGGCGATGGCATCCCGCTTACGGCAGCTATAACTGCTTTGGCTAAGATACAGGCTGATATTAAAAATGCCGAGTCTGAAGTCGTTAAACGTATCCTGGGCAAAATGGACCAGGCAATAGTTAACCTTGATCAATTTGCTGCGGTTGCGGTAGCTCCAACTTCGTACCTTATCCAGGGGCAGCCCTATACAGCGGAGGTGTTTTTAACCGCTTCTGATTCTAAGTCTAGCCCTGATATCAGCGTCGGCGGCTCAAGACTGGCGGTGAGAGATGGCAAGGGTACTTATACAGTAAATACCAGCAAAGAAGGAATTTTCACCTGGGAAGGCACAGTTAGCGTTAAGCAAACTGATGGCTCTGTCAAAACATATAAGACACCATTACAGAAATACCAGGTAGCACGCCCTTCGGCGGTAGTTTCACCAGATAAGATGAATGTATTTTATGTTGGTGTTCCTAATCCGGTATCGGTATCGGCACCCGGCATCCCTAAAGAAAGCCTGATTGTTACCATGAGCGGCGGAAATATTTCGGGGTCTGCCGGGAAGTATACTGTCAACGTAAGTTCACCGGGCACAATTGCTAAAGTGAACGTTTCAGCAAATATCGGTGGTAAGACAACAAATGTAGGTTCTACAGAGTTTCGCGTTAAACGGATCCCGGATCCGATAGCAAAGTTTGCAGGGAAAACCAGTGGTTCCCTGAGCTCTGTGGTTATTAAATCACAGAACGCCTTGTTTGCTATCCTTGAGAACTTCGATTTTGACGCGAAGTTCCGGGTAACCAAATTCAGCCTGGTTATTGCTAAGCCGCGTGCAGATGTCGTTGCCCTTACAGCAAACGGCAATACGTTCAGTTCCCAGATGCAGGCGGCTATTGCAGGCGTGACGCCGGGAACACGGGTGATCTTTGATGATATAGTGGCTGTAGGACCCGATGGTACACAAAGGGTGCTGCCAGGCATGGTGTTTAAAGCAAATTAATTGGTTATGAAGAAGAAGGTAATTTTTGCTCTTATTCTGTTAACAGGAACCGTGGGTGCTTTTGCCCAGCTTCCGAACATGAATAATGATACAAAACCGCAGAAGGCGGTGCCGGAAAAACCTGTTGACGGGTATTATAAGAAGGAGAATATATTAAGTGCAAAGGTTTCTCCCTACGCGAATCTGCGCGAGTCTGACGTGATGTTCAGCAAACGTGTATGGCGCGAGATCGATCTCAGAGACAAGGTGAATATGATCTTCGCCTCTCCGAAATCAAGACTTATCACAGTGCTCACAGATGCTATCGCAGAAGGAGAGCTTACAGCATACAGCGCAGCGTCGACCAAGGAGGATGTTAACGGCGATGAATTCTCGTCGATATTGACTCCGGAGGCAGCTATGGCTACTTTTGCCGACAGTGTATTGGTGCCGATATTTGACTCGGACGGTAATCAGACCGGTACCCAGGTCAAACCCGGAGAGTTTAACCCTGACAGCGTGGTTAAGTTCAGGATTAAAGAAGATTGGATATTTGACAAGCAGCGTTCTGTTTTCGAGCCACGCATCATTGGTATCGCACCGATGATCAAGATCCAGGCAGCAGGCCAATCATTTGATGAGCAGCCGGCATTTTGGATCTATTTTCCTGAAGCCCGTCATTTACTTGTAACTAAGGGAGTTGTTAACCGCAATAATGATGCAACTGGCCTGAGCTATGATGATGTGTTTATGAAAAGGCTTTTTGCCAGTTACATTGTGAAGGAATCTAACCCGGAAGATCTGCGTATAAAAGACTACGCTATCGGTATGGATAGGTTGCTGGAATCTGAACGTGTTAAGAAAGAGCTCATGGACTTTGAACATGATCTCTGGTCGTTTTAGATCTGAGTCGGAGATCTGAGGCCGGAAGGTTGAAATCTCAAAGTTATATAATTTGATAGCCCGGAATTATACTCCGGGCTTTTCTTTTGTAAAATAGTCCTGGAGGGCTTTTACCTGACTTTTATTGATCACTGTCATTAACTCTTGTCCGGTAGCTTCTCTGATCTTCTTTACAGACTTGAAATGCCGTAGTAACTTATCGGCAGTCGTCTGCCCAATGCCCGGAATATTCTCCAGTTCAGTGGCAAGGGTGGCTTTATTTCTTTTGTTTCTATGGAACGTGATTCCAAATCGGTGCGCCTCGTCCCTCAGTTGTTGTATGATCTTAAGTGTTTCCGATTTCTTATCCAGATACATCGGGTATTGATCACCGGGATAATAGATCTCTTCTAACTTTTTTGCAATACCTATTACAGTAACCTGGGTTTCAATCCCAAGCAGTTTAAGACTCTTCATAGCCGAGGAAAGTTGCCCTTTCCCGCCATCTATTACGATAAGTTGGGGCAAGCTCTGCTCTTCATCAAGCATTCGCCGGTAGCGCCTGAATACCGCTTCTTCCATGGTGGCAAAATCGTCAGGCCCCTCTACCGTTTTGACATTGAAATGCCGGTAATCCTTTTTTGACGGTTTAGCATCTTTAAACACCACGATGGCCGATACAGGGAATTTGCCCTGGAAGTTTGAATTATCAAAACACTCGATGTGCCGCGGCAGTTGGTTCAGCCGCAGATCCTTCATCATCTGGGTAAGCAGCCTCTCTGTCCGCAATTCGGGGTTAAGTTTTTCATATTGCTCCAGCTTTTCGCGTCTGAAGAACATTACATTCTTTTGCGACAGCTCAAGGAGCTTCTTCTTCTCCCCAAGCTTTGGAACGGTTATGCGTATCCCCGAGTCGCTCAGATCGGGCGCAAAAGGAACCACTATCTCTTTAGATGTGCTGTTGAACCTGGTCCTGAATTCAAATATCGCGATGGTCAATAGTTCTTCTTCGGTCTCATCCAGCTTCTTTTTCATTTCCAGGGTCTGGGTCTGGATGACGGTGCCGTTCATCACCTTCAGATAATTTACGAAAGCGTGTTTGTCATCGGTAGCGATGCTGAAAACATCTACGTCAGTGATGGATGAATTAACTATGGTAGACTTACTCTGATAGCGGTCCAGCAGGTCATACTTCCTCTTCAGCCTGTGCGACAGCTCAAAATTGAGCTCTGAAACCGATGCATCAAGCTGGCTCTTGAGCCGCCGGATGACTGCGCTTGTTTTCCCGTTAAGGATATCCTTTATCTCAGAAATGTTTTGGTTGTAGTCGTCTTCAGTCTGGAAGGCCTGGCAAGGCCCCTTGCAGTTACCGATCTGGTATTCCAGGCATACCCGGAATTTTCCAGCAAGAATATTTTCCTGTATTAAGGGAAGGGTGCATGTCCTCAGCGGATAGATCTCCCTGATCATCCCCAGGATAGTATGCATCATACTAACCGAGGCGTAAGGGCCGAAATAGGTTGATCCATCGCGGACTATCTTACGTGTCCAGAAGATGCGGGGGAAAGGTTCATTTTTGATGATGATCCAAGGGTATGTTTTATCATCCTTTAATAAGATATTATACCGGGGCTGATGCTTCTTTATCAGGCTATTCTCTAGCAACCAGGCATCAATCTCGGTATCGACAATTGTAAATGTGACCTTGTTGATTTTACTTACAAGTACACGTGTTTTCGCGTTGATGCGATAATTATCTTTATTAAAATAGGACGAAACCCGGTTCTTAAGGTTCTTTGCTTTACCTATATAGATAAGTTCTTCGCTATCCGACCAGAATTGATATATCCCTGGTTTAGGGGGAATATTATTAATTGCGGCACGGTGATCAAACTTTTCCATTTACATAACTATGAGAATACCCATTCTAATAAACCATCAATCCGTTGATAATTTTGATAGTTTGATTTGACAGTTTGACCCCGAAGGGGTCATATGTTTATAGAACTTCATTTGGCTTTGGACTTATTTGTTCTGCTATAAGCATACGACCCTTTTGGGGTCGAGCGCTGATGTTAAACCGGTAGTAATAACTACTCATTCGACTAAAAGCCCAGCTTTTTATCGAGCTCCGTTTCTTCCGACTGCTGTTGCAAATAGACGCCGCAGTCAAGCGTTATGTTTACACCCCCTTTAGGAACAGGGAAATCTCCCTTGGTATACTGAAGCGTTTTGTCGGCATATACTTTCTGCATATACAAACCGAAGATAGGCAGCGCCGTGTTCGCACCTTCACCAAAAGATGTTGAGGTGAAGTGGATGGCCCTGTCTTCAGCCCCTGTCCAAACGCCTGTAACCAGCTCTGGTGTAATGCCCATAAACCAACCATCGGAGTTGTTATTGGTTGTTCCCGTTTTGCCGCCGATTGGATTGGTCAGTTTGTATTTCCAGCCCAGCCGTACTCCCGTACCTTCTTTGATTACGGCTTTCAGCATATCGGTCATTACGTAAGCCGTTTGCTCATCCATTACCACCTTGATCTTTGGCTTGCGTTCGTAGATCACATTTCCGTTTTTGTCTTCAATGCGAAGAAGGTATATCGGCTCGGTCCAGATACCGTGGTTAACGAATACTGAATAAGCACCTGCCATATCGTATACGGATGCTTCGAACGAACCGAGGGCTATAGATGGAACAGCGGGCACAGGACTGGTTATTCCCATATTCTTTGTAAGGGTAGATACTGCTGTAGCGCCAACCTGGCTCATCAGGAACATGGTACTGTTATTCTGTGAATGGGCCAGTCCTTTTTTCAGGGTAATTGGTCCCGGTAACGACCGGTAAGCTCGTGGATTGTACGTAGTTCCGTCACCGGCATCGATACTAACCGGCAGGTTGTCTACCATGTAGCATGGAGAGAATCCGGCGTTACCGATAGCAACCGCATAGGTGAAGGGCTTGGCTGTAGATCCGACCTGCCTTGTTCCCATTTTTACCTGGTCGTATTTGAAGTGACTGAAGTTAATGCCGCCAACCCAGGCGCGCACGTAACCGGTTTGCGGTTCCATTGACATCAGGGAATTACGCAATAGGAGTTTATAGTACTTTATGGAGTCGATAGGCTTCATTAAAGTATCTATTTCTCCGCGCCAGCTGAAGATGGTCATCTTTGCCGGTGTCCTGAAATCCTGTTGTATCTCCTCTTCGGTTTTTCCTTCTGCCTTGAGAGCCTGATAACGGTCGGAGCGTCTCATTCCCTGGTCAATGAGTCCTTTGGCCTCCTTAAAGTTAAACGGATCGCGCCCTTTCCAGGAGTTGTTAAAACTTACCTGGAGTGTTTTCATATACTCAGCCTGCGATTCCTCTGCATAATGCTGCATGCGTGAATTAATCGTTGTGTATATTTTCAGTCCGTCGCGATCCAGGTCGTAAGGAGTATTGTCGGCTTTATATATTGAATTCTCTTCCAGGGTAGCCTGTATATCTTTTTTCAGGACAGCACGGAAATAAGCTGCCGAACCTTCATTGTGGTCAGTAGGGTTGAAGGCAAGACCTAGTGGCAGTTGCTTCAAGCGCTCTGTTTCCTGGTCGCTGATGTAGCTGGCTTTATTCATGTTCTCCAGAACAGTATTCCGGCGTAATATGGCACGTTCAGGGTTTCTATGAGGATTATAGTATGAAGGTCCCTTAAGCATCCCGATGAGGATGGCCGCCTGTTCAGGCTGTAGCTTATCGGGCGTGGTGCTAAAATATGTCCTGGCTGCTGATTTGATCCCATAGGTATTATAAGATCCAAAATCAACCGTGTTCAGGTACATTGTAAGGATCTCCTCCTTCGTATACTGGCGTTCCAGCTTCACTGCAACGATGAGCTCCTGGGATTTTTGAATCAGTCTTTTTATGAATGTCTTTGACCGCCCTTCTTTAGAGAACATGTTCAGAGCGAGCTGCTGCGTAATGGTGCTGGCTCCCTGCCTTTTTCCCACCAGGTTATAGAAGATAATAGTGAAAGTCCGTTTGAAGTCGATCCCCGAGTGATTATAAAAGCGGATATCCTCCGTAGCGATCAAGGCATTGATAACGTTCGGTGAGATCTCGTCGTAACGTACATTTGAGCGATTTTGAACGTAATAGGTGCCAAGAATCACATTATCATCTGATATTACCTCGGAAGCCTGGTTGCTTTTAGGGTTTTCCAGGGCCCGCAGGTCAGGCAGTGCACCAAATAGCCCCAGTCCGATACTGAAGAGAAGTATTGCACCAAACGCAATTATTCCAATAATCCATTTCCAAAACCGGATGGTATAGCGATTTATGTCCTGCTGCGTCAGTTGGGTGTTCATTTTTCGGTTTTGCATTAGTAGTTGTTTTTATAAAATTCAACATACCGGTCGAGCGATTCTCTGTCTGTTATTTTGTCCAGATTCTGTTGATTTATAAAAAACATGCTGTATTTAGCAGCGGGGATCTTCATGATCTCTTTCATCATCGGACTAATATTGTTGAAGTAAATCTGTGCGGCTTCTCGCCCCTCGAATGGGCCTACAAAGATAAGCTGGTTTTGATTGTTAATAGATTTTAATTGATGCTTTATTCCACTGCCAGGCAAATTTACCCTGTTGAACTGCCCTATCCCAAACCGGGAAGAGCTTAAATTTACTCTCGGGTCTGTAATATTTACTGCAAAATAAAACAGTGCGCCTTCCTCCTTTACAAAGAAACCACTGTCTTCCGCTGGTTTGACGGCTTCGGGTTCAGGCTTGCCGGGGGGCTGATCGCTGGCTAATACTGGTGCATTAATCATTGCGCCAGGTGCTGACGGTTCCAGGTGCACAGGCTCTTGTACGAACCTGTCCCTGCTGGGATCATTGTCGACCAGGGCTACTGGACGTGAGGCTATCATTTCCCTGTTAGAGTCTATGAACGTAAGATGCTCCTTAACAAGCGGCACAACCAGCTTATCCTGAGGGTAGGCAGCGATTAATTCTTTGAAAGCAGTTTCAAGCTGTGGAAGCTGTTGTGTTCTTCCAATCGCTAATGCGCGGAGATAATCAAGCTGCGCAGGCATAGGCCGCCCGGTGAAGGATTTTCCGTACCCGTCTATATGAGAAAGCACCCGGGTGTATTGCCTGTTTGAATAAAGGTCGTAAGCTTCATTATAAAAGCGGTTGAATGCAATCTCTTGTTCATCAGCTTTTTGATCATACAGGGGGTCAATAATGATCTTTGCAAAGGGTGAATCGGGGAAGTCGTTTAGAAGTATATTTTTAAACTCTTCGGAGCGTTCAGGATTACTGTTCCTGTGAAGACGGTAAAGGTTGTAATACACGGCAAGCTTATTCGTATTCTCCGGGAACCGCTTCAGAAGTTTCTCGTAGGTGTTTAATGCGGACAGGGTGTCGAGGGCCACATCCCTGTAATAATTACCAATATCATAATATGCATCTGATATCTTTTGATCAGATATAATCTTTTGCCCGGCGGTCAGTGGCATGCCCTCAATGAAGGTCCGCCTGATCATTTCAATATTTGACGCTACCGGGTCGCGAACCGGCTGCTGAAATGGATTGCTGGCAATAGCCTGGTCGGGCGAGAGTGGAGTGGTTATATCCGTTGCCGATTTCTGGCTCCTGCGCCAGTTGTCTTCCAGCTTTCTGTTGCCCCATTGCTTCTTGAAATCAATCAATCCCTGATTCAACGCAACCGAATTGTTGAAATAAAATTTACCGTTCCCGGCAGGATTGGCTGATGACTGTGCTGGGCCCGACGAATTCGATGTGCTGCCTGCCGCGCTTGTAATTGATTTTAGTGCCTGTTCCCGGACCAGCGCACCAATCCTTAACTCACGATCGGCTTCAGGGAGGCCAGCAAGCATCTGGAGTGTATCTTCGCGCGCAATGATAGTGAGCCTGTCGGCGAGCGTTTCAAGGTTAGCCGTTTTTTTATTTATCAGGTCATAATCCGGATAGGTCTTTGGAAGTACAGCCAGCGTACTGTCATAATACGCTTTGGATCTTACGAAATCGGATTGACCGAAGTATATCTCTGCAAGCTTTAAATAAGCAAGACCTTTTTGGGTTGCATTCCTGGTACTCTTCCTTATCGCAATATTATAATTCTCAATAGCCTGGTCCAAGTCATTTTCATCCGTATAGCTATTGGCTATCTGGAAATAGATCTGATCTGCAAAATCCCGGTTCTTATCATCTTTCAAAAGAGCTCTTAACTGCTGCGACCTCCCGGCCTTATTCCCCTGCTGTTCATTCCTGATGCTGATCCTGTTGAGGTTGGCATTAAAGGCCATATCAAAAGGGGCGTTGCTTTTTACAACTTCGGTATAATTCACGTATGAAGCTTCTGTATCACCTTTCAGCTGTTGCAGCTGTGCAAGCAGGTAGGTCCACCGGATCTTATGCTGACGGTTCCCAGCGTTCTTTATAGCCTTTTCAAGTAAAGTAATCGCCTGTTCATCTTCCCGTGCATATAAGTGCAGTTGAGCCCGCGTTGCATAGATATCCCCTACCGATTCCTTTTCAGTGTTGATGTATTTTAATGCAGTATCCAGAGTATTTTCGGCTTCTGTAAAACGTTCTGATTCTATAAACGAGCGTGCCATCCATGCCAGGGCAGCCTGCCTGAGCTCTTTTTCTTCGGGGTACGACTTATACACATAAGTAAAAAACTCTGAGGCATTGTAAAAGTTGGCCTTTAAATGGTTTGCTTTCGCTATCAGGAAATAAGCATCGTCAACATAATTGCTGCGTGATTTTTCATTAACGATAACATTTGCTTTTAAAATGGCCTCCTCAAGATTCTTTACTTCAGCGAGCGATGTTGCCTCTGTAGCTTCTTTATAAACAGGTATCAGTCTTTCATAATCATCTGTCGTTGCAAGCTGGATGTTGCGTTCGCTTTCGTTGATCAGTTCCCTCGCATTATAAAGAATATTATAATGTGCCGTTAAGTTCTGCATCCCGCGGCTCGCGACTGTTTGTTTTTGAGAATCGCAGGCTGCTATTCCCAGGCAAAAAACAGAAGCAAGTAACAGGCTGGAAAAGTTAATTACAACGTTTGATCTCAAATTGATTAAAGCTTGACTTTTATATAAACAAAATCTACACAAAGATATTTTATTTCAGGGGGGAATCTACATGTAAATATAATGTTTCAGCTATAACTAACCTTTATTGACGGTGATAATGGTACGTTCTTTAAGCGCTTCGCTTGGATAGCGAATTTTAAACGCAAAGGTCGCAAAATACTCCTGCCTACCGGCCAGGCAGTCGCAAAGGTGCAGAGTTTGCATAACGCATAGGGTTTGGCAAACTTTCGTAATGCTACTTTGCGACCTTTGCGAAAAACTTTGCGACCTTTGCGGTTAAGATGGTACGTGATAATTTGTATTTAACATGATACCGATGGAAAATAAAGAGGAGAAACATAAAATTGTAAAGGAAGATGGATTGGCCCCTGAAAAGAAGGCGCTAAACAGTTATGCCAAATATACCGGTGTAGCATTTCAAATGATGGCTATTATCGGGGCCTGTGCTTTTATCGGATACAAGATCGACCAGTACTATGACCATAAAGTCCAATGGGTTACGGCATTGGCCTGTGTTATCGGTGTTTGCATGTCTATCTACCAAACAATAAGACGATTGAAATAATGAGTATACTCAAGTTCGTTCTCTACTTTATACTATTTAATATATTACTAAGTGTTGCCCCGCTCCTGGCGGAGATTTATTACCCCGGTCAGGCTCTTTTGATCCCGCGGTTCTGGAACATGTTCGCAGTGTTCAGCATTATCACTTTCGTGATCTACATCCTTGCTTCCTGGAGGATGAAAGTGAGCATTAAATCATCAGGCCAGGCATTGCTTGCAAGCATTGCGGTTAAGTTGCTATTGTATATGGTAATAGCCTTTGTTTATATCACTCAAAACACTGTGGATCCTGTTAAATTTGTGATCTGTTTTTTTTATCTATATTTCTTTCATACAGTGTTTGAAATATATTGTTTGTTATGTAACTTGCGCAACCAAAAATTTAAGTAAATTCCTTATAATAAATGGATTTGAGCCATATTTTCAATTCAAAAAAAATCTTCAGCATTTCATTTTGTGCGGTTTTATTTTCAATATTGAGCTTTTCGGCGTTTTCGCAGGAGCATACGGCTGCAGATACAGCACACGCTGAAACGTCAGTTGCTCATGCCGAGGGGGAAGAAAAAGATGAGGATATTTCAAAGGTGATTCTCCATCACATCGCCGATTCTCATGAATGGCATTTTTTTGGTCACGTATCTATACCGCTCCCGGTAATTCTTTATACTGAAGCTGGTCTGGTAACTTTCCTTTCAAATAAGTTTGGCCATAGTGACGACGGAACTCAGCTTATTGAAGCTGACGGCGTTTCGCTGGTAAAGTATCATGGTAAATATTTTTATCCGGTGCTTCCTAAAAACGATCATGGTACTTACATTCAGTATGACTCACGCGGTGATATTTTAAATGCAAAGCCTTTTGATATTTCTATTACTAAGAATGTGGTATCCTTGCTGATATCTGTTACAGTACTTTTAATAGTGTTTATCGGAATAGCTAAAGCATACAAAACACGTGAAGGTAAAGCTCCGAAGGGATTGCAATCCATTTTAGAGCCTATCATTCTTTTCGTTCGTGATGATATTGCAAAACCTCAGTTAGGGTATAGATACAAGGGATTCATGCCTTATTTATTAACCGTCTTTTTCTTCGTATGGTTAAATAACCTGATGGGTCTTATTCCGTTCTTCCCGGGTGGTGCAAACTTAACCGGTAATATCGCGGTGACGATGATGTTAGCGCTTTGTACTTTCGTGCTTACAACCGTTAACGGAAATAAGAACTACTGGGGGCACGTATTTACTCCGCATGTCCCATGGTGGTTATATCCATTGATGATCCCGGTTGAGATCATTGGATTATTCACCAAGCCCATCGCTTTGATGATTCGTTTGTTTGCAAACATTACCGCTGGGCACATCCTGATCCTGAGTCTGATCTCATTGATCTTTATTTTGAAGTCGGTCCTGGTTGCAGGTATCGCAGTTCCGTTCGTGTTATTTATCAGTGTAATTGAGCTGGTGGTAGGATTTATTCAAGCGTTTATTTTCACGATTTTGTCGGCCCTGTTCATCGGGATGGCCGTGGAGGAGCACGCTGAGCATTAATATGAATTTATTTTTTGTTTAATATATATTTAAAAATCAGATTATGATCGTTGGAAGTATCGCTGGTATTGGTGCAGGTTTAGCTGCTATCGGAGCAGGCATTGGTATCGGAAGCATTGGTGGTAAAGCTATGGAAGGTATGGCTCGCCAACCGGAAGCAGCATCTAAAATTCAAACAGCTATGTTGATCGCAGCAGCATTCGTTGAAGCGGTTGCTCTATTTGCTGTGGTTGTTGCGTTCTTAGGAACCGGACAAGTAAACTAATTAAAATAAGGCTTGTGCGATTGGCACCAGCCTTATTTTATTATTTGATTGATTTATTAAATAAAATAATAAAATGACATTACTGGCATTAAACCCTTTGGTATCACCGGATCCGGGTTTGTTTATCTGGTCGACAGTAGCATTCTTAATACTGTTCTTCCTGTTAAGCAAATTTGCATGGAAGCCGATCGTGCAGGCACTTGACGAGCGTGAGCGTTCTATCGAAGATGCTTTATCAAAGGCTGAAATGGCGAAGGCCGAGATGGCAAAGCTGATCAGCGAAAACGAGGACCTGTTGAAGGAAGCCCGTTTAGAGCGGGACAATATCCTGAAGGAAGCTAAAGAAATCAAAGATCAGATGATCAATGATGCCAAGGATCAGGCGAAAGCGGAAGGCGCCAAGCTTATAGAACTCGCAAAGACCGAAATCAACAATCAAAAGCTTGCAGCTATGGCTGAGATTAAGAACCAGGTTTCTACCCTGTCTATTGATATTGCAGAGAAAGTATTGCGCAAACAATTCGAAGATCAGAATAAGCAGCAGGCTTTGGTTAACGACCTGTTAAAAGAAGTAAAACTTAATTAAAGTTATAAGTTGTAGGTTTTACGTTGTGAGTTGAATCGCTTGACCAGGTAACTGGCAGCTGGCAACCGGCAACAGATAACCATCAACCAACAGCTAACAACAACTATGTCAGAAATACAAGTTGCATCGCGTTACGCAAAATCTTTAATCGACCTCGCCGGCGAGCAAAATGCTGTCGAGACAGTGATGAAAGATATTGAACTGTTTCTCGAAACCTGCAGGGCAAACCCGGAGTTGCAGGCCATATTAAGAAATCCTATCATTAGTCTTGATAAGAAGGCTAATATTCTGGACGGCTTATTTTCCGGTAAAGTCAATGAAATGATACTTTCGTTTTTTAAGATAGTGATCAGGAAGGGACGTGCTGAAGTATTATTCGCTACAGCTAAGGAATTTATCAGCCAGTATAATATCCTGAAGAACGTAGTGAAAGCAACTGTTACATCTGCATCGCCTCTTAGCAAAGAGAATATCAGCCAGATAGAAGAAGTTGTTAAAGATCATACAAAGGGCGAGGTTATCCTGACGTCAGTTGTGGATCCTAAGCTTATCGGCGGTTTTATTTTGAAAGTGGGCGACAAGCAATTTGATACCAGCATTTCAAGTAAGCTGAATAAACTGAGAAAAGAATTTACACATAATTAATAGCCCCAGCCCTTGAAGGGTTTATTTAACTTCCTTAAGGGGACAGGAAGTATAGATTAACAACATTAAAAACAAAAAATACTACTATGGTAGAGGTAAGACCAGATGAAGTCTCGGCGATCTTAAGACAACAACTGTCGGGCTTTAAGTCGGAGGCCGAGCTCGAAGAGGTTGGTACCGTGTTACAAGTGGGTGACGGTATTGCCCGCGTATACGGTTTAACAAAGGTTCAATCAGGTGAGCTTGTTGAATTTGATAACGGTTTACAGGGGATAGTTCTGAACCTTGAGGAAGACAACGTGGGTGTTGTATTACTTGGAGCTT
The DNA here is from genome assembly GCF_029360805.1 of Daejeonella sp. JGW-45. Classification (GTDB taxonomy): domain Bacteria; phylum Bacteroidota; class Bacteroidia; order Sphingobacteriales; family Sphingobacteriaceae; genus Daejeonella. The sequence continues at coordinate 318,140 of NZ_JARKNC010000001.1, read as the reverse complement.
TCGATGAGATCAAAGAGGGTGATACAGTAAAACGTACCAATAAGATCGCATCCATTAAAGTTGGTGAAGGTATGCTTGGCCGTGTAGTTAACACCTTAGGTCAGCCATTAGATGGTAAAGGACCGATCCTGGGTGATACTTACGAAATGCCATTGGAGCGTAAAGCGCCCGGTGTAATTTATCGTCAGCCGGTAACCGAACCATTACAAACCGGTATCAAGGCAATCGATGCGATGATCCCGATTGGCCGTGGTCAGCGTGAGCTTGTTATTGGTGACCGTCAGACTGGTAAGACAGCCGTTTGTATCGATACCATTATTAACCAAAAAGAATTTTACGAAGCAGGTCAGCCTGTGTTCTGTATATATGTAGCTATCGGTCAGAAGAACTCTACCGTTGCGCAAATCCTTAAAGTACTGGAAGAAAATGGCGCATTGCCATACACGGTTATCGTTGCAGCTTCTGCATCTGATCCGGCGCCTATGCAGTTCTACGCTCCGTTTGCGGGCGCTGCAATCGGCGAGTTCTTCCGCGATACAGGAAGGCCTGCATTGATCGTTTATGATGATCTTTCAAAACAAGCCGTTTCTTACCGCGAGGTTTCCCTGTTACTTCGTCGTCCTCCGGGCCGTGAAGCATATCCGGGCGACGTTTTCTACCTGCATAGCCGTTTATTGGAGCGGGCAGCGAAGATCAACTCGAATGATGAGATTGCAAAGTCAATGAACGATCTTCCTGAGTCGATCAAACACATCGTTAAGGGTGGTGGTTCATTAACTGCCTTGCCGATCATCGAGACTCAAGCGGGTGACGTATCTGCATACATTCCAACGAACGTAATTTCCATTACAGACGGACAGATCTTCCTTGAGTCAAACTTGTTCAACGCGGGTGTTCGTCCGGCGATCAACGTAGGTATCTCGGTATCACGTGTGGGTGGTAACGCACAGATCAAATCGATGAAGAAAGTTGCCGGAACCCTGAAACTTGATCAGGCACAGTACCGTGAGCTTGAGGCATTCTCTAAGTTCGGATCTGATCTGGATGCTGCTACAAAATCAGTACTTGATAAAGGTGCCCGTAACGTGGAATTGCTTAAGCAAGCCCAGTTCTCCCCTGAAACAGTTGAAAAGCAGGTTGCTATCCTTTATGTAGGTACAAAAAACCTAATGCGTAATGTGCCTGTAAATAAGGTTAAAGCTTTTGAAGCAGAATTCATTCAACAACTGGAGCAACGTTATCCTGAAGTTTTACAGGGTCTTAAAGCCGGAAAACTGGATGATACCATCACCGGTGCTTTAGAGACTGTAGCGAAAGAATTAGGAGATAAATACTAAGGAGTTATACGTTATACGTTTTACGTTGTAAGTTTTAGGAATTGGTTTCTTAATACTTACAACTTATTAACAAGACTTATAAGTCACCTGAGAATATTGAAGAGTTATGAATTATGGTAATAAGTTTTAGGAATCGGTTCTAGAACGTATAACGTATAACGTATAACTTACAACTTGAAAAAATGGCTAATTTAAAAGAAGTAAGAAACCGGATAGCATCAGTTACCTCAACGCAGCAGATTACCAAGGCCATGAAAATGGTTTCTGCAGCTAAATTGAAAAGGGCGACGAGTGCTATTATTCAGCTTAGACCTTACGCAAATAAGATGAAGGATATCCTGGCGAACCTTTCTGCCAGTTTAGAGGAGTCTAATTCTCCATTTATCCAGGAGCGTGAGCCGAATAAGGTATTAATTATTGCTATCTCGTCCAATCGTGGTCTTGCTGGTGCATTCAATATGAATGTTATTAAATCTGCCAACAACCTGATCGCTGAGAAGTATGCTGACCAATATCGCAAAGGCAACGTCCATATTGTGGCGATTGGTAAGAAGGTGCAGGATTTCTATGAGAAGCGTAAGTATAATGTTATTGGTAACAATAATGAACTATACAGTGAGCTTACATTCGAAAACGCTTCTAAGATTACAGAAGCTGTTATGGCAGGTTTTGCAAAAGGAGATTACGACAGAGTGGAACTGGTGTACAATCAGTTCAGAAACGCTGCAGTTCAAATCCTTACAACTGAGCAATTGCTGCCGGTTCCAAAATCAACAACAGTAGCTGATACATCCAAGACCGATTATATTCTTGAACCGTCGCAGGAAGAAATTGTGGAGCAATTGATCCCAAAATCTATCAAAACACAGGTTTACAAAGCAATACTTGATTCTCACGCCTCAGAGCATGGAGCGCGTATGACGGCGATGGATAAGGCAACAGAGAATGCAGGCGACTTATTAAAGCAATTGAAACTGTCATACAACCAGGCGAGACAGGCAGCTATTACAACTGAGCTTACTGAGATCGTGAGTGGTGCTGCTGCATTGTCAAACGGATAATATCACTTTGAATTTTAAACTGTAAAATAGATTCGTATTTTCGCATATCTCAAACTCAGAAAATGGAACAAACATATAAAAATAAGCGCACCGAGGAGTCAAATGATCCGGCACATTATAAGCTGATCGTGATTGGTATAGTTATAGGTATGATTGGCGTGCTGCTTCGTTTCACCGGAACCTGGATGTTTATTGATGCCATTTCTAATATCCTGTTCGTTATCGGAATTGTGATTTGTTTAAAAGCGGTGTTGCGAATTCTGAAATAGCGTTTAGAAACTCTTTATAAGAAAAGCTCATGACGACAAGTTATGAGCTTTTTTATTTTTAGGGATCCATGAGCGGGGAAGCCGTCTGATAATAAGCATGACGTTAGTCGTCCTTTATGCAAATCAGCTCTTAACCAATAAGGACTGCAGTTTAGCATTTGATTTCAGCTGATTTAGCGCGGCATTATACGATAGCCAATAAATTTCTTCCGTCTTCTTAACGTCAAATACACTGGTGGCTCCCATTCCCTCGGGCTCTATCAGCACATCCACAAGCTGACTTTTTTGCTCCATATCCGCATTGATCGACATAATTGCTGCCCGCTCGATAAGTTTCCGGGTATTTACTATTTTATCTACGACCGGCAGATGATTACAAGAAGAACCGATTATAAAATCACAGTCCTGCCGTACCGGTTCTATAGGAAAATTATTCAGGACACCCCCATCAAGATACATCTTACTGTTGATAATGATGGGTTTGAACACTCCCGGAATGGAGCTGGAAGCTAATATAGCTTCGATCAGTTTTCCGGAAGAAAGGTAAACCAGCTTGCCCTCGCTAAAATTGGTAACAGCTATGACCATTGGGGTCTTTAAACCCTCGAACGAATCGTGCGGGAGGTATTTGAGAAATAGCGAGCGCGTGAGATCCAATGACAGCAGGCCCGGAGTTTTGAATGCAGGCCGCAGGAAACGGTACAATTTCGTCTTTATGAAAGTCTGCAGGATGTCGTAGGGTTCCATGCCCTGGCAATAAAGAGAGCCTACAATAGAGCCGGCACTGGTTCCACTTACCTTGCAGAACTTTATTCCCGCTTCAGTAAGGGCTTGCAACACCCCTAAATGTGCTATCCCACGTATGCCACCTCCCGAAAGCACCAATCCTACCTTCATGTTTATTTAAGTGTTTACATTTCTCTCCGCCCGGCACTTATAACGTACAACTTATAACGTACAACTATATCTTAGGTTTATACTTCGATTCAGTTAATATTTTCTGAGCGTCTTTTTCCAGGATTAGCTGTTGCAACGTAATATCCGGGTTCTTGTCCATATATGCCCTGACGATCTGCCAGCCGGTCCAAACACCCAGTTTAGGCGCCGATTCTGAATTGTCACCCAAGCCAGGGGTAAAGGGAGCCTCCGCAAGGTACTTCTGTATTTTCATATAGTCAGACTCAAACAGCAGTTCGCTTTCAAGAAAGTACGCCCATATTCCGCCTTCGTTCTCTTTGCACCATGTCAGTTGCTTGCCGGTATAGCCTATTTTCAGCGTGTCCTGTGCTGCAGGCATAAAAGCATCCATCATATATAGGATCTTGCCATTATAGATCATTTTGGAGAGCAGGTTACGATCCTTATCGTCCTCCGGGAACATCTCCTCCCGGGCAAAAGCTTCAATAACACGGGGGGTAATGTTCTCAGGAGTAAAACGCCTGGCAATATATTGCGGTATACTCTGCCGCAGAGCCGGATAGAAACGTTCACCCTCTTTACCGAGGAACATATCCAGACCGATCCCTATATAATCATTTCCTATTGGTGTTTGAACTGCAAAGCCGGATATGAATGTGATTAAACGCGGGATCTTTTGCTTCGGGTAATAATAGCGTACATGTTTAAATGCTTCGGTAAGATCTTGTTCATGAGGGCCAAAATCAGGGAATACCTTTTCAGCCGAAGAGCGTAGCTCCAGATAATCAGGATTCTGTAAAACCGGTGCCAGCGAATTCAGATAGGAAGGCCCCGAGGAAGGTGAACCCACACCTAACATCTGCTCCATATAGTCGTCGTAGAACCAGGTGTATTTCTTCCTCAATTCATCTGTCTTCTCCTTTATATTCGATGTGTTAACAGTATTCAGCTCCCGGTCAAATCGCTCGACAGAAATTTCCACTTTAATTTGCGACACATCGGGACCTTTTTTGTTATTACAGGACAGAGCAAGAAAGCATATAAAAAAAAACAGGTAAGTTTGACTATTCCTCATGGAAGCATGATATCTGCTAAATTATGAAACCATCATGATTTGCCAAAATCCGCGGGAATACTATTAAAAGATAGGCCACACACACAAATCTTATGAAGATCGCCCTAGCCCAGTTAAATTATATCATCGGAGATTTTAATTTCAACACAAGCAAAATCATATCAGCAATACGCGAAGCAAAGACAAAAGGCGCAGACCTTGTGGTATTTGCAGAACTTTGCGTATGCGGTTACCCGCCGCGTGATTTCCTCGAGTTTTCTGAGTTTATAGACTCCTGCGAGAATTCGGCCCGTGAGATAGCGAAGGAATGCAATGGCATAGCCTGCATCATTGGGCTGCCCACCACTAATCCCAAAACGGAGGGGAAGGATCTGTTCAATTCAGCTTACTTTATTGAGAATGGAGAATTAAAGACTGTGGTGAATAAGGCGCTGCTTCCCAATTACGATGTGTTCGACGAATACCGTTATTTCGAACCGGCGGTTCAGTTTGATTGCGTTGATTTTATGGGATACAAAATAGCACTGACCGTTTGCGAGGACCTGTGGAACATCAACGATAACCCGATGTATGTTGCCTGTCCGATGGACGAGCTGATCAGCCAGAGGCCTGACCTGATGATCAATATTGCAGCCTCTCCCTTTGCTTATAATCATGACGAAGAGCGTGTACAAATACTCGGTGATAATTGCAGGAAGTACAAGCTTCCTTTATTTTATGTCAACCACATCGGCGCACAGACAGAGATAATCTTTGATGGCGGTTCGCTGGTATTTGATGAAGAGGGATCGCTGCTCGATGAAATGCCTTATTTTCAGGAAGGGCTGAAGATCTATGAATTTGAGAATGGCAAGGTTAAGGGATTCAAGCCTATTGTTCATGATCCGCAGGGCGACATCGGGCAGATCCATGATGCTTTAGTTCTTGGCATCAGGGATTATTTTAAGAAGTCCGGCTTCACGAAAGCAGTTCTGGGCCTTTCAGGAGGAATAGATTCGGCACTGGTTTGTGCCCTTGCAGCCGAAGCCCTGGGTCCTGAGAATGTGATGGCTGTGCTGATGCCGTCTGAATATTCATCTGATCATTCTATCCAGGATGCGCTCGACCTGGTGAAAAACCTTGGCTGCCAGCATGAAGTGATCCCTATAAAAGAAGCGACCCTTGCGTTTCAGCAGATCATGATGCCAGTATTTAAAGATCTTCCATTTAGTGTGGCCGAGGAAAATATACAAGCACGTAGCCGGGCTATCATTGTGATGGCTATGTCTAATAAGTTCGGTTATATCCTGCTTAATACCTCCAACAAAAGTGAATGTGCTGTAGGCTATGGTACCCTTTACGGGGATATGGCGGGAGCCATCGGAGTGCTGGGCGATGTTTATAAGACTCAGGTCTACAAGCTGTCTGAATATATTAACAGGGAGCGCGATATTATCCCCCGGAATAGCATTATAAAACCTCCTTCAGCAGAGCTCAGGCCAGGCCAGAAGGACTCGGATTCGCTTCCCGAATATGATGTGCTCGATGCCATATTGTTTCAATATATCGAACTAAAGAAGAGTTCGTCATCGATTATAGCTATGGGTTTTGATGAAGCGCTTGTAAAGCGAGTGCTTAAAATGGTTAATGTGGCTGAATTTAAGCGGAATCAGGCGCCGCCTATCTTAAGGGTATCTCCCAAAGCTTTCGGTATGGGCCGGCGGATGCCGATAGTTGGGAAGTACCTTAGTTGAAATGGTAATCGGTAACCTGTGATCGGTAATCAGTAACCTGTGATCGGTAATCGCCGACTACTGATCGCTGATTCTCCGATTACTCGTCAATTATCACATTATCGTCAACTCACTGTAACAAAACTGTATGTTCCAACAGTTAGTGCAATAAATTACGTTTCTTTATAAAAATGGTCAATCTGACAGAGGTTCCGGACCCCTGTCTCAAGATATCCCGGGTCATGCCGGGAGTTTAGTTTGGTTTAGTTTTAGTTTAGTAGGATCCGCTTCCTTAGTCATGGGAGCGGATTTTTTGTTGCCTCTTACCCGTGAAGAGCGAGGCAAGCATAAGCAGAATTAAAACGCCAGTGCCTGCTGATCCCGCAAGGGCTATATAGTCGCCGTTCCTGACATAGAAGGTCAGTTCATCGTTCAGGTTAATATCAGCCTTAAGAGCTGTGGGAACCCACCATTCGGTTTGCTGGGTAATATCTCCCCTTTGATTGATGAATCCCGAAATGCCGGTGTTGGCTGAGCGGGCAACCCAGCGCCGTGTTTCAATGGCCCGTAGCTTTGCATACTGAAGGTGCTGGTCTTTTCCGGAAGTATTGCCCCACCAGGCATCGTTTGTGATGATCGCAATAAACTGGGCGCCTTTTTCAACATAATCTCCTACATACTCTCCCCAGATCGACTCATAGCAAATAACCGGTGCAGCACCTATCCCGCTTTGGGAAAAGAACACAGATGGCTCGTCCTGCTTGCCATAGCTTCCGGCAGATCCGCCGAAGGCTTTAAATGCCGGCTTCAGGAAGCTCATGGAATTTGAAAAGGGGGTCTGTTCAACTCCGGGTACCAACTTTGACTTATGATAGAACTGGACTTCGGGTGAATTTTCTATAAGCACAGCAGCGTTAAAAACATCAAAATACACGCGCTGCATTTCATCAAACCGTGCAGTTGCCGTCTTCGCACTATCATAAAGGGCAAAACTTTCAATGCCCGACAATAGGTTGCCATTCTTGTATTTCACCAGAAAATCCTGGATGGTCTGGAAATTATGATCCTCCCTGATAGTTGCTTCATCTGTTTTTTGTGAGATGGCTGTTTCAGGCCAGATAAAATACTCGGTGTTGGACTGGCCAAGAGAGTCCGACAGCGCGATCAGCCGTTCAATCTGTACGGCCGGAGGCAGGTTCCCGAACTTCTGATAAGGGTCGATATTAGGCTGTACCACAACGATGTTTGCCGGATTGGACTTCTCGGTATATGCGAAATAAATACCCAAACTGATAACCATGGGCAGCAAAGCAGTCCCGCCAGTCCAGGCTGCGAGTTTAACCTTCTTTAACGCGCCCGCTTTATAGGCCTTATAGGTTTCAAAAGCCAATATATTGCAGGTTAATATCCAGAGTGTACCTCCGTAAACGCCGGTGTATTCATACCACTGGATCAGGTAATGAGCCTGTGCAAAACCATTCCCCAGGTTCATCCAGGGAAATGCGAGTTCCCAGCTTTGATGAAGGGATTCATAAGCAATCCAGAAACAGATGAGGCCGGCGTAGCTAAGCACAGTGGTGCCGATGAGCCGGAGCTTGTAATACAGCCAAAAAGCAGCCGCCATCAATAAAGAGCCTAGTCCGAAGGGAATTATTGAAACAAAAACAGCCATCGGGACAGGCATAACTGCGGTCAGAGAATTGATCACCCAGTAAATACTAGCCGTATTCCAGGCACAGAAGCAAAGGAATGCTGCACGGAAAACCAGTGCGCCTTTCCTTTTCCGGTCTGACAGGATGATATTATCAACTGCCAGGAGTATGGGTACCATCGCAACCAGAAGAACCGGTGCGGTAAAAGGAATAGGAGGCCAGGCAAGCCAAAGCAAAAACGCACTGGCCAGGGCTAAGAGGTAATTTTGTTTCACCTTAGAGCTGGGATAAGATATCTGCTTTTTTTCTTTCGTATTCTTCAGAGGTAATAAGCTGCCTCTCAAAGAGCATTTTGAGTTTCTTCAGCTTGGCGGTCACCTCGTCGTCAACCTCTTCTGCAGGCGGCGCCTGGGGCTGAATGAAAGGCTTCTCCTCTTCTTCTATCTCCACGTAGGATGAGTAATCATCAGATGTGTTTGAATTACCCAGATGGCTCCTTCTGTCATCTGCATCTATACTCTGCGAAAGGCCCTTGTTTTTTTCGATCTGCTCATTGCAAATCTGGTAGAGCTTGCGCGCCTGGACTTTTGGGATATAATCTATGGCAATATTCTCGCCCCTTTGGGGGACAGTAATGAACTTTGCACCGAAAAATTCTTCCTTAAAGGAGACCTCTTTAATATCTTCCCAGGTAAAAGTGATGAAATTTGTAGTCAGCCCCAGATTCTCGGGAAGACAAAATATGATCCTTTTATTGGTTACCGCGATGCAGTCGGGTATGAGGGTAACTGCCGGTTTCTTTTGGATAGCCAGGTAGATGATCGCTTCACCTGAAGTAAGCATATCACGCAGTTTACCTAAGATCTTTTCAGCGGTCTTGGGATCCTGGTCGTCGGTTAAATATTGTTCCATTTGTTTTTTTTATTTTAGTGGCTTTGCCACTGTTCTTAACGCAAAGGCCGCAAAGTACACGCAAAGGTCGCAAAGTTTTTCACAAAAAATATTTACTAAAGTCTCAGGGTTGTAAGATCATACAAGCCTTTGCGTCCTTTGCGAAAGCCTTTGTGCCCTTTGCGTTAAAAGTCATCATACCGCCGACGGTAGTATCAAACCTTTATTTAAATATTTACCAAAGTCCCTCAGGATTGTAAGATCATACAAGCCTTTGCGTCCTTTACGAAAGCCTTTGTGCCCTTTGCGATAAAAGTCATCATACCGCCGAAGGTGGTATCAAAGCCTTTATTTACCGGCAACAACAATAACAAACTCACCCTTTAAGGTATGAGTCTCAAAATGTAATTTAATGTCTGTCAACGTTCCCCTCACCGTTTCCTCGAACATCTTCGTCAGCTCCCGGGAAACAGACGCCTGCCTTTCCATACCAAAATACTGGCCAAACTCTTCCAGAGTCTTCAGCAGCCTGTGCGGCGATTCATAAAAGATCATCGTCCGTTCTTCGCCTGCCAGCTCCTTCATCCGGGTTTGACGGCCCTTCTTCACGGGTAAGAAACCTTCAAAGGTAAAGCGACCTGCAGCCAGGCCTGAATTTACCAAAGCTGGTACGAAAGCTGTTGCTCCCGGCAGGCATTCCACAGGCAGCTCATTTTTGATAGTTTCCCTTACCAGCAAGAACCCAGGGTCAGAGATTGCGGGCGTTCCGGCGTCAGAGATCAGGGCAACCTGCTTACCGTCTTTCAGGAAGCGGATCACCTCGGTTACCGATTTATGTTCATTATGCTGGTGATGTGAGAACACCTTCTTATCAATTCCGAAATGCTTTAACAAGGGTGCACTTGTACGGGTATCCTCGGCAAGGATCAGATCTACTTCTTTAAGGATACGGATAGCTCTGAAGCTCATGTCCTCAAGGTTGCCGATAGGGGTTGGTACAAGGTATAGTTTACCGCTCATGTTTTTAACTCAGGCCGGGTGTGATTGGAAATACTCCAAAATCAGCCATCAAACTCCAAACTGTTTATATCTTTGCGTAAAATTATTAAAGATGCTGCAAGTTAGTTATATCCGTGAAAATAGAGATGAAGTTTTAAGCCGTTTAACCGTCAGGAATTTCAAACAGCCTGAGCTGGTTGATCAGATCATCCAGCTTGATGACGACCGCCGCCAGACGCAAACGCAGCTTGATTCCATTTCAGCCGAAGCGAATGCAGCAGCCAAAAAGATCGGAGAACTGATGCGCCAGGGCTTGAAGCAGGAAGCCGATAGTCTCAAACAGCAGACAAATGCATTTAAAGAGCAGACCAAAAGCCTTGGCGACAAGCTGGGAGCCATCGAGATCCTCCTGCAAAATAGCCTGGTCTTGCTTCCTAACCTGCCCCATAGCTCCGTCCCGAAAGGTTCGACACCAGATGATAATGTAGTTGCTTTAGAACATGGTACTATTCCGCAGTTGCCGGCTAATGCATTGCCTCACTGGGAACTGGCAGCTAAATATGATATTATAGATTTTGAGCTGGGCAACAAGATTGCCGGCGCGGGATTCCCTGTATATAAAGGAAAAGGGGCAAAGCTTCAGCGGGCGCTGATCAACTTTTTCCTGGACCATGCCGAAACAGCAGGTTACCGCGAAATGCAGCCTCCGGTTGTAGTTAACGAGGCTTCTGGCTTTGGCACCGGACAACTTCCGGATAAAGAAGGACAAATGTATCACATCGGTGCAGATAACCTGTACCTGATACCTACCGCGGAGGTGCCGATCACCAACCTTTACCGGGACGTGATCGTTAAAGAGGAAGAGCTTCCTATCAGGAATACAGCCTACACGCCTTGTTTTCGCCGTGAAGCAGGCTCTTACGGAGCACACGTTCGCGGGTTAAACAGGCTGCACCAGTTCGATAAGGTTGAGATCGTACAGGTTGTTCATCCTGAGAGTTCTTACAGCGTTCTGGAAGAAATGAGTACGTACGTGCAATCATTACTGCAAAAGCTCCAGCTGCCTTACCGTGTACTTAGTTTATGCGGCGGCGATATGGGATTCACTTCGGCCAAAACATACGACATGGAAGTGTGGTGCGCAGCACAGGCACGCTGGCTCGAAGTCTCTTCGGTTTCTAATTTCGAGACCTATCAAAGTAACCGTCTGAAGCTCCGGTTTAAAGGCAAGGAAGGCAAACCACAACTCGCGCATACCTTAAATGGCAGTGCGCTCGCCCTGCCGCGTATCGTGGCATCCCTGCTCGAGAATAACCAAACTGAACGTGGTATCAGGATACCGGAAGCATTGGTGAGGTATACGGGGTTTGAGCTTATCAACTAAAAGTTTTACGTTGTACGTTTTAAGTTATACGTCTCACGTGTGATCGCATAAACTGCAGGCATTTAGGACCTATTCCAATTTAAACGACGAGTTCCGAGGTAAAGTCGTTAGGTACGCTCGCAAGGAACGTATAACGTATAACGTATAACGTATAACGTATAACGTATAACGTACAACGTACACCTCTACCTTTCCTGCAACAAATTCCATTTCCCTTCGTATAATATTACAACCAATGTATAACGGATATGGAAAATCGAATATTAGTGCTGGACGATGATCCGGGAATTTTAGAGGCGATAGACCTGTCGTTAACTTATTGCGGCTTCAAAGTTAGGCCTATGCTTTCTGGTGATAATGTGTTCCGGATGATCGATGACTTTGAACCCGACCTGATCATTCTTGATTATTTACTTGCCGGGAGGAACGGTGGCGAGATATGCCAGGATCTTAAGAGCGACCCCGGAAAAAAGAATATTCCGGTGATCATGCTATCTGCGCATCCGGAAGCAGCTGTAAAAAATGCTCAGTTCGGGTGCGATTCATTCCTGCCCAAACCTTTCGATCTGAACATGCTTGTAAACGAGATTAAGAGCTTTATTAATCCTGAGCCAATTATAATCAGATAAGATCTATCAGCCAGCTTAGCACCAGCCACAGCACGTAAGCAAAGAGCAGGAAGCATATCAGCAGGACGATCACGATCCATGCAATTATGCCGGCGCCGCTTCCCTGGTGCTTGCCTTCGTCGTAATGCTCTTTAAGCAGCTTTATATTCCTGCTGTTTGATTTATAGGCAAAGTCAAAAATGTGACCCAGAACGGGGATAGCGCCTATCGTTGAATCAAGGATGATATTTAGCGTCATCAGGATCAGTACCTTTGAGCTTACACCATGCTTCGCCATCGTTAACAGAAGTACTGCGGAAACTGCAAAACCGCCAAGATCTCCCGCTACCGGGATCAGATTAATAATAGGATCGAGGCCAAACCGGAACTTGGTTCCCGGCAAACGGAACTGCTCGTCCATCAGGTAAGATACCCGTTCCACCCATTTTAATTTAGAGCTTATTGGTTTTTGCATCTGACGATTATTACAAAGCCTGTGCCGGATTTTTAGCTACATAAATGTGGTTTTAAACTCAACAGGTCAATGATTTGAACCATATTGTTTTTTGGTATACTGCATAAATTTCATATCTTGGAAGCAAGTTTCTATTAAAATATGAATATCAAAAAAATACTGATTGCCAACAGGGGAGAAATTGCGATCAGAATTAGCCGTGCCTGCAACGAACTTAACATTCAGACTGCGGCGATCTATACTTATGAGGACCGGTATTCTCTGCACCGCTATAAAGCTGATGAAGCCTACCAAATCGGCGAAGATAGCGATCCTTTAAAACCTTACCTTGATATTCAGGCCATCATTGAGATGGCTAAATATTGTAAAGCAGATGCTATCCATCCCGGATATGGCTTTTTGTCAGAGAATCCGGAATTTGCCCAGCAATGTGCCGATAATGGAATCATTTTTATCGGGCCAAGGCCGGATGTAATGATTGCTTTAGGGGATAAGATCACAGCAAAAACCGTTGCCACCGAAGCTAAGATCCCTATCATAGAAAGTAACCGCCCTGATCTGACAACTCTTGACATTGCCATGTCGGAAGCCGGACGGATCGGGTTCCCGCTTATGGTTAAAGCTGCCGCAGGCGGTGGCGGCCGTGGTATGCGGGTAGTCAGGACCGAAGAGGAACTGAAAAAGGCGTATTCTGAAGCAAGAAGTGAGGCTAAGAATGCCTTTGGTGATGATACCGTTTTCCTGGAGAAATTTATAGACCGGCCGCGCCATATTGAAATTCAGATCGTTGCCGATTGCTATAAGAATGTGATGCACCTGTATGAACGCGATTGTTCAGTACAAAGACGCTTCCAGAAAGTTGTTGAAGTTGCCCCGTCGCTGAATTTAAAAGAGGAAACACGCCAGCAGCTTTATACGTATGCGGTCAATATCGCGAAAGCGGTAAATTACAATAACGTCGGCACGGTAGAGTTCCTGGTGGACTCAGAGGAAAACATCTATTTTATAGAAGTAAACCCGAGGATCCAGGTTGAACATACAGTAACGGAAATGATTACCGGCATAGATTTGATAAAAACCCAGATCTATATCGCCGACGGTTACAAATTAAGCGATCCCGAGATCGGTCTTTCTGACCAGAGCAAGGTGATGAAGAATGGTTACGCGATGCAATGCCGTATCACTACGGAAGATCCATCCAGCGATTTTAAGCCCGATTACGGCACCCTGATCACGTACAGGAATGCCACCGGATTTGGTGTAAGGCTCGACGAGGGAAGCACTTATCCGGGAATGAAGATCAGTCCTTTCTTCGATTCTATGCTTGTTAAAGTAAGCACCCAGGGGGCTACATTGATGGATGCTACGCGTAAGATGAACCGTGCGCTCCGTGAATTCAGGATACGGGGGGTAAAGAACAATATCCAGTTCCTGGAGAACATTATCAATCACCCGGTTTTCACTGAAGGAAAAGCTACTGTTAATTTCATTCAGGAGTATCCCGAATTGTTTAAGATCAAAACAGGGCTTGACCGAGGTACCAGGATCCTTTCCTTCCTGGGTGAAGTTTCGCTTAACGGAAACCCGGATGTAAAGAACTACGATAAAGACCGGCGTCTCGAGAAGCCCGTTGTTCCGGAGTACGATCATGCTTCACCATATCCAAAGGGAACGAAAGACATGCTTACAGAAATGGGAGCAGAAGCATTTTGTACCTGGCTTAAGAACGAGAAGAAGATCTATTATACAGACACAACTTTCCGTGACGGTCACCAGTCGCTGCTGGCAACACGCATGCGTACCTACGACATGCTGAAAGTTGCAGAAGCCTACGCGAAAGATCATCCTCAGACATTCAGTATGGAAGCCTGGGGAGGCGCAACTTTTGATGTTTGCCTAAGGTTCCTGCACGAAGACCCATGGATGCGTTTGCAGAAATTGCGGGCTGCGATGCCGAATATTTTGATCCAGATGCTTATCAGGGGATGTAATGGCGTCGGATATTCTGCATATCCGGATAATCTCGTGGAATCTTTTGTTCAGAAGAGCTGGGAAAATGGTGTGGATGTCTTCCGCATATTCGACTCCCTCAACTGGATGGAGAATATTGCTCCATGTATAGAAATGGTGCGTAAAACCGGTGGTATCGCCGAAGGCTCATTGTGCTATACCGGCGATATCCTTAATCCGGAGCGCTCAAAATACAACCTTGACTATTATGTGAAAATGGCCAAAGATCTTGAAAATGCCGGCTCACATATTCTGGGAGTTAAGGACATGTCCGGCTTATTAAAGCCTTACGCGGCAAAGATCCTGATTGAAGCGCTGAAAGACACCGTTAAGATCCCGATCCATTTACATACTCACGATACTTCATCACTTCAGTCTGCCACTTATTTAATGGCCATTGAGGCAGGGGTTGACGTGGTTGACTGTGCTTTGGGATCTTTATCAGGACTGACATCGCAACCCAACTTTAATTCGGTTGTGGAGATGATGCGCTTTCACGAAAGGGAAAACCCTTACGATATTAAGTCACTGAACCAGTTCAGCAATTATTGGGAGCAAGTACGTGATTATTATTATCCGTTCGAATCGGGAATGAAATCCAGCTCTGCCGAAGTGTTCCGGAATGAAATACCAGGCGGACAGTATTCTAACCTGAAGCCCCAGGCAATTTCACTTGGTCTGGGCGATAAATTTGAAGAGATCAAGGAGCGTTATGCAGATGTGAATGAGATGTTCGGTGATATCGTTAAGGTTACACCGAGCTCGAAGGTAGTAGGCGACCTTGCCCAATACATGGTTGCAAATAACATCAGCAAAGAAGATATTTTCACTAAAGGTGAGCAGTTGTCTTTTCCTGAATCTGTTGTTTCATTCTTCATGGGCGAGCTCGGTCAGCCGGAAGGTGGATTCCCTGAAGAGCTTCAGCGGATCATACTAAAAGGCAAAAGCCCACTTACAGAGCGGCCAGGCAAAACAATTGCCCCACTGGACCTGGAACAGGATTTCAAAGACTTTAAGAAGAACTTTGGGGATGATCTGCCGTACACAACCTACCTGTCATATAAGATGTACCCCAAGGTAACCGAGGATTATATCCAGATGTTCCGTAAGTATGGCGACGTGGATGTAGTTCCTACCAAATACTTCTTGTATGGTATGAAGCCTGGTGAAGAAACCACGATCCAGCTTGCTCCCGGTAAAACCTTACTTGTACGGCTTCAGTCGATCGGTCCTGCTGATGATAAAGGGATGCGTACAGCTTTCTTTAAGCTGAACGGACAAACCAGGAACATCGAAGTACAGGATAAATCAATTAAGGTAGTTAAACAGGAGAACCGTAAAATTGATAAATCCAACGAGAACCATATCGGTTCGCCACTGCAGGGTATGCTGTCGAAGATCTTTGTTAAAAAGGGAGATGTTGTAAAGAAAAATCAGCCGTTATTTATGGTTGAGGCGATGAAAATGGAAACTAATATTGCAGCTAATGCCGATGGTAAAGTAGGAGATATTGTTTTGACTCCCGGTACGCTTGTTAATACTGACGATATGGTGCTCGAGTTTATGTGAGGGGAAGATGAAAGAGGAGAACTGAAAACTGAAAACTGAAAACTGGAAACTGAAAGATCAAAGTCCTCTCTTTCCAACAACCTGTCCTAGACATTCAAAAACCAGCTGACCCATTCTGTTACAACTATTAAACACAGGATTTTTATAATGGGCCGCCAGTTCCTGGCTCAGTTGCATGATCTTAGCCGGGTGTGATATATCGTCAATATTCATAATGCGGAAGAGATCTTCCAGCCTGTAGTAACCCGAGCGGAAACGGTTAGCTATGAGGCTCCGTTCCTCCTCCTGGTATTGGCGCATGGTAGTGTCGTCCATGTGTTTCATGCCCAGCTGTACCAATTTAACATTCTCCTTGAAATAATGGGGAAGATACATCTTCAGCCTGCCCTCGTAAGATTGCTGGTCGAAGTCTATCGCACGCAGACGGTACTGGTTTCCCTCAATATCCGGAGTAATATCCACCACAAAATTGTAAGACCTCATATCACCTAACAGCCTTACAAAACAGCGTTCGTTAAACTTTACAAACTCCTTGCAGATCCTGATCTGGTTAAACTTATTGGTTTCGAGCCGGTGCTCAATAAAGAGATCGCCGGGAAGGCCCGGTATATGCTCTTCAATTAAAGTATTCCCATCCGTCATGTAAATGATCCGGTTGGGCGACAGTACGTGCTCCAGCTCCAGCCCGTATACCCGCGACGCGTCGGCTACCTTGATGTAGAAATGATCGTAATTGTCATTCAGCTTATTAATGATCCTGATCCTGAACGGGCGTGTATTTGCAAAGGTGCAGTAATCTATCCGGGCTACAGAAAGATGCTCCATCACCGCGGTGTCGCCATCGGTATTCATCAGAGCATAGATATAGGTGAGATTTGGAAATAGCTCTTTCATCTCACTCTCATCATAATAAACCGTATGCCAAAGAGTATCCTTGCCCTCCTTGTCGCGCAGAGGGGTAAAAAGGTTAAATCGCAAAAGGTCGGAATACTGGACAGGCAGCTTTACCTCCCGGTCATACTTAAGCAAATACTCCCTGAGCTCCGGCCGTATGGCGTACAGTGTTTTCTTCTTCGACGGAACATCGTTCCTGGGTTCCTGGAGTCGGTCCATGATCAGTTGAAAGTTGAAACCCGATTGCTATCGGGTTGAAAGTTGAAAGTGTCTTGCAGCTTTACTATTGGGGTCAGGAACATTTACAAATATAAGAAAGCAATATAATTGATATCAGGCATTCATGGAAGTGCTGTTCTGTTACAAAAACAAAAGCCTCTCCGTCGGAAAGGCTTTTGCAAATTCGTATTCGCAAATGATTATTTTATCTCAAACACCGCCTTCATCTGATAGGTCAGCTTTATCTTTTTAAAGTCGATATCCGGCATTGATGCGGCAGCATCCATAGCAGCTTCCGTTTTCATCATGGTATTGGCACGGTAAATGGGTTGCGGGTAATACTCATTGTTTATTTCGGTTATGTCCAGCGGACTTCCAAGGCTTCCGCCGATAGACGTGATCAGGTAGTTAGCCTTATCTTTTGCCGCCTGCAGTGCTTTGATCTTGAGATCTTTTTTAAGCTGTTCTATTTTTGAATAATCATAGCTCTCAATATTGCTGTACTCTATACCTTTTGGATCTACAGCGCTCATGATCTCGTTAAACTTAGTCAGGTCCGTAACCTTAATACGGTATTGTTTACGGGCCAGGAACTCTGCTGATTTCTTTTTTGTCCAGTAATCCGTATAGCTGGAAATGTTATTGATCATAAAATTCTCCTGCGGGACTCCGGCTTTCAGCACTGCGGCCTGAAGCTGCCTTTCCAGTTCTTCGATCTCTACTTTCTTCTTATTTGCTGAGTCCCTGAAATATTCCTTCAAAGACATGCTGATATAGATAATATCAGGAGTCACTTCTGCTTCGGCTGTCCCGTTCACTTCTATCTTTTTGCGGGTATCTACGTTCTGGGAATATGCAGTTAAACTGAATACACTGATCAGGGCTGCGGCAATTATCGTTTTCATATTATTTATCATTTCTTTATTTTATTTAATCTTTATAGTGGGATGTAATATTCGTGCCAATTCCATAATCCGAATTTTGTCAGTTAGTTATTTCGTCTGGTTGTCAATGGTTTATATTGGTAAATTAACCTTGGAGAGTATAGATAATCAGCAAATGGCGAAAGATTTTAAAGGCTCTTTTGCTAGACGGAAACTTTGCGGGAAGTATTACAGGTGTTGGAAAGTTTTTAGGCTGACGGACACGTACACACCGCAGTCTCCATAAAAAAAGGCAGTTTATACAAACTACCTCTTTGTTGCCGCGCTCCGCCAGCAGGGACAGGGTCTTGATACCTGCCACTTGATACTATTCCTCGATCATCTCGCTATGCGGGTAAATTTCTTCCTTCTTCTCTTCTTTAAAATATCTTTTCTGGTAGATGAGGATCATCACCACGCCGATTGATATTGCCGAGTCGGCAATATTAAATACCGGCCGGAAGAATATAAACTCCTCACCACCCCATACCGGCACCCATGAAGGATAAATGCCCTGCAGGATCGGGAGGTAGAACATATCTACCACTTTACCGTGGAACAAGCTCGAATAGCCTCCTTCGGGAGGTAAAAGCTTAGCCGCCTCATAATAGGTGCTTTCGTTGAATATTATCCCATAAAAGGTAGAGTCAATAATGTTCCCCATCGCACCTGCGAAGATCAGGGAGAGATTCATGATCAGGCCCCGGTGATACTTTTTCTGGATCAGATAAACAACGCCATAGCCAATACCGCAAACCGCAGCGATGCGGAAAAGAGTCAGGGCAAGCTTGCCCGCCTCACCGCCGAACTCCATACCGAAAGCCATACCGTTATTTTCGGTAAAATGGATCAGGACATAGTTGCCCAGAACCTTAAACTCCTGACCAAGGGTCATGTTAAGTTTGATCCAGAACTTTAAAATCTGGTCGGCAAGCAAAATTAATACGACAGCAAGAAATGGCTTAAAATAAGCTTTCATCTAGGCCTGTTTCAGTTTAGCTTCCATACTAAGAGTAGCGTGCGGCACTGCGCGCAGGCGCTCTTTCGGGATCAGTTTTCCTGTTTCACGGCACACTCCGTAGGTTTTGTTTTCAATACGAACCAATGCGCTTTCGAGTGCATCGATGAATTTCTTCTGGCGGGCAGCTAACTGATTGATCGATTCTTTTTCAAGAGTTGCTGATCCGTCTTCCAGAGTCTTGTAGGTCCCGGCTGTATCATCGGTACCATTCATATTAGGATTGCTTAGCGACTGTGTTAAAGCGGCCAGCTCTTCTTTTGAACTACGTAATTTCTCTAAAATAAGCTCTTTAAATTCTACCAATTCTGCATCAGAATACCTTGTTTTTTCGTTCTTCTCCATGTCTAGACTTTATTTATTAATAGCGTTAAATCATTCTCATCAATACCCACTGTTACACCCTGTTCAATCTCGGTTACAAGTTCGAGGGAATCCGCCAGAATTTCGGCGCAAATATAAGGTAAATTATTTCTAACAGCTTCCGCAATATACGGGTGGTCTTTTATCAGGACGTTAATCTTGTCAGTTACCTCAAATCCCAGGTCTTTGCGCAGGTTCTGGATGCGGTTCACCAGCTCTCTGGAAATGCCTTCCTGTTTGAGCTCGTTGGTAAGTGTAACATCTAAAGCAACGGTTAGTTTTCCGAGATTTGCAACCTGCCATCCCGGAACATCTTCTGCAACTATCTCGACGTCTTCAATCTCTACAGAATACGGTGTTCCGGGGATCGTAAATACCCTATCGATCTCAAATTTGCTGATATCCTGCTGTGATAATCCGGTTAATGCCGCGGCAACAATCTTCATATCTTTCCCCACTTTGGGGCCAAGGGCCTTAAAGTTTGGCTTTATCTTTTTGCTGATGAAGCCAGCAGTATCGGTAATGTATTCAATATCCTTAATGTTGGTCTCCGAAAGGATAAGATCTTTCACCTTCTCTACCTTAGTTTTAAAGCTTTTATCGAGAACAGGGATAAGGATCTTGCTTAAAGGCTGACGGACATTAATGCTCACCTTTTTTCGAAGCGACAATACCAATGAAGAAACATCCTGGGCTATTCCCATACGTTCTTCGAGCTCTTTATCGACATGGGCCTTATCATATTCAGGGAAATCGGCTAAATGAACAGATCCTGCATTCTCTTTTCCCGTTACAGCATTGAGGTCCATAAACAACCGGTCACTAAAGAAAGGAGCTACCGGCGCCATTAGTTTGGCAATGGTATTTAAACAAGTGTACAGGGTTTGATAAGCAGAGATCTTATCTTCCGTATAGTCGCCTTTCCAGAAACGGCGGCGGCAGAGACGTACATACCAGTTGCTCAGGTTCTCATCCACGAAATTCTGGATAGCCCGGGTGGCACGTGTCGGCTCATAGTCGGCATAATACTTATCTACCTCAAGGCCCAGTGAGTTTAGCAGCGAAATGATCCAGCGGTCTATTTCCGGACGGTTCTCCACTTCCGTTTCCTCGTACTTAAAGCCATCGATATTAGCATATAGCGCAAAGAACGCGTAGGTATTATGCAGGGTTCCAAAGAACTTCCGGCGTACCTCGTCAATGCCTTCTATGTTAAACTTCAGGTTATCCCATGGTGACGCATTACTGATCATGTACCAGCGGGTTGCATCGGCGCCATATTGCCCTATAGTTTCAAACGGATCAACTGCATTACCCAGGCGCTTAGACATCTTGTTGCCGTTCTTATCCAGCACAAGGCCGTTTGAAACCACGTTCTTGAACGAAACGCTATCGTTGAGCATTACTGCTATTGCGTGGAGGGTAAAGAACCATCCGCGGGTCTGATCAACACCTTCGGCTATAAAGTCGGCGGGATATATGGATCCGGCTTCTCCATTATCGCCAAAGTGGTTATTCCAGTATTCTATAAATTCTTCAGGACTGATATCGCCCCGTTGCCCGGCCTCGGTCTTGGGCAAACCCCACTGGGCGTACGGCATCGCACCTGAGTCGAACCAGACGTCGATCAGATCGCTTTCGCGGAACATCTTTTTACCTTTCGGCGAGACCAGTATCACATCATCCACATAGGGGCGATGCATGTCATTGATCTCAAAAGAGGCATCCATAAAGCCAGCTTCGACCGATTTCCTGATCCCCTCCCGCAGCTGCGAGATCGAACCGATACAAACTTCTTCATCGCCGTCTTCTGTTCTCCAGATCGGCAGCGGGGTTCCCCAGTATCTTGAGCGGGAAAGGTTCCAGTCTACCAGGTTTTCCAGCCAGTTACCGAAGCGGCCCGTACCGGTCGATTCAGGTTTCCAGTTAATGGTTTTATTCAGCTCAACAAGCCTGTCCTTTACAGCAGTGGTCTTAATAAACCAGCTGTCGAGCGGGTAATAAAGCACGGGCTTGTCGGTCCGCCAGCAATGCGGGTAACTGTGCTCGTATTTCTTAACATCAAAGGCCTTGTTGTCTTCCTTTAATTTTATTGCGATAAGGACATCCGTGGGCCTGAAATCGGGATCGCTTCGTTCCTCGTCACTGTAATATTCTTCTTTAACATAACGACCCGCGAAGTCTGTAACCTCCTCCACAAAGCGGCCGTGTTTGTCAACCAGCGGAAGTTCGTTGCCTTTCTCGTCCCTTATCATCACAGAAGGTACATTGTTCTCACGTGCAGCCCTGAAATCGTCGGCACCAAATACCGATGCGGTGTGAACTATACCAGTACCATCTTCTGTGGTTACAAAGTCAGCAGGTATTACCCTGAAAGCGTTCTTTTCCAGGTCCTCGTTGCTCACATAAGGCATCAGCTGGTGATACCTCAGGTTTACCAGGTCAGCACCCTTGAATTCTGCAGCGATGGTCCAGGGAATGAGCTTGTCTCCGGCTTTGTAATCGCCGAAAGGCAGGTCCCTGGCTTCTTCTTTAAAGTATTTTGACACCAGGTCGCGGGCCAACACCACGCTTACCGGTTCAAAGGTATATTGATTAAACGTTTTAACCTTTATGTAGTTGATGCCGGCTCCAACAGCAAGTGCACAGTTCGAAGGTAAAGTCCAGGGAGTTGTGGTCCATGCGATGATGGCGGTATCCTCAGCTTCCTCATCAAACAGGGCAGGTATCAGCGGGTGTGCCTGATCTTTCTTGATACGGAACTCAGCGACAATCGAGGTATCCTTCAGCATCTTGTACGTTCCCGGCTGGTTCAGCTCGTGCGAACTCAGACCTGTTCCCGCTGCGGGCGAGTATGGCTGTACAGTATATCCTTTGTATAGAAGCCCTTTCTGGTGAAACTGTTTAAGCACCCACCATAAGGTTTCGATATATTCATTTTCATAGGTAATATAAGGATCGTTAAGATCGACCCAGTACCCCATTTTTTCGGTAAGGTCGTTCCAAACGTCCGTATACTTCATCACCTCAGTACGGCAGGCCGCATTATAAGCTTCAACGGTAATAGTTTTACCGATGTCATCCTTGGTAATGCCAAGTTTCTTTTCAACGGCAAGTTCAATAGGAAGCCCGTGAGTGTCCCAGCCTCCTTTTCGCTTAACGCGATATCCTTTCAGGGTTTTATAGCGGCAGAAAATGTCTTTAATAGAGCGGGCCATGACGTGATGGATTCCCGGCATCCCATTTGCCGAAGGCGGCCCTTCATAGAAAATATACGATTTGGAAGCAGGCCTGTTTGATATACTTTTCTCGAAAATCTGGTTCTTTTTCCAGTATTCTAATATCTCCTTACCTGTTTTCGAAAGATCAAGCTGCTTATATTCTTTGTACATCAGTGTTTTAACCCCAAATTTAAGGATGCAAAGTTAAGAAATTAAAGGCTAAAATCCAGTTTTGGCGTATAATCATCGGACAGGCGCGGCTTTTAAGGGTAAAGAACGCAGAGTTTCAGCCACCGGAGCAGGCGGGTGCAAAGGACAACGCCAGCGCGGGCTTGCAGCTTGTGCGGTACATAAAGCTACACACTAGTATACGCCCGCAAACGTAAAAAACTTCCTCTGCGTTCTCTGCGTATTCCTCTGCGTCCTTTGCGTTTAAAATAACTCGACATTAATATGACGCATGCTTCAAACCTAAACCGCTATTAACTGTATATTTGTAAATACTAAAATTATATGCTCAACAAATACATGCGCCGGGGCATCTGGCTGATACTTTTAGGTGTAGCTTTTATCGTGCTGGGATATTATCTTATGCAAGGAGATAAGTTCAAGTACGGCTGGGCCATGATCATTGGTACCATAGCTTTCGGTGCGGGCTTCCTCAATATCGTTTACAGCCTGATCCGGAAATTGGACAGGAAGGCTATTTTGGAAGAGAGAGCAGGGGAAGAGGAGAAAACGGTTGAAACTGAAAACTGAAAACTGAAAATGGTGAAAGCTGAGAACTGAAGACACAAGTTGACACAGCGTTTCTAACTTTCAGTTTTCAGCTTTCAGCTTTCCTCCCACTTCTCAAATATCCCAAGTTTCCCCCTTCATCTTCGCCCGTCTTTTCAGTTTGCGCTTATCGAGCAAGATCAATAAAGCGGGCAGGAGGGTAAGGTTTGATACCAGGGCAATGATCAGTGTAATGGAGAGTAATAATCCCAATATCATCGTACCGCCGAAGGTGGATGCCGTAAAGATCCCGAACCCGAAAAACAGTACCAGTGCAATATAGGTCATGCTTACCCCCGTTTCGCGGATGGTGTCTGAAATAACCCGCGCCGTACTAAGGTCGGTGGACTGCAGTTCCTGCTGGTAACGCGTTAAGAAATAGATGGTCTGGTCTGATGCTAATCCAAAAGCAATGGTAAAGATCAGGATGGTTGAAGGTTTCAGCGGAATATTAAAGAAACCCATCAGCCCGGCCGTGATGATCAAAGGGATCACATTGGGCAGCAAGGAAATGAACATGATGCGGAGATCCCTGAATTGGGCGAGCCTGAGCAGCGATATCAGCACAATGGCCAGGATAATACTTTCCATCAGGTGTGTAAGCATATAGTCGGTTCCCTTTGAAAAGATAATACTCGAACCGGTAAGCAGCACGTCAAAGCGGCCTGGATTTAATATCGAATCTATTCTTGGCTTCAATTCCTCGAGCAGGCTGTTCATTCTCTTAGATCCCACATCAGCCATCTGGAAACTTACGCGTGCCACTTGTTTGTTGCTGTCGACGAAGCCTTTAAGCATATTACTGTTGCCGCCCGAATTTCCAAGATAGCTCAGCACGAAATTCTTCTCCATATCATTGGGGATGCGGTAGAATTGCGGATCGCCATTGTAGAAAGCCTGGGAAGCATATTTAAGGGCTTTGTTTAAAGATACCGAACGTGAAAACTCCGGATAGGCTGTGATCATTTCCTCTACACGGTCAACTTTCTTGATCGTAGACAGGTTCAGGATGCCGTTCTTCTTTTTAGTGTCAATACTAAGTTCCAGCGGCAGTATACCCTCAAAGTTTTTTTCAAAGAACTTAAGATCACGGTTAATAGGCGAGTTTTGCGGAAGATCGTCAACCACATAACCATTTACATTTATTTGCATCACGCCTATAAGCGAAATGATAGTGATCAGGGAGGTAACAATATAGATCAGCCGGCTTCTATCGTGAACCAGGACATCCGTTTTAGCAAGAAGGCGATGCAGCAGGTCTTTATCATGTTCTTCCTGCGGTCTCAGCTTCGGCGCCGGCAGGTAACTAAAGATAACGGGGATCAGGCACAGGCAGATGAACCAGGTAAACATCACATTGAGTGCCGCAACCAGGCCGAATTCCACGAGTAAAGCACTGCCGGTAAAATATAATACCCCGAAACCAATGGCGGCAGTAATATTAGCGATCAGGGTAGTTTCCGAGATCCGCAGAATGGTAACATGCAAAGCTTTGGCTTTGTCACCATGCTTTCTCAGTTCATTATGATATTTGTTAAGCAGTAAAATACTGTTAGGGATACCGATGATGACAATAAGCGGCGGTATCAGGCCGGTCAGCATTGTAATTTCATAGCCAAACATCACGAGGGTACCCAGACTCCATATAACTCCTGCAATGACCAGCAGTACCGGGAACAGCACGGGGTAAAAGCGCCTGAAAAAGATAAACAGGATGACCGCCGCCACAACGATAGAAAGGCCCAGAAAAAGCACAAACTCCCGTGATACCAGTTGACTTACGGCTGTCCGGATAAACGGCAGCCCGGAATAATGGACCTCTATATTATTCTTTTTGCTGAACGCATCGGCTTTCTCACGAATTGTTTTGATGATCGGCGCGCGACGGCTCGAGTTGAGTACCTTATGATCGAAATTGATAGCCATAAGGGTGGCATGGGTCTCTTTATTATAGAGTAGTCCCTCGTAAAAAGGGAGGTTGTAGATCTGGTTTTTGAGACTGTCCATTTCGGCGTCACTGCCGACAGGGCGGGGGCTCAGTGGGCTAAGCACGAAGCGTTGATTGCTTGTATCTTTGGACAAGTTATAGAGGCTGCCAATAGACAGGACGTTTTTAATCCCTTCAAGCTTACCCAGTTCATTGCCAAGCTGCTGCCAGTCATTGAACTGGTCTTTTTTCAGGAGATCGGGCGAGCTTACCCCTAAAACCATCATATTTCCATCTTCGCCGAACCTGTTTTTAAAGTCATTATACTTAATAAAAGCGGAATCCGACATGGGCAATATTTTACTGCCGGTATAAGATAGTTTTACAGAACTTGCTTTCCAGCCCATAAATGCAGTAAGCATGAAGAAGAAAACAAGGATTAAGATGCGGTTCGAGAGTATGAACCTGGAAAAGTTATTCCACATGCTGCACGTTTTAAAGTAGAAAGCCCGGGCGCAAAACTACA
This sequence comes from Daejeonella sp. JGW-45, assembly GCF_029360805.1. Classification (GTDB taxonomy): domain Bacteria; phylum Bacteroidota; class Bacteroidia; order Sphingobacteriales; family Sphingobacteriaceae; genus Daejeonella. The sequence goes on along the minus strand of NZ_JARKNC010000001.1, from coordinate 292,312 downwards.
AAAATTCTTAATTTGGACGGGGGAATAAATTGGGTGAGTATTGAGCCAGGAATCAAGAACCAAGAGCCAGGACTTCCACACGACGCACTGGATGGGGTATGGACAGTTTACAGATTTTCTTAGCCGTCCTGCCTGACAACAAACAACAAAAACCAATGAACAAATTCATAAAAGGCTTTTATTTTGCATGGAAAGGACTTGTTTATGCGTTCCGAACCCAAATCAACTTTAAGGTAGAAGTAATTGCGGCATTATTTGTCATTGCTCTTTCTTATAACCTTGATCTTGACACAACTGAATGGCTATGGATCTGTACCGCAATAGCAGTAGTGCTGATCACCGAACTTACAAATACAGCGATCGAAACTCTCGTGGACCTGGTCTCACCGGAATTTAACCCTAAAGCTGGTATAATCAAAGACATATCTGCATCGGTGGTATTGATCGCCGGACTTTTTGCGCTTATAATTGCTATTCTGATCCTTTTACCTAAGATCTTCCATGCTGCATAAAACCCGGGGCATCGTATTTAAAGTTACCGACTATTCGGAAAGCAGTGTCGTCGTGCAGATCTTTACAGAAAAGTTTGGCCTGCAATCGTACCTGATCAATGGTGTAAAAAAGCCGAAGGCAAAGATCAGGATGAACAGCCTGCAGCCGCTGCACCTCCTTGATATGATCGTCTACCATAAAACATCAGGCAGTATTCAGCGGGTATCCGAGCTGCGGCATCAGCCGGTTTTTCAAACGATCCCTTATGATATCGTGAAAAGCTCGGTCACCATGTTCCTGAACGAGGTTTTATATAAGTCCTTAAGGCAGCACGAACCCGATGAAGTGATGTTCGAGTTCCTGTTTCATGCAATCGAGATACTTGATAGCCTGAGTGCGGGACTGGCCAACTTTCATTTATACTTCCTGTTGCGCTTAACCCGGTTTTTGGGATTTTATCCGGACAAAACATTAGCATCCCCCGCTGCCTGGTTCGACCTTAAAAACGGAAATTATTCTAAAGCACAGCCACCGCATGCTTTAATTATTGAGCCGCCCCTCACAGCTTTATGGATCAAGATCCTGAACTCGAACTTCGATAATTTGCAGAACTTGCATATCTCCTCTGCCGAACGGAAGGTATTGCTCGACAAAATCCTGATATATTACCAACTGCATGTGGAGGGTTTCGGGCAGGTGAAATCGCATGAGGTGCTGGAAGAAGTGCTTGGTTGAGGTGAAAGGGGAAAGTGTTGAATACCGGCCGGAGTTGATGTGACCTTATATATCTGTCCTTTAGATCAAACGGCGCCTTAGACCTGGTCTTGCTGAGCAATATATCCGAGGATGATATTTACATTTTCTTATACAGGAGCTGCACCGAACTCCTTCAATATCTGACTGCAATACCATTCCTGCCGCGGCAGGTGGAATGGCCCTTTATACATATTCCCCTTGGCGGTTTGTGCCAGGCTGCCATCCCGGTGCAGGTAGCCGAACCACTCGCCGTTCTTCTTGTCGTGGAAATGATCATAAGAGTAATTGTGCACCATTTTATGCCATTCGGCGTATTTATCATTTCCCGTCATCAGGTAGGCCAGCAGGGTAGCGATGATCACCTCATTATGTGGCCACCAGAATTTCATATCCTGCCAGTACTCTTGCACCGGTTTATTATGAACATCCCTGAAATACAGGATACCTCCAAACTCTTTATCCCAGCCACGTTCCCACATATAATCAAGCATTTTGCAGCCTAACTGGATCAGATGCGGATCATTATTGCGATAGCGTGCTTCGTGCAGGATAAACCAGGCTCCTTCTATGGCATGCCCGGGGTTGAGCGTGCGGCCATCAATATGATCGATGATCGAACCGTCGGGAGCCACCTGCTCCATCACGCAGCGGATGTCATCTTTCACAAAATCGCGTTCTATTTCGGCTATCCACTTATCGATCCACTCGTCACAGCGCGGATCGCCAATCGTTTCGCGCAGCTGCTGGGCAGTGTTCATCATGATCATGGGTACCCCGATGCCTTTAGCAGGGCGTGTATCAGTAAATTTTGGAGGTAAGATGCCGGGTGTAGTCGCATATTCAATGCACTTTCCAAACAGGTATCGCGCCTTTTCGGCAGCACGCTCATCCCCGCTGGCTTTCGCATAAGCAGCATTAGCAATTACAGCGAAGGTCTCTGAGAAGTAATACCGCCTCTTGCGGAGGGGCTTACCCTCGCGCGTAACGTGGAAAAACATTTGTCCGTCTGTGTCAAAACAATGCTCATTCAAAAAGTCAATGCCTGAACGGGATGCTTCCAGCCATTCCTGCCGGGGTTCGAAGCTGTTATAAAGTGTAGATAAAAGCCATGCTGCCCGGCCCTGAATCCAAACGGCTTTATCGTCGTCGATCAGGGAGCCGTCCTGGTCGCGCATGAGCAAATAGCCCCCGAATTCTTTATCCACCGAGCGGGGGAACCAAAAGGGTACAGTATCTTCTAATAATTGCTTTTGATAAAATGATTGAAGGTTCTTGAGTTCTTCGGATGAATATCCCATGGTATCAGGCTTAGTTTATTGGTATGGAAAAAGTGGAGGCAGGCAAGCCGGCTTCGTTGACCAGGTTGGCCCTGCTGAAGGGCTGCCAGGCGTAGCGAACGCTTTTGGCGCCACCCTCCGGGATACGCAAGTATACGTGTTTCCCGTTGATACGGGCAGGCACCGGAACAGATATGCCTTTTTCTGTGAGCAGCTCAAAGCCAGTTAAGGTTTGATTGCCGCTGGCTGAAAGATCCCGCGCCTCGCTAAAGGCAACGACAATTTCATTATTTTTCTTAACTGCGCTGGTAGCCACAGGGCCACTAGCAGTCACAGGCCGGTGATAGGTGTTTTTTAGAGCCAGCAGTGCTAACCGCTGACCAATCTCCTTCTTCCGGATGGGGTGTACATCCAGCGAATCACCCATGTCGGAACTGACCACCATACCAACATTCGGGATCTGGCTTTGCAGTTCACGCTGCATGTTCCGGAAATGGGGCCAGGATGGCCGCGCGATCGAGGAGAGCTGGACGTAGTAAAAGGGAAACTCCTGGTTCCAGCTTCCGCGCCAGCTTTCAACCAGGGCTTTGAACTGGGTTTCGTACAGCTCCGCGTTATGGGCATTGCTTTCACCCTGGTACCAGATGACACCCTTAATGGGCGAGCGGGTAAAGTGCGAGATACCTGCCTCATAATTGTAAGCAGGTTCGTAGGGATGGCGCTGATTGACCAAGCCTGAATTCTTCAGATTCTTATCTGCACGTTCCCTTACCCAGGGCATGATGAAGTCGGATTTACGCCAGCCCGACAGCAGGTCCACCAGCTTCTCATTATGCTCCAGTGTTTTCCTGTCGATCCAGGATTCAATCCCTGAACCTCCTACAGCTATTTCGATCAGTCCCACCGGCACATTCTCAGATTGCTGGATCTGTTTCCCGAAATGATAGGCGATGGCAGAAAAGCCTCCTGCCGCCGAAGGATCGGAGCTTTGCCAGTTCCCCGCAAAATACTGGAGCTGGTTGATTTTAGCCAGGGTTGTGGAATCCCATTCCGTATTATGAGTTTCGCGTAAGGAATGCAGCTTCAGTAGGCGAAGGTTGTTATTGGAGGCCTGCGGCAGTTCCCTGGCAGCATCGGCCGAATTCTTTAATTCAAAAGCCATATTCGACTGCCCGGAACATAGCCATACATCTCCGAGCAGGATATCGCTTACGGCAACATTTTGCACAGATGTGCTGACTTTAAGAGTATGGGGGCCACCGGCGGTCATGGGCGGGAATATCACTTGCCAGTTCCCATTGGAGCCAGCAAGGGTAGTTAATGTTTTATCTGCAAAGCTTACCTTGACCTTATCCCCCGCATTGGCTGTGCCGTAAACAGGGATTCCCTCGTTGCGCTGCAGAACCATGTGGTCTCCGAAAATGCGTGCAAGTTGCAGTCCTCCGAAATCACCTGTGAGAGCCTGGTAAACCGTACGGGCAATAATTGCTGCGCCTTCCTTGTCGGGATGTACGTTGTCGGCAAATAGGTCAGGCCGGTTATGCAGTGGCTTGTTGAGATCGATCAATTGTGCCCTGTTTGCCTTTGCTATACCAGGGATCAGCTCCTGGATCTGCCAGTACCAGTCGCGTGTGCCCGACCTGAAACGCGGGTGGCCGCTGAAGATCGGTGTCAGGCGGCTTACGAACAGTTTTACCTTCGGATTTTCTTTTTTTAAGGTATCCAGGAGCCAGGAGTAATCGGCTTCAAACTCATCTTTATACTCCGGCCAGTTCCGGGGGTCGGTATCATTCAATCCTAAGTGAATGATGGCAATATCCGGCTTAAGATCCAGAGCCGCTTCAAATTCAGGGGTTTTGAAATAGGGGCGATGCCCTTTCTTAAGCAGGGTGGCTCCGCTGCGCCCGAAATTACTAACCTGGTATCTGTTTCCGAGCAGGGTTTGTAAAACCGAGGGATAGGAGTCGCGAGAGGGATCTTTTAAGCCCGCCCCGAAGGTTACAGAATTTCCTATGCAGGCTACCTTTAAGGGTGCTTGTGCGAGGGCTCCGGAGCAGACAAACAGCAGTGCCAGCGACAGGAATAATTTAGCCGGATGGAACATCTTATTTTATAATATCAGCCACAGGCACACGCATAAAATACAGATCTTTTTCGCCCTCATAAAGGATCCCTATCGTTTCATCATCTATTTTACTAAGCGCTGAATAACCATACGACAGCCGTTCATCCAGCAGCAGCTCGTTAGCCGGCAGCCAGGTTTCACCCAGATCCAGGCTTGCCTTAATGGTCAGATCTTTACGTGTCGTTTGGCTGGCCATGTTACTGAAGAACAATACGTCCTGCATTTTTCCTTTCACCCTGACCCTGGCCTTAATGATGCTTGCCATACACACGGGGTCGGGCAGCGCCTGGTAGGAAGTATGATGTTCCAGCCAGTTTGCACCCAGGTCTTTGGTCGTCGCGATGCTTCTGTACTTCCCACGGTTGTCACGCATATTCAGCATGAGCGTTCCTGGCGTCGTTTCTACCACCTGGCTTTCGGTGGTATTGGATTTGGCGCCGATCCCGCTCTTCCAGGTCTTACCCTGATCCTCACTGTAAATGATAGCAGAGTGAGGAATACCCGGCTTTTTGCTTTCATCCCAATATTGGGAAGGGAAAACAAGGGTTCCGTTCTCCATGGCGATCCCGTTGCCCGGGCCGTTAAAGTATAAATGCCATTTAGGATCCTTTACCTGGCTGGTAATGCTGTAGGGCCTGGACCATGTTTTCCCATCGTCGTCGCTGCTAACCAGCACAAACTGCCCGGTAATATCAGGGGCGAGCCCGGGTTCTGAGCCCGCTATCGAGCGGTTACCCTTGCTCCATAAAGCGGCCACCCAAATCCTTTTGGTAGCCGGATCAAACAGCACGGCCGGATCACCGATCCCGCTGTTCTCCTGCGGGCCGCCCATATCCATGATAATTTTCATGGGCTCCCAGGTTTTCCCACCGTCCGTACTCCGATTCATTCCCACGTCGATATTGGCAGGCAGGTCCCTGGAGTTGTCGTAGCGGATATCATACACCGAGATCAGCGTGCCCTTATCGGTAGTGGCCATTCCCGGGATGCGGTAGGTATTCACACCCTCGTCGCCCGCCTTACGAAGGGCAAGGGCCAGCCTTTTTTTGAAATTGGCCTTTCCGCCATCAGAGATCTGGTGTTGCTCTGAGTTATTAGTGATGAGCGCCTTGCTGCGGATGCTGATCTCCCGGGCTATGTCGGCATCGGCTTTTAGCACGGGGCTGATCCAGATATAATGTAATCCCGGTTTGAGATTCATGCTAACCGGGATATCCATGCTGGCCGACAGGGTAACCGCAGAGCCGAGCAGACTGGCATTTCGTAAGAAATTATTGTCAGTACCTCCCATTGCATAGACATCGATTTTCTGAAGAGCCTGAACTGCATTTCCGTCAAGTTCCAGCCGGATGGCCTGGTAGCTGCGTTCCGGGCCTTCGGCTACATATACCCGGATCTGGATGGCCTGATTATAAGCCATGCCCCTGATCAGCGGCGCATCAATATAAGTGGCAGAAAGCCGTGATACTTGTACAGGCTGGGTTTGTGTAAGAGGTGAGCAAGCCTGTATGATCACTGCCAGAAGCAGGAAGGCTGTAAAGTGGTTTCTTATTTTTTTATACATGATGATCTCAATAAAAAGAACATTTTTTTTTATTATCAAGCCTCTTAATTGGGCGAATCTATAAATACTTCCGGCATCGGCGCGGGCTTTCAGGCACGCAGCTTAGGCGGTGTTTCTGAAGCTCCAAAGTCATTGAACTTCGGCCGCAAAAATATGATCTGAACAAGCAGGGCCAGCAGGACAATGCCGGCCAGCATCGCGAAATCCTTTCCGAGATTGCCGGCATCAGTTGATTTTCCGAGGAGGTTGGTGATATAGGCTCCTGCAAATACTCCCGTCATGTTCATGATGCCATAGGCTGTGGCCCGGTATTTCGGGGATACGAATTGGCAGAGGATGGGCATATTGTTGGCATCGAACATTCCGAAACCAATCCCGAAGCACATGCCGGCTCCCACAACGTGTACAAGACTGTGTCCATAACCCAGCAGCAGCAGCGATGGGATGGTTAAGCCGAGGCCAATGGCACTCGTATAGATCCTTCCCCGGAGGTTGGTCTGCACCCAGCGATCAGATAAGATTCCGCCAATAATTACGCCCAGGAAGGATGAGGCCGCGATAGTGATCGTGGACAGCGGACCGGCCTGCGACATCGGGATGCCAAGGTTCTCGGCAAAGAGCGTAGGAAGCCAGTTCTTGGTTGCCCAGCCCGGCAGGCTCGGAATCGTAAAGTAAAACAGGATTATCCAGAATGAAATGTTTGTAAACAGGAGAGCCAGGCCTTTAAACACTGGCGATTTTTCTTTGATGATGATACTATCCGGGGCTCCTGCCTCAATTTCAGAACCTTTCTTTTCTTTTAACAGGAATACAAGGAAGAATGAATAAACGATCCCGATCATTCCGAAGACATGAAACGTTGTCTGCCAGGTGTAATTCACTGCGATAGTTGCTCCAAAGCCACCCAGAGCCTGTCCCATGTAAAGACCGGTCATATGAATGCCTATGGCCAGCGAACGTGTTTTACTGCTGTGGAAGTCCGCGATCAGCGATAATCCAGCCGGGATATAGAGCGCTTCACTTACTCCCATAAGTGCCCTTAATATATAAAGTTGGTTGAAGGTGGTGGCGTAACTCATGGCGAAGGTAACGGCCGACCACACAAACAAGCTGCCTACAATTATCCACTTGCGGTTAAACTTATCAGCAATAATTCCCGACACGGGGCTCATAAAACCGTAGATCCACAGAAAGATCGCCATCAGGTAACCAAAGTTCGTCGCTGATTGCAGTTCAACAATATCGATCTCCATGGCAGGCTTCATAGTAGAGAGCATCTGCCTGTCCATATAATTCAGCAGGGCTACTACCCAAAGCAGGGCGACCAGGATCCAGGGATAATGTGTTGAGTTCTTCATTCTGAATTATTTAATACTTCCCAGCGTAACATCCGCGGTGCGCACCCCTGGTCTGACCTCGCCGTTAGATAAAACAATGTGTTTGCCCCATAAAGCAGCGGTCGTGGTTACCCTTGCCGGGAAGGGCAGCGTACCGATCTTCCCCCAGCTATTGGTATGGGTGTCATATACTAATATGCCGCGATAAAAACCCTGGTGCCTGGTAACCAGCTGATTCTTCGCGGCAGTGAGTTCAGCCTTCTCCCGGGCGGTAGCCGCTTTTGAAATCCGGGAAAGGTAGGTTTCGATCTGGTGAAATACTTCACCGTCATCGCCGCCCATGACAAGAAGGTAGCGACCGGAAACTGCCACTCCCGTTCCTGCAGAGAAATTCATGATCTTTTCTCCATCAGATACCGGAGCTCCTGCATGCCATGTCCGGCTCCCCGGCTCATAAATATAGAGGCTTGAACGGAGTACACTGATTCCTGAAGGGTGCTTTGAGCGTCCGCCAATCACATAAATATTGATCCCTTCCAAACCGTTCTGCGTGAGGACAACCGCGTTTGACAGCGCTGCAGGCAGGTCGGGCAGGATATCCCATCTGGTCGCGCCTGAAGCCAGGTTCAAACTGAAAAAGCGGGATGATGAAAGTAAGGCTCCATCACCGCCAACAGCGTAGACCACGTTTCCGATATTGGTAAGTGAGATGTTTGTCAGGGCTGATGGCAGCGACGGAAGTGCCCGGATCCCGATCTTACCGGTCGAAAGGTCTACCGTTAAGAGAAAAGTTTTATCGGACAGTCCTGCATCATTTTCTCCGCCGGCGTAAACGACACCCATGGGGGTGCTGGTATTCCCGCAATAAGCAATGGGCTCCGGCAATCTCGAAGTGATATTTTTATTCCATGAATATTTTCCATTCTTCTTATGAAGCACATGGATCTCATCCGAATAGTGTTTTTTACCTCCTTCCCAGGGCATTTTCCCCGGAAAGTTAGCTCCGCCTGCAATTATCATCGCTTTGCCGCTAACCGCGTGGATAGCTCCGGCAAGACCGATAGATGCGGCTTCGTCTTTTCCGGGAAGAATAGCAATTCTTTTCCATTCAATAGCTTTAATCGCTTTCCTCTGAGGAAATGCCGCGGTGTTTACTAACATCATTAGAAGGATTGAAAAGGAAAAATATCGTTTGGTCATGGATTAAAGAGTCAGTTCTGCCTCTATAGATTTAAATTTATCAAAGTCTAAACCGGCCACGTCTGCCTTGAAAGCTTCAAACTGGCTGGCGCTCATATTCTTAACGGGAAGCCTGAATTCGCCGCAGTCTAATCCTGCCACTTTCATGTAAGCTTTACCGACCGAGATACCGCCGTATTTGCCCAGCAGGCGGATCATGTCGATCGACTTCTGCTGCAGTTCAGCGGCCAGCGTCAGGTTATTGTTGTTAAACGCTTCTATCAGTGAATAGTACAAGGGAGCTGCATAATTAAAGGTACTGCCTACCGATCCTTTAGTTCCTAATGCCAGGGCCGAAAGCATATTCTCGTCGCGTCCCCAAAGCATATCATACCGGCCGTCGCGGAACGTCATGCACGACTGGAAATCCATAAAATCCTCGTGCGTATATTTTATACCTGCGAAATTGGGGATCATTTCATCTACCGCATTCAGCAGGTCGATCATGGCCACATTCACGCCCGACAATACCGGGATGTGGTAATAATAGAAGGGCATGTCTGGTACGCTGTCGGCCACAGCCTTACAGCATTCAGCTAAAACTTTAGCATTAGCAGGTTTAAAATAGAAGGGCCCGGTGAACGAGACAGCGTATAAGCCGATCTCGCGGGCATGCTGCGCCAGGTCAATACAGTCGGCAATACAGGTGCCCCCCAGGAACATCATTACCCGGAAATCCTTATCGTGATTTGTGCAGGCGGCCCAGGCTTCTGCCACTTGTTTTTTCTCTGTTAATGTAAGTGAAACCCCTTCGCCGGTTGATCCACAGATAAAGGCCCCGGTTACATCGTTTGCCTTCAGGAATTTATAATAAGCAGGAATGATCGACAGGTTTAGATTTCCCTTACTGTCCATAGGGGTAAAAGGAGCAGATATCAAACCTTCCAAATGGTAAAATGACATATTTTCTGATTTATATAATTTAAGTATGTGCCGTTGGAAATTAGGTATAAGTTAAGCTTTCAGCGTGAAATAACCATGCCGTAAAGCCTTCTGGTTCAAGTAAAATGATCCGGAATAAAAGTGATTAACACCCTTACTCCGGATCATTAAAAATCTAAGGTTTGGTGGTTGCGTAGCCCGGGGTTTGGTTAACCAGGGGATCGTTGGTCCAGATGGCACGTTCGATAGGCCAGAGAGTCTTATGAGTTTCTGTACCCTTGGTAAGCACCCCATAACTGTGATTGGTGCTTTTGAACACCAGCGGATCTGATCCGAACTTCATTCTGCGCAGGTCATACCAGCGTTTCCCCTCATAGACAAACTCTTTGCTGCGTTCTGAGAATATCGCCAGCTCATTAGCATCCTTGCTTCCGCTGACAAAAGGAGTAGGGTCTGCTGCAGGAGCAAAGGCGCGGTCGCGTATCTGCTTGATGAAGCTGGCTGGATTTCCACCTTCGGCATTCGTAATTTCTGCCAGCATCAGGAGCCTGTCAGCTTCGCGGTAAACCGGCCAATCGTCAGTGAAATACTTCTTGTTGGTGGTGGTAGCTGCGTCAGGTCCGATAAATTTCACAAGGGCAGTATTCCTGATCGTTACCACGCGCGGGTTGACCGCTGTGTTCACTTTATAGTAGTCATAGAACGTCGCATTTCTCCGGTTATCTGCCAGCTGGTAAGTTTGGAACAGCTCAAAGGTGTAGCCATAACGCTGGATGATCTGCTGCGAGTTGGTTTGAGCGATCTTTAAAGGATCAACCAGGAAATTACCTACACCTGCACTCACTGTAGAATCTTTATAGTGCTGCCCGTCGAAGTTGAACGTAGAATAAAGGAACTGCCCGTAGCTCGGCATCTCTGCCTCTCCAACATTAAAGCGAATAGCGAATATGATCTCATTATTATTCTTTTGCTTGAACACATTCGCAAAGCTGGCGGCAGTGCCGGTCAGCAGGCTGGTACCGGTTACTGCATTTAAAGCGGTTTTAGCTTCAGCCAGATCAGCCGTATTATTGTATACTTTAGCCGACCACAGGTAGACTTCGCCCTTCAGCATGTGGGAAGCTTTTGGCGACCATAAGCTTTTATCTGCCGGTGAGGCAGCGCCGCCAAACAAGGTTATCGATTTATTCACATCATCCTTAATCACCTTCAATACTTCCGCTTCGGTTGCCCTGGCTTTTCTTAGTTCGATAGGATCTGTTTTACCATTCGAAACTTCAGGTTCCAGTCGTATAGGTACGCCGCCATAAGTGCGCAGCAAATGGAAGTAATAGTAAGCCCGGAGTGCATAAGCCTGGCCCAACAGGTAGTTCTTTCTGGACTCGGCAAGGAAACCGACCTTTTCTACCTCCTGTATAAAGAGGTTAATCTGCAGGATAGGACCATAAAAGCCTGCCCAGGCAGATACGCCGGTCGAATTTTCAGAAAGATCCTGCTGGATGATCGGCAAGTCGTTCAGGGACGTATTCTGACGGTCGACGTTGCTTAAGCCACCACCCCGCATCTCGCCGAGGCGGTAGAACTGGAATTGCTGGTTTCTGAATTGAGTATGGATCCCAGCCATGAAGTTGTTGACCTGGGATTCATTTTCCCAGAAACTGCTGCTGCCAAAGTAATCTTCGGGGGCAAGTTCCAGGGTTTTTTTACACGATGCCGCACTGACAGCAATTAACGTTGCCAGTAGTAAATATTTGATCTTATTCATGGTTGTTCCATTAAAAAGTTAGGTTCATTCCGAAGATCACCCTCGTTGGAATGGTGTACGCACTGTTCTGTGATCCCGCACGTTCAGGCAGGTTCAGTTGTTTATTGGTTATGTAGCCCAGATCCTGGCCGGTAGCCGTCAGCGTCAATGCCGATATCCTGGCTTTCTGCAGTAAGCTGCTTGGGATCGAATAGCTCAGCGAAACCTCCCGGAAGGCAATATACCCGGAGTTGACCCAGAACATATCGCTTGGACGGTCAAAGTTCTTGGCGTTTAGCTGATCTGCCCAGGTGTATCGCGGGAATTCAGCTCCCGGGTTTTGGGGCGTCCAGGTGTTTTTTACAACATCTGTTGCGTTGAACTCACCCTGGAAACTTCCCAGTGCCCACATCTGCATAAAGTCCATTTGCTTGTAACCGGCTGCATAATCGATACGGGTAAACAGGCTGAGTCCTTTCCAGGATACACTAGTGTTAAAACCACCTGTCCATCTCGGGATACTCCGCCCTAAGCGAACCATATCGCGTGTATCGATAGTATCGTTGCGGTCAAGGTCTTTCCACATCACGTCGCCTAAACGGGTGGCGATGAATGTTGGCGAGGCTGCATTCGGATTCAGGTTCTTTGAGGCGATCAGCGATGAGCTTGCTACCTTTTTACCAGCAGATGCCCCGTACCATACCATACCGGCTGCAAGGTCAACTTTATTGTACTTGGCGAGGTCGTCGGCAGTACGGATCAAACCATCACTTACAAATCCATAGATCTCGCCCGGTTCTTTGCCTTCCTGCAATCCTTCTACCCAGATCAGGCGTCCGGTTCCAGGATCGTAAACCTGGCGGCCTCCCTGACGATTGTTCTCATTCCCGTTGAAGGGAAGCTGAAGCACCTTATTCTTATTCCAGGCTGCATTCAATCCTACCTGCCAGGTTAAAGGTTTGTTACGAACTACCTTATAAGTAGCCTCGAATTCAAAGCCCTGGTTGCTCATCGCCCCATTGTTAGTGCGCACCGAGCTTACCCCGGAAGACGTAGGCAGTAAAACGTTGGCCAGCTTATCAGTGGTTTTACGTCTGTATGCGGCTACTGAAGCATAGACCCTGTTGTCGAAGAAGCCCATATCCAGGCCCGCTTCTATTGTATTAGATTTTTCCCATCGAAGGTCAGGGTTGGCCGGTGAATTCAGGAATCCGACCGTTCCATTGTAAGCTTGCTGAGGACCGTAAGAGCCCTGGAGCTCATAAAGTCCGATGGCATTGGAAGTACCTATACCTATATTACCGTTCTTGCCCCAGCTGCCTCGCAGTTTCAGGAACGACAGCCAGCTACGGGTCGATGCCATAAAGCTTTCATTATGAGCGAGCCATCCCAGCGAGAATGCAGGGAACGTGCCGAACTGATTATCGCCGATCAGTCTCGAAAATCCGTCTCTTCTGACAGTGAAAGTTGCAAGGTATTTATTGTCGTAATCATAATTAGCCGTTAGGAAGGAAGATAAGATCCGCTCCCTGGCGTGATAAGAATCAACACCTCTCGCTCCCACACCTGCCACGTCGTTGACGGTCAGCGCCAGGTCTGCGAAATCATCTGTTGGGGCCAACCTGCCACTTGCTCCCAGACCATGCTGGTAAAAGCTGAAGTATTCAAAACCCGCGGTAGCGTCGATGTGATTTTTACCCAGGAAATCCTTTTTATATCCTGCAATCGCATTATACGTTTGCCTGGTAATACGGTCAAAACCAGCGCTCGAACTGCGGTCCCTGTTCCATCCGGTTGCTGGATTCGTCAGGCTCATCACACCCGTCCGGAAGTCGCGGTTAAAGTTTTCAAATACTTCTTCTTCATAAAATAAAGTACCTGAAGCTTTGAAGAACAAGTCCTTTGTCAGGTCAACTTTAAACGATTGCTGCATGGTGAACTTATCATTCTGGTTGCTGCGTTTGTATTTATCAACGTTGATGACAGGGTTTCCGTCAGAAGCATCCCGTCCCAGCAGCAGGTCGCCGTTTATATTCGTACCTCTCATGGTTGGAGGTGCCGAAAGCATCCGTCCCCAGTAATTACCTTCACCATTGTTCAGCGACTGGTCTCTCCAGTTTGCTTTTATAAACTGCAGGTTACTTTCCGATTTCAGCCAGTCCTTTACTTTATAATCACCGTTGATCGTAAAATTCAGGCGGCGGTAAAATGTAGCCAGAGACAGCCCTTTTTCATCGAAAAGGCCCAGGTTTGCATAATAACCTCCACGCTCATTTCCGCCATTCATGCCAATATTGTAATCCTGGCTGAGCGCCTGAGAATGAAGCCCGTAGTCGCCATAATTAAAATCTTTATAGATCAGGTCGGCAAATGTTCCCGCCGGATCGTAGTTGCCCGCCGCATTTGTCGGCACCGCATCCTTCATGGTCATCCAGCCGGCGCCTGAATTCAGGAGCTCCCTGTTTGCATCAGTCAGCCGCATCGTGCTCCAGATCGCACGCGAGTCGTAATTACCATCCAGTATTACCCCTGCAGCATCTTTGTAAAGATTGCCGGTACTTCTCGGACCTACTGCAGAAAGGGATGTTGCAGCGAGGGTACCGTTCTTGATCGCTTCAACAACCCCAAGCCGCGTCCATTTAATATAGTCTTCAGCCCCCAGGAATTCATAGGGCGTATTCAGGTAATTGAGCCCTGTCCTGGATTTTAAGGTGATCGAAGAGGTGCCCGACTTACCACGTTTCGAGGTGATCAGTATAACCCCATTACTGGCCCGGGCGCCGTAGATGGCCGTAGCAGACGCATCTTTCAGTACCTCCATGCTGGCGATATCTTCCGGGTTAATGTCGCTTAGAGAACCTCTTACCTGGCCGTCCATCACGATCAGCGGACTGCCGGTTCCATCGAAGTTTGTTCCGCCCCTTAGTATAATAGTAGGCAGTGAGCCCGGCCGGCCGGTACTCGTAGAAACCCTGAGGCCGGGGATCGTTCCTGCAAGGGCCTGTGCCGGATTGGAGCGCATACCCGTTTCCAGCACCTTTGGATCCAGTTTAGCGATCGAAGAGGTGATCTTAGCCCGGCTTTGAGTGCCGTAGCCTACAACCACAACCTCATCAAGCTTCGACGTTTCCGGTTTCAGCGATACATTGATCGTTTGCGCACTGCCTACCGTAACTTCCTGGTTAACGAAGCCGATAAACCTGAACAACAGCACATCCCCGGCTGCCGACTGTATGGAATAGTTTCCATCCGGTGCTGTCTGTGTGGAAATGTTCTTTCCTTTTACCTGAACGGTAACACCAGGCAGCGGCTGTTTGTCGTCATCCGACACAACCTGTCCGGTGATCCTGCCGGTCTGGGCCTGTGCTGCAGTAAATAGCAGTATGGCTATTACTGAAAACAAGGTCCTCAAGAGAGTAATCTTTAAATTCATAATTCTTTAATTTTAGTTAGTATTATGTATGACATAATCAAAACTATAATATTATATTTGGCTTTCCAAATATTATTTAAAAATAATGTGATCGTTAAATTAAAGTGGAGGTAATGCTAGAGTAAAAGCTCTTTTATAATGGTAAATGGTTGTTATAATAGATGTTAAGGTATAGTCCGGTGTTTTGAGGCGATGTGCCGGACTTTAAAACCTGGCGCCGGTTTTGATTTAATGGAAATTAACCTACCTTTGTTATGTATAACATAATGTCGTAAGAATAATAGACGTATCGGCTTATGCCAACTGTGGTTTTTTGCCCGGGAAGATTTTGGAGAGTCTTTTTTTACAAGTTTCTTTTTAAGTACTTTAGACCTATATGGCGAATACAAAAAACAACGGCAATATTGAGAAGATAGATACTACCTCGCTGGTTGATAAGGTGGAGAAGCGGATCATCGAATTTCTTACCCTGAAAAACCTGAAAGTCGGCGACTCCATCCCGAAAGAGCTGGAGCTCACCGAGGCGCTGGGTGTAAGCCGTACGGTTATCCGTGAGGCGCTGCTGAGGCTGAGGATGATGGGGCTCATCGAATCCAAAAAGAAACGGGGTTCGGTTATTACCAGTCCTGACCTGATATCAATAATTGAAAAAAGTATGGATCCCAGGATCCTCGACAACAATACACTTAAGGAGATCTTTGAGATGCGGCTTGCGCTCGAAATCGGGATTGCCGACCTGATCATAGAGAGGGTTACTCCCAAAGATATTAAGGATCTCCGGATGATAGTAGCCAACGATCCGCCCGGAACTTTTGATACGATGTTTCTTATTGAAGAAGAGATCAAGTTTCACGGTAAGCTTTACGAGATTACCCAAAATGAAACCCTGAAGAAGTTTCAGCGGCTGCTTCTGCCCGTATTCAATTATGTTCATTTGAGCGGCTTGCTGAAAAAGCCGGCACGGATCAAGAAATATGCGTCACATAAAGAATTGGTTGATGTGATCGAAACCGGTGATGCGGAAGCCCTCAGGAACTCCATGCGGAACCACCTGGAGAATCATTTCAGCAGACTCTTCGATTCTGATTAAACCCACCGGGCCTGAGAAGGTCAGGGGCGGTTAATAACCTTTAAGCTGAATAGCATTACCGTAGTAATACTCATCATACTTTATTTGCCGGGTTAAAGGCACTGGCCCTTGTTGTTCCAGCCCTGATCCTATGCCGCAGAAAACCGGCAGGTTTACCGTGATCCCTTAAAGACCCTGATCAGGAATACCTTTCTTACAAATATTAAATCACTAACAATCTCTAAACCAATAGTGTACCATTAATTTTAAATTATTATTTGTAATCAGTCTAAATAAGAATACCTTTGAAAAAAAAGAGCCGCCCAGTTGGTCCTGAGCGACTCGCCCCCAAATAAATGGGGTAGCCCTTAAACACTACATTTAAAAAGCGATGCAAATTAAACAATTTTTGCTAGTGGCAGCACTGTGTGCCATTAGTTTTTTCGCCAAAGCTCAGAGTCCCGGGAACCTTAGCGGAATCTTAAAAAGCAAGTCGGGCGAACCATTACCTGCTCTTACAGTAAAGTTACTCAACACCTCTTTTCTTACTGTTTCTGATAATTCGGGAGTTTTCCTCATTAAGAATTTAACGCCCGGGCGTTATACTCTTTTGGTAAGTGGAATAGGCTTTAAGGCTGCGCAGAAACCTGTGACCATCAATGCCGGGAAAGAAACCGCTGTTTCTTTCGTAATGGAAGAAGAGGGTATCACCATGGACGCCGTGACGGTGACCGGCAGGTCGGTTGTCCAGGAAGCCAACCGGCAGGCTTTTAATATTACGGCTGTTGATGCGAAGCAGCTCTATAACAGCACGCTCGATCTTGCAGGCGCCTTAGATCGTGTTGCAGGGATAAGGGTACGCGAGTCGGGTGGCGTTGGCTCAAACTTTAACCTGTCGCTTAATGGCTTCTCTGGCAGTCATATCCGTTATTTTATCGATGGGATACCGATGGATGGTTTCGGATCATCATTTCAAATCAATAATATCCCGATAAATGCCGCTGAACGGCTGGAAGTATACAAAGGAGTTGTGCCTATCTGGCTCGGGTCTGATGCATTGGGCGGGGCCATTAATATCATCACGGGCAACAATCACCGTAATTATATCGACGTCTCTTATTCATACGGATCGTTCAATACCCACAGAAGTGTTTTAAATGCAGCTGTTACTTCAAAGAAGGGCCTCACTTTCCAGTTGAGTGCCTTCCAAAACTACTCTGATAACAACTACAGGGTTAAGGTTGATGCGGCAGATATCAATACCGGAGCCTATGCGCCGGGTGTGTTTCTTCCCCGCTTTCACGATACTTATCACAATGAAACGCTGATCGGGAGTGTAGGATTTATAAAAAAGAAATTTGCCGACAAGCTGCTCATTGGTATGACGGTTGGGAGCAACTACAAAGAAATACAGACAGGTGCTCGTATGGTATCCGTGTTCGGCGCCTGGCACCGAAGAGGAAATATCCTGATGCCCACGTTCAAATACAAAAAGGATAACCTGGTTAAAGGTCTCGACCTGACCATTAACGCCAACTATAACCTGGGTACTGAAACTAACATCGATACGATGAGTGTCCGGTACGATTGGTTTGGTAACAGCAAGCCGAACGGCACCAGTGGAGAACGGTCAAGAAGCCTGTACCGCTATAAGAATAATAATGGACTGGCTACTGCCATGCTTAACTACCGCATTGGCGAACGCCAGTCGATAGCCCTGAGTGATGTGTTCAATACCTTCGACCGCAAAGGAGCCGACAGGGTAAATCCGGCAACAGTAGATCAGCCGAGGAAAACGCAGAAGAACGTGCTTGGACTGGGCTATACCTATAACGCCGAAGACCAATGGAGCGCTTCTGTATTCGGGAAATACATTACGCAAAGGAACGTACTATCTTCTGCCGGCGCTAAAGCCAGTACCAATAAACTGGGCTATGGGATCGCCGCTACCTACTTTTTGTCCCCGGTATTGCAACTGAAAGCTTCTTATGAACTTACCAACAGGATGCCGGAAGCCATAGAAATATTCGGAGATGTGGAAAACCAGGAGGGCAACCCTAATTTGCAGCCCGAGAGAAGTAAAAACGTAAACCTGGGACTCAGTTATAATTTCGCGGTAAGCCCTGATGATAAATTCATCGTAAACGCGAACGGAATATACCGTCACTCGGACAACTTCATCTACAACCGGCTGAATAATAACCAGTCGCGCCTGGTAGCCGATAACCGTGAGGGGGTGAGGACCCTGGGTGGCGATGCCGAGATCCGTTATTCGCATAAACGCTGGTTCTCGGCAGGCGCAACCTTC
This sequence comes from Daejeonella sp. JGW-45, assembly GCF_029360805.1. Taxonomy (GTDB): domain Bacteria; phylum Bacteroidota; class Bacteroidia; order Sphingobacteriales; family Sphingobacteriaceae; genus Daejeonella. The sequence continues at coordinate 274,086 of NZ_JARKNC010000001.1, read as the reverse complement.
ACCTACCAGTACCTGCAGAACATGCAGCAATATGAGCCGGGTTATTTGGGCGAAAGCCCGCTTTACCTCGATCAAATGCCAAACATACCTTATATGTTCGGTAACGCCGATGCTTCGGTGTCATTGCCCAACATAGGAGGCAAGGGTAACAACCTCAATATCGGTTACAACCTGTTGTACGTGCATCAATTTTATCTCTACTGGCCAAGCAGGGGCGGTGACAAGCTTGACATTCCACAGCAGCTGAGTCATGACCTGAACGTGGTATACAGTCTCCGGAACGGGCGCTACAATATCGGCCTGGAGAGCAGGAATATCACCAATACACTGCTGTACGACAACTTCAGCCTGCAGAAGCCCGGCCGCGGCTTTTATGTAAACCTTCGCTATTTCTTTAACAAATAATCATAAACAAAAAATAATATGAATCTTAAAACTACACTAGCGGTGCTGCTTTTAGCCGCGTCATTCACGTCATGTTCAAAGAAAGATGGCGAATCCACACCGGACGACCCGGGGAATTTTATAGTAGCGGTAACGCCGGCGGCACAAACGGGCGCGGCAGATTACCTTTTAACAGCATCCAGCCTGGACACAGGTAAGATCTCCACGGCAGGAAACGGCGTTGAACAGGACGGCACATACCGCTACTACGTCACGCATAACGACAAATTCTTCAGCATGCTTTATGGGCAGGGCAACCCGGGCGCTGTAACGGTCTATGATATCCAGGGCGGGAAACTAAATAAGCTGACTAATTTTCAAAGTGAGACCGTGCAAGCCTTTGCACCGGTAAAAGATGATATTTTAATGTTCAAAATATCAAGGAATATGGCTTCTCCCACCTCAACATGGTATAAAGTAAATACCAAAAGCCTTTTGATCACCGGCGAAGGCGCGGTAAATACGCTGGCGCTTTCAGGCAATGGTGAGCTTGCTCATTTCAGCTGGATCAAACAGGTAGGAGAGAAAGTCTTCGCGCCATATTTCAGCATCAATGGCAATGGATTTAATACAAATTATCCTGACGAGGCGTCAATTGCCATATTCAATTACGCGGACATGAAGGTAGAAAAAGTCATTAAAGACACCCGTACAAGCTTCATTGGCCGCTATTTTATGGACGGATTGTCTGTGGCAGAGAACGGTGATGTATACGCATTCTCTTCGTCAGTTGCCACTACCGGCGGACAGCTTAGCTCTACCAAGCCATCGGCGATCACCCGTATCAAAGCTGGCACAAGCGAATTCGATCAGGGCTACTACTTCGATGTAGAGGCTGCCAGCGGGGGAATGAATATCACGAACTGGACTTACCTGGGTAACAACATCTATATGGTAAACTCGAGTGCCAAGGCTGAAAAAGGCGCTTATGTAGTCGGAACAACTGTTGCCATCGTGGACGTTGCTGCGAAAACCTACCGGAAAGTAAGCGGCCTGCCGAATACCGCAGAAATCAAAGTTCTTACAACGAATAATTACACACCGAAAGACGGAAGAACCGGCTACCTGGGAGTTAATCTTAAGGACGGCACTGGTGCGGTGTACAGAATTGATGCAAGCACCGCCACCGCTACCAAAGGCTTAAAGGTTGAGGGCGGAACTATCACTGCAATTCAGCACCTCAGGTAATCAGTATTTAAAGAAAAATGAAAATCAGGGGCCGGGCACCGCAGCCTGGCCCCGATTTTAAATCAATGAATGTTAACAAGAATTTAAAAAATGAAAAAGTTATTTCTAATAATCGCCGTTATAGCAGGTTTCGGCACGGCACAAACAGCTGAAGCCCACGCACTCTGGATCGAAAGCAATTCAAGAGCAACAAAACATAAGGCTCACGAGGTCAACATATTCTATGGGGAGTATCCTTCAGGAGTCAGTGATTCTACAGCCAGGTGGTATTCAGACCTGAAGAACCTCGAAGTCTGGGTGCTCAGCCCAAGTCAGAAAAAGACAAAGCTGGAGCTGAAGGACCTTTCCACCCATCTCAGTTCATCCTTCATTCCTGATGAAGACGGTATCTATTATGTTTCCTCGGTACACACCACAAAGGACCTGGGCGGGACTACCAAATACGAATTCTCATCGGTTGTACCGGTGTTAACCGGAAAGGCGCCTGCAGCACTCACGGTTCCTGAGCAGCCGCTTTCAGTACTGGTGCAGCCAAACGCTTACAAAACAAACGAACTGATCCGGGTGCAGGCCTGGAAAGGCGGGCAGGCTTTTGCAGGCGGCGAAGTATTGATCATGTCGCCGGAAGGCTGGGTCAAAACTGTAAAAACCGATGAAAACGGACAGGTGTCATTTACCCCGAAACTCAAAGGAAGTTATGTGATCGAAACCTCGGACTATAAGAAAGAGGCCGGCGAATGGAACGCGAAGCCATACACCCATACCTGGAAAGGCACTACAGCGCGCATCCTGGTCAACTGATCCAATTAGCCCGGGAATACGATATGATCACAACTTTGTTCTTCATGCAGCTGATCGGTTTTCAGCTCTGGCACATTACCTCCAAGCAGGTTAAGTCCACGGATCCTGCCCTGTTCCTGCGCAGCATTCTCGGTAATCCGCAAAGATCGCGTACTATAGGAAGCCTCCTCATCTTGCTTTCCACCCTTTTATTCGTGGTCAAATGGGGCTGGATGAGCGGTACCTGTGCCGGCATCGCCGGTCTGATGGGTGTAGGGTCACTTGTGGTTACCCTGCATCCATTTCGCTATATCAGCCAAAAAACAGTACTCCTGTTCTACGGCCTCTTTCTTATCCTTGAACTTTTTATTTAAAGGAATATGCCTGCTAATAAAAAATACCTGACTAAATCGCCATGGCTGAGGCTTTCAAAGATACTGGCGGGTGTAGCGGGCGGCTACACCGTTATGTTCAGTTTCCATATGCTGCTGACAAAAGTATTCCCGCAGGAAAACGTAATCGCCACTTCCTTTTTCACCGGTTACCTGCTCTGGGCGGTACTGCTCCTTTTCGCATTCCTCGCAAAGAACGTGTGGAAGGTATGGGCCGTTTACCTGCTTCTCACCGTTATATTTTCAATCCCCTTCCTGCTCGGCTAGCTTAAAATCATGGACAACAGAAAATACAATATTTACTTTCATACGCATACCATCAGCGGGATCATTATCTGCGCACTCCTGTATGTGATCTTTTTCGCCGGTTCATTTTCGTTCTTCAAGGACGATATCGCCGCATGGCAGAAAAATACATCCTACGTGCAGCATCGCGGGAAATTCCGGAAGGATTTTAACCATGTCCTGGATTCATTGGCGCAGCACCGTGAGCTGAAGGGCCGCGACTTTGACTTTAACATACGGCGCCATGGGATGGGCGCATACGTATCGATGTCGGCATCGCACGATAGTACGCTGAAAAAGAAAGCTGAGAAAAAGGTACCTGAACCGCGGCGCGGCGGAGGCAGGGGCCGTGGCGGCGATGACGATTCGGCTTACTTTACCTACGATTTTATAAATAAAAAGGAGGCAGAATACAGGGCCGGGTATGATATGGGCGAATTTCTTTACCGGCTGCATTTCCTGGCGCAGCTGAATAGTATCCCGATCCGTTTAGGCGCGCCATTCGGGTACCTGCTGGCTGGGGTAGTATCATTCATTTTCGTTTTCGCCCTGATTACCGGCTTGCTGTTGCACTGGGACAAGATCGCATCTAACTTTTTTACCTTCAGGCCCTGGAGTAAATGGAAGACCGTGTGGACCGATCTGCACACCGCACTCGGGGTCATAGGTTTCCCCTTCCAGCTTATTTTCGCTGTAACGGGGGTAGTGCTGATCGTGAATTCGTTCCTGCTGACCCCTTACGCGAAGTTTTTATATCAAGGCAATAGTGAGAAGCTCTATCATGCCCTGGAGTACAGCGATTCGACCAGGTTCGAATATACTTATAAGCCCCTGGATACACCTTTTGACCTTAATGCCTACCTCGCAAAAGTAGAACAGAAATGGGATGGCGGGCATATCAGCCTGGTGTCTGTCAGGAATTACCAGGACGATAACATGCACCTGATCATCCAGTCCAAGCCTGACGCCAGCCAAAGCTTTGCCGGCTCCGGGAAGATCATTTACCGCGTCCGTGATCAGAAAGTACTTTATGAAGTATCACCGGTAGAACATTCTACCTATATCGATAAAGTGAAGGCCCTCGTCTACCACCTGCATTTTGGTGATTTCGGCGGGCGGCCATTAAGGGTTATGTTCTTTGTACTCGGAGTGATGGGCTGCGTGATCATCATCTCGGGAATCCTGATCTGGCTGGTAGCAAGGGATAAGAACAACGTCCCCAAGCATAAGCGGGTATTCAACTTCTGGACTGCAAATATCTTCATGGCTGCCTGCCTGAGCATGCTGCCGGTTACCGCTTTCACTATGATCATACTGCTGTTCCTGGAAAATCCGGGACAATCAGAGATATACCAGTGGTACTTTTATTCCTGGCTGATACTTGGGATCTATTTTGTGATACGGAGAGACATCGCCCTGACCAATAAGCAAACTCTGATCTTATCCGTAGTAACCTGTTTCCTGGTACCGGTATTCCACGGTATTATGCGCAACAATTGGGTGTGGAATACATTTAACCGCCAGGCGTACGATATCCTGTTCATCGATCTGCTGTTCCTGAGCTTAGCTGCGGTCAGCCTGGTCGCCTTGCTGAAGATCAAGAAGAAACCAGCTGCGGATGCTTCCTGATGAACCATGTTCTGCCAGCTGAATCCCTTATTGCCCCGGCTCCTCATCTAGGAACCGTTCGATCAGCGGAACAATAAAATCGCTGTCCTTATAACCCGGCTTCAGGGTAGTGATCTCCCCGATATAGGCCCCATGGCCCCCGGGGATAATAGCCAGCTTAGCACCCGGGATCAGCTTTGACATCGCGACAGCATGCTCCGAGCTGGCCACGTCGGCATCGCCATTGACAAGCAGCACCGGCGACCTGATCGAGCGGATCTGCTCGTCCGGGAAATCCCGGAAGCTGACCATCCTGTTGGCGGCGCGGTGGTACATATTCATCAGTTTGGCACTGTCCGGGTTAACTTCCATGAACGCATCCTTGAACTGCTGCGGCATCTGCGCAAAGGTCCCGTTTTTCATAAACTCCCAGAAGCCCTCGAAAGCCCCGTCCCGTTTCAGTAAAAAGGAACCGGCTACAATCCTGCCGCACATTTCCGGGTGCCTGATCCCCATCTGCAGGGCCGTATTAGCGCCATTGCTGAAGCCAAAGATGTCGGCCTTGTCAATCTTCAGGTTCTTCAGTAAAGCGGCAACGTCATCAGCATCCTGTTCAAAGGAAAGGTCCGCATCCCTGTCGCCCGTACGCCCATGCGCCTGCAGCTCTACGCATATCAGCTGCCGGTCCTTCGAGAACAGCGGGATCACCCGCCCGAAGGTCGTCTGGATCGTCGATCCGCCGCCATGGATCAGCACCAGCGGTTTCCCCTGGCCATAGACCTCATAGTACATATTTATTCCGTTCACTTCCGAGTAGCCGCTTTTCATTTGATGAGATTTTTCTTTGGATGAATCAATATTATTACAGGATGAAAAAGCCATAAAGGCCAGCACAAAAGAGATGATCGCCGGTTTCATGGCTGAGAACGCAGGATCTTTTCCATTTTCCGCCCCTTCGCCAATTCATCCACCAGTTTGTCCAGGTACCGGGCCTGCTTGGTCAGCGGAGTTTCGATATCTTCGATCCGGTAACCGCAGATCATACCCGTAATGAGGTGCGCGTTCGGGTTTAAGGTAGCCTGCTGAAAGAACTCTTCGAAGGTCACTTTCTGATCTATAAGTTCCTTTAGTTTCTTTTCATCAAAGCCCGTAAGCCACGCGATCACCTGGTCCAGTTCTGCTTTCGTCCGGCCCTTACTCTCCACTTTGGTCACATACATGGGATATACCGAGCCGAATATCATTTTTGCGATACGCTCATCGTGCTTAGCGGTGGTATTCATAGGATTAGCTTTTTATTGAATAAGATAAATTTAGGGAAGTTTGCTGCATTTACAACACAAATTGCATTCGAAAGCAACCGTTCCCGGGCCCTGACCTACCGTTCCCTCATTCCTTTCTTTTTTTTTATGCCGATTATTTATAATTGAGAAATAATCAAGAAATAATCAAGAAATAATCAAGAAATAATCAAAAAACTTACTAAAATGATCATTAAACAACAAATCCCCGTAAACCTGAGAAACTTCCTGCACTCCTACACGCTGCCAGAAAGTTCCGAAATGCTGAACGAAGTATTCGACCAGGTTACCGAAAGCATTAAGTTCGCCGCGATGAGCGAGAACCAGCAGGAAGAAGTACTGGATTTCCTGGAAGCGCTTGAAGAATTGCTCCCGGCAGTATATGAGCTGCAGCAGCGGATGAAGCTCATAGCTAATTGAGTGAGGGCTGAGAGGGCGGTAGCAGGAGTAGTCATAATAATAATTTATCCCTGGCCTTAGCACCGTGTTTAATCGAAAAATCAAGAATTACAGGTGGCTGATATTAGCCCTGCTGGTTTCAGCTACAACCATCAACTACCTCGACCGCCAGGTTTTGGGCTTGCTAAAGCCTATCCTTGAAGTAGAGTTCAACTGGTCCGAAACGGACTTCGCCTACATGGTTACCGCCTTTACCGGAGCCTATGCCCTGGGTCTGATCAGTTGGGGCTGGCTGATAGACCGGATAGGATCTAAGCTGGGCTATACTATAGCAGTCTCTACCTGGAGCCTGATGGGCATGGTTCATGCTGCTGCCCGGACAGCTTTAGGCTTTGGTCTTGCCCGGGTAGGACTTGGCATCACCGAGGCTGGGAATATTCCTGCCGGGATGAAGGCTATTGCCGAATGGTTCCCGCGTAAAGAACGCGGCCTCGCAACAGGATTATTTATTTCAGGTACCAGCGCCGGCGTCATCCTCGCACTGCTGATGGTTCCCTGGATATTGGGAATCTATGGCTGGCAGGAGGTATTCATCATTACCGGTTTGATGGGCTTTGCCTGGCTGGTATTCTGGATCATCTTCTACAATGTACCGGCTAAAGAAAAGCGCCTTACCGAAGCCGAATATAATTTGATCCACGAAGGACAAAAGCTCGATCCGCTGGCCGTGGAAGAAGTGGTTAAGGTCAGTTGGATCAGGTTGTTTACATTTCCCCAGACATGGGTATTCATTACCGGTAAGGGCCTGCTCGACCCGATATACTGGTTCTTTATGTTCTGGCTGCCTTCCTACTTCGCTTTCAAGTTCGACCTGGATATGAAACAGCTCAGTCCCGAGCTCATGACCATCTATTTGATGTCAGTTATAGGAAGTATCGGCGGAGGCTACTTTTCGTCCTGGCTCATTAAGCGCGGCTGGCCTACCCTGAAGGCACGAAAAACTGCCCTGCTGATCTTCGCTGTGATGGAACTGGCCGTGCTGCTGGTACAGCATGCAAGCAATGCCTGGATGGTCGTAGCTATACTGAGCTTTACACTCGCAGTACACCAGGCCTGGAGTACAAATATCTTCACGCTGGTCGTCGACCTTTTCCCCAAACAGGTCGTCAGTTCAGTTACCGGTATCGGAACGATGTGGGGCGCCGTAGGTGGTATGTTGTTCCCGCTGCTGGTAGGCTATATCCTCGACAGCTATAAATCGGCCGGCAACCTGTCCGCCGGTTATAACCTGCTGTTCTTCATCTGCGCCTTTACTTACCTGTTCGCCTGGGGAATCATTTACCTGCTGACAAGGAACGCCAAACCAGTGGAATTAAAGGACCTGCAAATCAAGTAAGCCACTGCATTTACTGCTCGATTAAGTGATTCCTGGCCGGAAATATGGACTGCTTATCGTTTCTTAAAAAAGCGTTCTGCGTTTGCGTAGAAGATCTTTTTCTTTTGGGCTTCCGACAGCAGTTCGAGCGACTCAACTGAGCTGATAACTTTTGCAATATCTCCATTGTCTGAGCCGAACATCAATTTGTCCTCTAAACCGGCATCAATAAAGGCCTTCATAAGAACCCGGAATTTCTCTCCCGGAATAATATCAGGGTTTGATATCACCGAAAGATCAGCATACACATTCCTGTGCGTTTGCATGATTGAAATAGCCTCGCGGTAAAACTGGTCGCCGCCGTGCATGATCCAGAGCCGGAGATCCGGGAAGCGGCCCAACATCTGTTTTAATAATTGAGGATTACCCAGCTCCATCCTGAAAGCAGGACTGCCATGTCCCGGACCCGCGCCTCCCATGTGAATCCCAACAGGGAGATCATACTTTTCAGCAAGAGCGTAATAGGGGAACAAAAGACTGTCGGAAGCCGATATTCCATAGTACTGACTCAGTACTTCCCCGAAATAGTCTATCTCTCCCGTCTTTATACGGCTCTCTATCCAGGCAGGTGAAGGCCAGTCCTGACCGGTTTCATAACAGGGCTGCAAGCTGTAGGGAACCTTGCCGTTGGGGCATGGCAGCATGAGTCCGTATAAGATCCTGATCTTTGACTTTCCACGAAAAGTATTCTGAAGATCCCAGGAAGTGCTTAGGGCTGCTTTGTAAACACCCGCCCCTTCCAGCTCGCTGAGCTGAGCAGTTACGTTTTTACTGCCATGAATATGCACATCAAAAACCTTCCTTTCTTTCTCAGGACTTAGAATCCCGCTAAAAAAAGCCAGGATCAGGAAACAGAGGATATTGCTCATACTGCGTTTTGATTAGTCGTGGGATGGTTGTGAATAAATGTAATTTACAATAATTGGTTGAATGTTAAGGTGATGTGTAAGGGATTTTGGATGGAGAAGTTAAGGATTGGGAGGTTCCAGCATTGGCTGGATCCGATAGCTATCGGATGACAACGCTGTGGGGGGATATATAGGGGATTCCAGCGAAGGCTGGAATCGAAGTGATGTCACTCCAACTATGTTGTTAAAAGTCGAATAGCCGAACTATCTTTTTCGTATTTTTAATAGCCCTTGAAAAACTAAACGATGACCAGAATCAAACAACTTCGCCTTGGCGGGTTAATGCTGCTCTTTTTGTTTACCGTATTAACTTCCTGCAGAAAAGGTAAACCAGCAGACCCTTCCGGGCCGCCGGGAGCTCTGCCTGTGCTGACGACCAAACCTGTGACGATAAATGCTAACGGTTTTGTAGAAAGCGGAGGTGTAATAACAAACAGCGGAGACCTGACCATTACTGAACGCGACATTTGCTGGTCGACTAGTCCGGCGCCTGCCGTGTCGGGCCAGAAAGCTTTAGGCAAGACAATGTCTGATGATTTCCTGGCATCACCTTCGGGACTTTTGCCGAACACAACGTATTACTTCCGGGCGTATGCAACAAACAGTAAAGGAACCGCTTATGGAAATGAAGTAAGTTATAAGGCCGGAAATGATCTGTTACTCCTGAAAGCTACCTGGTGGGGCGAAGCAAAAACTACTATTGGACTATTACAGGGTATCCGGACTACCATGTCGGGGCCCGGGCTGTCAACCCTTTCTACGGCCGGTATATGCTGGAGCACGAAGCCTAACCCAACGATGTCTGACAGTGTCAGAATAACAACCAGAATGGAGAACCCACTGATCATGCACACTTCCCTTCTGCCAGTTAAAACCAAATACTACGCAAGGGCCTTTGCCATAAATAAAACGGATACGGTATATAGTAATGAAGTGACTTTCGAAACACCCATGAAGATCGGCTATCTGCATGCAGGCGGGATCATCCTCACACTTAATGATGCAAAAACTGCCGGAACGGTGCTGAGCCGGTATGCGCTTGATAATCCTCTGCCCTGGGCTCCGGAAAATATGACCGGCGTACCTACGGGTGCAGGCAGCCAGACTGATGGAGCATCGAACACTGACAAGATCATAGCTGCTTATGGAACCGGTAAACTTTATGCTGCAAAGGCTTGCCGCGATTACCGCGGCGGGGGATTTTCAGACTGGTACCTGCCATCCAAACAGGAACTGGAAGTGCTTAGGAAGGAACTCAGCGCACTCAATATTAGCTGGGACATTTTCCGGTCCTCTGTATCGAATTGCTGGAGCTCTACTGAATTAAGCAGCACAATTGCATTACACCAGGATTTTGAAACCCCGCCAAAAAATCAGCCTGAGCAGGTAAAATCTGGTATGAATCGTGTTATTCCTGTGAGGACATTTAAAGATTAGGCGGTTGTTGTCTTTTTAGGACCTGCCCATTGTGCTGCTTTCCTGGCACCCGGGACACCGGTAAATCTAAATTAACCAACCTTGTTATCCCCCGGGACGTGATCAGCTGGTAAAACGGTGAAGCTTTGGTATGCAATCAGCAAAATTGGAGTCTTACAGGTTTAGTATAGGCGGCCGACGACCTCCTGCGTTAAAGCTTCGGCGATCGCGGGGTGGGAGATACCAGGTTCGAACCAGTGACTGATTGCATCGGGATGCTCTGAACCAGCTATAACAAAAAACCCCTCAGAACTTAATCCGAAGGGTTTCATTTCCGTGGGAGATACTGGGTTCGAACCAGTGACCCCCTGCTTGTAAGGCAGGTTAAATACTATGATTTTGCTATATTTAAGCCTCTTTCTCACTTTTTTACTAACTATTTACTATCAGATAGCCGGATTAAAATTATTTGTAATTAATTATTCATTGAATTTCATATCACCTTCACACTGGCTGCATGAAAATATAAGCTTCTTCCAATCTTCTGGAATAGGCACTTCATCTGCAATCAGTACAATATTTTAATTCCTCTGGAACACAAGCACATTGTGATTGTCAAGGATCATTGTCTGCATCAGGCCAGTCATTTCTCATGATTAATGTTCCATTACAGATATATTCTTTATTTGATCCGCAAGCATTACAGTGCCTGCTTTCTTCATAAATATCAAACAGGGTATATGCTGTATCAATGAAAATGATTGTTTTGTGATTACAGCTTGTACAGCAAAATCCACATGCATTGTAAGTACTTGAAAAATTAAACCTTGGGACATATATTTAAGATTTCAATTAGACTTCTATTTATCCTTAAAGTGCATCACAAATGACACTATTGTAAACACAATTAGGAAAAAGCTAACCCACAAATTTGGTGACCCTTGAAGTTGGTTTAAGCCTACAGCTCCAACTCCCATTATTCCAATATATTTCCATATATTTTCTTCTTTCGTTTCATTCATGCTAAGTTTTTTTAATTAAACTCCAATAGTTGGGGTATTAGGTTTTTCATCTTCCTTTTTAGGTTGTATTAACCAAAATCCTACGCCACCTACGAGGACAGCAAATGTTATCTTCTTTATGAAATAACTTGAATTAATGGATAATTTCTCTGGATTTGAGGTCAATAGATACACAAATCCAATAAAATTTAGCACAGCTACTGCAATGCAGATGTAACCGATAATTTTTTTCATTGTCTGATATTATTTAATATTTGATTTCATTTATAAAAGGAATAAGAATTTTGAAAATCATTATTTCATGCTTTCAGAACCAATACCGTAATTTTATGCATGGCAAAGTAGTGTGGAATTAAATAGAGCAGATAGATATTATATGTTCTTCATATTATCCACTGCTTTCCTTTCTTGCCAAAGTTTAGGGATAAATACTATTCCTAATCCTATAAGAAAATAGAATATATATTCAGTAAAATCATAAGAATTAAATATTCCATTAAAATTGTAGACTTCTTCGGGAGTATCTCTATAATAAGGAATATATTTTCGATAGCTACTGTATTCAGTTATAGGCCAAAAATCTTCATCAGGCCCAGTAGTAAATAATTGCACATACTTTGATTTCCAATATGTTCCCGCATCATAAGATTCATTTACAATTGTTCCTGAAATCTTAAATACATTAACAAATAGAGCAAAGGAGTGAAATAGCACCCAAAGTATCAGAAATCTCCTTTGAGCAATAGTTATTTTCATGTGATTGAGCTTTATTGACGATTAAAAATATGAATTGTATTTCATAATATATCAAGCTTTTATCATATTCCTTTGGTATGTGATTAACACAAAGGATCCAGCATTGATAAAAGCTTTTGGGGACAGAATAAGAAGTCTTAGAAAGGAGAAAAAACTTTCTATGGAAAAGCTTGCCGAACTTTCTGATATTGATTATAGACAGCTCTCGTATGTTGAATTGGGAGAAGTAAATACAACAATTAGTACTGCTTCTGCAATTGCAAAGGGCCTTGATATCCCATTAAGAGAATTATTTGATTTTTGAACCTCGCGTTTATGCTTTACGAGGATATCGCTTTTTATCAATGTTGTCCAGTATCAGAGCCTCTATATCCATTTTCTCCTCCCACTTATTCGGGCCAAAGTTATATGATCCAGAATCGTGTTGAAATTCGCACTTGGGACAATAATATGTAACTGGATCTCTTCTCTCGAGCATAATCATTTGACATTTTCCGCAATAAGGCATAAGGTTTATGATATTGTATTTAAGTTGTGTTGAATTATACCAATAATCCCAACTCCAGTACCAATTTTTTAGTTTATCAATTTTGTAATCTATAAAATCAGGACTATGCTTTTTATCAGTCATTAAGACTCCAGCAATTACGATTATTATTACGACTACAGAAACTACAACTAAAATATACCATGTCTTAATAGGATAGTTTAATAGCCAGACTATCCAACTATAAATGCTACTCACCCAAGCTTGGAAAGTGCTCAAAATTGGCTTAGCCTTTATCATATCATAAATTAGAGAACCTATTGGCGCCAGCAGTAAACTGCTCACAATTGCCACTTTCCAGCCGGCTGATTCTTTCTTTTGATTTTGTGCCATAGTGTCTTTATAATTCGGCCTTCAAACGTTCTCTGTTATTAATCAAGTTATACCCTCATCTGCAAAGCTAAAATAAAAATCATTGCTGAGAATAATATGATCTAAAATGATGATATCCAATAGTTTACCAGCCATTTTCAATTTTGATGTCAGTTCTAAATCAGAATTACTAGGAACGAGATTTCCACTAGGATGGTTATGAGCCAAGATAAGCCCCACAGCGCAACATTTTAATGCAACAGCAAAGATCACTCTCGGATCTGCAATCGTGCCACAAAGGCCTCCGGAAGACACTTCATAACATCCTATAACCCTGTTAGCTCTATTAAGAAGCAAGATTTTGAATTCTTCTATAAATCCTATAGTTCCTAGATTCCATGTGCTTAAAAGGACTCTATAAGCTTCTTCTGATGTTGTAATTTTTGGCCTGTCTGATGGATTAAATTTCTGTTTGTAAACTAGCTGTAGCTCTTGCACAGGAAAGCTAGCTATTTGATTCTGTTTCATAATATCTTGGTTAAAGAGTAAATAATTTGTCGCTGAAAGAACAGACTTATGGATTTATAATGGAAACGGGAGTTCCTTAGTATTTAATAAAAGCTATATTAATAAAGTCGCTATTAATTTAGATTACAAAGTCGGTTAAATCCTTTGAGTCCACCTAACTGCCGGAAGCTGTTCACTGGCACATATTTTTCATAAACTCTATTTAAATCCTCTTTATTTAGCAATCTTAGGGAATTAAATACTTGTTTTTACAGCATTTAGACCTAATATTCAGCTTTATCAACAATAACCCTCCCATTTGTTAATAAATAAAGTTTTAAAAAATTTTACTTTAAGAGATTAAGAGATTATATTTGAGGATTAAATATAAGGTTATGCCAAGATTAGTAGATTATCCTCATGGTTCACTTAAAAGTGCTTTAGAAATTGCAGCTGCTGTAGACTATCTAGGAGGAAGTTGTTCTATAGTTAATTGTGCCGATAGACTGAAAAAAAAGATAAGCGGTGCTTTTAGATCTTTAATCAGTGCTTCAATAAAACATGGCCTGATAACAAATAATAAGGAAGTTTTAAATACCACGGAGCTTTATCGTGTTTACAAGCTTGCATACGATGAAAATGAAAAGCTTGAAACATTAAGAAAAGTTTTTTTTTATCCCCCTCTTTATCAAAAAATATATGAAAGGTTCAAAGGGAAAGAACTTCCTGTTGCTATGCTGCACAAACTACTTATTAGAGAACTCGGTGTAGAAGAAAGGTATGGGTCAAGAACTGCAGGCTATTTTATCGATGGTGCTAAAAGCTTAAAGCTTTTGGAAAACGGCAAACTTATAGATGATGTTACTGTAGATTCAACAACTGAGGTGGATGAAATTGGAAAAGATGAGGGGTTTCTGCCAGATTTGAAGCTGGAAGGTGACGATCTTAGCACAGATGTTGTCACGTTGCCCTTAGTAGATACTAATGACTACTTCACTGTAATGATTGTGGGGCCGGGAATGAATACAAAAATCCAGTTAGGAGAGGAAGATGATTTAATAATTCTGGATGCAATGATCAACAAAATAAAAAAGAAATTAAAAGAGGGAAGTAAATAAGTTCTATTGTGCGTGGAATATCGGAGGCGTCCAAAATCTCTGATAGGACAACAACTTATTTATCCTGGGAGATCCAAACTCAGGGCTTCCCTTCTTTAATAAACAAATATAATAAAATTTAAGAGATTTTGGTTTTTGCAATCTCGAGCCTCCAGCGAGTTGAGCTAAAGGTCTAAGCAAAGAAGCCTGCAAGGCGATGCTTAGTATGGCTTGCCACGAAAACTTTAACAGGGTTGGAATAAGGTAGGATTAAAGTTTGAAGCCTTTAGCGATGAGCAGGCGAGCATATAAAGACTAAAAGCGGTTGTATTTATCAGCAGAGGTTAAGCACAGGATAAATACAAAGGCAGCTTTTATGGAAATCGACTTTGCTTAAAACCAAAAGCATGACAGAATCAGTGTGGGGTTAAGCTAGGAATTATGGCGTGCTTTTAGGGTAAGCTTAGGAGGTTGGAATGCCTTTTTTCCCATCCAGTCTTAATTGTTTGAAAAAATGATCTTTTTAATTTCTGAATTGTCTAGGACAGTGGATTGTTTTGAGTTAATGTTGTAGATAAACGTATAGTTCTTCATCCTACCAACATATTGTATTTCTCCCCCGCAATTGACTGCTTCGTTCGTCAGTAAAATTTGAACTTGTTTACCATTCCCTTTTTTCAATAAGGTTGCCTCCGAATAAGTGTCATAAACCAAGAAAATTACAAGGATAATGAATATGGAAGAAAGGTTATAGAAAGTTACGTTTCTGAGTGTAAACTCAAAGTCATGTAATATTAAAATCTCGCGTCTTAACCAAAAAATGAATGAGGCCACGGGTGAAATGAATAAAACTTGTAATCCCAAATTACTTCCGTTGGGCAAAGCAAAAGCTAAGACCAAGAATACTATCTGAAAGAAGATAAACCACCTATCCTTTTTAAAATCTTCTGAGAGTCGCTGGAAAAAAGTTGAATTTTTCTGCTTCTTAAAATTCTCGACGTTGACCTTTCCTACAAAAGGAGCAACAAACATTCCCAGTATTACAAAAGGCAGAATTAATATCAAGGCATAAACTAAAATATCTTTGACAAAGGGAGTGACAAGTTCCTCTAGTGAAATAAAGCTCCCAATTTCAATGTTAAATAGGGAGTAATATAACACAACTTTAACTAAACTTAAAAATGTTAAAATCGGAATAACAAATTTTATACTTTGCCAAAGTAATCGATAATCATAAAGCTCAACCATCAAACCGTTTCTTTATCTCAATATACCATTATGGTTGGACTTTATTAAATTATTTTGTTTGGATCAGCATGTTATGTAGCCGTTTCAATGATCCATTAATCTTAAAATATGTCACATGTTGTTTTTCAATTACCAAGTCAACCTGGTAGGTTTTAAGTAATCCATCAATTGCAATAAAGGGGCAATAAATTCTAATTAATTTATTTTCGGGTGTAATGGCTAAAATGCTTTTGTCGTCAACAAAGCTGTAAAATTTATACTCATCCATTATGTAAGGTATTTCAAAGTAAATAGAGCCTGCCAACCTAGGCAAGCTCATTAATGATCTCAGCCTAAAATAGCTGCTTCTAAAGTTTGATTCATTTCAACATTACTGTACTCATACCGATAGTCCAAGAGAACTGTTTCGCCAGTTCTTGGTATGGTGTACTCATACGGTTCATCAACATCTACTTTCTGAATACATCCAGGCATTTGTTTACCTATCAGAGATTTACAGGTATTTTCATCTAAAGATGATGGTATCATGCATTTTCTTGCAGTAGCAAACATTCTTCCTGTAGTCTGAGAGATTGACATTTCTACTTCTCCTGTAAGCTCCAAAGCAAAGAATATCTTGCCTGCTTGACTTGTCTTTTGTACATAATTAGTTACTGTAACCATTTTAATGATTTTAATTAGGGTAAGAATTTGAGTTAACTGTAATCCGGAGGGCGGGTGTATCCAGACGCAAATCTTAGAAGGGGGATTCGATATAGGGTGGGGGCTGAATAAACACGCTCAAAAAATTTTGAAAAAAAATCTTTGTTGCAGGAGTTGCATAAGTTGCAGGTGTTGTGCAACCACCACGCAACAAATTACTATTCAAGCCAGCGTTTTATCGTTGAACGATCCTTATTAAGTCTTCTACCAATTTCTGCATTATTAGCTCCAGTATCCCTTAGGGCAAGTGCTTCCTTTTTTAATTCTTCATTCGTCTTATTATCTTCTTCTGCATAGATATATTCGCGTTCACTTACGTTCTCCTTTAGGAACTCAAACCATAGTGTCTCAGGGTTTAGTAATATCAATTTTGCTCCATCCTGTTCCTCCGCATCTCTTGATTTTTTTCTTATAAGTAGTCGAAGGTTTTTATCAGCTCCCGCCCGTCTCATGAAAAAATCAGAATCAACTAAATCAGTTAAAGCTCCTGCGCCAGACTGCATATCACTTTCCGTCAATCTGTGAGAAGTATTTTTCTTAATGTGATGAATAATTAAAAGAGAGGCCCCTATTTCATCCTTTAGCTTGTTAATAGTCCCCATCGCCATTGTCATTTGACTATTCTTCTCGTTATCGGCTCCTGAAAACGCTGTTCTCAAATTGTCAACAATTAACAATACTGGTTTTTTATCGTAACAAAGGTTTCTAACATCATCTAATAATACTTCTAGTCCACTTCTTGTAGTTAAACAATATGCTTTATAATCCGGTTGATGAGCCATTTGACTTTCCAATTTTGCTAGCCGTGTAGACACCGTCTCTTCATTAAGCTCCAGATTAATATATATAACGTTCCCGTTAAGTTCTATGTCTTCGTTAAGGAAGGACTTCTGTCCATTAGAAATTACAATCGCAAGTTGTAACGCCAGAAGCGACTTGCCAATTCCTCGTTCAGAAGGGAAAATGACCGTAGATTTTTCTAATATATAGTTTCCAAAGATCTTTCTTTTAGGTTTTAATGTCTTGCCGATCTCCGCTAAATCTGAGAAGGATTTAAGTGAGTAGTTCGCATTGTTGCGTTGCACAACATCTACTTCATTTGCAACTTCTGCAACACGTCCTAGTTTTTCTGATTCTGGAAACTTTGCAAATTCATCCGTGTTCCGATACGCGCTATTAATTGTCCTATGTAATCCCGCGGCATCCTCATTTTTAAAACGCTTCAATATTTCTTTTTCTACCCTCTTTTTGTCTAAGCCAATTCTATTTGTTCTACAAGCAAGATTAAATATGAAATTATTTCTATTTCCGAGTTCATAACAGCCCTTTTTCTTTGCCCAGGCTAATGCTGTGTTAAATCCTTTGCAAAACGTTACATCCTCAACATCAGTAATTTTCACCGTAAAGATTTCTGCATCAAAATTTAAAAAAGCGTTTGGGTCGCTTGATACAATACACAACCTAGAAACATCCTTACCTGAACCGTCTATATTCACTCCTATTTTTTCATAGTAGCAATCAGTAACTTGTTGATATGCTTTTTCATGATCTTTAGCTTCTTTGCAATCAGTTTTCACAATTGTTTTAATTCCATTTCCACTCGGACTTTTGAAACAAGCCATAGTGTATGGAATATTAATGATCTGTCTAAAAGTCAAAGCTAATTCGTCGGAATTCAAATGGTCTATATCTAAAATAACCATAGAGTTGTAATTGACAAGGTTATCCTTTTTCCTCCCCCCTTCAAATGTTCCTGATGGGGTAAAAACAGGCAAAGATGAAACTTTAAACTCTTGCGCATCTAAATCGTTGTTTGCTAGTTTTTTTCTTAATTCACATACTTGGTTATGATATCTTCCATCTCGTATACTTTGCAGTAATGCAACCAGTGATACGTTCTTTGGATCAGTTGACTTACAATTTTTAAACATTGAAACAATATGTGAGTCATGGGTAATTGAATAAAATTTTTCCTTCATTTCTTGTGCGTTTAATTGGGTACATTATTGTAACCGATGTAAAAGTAAGTCGAACGCAGAAGGCTTATTAAGGGAATAATTAGTAGGTAGAGTGGAAGGTAGAGTGATGTTTTTTAATATCAATATATTCCTTAGTGTGAACGCTGATTTGCTAAAGAAAATATTATGTGAAATTTATGTTTGAGTAGAGTCTAATTCAAACATACAATCTTCCAAATAATCATTAATACTCTTTGCTGGTTTTTTTAACGTCTTGATCTTACTGAAAGGATAGTTGTCTTTTAGCACGAAAACGTTTTCTAGCTCAAGCCACTTACTTTTTTTTGTAAAGGAAAGATACGGAGGTTGATTGTTTCTGCTCTCGCAGAGTTTGTCTATGAATGATTTAAATTCTGTTGGATTACCCAACCAAATTATTCTATGAGTTGATCCACTGGACTCTAAAAAATTCCTAAATTCCGCCAATGAGCAATTTACCAAAGCGTAGTCTGTTAACTTTCGGAGAAACCTTGTCACAGCTGTACTATAAATTGGAAGCCTAAATTTATACCCGAGTTTACCAGGGCTGCTATTTAGCTTTCCAAATTTTTGTAAGTAGGTAGTGAGGGTATTCAGAGAATCAACAATGATGTCCGAATACCCGTGATTCTCTTTTGAAACGTCATTAATTAATCCAGAAACTTCAACTTGAACGTTTTTGGCAAAAACTTTCTTTGTTCTATTGTCCTTGTCTAAGTTGAGAAATTCAATTAAGTCAATCTCTTTTCTTACTTCCTGCTTCAAAACGTTATACAAATGAGATTTTAGTGAATCAAAGTGTTCGACCCTTTTGTTTTTATAAATAATTTCGACTTCAAATCCTTGTTTCTTCTCATCCCACCTGTAATTGTAATGTTCAGCAGCTTCTTTTAATTCATAATCTTGTTTCAATGCATATTGAAGCTGATTTCTGAAAAAATATACAACACTATTCAGTGTATCAGGAAGATCGTCTCCCCCTTTACTAAATATGAATTGCCGAAGTCTTTTTAATGGGTAAAGCTCATGCATTACTGAAATTATAAAAAAATCCTATTGCTAAATAACTTTTCAGAAATCTTATTATTCATATCATCAACAACACCCGATTCAAAAGAATCAAGATAAATGCCGGTAATTCGGTTACCATACTCATGTCCCATAGCCTCGGCAATTAATTCATTGGAATACCCCATCTTTTTAGCTGTGGTAGCCCAGGAATGTCTGGCAACATAAGTAGTCAATGGACTTTTGAGTCCAATATCCTCTCCAAGACGCTTTAAATATTTATTGGCAGTCTTGATCCACTGATGGATCGTCTTCTTAGCTTCTAAACTGTCTTCAGTCACATTAGGAGAGAGAATGCAAAGTAGATAGGCACAATTACCTTTATTGTAATAGTTAAATATGGATTGCGCTTGAGGGGTAAGTTTTATATCGTACTTTTTGTGTGTCTTTCTTCTGTTAAACATCAATCTACCTTTAATAATATTAGTGAGCTTCAAATAAGCCAAATCTGTGAAGGAAATACCCATTAGGCAGAAACTTAGCATAAAATAATTTCTGGAGTGCCATAAGGGAGTATTTGGCTTCAGATCTAATTTCAATATTGCCTCTATTTCTTCTAAGCCAATTGCTCTCTTTGGTGTTCGTTCTTGCTTAATAGGTATGTCAAGAAAAGGATATGAAGATCTGTCAACCAATTTAGCTTTTATCGCTTTATTATAAATGGCTTTGATAGTCCTAAAATAATTGCTCACTGTATTCTGTTTCACACCACTTAAAAGCAGATGCTTCCTGAAACCATCCAATAAATTGTAATCTATATCCTGAAAGAATAGGCTTGTCCCTGCATAACCAGTTAACCTCTTTGCTGCTGTTTGATATACAAGAGCATTACCACTTTTATTTAGCTCAATCATATCCTGTATCAATTTGCTACTGAATTCTAGAAAAGTCACAGGTGTGGCTTCTTTAGTACTAACAGGCCTATCTGACAGAAATTGCTTCAATGATTCAAAAGAAAATTTATCTTCCTCCTGAAGCTTTAAAATAGCCTTCTGTACCTTTAAATAATACTCTCCTAAGGATTTATTCAGTAACTGAAAGTTAGAGTGCTTACTATTGATCCTCTGTGAAATTTTGTCCCAATGCTCTTTGTTGATTCTTATCCCGGTAGTTAGAGTAGTGTTATTTTTCCCATGAGTGATTCTGACGACTATGGGATAAAGACCATGTGCAGTTGCACGTTTCTCATTTAAAATTAAGGTGTAATAAACCATAATGAAAGTATTATGGCTATCTGAAGTAATAGTTTTTACTATTTATTTACTATTAAAAGAAGATTAGAGCAGTTGGTTCTGAGTCTACTAAAACAAAAACCCCTCAGAACTTAATCCGAAGGGTTTCATTTCCGTGGGAGATACTGGGTTCGAACCAGTGACCCCCTGCTTGTAAGGCAGGTGCTCTGAACCAGCTGAGCTAATCTCCCGCTTTGGGACTGCAAATATAGGAGTAGAGAGGGTTAATGCAAAATTAATTTGAAATTAGTGTTTAAGAACCTTTAATTAAGGTATTTGCAGCTATACAGCAGTCGTTATTCTCATCTTTATTCTATGAGATTGTTGTACAATGGGTATAGGATTCATCTCAACTTACTGATGTGGATAGTGCAATTATAGTACATAGGTAGTACCGTCAGGTGACCATAACAACTAAATTATGGTCCATTATAAGCTGATTCTTAATGATAAGAGAGAATCGAAAGAGCAAGTTTATTCGGTTGTCGTGCGAATAACCTTTAACAAGAACAATACGACATTAAGTACTGGTATAAGAGTTAAACGAGAACATTGGGATGCAAACACCCAAAAGGTGCTAAAAGCTCATCCTAATTTTCAGGTCTTAAATAAAACGATTTCTGAGTTCTACTTAAAGATTCAGAAGTTTATACACCAGTTGGACGAAAATGAGGAGTTCTCGTTTGCAGCTTTAAAAGAGAGGCTTGATGAAAAGGCTAAGCCTTATAAAATAAATACCAATATCACATTCAATGAATATTCAACCCAGATCATCACTGAGTTATTCGCAATTAACAAAGTTGGAAATGCACTGGTTTATCAAACAGCTTCAAACAGACTGATTGGTTTTGCAAAAGACAGGAAGCTAAAGTTCAAAGAGATTGACTACACGTTCCTTGAAAGCTTCCAACGTCATCTCATTAGCAAAGGTGTTAAACAAAATTCCGTTAGCAACTATCTCAGGACCATCCGTGCAATATATAATCGAGCTATAAAGGCAAAGATCATAGATCGGTCTTTTTATCCTTTTACTGAAGTTCCAATTAAGTCTGAACGAACGGCTAAGCGAGCCGTACTGGCTAATGACCTTGCAAAGATTCTAAAACTTGATCTAAAAGAGAATACACGAGAATGGCACGCAAGGAACTATTTCTTCCTAAGTTTCTCATTAATAGGCATTTCATTTACTGACTTGGCCTACCTTAAAACATCTAATATTATCAAAGGCCGGATCGTATATAGGCGACGAAAGACCAGAAAAGAATACAGTATTAAAATTACATCGATAGCTCAACGGATTATAAAGAATTACGATGGAAGGAATGAGAAATATCTTCTGCCTATCCTACCTGCTTCTATTATCGAAGATTCGTTACCTGCGAATCAAAAAATACATCAGTGGATTAAAACTACGAATAAATGGATGAAAGAGTTGGCGAACGCCTGTGATCTACCAGAGACGCTTACAACATATGTTGCTCGTCATACATGGGCGACAACGGCAAAGCGCCTAGGGTATTCAAATGAATTGATTGCTGAGGCGATGGGGCATGAATACGGTAACAAGATCACTAACATCTATCTGGACAACTTCGAACAATCTGTAATAGATGAATTGAATGAGAGGGTAAATGAAGTAATCTGCAAACCTGTTTAAAAAAAAGCCTCGGTATTTCTACCGAGGCTCGCTTTGAATTGTCGTTAATTGTTGGCTTTGAGACAGAAAACTTTCTCGTAACCAATCAGATCTCCTACAGATCCGTCTTCGCGCTCCTCGTAGACTTCCTTGTATAAGAATAATTTGAAAAAGTCAGTTAATGAAGACGATTTGATACGCTTCACGTAAGGCGGCAGATCGAGACCTGCTCTAACCTCACTGACTATGGATACGATTGTCTCTACTGAGAGTATATCGTATCTTTCAAACTCTTCTACCAAAGCTGTATAATAGTCACCCATTACCCCTTTGGCTTTGCTTACCACTATCGCCTTGTCGTAAACTTTCGGATACGAATTTTCTCCTCTTGGTTTTAGCAAGGGTACTAAAATAGAAGCATCCTCCCGAAAAATATGGGATAATGCGTAGACGCGCTCAATTTGAGTAGCGGTAAGTTTACCGGAAGTGTCACTAATGACACTGATTTTATTATTGATCATATTAAAAAATTTAAACCCATTGGACATCCAATAGAAATCGTAGATCTAAACTTTCAATACCCGTTTCAATCCCTGACCCATTATTCTGAATCAAGATTAACAACAATGTCAAAGAACAGTACTCCAATAGGAGCGTAAATAACTCACTCAACGTTCAAAAAATTTGAACGAAGTTGCATTCGCTTATTAGGTTAATTTGCTGAGGTCCTGAACTAGGACTTGGAGGGTGGATGAAAATCCTGCCAGCTTGCCTGCCCTTCGGTACAAAATTAGATAAAAGACTAAAAAATTCAAAAAGAAAATGATCGCGGATGCAATAATCTAATTAACTTCCTAATTGTCAGCTATTTAATTTTTGATTTCAGTTATTTTGCGTATATTTGCATAAGCATTTCGGAAGGAACACCTTCATTTTTTCATGGAAATTAAGATCAGTTTTCGGACTGATCTTTTTTATTGCTCATAGCTGTCCAAAAATATGAGATGTGAATAGATTCACCTCAGCTATTCGATCGATTAGCATACCCAGATTCACTTTTTCAATACGATTACACATGAAAAATGCTAAAAGAAACTGTAAGGATCACCTTACCTATTGCTTCATGGTTCAGCCATGCCCTACCAGATCAATTTAATGACTTCGGTCTCATACCCGATAATTCAAACGTAGATAAAAACAAAACCGGCTTCGGAATTACTTTTGCAGAGATGATGGCTAAACGCCACAGCTTGTTACCTCTGCCATACGTGCCTATAATTGAAGGTAAAGCTTCAATGGAATATGGTGATAATACTATCATAGCCGTTACAGCAGGTGTTACGACTGAAGATGTTGAAGCCTTCCTTAGAAAAGATGATGGCACATTCAAGAAAATCCTTGTTACTCCTGAAGGATTTCATAAAGTTATCACCGCAGGATTGACCCTTGGTGGCAGTTGGTTGTATAAAAACTTCTTCTGTTACATCGATGAAATGCATGCATATGCAATCGATATGTTTCGTGGCGACGCCTTCCTTACACCCTTGAGATATGCCGAAAAGTTTGCCAAGTATAATAACCTGGCGTTTGGATCTGCAACACCGTATCCATATAGCAATCCTTTATTTAAGAAATTGGCTAACTATGCTGTGAGCTTCACAGAGAAATTTGGTAAGATATCCATAATGCCTCATGACGATCCAAAGACTGTACTACATCATTTACTTACCCATCTGGAAAAGTTCCAAGGCCGAGTGTTCATAATGTATAATTCTGTGACTGCTATAGCAGAAGCTGCGGAAAGAGCAGGATTAACGGATTTCAGCATTTTTTGCAGAGACGATGAGAAGAACATGACCAACTTAGGTGACTTGGCTCCACATTTTAAAAGTGAGGTAAATAAAGAAACCATTAAGAGGGTTAATTTCTTTACTTGTAGATACTACGAAGGGTTTGACATCGAAGGCAAAATTACAGATAGTATAATACTAGTAACCGATACAAGTGTACCTCATTCACTGGTCGGTATCGATTACCGAGGCAAACAAGCCATAGGCAGGTTACGGTTGGACCTCGGAGAAAAACCAAATCAGATCATTCATATTACAAACACATTAAAAGAACCATGTATGCTAAAACCAGAATCCGTTTTAAAGGAACTAACAATATCAGCTGAATATGACATCAAACGATATAATGAACGTGTTCAAGATGGCATACCTGATGGCTTTGACATGATTTCTTATATCAAGAAATTCAGTGATATCGAGAAAGGGGTAGCAGAGCTTAATACCTACAAGATTGATCAACATGTTTACGCTAACACATTTAAAAGGCACTATAATACCATTGAAGATATTAAGTTATGCTGGGAGAGCTGCAACTATGATACAGAATTAATTTATTATTCCTTACCGAAGCTGAAGACCTCTTGGCGATCAAAAAGCTCAATTTACAAGCAAGTAATTGACATATATGAAGCCTACAACGCCGCACCTGACACCTATCACTATGGAACGGCACAACGAGAGATAATTAAATTAAAGACATTCTATGCAGACCTATTTCATGCATATCACATACTTGGGAGGGAGATGCTTGAAGAATTAAATTATGAACCAGAAGCAATGAAGGCAGCATTAGTTACAATAAGCAACAGCAACCAGGAAGCAAAGAAAAGATCACTGATAGATCAACGCTTCGAATTGAGAGATTACACCAAGAAAGAGATTAAAACTATATTACAAGTAATATATGACGAACTGGAACTTAAGAAACCGGATGGATCAAGGTTGATTGCATTCGCGACAGATCTTGATGATCTAAAGATGTTTGAGTTGAAAATTCACAAACCAACGAACGATCAAGGCAAGAGAAAAGAAGTCATCAAGATAGCTAGGAGGTTGTATTCTATTTTAAAAGTCGCATAATAACCTGTCCTAAAATATGGGATATCACCTCTACTATAGTGAAATATAAGTTCATCTCGAAAAAAAAGGACAAGTGATAGAACCTGCGATTTCGCAGGTTTTCTTGTTTAAAGTGAGTTTCTGGTTGCTTATGTTGCAAAAACGTACTTTTTGCACTCTTTTGAGCAAAAGCATTCGTTTGACTGATAAGTGGGTCAAGTTTACCAGTTACTTTAAAAGCCTAAACTTTTAAAGTAATAACGCAAGGATGATCTCAACGATCACCTCTAACTAGCTTCATAGCCATCTCCATTATGTTTTCTGATCGATCTGAACTGTTAATTGTAGCCTTCACCTCTTCAAGCTTGTCCGGGAGCAGAGATTTCAAGTTGTCTGAAATACAAATGGCCCTAATCAAAGTTCGCTCATTATCAATCTCCTCTGGTTTTACGGTGATATAGCCTTTCATTTGAAGTGACTTGAGCTGAGTATTAATAGTCTTGTAACTCTCGCCAGACGCAGTTTCTAACTCTGTGATCGTTAAATGAGTCTTATAGTCCTCGTTCAAATATTCAAAAAGCGTAATCAACATACTCCTTTCATGCATTGTCAGATCTGGGATTTCCAGTATGGCGTATGGTATCTTCTGCATACAGTCTGATTCAGGAAACTTATACGCATGATAATGTCTGCTTTTGCCAACCTTCCAAATCTCAAGCATTTTTGCAGCATCCAGACGCTTCACAGAAGCTGAAACAGTTTTATCTGATACACCTGCTCTCTTCGCTATCGCTTTATAACTTGGGTAACAGTATTTATCTTTTGTGTTGTAAAACGACCTGATGGATAAGTAAATTAGCTGATCTTTGTAATTGAGTTCAAGCTCAGACATGTTGTTAAAACGTGGCTTCAATATGAAGCGACTCTTATTGTTCAATGAATTTAAAAATGTAGTGTAAAAAAGTGGGTATATCTGCATTTAGCTGAATAGCTAAGTGTCTGATGGTGAACATAAAGATACAAAATTTACCTCATTTTTCCTAGCGTTCCTTCTGTTAAGCACAATTCGGATGAAGGTAGGATCTCCCTTTGACAAACTATCCACGTCTGAATTTTCTGAGCAACCCAAACTTTGCGGAAACTATGCACTTTACACATAGTGAACCGCGAAAAAAAAATATATAAAATTTTTTTAGGCCTCCAATCCAAAGACACCCCCGGTGGTTTCAGTTTTTGGCCTTTTTTCCTACAAAAAAATGCTCAGAGACTTTTAAGCGCATATACCGGTCCGATATTGACCTCCTGACCTTCTTTCGTGAAAAGACTTAATATATCTGTGTTTTTTACTGGGACGTTGTCTGCAAAACGCAAAATCTCTCTTTGATAGGAAATATTCTTTTCCAGTCATAAAACTTCTATGACTAGTGCTTCAAACCCATTCCTCGGATACTTCCCCATCTATTTACGTAGCACTTCACCTATTATTTTATAAGCAACAACTCTTTTCAGTGCTCTGAAACACAGCTATTATCTCTTTCGATCAAAAAATTAATCCGTTTCACTCATTTCAAACTTAAAAAATCATGAATCAAACAACTCAAGAAAACACAGCAACAACTAACCCAGAGTTAGATGCAAGAAATCAGGCAGTAGAAAAAGCTTATTTCGAAATCATTAAACACACATCAGTGCTGCTTCAACCCTTCGAAAGCGTTAAGTACAGAAAGATGATCAATGTTAACCATTCTGAATCTGGAAAAGGCAATAGCCTCATTAACGAGACATTGACGTTCTTCTGGAACATCACTCTCACACGCAATAAGCAAAATTACGTGATGGTTTATTTTACAGCTGACGCTGAATCTATCACCAAGTTCGGACAACGTTTAGCAAACCGTGCTATCAGACAGGTTTTCAAGTGCACAGCACAAGAGAAGAATAAGCCATTGATAGAGGATTGCGTGAGACTCAACAACCCTGGCAAGGTTCAAGATTATTTTCTTTCTCGACTTGCTAACGGTGACAATCTTTTTACCACTATCTCAGAGATCGATTTTAAATCAGCTAACTAACTAAATGAGAACTCACTCCGGTGGGTTCTTTTGACTAATTCAACTTTTAAAGTAAATGGGTAAAGAATTATTACCAAAATCTTGGTTTGAACCTATGGTAACAACCAAGTTCACTTACCATGGTGTTCTCCGGAAGAACTTCTTAAGAGCAAAATCGTCAGGTAATCCTAATGTGCGGATGGATGTAGAGATTGGTGAGAACTTATATCATAGGTATCTGGATATTATCAAAAAACTAATTTCAGACCTTCCAGAAGAGACATTAATATACGAACGCAATTGCAAAGGAGACAAGTCAGACTTAGAATCAATCTGGCAATTCGCCACACCGACATTCATGTTCAATCACATTTGCGATATGAAAGAGCGGAATTTGATAGAGTATTGCTTCCATATCTGTCCCCTTGAAGATGTCATAATGAAAAGGATTCTAAATGAAGGGTTCAGGCCCTACTTTAAAGAAGCTAGTAAGAAGAATTATCCAGCATATTACCATTTCATGCTCAAGGAATATCCGAATTGCGTTTATAAACTTTAACTAATCAGAATATCTAACTAATTTTAGAGAGACAAAATAGAAAGAACGAAACAGAAAGTATTGAAATAAATATCTAATTAAAATATAAGCGTTAAGCTTTATTTGTTCTACTTCAGGAATCGGCAAAATTCAAAAAATAGGTAAGAATAAATGAGTTCAACGTCCACGCGCCAAGCGTAGGACGAAGACTTATTTGTTACCCTGTGGGCTTTTTGCCGAGCCTCTGAAGTGCAGATTTAGTTAAGTCCTGCGCTTATCGTGTTTATAAACCAACCGACGAAGGACTATTCGGTTCCTCAATTTAATTAATGAAACATTACCGTACACTGATTCTAATGGCCTTTTTATGCCTTTCGTTTCCATCCAAAAGTAGCGCTCAGACCTTTCAAGCCTATTTACAAGTTAACTTTAAATGGAATGGAGATAAATTTGTTCGAAGTAATCAACAAGTGACAAGTACAACCCTTTCATTTGTTAAGAGCCAATTAACCATTGATAGTTATCGCTACACTATAACAAATCGAATTTCAAATACAAGTGGAGACTATTATGTGGCCACTTATAACGATGACCCTTCTGATAAAATTTCGGTAGTACTGTCATTAACTACCGAAGCAAATGGTAAAAAGTTAAAAATAGCGACAGTTGAGAAGGCGAAAGACTTCAAGATTGTCTATTACATCAAATAGATGATGTTGTTCACTGCTTAGCGATTTTACACATGAAGAAAGGCATTATTCTATTTGTTACTGTATTAGCTATTACTCTTTCAGCTTGCAATTCTAAAGACGGCACTTATATCGTTTATCGCGTGGAGGCGGACCACGAAATATTTTACGATGAACCAAGAACAGGGCGAGACAAAGAGGCTCAGCAACAGTTAGAGCGATACATGATAGGCAAACGATTCAAGATCGAGTTTGAAGACAAATTCGCATTATTAAAATCGGTGAAAAAGTCAGAAGATATCTTGCTGACAAAGACTGATATAGATTATAGTCGTATCATTCAAATCGATAATGATAGGTTTAAGCTTAGACTAAAAAAGAGTTCGACTGGTGACTTGTTGTTATCGGTTGATCTTGACTCCGATCGTTGGCCAGAATTGATTCCAGTGCAACGTGGCGGGACTGTTAGTCGCGGACCAAGTTCTGCCAGAGCAGTTTGTTATCTTAATTTAGAATAACCATCAGGGTAGCTAATCACTACCTTTTTTAAATTTCTATTATGGTTTATAATCCAATAACTCATCAACTATTTGCAGATGATGGATCATTTATAAAGACTCTACATTGCCCTTTAAATAAGCAATGGGAGGATCTAAATTCAACTATTACTTTAAAAGCTAGACTCTGTGATTCCTGCAATAAGCAAATTTACGATAGCGCACTTTTAAAAGAAAATGAACTGATTAACTTGATTAAGAACGATCCACACACTTGTATCAAAATTGACTTAAACCAAGAAAACATTTATTTAACACACCAAACGTATGTCGAACAATAACGAATCCAATCTCCGGGTCATTAAAACGGCTCGGAGTAAAGAAGCGATAAACCAAGCTGCTAAAGAAGGTTACTGGCCATTAGTCAAACCAGTCATTCCATCACCTGAAATTAAAACCAAATATGCGGTAATACAACATTCTGAAACTGGAGAAATCGAAATATCTGCTGATTTCAGGTTTGATTCAATGGCCTTCGGCGAGAAAGGTAACAAGGTAATCGATTTCACCTTTTACTATCCTTATCACTTCGAGAATCCTTATGCTGCATATTTGATTCCAAAAGATCTAAAGATTAACGAGAAAGTGTTTCTTGAAGATCTGATTGAAGATATCGTTGGATCAACTTGGAATCAAGGTGACAGTTACAGGCTTGCAAGCTCAGAGGCGGTTTGGGATGGAACGAATTTTAAGATACTCGAAAACGAAAAGGTTGACTTCATAGGGTAGGTAGAGGCTTCATCCTGTGATGAAGCCTTCCTATCGATCAAACTTCAACGTCTACCTCAATTGAGACATTCCTTTTAGTAAGATTATTCTTCTTAATCAAGTAACTGAGCACTTTTGTGAAGTTATTCAGTTCTCTAGACTCCAAATGTTCTAAGTCCTTATTTGAGCCAATTTCTCCTGATGGTAAATAGAGTTTTAAACATTCACCAATTGTGTTTAGCGTATTTGGAATATCAGATACGTGTATTTCGAGAGGATGCTTTGAATCTTGTTCTGGTGGATCTACCTTGAAATGGAATGGATAGCCACGACGATTGCCAACTTCGGCATCAACGTATGTGGTTGCTTTTAACAAGGAGTTACTTTTATTATAAGCTACAGCGAAATCATCGACACCAGAATCATCTAAATTTTTAGGAATAACAATGGTTATTTTAAAACTTTTGACCCTGACATTTTTGCCGTCAACTATTATTGAATGGTTCTTTTCAACCTCTTCACATACTTTTCTGATAAATCCATTGAAGTAACCGATCGCTAAAGCAGTAGAAGGTAAAAGACCAAGTTCACTAACCTTTTGTGATTTTGCAATCTCATCTTTAATCCCTTCAACTACAATTTCTAAGGAGTTATGCTTGCCTTTTTCAAGAGTAAATTCAGCAAGATTAATTCCATGGAGATCAGAAGGTAAATCTGTTCCTTTTTCGACTAATAAAAAGCATTTATTTAAACCGGTGAATCCTACAAATAATCCAAACTCGAGGATTACATTATCTCGAGGTTTCATAACAATGTCAGTTCGTTTCTCAGCAAGATCATCTTTTGTAGCAATCAAAATCGCATAGTCGGCTAATCGCGTCTGCTTCATCAGAGAATCCAATGCACTTTTATTGGAAGCAAATGCTTTAGTCCACTTAATGCAGTGTGCAACATCGCCAATTAGTGCTGCAACATTGTTCAATAGAGGGATCTGCTCAGCTGAAGACCCTATAAATAATCTATGTTGTATCATATCGCTGAGTTTAAATCATAGTAAATAGATTCTATTTCTATCAACAAGGTTTTTAAGCTCTCTAGTTTATCAGGTTTGTTTCTAAAAATATATTCACTCTCATCCACTGATTGGAGTGAATCCGATATTATTTGACTAGAACATAGGCTCCTTATTTGCTGATAAATTATATAAACCAATTCGTAATAAGCCAAACCAGAATACTTTTCTTTTGCGATATCATATGTTATTGCATTGAATTCGAAGCTATTTAGGTCAATGCCAAGCGATGATTTTGCTTTAACATTTTTAAGGAACCTGATCATTTTTTTTAACCTACCGCCTGTCTCACTGCTCTTAGCATTAATCCGTTCGATGCTTAAGAAAGGATAATCAGGTGTACCGACTGTATTTTTGTCTTTATGGTAAATTTGAATACCGCGATATCCACCTTTGCCATTAACAATTGATCTTATATCATCATACCAATTTGCTATAACTATATCAACATCTCTTTTAAGATTTGTATTTGTAATCTTTATAGACTTCGGTTTCCTTTTCTCAATTACTGAGTATACATCAGTCAGAATAGCTTCACTGTCATATCGAAGCTTTGCTAAATCCGCTTCTGATCCAGAATAATAAGGACGACCTTGTTCAAGCGCTAATCTTTCAATCTGCGAGGGATAGTACTTGTTTTGTATATTGTTGTCACTCAAAATTGTGTTTACTTCAAATATTGAGCGGCTGTAAAACTTATCGGATATAGCTAACAAGTCGATATCACTCGTGCCTTTAATGTGCGTGTTAGTCATCACTGAGCCTTGATATTCAAATGTGACGTTTTTTAGGCCACCGGCAACCAAGTGGTCCTTCACATATTCACCAGCTAGTTTACTTTTTTGTGTGTAGGTCGGGTTCACGCCGTTCATCGCTATCCTTACATAGTATAGAACGTCGCTATAGCTTACACTTGAAAGCTCATCCGCAATAGACTTTTCTAAGATCAGGTTGTCAGGGTTTTGTCTAGCATAGACCTCGTCTGCTAGGCTTCGATATCTGTTAGCTGCCAATTGCCACCTCCATCTTCACAGGATTAACAATTCTATTAACATCTTTTCGTGATGATAATACTTCCCATCGAAAATGGGGCAAGAAAAAGTTTGTGTTTAAACTTACCATAGTTTGAAGTTTAATAAATAAATACCTTCTTGATATCTCAATTAGGATTAATTTTCTAAGTTTCTGGCAGGAGTAGAAGCCTATGGCTATGGAGTTTGAAGAAGATTTAACTTCTGTAGGAGTAAATGAGAAAATAATTTCTAAGTCGAAACTTTTTCTACCTTTGCGCCGTAAAAACAATTGCTACATTGCTTTAGATAACTCTATAGCTTTAAAGAAAGATAGTCCTTATGGATCCCACTCCATAAGGCCTTCAACTTAAAACCATTTACTGAACATCACAGTTTGTGCCAATTTCTTTAGCAAAAATTGAACTAACATTGAGATGGGTTCAAAAACTATTGTTTCAAACCTTTTAAGAATATTATCTCTAAACGTAAAGTTTTATCCGATTTATCAACAATTGCCATTGTGTCAGTTAATTATTACATCTTCTAAATGCCTCATGACAAATTGCTGACATTTATGTCATAGAGGTTAATGTTTTCAATCCCAACCCTCAGCCCACCCTCTAATTGCGGCTTAACGAGGGATAAGCTGAGCTTTGGTCTTTCATTTATAAGTTTATATTGTTTCAGTACATTCTATAAAGCCAGTGCCGCAATAGCCCTGCCGCACCATCCAAAAGCAGGAAGATCGGAACTCACAGCTACTAAGCCGGCAATGCTCACGCCAGACCACGCTTCTCATTAGTGCTTCGCGACAAATGTATGCGCTATGCTCCCATGCTGTTGTCTTGGTTTGGCAACCAGGACAAATCCCTTCAAGCAGTCTGTCATTCTCTTTGCATCCGGCAAGCGACGCAGTTCGTAGAAGCTCCTAAACCTTTTAAAATAAATACTTCGTGATTTATTCAAAATGTTCTTGCTTCTCTAGCTTGAGCGACCTGCGGATTCGCAACCACTTCACAACTGTCATACCTTTTGAATCCCTAAACACATATCACTGGCCAAAAGCTCCGCCATTTGCTTGTGTAAACATACTAAGGACCGCACTACGTGCTCTTCTCCTTAGATGGTTGCTCAGTCGCGTGGTGGTCGCGAAATTAGACGAAAAAAAAGCGGTGTAGATCTATTTTGATTTCTATCAGAATATCAGATAGAAATTTTTTGTTTAAGTTAATTTACGTTAAGTTTAAATCTCCTGAATGCTAAATGATAAGTATGAAAACAGACTATGACCGTGTAAATGAGTGTAATAACTGGAAAGGATGGATATTAATTTTCTCAACGATTATTACCATTGCTCTAACTATTAATGAACAGTACAATGGAGCCAGTGAGAGTATAATTATTAAGGATTATTTAGATTTAATTATCGGACTTAACTCAATTTTAGTATTAATTTACATAGTTTTAGATTTAAGGGCGGACCATTTATACAATAAAGCTGAGAAACTAAGACGACTCCAGTATATTGACAATTCTTTCAATACAGGGTTTGCTGGGCATAGCGCCTCTAATTATTTTTCTCAAGATAATTTAATCCCAGGGTTCTATAAACTTACGGTGAACTGTTTCGAAAATACATTTCATACATATCATATAGTCAAGTTAATGCAGAAGTCGATTTACAGAAATGCCCTACTTGTTCTATTAGTCTTCATGTTTTCTGCAGTAGTTGGAAATAAAGGCGCAGTACGCATGATAATAGAGGCAATTCTACCTTTAGCTCTCGTTCAAAATACGATCAGAACCATTATTGTTGTCGGAAGACTTGAAACGTTATTGGACAGTTTCAAAGCACTATTTACAACATTAATTGGAACAACTTTCGCATCTCGTGAGCCAGAAGCTATAAAACAAGTAATTGACTACGAAACAACCTTAGCATGGGCCTCGTTGCCATTGGACTCTAAACTTTTTCAAGTTAGCCAAACACAACTTGCAACAGAGTGGGATGCATTGAAATCTCAATATAGTATCATTTAATATGAGTTTAAACAGTCATTTACTAGCAACAGCAGGCAATCTAATAATTACACAATCCGAGCGAAGCGTAATCGATAACCACATAATGGCGTTAAATGTAAAGCTTATATGGTACTTCGATTCAGGTGTAGTTAAAGAGAAATTTACCTTCGGCTCATTTAAAAGAAAGACACTAATGCCTAGAAGGGCAGATTCTCGTTCCGATGTTGACTACATGATTGTTTTCGCAGACGATAGTAAGCAACCTTCAACATATTTAAATTATCTTAAGGATTTTGCACTGGCGAAATATACAAGCTCTGAAATTTATCAATCCCATCCAACCATTGTTTTAGAATTATCGAAAATTAAAATTGAACTCGTTCCAGCCATTCTTTCATCTTGGGATTCCTACCAGATTCCAGCTGCGTTAAACGATTATTCTACATGGCAAACCACTCACCCAAACGCATTTAACAATCAACTAAGCAACAAGAATTCTAATGACAAAGGATTAATAAGACCTTTGATTCGCGTTATGAAATACTGGAATGCGTTGAATGGATGGGTTTATAGCTCTTATGAATTGGAAAATATGATTGTCAATCATTACTATATTTTCTGTAACGACCTGTTTGACTATTTTAAAAGTTTTGTATCATCAGCAGGCACTTATGGTTTGTCACAAACTAAAAAGGACAAAGTTGATAGATTAAAACGGATTGTAAATGACGCTACAAAATTGAACTCCGATGGCTTTCCGACAGCCGCGGAAAATAAGCTTAAAGAAGCAATTCCACCCTACTAGACACTAATTTATTGAGAAGCCCCAGGATTGTCTCGAAATTTAGCACTAAAAAAATTAATGCCACGAAAACTAGTCACCGCTAGTTTCATCGTTATATTAAATTGTATGAATGTCTTCGGGTTCCATAGAATGTCAGTAAATCATTGAGGCAAATGAGTATCGAACGTGTTTAGTCAATACCCCATCCTTATGCTCAAATTCAAAGCGCAAGGTATAAGGCTCAATCTCACACGATATAGCATTGAATACACAAGGTTCAATTGCACGAAGGAGCTTTACACAATAATCTTCAACATCTGGTGCAACAAACTTGGCGTAGTAGCGATAAGATAAACGATTCAGAAATACCAGGACTACTTTGTCATTCTTCTTAACATACATTTCAAATAAAAACTTGCCAGGAGGGACAGCTCTGCCTAAGGATCGCTGTACCTTAGCCCAAGCAGCTAAGTCCCTTGTAAGTGCAATCCCAAACTCTACCTGTTCCCTTATTGACATTCTGTAAATTTACTAACAATATTAGTAAATTAGCAGCGCATTTTATTTAAATTCTATGGTCGGTAGGTAGGCTTGTAAGATAATAGCACAAAAAATGGAAGACGTAATCTAAAACAATGTTAGCACCTAGATGCAAACATTCACCTATCTTTACTAATGACACGACACAGCTAAATACATGAGATAATAAGTATGGCAAGAAACGCAACAAACAAATTACTCCATAACGCTAAAAAATCAAAAAGTGATGAATTCTATACCCAGTACAGAGATATCCAGAAGGAAGTAGAAGCGTATTTAGAATATAACTCAGGTGTCTTCAGTGGAAAAGTAGTCTACTGCAACTGTGATGATCCATTTGAAAGCAATTTCTTCCGTTACTTCGTCTTAAACTTTAAGCGAATTGGCTTGAAGCAACTTATCACCACCAGCTATAAACCTTCGCCCATTGCCAATACGCAATTGCAATTGTTTGTCAATGATAAAGCAACTTCGAAAGCAAAAGGTCGTGCAAAGATAACTGCAAATAAATTTATTATTAATGAAGTTGGTGATATGGATGGTGATGGTGAATTTAGCTTGAAAGATGTTGCACTACAGTTAAAAAATAATAAGAATAACGAATGGACAGCGTTAAAAAGTGATGGCGACTTTCGTAGTGACGAATCAATCACTTTGTTACAACAAGCAGACATAGTAGTAACCAATCCCCCTTTTAGCTTGTTTCGAGATTATATAAAACAACTTGTTGACTTTAATAAAACTTTCTTGATAATCGCAAACATAAATGCGATAACCTATAAAGAAGTATTTCCATTAATTAAGGATAATAAAATCTGGCTCGGGACTGGTATGGGACGATGGATTTCAGGCTTTATAGTACCTGAAACCTACGAGCTTTATGGTACAGAGGCTCGAATTGATGATGATGGAAAACGTATTGTTGCCACTAACAACTGTCTTTGGTTTACGAATATAGATCATGGTAAGCGTCATCAACCACTACCACTGATGACGATGAGGGATAATATCAAGTTCAGCTCGCACAAAGATGTAAAAGGTAAAGAGTACAAAAAATATGATAACTTCGATGCTATTGAAGTACCTTATACTGATGCTATTCCAAGTGATTATGCTGGCGTAATGGGAGTACCGATAACTTTTCTAGATAAATACAATCCTGACCAATTTGAGATAATTGGTTGCTCATATGACTATGGAAGACCGGTCGATTGGGATAAGAGTATTCAAATGTCCGTTTCAATTGAAGGTGTCAATGTATATAAACGCCTACTAATAAAACATAAAAAGTAACGCAGAGTTTATGAAAACGACATTAAGAACAGACATTACAGTTAAAGAAATCTGCGAAGGTTTTATCTATAACGAGCTGGAAGGTAAAGGCCTTTTCGGCCTCTCTGGAACGTTAACTATTCAGCCGGAATACCAACGCAACTACATTTATGCAGATGGTAAAAAAGATGTCGCAGTAATTCATTCTTTACTGCAGGGCTATCCGTTAGGGTTGATATATTTCGTTAAAGTTAAGGCGGATGAGTTTGAGGTTTTAGACGGCCAACAACGGATAACGAGCATTGGTAGGTATGTGTCAAACAAATTTCCATACATTGACGAAAATGATAGAGAGCAATACTTTGATGGAATTGCAGCAGACAAAAGAGCGAAAATATTAAACACAACACTCACCATTTATGAATGCGAAGGAGACGAAAGTGAAATAAAAAACTGGTTTCGTACAATTAATACAGCAGGTGTTCCACTAAATGACCAGGAGTTGAATAATGCGATTTTTTCTGGACCCTTTGTAACCCTGGCGAAAGCTGAATTTAGTAACAGTCAGAATGCAAACATACAGAAATGGAGTGCTTATATAAAAGGCAGCGTAAACCGTCAGGCATTTTTAGAGAGAGCTTTGGACTGGGTTAGTAAAGGCAATATCGTCGATTACATGAGCAGTCACCGCTATGACAAAAGCATAAATCACTTAAAAACTTATTTTACCAGTGTTATAGACTGGGTTTCGGCAGTGTTTAACGACGTTGAAAGCGAGATGTGCGGAATTGAGTGGGGACGACTTTATGAAACCTACTTCAAAACCGCTTATGATCCAAAGAAGGTTTCGCAACAAGTCCAAGAGTTGTACAGTGACCCATATGTGAAGAATCGCAGAGGCATATTTGAATATATCCTCGGTGGTTCAACAGATGCTAAATTGCTTGAGGTAAGAGTTTTTGACGAAGCAACAAAGAAATCACAATACAAAGCTCAGACAGCTAAAGCGGAAATCAAAGGTGAGTCAAATTGCCCTCATTGTGTTATTGGGCATGATGCCAACAAGAATAAAATATGGACGCTCGCAGAAATGGACGCAGACCATGTAGCAGCTTGGAGTAAAGGCGGAGCAACAAGTGTTAAAAACTGTGAAATGCTTTGTAAAACTCATAATCGAGCAAAAGGAAATAAATAGGTATAATAGCTTAAAATTCAAAAGAGATAGAAAAATGTTAGTTGAATTTAACATTGCAGATAAAATAATCAGTCTATCTGTAATCAAAAAAGAAGGTACTGAAACTTGTTATCAGTTGATTGACGATGAGAAGAGAATTTGGATGGAACTAGAGTTGGTTGGCCAAAACCTTGTTGTTTTACTCCAAGATTCAAGAATTATAGATGACACTGACACTATTGAGAACAAGCTTGATAATGTTCTGTATGATATCATAGAAATTGAAAAATCAGGTGCAGATACGTTCAATGAAACAGAAACTACTGATATCAATCCTTATGACCCCGATAAAATTAAAGTCAGGTCCGACAAAATCGCTGTATCCATTTTAAGTAAAATGATAGACAATGAGAGTATTGATTTAAGCCCTGATTTTCAGAGAAATTTAGTTTGGAATAGTTTCCAAAAGTCTAGGTTGATCGAGTCAATTCTACTACGTATCCCATTACCCATGTTCTATTTCTCTGAAGATAACGAAGGTAATCTTTCTGTTGTCGATGGCCTCCAGCGTATTTCAACCATTAAAGAGTTTATGGATAATAATTTTCCATTAAAAAACTTACAATACTTGAACGATACTTGCGAGGGACGATACTATGAGACAAGAGGAAATAAAAAAGGTCTTGACACCAAATACTTAAAATGGTTTGATTTAACCTCTATTTCTGCTAATATTATCGATCCATCTTCGCCTCCAAAAGTAAAGTATGATATTTTTCGAAGAATAAACACCGGTGGAAGACCTTTAAATAATCAGGAAATCCGTAATTGTTTGATGGGTAAAGGACTCAGAGAATCTTTGAAATCAATGGCAGCCTTAGGAGAGTTTAAATCTGCTACTGATAAAAGTATAAAAAGCGTCCGGATGGAAGATCAAGAAATCGCTTTACGATTTTTATACTTTTACGAGATTTATGATTATAGCAATAGCATTGAAGACTATAATGGCTATATGGATCTCGTATTAGACGAATACACTGATAAAAACATTAAAAACCCCCAACAGTATTTTGATAGCTATGTAAGAAAATTTTCGAATTCCATGAAAAACGCTGAATATCTTATCGGCAGCCGGTATGCCTTTAGGAAAATACAAAATAAGGATATTCAACCTAGTTCATACAAGCAACTGATTAACAAAGCACTATTTGTGTGCTGTTCAGTTTTATTAGCTGATTACGATAATGTCAGAGTGAAAGACAAAAATATTGCAAACTCTTTAGCAAAACCTATTGCTGATAAAATAGAGGAAGATAATCAATTACTTTACTACCTCTCATACGGTACAAATGGGAAGGCCAATTTGGTCTATACATTTAATGTTTTAAGAGACTTATTTAAAAATCATTTGGAATACTAATGTTAAAACTGACTTTAAAAAACTTCAAATGTTTTTACGACATTGAAATTGAACTTAATGATCTAACTGTTTTTGCAGGTAGCAACGGAAACGGTAAAAGCACTGCTATACAATCTTTACTACTTCTAAGAAGAACAGTAGAGCATTGTAGTGAATGGAAATCGACAAAGTTCGCGTACACTTCAATTAATAACTTAAATGTCGAACTAAATGATGTATACTGTCTAGGCTTAGGAAGCAGCCTAAATGTGTTACCGTCAGAGTTTACGGAAACGGATATTGAATTAGGCCTTTCTGAAAAGGAGCAATCACTAGTAGTAAAGTACTCCACAAATAATTTAAATGAACTTTGGATCACGCCTAAAGAACTATTGGAAAACAGCTTCCAATATCCGAATAACCCACTGATGTTCCAACAGTTTTACTATTTGAATGCTGAAAGAATTGGACCGCGAATAAATCAAGCCATTAGATTCTATGATTATCCGAATGTTGGATATCAAGGTGAGTTCACAGCTCAGATGATTGCTGATGTGGATTCCCTAGAAATTGAAAGTAAGTTCAAATTGGATGTTGACAGAGTATTAGATGACCCAGATTATTTGAAGGGTAACAAATTCCAGCATCATATAAATGCCTGGCTCAGTTACATTATCGATGGCGTTACAATGATTCCGGTAAAAGACAGTGAGACTCATACTGCCAGACTAACTGTTGAAAACTCGTATTCAAAGGGTAATGCGATATTTCCTACTAACACTGGCTTCGGAATTAGTTATTCGATTCCCATAATTGTCTCGTGTTTACTAGCGGAAAAAGGCAGAATTTTAATTGTCGAAAATCCCGAAGCACATCTGCACCCGTCGGCACAATCTAAGATGGGTTATTTTCTAGGTGTGATGGCGAATGCGGGTGTCAAAATTCTAGTGGAGAGCCACAGCGATCATATTATTAACGGCATTCAAATCGCAGTTGCTAAAAAGGCGATCATTAATAATAAAGTGACTATAAATTATTTCTACCGAGAAAAAAAGACGGATCAGGAATTGAAAGAAGATAAAATTCTCGGAGTTAAACAACAGCCTAAGATCAAAGCGATTCAAATCAATGATAAAGGCGAGTTGACCGAGTGGCCCAAGGGATTTTTTGATCAAACTCAAATAGACTATGTAGAACTGTTGAATCTAAAAAAGAAATGAGCAAGTTCTTTCTAAATAGTCAATCTCTCAATACACCTGATTTTGATAGCTTCAAGTATGGGGCTTTAGAATTAATGCAAATTGAAAAGAAGCAGGAGCATACATTTTATCGAAATAATTCCTGTTTCGAAGTAGCTCATTTTGAGAAGGATATTTTTCCAAACCTAGGAGATATCGACATCTTTAACATTTATAATTTTTTTGCTAAGCTAAGTCCTTGTGAAATTGAAGTCGATAGCGAAATAAAAGCAAATGAATTTTGTTTAAGTGAGGTTAACGGATTTCTTGGAGTAGATTTTGGGAACCAAATAATAAAACCACATAAAAAAATTATTGATGTGGGAACATACTCGAGTTGGATATCGTATTATCAAACCAACTTCGAAAAACTAATTTTGTTCATTGGAGAAGCTATAACAACGAAAAATTTTGAAAAGACTTATCAGTCACTTGCTAAGGATGTTCAAAATTCAATTTACGAAGAATTCAACAAGGCTGCTAACCGGCATTTAGCTACACGGTTTTATCCAGACACGAAAATTATTAAGGATGTAAGTATCTCAAATAAGTGTACGGTCTTGGAACTAAGGGTTTACCATCCGGTTGCCTTAAGGGTTTACTTCAATGAAATTAACGGTTTAGTTTACTTAGCATCAATTGAGCAAAAGTCAAATCCTAATCAAAATGAGGATATTCAAAAGGCAGAAAAGCTTTTAGGATTAATTAATAAGCAGTCGTAGACTATATCAAAGCATTATTTTGCTGGAGTCGATTCCAACAATTTAGAGCCTCAAATAGCTTTATCCATGAAAGAGTGATATTTTTAGTTATCTAAATCGCTTGCCGATTTGACGACCTGTAACGACTTGAAACTTACTAAAGGAAACGACAGAGAAAAAATATTTTGAACCGATGCTGAAGGAACTAATCATAAAGGTTGACAATCAGGACATACATCTAAGCCCTAAGTTGACTGTTCCTATTCAACACACTAGCTTTCCGATCGATCATTGTAAATTTCGTACACATCAAGAGATTTATTGGAAAGTTGAACTACTCGAATACAACCCCGAAACCAAATGCTGGCGGATGAAAGTCATTGACTATTTCACCAATGACGTTCAACAATTTGATTATCAGAAACCAGTGGCTGAAGTTGAGCGGATTGTATTTGAAAAATTTGACTGGCTACAACTTGAGCAGCATCTCTCCAACTATCAAAAGAGTAAACTTCTGGACGTTCTATACAATCATGGTGTAAATAGATCTTTTGCAGAGGAAGCAACTCGAAAATCAATTTCTACTTCTACTGTTTTTTACAGCTTCGGAGTTGAAAGTGATTTACCACAGGGGCAGTATAATAGGCCTGTATTCGTGCCTACGGAACGAAAACCGATAATTGAAACTCATCAAGTTGAGTTCAACGTTTATTTTTCTGATGCATACTTTATGCTTGGGTATGTAACTTTCACTAAGAGTATAAAAGAGGTTGGCGACAAAGTAAGTTTCAAAATTAAAAACGACTACATACTTGCAGAATTTGAAAATGTCAAGTCATGGTTCGCTAAAAAACTCAAAACGAGAAAGTTTAAAGTTAATGCGACTATTACCACGACAGATGGTAAAGTAACAGAAGCATCGGCGATTTCACCACACATTGCAATGATAGATGCAGAGTTGATTGACAGCATCAAATATCAGCGAACAATTGCGTTGACCAAATCACCGAGAGTTGCTGATACCCACAAATCACTTTTTACAGCAGAGGAAATTTTTGGAGAAATGGAAACAGAAGGCCTTGAAGGCAATGTTTTCTGTCAAAATGAGCAGGACATCTTAAATTTTTTGCTTGACAACCACAAAACAAGAAACAGAAAGCAACTTGAATTTTTGTCGGGGAGCAAACAAGCCGAGGACAGCAAGTTGAGATTTACGCTTCATCCGAACTTCGGTTTTTTATTCTTCATTCAAGGTAAGGATAATAACCATTTTGTGTGGGAACTTCTCAACTCGCATGCGACTTACATGTGGAGCATCGACAAATCTGAAATAGAAATAGAACTTCAATACAAAAGAATTGAGGCGTCAGTTAACACTATCAGGGATAGTGGACGAGAACAATATAAAAGAGCGTACAGACAAAATCACCACGACAGCGATCTTTTATTTTGCGTTATTGAACATGACGACATTTCGTCAAACTTTGTTGACGGATTTGTAAAATGGAAACACAAACTAAATGAGAAGATAACTTAACGACTTCTCTAACTTTCAACCTTGCTACTTATTTAAAAGTCTACAATCACTACTTACC
This sequence comes from Daejeonella sp. JGW-45, assembly GCF_029360805.1. GTDB lineage: Bacteria > Bacteroidota > Bacteroidia > Sphingobacteriales > Sphingobacteriaceae > Daejeonella. The sequence continues at coordinate 231,544 of NZ_JARKNC010000001.1, read as the reverse complement.
TTTTAAAGTAATAAGTCAGTCCAGATGTCCTAAAATATTTGATACTACCTCTTCTATAGATAAATCAAAGTCACTTGAAGAAAAAAAGGACATTAGTAAAGAGTCTCGACTTTTAAAATAATAAGTAATATTCCACTCAACATTTCCACCTACACTTCATAAACTGGGTGTTTAAACATTGTAAAAAATGAAAAGTGTAGGTTCGTACTCTCTAACTGTTAATATTTGTTACTGAAACAAAAGTATTTATCTTAGGATAACGTACACAACGCTTAGTATGGAACATATCAAAGAGACCAAATCCACAATCAGCAGGTATAGTTATACCTTTGCTCTTTTCGCATTAACTATCATCATATACATAGTAAACAAATTTTTCTTGAAGGGTAATGATGATGTTTGGGGACGGAATATCTTGTCGGTTCCGGTTGCCTTCTTTGTAATGTTAGGAATTGGGGCTTTGATTAATCTTATCTTCAGTAGACCGATTAAGTTATTTAAAGCCTCAAAATATGGCTTTTACACATATTTAATATTAATAGTGATTTTACCTGTTCTAATCTTTTTAAGCATGTATGGTCAATATAAGGCTTCGCAAGAATGGGGATCTTTTGTGGATGCAACGGATTCTGGAAACGAGTATCAAATTGCTGGAAATATTAAACATAGCCTTGGATTTGTACATAAACCCGAACATGACTACTTCTCTTTTTATGCGTCAGATAAAAATGGGGTCGTTCGCAAGGTGATAACGAGTTCACCAAAACCCAATAACTTTGAAATGATTAGACAGGTTATTCTAAAGGGCCAATCGAAAGGGAGTGAATTTTATGCGGATGAGAATCTATTGTTTGGCCCACCGGATACTACGCTGAAACACCTTAAATAAAAGGTAATTGTTGTTGATCTGCATGGTCAATTAAACAATCTTATATTGTGTTCTTGGGATGCAAATAGAAGTTAGCCCGTCTAAAAAAGGACGTCACTAAGAGTCTCAACTTTTAAAATAATAAGTGAATTTTACATTTCAACAATGTCCTAAAAGTTTGTCAACTACTCTCTCTATAGGTAACCCAAAGTTGCACGAGAAGAAAAAGGACAAACTACATGTCTAAATAAAATGTGTTTTTGATACACTTTGCTTATAAACTAGTGTTTTGGTTGAATTCCTCTCGATTACAATGTTTTGACTCGTTTTGTCGCCATAACACGTGTTTGCAAGTTTTAGAGCTAAAGATCTAGATTGAACCGTTTGTTGTTGAATTAATGTATGATACAAAGTTAGGTTAAGAGCTGCTGAAGCGTCCAAAAGATTGCCGAGCATAAACGCACATTTCCTACTCACTATCCATTTATATCGTTTCCTTTTGGACTTGATTGCTCTTAACCCACGAGAGTACCATAATTAATTCAAAACGAAACATTATGGACTTACAAAACACAAAAGTTAGCGAGGTACAACTAACCTACAAAACCACAGTAAAGGCATCAGAAAGGCCACAAATAAACACATCCGAGGACGCACACAGGGTGCTTCAGAGCAATTGGAACTATGAAACTATCGAGTTTATCGAAGAGTTCAAGATCATTCTTCTCAATCGAGCTAATAGAGTTTTGGGGATTGTACCAATTTCAGTAGGTGGTACAGCAGGTACAATAGCTGATCCGAAAGTCATCTTTGTTTCAGCTTTGAAATGTAATGCAGCTTCGATTGTTTTATGTCACAATCACCCATCTGGAAACTTGAAGGCTAGTCACGCAGACATAGAGCTTACGAAGAAATTAAAGAATGCGGGATTGTTCTTAGACCTACCAGTTTTAGACCACATCATTCTTACGAAAGATGGCTTCCTAAGCTTCGCAGATGAATATTTGATGTAAATTAACAACTTGAACAACTAAATATTTTTTTTTAACCAGGTCACCTGATAGTACATAGTTAGTACATGACTGTAAAAATGAGAAAAAAGAGGGATTGGGAGATAATAACGGACTTTAGTTCCCTGCTTGTAAGGCATGTGCTCTGGCCCAGCTCAGCTAATCCCCTGCTTCGGGACTGCAAATATGACTTGCACCCATCCTTTTCTCGATAGTACTTACATAGTAAATTTTGACAAGCTGTAAATAGAGCGATAGTCCGCAGACAGTAAATTACTACCTGTAAGCTCCCCCATATAAATCCAAACTAGTACTGCCCTAAAACCCGAACCTTACAATCTTTCGTATCTTCATCGTCGCTAACCATCATGCAATGGCTGTTACTAATGCACATAAAACCCATACCGATAATAAGACAAATATCCCTCAGACCGGCAAGGGCGGCATATCTCTTCCTGCCGTACCCGTCTTAGGGCAGCAACAGACAGCCAGGTCAGCCCCGGAACCCCCGGCACCCGTACAAGAAGGGATTTTGGAAAACGAGCCGCTTGAAACTCAACCAGTCCAGTTTAAGGCGAATGATACCGGGATGCCCGATAACTTAAAATCAGGAGTGGAACACCTTTCGGGTTTTTCAATGAACGATGTCAGGGTGCACTATAACTCGCCTAAACCGGCCCAGCTGAATGCATTTGCATATGCACAAGGGACGGATATTCACGTTGCCCCCGGACAGGAAAAACACCTCCCGCATGAGGCCTGGCATGTGGCACAACAGAAGCAAGGCAGGGTTAAGCCTACTTTGCAGATGAAGGGCAGTTTGCCGGTCAATGATGATGAGGCTTTAGAAAGGGAAGCAGACGAGCAGGGGCAAAAGGCTTTTTCCGTCAACACGAAATCTCCAGTGCAGGCTAAACTCATCGACACAGCGATTTCGAGCCCGGTATCACAGTTTAAGCTGTTATCTGAAGCACAGAAGGCTAAGCTTCCTGCATTACGGGTAACAGCAGAAGGCCTGGTTGATCAGTTTCATACCAAGCGCGAAGAAATAATGCATATCGTTGCTTCGCCGTATAGCACTGATCCGGAAGGGGAATTGAATTTAGAAGAGGACGTGGCAGAATGGTTGCCTGAGTATGATACCTTTTTTAGGAAGCTGGCCATGATCCCGGATCGGGCAGAGGGTTCCGTAGCTAGTTTTGAGCGACTGCAGCGTCAGTTATCACTGTGGGACACCAAGCTTAAGTTTAGCTTCCTGGAGCAGTTTAATAAAATCCGGACCGTGCATCGTGAACGTCAGGATGCAGATGCTGAGTTAGTTTCTGAAGAGCGGGATGACCTTGGCCAGATCACCGCAGCAGACGAGCGTTATTTTCAATGGTATTTGAAGCAGAGCAGACCGTCGCAATTAGTTTTCCGGGGTGATGGCAGGGAAGTAACAGCAGAGTCGTTTAGAACACTCGCATTTACAGATATGCCTCCCGGGGGATCACGCGATGTTTCATTCTTTGGGGTGGTTCAGCATACGCATAGCAATACCTTTAAGAATGGAATGGTGTCTACCTCTACCAGTCATGATATCGGACTTGGTTACGCAATAGATACCCACAACCTGGGGGTGGTATGGGAAATGCGACTCAACGATTATATCCATGTAGCAGATCTTCTAAGAGCGCGAAACTTTAAAAACCGCTTTGCAGGGCAGCTCGAGGTCTTAGTTCCGGGACCGGTTCCTGCAAGTACCATTGTATCTGCTACCTTGTATGATAAGGACAAGAATGTAGTCAGTAAGCGGTTAGCTTAGGAGAGGAAGGGCTGAATTTTCAAGCAACCGGGACATTCACTGGTAAACGGAATGGAAATCAGGCATAGAGAATAAATGCAAAAAACCCGGACCTAGATCCGGGTTTTCAATTCCTTGACGGCAATCACATTATCTACCACGCAGACCCAACCCGTTTGATCTTAACATTATCAAACAATGCTGTGCCTGCGGTACTTTTGAAATTGTTTTCCAGGTATAGCCGTAAATGCGGGCTGGTTGTTGACGGGGTGGTTACCGTGAAGCTCTGGCTTGTCCAGGATGGGCTTGACGGGTAATCGTGCACTGTACCGAGGATAGTTCCGGCAGTAACATTCTGTATAAATATGCGGGCCCCGTTTGATCCGCTGGTCTTCACGTCAAATGAAACCTCGTAGGTTGTATTCGCCTTCCATTGCTTCCAATCCTGATATAACATTTGCCACAGGTCATCGCCTGTTGTGGATGTTATTGCTGCACTTGCCTTGCCATTCTTCTTATCTGCGGTATACCGGCGGACCTCGCTGGTTGTTCCGGCTCCGCGAACCCATTGTGCAGGTAAGGTAGCGTCATGATAGGCCACGTATTCAAATCCCTGGTTGATAACTTTTTCCAGGTCCCATGCCATGAGCTGGACGAGGTTATAGGCGTAATTGTGATCCATTGACGGAATAGTGAAATTCCGGTACTGGCCGGCGCCGATCAGCCATGCATTCTGGTTGAACTGCGTCATCGGTATCCAGTCGCCTATATATTTAGTATAAACATACGAGGTTCCCGTGCCGTCCACATTATCTTTCACTAAGGGAGCGCTCACAGATTGATTCCACATGATCCCGGTAAAGGCGTAAGATATTTTTGCGATGTGCGTTCCGCTGATCGTTCCCGCGCGGTTAAATGATTCACGTGCCATTCCAACGTCCAGGTTGCCATGGGATGTATCCTCGATCTGCGGAAGCACAAAGGCATATTTCCACTTATATGCCGAGCCATTTGTTACCAGCGCATTTTTGAAGTTCTGAGCCATCTGGTTAGCGCGGGTGTTGTAAAAAGAATTTCCATTGACATCATACATGGTCCATAACATCTCGGCATAGGGCCCCATCATGTTATACGGCAGCTGTGTATAGTTCTGCCCCGGGAAGGCGTTGAACGCGGGCTGCTTATAATACCCGGTACTTGAGCTGTATAGTACCCAGCAATTACCCATATAACTGTTAGGATCCTCCCACTTAGGTACGACATGGGTTTCTATAAATGTGCGGTAAGCGGCAGCCTTAGTTGCGTAGGCGGATAGGGTAGTGGGATACTGATGGACCAGCCTGACAAACTGCGCTATCGGCAAGGCTATCATCCCGTCGTGCACGAGGTAAGGATACTTACCCCCGTCGCCATATTTTGTAGTTCCCCAGTCCAGATAACCGTCGCCTCCAAGGTCGGTAGCATTGGCAATGATCACATCCACATGTGTGGTCAGTTTATCCAGCCAGGCGGTGTTTTGAGTAAGCTCCCACATTTTTACGTAACTGCGAAGCATGTAACTTTCCCCCCAGGCCAGGGTTGCTGTGCTCGTGCTGGTGTAACTGTTATCACCATAGGCATTGTCATAAGCTACAAATTTATCGTACCAAATATTGTCGCCCACCGCTGAAACTGACGCTCCCGCATTCTTTTTGGAACTGGTCTCGATTTGCAAAACCTTTTCCGGTTCCTTTTTACAGGCTGCGGTAAAGCATAATACTCCGGCCAGGAATAGCGCGGGAGTTCCGGGTAAAGTACTATGGCCAGTACCCCTAAGGAGATTAAAAATACCTGAGTTTAGTCTTTTCATAATATTTGGTTTTAGTTTAGTTTTATAGCAATTATCCATTCCGCGGATTTAAAGAGTCAATTACTGTTAAGACAGTCTGAATGGCAGCTGGTAGTAGCCGTAAATTTAAATTGCTGATAAGCGGCGGCTGACTGCCGTTAAAAAGATATTTTGACTTGTAAAATAAGGTAAGTATCTTGGTATTAAGATTTAAGACCCGCTTCGCATTCCTTATCCGTTATTGTGTCCCGGGGAAGAAAACTTAGTCCGAATTACAGTAAGTTTAAACTGAAAAATTATGCAGCTGAAATACAAATTCTTAGCAATATTCCTTTTTACTGTGTGTTTCTCAACTTACGGACAGGCACCAGCGCTATTATTTGATCGCCAGGATCCTGTAACGGAAGATGCCACAGGTGTGATCAAAAAGATTAAATCTCCTGAATACGGAAAATATCTGAAGGTGGTTTATCTCAATGGCAGAAAAAATAAAGTATTAAAAAGCACCTTATGGGGCTTCCAGGGAAACAACGGGAAATTATACCGCATTTATGACAATAAGGTTTTTAAAATTGTAAAGCAGGACGATATTGTCAAATACGAGCGTACGCTTGCCGGAACTAATCAATACCAGAGACGTTTCAGTTCCGATCTTGATTCTCCTTTATACCAAACTAAAAGAAAGGCCAGGCAGGAACAGCAGGACTAAGTTCCATCTCACAGCCTGAAGGGATCCGGCAGACGCAGCCAGCAATTATACTTATACGAACAATGGTTAAAAATATCATACCTACCGGGATATTCCTGTGCCTGATCATTTCCAACATCTTCGCCGGCAAAGCTTCAGAAGTAAGGCATCATACTTCCGGTATAGCGGCCGATACCGTTAAAAAGAATTTCAGGTATATCAATACGAATTTTGAAAATGCCTCACAGCTGGACTGGGAGATCGATTCGGCCGGTGTGGTACATATCAGCCTTAACTATGATCATGAGCGCGCTTCGCCTAACCAGGCCAATGGTCACTGGCATTTCCAGGTCGAGGCTGAAGCAGGCTCTGAAGTAACTCTAACCCTTAATAATTTTGATAATGTATGGAACGGGATGAAGGCCAGTCCGGTGTCTCACAGAACAAATTGCCTGGTTTCCGCCGATGGGATCACGTGGACTGAAATTCCTACGGACCTTCTTCCGAATAACAGCTTAAAGTTCAGGCTTCACATGACGAGCAGCAAGATGTACGTGGCCAGCGTGGAGCCTTACCGCATCAGCGATCTTGACAAGCTGATCCGGGAGGTGCGCGCTAACCCGCTTGTTGAAGTGACCAATATCGGGAAGACCGCAGAGGGACGCAGCCTGGAAATAATCCGGGTAGGCAGGAAGGATGCACCATATCGCATTTTCCTGAGGGCACGGGCGCACTCCTGGGAGCCCGGAGGAAACTGGGTGGTGCAGGGCTTAATACGCAGCTTGCTGAAAAAAGATGCAGCAGCATTTCTCAAAAGGTATGCTGTGTATATCATGCCTATGGCCAATAAAGACGGCGTAGCGAGAGGCAGAACACGTTTTAATACATTGGGAAAAGATCTTAACCGCGAGTGGCACCTGCCTGCCGATAAAGAATTAACTCCTGAGAAGTATGCCTTTGAAAGCTGGTTAATAAAAATGGTGGCTGAGGGAAAGAAACCACACCTGGCAATCGACCTTCACAACGATGCCGGGGGTAACGTGCATATTAACCTGCCGACAGCAGATAACGTGGCTCATACCGAAAGGATCAAACGCTTCGTAGACTTGCTTTACAAGCATACCTGGTTTACAGAAGGTCCCGCGCATGTAAAAAATCCGGGTTCTTTTGGGGAAGGGCTCGGAGCACGTTTCGGGATCGACGCCATTGTTTATGAGCTTAATTATGAATGGATCAAAGGGTTAAAAAAGCAACCTTTTGGAAAGGACTGGGAGCTTTTGGGAGAACAGCTCAGAACAGTGTTCTACAATTATTTTGACGGGAAGAATGTGTACTGATTAAGTACAAATTAACGCGACATTATGATATTAGCAAGCCTAATGTCCGGGGCTTAATTACTTTCTTTTTGATGGCTAAAATTACTTGTTCTTAGCCAACCACTCTTTCAACCAATTGATCTCTTTCGTCTGAGAATTAATAATGTCCTGGCACAGCGCCCTTAGACTCGCTTCCTTGCCATACTGTAAATACGCTTCAGCCATATCCACTGCACTTTGATGGTGTGGTATCATCTGGGCCGCAAAATCCTTGTCGATATCATTGTAGATGGTGGTATTGCCGCTCATCATTGCGGTCATGGAGGCACTCAGGGCTTTCTGAAAATCAGCTGAATTTGATGAAGCTGTTTCCGGGGCTTTTGAAATGAACGCCTGCATAGATCCGATCTCTTTGTTCTGGTCATCAATCACCTTCCGGGCAAATGCTTTCATTTCCGCATTGCTTCCCTGCTTAACTTCTAGTTCCGACATCGCGACAGCACCTTTATGATGTTCAACCATCATTGCCGCAAAGTCGATATCATTGTCGCCCGTTGGCTTCGTGTTATGCATCTCATTCATCATCCGGGTCATGGTTTCTGTTACCGGGTTCACCTGGTCCTGACCTCTTGCTTTTGAACCCGTGCTTTGATGACCCGCATGGCCTGAACTGTCCGTATGAACGGCATCGTTATTTGAGACGTTGTTGCAGGCAAGCAGCGTAATGGTGAAGCCTGTTATTAAAAAATTCCTGCACATGGATTTTGCCTGATTATATGTATATCTCATTTCTTAATGTATAGCAATATAATTTTAGCAATTCAGGAAGGCGATTGTTTTACATTATTCCGTAAAATATTTGGCTTTTTTGTTTTCTTGTAAAAGCCCCCATATCGTGGCAATGTCATTATTTAAGGAGTTTTGATGTCCTTTTGTTAAATGCAACAGCTTAAGGCAGATTCGCTGACTCCGAAGGAGTCGCATGTTTATAGAAAATTATTTAGTGCATTTACCCGACCCCGAAGGTGTCCGCCCGGATGAACACCGGTCGGACGGGGTCGCATGTGATAAACACATTATCATTAAATCCGGCACATACGACCACCTTCGGGGTCGTGAGTAGACGACGACATTCATCTATAAACATGCGACTCCTTCGGGGTCGTATCTACAGACCACTCGGTGAAACAATGTCAGCCAAAATCCTGGATCCTTTAAATAACGACATTGCCTATATCTAGGGGGCTTTTTAAATGCCGTATTATGAAGAAGCCGGCCTGCCTTTGCAAAGCACGGCTTCTTCCAGCAGTTAATCCGTTTTTTTAATGCGATTCGCTGCTTTCAAAACCAAGCAAGGTCAGGCGGACCGGCCGCGAAGAAACTTTATGCTTGACGACTTTAGTGAAATCATCCAGGCTGATCTGCTGAACTTCACCCGCTGATGGTACGGCGATGTATGCGAATTTCGCTGTTGCTTCCAGAACAGGTTTATAGGTATCTGCAGACGGAGTTGCTGCCAGCACATTTCCTTCTTTTTTTATCGATCCCGTCGAAAGATCATAAACACGGAGCTTGCCATCCAGGGTCAGTACCAAAAGATTTTTCCCGGCATAATCTACCTTACACTGGAACGCATCACTGCCTGAATAGAGAGGTGTCATTTTATTGGCTGTAAGATCGATAAGATAGGCCCCTTTTGCAGCACCATAAGCGATGAACTTCTTAGCCGATCCGGCATACAGAATAGTACCGAAACGGAAAGCTCCAAGCCCATCAGGATTCGGGATTAACCTCTGCTGCCCTGACTGGTTTACCACAAGTACCCCTCCGGAAGTTGCAGATGCTGAGCTGAACGCACCAAAAACGGCGTTAGTTCCATCCGAAGCATTTCCGTGGATAGCTCCCACTTCCATTGCCGATGCATGTACCTCACCGCCTGTGCTGTTGATAATTTTCACCCGGTTAACCGGCGCGCCGGCCGCAGCCACTGTGGTCACCGCATAATTTCCATTAGTGAATTGTGCCATTGCGCCGTGATGCGGTAACAATCCTGCATTTATAGTTTTGAATTTAGCGCCGGCTGTATTGAAATCAGGCTCCTTTGCTGAACTGAGGGTGCCGTCGCCATCGTTAAAGATCAATGATTCCAGTCCTTTACTTTTAAAGTGCGCAGGTTTAATGCCATTGGCTGTAATAGCTGCCCATTTAGGGGCATTCACCATGTCCACGTGATCGTCATGGTTCTGCAAGCCGCTGTCGAATACTTCGACAAGGTTCTGTGCGCCATAAAGCACTGCGGCATAACGTCCGGATGCAGTACCGTAAATGCTGGCTAAGGGGAACTTGGCATCGTAGGTCGTGATCGCTGCCGCAGAAGGATCAATCTGAGTCAGCTTAGGCGATAGTTCGTCGCCTACGAGCACCCTGAGATATTTAAACTCTTTAGAGCTGTCTTCAGTATCCGGCTCATTTTTGTCTTTTTTACATGAGGCAACAGCTGCGCTGATGACCAGTAAGATTGCTAGCTTTTTGGTGATGTTACGTAACATAATTTTGGTTTTTAAGGGTTTATTTATTTGATTTTGAATTTGAGATTGGATCAGATGAGCTTAATGCTCAGTCCTTTCAGGGTTTGCCAGCCCTCCTTGTCGGTCACGCGGATGAGGAAGTGGTAATCACCGGCGTCCACATCAGCAGGAACATTTATTTCGATGGCAGTCTGATGAGATTTTTGTCCCGGCGGAATACTGAAGTTCTGGATAAAGAGAAAAGGCTTAACCGCAGTCTTCACCGGATCACTTACGCAGTCCTTTACCTCGGTGCTATGAGAATGGCCGTCAAAATTGTGGTGGATATCGACACTTAATGAGCCCAGCTCTGCATTGTCGCTAAGCTGTGTAATGAATGTGAATTTATCGCCGCGCTTAATTGTGCTGCACTGCTTTGGGAATGCATTCGCAGCGCTGATATCGATTACGGGATAGGCGGTATCGACCGGGTCGCTGCTTTCCTTGCTGCAATTGCTTAATGCCATAACCGCAAGGACGGCCAGGCTAAAGGATTGGACCTTGTTCATTTTTCTGAGTTTGATTTGAATTATTGTTGGTTAATGGTGAATTCCTCTTTAATCTCCAGCCTGTCGCCGCTCTGGTCCGTTACGATGAAATAGAAATCGTATTTCCCTTCAGGGGCTTCTGCAGGTATGGTGAAATGTTTATGGACGGTAGCACTCCTGGCGCCTTTGTACTCTTCCCAGCTTATGTCAAACTGCCACGATGCTGTGTAGGTCTCTGAACTTCTTTGAAGTATCTTAACCCGGACGTTTTCGATCTTGTTGCGTGCAGTTATATCGGCATTGAAATGGAAATCAGCGCCGCTTATGCCACGCCTGCTGTTGGCTGTTCCGATTTCTATGTTGTCCGCTTTGAGGGCAGGACCCTGCTGTTCATCCTTTTTACATGCGCTGAACGCTCCTGAGATAAGCGCCAGCACGATAATAACATGTTTCATTTTCATGATCTTTGATTTAAGGTTCATTGTTTATGGGTTTATTAATTTGAAAGGGTAGTTTCACAGATAGCACAAAATTTCTCCCTGCTTCCGGAAGGTTGATCAGGCGGTAAAAGCTGGTGTGGTTCAGGTAGCGCGAATTGAGCACGTTTTGAACCTGGAAGCTGACCTGCAGCGCCTGTTTCCCCATCATCAGGAAGGTTCCCGACTGGATATGGAACACCTGTGAGCCGGCTGTCTTTTTTTCAGGCGGAACGATGCGGTTCTGGCTGCCCGTTACCCGGTAGTCAATGGAGAAATAGGTATCGGTCAGGTTTGGAGAGGGCGGCGACCAGGTCAGGTTTACCAGCGCTGAAGCAGGCGGGGAAAAAGGCAGTGTATATCCTTTCTTGCGGCCCGAAAGCTGGCGCGAATAGAGGTACTCGCCCAGCAGGCCTGCGCTCAGTGCTCCCGACAGTTTGTAGTTAAGCTGCAGTTCGCCGCCGTAGCGCATTACCCGGCTTTCGTCGTATTCAAATACCTGGTTGCCGGCTCCGTAATAGTAATCATGGGTAGAAGTAGGGTTTAAATAGATGTAGTTGGGGAAGTAATTGAAAAAGGGGCTAATAGCCACCGACCATTTATTTGCCTTCAGGCCCAGGCTCAGGTCGGCCTGGTACGACTGCTCTGCATCCAGTGTGGGCTTGCCGCGCTCATAGCTGAAGTAATGGTAATTTACCCCGTTTGCCGAGAGTTCCTTGGCGATCGGCATTCTGAAGCTCTTACCGATATTGGCTTTGAGCTCAAATTTTCCGGGATTGTAATTGAGACCCGCAGACCATACCAGGCTGTTGAAAGAACGGCGCAGATCTTCTGCCCTGGTCAGGAATTCCGAACTGCCCGAAAGGGTCGAAGGAAACCAGTCTGTATATTCAAACATCCTGAGCTGTCCGTGGTCGTACCGTAAGGCGCCGTGCAGGAAGGCCTTATCATGGAGCCTGACCTTATCGTACACAAATACCCCGGCTGTGGCTTGCCTGAAGGAGGGTACCAGGAAGGTCCAGCCGCTGATCTCATTTCGCTGATACTCGCTGTTGACGCCAAAGGTGAATTCATGCCTGCCGGCTGATAACTTGTCCCGCAGGTTTACCGAGAATACGTTTTTATCGAACTCACGCTCGAGATCAGCAGGAATGCCCAGGTTCTCCGGGTAGCTTGACGGCATATAGCCGTGATTTACGTACTGGCTGTGTTCCTGCCTGTAGTTGCGCTGGTATCCCAGTTCGAGCTCCACGCGGTGCCGCTGAAAGCTGTAGCTGCTGCGGTTAATCAGCTTGAGATGATTCACCTGCTGGCGCGGCAAAAGGATGTCGCGGCTTGAGCTATCGTGCAGATCTGAATCTACGCGCCTTGGCTCCAGTCCGTGAGCATCGGCAAAGAAGCCGCTTTTGCTGAATGCATTACTGAGGTAGAAGACAGTCCGGAACTTGCCGTTCACATAGCCGCTGTTGAAATGCAGGTTGGTTTCGCGCCCGGCGGTGTTGCGCAGATAGTTATCATGCAGGTCAACGGCATAGTCATACACGAAAACCTGATTTGCCGGTACCCGGTAATCACTGTAATCCTGGTAGGTGAACCGCGAATCGAAGAACCATTTATCCTTGCGGCTATATAGGTTCAGGGAGGTGCCCAGCAGATTGTTATTGCTTTTTCCCATGAGATCGACAGACCCGCCAAATGTATTCCTGGCGGGGATAGGGCTGGGCTTTATTTCAATGGCACCTCCTATGGCGTCCGAGCCGTAGATAAAGGAAGCCGCCCCCTTGATGACCTCCGCTTCGCCCACTGCAAACTGGTCGATCTCCAGCCCATGGTCGGCTCCCCATTGCTGGCCCTCGTGTTTTACACCCTGGTCTATGACAACTACCCGGTTAAAGCCCAGGCCGCGGATGAGCGGCTTCGACTGCCCGGAGCCGATGCCAATAGTTTTGACTCCCGGCAGGCGCTCCAGGGTTTTCATCAGGCTGCCGCCAAGGTTCCGCAGGATAAACTCCCGGTTAACTACTTCAACGTTCAGGGATTCTTCTTTCCGGCGAAGCTCCACATGGTTATCATGTACAACCACCTCCTCCAGGTGGTGGTGCCTTTGAGGATGTCTCCGGACAGTATCAGCCACAGGTATGGTGTCTGGGGTAACCGTGACCGGAAGCGGGACTCCCGCCGCCTGGTTTAGTCGCTTTAGTACATCGCCGGCAGGCCCGGAATTCTCAGGGCTGCCCTTAGGGCCGGAAGCAGCGATGCTGTATTCCGGACTCTGCGCGATGGTTAAAAGCGGTACAAGGCATAAAGATGCCATGAAAGCTTTTTTCATCAGGAAAATGGTATTCGTTAAGAAAATTTGTAAAGGAGGCCGGAAAACAGGCCATGCGCGCCAGGTAAGCGGTTTTCAGCTTATCCTACATACAGAAAAAAATCCGGCGCGCGGAATTAAGAAATAACAGGAGGACCTTTATTGGTAAAGCCCTGAATAGCTGCCGGGTATATCTTACAGTTAAGGGTGTAATAAACGGCAGCCGGTTTTTGAGAAAAGTGGATCAGTACAGGCGCCTGATCACCAAAGCTATGTTTCTGCTGCTGGTGTACCAGGAACTCACAGGTAGGGCACTTGGCATAGACAACGGATTCGGATCCGGAGCTCGCGTGGTGGGCAGATGCCTCAGCGGAGTGGTTATGCGCCGCCTGAAGAACCGGAATAGAAAAAAACACCAGCATCAGCAGCGACGCTGCTAGTCTGAATATGGGTGCTGTGTTATGTTTTCTTCCGGAGCTCATCCGCGGTAAAGTTGCGTTTATTTTATTTAATGAAAAAAGAATTAATTGTAAAAAGTGATTATGAATTGAAAATGTTACGGGTGTGAAAAAGCCGGGGATATCAATCAGCCTGCTCATTAAAAGCGGTGAAATGTTCCAATCCGGCACCCCTACGGCACCTTCGTGCGTTTCAGGTTCCCGTATTGCGAGGTGAGCAATTGTATAGAGTTACCCTCAATGGTCAGCGTGAACAGATAGTTATAATCGTCATCGGTGAGGGAAGGCATGGGGCGCTTGATGCCAAAGGCCTCCACAAGTTCCAGCACGGTATTGGAATGGCCGACTATCAATACCCCTCCGCCTTTATGCTGCCGGAGCACCGATGAGGCCAGGGCAGCCGGATCTGCCGGGTCGTAGGTCTGAACAGTTACGCCGTGTCCGTAAGCCGTAGGTTCTGCAGTTTGCTTGGTACGTTTAAACGGTGTAGAATAAACAGCCAGCACCCGCTTCGGCTGCAGCAAAGTAGCCAGTTCCCTGGCCCGGTCCTGCCCGTCGGGCGACAGCGAAGGGTCGCGGTCGGACGGGTTCTTCAGGTCCTTCTCCCCGTGCCGCACGATCCACACGGTGGTCTGTGCCTGGCTGCTGAAGCCCGCCAGCATCACCATCACCAAAAGGCCGAAGAAGAAGATCCGACGTTTGCTCATAAGAATGGGATTATAAGGCAAATTAAGAAAAATCGGGATATCCTGCACACATAATCACTTGCTTAATTCACCGGCTTGTGTAGTTTTACAGGAGCAAAACATTTAGGGCTGGAATGCCTGCACCAGTAATCAAAAAAATCGCCAAATGAGCAAAAGAGAACTAAGCGGACTAACAGACCAGGAATTACTGGAGGAAGCCAAAAAAGCCAAATCAGCTGCGATAATCGATGCGGCACTAATCGGATTCCTGATAGGGGTGGTCTTTTACAGCGTTATCAATAATACCTGGGGGTTTTTGATGCTTATCCCTTTGTTTCTTGCATATAAATTGTTCAATAAGCCCCGGCATAATGCCAGGGAGCTGGAAGCACTTCTGAGAGAACGGAACCTGAAATGAACCATTTGATCTTGTCCTGAATTACCGCATAAACTGACGCGATCGGCCCGCTGCCTTTCGGCTGATCCGGTGTATCTTTAACAGCAAATTAAAGAACAAAACCATGAACCAAAATATCATCTGCTGGTTCGAGATCTACGTAAAGGATATCGAACGCGCCAAGAAATTCTATAACGCGGTATTAGGAACGAAATTTATCGACAGCGGCGCACCGGGCGACGCGCCTGAAGAAATGAAAATGGCCTTTTTCTCTCCAATGGAAAACCAGGGCGTATCGGGCGCCTTAATCGAAATGCAGGGCACCAAGGACGGCGACGGGCAATGTGTCAACACCATGGTCTATTTCCCCTGCCAGGACGCCAGTGTAGAGGAAAGCCGTATTGAAGCCGCCGGCGGAATCGTCAGCCGCCCGAAGTTTTCTATCGGCGAGTTCGGGTTTTGCTCTATCTGCGTCGATACCGAAGGAAATCCTTTTGGCTTGTTTTCAATGGAGTAGGGGGTGTTTCGCTGCACCGGGGAGTGGAGTTGAGACCCGATAGCTATCGGGTTGAAAGCTGAAAACTGAAAGGGAGCAAACGTGAACAAGACACCGGGCAAACATGCTATCATTGCGAGCGCGGTGCCGCAGAAAAACTTAATCCCACATTCCAGCCAACCCATCCCCGGTACCGCGGGTTACCAAACTCAAACCCCTTATCTTTTAAAAACGCATAATCCTTTTTCTGCACTGACTGGTTTGAATAGAATACCGTAAAGGCCGGGCCTGTGTTCAGGCTGATCCATTTGGCAAGTGGGTAGTCCAGGTTCAGGTCCAGGCGGTTCAGCAGGTTGGTATCTTTCCAGTTTCCCTGGTGGATGTAGCGGCTGCTGATCTCGGGGTTGAGCGACAGATCCTTATAGATGCTGAGCTGCTTCCCGAACCCCAGTCCGATAGCCTGCAGCTTATTCGTACTGCTGGCATTCCTGCCATAGAGCAGCGCCGTATATAAATTCTGATTGCCGGTCTTTAATGCCAGGTTCAGGTCTATGCTCTCGTTGGCGCTGAGACTGAGCCTGTGATAGCCGCCTTTAACGATATTGATCAGACCAAAATTGTATCCTCCCGGTGTGCCGGAGATGTTTACCAGCCCGGCCTGGAAGCCGTTCAGCTCTTTGCTGTAATTAAAGATGCCGGCTGCCTGTCCGCCCCGGGTGCTGCCGGATGAAATATTGCCGATAAGCGCTACCCGTATGCCGCTCGCGGTATTCCCGGTATGATTAAATGTACCGGCCTGGAAGCCGTTGAAATTACGCTGCAAATGGTTATAGCCCAGTGAGAGCTGGACCCCGCTGAAGTCTTCTTTTACGAGGTTGAAAACTGCACCCAGCTGCAGGCCTTTAAACGATCCTCCCACACGGTTATGGCCGGTTGAGATCTGCATCCCATCGAAATTATGTTTCACCTGGTTGTACAGGCCGCCTACCTGCATGCCATGGAAGGAACCTGCCACGCGGTTGTGGCCCAGGCTGATCTGCCCGGCGCGGGCACTGTCGAGCACGTTGTTGTACAGTCCCCCGATCTGCAGTCCACTCACGCTGCCGCCGGTCAGGTTGAAGGCGCCGCCGAACTGGAACCAGCCGGCATCCTTTTTATTGATATTGAAGAGCAGGCCGATCTCCATTCCCTGCACCCCGGCGGTATAGCCGCCTGTGGCGTTGAAGGAAAACCTGTTGACCACCTGCCCGCTGAGCGAGCCGTGGGTGCTCAGGCCGGGGCCGAGTGAGAACTGCACGGGTGCCTGGGCGATGAAATTGCCGATGTTCAGCGACTGGATCTTTTGTTCGGAGGTAACCAGCAGGCGGCCCAGGCGGGTCCGCTCCACGCGGGCGAGGTCACCGTCCCGGTACTCGCCGCTGACGCCTCTGCGAGAGGGCCTGACAATTACCTCGGCCAGGAAAACGGTGCTGATCTCTTTATAATTCTCCTTGCTGACCGTAATGTTTATTGCCTGCGGGAAGTTCTTCAGCTTCAGGGTAAAAAATCCCTGCCTGTCGGTGAGCACCGTCTGCAGTAATTTCTTTTCATAAACGCTGGCATACATTACCGGGAGGCGGGTCTGGCTGTCGACGATCTGTCCCCTGATCACAAACAGGCTGGGGTAGTTGACTGATTCCTGCAGGACCATCGACAGCTCCCGCGGCGCATAGCGGAGCATCACGAAATTATAGGCCTGGCGGTATTCGTATTGCTTGCTCAGCAGCCTGTCGAGGGCCTCTTCAATGCTTACATTTTCGGCATAGAGGTTCACGACGCTGTCGAGCGGGATGATATTGCTGTTGTAGGAGAATTTAAAACCGCCCTTATCAGCGATCAGCTGCAAGGCAGTCCCCAGCCTGATATCATTGGCCTGGATAAATACCTTCCTGTCGAGAACAGACTGGCCCCGCCCTTCGATGAGAAGGAAAGTCAGCAGGATGCTTAGATATATAGCGGCTGCGCCGTGTTTCATCAGGGTTGTTTCAGCAGGATCTGCTGTCCTTTGCGTTCAACTTTAATATTCAGTGATTCGCTGATAATAAACAGCACCTGGTCTAGCGGCTCATCCCGGAACACGGCATTTAATGGCAGCTCCCGGATTGCCGGCTCGACGCTGATCTGTGCCTTGAATTTCTCATTAAGTACTTCAACGAGCTCCCGCAGCGGCGTTCGGTCGCAGACCAGCTCCCCGGTATAATAATAGGCATAAAGCTTTCCCCGGGTAATTTCTTTGGATAGGGGCGCTGCGGCGCGGCTGCGGGTCTGCTCGCCGGCCCTGAGCTCTATCGTATCGTTGCTTTTGCTCACCTTAACAATACCGGATTCAACCGCAACGGTGGTTTCAGTTCCACGGTTCCTGACGTTGAACGAGGTGCCCACGACCCGCACGGTGACGTTATTGACCCGGATGATAAAGGGCTGGTCCTTATCGGCCCTGACATCGAAGAAGGCTTCTCCCTTCAGGGTGACCTGGCGGACGGAATCGCTGAGCCTTGCCGGGTATGAGAGCGATGAGTTCCTGTTCAGGATCACTTTCGAACCATCGGGCAGCTGATGCTCAAGGACATTCCCGGCAGTGGCCACCTCCACCTGCCGGTAAAGCAGGGGATAGCTGAACCAGATAACGGTTCCAACAATGAGTATTGCCGCCGCCACGCGGATGATGGACCGGGGGAATATTAATCTCCGTGTATTGCCTGCTCCCGAAGCCTCCCTGTCCATGCGGCTGTGCAGCCGCGCAAGCGCCTCCTGTGCATTGATGCTGCTGTCCGCATCCAGGCTGCCTGTTTCAAGCAGGAGCTCCACCCGCTTAAGGTGCTCCGCGTTGGCAGGGTTGGCCTTAAGCCAGCCGGCCACCTGCTGCTCTTCTCCCGGCGTGGCTTCCTTCAGCAGGTACCTGGCAAGCAAGGCTTCTTCTATATGGGTAAATCTTTTTGTCATAGTATCTTGTTTAAATAAATTAACAGCAGCGGTAAAAAGTCGGCCAGCTTAATCCGCAGTATCTTCAACGCCTTGCCCATCTGGTATTCCACGGCTTTCAGCGGGATATCCAGCTCTGCGGCTATCTCGCCATAGCGAAGCTGCTCGAAGCGGCTCATCTGGAAAACCGAGGCGCATTCCTCCGGCAATTCATTGATGGCTGCGTACAACCGCCTTTCCAGTTCAGAGGCACCCAGCTCTTCGGCGAGGTTGCTTTCATTCAGCTCCGGCTTGCCGACATAGTATACCTGGAACGACGACCTGACTTTCCGGTGCCTGATATAATTGACGCACTCGTTATGCACCGAGCGGTACAGGAAAGCCCTCAGGTAACCATCGGCCTTCAGCTGCCCGCGTTTTTCCCAGATGCGGCAGAACACGTTCTGGATGATCTCTTCAGCCATATCCTTCTCCCCCGCGAATTTCATCGCATAGGCATGCAGGTTCTTAAAATACTTAAGAAACACCCTGTCGAAGGAAGGCTTGTCTCCCTTCCGGATGAGTTCAGTAAGCCGGATATCCTCGTTCTCCAATTAATTCTGTTTAAACGTCCCCAAATTTAATCGCTTTTTTCTATGTCAGCATGCTGCCTCTGCCGCAGCCTGATTTACTTCAGCCAAGTGCCAGCTTCCGCTTAATGATCATCTCTTTGATACGGCCCGGCAGAAAGGCATCGAGCAAAACCAGGAAGCGGTTTATGGCTCCGGGGATGATCTCTTTTTTGCCCTTCAGCAGTCCGTCTACCGCCTCTCTCGCTACCTCCTCGGGCTCCAGGATGGTTGCCCTGGAAATTCCTTTCAGGGAATGGTTAAGAACCAGCAGCTCGGGTTTGGTATTAATGCCGCCGGGACTTAACAGGCTTACGCGGACCTGGGTGCCCGATTGTTCGAGCTGCAGGCATTTGGTGAAATAGGCAATGAACGACTTCGTGGCGCCATAGACCTGTTTCCGGGGTACGATAAAACGTCCGCCCAGGCTGCCCACGTTCAGGATATAAGAGGGGTGGGATTTGTCGACCTGGCCGAGGAACAGGCGGGTAAGCAATACGGTACTGGTAATATTCAGATCGATCTGGGTTTTATAAAAGTCGATGTTCTTGTCCTCGAACCACGACCAGTTGCCCAGGCCGGCGTTATTGACCAGGATATCCACCGGCACCTGCTCAGCGCTGAGCGTATCGAATATACCGGTAAAGAGCTCGGCTTTGGTGAGGTCCAGTTCGAAGTAATGCACATTCACGTTGAAGTTTGAGCGGATGAATGCGGCCAGCTCCGGGAGCCCCGAGGCAGGCAGCGAGATCAGCACCAGGTTGAAATTGCGGTTTGCCAGCTCAAAGGCGAGCGACTTACCGAGCCCTTCGCTGGCGCCAGTTACTAAAGCGGTTAATCTTTTCATGATAATTGATTTTGTACACTGCTGATGGTCTTTGCCATGCCCTGCGCAAAAGGAGTGATCCGGTAACGCAGCTGTTCGATGGCTTTGGCGCTGCTGTATTTCTGGTCGTACTTAAGGCGGTCGGCGAACTCTGGAAGGAACACAGGCGGGATGCCCGTGAGCCTGCTCTTGAGCCATTCTGCCTGGCTGTATGCCTTGATCAGTTTCTGCGGTACCCTGAACATCTTGTGATACTTGCCGGTCAGGGTATACAGGGTGTCGAAGAACTGGTTAAAGCTGATGTCTTCGCCGCCAAGGATGTAGCGCTGTCCGCTAAGGCCATGGTCCATAGCAGCCATGTGCCCGTCGACCACATCGTCCAGGAAAGCATAGTTTGCAACCTTATCCCCCTTGCCGGGAATGATACGCCAGGTTCCCTGCAGGTAGCCCTTTATCATTTTGCTGACCGTATTGCTATCGGTTATCGGCCCGGCGCCAAATACCCGCGAGGGATTAACGGTGACAATGTTTACACCCTGCTTTACAAATGAATTCACTACGAGCTCGGCCAGGAACTTGGTGCGCTCGTAGGTGATGGGAAACCCGCCCACGCGCGGTGCCTGCTCGTCCATGGGATGTTTGACTGTTGGTCCCAGGACCCCGCAGGTAGAGGTATAGACTATTTTATCGACATTCAGCGCGATCGCCGCGCGGATAACATTCGTGGTGCCGTTTACATTGACGTTGTAGAATTCCTCATTGTTGCGGCACCACATTTTGGCCATGGCGGCGGTATGGTACACCTGCCGGCAGCCTTTCATGGCAGCCATCAGGCTGGGCTCATCCAGGATGTCGCCGCTAAAGAAGCGGATGTTATCATGTTTAAGCAGGTAGGGATGATCCAGGTCCCTGCAGAGCGCGTTAACCTGGCAGCCACTTTCAGCAAGCTTATAGCACAGGCTGCGGCCGATGAAGCCGGTGGCGCCGCTGACAAATACGGTTGTTTTATTGCTCATATTTTTATTCTGTTGGGTTCTTAAATTAGTTCCATGGTGATAGTATACCAGTCGTGGTGCACAGTAACCTTGGTGCAGGTGCCGCCCTCGAACTGGTAGTCGTTATAATTCCCGCCGGGGAGATTAACCCGGTAGGTATGTGCTGCAAGCCTTTTTATGGGAAGAAATTGCTGGTAATTATCGGAGTACACCTGGCCAAGCTGCGCCGGTTCACGGCAATAAAGCATCATCATGGTATAGCCAATCTCGGTTTCGAGCTGCCGGAGCTTCGAGCCGTTGCTCAGCTCATAAGTATTGTTCCGGAACACCGTTTTCTTGCTTTCTTTTTCCTGCCCGTTCACTGTGCGGCAGACGGCCGACAATTGCAGCCTGCCCTTGCTGAAATGCGCCTGGTCTGTCGTGACAATATTTATGGGCATAACGAACCGGGTTTTGATGTCCGATTTCAGGTTGAAGTAGGTATTGGTACCGCTCACCTTCCGGTGAAACTGCATCTGCCCGATGACCGAGCCCTTATGGATAACCTGGTACGATAACCTGAGGTCCTGCGCTGAGGATGGCGAAGCTGCTGCGAGCACCGGGATCAGAAGCAGCGCTGCCGCTGATGAGGCCCGGCGAAAGCGGGTTAGATATTTAGTTTTAAGGATCCTGGACGCGTACTTTTTGTACAGCCAGATCAAGAGTGCTGGGATCATGTTCCGTGTTGATTAACGTTTATATAGCTAATACAACTCAGCGGGAGCTTACCCTAAATTTCTTTTGAGAAAATTCCTGAATTCTGTTTTCAGGCCAGGGATTTTAACAAATCTCCGTTACCTTAGTAAACCCCCGCGGCAGATGACGATGCCCGGGGAGATATCCTGAACTTATGTTCCCTGAGAAATGAAGAGCTATTCCTTCAAGGCAGTCCTGGAAATTATTGGGATCAACCCCTACGTCCGGGTACCGGAAAACATCCTGACCGCGATTTTTGCCCAGGCAGGGAAAAGCAAGGGGCATATCCCGGTTGCCGGAACTGTCAACGACCTGCCTTACAAGCAAACGCTGCTCAGGTACAGCGGTCTCTGGCGGCTTTATATTAACACCCTGATGCTGAAAGATTCTCCCAGGCGCATCGGGGAAACCATCCGCGTAAGCATTGAGTTTGACCCGGCCGACAGAACTATAAAGCCACACCCTGATTTCACCGCCGCATTAAAAAATAAGCCTGAAGCGAAGGTTGAATTTGAGAGACTCAGCCCGTCAAAGCAGAAGGAGATGGTGAGGTACATCTCGTCCCTGAAAACCGCGACCAGCAGGACCCGGGTCATTGAGCGGGCTATTAATTCATTGCTGGGAAAGGGAAGTTTTATCGGGAAGAAGTAAGGGCCCGTCAATACTTAATGGTTCCCCGGCAATACCTCCCGGCTAACCTCTTCCTTATGTCTTACTGCATATTCAATAGCCCCCTTAACAAAATCGTTCAATGAAACGTTCTTCTGAGCCGCTATAAACGCTGCATCCTTATGGAGTTCAGTTGGGAGACGTACGTTAAAGCTTCCTTTAAAGGTCTTCTCCGGCTTTTTGTTTAATGCCGCGCAAGTCGAAATATAATCCTCTACAGCTTCTTCAAAAGCGTTTTTTATTTCCTTAACGGATGCACCTTCGAAAGTTACCAGGTCATTTATCCCGAAAAGCTTTCCGTAAAAAACTTCGTCTTCAGTACTATATTCAACGGTACCCAGATATTCCTTATGTTTTAAATAGTTACTCATTGAAGGCTTCCTTTCTCTCTTAAATGATCTATTACCTGTTTAAGGGCATATTGCTTTACTATATTTCCCGGGTGCGGCTTATGCAGAATGATGATGCTATTGTCCTTATTAACAAACTTGCGTCTCGATCCACCGGTCTTCCCGTTTTTCAACAGGAAATAGCCGAATCCTGCTAATACGCTTGTTAACTCATCCCAGGTAAGATCTTTAGGGATTTTAACGAAACGATCTAATAGCTTCTCTGCTTTACCCATTGCAACT
Organism: Daejeonella sp. JGW-45; assembly: GCF_029360805.1. GTDB lineage: Bacteria > Bacteroidota > Bacteroidia > Sphingobacteriales > Sphingobacteriaceae > Daejeonella. The sequence continues at coordinate 208,749 of NZ_JARKNC010000001.1, read as the reverse complement.
GAATATTAGTTGCAAAACTAATAAAAACGTTCATTATTTGAAAATATTTCTATTTAACGGTATGAATCAAGAAGTGTGCCTCAGACCTTACCCCCAACCGTCCCAATAACCATCAGCTTCGCCATAGTCGGCTTAACGCTGCCTCCTCTTTTCTCGAGGGTAACGGCAAAGGCCTGCGGCTTGTCTACGCTCTTCATTTGTTTTAAGCCTGAAGCCTGGTCGCTGACATCAAAGACACCGAGGTCTACCGGCTGCCCGTCTACGATGGCCCATAGCTGGTATTGGTGCTCATCATCATTTTGCGGCATGTTTAAGCCCGAAAGGTCGAGCAGGACATCATTACTCCGGGAATTAAATGCTACGGCTATACGCGAGGATTTGGATATTTCTGTTCCCTGGAGCTTAATAAGCTGATAGTTGGGATCATTAAGAATTTCGAGCGAGTTTTTAAGCTCCCCGCTTAACTTGTTTACCTGGTTAGTGAACTTCTGGTTGGATGTTTCCAGCACAGCGATCTGCTGCCGGGATGCATCCAGCCGGTTGTAAACAACAAACAAGGCAGCCCAACTGATCAACAGCAAGGCCACGGAGGCCGCAAAAGCATATTTGTAAGACGTGAATTTTGGCGTTTGCGGAATGCCGGCGATCTTGCCGCTTTCTTCCGGGATCTCAATGCTGCTTAAGACCCGGTCGCGCATGCGGGGTGCAGGAGTCCTGCCCTGTGAATGAGCAAATGTCTCAAGCGCCGTTTCGATCGCGGTTAGTTCGGCTCTTATTTCAGGATGCTTTTTAGCGAGCTCTTCCACCTCAAGCCTTTCATCCGCGCTAAGTTCGCCCAGCACGTAAAGCTCAAGTACACCACTTTCAATATATGATCTGATATCTGTCATGGTTCCTGGAAAAACTTCCTCATAGTTAAAATTGCTGCCCGCGTCCGGGTTTTTAATGTACCCAGCGGAATGTTAAGCTTCTCGGCTGCCTCGGCTTGCGTATAACCCTGGAAATAGATCAGTTGAAGTATGGATCGCTGATCAGGCAGAAGCTTTTCTACCATCTCCCTGATCCCGACCGCGTCGGTATTAAATATCGAACTTTGCTTATCATCGATCGTATTTACGAAGTTATCGATGTCCTGGTTTTTTGTATGGTTGCGGTAGTCCTTTGACCGGACCTTATCAATAGCCAGGTTGCGGGCAAGGTTTACCATCCAGGTGAACAGGCGGCCTTTGCCGGCGTCATAAGAAGAAAAGGAGTTCCAGATCTTTACAAATGTATCCTGCAATACGTCCTCTGCTATTTCCTCATTGTCAATGATGCGGTGGATAACTCCGTACAGCGCCGGTGAGTACATATCGTACAGCGCCTCGATGGCTATTTTTTCCTGTTTGCGAAGGGCGCTGATCAGGTCGGGTTCAGATAGTTTTACTTTCGATGTCCTGTTCAACGTGAATGATTGATTGCATTGGTGGATATCCGGCTTAAAGGATAATAAGTTTGAAACTACTTAATTGTTTTGATTGACAGGTAATATTTTCAAAAAATGCCCGGCTTAAAATAATTCGCAACCAAAAAATCCGCTTACCCGGATTTCCCGTAAGTACCTCCAATCAACAAGAACTTTAACCATAAATTCTAATTATGAACACTTTGAAAAATCAGGTGGAACAGGATCCGGCAAATGCGCAGGGCGATATTCTGTCTGCCACGCTGGAACGCCGCTCGTTCCTGAAATATGCCGGAGCAGGTGCTGCAGGCATCGCTTTGATAGCAGCCGGCTGCAAAAAGGACAAAATGGACGGAAGGGCAAACTTCGGCCGGGATGACATAGCCATCCTGAATTATGCCTACGCGCTGGAACAACTTGAAGCTGCCTTCTATACAAAGGTGGTTGCAAGTCCGTATACAGGTATCTCCTCATTGGAAAGCTCCATTATGACCGATATCAGGGACCATGAGATCGCGCACCGCGAATTCTTTAAAGCTGCCCTGGGCGGAAGTGCCATCCCTTCGCTGGAGGTAGATTTCTCATCCGTCAATTTCAGCAGCCGCGACAGCGTGCTGAGCACGGCTAAAGCCTTCGAAGACCTGGGCGTATCGGCCTATAACGGTGCAGGCTTCCTGATAAAGAGCGACGCTTATTTAACGCTGGCAGGCAAGATCGTATCGGTAGAAGCGCGCCATGCTGCGATGATCCGTGATCTGATCAGCAATGGAACGTTTGCCGACAGCTCGGTAGTGAATGCGCAGGGGCTGGATACTTCCAGGAGCCCGAGCCAGGTGCTCGCAATCGCAGGAACATACATAAAGACACCGTTGAATGTAGAAGGATTACCAACTTACTAAACTTAAGGACATGAACATTGTAAATATAATCGAAGAAATAGAGAGAGTTGATCCGGAAATTAACGACCGGATGAACCCGCGCCGTTCGGCAATAAAAAATATGGGGAGCCTCGGCTCAAAGATCGCCATGGCGGGACTGCCCCTGGCGCTGGCTTCATTGTTTAAAAAGGCCTACGGACAGCAGACTCCGGCATCGGTAAATGAAGTGCTGAATTTTGCACTTACCCTGGAATACCTGGAGGCTGAGTTTTATACATTGGGTGTTGCCAATACAGGCCTGATGGCCCAGGGCACTACGGCTGGAACCGGCGCCCTGACTAATATACGCGATCATGAAAACCAGCACGTGGCTTTCCTGAAGTCAGTTTTGGGAGCGGCAGCGGTCGCCAAACCGGTATTTGATTTTACTGCCAAAGGAACTTTCCCGACAGTTTTTTCCAGCTATGATACTTTCCTGGCCGTGGCGCAGGTGTTTGAAGATACCGGCGTAAGGGCCTATAAAGGCCAGGCACCTGCCTTGCTCGGAAATAAAGTCGTTCTCACAGCAGCATTAAACATCCACTCGGTGGAAGCGCGCCACGCGGCTCATATCCGCTACATGCGCAAAACCCGGGGTGGTGCGGCTGCTTCCATGAAGCCATGGATCACCGGATCAAACGATACGGGTATAGGGGCTGTGGTAAACGGCTCGTATGCAGGAGAGGAAAATTTAAGCCAGGGCGGGGTAACCATCACATCATTACCAGGCGTATCCGGAAATATCTCCACGAATGCAGCCACTGAAGCTTTCGATGAGCCGCTGACCAAGGCGCAGATCCTGGCGATAGTATCTCCATTTATAGTTTAGGTTTAGCAGTTCAGTGAAAACAGGAGGTTTGAGCAATCAGCTTCCTGTTTTTTTTTTGGCGGACCTAAACGGGGATCCGCTGCAGTATGGCGATAACCGGTTTCCTGACGATTTCCACGCGGTGTACCTCGTGCAGGGGGATCTCAGTATAATCACCGGCTTCCATAAAGAATTCTTTATTGCCGACCGTGCATTTGCATTTTCCCTGCAGGATGAGAAAGCTTTCATGCAGGTCGGTATGAATTTCATCATCAAAATCAGTGGAGGATACCAGCAGGATCTGTGTCACCTGAGCGGTTTCCCGGATCACCTTGCTGTAGCACCCATCCGAAAAGTCGCCCGGGATATAATCGCGAACCAGCCTCTGCCAGTCCCTGTAGTCGGAATCGCTGCTTAATAAAGGCAGAAAGGTATTGCCTGTGAGCTCAGGAACGGAAATCCTGTTAAGTATCTCATCGATAAGTGAACGGGGCGGCTCAATAGCAGCTGCCGTTGCCAGTTTCTCCAGCGAAAGCTCGATCTTATCCAGTTCCGCCCTCAGCTCGGGGTATTTTATGATATTTTCCTCGGCTTTATCTTTTTCCACCCCCGACAACAAGCCCATAGCATAAAGCTCCAGGTTCCCGCTTTCTAAATATGATCGTATATCCAATGTTAAAAATGTGTTGTATAACCCGGACCTGGATGCGGGTTTATCTAATTTACGGAAATATAATGCAAATATAGGAGGCAATAACTCATACCACATACCAGAATATCGTACCAGTTTTATCGCAAAAAGGATAAACGGCTAATAGCCGGGCTTTGTAATTTAGCATAACTTAACAACAATAGTGGTTCAAACCTGAATCTGAATTATGGAGACAAAAGAAATTGCAGATAAGCTGGTTGAGTATTGCCAAACCAACCAATGGGAACGTGCTTACCGCGAATTGTTTGCCGAAAACGCCAGGGGTATCGAAGCAAAAGAAAGCCCTATGTTCCCCATCGAGACCATTGGACGGGACGCAATGATCGAAAAGGGGAAGAAGTTTACTGAGCAGGTGGAGAAGGTTCATTCCTACGAGATCAGTGAGCCCCTGGTGGCCGGCAGTTTTTTTACTGTGAAGACATCAATGACCGCCGACTTTAAAGGCGCGGGTAACGTGCACATGGAGGAGATCTGCCTCTACCGCACAGAGAATGGGAAAATAATTTCGGAACAGTTCTTTTACGATTAGTTCTGCAAAGGGAATTGCTTTGACAATGGCAATTTGTTTACGTAAAGTTTTATCTTCGGTTACGTAAACGAAATCTCCTCATGATAAGACTTTCCCTGATCACTCTCTTTCTGTTTCTCTCATCGCTCAGCTCATTTTCTTATGCGCAGGATAAAGGCACCCGGGCCTGGAGGGCTGGTACTGCCCGGGTAAATATTACTCCCCAACAGCCCATGTGGCTGGCGGGCTTTGGTTCGAGGACCAAACCTTCTGAAGGCAAAATCCACGATCTTTGGGCGAAGGCATTGATCATGGAGGATGCAAAAGGGAGAAGGGCTGTTCTTATCACGATGGACCTGAACGGCATTCCCCGTAATATTTCCATTCGTATCCGCGAGCGTTTGGAGACGAAATACTCCCTGTCCAGATCCCGGATCATACTGAATGCTTCCCATACTCATTCGGGACCTGTGTTGGATAATTATTTATACGATGTATATCCTATTACTGATGAGCTGAAAGAGCGAAGCAGGGTGTATACCATAAAATTTGAAGAGCAGATCGTGAACCTGGTCGGCTCTGCGATAAGGGACCTTGAACCGGTTAAGGTCTACTCTGAAAATGGAGTTACGCGCTTCCAGGTTAACCGCCGGAACAATAGCGAGGCTGCATTAAGCCGGCAGACGGAATTAGAGGGGCCAAATGACTATGCTGTGCCGGTAATTAAAGTGGTAAACAGAAAAAATAAGCTGAAGGCGATCGCGTTCGGTTATTCATGCCACCCTTCTGTTTTAAGTCTCGATAAATGGTCGGGCGATTACCCCGGCTTTGCACAGATAGAACTCGAAAAGTTACACCCTGGCGCTACGGCTTTATTTTTTCAGAGTACCGGGGCCGACCAAAATGCCATACCCCGCAACACTATAGCCTGGGCAAAGCAATACGGAACAGAGCTGGCAGCAGCCGTCGGCCGTGTGATGGAAGATGATATGAAAGAATTATCTCCTGAGCTGGCAACCGCCTACAGGGAAATTGATCTGCCTTTCGCTGCACCTTATACCATCGAAGAGCTGGAGAGGATGAAGAAAGACCCGTCAAAATACCAGCAGGCCTGGGCCGCACGGATGCTCGAAAAAGCCAGGAGGGGAGAAAGCCTTCCTAAATCATATCCTTATCCGATACAGGTCTGGAAACTGGGCGAACAGCCTATTATGGCTATGGGTGGGGAGGTGGTCGTTCAGTACGGCATTGATCTCAAAAAGATTTTCGGTCAGCAGCTATTTGTAATGGGCTATAGCAACGACATCATGACTTATATTCCTTCAGAACGGATCTTAAAAGAAGGTAAATACGAGGGCTTCCTGGCGAATATACTATTCGGTCTGCCCGGGCAATGGGCAGCAGGGGTACAAAGTACGATAGTGAATGGGATGGTTAAGCTGGCGGAGGAAGCAGGGGTAGAGGAGCAAGCGCCGTGAGGTTCCAGCTTTCAGACGAATTACTGAATGAGCTATAAGGTCAGATTTAAAACCCTTTTATCACCATCCCCACCACCGCGGCAACTAGTATCACATACGGTTCCTGCAGCTTTTTAATGAACAGCAGTGAAGAGATACTGGCCAGTGCGATCAGGGCTGTGCAGACATCCACGATAGATCGTGAGGCTATGATAATAACCGATCCGACCAGGGCTCCGATGACGCTTGCTGTGATTCCCCCGACGAAAGCTTTTACACTGTTATTCTGGGCTATCCTTTTAAATGAAGGGGCTAATATCACAGTGAAAAGGAAGCAGGGCAGGAAGGTTGCCAACGCTGCCACTGATGCCCCGGGAAAGCCGGAGACCAGATAGCCGATAAATCCAACGGTGATGACAACCGGTCCGGGGGTGATCATTGCAACAGCCACCGAGTCAACAAACTCCGACTCGGTCAGCCAGCCATATTCCTGAACAACCCCGGCATGAAGGAAGGGAACAATAGCTAAGCCGCTTCCAAATACAAATGCCCCGGCTTTAAGAAAGAACAGCCCGATCTTAACCAGCTCATTATTTCCCGACTCCCAAAAAACCATTCCGGCGAGCAGGAACGAAGGTAATACCGGGTTACGCCTGGCCCATTGGGGAGGGACTTTAATGATCATATATATTACCCCGGTCAGGATAAACAATAGTACCTCCTCTCTCTGGGTGATCACAGTGATGACGACCCCAATGAGATATAATATCCATAATAGCCAGTTAGCTCTCATCGCTGGCAACGTGAATTTACTGATAGATTTAACAGTGAGTTTATAAGCGCTGATGCTGATGATCCCGATAACGGATGCGGATACGCCATAAAATATGGCCTGCATCCAGGAAAGGCCGCTGTAAAGCTTGTAGGCCATCCCCAGCAAAACAACCATAATGAAGGAGGGCAGCACAAAAGCCAGGCCGGTCAGGGTTGCGCCCAGCAATCCGTAATGTACGAAGCCGATGTATATGCCAAGCTGGGCTGCAAGGGGCCCGGGGGCGAGCTGGGCCAGGGCCATTCCTTCTTTATACTCGTCCTCGGTGATCCATTTCTTATTTTCGACCAGGTCCCTGTGCATATAGCCGACTAATGCCACCGGGCCGCCAAAGCCCCAGGTTCCGAGCTTCAGGAAGTACAGGGTCAGATCTTTCAATGAGTAGTTACTGTTTGCCATATCGCTTAAAATCCAATACCAAATTGAAATGCTACTGCAAAGGAGGAAGGCCGGTCATTTCCAAACCGGACAGGCAGGGGCAATGCTGCAAAGTAATTGTTATGCTTATTCTTCTTGATTACTTTGTTTAAAACCGGCGTAAAGCCATACCTGCCGGAAGTTTCAAAAGCTGCCCTGCCGGCAAAAGTGTAGCCATTGCCCAGAGCGAATAAGATACCCGGATGGAATAAGAAATTGCTCATCTTACTGGTACCGTTTTCCGCCCGTATGTGTGGAACAACCTCAAACGAAAACCCGACTTTTCCAGTCTTCCACAGGTTGATCCCTACCGGCATTCCAACTGTATAACTGGTCCCGAAGTTTGTATGTGTGCCATCTTTATCAAAGCTTGCCAATGGATGTACGATTCCGACATAGCCTGCTATACGTGGATATACTATTGCAGGAGGAGATGGCTCGGTCTCAGTTCGTTTGTCCTGAGAATACCCGGTACTGGCGATTGATAATAAAGGGATGTAAACTAAACTCAGGTGTTTGATAATAGAGATCATTATAAACCCGAACCGCTAAATGTGATCAGCTGGTCGGGATACAAGTATAACACATGCCTGTGCCAGTAAAATAGAACAGATTTAACCTTTGGTATTCTTTTTACCTTTCAGCGTTCTTTTGTGCATGGACGGGCTCTGGCCGAGTTGTTTCCTGAATATCCGGGTGAAGTGGCTCTGATCTGAAAAGCCGGTCAGGTAGGCGATCTCTGATAAAGAATAATCGGTTTCCTCCATAAGCTTTAATGCCTTTTCGATCCTGAGCTTCCGGATATAATCTCCAAAGGACAGGTCGTCGAAATGACGTGAGAACTCCCTCGACAGGTAAGCAGGGTGCACCTTAAGCTCCCCGGATATCTCTTTGAGGCTGAGGCTAAGATTCAGGTCTATCTGGTCCTGGATGAGCTCCTTAAATTCGTTCACCCATTCGGGTGTTTTCTTCTCACTCTTTTTATGCCTGAGGTACTTATTATATACCTCCAGCAAGATATGATCAGTTGGATTTTGAGTGTGTTTTATATCCTGCAGGTGCCTGGCCCAGCTATACAGGGCGTCGTAGATCACTTCAGCTTGTTCCAGCAGCTCCTTATCGTCTTTATAGTTAAAGGCTAGTCCGGCGGAAATGGCCCACAGGCCGGAAGCCTGGCTGGCCAAATGATGCGCGTCGGTATCGGCCCCCCGTACGATCAAAGCCATTGTCAGGAGCGCCGGGTCATCAAGCTTATACTTCTCCAGGAAGCAATCGAAGGTGCATTTATCCTGGTAATGTGTGAACTCCACATCCGGGATATCGAAGGGCGTTGCGTTAAGCTCCTCTGCCCTGCGGATTACATCGCGGAGGGGGACATAGAATATCTCTGCCTCCGGGTCGATAAATCTTTTTATCAGCCAGGGGCAGGCAAGACGGTCGATCTTGGGACGTTCGCGTGTTATCCATCTCATTGCCCAAATATACCGATATGCTTTTATTGTTCCGGCGAAGGCCGAATCTCAGACCTTTATTCCGTCCCGGTTACTTCGCTTTTAACGCGGCTACCTCGTTAACCAGGTCCTTCAGCGCCTCCACAACGGCTGCTGCTATCCTCTTTCCCTTTTCAGGGGATGAGCTGCGCGGATCGCCATATACCCCGTTTGGTGTCATGGCTTTCATGGTGCGGTAGTACGAAACCTTTCCGCCCTGGAGCATATCGCCTTCGGCCAGGTAGAAGGTAGGAACATTTCCCCCGGCAGCGATGAGGTCTTCATTGACCAGGTCGGGCGCGATAACCTTCATTAAGGAAGTCTCAAATTCACATGCATGGCCGGTACCGCCCGGGCCGGTTTCGGTGATCTTCAGTAATTCGGGTTTCGCCAGCGTCCACCAGGTGGCACCGAGGATATGAGATTTGGGATTAGCAAAACCAAGCTGCTCGAGGATCACGGTCATAATGCCCTGGTTACCTCCGTGGCTGTTCAGCAGGATGATCTTATGAAAGCCATGATGGATCACCGACTGCACGATATCTTTCACCACTGCAGCAAACGTGGCGTGGCTGAGGCTCAGGCTGCCTGTAAATTCCATGTGATGGTCTGAACAGCCTACAGCTACCGGCGGCAGGATCAGTATCTTGTCCGGGATCTCCTCGTTGAGCAGATTCAGAAAGTGGCCGCCGATCATCCTGTCGGTAGCTACCGGCAGATGCGCGCCATGCTGCTCGGTGGCCGCGATATTTAAAAATACCGGTGTGTTTTTGTCTAAGTCAGACAGCTGCTTTGATGTTAGTTGATCCCAAATCATAATTGTATCGTTTTACCGCGGCGCGGATAATGTAATTTTAAGAATTAGTTTTTTATTCTGATGCATGGATTCCTACATAAAACTGAAATTATTTTCCATTGATCATTAATAGGTTGCCCTTCCGCCGGAAAGGTCGAACGTAAACGCCGTAGTAAAGCTGCAGGCTGGAGATACGATGAACGCAGCGGTATCTGCCGCCTCTTCCAGGGCACCGCAGCGCTTCATAGGGATCTTGTCAGTCATGTATTTCACCTGTTCTGCCGGCATGGCCTCTACCATGGCTGTCCGGATCACTGCCGGCGCCAGCGCATTGACGGTGATGCCGGTTTCAGCATATTCTTTGCCCTGTACTTTGGTCATCCCGATCACCGCGGCTTTTGAGGAAGAGTAAGCCAGCATTCCGGCGTTCCCTTCCTTGCCAGAGATGGAGGCGATGTGCAGGATGCGGCCGTAATTATTCTTCAGCATCCAGGGGAGGGAGTATTTCGAGGTCAGGAAGGAGCCGGTGAAATTAATATCGAACACCAGCTTCATATCTTCCACACTTACTTCGTGGCTTTGGATGTTCGTTTTGCCGGTAATCCCCGCGCAGTTCACCAGTATATGTATCTGTCCGAAAGCAGATCCCACTTTTTCGATCACGGAGCTTACATCTGCTTCTTTGGTAATGTCGAGGGTGTAGGTTTCGCAAGCAGAGCTGAGCATTGCTTTCGTTTTTTCCAGTCCTGCTGCATCTCTGTCTAATAAAGCGAGCTTTACACCCTGTGCTGATAATTTTACTGCGATAGCGGCGCCCAGGCCCGAGGCTGCCCCGGTTATAATTCCAACCTGGTCTTTAAATTCTGTGGTCATTATATATGTTTCTGTTTTGTGTCTGATAATTCATTTAACTCTACCGGCTGCGATTTCCGTGTCAGCAACTGACTGAGATACCGGGGGATGTTATTTAGAAGGAAGTGAGAACGCTACATACGAATCACCTGATTTGGTCTGTAATTTTCCGCCGCCGCAGGCGATCACGATATATTGCTTGCCGTTAACACTGTACACCGATGGTGTGGCATAGCCGCCTGCAGGCAGCTGTGCCTCAAATAATATCTTGCCTGTTTTTTTATCGAACGCCCTGAACTTTTCGTCTTTGGTAGCTGCAATGAAGACCAGCCCGCCTGCTGTTACCACCGAGCCGCCATAGTTTTCTGTCCCGGTTGTGATGCCTTTTGCTTTGAACTCCGGCACATCGCCCAGAGGCTTCTTCCAAAGGATCTTACCCTTGTTAAGGTCGATGGCGTTCAGCGTGCCCCATGGTGGTGCTATTCCCGGGTGGCCCTCTTTGGTCAGGAATTGTTTAATACCGCCCAGGCGATAGGGTGTGTTATAGAACGGGTCGCGCACTCTGGCTTCCTGGACAAACTTCTTGCCCTGTTTTGATGTGATATTTAAGAGGTAGGAAGCAATGGCGGTTTTGTCGGCCCCGCTCAGGTTCTTAAAGCCCGGCATCATCCGCCGGCCGGAGGATACAAGTTCTTTGAAGCCAGCCTCGTCATATCTTTTCTCCAGGTCGAGCAATGGAGGGAATGCTCCCGATCCTTTCCGGTCGGCACCGTGGCAGCCGGCGCAGTTCCTGGTGAACAGGGTCTTCCCCGCCTCCAGATTGGTTTGGTTGGATGCCGGCACGGCCTTGTCTTTCGCGTCGACCATGGTGATGATCCAGGGCATTTCGGTAGAATTTATATACAGGATGCCGCTTTGCGGGTCGAACGAAGGGCCGCCCCATTCGGCACCCCCGGTTAAGCCGGGCAGTACAAGGGTTCCCTGTTTGCTCGGGGTTGTAAACATCGGCCCGCGTTTATACGACAGAAAGCGCTGTTTAAGATCGGCTTTTGATGAATCGGGTACCAGGGGATTAAGATCGGCCCCGGTAAAGCTTTGCCTGGCGAAGGCCGGGATGACTGTAGGGAAGGGTTGAGTTGGCGAAGGCTGTTCGCCGGTAAGGTCTGAATCTGTCGGCACCGGCTTTTCGTTAACCGGGTATACGGGTTTACCAGTTTCACGGTCGAGCATAAATATGAAACCGTGCTTGGTTACCTGCACAACGGCGTCGACCTTTTTCCGGTCTTTCCTGACGGTTACCAATACCGGAGACGTCGGCAGATCCCAGTCCCAGAGATCGTGGTGGATGGTTTGAAAATGCCATCTGTACTTTCCTGTTGCTGCATCCAGGGCAAGGACGCTATTCCCGAAAAGGTTATCGCCCTTACGCTTGCCTCCGTAGAAATCAGGGTTTGTTGTGCCTGTTGATGCGAACACCATGCCTCTTTTTTCGTCCAGTGTAAGTCCGCCCCAGGCATTGGCACCGCCGACAAACTTGTAGGCTTTGGGGTCTTCCCAGGAGTCGAAACCGGCCTCCCCGGGAGCAGGGATAGTCCGGAACAGCCATTTCATAGCCCCGGTATGCACATCAAAAGCCCGGATATGTCCCGGTGCTGCTTCTTCTTCTTCTGAGAGGCTGGTGCCCACAATAAGCAGGTCCTTAAAGATGATCCCCGGGGTGGTAGAGGTAACGCGGAGGTGCTTAAGGTTTCGTGTAGGATCCAGGCCCTCCTCAAGTATGATCCGGCCGTTCCTGCCGAAGGTCTTAACGGGCTTTCCGGTTTTGCTGTTGATGCAAAACAATGAAGGGCCCACTGTGTAGAACAGCAAGTGTTCACCCTTGTCTTTTTTATAAAGAGCAAGGCCCCGGCAGGCATTGATGCCATAGTTGTTACGACCGGAATTGTCGACAAGGATACTGTCGGCAGGATTAAATACCCATTTTTCGTTACCATTCGACGCATCAGCCGCAAAAAGCTTAAGCTGGGCAGTGACGCCATACAATACGCCGTCCACGATTAAGGGGTTGGCCTGGATCTGGCTGCTTTTATCGCTGTCCTTTGTGTTGTAGATCCACGCGACTTCCAGGTCTTTCACATTCGCATGGTTGATCTGGTCGAGGGCCGAATACTGAAGGCGTTCTTTGCCGCCGCCGTAGACAGGCCAGTCGTCATTATTGCCGAGATCCTGGTAGGAAACAAAAGATATAAAGAGGATACCCAAAATGGCAATCACCAGCGTCCTGGCATTTATGATGCCACGGGGTCTTTTTCCGATCATATACTATCGATAAATTATAATGCTAATCTAATCCTAATTTTTTACGGCCAGTATCAGTGATCAGGTTGGAGGTCCATAGCGGGTACCAGGTCTGTTCCATGATCACTTTCTTAACTCCCGGAAGTTCGTAAATAGCTTCCATGATGGTTTTCGATACCGTGGAGTGGACCACGTTCGAGCTATGAGCGAAGTATTCTCCCAGGGGCCTGCCTCTGTGCGGCATAGCCAGGGTTACCGTCACTACACTGCCCCGTACGTTTATATCGTACACAAAGCCCAGGTCTGCAATGCTGATATCTGCTTTGTACAGCTGTGGGTCTTTGACATCCCCCAGGGCTTTCCAGATCAGCGCCTTGGAGATCCTGGCGTCCTGTGCTTCCCCGGCGCGGGCGAGTTTCCCCGGGTTTTCTTTTGCTGCTGCCGTTTTAGGCAATACGGAGCTTGTTCCGGCCATCGGCGACAATAGTTCTTTTCGCAGTGCCTCGATCTGTGCAGGACCATCAGCAGGGGTAAACGGAATGGTGATGTAGACGTTCTTCTGGTGCAGAACAGCTCCTGCCGGGATAGTTTTGACGTCTTTCGGAACCGGGTAGCGGCTCCAGATCTGCCCATGCCATTTATAATAGAGCTGCGGTGATCCGTTATGTGCGAGTTCGGGAAGCCCATCCGCGCGATGTTCCAGAAATAAGCCGATAAAGGAATCCCTGGTGTCTTTATTATAGAAGCCGATGCCCCAGAGCTTGTCTCTCATATCAGCCGGTACCTCACCTGAGCGAAGTTTCTCATCGGGTCCCATCCATACAAGGTCGGTAAAGGACTGCCCGGTGATCACCCATTCATCGTCCCTTAGTGCAGCCGGCTCGAATTGTTTTACAGCCGTCATCTTGCCGAACTTATGGAAGTAGGGCAGCCCGGCATAAAAGCGGTATTCTATATCCACGTTAAGCCGTGCGGGTGCGAACAGCGGGTGCAGCGGCGAATACGGGAAGCCCCATCTGCGGATGATGGTGCATATCGGCCCTTTGACCACCTCGAAGTCAGGGCATTCATCCCACAACGAGATCCGCATCTTCTGAAATCCATCCTCAGACACGTAATCGTGTGCCCAGTCGATTCCCGCCGGTTCGCCATGTCCCTGACCGCCGGAATATATCTCCAGCCAATGCTCACGTTTCAGTACCATTTTGGCCAGTTGCCCGGTTTGTTTGGACAGGTAGGCTATAAAGTGTTCGTTCTCGATGTCCAGTCCGTAGCCTTCGCCCCTGACGAGGAGGTCGGTTTTATAGTTTGGAAGCTCGGCATCCGGGTTTCCATAGAATACCAGATAGTTCTTTTTTTCACTGCCATTATTATCTGCCAGAAACATCAGCTTACAGATCTTTTCTTCGCCCCGCCGTACCTCCGAAAATACCTGGGAGATGACTTCAGTGAGCAAACCGTCCTTGATCTCGGCCACACGGATCTCACGGGCCAGCGACTGAACCTGGCCTGACTGGAAGCTTAGCAGGACTTCTACCGGTTCGCCTTTGCGTCTGATGCCGGCTTTCTCTTCCATGCCGATGACCTTATAGTATTTCCAGCCATTGGCCCAGCCTTTCCAGCTCGCCGGCAGGCTTGATACCAGCCCGAACTGGCTGGCTCCCGCGACCGGCGTGCCGAAAGTTTCCTGTTCATGCTGGGCCTGCACTTCCGAAATGCGCAGCGAATTGGTGATAGCCCTGGCCAGCCGGTAGTCTTTCTTTGCCAGAGCTGCCTGGAGCATTTTTATCTTTTCTTCAAAGCTGTCCGACTGCCGGGATGAGTTTTGCAGGTTCAGTGCCTCGCTTACGAATTCAGTTACAGCATTCCCGCCTTTTGCGTTTGCTGCTAACGGAAGGCTCAGGCCGGCAAAACCGAGTAATCCCATGCCCAGGAACTTACGGCGTTTCATACCTTTGCCAGGGCCGGCAGCTGTTCCTGCTGCCGGAATTGAATCTGAGCCGGGGTTATTCCCTGGCTTAAGCACGGACCTGATTTTGTCTGGTTTCTTCATGTTTTAGTTATTTCTTCGTTGAGTAAAATATGTGTACCCGCCTGAAATTCTCCAGGTGAATATAAGGTCTTATTTGACAGATACATCCCAGACTTTTGACAGCCGCGATCTGCCTGCGGGGCCTTCAACCGATAAGCTCACCACGTACTGCCCGGCTTTACTGTATGCATGTGCAGGATGCTGCTCGGAGGAAGTCTTTCCGTCGCCGAAATCCCATTTCCACGACCTGATGTCGCCGATGGATTCATCTTTAAATGAAACCAGCCGGCGCTCCATGTCTGTAAATTTGAAAGACCATTTTGCATCGATAGGCTTGATATATTGAGCCTGAAGGGGCATGAGCTTAAAAGGGAGCAGGTGAGTTGCGTCGCCATACATCGTGCGCTCCTTACTCAGGTTCCAGAATCCGTTATTTTTGCCATCTTTCTTGTTTACGTTATCGTAATCGATAACTGCCCAGCTGAGGCCGATATTTTTATTTTCTGTCAGAACGGACTCCACTGCCCGGGATGGTCCTTCCGGTCCCGCATAATCAAAGGGGGTGATCCAGAATTCCAGTGTCAGGCGGCCGGCTTCTCCCGGATTGAATTTATAATTGCAGGCCGAGTTGGCGTATGGAAGCTCTTTTATCCATGGCTGGCTGCCCCAGACCATGGCCCAGTCTTTGTCGCGTGCCGGGGTGAAGATATGGTAGTTCTGCGCATGTACACCCTGGAATGAAAAGTAGGCATCCATGCGGTCCAGCGTTTTATTGGGATGGAAGGGGGCTATAAACGGCCCGCCAGACTGATCGCCATCCACTACTATTTCAAAAATGTCGTTATGCAGGTCAGGGTGAGAAAAATCCCAGTAATCATCGTAGGCTTCATATAAAAAGTAGAGCCTGTTCATGCCTTTCACCCAACCCACTTTTACCTTCACGTCCAGGTTCCGGGGATCCGCCTTTAGATGCCTGTTCGAGTCGATGCGGTCGTCAAAGAGTTCGCTCATCCCTACGGTATATTCCTGGCCGACAAGATCCCAGTCGGCGGTATTCCCGTCGATGACAGGGATCTTATCAGCCGGGAATTGAAATATCTTAAAACTCCGCTTATCCTGCGCCTCGATATGTGAGGCTGAAAAGCAGATCAATATGGTCAGGAATAAACGTTTGCAGGCTGACATACTTCTGTTCATGGAGATTTTGACAATACAAGGTGATATTAAGGTTTAGCCGCCCGCAGGGGGCAAGCTAAACACTTAATCTATAAAGGTTTGTTTATCATACTAGAATGGATTTTTATCCCACCATAAGGGTGTGCTGGCTTTGTCAGGCCCACCCAAAAGTCCCTCTGCTGCGATAACCGCCGGACCGTTCGAATTCCTCTCGATGGTTAGGAAGGTCGCCCTCCGGATCATTTTTTCCTTCGGCACATCCGGATTATCAGAATTGATCAACGGATATGTTTTAGGGTAGCCAGAGCGCCTCACCTCAGCCCAGGCCTCATGCGACTCAGGGAATAATGCCAGCCACTTTTGGGTGCCGATCTGCTCACGCTGCTTCTCAGGATCTGTTGCGAACTTAACCGGAATATCGGTTAGGGCAGGCGTGTTGAAGTATCCGCCGGGCGCCATAGGCAAACTCGTTCCATTGATATAGTTGCTGATTATGGTCGCATCATTTATCTCCCATGTTCTCATCGACATTTCAATACCCTTTTCATAGAGGTCTTTTGCCGTGCCGCCCATGTTCCAGCCGTTCAGGGCGCCTTCAGCCCGAAGGAAATACGCTTCTGCTGTGTACATACAGGCTTGCGGGGTGGTGTTCATGTTTATCGGCGCCAGCCTTAAACTCACATCAGAACTATTATCGAAGCTGTTTGCCGGGATATTCTGCTGGGCTTGTGACATACCGTTGCGTACACCGCGAAATTGGCCATCGGTTACAGCGGGCCTGAAGAATTTGCTTATGCGCGGGTCATTATAGCCTTTCAGCAGGCTCTCCATGGTCGAGCTCATGCGCGACTCGTTCCAGCCTGACTGAAGATTAAAGCCGTTGGGGTTTGCAGAGGTTACCGCCATGTAAGCGTCGTCGGCAAGCTCGGTCATTACGCCGCCGGCAAATGCTTTTTCTGCTTCTTCTTTAGCCTTGCCCGGTTCTACTTTTGAGATCCTCAGAGCCAGGCGCAGGCGAAGTGTGTTGCCAAACTTTAACCATTTGGCATTGTCACCCGCATAGATCGGATCTTTAGTTGCGAATGATGGAATAGCCAGGTTAGCTTTAAGCAAGGTTGTTGCTTCATCAAGTTCCTTAAAGAAATCATAGTAGATATCTTTCTGGGAGTCATAGCCTATAACAGTTCCCTTCTCCCCGATTTTCGAGTAAGGTATCGGTCCCCAGTAATCTGTGGTGCGATGTAATACAAACACTTTCCAGATCCTGGCAACTGCATTTAATGTAGGGTCTTTGGCTTTTGTCGACTCGATGATATTGTAAAGGGCCGGCATCGCCGATACATACGTATTAGCCCACTGATGAGAAACCCAGTCCTGGACAATTAAATATCTATGCGACATATGCGCAGGCTGTGTGGAAGCAAAGTGCTGGGAGTAAACCCCGGCGAACAGTGCAGTTGAAATGATGTAACCATTGGCGTTAAGTCCGGCCATCACAGCGCTCGGGAACAAGCTGCGGTTATCTGCTGGCGACAGTTCAGATAAACGGCCGTCGTCTGTATTGATTTCTTCGAAGTTTTTAGTGCATCCCGAAAAAATCAGCACAAGCGACAATAGTGTGTACCCGATGGTTTTTTTATATGAAGATAAGTGACGTTTCATTGTATTAATTTTAATTACATGAATTAATAAACCATCATTAGAATGAAAGCTTCAGGTTAAGGCCGATGTTACGGGTGCTTGGTAAAGAAGCGAACTCTACACCACCTGTATTGCCGGTACCCGTTGCCATTTCCGGATCAAAAGGAGCATCCCTGTGGACGAAGAATAAATTCCGTCCGACTAACGATAGCTTGGCCGCTTTGATCAGGTTGGTCTTAGCCATTAGTTTCTCCGGGAGCTTATATCCCAATACGACTTCTCTTAGCCTCAGGTTTGTTCCCGAATAGGCGTATAAGTCGCCTACCGGGCTCCAGTTACCCACAGATGCCCAATAGCTTTCAGCAGAAATGGACTTGGTATTTTTTACGCCCGCCTCGGTGTAAGCGTCCAATACAAGTCCGTTTTCTCTGCCTTCTAATGATCTTTCTGAAGCGCCGTCAGAATCCATAATTGCCTGGGTGCCGGAAATAACCGTACCGCCGTTCCGGTAATCTATCAGGAAGCTTAGGGCAAGGTTTTTAAAGGAAAAGGAGTTCGATACACCCATCATATAATTAGGGTTATAGTTACCAACGTAAGAGTCTTTACCTGTTAACATCACACGGCCGTTGGCATCGACAAGTCTTCTGCCCTGGGCATCTTTTTTCCAGTTGATCATATACATATCGCCATACCTGCCGCCTTCAGCAGCCCTGATCATTACCTGCCTGTCGTCGATGATGATCGCCGACTTAAGCTCATCCGTTAAACGGATAACTTTATTGTTATTCTTGGCATAGTTCACGCTTAGGTCCCACGAGAAAGCTCCTTTTTGTAATGGAGTTCCGTTCAGGGTCAACTCAACACCGTCGTTCTGAATTAAACCGGCATTGATGTATTGGTTCCTGAATAATGAAGCGTATGGAGTAGCGATCGCGAGAAGCTGGTTTTTGGTTTGCGTTTTGTAATAGGTCAGATCGAAGCCCAGCCTGTTCTTGAAAAACCTCCAATCCAGGCCGGCTTCAAATGAAGAAGTAAGTTCTGGCTTGTAATCTCCCAGAGAGCGTGTGGTTGGTGTGGTTATCACACCGCCAGGCCCTACGGAAAAATAATTACGATCAAGATATTGCGTGCCGCCGTAGCCTGCATTTGCCAGAGTTACCCGCGCTTTACCATAGGAGACCCATGAAGGCATGGTCACCATGTCGGATACGATCGCTGTCAGACCTGCAGAAGGATAGAAATACGATTGGTTTTCTTTAGGAAGTGCCGAAGACCAGTCGTTCCTGGCGGTCAGGTCTAAATAGAGGTAATTATTGTAAGCCAGTGTAGTTGTAGCATACAGCGACTGCACCTGGGGGGTTCTGCTGGCGTAGTTTGATCCCCTTGGGTTTTTAGCGTTATGGACATAGAAAAAGTCCAGCTTATTCAGGCCGTTTGCATTAAAGTTCAGGCCTTCGAACCTGCTTTCCTGGATGGACCCACCCACGTAGCCATTCAGATCAAATTTCTTTGAAAGAGTTCTCTTGAACGACAGCAAGGCATCCACATTCGTTCCCTGCCCGTCGTACTTGGTAAGTGCATATACCGCTCCCTGGCCTGCGCTATGGTATGAATCTTCATACATGCGTTCGTCAGTTTTGCGGATGGTTTTATCGATACTGCCGCGAACCTGGAGATCGAGCCAGTCAGTGAACTTATATTTCGCGCTCAGTAAGCCCAGGATCCTGTCTTTCTTTTCAAAGAACAGGTGCCTGTTAAGCGCCCAGTAGGGATTCGACAGGAACACAGAACCGGGTTTCCAATAGCTTTGTCTCCTGTTTCCCAATGCATCGGTATATTCATAATCCTGCATTTCCGACAAAGGAATTGAGACCGGGGCACGGTATATCCTTGAAACTACGTCGATACGCTCATTCAGGTAAGGCTTATTATCAACACTTTCAACGATATAGGTTAGTTTCGAGGAGAATGATAATTTCGAAGATATCTGGTTGTCCAGCTTAAAGTCGATATTATGCCTGTTCAGGTCATGATTTCTGAGGATACCCTGTGCACGTGTATTTCCGTACGAGAAATAGGTCTGCAGCTTTTCGCTGCCGCCATTAACGCTAATGGTATTGCTGAGCGACCGGGCAACCCTGAAGAAGTCTTTCAGCCTGTCGGGCTGTGCCGTCATCGGGATTGTATTTCCGTTCCAGAGCGTTACCGGCTGGCCGGTCATCCTGGGTCCCCAGCTGGTTTCTGAGTTCGCATTATATACTCCGCCGGAGCCTTGCCCGTATACATTTTGGACTTGAGGTAATATGTTAGTCTGGTCTATCGAGGTATTTCCGGTATAGTCAACTGATATTTTGCCTGCTTTTCCTCTTTTAGTCGTGATGATGATGGCACCGTTCTGCCCCTGGCTGCCGTATAACGCTGCAGCAGATGCGCCCTTAAGAATGGTCATGGTTTCGACGTCATCACTGTTGAGCATTCCTATACCATCACCGCCATCACGGCCGCCGACTGTACCGCCGCCCTGCGAAAGACTTGTATTGTCGAGTGGCACGCCATCGATTACATATAATGGCTGGTTATTGCCATAGATGGAACGGCTGCCCCGTAACAGTACTTTTGAAGAGCTGCCGGGGCCGGTTGCATTCCTGGTGATCGTAACACCGGCAACCTTACCTTGCAGCGAGTTGATCAGGTTGGTTTCCTTAGCTTCATTCAGCTTGTCAGCCGTAACGGTCTGGGCAGAATAGGCCAGCGATTTTGCTTCCCGTTCAATACCGAGCGCTGTGACCACTACTTCCCCCAGAACCTGGGAGTCATCGGCAAGGGTAACGTTAATGGTGGTTCTGCCATTGACCGGAACTTCCTGGCTGACAAAGCCGATATAGGTGAAAACCAGTACCGCGTTATCGGGGGCGTTCAATGAGAAGTTTCCCTGAACATCCGTAGTCGTCCCGGTAGCGGATCCTTTCACCCTTACACTTACTCCGGGAAGGGTTTCGCCTTTGGAATCGACAACCTTTCCACGGATATCGACCAGCACTGCAGATTGCATCTTCATGGCCGCCCTTCTGGCTCTGGCAGAAAGCTTTTCGCTGATCACGATGGTCTTATTTTCAATGCTGTATTCCAGCGGCTGGTTGTTAAACAGCAGCTCCAATGCTTCAGACAGATTTGCGTCTTTCAGCCTGAGGGTAACTGGCCTTGCGGTTTTCAGGAGGTCCAGATCATAGAAAAATACATAGCCTGTCTGGGTCTTTATCGTTGAAAAGAAATCTTCCAGCGAAGCGTTTTTGCCAGCCAGGGTTACTTTTTGTGAATATCCGTTGGAATAGACATTCATTAAAGCAAGGGTAATTAAGATGAACGTCAGTTTCATAACCCGTCCTATTAGTTTGTAAAGCGACCTGTTATTGCAGTCCGGTGGAGGAGTATTATTTAGGCAACACCCCTTATTAGTAAGAGAATTCATACATTTGTTCGTTTTGTTAATGAATAAAGTTGTGGATCAATTTTAAGTTGTTAGCCAGACATAGAACCAGGGGCGCTCCAACGCTTCTGGTTTATTTTTTATGGCTCATTTAGATAGAATTACCGCATAACTATAACCTCCCTTCCATCTAAACGAAAATGAACTTTTGTTTTTTCAAGCACTTTAAGTACCTGTAAAAGGCTTAGGCTTCTTTCTATTTCGCCTCCGAAACGCTGAGTAGGTATTTGTCCCTCATACCTTATCCTGACGTCGTACCAGCGCTCTATCTGCCGCATGACTGTTTGTATGTCAGCGTCGTTGAACTGGAAGTAGCCATCTTTCCATGCAATGGATTCTGTTGTGTTCTTAAGATTCACGACTTCTATCCCCTCGGTTAGCTTAGCTTGTTCACCAGGCTTGAGCAACTGCGAGTTGTTGGTACGGAGGTCGGAGATCCTGACACTGCCTTCCAGCAGGGTGGTATTCACGGATGGTTCGTCTGCATAGGCATTAATATTAAAGTGAGTGCCTAATACCTGGACGGTCTGATTCCGGGTTATTACCTCAAATATTTTTTCTGCATCATGAGCAACTTCGAAATAGGCTTCGCCCTTTAGCTCAACTTCCCGTTTTGACCGGGAAAATGCCGTCGGAAACTTCAGAGATGAGGCGGCATTGAGCCATACGCGGCTGCCATCCGGGAGCCGGACCTGGAATTTACCGCCCTTGGGGGTTTCTATTGTATTGAAATTAAGGTCCTGGCTGCTGATATTTGAGGCTGTTTCGGGACCGGCGCTGCCGAAGGAATAGACTAATTCACCATTCGCGGTTTTAAGGATACTGTGTCCATCCTGGTTGGCAAGAACACCGGTTTTGGCATCGTCTAAAATGATCCTCGTACCATCTCCAAGCGTCAGAACTGCTTTGTCGTTTCCGGCGACGATATCATGAGCAGGTATTGAGGTCTTTTTTGCCTCTGCCTTTGGCTGCAGATCCCGGGTTTCTATAAGGGGCTGTTCCGATTTCGGCGGTTCC
Organism: Daejeonella sp. JGW-45; assembly: GCF_029360805.1. Classification (GTDB taxonomy): domain Bacteria; phylum Bacteroidota; class Bacteroidia; order Sphingobacteriales; family Sphingobacteriaceae; genus Daejeonella. The sequence goes on along the minus strand of NZ_JARKNC010000001.1, from coordinate 186,862 downwards.
GCTTCCGCCAGCTTCTCATCAGGTTTGTCAGTGTAGAAGTAAAGCCCTGCAGATATCATTATTAAAACAGCTGCGGCGGCAGGATACCACTTTCTGTTAAACCTGTTCACCTTTTCAGGGGGAGCAAGCTGCGTTTCAATGTTCGCATAAATCCTGGCTTTCAATTCTTCATCGCTGCCAGCATAATCGGGTGGCAGGCTGTAGTCTGAGTCTTGCCCGGAATTATACCAGGAGGAAAATTCCTCTTTCTCCTTTTCGGAAATGGTATTGTTCAACCACTTGGCCGCCAATTCCTGGTATCTCGCATCTGAATTCAAAGGTGCCATCATTAGGGTTTCTTATATGTCCCTCATGTATGGTCAATCCCTTAGTGTGAAATGAAATATTTTTAAAGCAGGAAGTTTATAGCAGGATCAGCCCCAGGCCGGTTCTCAATGCTTTAAGCGCTTTGCCGATATGGGCTTCGACAGTCTTTTCTGCAATGCCGTATGCTTCGGCGATTTGTTTCTGGGAAAGACCGTCTTCCCTGCTGGACTTATAGATCATTCTGCATTTTTCCGGAAGGTTTGCTACCAGGACTTCCAGGCGCGACCTCAGTTCTTCAAACTCAAGCCAGTCTTCGGTAGAATTTACAGCTTCGGAGGCAAAGCTGAGACTATGATTTGTGTACTTATTTTCCTGGCTTCGCCTGGCCATTAATTTTATTACACGGTACTTGACTGAAACAGCCAGGTACGCATTCAGGGAGGTGGTGATCTCGATCGCCTGCCGGCGGTTCCATAAGGAGATGAAAATATCCTGAACTATCTCTTCGGCCTCTTCAGCAGAGCCCGACTTATTTGCTGCTACAACAAACAGCTTCTTCCAGTACCGGGAATAGATCTCCGAGAAGGCTTGCCGGCTTTCATCCCGAAGCAACTCAATTAATTCAATATCCGAAAGCGAGTCCATTGATGGCATAACCTATGCTTATACTACGGTAATATTACTAAATAATTAAATATTTATTTAATTATTCGGAACTGAATGAGATAGTTGTCATTCAGATCTTATTTAGCCAATGATTTCATCGAAGGTTACTACACGTAACAAACTAGTCATAATCGCAACATTTTAAATCCATCGCTGTTGTTGCGATTATGGCCAGGAACCTGATCACTCCCGCGAAGAATATAAGCTCCACGGATGCTGTCTTCATCATAATAGGCATTGTGATTGGAGCGGGTATTTTCAGGGCGCCGTCCCTCGTTGCGGCAAATACCGGCAGCGATGTTACATTTTTCCTCACCTGGGTACTGGGAGGGCTGGTGTCTTTCATTGGGGCATTATGCTATGCCGAGCTTAGCACAGCCTTTCCGAACACCGGCGGCGATTATCATTTTATAAGGCGGGCATTTGGAAACAGGTCCGCCTTTCTTTTTGCCTGGGCCAGGATGAGTGTGATCCAGACGGGGTCCATCGCACTGCTGGCTTATATTTTCGGCGATTACCTTTCGGAATTGTACCGCATTGGAGAGCATTCGTCCTTTATCTATGCGGCGGCAATTATCATTATCCTGACAGCAATCAATATAGCCGGTCTTCGCTTTGGGACCGGTACGCAAAGGCTATTCACGCTATCGGAAGTAGGAGGAGTATTGCTCGTTATAGTTGTGGGATTGCTGTATCAGGCCCAGCCTGCAATGGCTGAACCGCTGCAGCAGCCTGGCGGGTCGGGTAGTTCGCTTGGTATGGCTATGGTGTTCGTCCTGTTAACTTTCGGCGGCTGGAATGAGGCCGCCTACATCTCGGCGGAAATAAAGTCGGGCAGCCGCGGTATGGTGAAAGCCCTGCTGATCAGTCTGCTTGTTATTACCCTGTTGTACGTACTCATAAATGTTGCCTATATCCGGGTTTTGGGTCACGGTGGACTGGCAGGCTCGTCAGCGGCTGCATCCGACCTGATGAAAATAGCGCTGGGCCCATCCGGCGGATATATCATTGGCCTGCTCGTGGCAGTTTCTGCACTTACTTCCGCTAACGCCACGATCTTTACAGGAGCCCGTGCCAATTATGCCATGGGTAAAGATTTCAGCGCGTTCTCCGGCCTGGGCAAGTGGAATAAACGGGCGTCCGGACCGGTTAATGCTTTCCTGGTGCAGGGCGGGATTTCGCTCGTACTGGTCACCCTCGGCCTGTTTACCAGGAACGGTTTTGAAACCATGATCGAATACACGGCCCCGGTCTTCTGGTTTTTCTTCTTTCTTACAGGAGTGGCCCTTTTTGTTTTGAGAAAAAAGGAGCCAGACGTACACAGGCCATTTCGCGTGCCGTTATACCCGTTTACACCGGCGATATTCTGCATAAGCAGTGCTTACCTCCTTTATTCCAGCCTGGCTTATACCGGATTAGGGGCGCTCGTCGGCGTGGCTGTTTTAATCACCGGGATGGTGGTTCTTATGGCCCTGCCGGGATACGGGAACGCCACGAGGCTTGAACAACAAACTGAAGTCCGGGCGCCATCCGGTTAAGCATCTGACAATATGGATCTTAAAATATAAACATAGTACGGTTATTAACCCTTTAAAACAAACAACATGAAAAAATCAGTAAAAATCCTGGTCTGCGCATTGCTTATATGTTGCTCTGCGGTGGTTTATGGTCAGCAGCCAGTGCTGGACGTACCTTATGTGCCTACCAGCCAAAATGTAGTAGATGCAATGCTTAAACTGGCGAAGGTGAAGCCAGGCGATGTAGTTTACGACCTCGGCTGCGGTGATGGCCGTATCGTGGTGACGGCTGCAAAAAACTATGGAGCTACCGGGGTGGGTTTTGACATTGATCCCGAGCGTATTGCTGAAGCTAATGAGAATGCGAAAAATGCCGGCGTAACCGATAAGGTGAAGTTTGTGAACGCCAACCTGTTCGACACTGACATGAGTGAGGCGAATGTGATCACGATGTATCTCCTGCCCAGAGTAAATATGCAGCTGCGTCCGAAGATCCTCGCCTTAAAGCCCGGTACAAGGATTGTTTCGCATGCATTCGATATGGGTGACTGGAAGCCAGAGAAGATTGAACATGTTGATGATGCGACAATTTATTTCTGGACGGTACCAAAGAAGTAGGTTTGTTTCCGCCTCGTGCCGGCGGAAGGGCACTTACTTTTTGCTGTAGGTCAAAAAGTAAGCAAAAACCCCCATCGCTGCGCCTGATGCTTCGGAAGGCACAGTTGGGGCCTGACCTGTGCAACCCGCACCAGCCGATGCGAAGAAAAAGGTGAACGGGGATTTAGTGCTGAGGCCTTAGAAACGTACCTGACGCTAGCTGGTGTAGAGGTGCCGGCCTGCGGCCAGCTTTGGAAACGAGCAAGCGAATCAAGATCTAACGACGTAGATATCCGGGAGCTTACGGTGGGTAGCTGACACTAATCAACCTTCTGTCACTGCAGGTTGCAGAACTCGCCCTCCCGCGGCTATGAGCGGGAAATTAAACCTCACCTCTCTTCGGATGCGGCTGCAACGACGTCAAACTACCAATTTTTACAGGCTTGCCGGTATCAATACTCTGCCTGGCAGCAATGCCAACCAAAATCGACATGGCGCCGTCACGTGAGCCGGCTCCCTGTTTATGCGGGTCAGCTCCCGGGTTAAATAATTGTTTTCTTAACCGTACGTCGCCGCCACCGTGTCCAGCCTCAGTATTGGAGATCCTGAAGTATTCTGCTTTGCCGAAATTCTTGGTCACCTGGATCTCGTCATACTTTTCTTTTTCCCAAGGCTGGCTTTCATGGATCCAGGCATCCAGTTTTCCTTTAGTGCCGTTGAACGAGATGCGGTAGCCCTCATAAGGCGAATAGGCTGTTAAGGAATAACTGACCTGTACTTTATTGGCGTACTTGATCTGTACGGCCATTTTGTCGAAGATGTCTATGTCTTCCTTAAATACGCAGCCATCCCGAAGGTAGCCGTCATGTTTTTCGTTATTGACATAGAGATCTACCAGCCGCTGACTTTTCGTGATGTCAAAGTAAAACTTGCACTCACCTTTATGAGGGCATGGCCGGCAATGAGTATGACGGAAAGGGCCGTTCTTGCCATAAAACTCCAGGGCACCATAGGCATGCACTTCTTCCGGATCGGAATTCAACCACCAGTTTAACAGGTCGAAATGATGAGTTGCTTTGTGAACAAGGAGGGTACCGCCGAACTCGCGCTTGCGGTGCCAGCGTCTGAAATAGTCGGCACCGTGCGAAGTGTCGAGGTACCAGTGGAAGTCGACCGAAGTTACTTTTCCAATTTCACCACTGTTCAGCAGTTCGTAGATCTTTTGACGGTGGGGGGAGTAACGGTAGTTAAAGGTCACATAAACCTTTTTCCCGGTGCGCTTTTCGGCATCGATGATCATCTGGCATTTCTTCTCGTCGGTGGTCATTGGTTTTTCAGTGATCACATCTGCCCCCGCTTCCAGCCCCTTGACAATCTGCTCGTGGTGAGTGCTGTCCATCGTGGTGACGATCAAAATTTCCGGCTTGGTTTCTTTGAGCATCAGGTCAATGTCCACGTAAGTAGGGCTGGTTAGCTTCATAAGCCGTTTAGCTGTAGCTACTCTCCCCGGGTTCTTATCGCACAAGCCTACAAACTCCACCGTATCGGCGTATTCTTTTATCACCTCCGTACCCCACATGGAGGTTCCGCGAACTCCGGTACCAACCATTGCTACTTTTTTCTTTGCCATGCTCAATGTGGAGGCAAGAACGGTGTCTGAAAACAGGGCGCCCGTCACAGCGGCGCCGGTTTGGTGGATAAAACTTCTACGATGCATAGTTTGTTTTTTATTTTAAATATAGGGTATTCCTATCGCTCTCTTAAAAACAAACTATGCAAACGATGCCGGGCCGGGTACAGCGGGCGGGTGCGGATTTTGCAAACTTTTTATTACATTGTCCTCCCATAATCATACCGTCCCCCGGTATAAAAACTAACCATTATGAACTATACTTCTTGCTTAGTGCTGGCAGTGATCTTTACTGCGTCGCAATCCAATACTCTGAATGCCCAGACCGTTTCTGGCGGACTGGACAAGTCAAACCCCTTTTATCAGGTTAGCAGCCTGCCCTTTCATGCACCTGCGTTTGATAAAATAAAGAACAGCGATTTTAAGCCCGCCATTGAAGAGGGAATAAGGCAGCAGATGACGGAGATCCGGCGCATAGCGGATAATCCTGCCGCGCCGACTTTTCAGAACACTCTTGTGGAGATGGAGAAAAGCGGCAGGTTGCTGAGCAGGGCGGGTGCCGTGTTAAACTTACTGACCGGCGCGTACACTAATCCTGAACTGCAAAAGGTTCAGCAGGAGATGGCGCCTAAGCTTTCGGCGAACAACGATGCGATCTATCTTAATACAAAATTGTTTAAGCGGGTTGAAGCGATCTATAACCAGCGTCACAAGCTTAAGCTTGACCCTGAATCGGCGCGCCTGATCGAATATTACCATCAGAACTTTGTAGCTGCGGGTGCTAAGCTTTCAGAAGCTGATAAGGAGATCCTGAGAAAGTTGAACCAGGAGGAGGCCACTTTACGCACTAAGTTCGGCAGCCAGCTTTTGGCCGGCACCCGCGCAGGGGCGTTGATCGTAAACACGAAAGAAGAACTGGAGGGTTTATCGGACGCGGCCATTGAAGTAGCGGCAGGGAATGCTAAAGCTGCAGGTCATGAAGGTAAGTATGCGATCACTCTTCAGAATACGACGCAACAGCCTGAACTTACTTTTCTCAGGAACAGGGCGACACGGCAGAAGCTTTTTGAAGCTTCATGGAACCGCACGGAGAAGGATGATGCAAACGACACCCGTGCTATTATAGCCCGTTTGGCCCAGATCAGGGCTCAAAAGGCCCGGATGATAGGTTTCCCAAGCTTTGCTGCGTGGAAGCTGCAGAACCAGATGGCAAAAACTCCTGAGACGGTGGAGAAGTTCCTCGCTCAGCTGGTTCCGGCCGCAACGGCGAAAGCCAGAGAGGAAGCTGCCGAAATTCAGAAGCTTATAGATCAGCAGAACGGTGGGTTTAAGTTGGAAGCATGGGACTGGAACTTCTACTCCGAACAGCTCCGCAAAATGAAATTTGATATCGATGAAAATGAGATCAAGCCCTACCTGGAAATCGATAATGTGTTGCAGAAAGGGGTGTTTTATGCAGCGAATTTGCTCTACGGGCTGACGTTCAAAGAGCGGAAGGACCTTCCCGTCTACCAGGAAGATGTCAGGGTGTTCGACGTATTTGACAAAGATGGGAAGCAGATGGCTTTATTTTATGCCGATTATTACAAGCGGGATAATAAAAGGGGCGGTGCGTGGATGAGCAACCTGGTTGGTCAATCCAGGCTTTTCGGCACCAGGCCTGTGATCTACAACGTGTGTAATTTTACCAAGCCTGCCCCGGGTCAGCCGGCGCTGATCAGTTATTCCGACATGCGTACCATGTTCCATGAATTCGGTCACGCTTTACACGGCCTGTTTGCCGATCAGCAGTATCCAAGTCTTTCGGGAACGGCTACGGCTCGCGATTTCGTTGAATTTCCATCCCAGGTGAATGAAAACTGGGCACTGGATCCGAAGGTGATTAATAACTATGCGTTACATTACAAGACCGGTGAAGTGATGCCGCAGGCCTTGATCGATAAGATCAAAAAAGCCGGTACCTTTAACCAGGGACATGCATTCACTGAAGTGCTGGCAGCACATAATCTTGACTTGCAATGGCATAGCCTGAAGCCAGGCTTGTCTTTACAGGATGTGAATACTTTTGAAGCAGAAGCGCTTCGCAAGACCGGCCTTGATTTTCCTCAGGTCCCGCCGCGCTATCGTTCTTCGTATTTCAATCATATCTGGAACAGCGGCTACTCGGCCGGTTATTATGCCTATTCGTGGACTGAGATGCTTGCTGATGACGCCTACTCCTGGTTTGTGGAGAATGGGGGCCTGACAAGGGCCAACGGGCAACGTTTCAGGGACATGGTCTTGTCGCGCGGCAATACGATCGAACTGGGTAAAATGTACAGGGATTTCAGGGGGCATGATCCGGATATTAAGCCGATGCTTAAGAGCCGGGGGTTGGAGGATTGAGGTTCCAGCTTTCGCTGGAATGACACGCTTTCGCTGGAATCGCAACATGGAATCCTTCGGCGCCGAAAAGCAAATCTTACGTGGCACCAATAAACGGAAAACGGGGTGTTGAAACCCGATAGCTATCGGGTTGAAAGCCGCGAAAGGAATCTTTCTAAATAGCAATCATTTTGTGTGCGCCACGCTCAATAGTCTAGTTTTGCCTGAAATATTTAAAAAGATGTCAAAGACGAAACTTACAATTAACAGCAACGGATCTGTAAAGATCGATGGTGATTTTGAAATAGTGGATGCAAGCGGAAATAACTACGGCCTGCAAGGAAGAACTATAGTATCTATATGCCGCTGCGGCCTTTCAAAGAATAAGCCTTTCTGCGACGGTTCCCACAAGGGACATTTTGAGCATGACGCTACTGCTTTTGATCTGCCGCCGAAAAAGGCTTAGCAGTTGACATTGACTGGAGCGATCTGGAAACCGTTGGCTATCCGCCCAGCCGCTTTCAACCCGATAGCTATCGGGTTTCAACTTTCCACTAAATAACGGCACCGTAATTGTTTAATCATAATCTGATACCAAAAATTAAGATTATGAAAATTACCACATGGATACCAGCAATGCTCATTACGGTAGTGATGGCTCAGGGCTGTGTAAGTAAAAAGGAGTACTCGGCCCTTCAGACGAGCTACAATAAACTCCAGGAAGAGAATCGGGCCTTAAGTGACAAATATAACACCAGTCAGCAGGGCCTCTCGGGCACCAGTACCAGGGTAAAAAGCCTGGAAGAACAGATCGCCGCGGAAAAGGCTAATGCAGCTCAGCTGCAGGAAGCTCTCAGTAAATGTCTGACCTCTACAAGCCAGGGAAATGTGAATATTTCCAAATTGGTTGATGAGATCAATTCTTCTAATAAATATATTAAGCAGCTGATCAATGCCAAGAACAAGAGCGACTCGCTTAATATGGTATTAACAAACAACCTGACCCGTTCATTGAGCAGGGAAGAACTGGGCGATGTAGACGTACAGGTTCTTAAAGGCGTTGTGTATATTTCCTTGTCGGATAACATGCTTTATAGATCGGGAAGTTATGAGATCTCAGACCAGGCGGGTGCAACATTAGCTAAGATCGCCAAGATCATTAAGGATTACCAGGGTTATGACGTTCTTATTGAAGGTAACACGGATAATGTTCCTATCAGTCAGACCAACATCCGGAACAATTGGGATCTGAGTGCCCTGCGTGCTTCTTCGGTAGTTCAGTCGCTGCAAAACAACCATGGCGTTGATCCTAAACGGTTGACTGCTGGCGGCCGCGGAGAATATAATCCGATAGCGGGTAACGATACCGAAGCAGGTAAAAGCAGGAACAGGCGTACCCAGATCATTATTACACCTAAACTCGACCAGTTTATGGAATTGATCGGAAAAGCTCCTGAAACAGGAACCGGAAATTAAATTTCTTATTTGAGCAGTAAAGCCCGGCGGGATAGTTCCAGCCGGGCTTACTTATTAACGCTGTCGCCTTCCGTTATTACTGCAGTATTTTGGGCAGAGAGATTTAGAGTTGAATATTTATTATTAAGTATCTTTGCCGGATTAAATTTAATTCATGATGCGCTCTATTGTCCTGACACTTATGCTGCTTGCTTGTTCATTCTGTTCGATGGCACAGGCGCCTGTATTAGCTGTAAATCGTGTTGATAAGTTCACTAAGGAATTGATCAAACAGACATCTCTGTATTCTATTAAGGAAGGAAATGCTTTAAAGCTGCACTTTAATGTGAGGAGCGTTGATGACAACTACTACCTTCAGTTTAATGTCCCCCAGCCGGTAACAATAAAGAAAGGAACAGAGATTACCGTGGTTATGGAGGATGGGAAATCGCTAAAGCTTGTTTCTGATAACGATATCATTTCCCTGAACGAGGCCGATATCAGCAAAAGGATGATAGTCTGCACGCTTGATCAGGCGGAGATAAATACCTTGTTGAAGCAGCAGGTTTCCGCCGTTAAGATTCCAACAAGTAACAAAGGGCTTGTGAGTGTGACATTGCCTGCAAAGGACAGACCGATGATACGCACAGCCATGCTTCTGGTAAGTCCGAAACTGACGGCCAGGTAATTCCAGCCGCCACTGATTACTGATCACTGATTACTGATCACTTATTACCTATTACCTATTACCTATTACCTATTACCGCTTACCGATCACTACTCTCTCCCACTCCCTTTCTCTTAAGCCTCGTGTCGAGCCTGAAGACAAATATCAGCGTCAGGAGTGTAATCAATATACTTATGTAGCCGGTGACCTCGTAGTTCTGGATACTGTTATCAGGGTTTTTTACAACAATAAGCCCGGCGAGGACAGACGCCAATCCCACAAAGATCTGCTGCACCGATGAATTAAAACTCATGAAGCTTCCACGCCTCTCCGGCGAAACTACATTGCTGACCATGGCCTGGGCAGGAATGGTCCTTCCGGATGACACTACGAACCAAAACCCTGAGACGCATAGAACTAAGTAGAATGGCATCGGGGGAAGGTTGGTTATCAGCGCGATAGGGAAGATAGAAGTTACTGCCATGATGAAATATACTTTATGCTTCCCTACTTTATCGGCTAAGCGGCCAATTAAAGGAGAGGTGATCAATGTCGCTATCCCGCCGGCCATATAGAGCATTGGTGTCTGGAATTTGCTGAAGCCCATATTAAATTCCATGAAAGGATTTAAAAACGGTATGATCATAAAATGGCCGAGCATTAATGACGCTGTAAACCCAAGTGCAAGCAATTGGTCTTTATCCCGCGCTACCTCCCTGATCAGAACGAACGGATTGATCCTTGCCGTTTCAGTTGTCAGATGCCCGTCCATTTTGGGAAGGAAACGCATCAGGAAGGGCACTAATACCGCACCTAGACCAGCTACGAAAAAGAATGGCCCGTGCCAGTTAAAAAGATTTGCGATGTACAGGCCGAACGGGACTCCAAAAACCGAGGCGACTGAAAATGCGGCCATGATTATTCCCATTGCTATGCCTCTCCGTTCATATGGGATCAGGTCTGCGACTATAGAAAGGACCTGTGCACCTATCAATCCGCCGAACAGTCCGGCCACGATCCGGGAGATTAGCAAGAACTCAAACGTTGGCGACAGAGCACAGCAAAGAGTGCCGATCAGGAAACCAATGTAACCGAACAGGAGGACTTTTTTCCTGTCGAAATTATCTACAAAGAATGCTGCAAGGAATCCTGCAATGCCGGCGCTAAAAGTATATGACGCAACCAGCATTGAAAACTGCTGCGGAGATATGTCAAAATACGGCATCAGGTAATTACCTAATGGCATCATGATCATGAAATCAAGAATATGCGTGAAGTTCAGTGCGGCAAGTAATATTAGCGCTATTCTTTCTTTGGAATTCATACTATTAAGGGCGCAATATTACTGAATTAATATCTGCTTATAGTTTGTAAAATGTCATTATAAAGAACCAAAGTAAGCACCAGGAATCAAGATCGAAAATCGGAGAGCGTAGCCGGTATCCGTTTCTTATATCTTTTCCAGATCTGATACCACTTTTTATTCGAAGGATAACTTCGTTTTGAGTCCGGTTATTAAAAAAAATGGCTACCACAAACAGGATCGTACCCCGGTTAACACGGGGCTGAGTACGAATAAATAACCCAGGGCTTTGATTTGCTCAGACCCGATATTAGCTATCAGCGCAGTTGCTCCGCCGGGAGGGTGAAGCGTCTTGGGAAAATATTGTTTGTAAATCCAATTATTCCTATCCCAAAGAAAGAACCGAGAAAAGTCCAAAAATGTTCTTTGGAATCGATAAGAGTTTCTTTGTAAAAAATATACCTGGCACGCCGGACATGCCTGCGAATTCTTCGTTTCACTGCGCGAAAATACGAAAGAGGAGCAAAGAAAAAGGGCAATTCTATTATAAAGTAAAAAGCCAATTCATTGAAGCGGATCGGCTTTCTGCTGCTACCGTCTGCATCAGCTATGTTCAGGCATTTATTCTTTCTGTTTTCTTAATTTGAACCGGATCAGAATTTTCGAGCTTTTCGATAAGCTCTGAAATTTCCTTTTTCATGAAAAAGCCAACCATTCTTTTAAGCTGCTTTAACATGGTTATCGCTGCTTTGATTTTTTCCTTATCATCCATGAAGTAAAATTACTAAAAATTTTAGTATGTCAAATGCGATATTAAATTTAAAAGCATTTAAAATGTATATTTACTCCATGAAAATGGCCATTGCGATTTTGGTGTTTGTGGCGGTGCTGATGATCCTGCGCTACAGAAATATCCGGAATTATTAACAATGACCGAGGGCATACCAGATAATAGCGAATACCACCACTGTGCCTAAGCATCCACCGCCAAGTTTGGATGCTCCCCATCCGGCTAATAAGCCACGAAATAAATTGTTCATATAAATGATTTTTACTGTCTGGATAAATTATTTCTATTGTAACCTTATTGCTGCTGAAAAGTTTTGCGGTAAATACTGTATTTCAGGATAAAGATCATCTGAACCCTGTTTTGAATAATTACAGGTTGTTGTTTTATGATATTTATTTATTTTAGACAGCTTAACAGATGGGAAACCTAAAAGGATAATTTATATGGATAAGCGTATTTTAATTTGTGATGACGACGAGGATATTCTTTCCATTTGCACCTACATCCTGGAAGAGAGCGGCTGGAATGTTCATACACGTAATCATTGTAAAAACATCGTTGAAACAGTTGAGGAAATTATGCCGGATATCATCCTGATGGATAATTGGATACCTGACATGGGTGGAATTAAGGCAACTCAGGCAATAAAAGCAGCGCCGGCTTTAAAACATATTCCTATTATATACTTTTCGGCAAATAACGATGTAAAGGCGCTCGCCCGGGTGGCCGGTGCAGATGATTTCCTGGCGAAGCCTTTTGATATAGAAGAGCTGGAGAAGATTGTTGCCGGCGTTTTTAATAAGTAGTACGTTTTACGTTATACGTTTTACGTCTGGGTCGATAAGTTGTAAGTTATTAGTTATAAGTTGTAAATTTAAGTATTGTAAGACTTGTACGCAGGGTTGTCCGTTTTGTACGTACAACGTATGACGTATAACGTACAACTCAAATTGTACGCAGGGTTGTGCGTTTTGCACGTACAACGTATGACTTACAACGTAAAACTCAAAAAATATGTCAGCAGAAGTAAATATCCCGCGGCTGGATCTTGACGATTATGTTAAGGGCACGCCGGAACAGAAAAAGAAATTTTCTGATAATATCGGCAAAGCATTTAATGAGACGGGCTTTGTAACGATCGCCAATCATGGTATGACGAAGGAGCTTATGGACGAGCTTTATGCGGAGGTTAAGAAGTTCTTCAGTATGCCCGATGAACAAAAGCTAAAGTATGAAAAGGCAGAGCTCGCCGGCCAACGGGGATATACCAGTAAAGGCCGGGAAAAGGCTAAAGACTCTAAAACACCCGATCTTAAGGAATTCTGGCAAAGCGGGCAGGTAGTTACCGATGGCGACCCGGTCAAAGATGAATACCCGGATAACGTGGAGGTAGCAGAATTACCGAGGTTTAACGAGATCACCCGCGAGGTGTATCAGCGTCTTGAAAGTGCAGGCAAGCACCTGCTTCACGCCATAGCTGTTTATCTGAATCTGCCTGAAAACTATTTCGATGATAAAGTTCATAACGGTAATTCTATATTAAGAGGTATCCATTATTTTCCGATAGAGGATCCGGATAGTTTGCCCGAAGATGCGGTACGTGCCGGTGCACACGAGGATATCAATCTTATCACCCTTCTTATCGGCGCCAGTGCTGACGGACTGGAAGTATTAACCCGCGACGGTACCTGGTACCCGGTTAAGGCAAACGTGGAAGATATCGTTGTGAATGTGGGTGATATGTTGCAGCGTTTAACGAACAATAAATTAAAATCGACCACTCACCGGGTGGTAAACCCACCTCGTGAGCTGATGAAAACATCCAGGTTCTCCGTGCCGTTCTTCCTTCATCCGAAGGCAGACATGGATCTTACTGCCCTGGAATCATGTATCGATGAGGCGCATCCTAAAGCTTATGAAGATATAACTGCAGGGGAGTATCTTGACGAAAGACTTAGGGAGATCGGGCTGAAGAAATAAGCCATCTTAACGATAGCTATACCTTCAGCGTGGGATAAGCGTAGGATGATTACTTTTTTATCTCTGCTTTGATGCTCTGTTCCAATTCCGTGGGGCATTGCGTACCTATCACGTATATCAGCCCGTCGCGGTCGGTTAGTTTAACTGCGTCTTTGCCACCGGCGTAGAAGCGCACTGTTCCCTTCTGGTGCAGGTTGTAAACAGGGTTATTGATGATGTAGGAGCTGTAAGATGTACGTTCCACGTTCACGATGCTGTTGAGATCTATCTTGACCATTTTCGTAGTCCACAAACCATCCAGTACAATGCTTTGATTTTGAACCGTTGTTTTAAAGTGAAGCAGGAACATCATAATCACTGACACCACAAGGATCCCACAGCCCACTACCAGGAAAAGTGCTGCATTTTGTTCCCTCCGCTCAGTGATAAAGTACGCCGCAAAACAAAAGAGAGCCAGTACCAGCCTTACACTTATACGGCTGTAATCGCGGCCAAGGTATTGTTTCTCAATGAAGGCGGGAGTATTCTGCATTATCAGGTGAATTGTTCGAAGATAAAAACTTTTTTGGTGTTAGCTGTTATTTTATAACGGTCGTCTATACGCAAACCCGCAATCCAGATCACGTCGCCATTGCCATTTTCGAGAATGCCAATATTCCTTTTACGGCTAAGCGGGATCTTTTGTTCAATAAAGAAATCACTGATCTTTTTCTTTCCCTTTGCACCCAGTGGCTGAAAGCGGTCTCCCATATTCCAGGTCCGCATAGTTAAGGGAAATTTTAAAAGACCCTGATCCACCTGGGCTATTCCGGGTTGGGCACGCAGTTTAAATTCGTCTATTAAAACGCTGGCAAGGCGGTATTTCTTATTGTCCCAGCTAATTAATGTATCGCCCGGATTGATTCTGGTGTCTTCCGGCAGACTTTTTCTCTTCGGTATCAGGAGCAATTTCCCCCTGTCGAGGTTAAGGGTATGCGAACCTGAGCTGAATACTTTGCCTGGCATACCATCCCATGAGTTCTTAAGATCGGTCAGAACAGGTTCAGTGAAGCCATATGGATGAAGCAATTCGTACAGGAGCGTATCAAGTGGTTCAAGCGCCTTCAAGGCTGTCAGGTCGATTTCATATTCGTTATTATCCAAGATTCTGAAAAGCTTTTTCCGCAATTCGCTGACCTTTTTATTAAGTAATACTTCTAATTCGGCAAATCGCTTCCGGTTAGCTTCGAATGTCTCTTCCAGGGAAGGGTTTAATTCTTTAAGAAGCGGAATGACTTCCAGGCGAATCTTATTTCGCGCGTATTTTGTCGATTTATTGGAACTGTCTTCACGATAGGAAAGACGTTCCCGGTCAACGGCCCGGTTGATTTCGTCGCGGCTGAAGGAAAGGAGCGGCCTGATTATCTTATTCTTTTTAGGAAGGATCCCATGCAAGCCTGCTATTCCTGTACCCCGGGTAAGGTTGAGCAGCATGGTTTCTATGACATCATTCTGATGGTGGGCCATAGCAATATATTGGTAATCAAAGTCTGAACGGATCTCTTCAAGCCATTGATAACGGAGATCCCGGGCGGCCATCTGAATGGAGATATGATGCTGGGAGGAGTGCCCGGTTACGTCGAAGCTTGCGGCAAAAAAGGGTGCTTCGAAGCTGCCGGCCAGTTCAGATGTAAACTCTTCGTCCTTTTGTGAGTCTTCTCCACGAAGGTTGAAATTGCAATGTGCGATACCAAAGTTAAACCCTGCTTCGTTGAACAAATGTGCCATGAGCACCGAGTCGCGGCCGCCGCTTACGGCCAGCAGCACCCGGTCCTGCGGGGCGAAAAGGGCATGTTGTTTGATAAAGGAAATGAAGCGGTTCAGGATGATCATCAGCTCAAAATTATTTAATTAAAATCCTTAGCCAAAAAACTATTTTTGTAAGGTGAGGAAAATCATTTTTTCGGTACTGCTTTCGATAAGCGCTCTGGCAGTTTGTGCACAGGGAACCCAGATCGAGATCAGGTCTTCCCAACTGATCAAAGGCTTCCAGTCGTCAGGATTCACCCGCTTGATTAAGCCGATATTTGCTCACGAAGGTTCTACGCTGGCAGCAGACAGCGCGGATTATAACCACGCCGCTAATACGTTCGACGCGTTTGGACATGTCGTTATTACACAGCCTTCCGGAACTGTGATCTATTCAGACCTGCTTAATTATAACGGTAATACCAAGATTGCTATCCTGACCAATAATGTAAGAATGATAGACAAGGAGGCTACGCTGACTACGCCTCTTTTAACTTACAATATGGGAACGCGTATGGGTACCTATACGGGGGGAGGAAAGATCGTGGATGGGGAGAACGTCCTTACAAGTAAGAATGGATATTATTTTGGGTCAACGAGGGATGCTTATTTCAGATATAATGTGGTTCTCACTTCTCCGGATGCGCTCATCAAAACCGATACGCTGAGGTACAATGCCAATACAAAGATTGCATACTTCTACGGCCCGACGAACATTTACGGGAAAGATGATACGCTGTATACCGAGAATGGAACGTACAATAACGAGAGCGACCAGGCCAGGTTTGGCAAGAATAACCTCTATACCCAGGGAAGCAAGTCAATGAAAGGTGATAGTTTATTCTATGACCGTAAGGCTGGTTTTGGCAGGGCTATAGGAAATATTACCTTTATAGATACTGCGGAGAAAGCTGAATTGAGAGGCGGGATCGGCCTTTACAAAAAATCTGACGAAAGTATATTGGTAACTCAGAACCCCTATATCGTCATTATCTCCGAATCTGATTCTGCGAAAGTGGATTCGATCTGGTTTACAGCAGATACGTTGTTCAGCAAGGTAGTTTATACAAGAGATATATTGCCGTATAAAAAAGATGAGCTTAAGTCTGACACAGAGCTATCGGCGCCTGAACCTGCCGCAGCTGTTAGCCCGCCTGGCGCTGTCCTTCCGCTTTCGGCGGCTGATAGTGTGGTAAGGAAAGCTCCCTCTGTACAAGATTCGTTAAAAGGCAAGCCGCCGGTTGCTGCCCGAAAGGGGTCGAAACCCATACTGCAGCCCGGGAAGCCGGGGCTGAAGGATACGCTCAAAACGGTAAAGAGCCCAAAGGCCGACTCCGCGTCATTGGATACGGCAAAAAACCGGATCGTTATCGCTTATCATAATGCTAAAATATTTAAGTCAGATTTACAGGCAAGGGCCGACTCCATGTTTTTCAGTTATTCGGACTCTACAGTAAGATGCTATTTCAATCCCATGCTATGGGCGCAGGGATCCCAGCTTTCGGGGGATACGATCTATCTTCAAATGAAAAATAAGAAGCTTAATAACATGCTTTTGCAGCATAATAGCTTTATTGTTAATTCGGAAGATACAGATTCGACCAGGTTCAACCAGATAAAGGGCAAGGTAATTACGGGGTATTTCAAGGATAACAAGCTGAGTCAAATGTTTGTGGATGGAAATGCTGAAAGCGTTTACTATGTTAAAGACGATACAGCTTACGTGGGTTTGAACCATCAGGTGAGCAGCCGGATAAAAATGAATTTTGCCGATGGTAAGCTGACGGGGATTAATTTCATTCGTGCGGTCCAGGCGTCAACCAAGCCGATGGACAAGCTGGGGGAGGAAGATAAGATATTAAAGGGCTTTATCTGGAAACCCAAAGACCGGCCAAAATCAAAGGAGGAGATCATACCCCAGCTGGCAAAAAAAGGGGCTGTGCCTAAGGCACCGGTGAAAGCACCTGCTAAAGGCGCCCCCGAGAAAGCACCGGCTAAAAAGGTGATTCCAGGCAAAAAGGAAGAAAAGATAATCACGAAGGCCCAGGTAGCAGCTCCTTAAGCAGAGCCGTATTATAAGGTTCTGAGAAAGCCGATCATTTTGTGAACTGCGATTGCCCGGTGGCTGATCCGGTTTTTCTCGGCGGCATCCATCTCAGCGAAAGTAATATCATACCCGGATGGAATAAAAATCGGATCATATCCAAAGCCCCTGGTACCAGAGATAGTTTCCGTTATCCTTCCTTCTATTGAACCTTCAAAAAGATGCTCGGTGCCGTCTATTATTAGCGAGATCACTGTCCGGAACCTCGCTCTGCGTTCGCTATTATTTCCGAGCTTTTCAAGGACGAGCGCGATGTTGTTCCCGAAATCCCTGCTTCCGGAATAGTGGGCAGAGTCAACTCCGGGTTCACCGTTGAGCGCATCTATTTCCAATCCGGAGTCATCGGCAAAACAGGCCAGGTTGTACCGTTCGTAAATAAACCGGCTCTTCTGCCCGGCGTTGGCTTCGAACGTATTGCCTGTTTCCGGTATTTCATCATAACAGCCGATCTCATCAAGGCTCCGGATAAGGAATTTATCACCGGCTATGGACTGTACCTCATCCACTTTATGCCTGTTATTGCTTGCAAAGACCAGTTCCATCAAAATTCTTTCATTACATTCCAGAATTCCCTTTTCTTATCTGTGTTGCTGCTCATTTCGCCGAGGCTAAACGTTGCCAGTACCTTTGTTCCAAGATGGTTCACCGTTTCGTTTGCAGCTATTGCCGGCAGCCCTATCACTTGTGGGGCAATTCCGAATAAGGTCAGCCTGTTGCAGCTAAAAAAGGCTTTCAACTCGTCGAAGCTCACTCCCTGGTATTTAGCCAGGTTAACAATAGCGAGATCCCTCATTTCAAGCTTCTTTGCTGCCATGATCTTCATTAACATTTCTTTATGAGCAGTATTAAGTTCAGGGTGGGATGCATCGTCGACAAGTATCAGAAAATACCGGTTATTCTCTCCCAGGTAACTGAAGCTTATTTGCTTCGATTCTTCCATTTTTACTTCCGGGAGAATCTGTTCTGGTCCCGATGTAGCCTGCACGGTAGATTGCGGGGCATCCTTATCAATAATATAGAGATCCTCAGTCATCAGAAGCCTTAAGGCGTTGCGATTATGAGTGATCAGTTTCTCCATGTTTCAAATAGGTTTGCGGCCATGCAAACATAAGAAAGCATCTGTTAAAAATAGTTAAATGGAGAGCGCTTATTTTTGAAAAGACTACCTTAGGGGCAATTCAGTAAAAGCTGTTAAATATTCGGTTGTTTTCAAATAGTAAACAATTCCAGTCACTATTTGAACAGCGATGCAGGATATTTACAGTGAGATATCAGCTCAACGGGTTTAGTCGTTAATTATGAGGTAAATCAGTGAAAAGAGAACCTATTTTTTTAAATCATTGATTAATGAATATTATCTGATAATTTTGCAGGATTGATCCATGAGCCGGCCCTATAGGCTGGCTATTATTTTTCCATGGATCTAATAGTAATAAAACGCAGGATAAGTCTGCTTTAAGAGAATGAGAATACAAGAAATGAGAAAGACCCCAGGGATATTAGTTGGATTATTATTTATTACCCTCGCGCAGGTTATGGCGCAACCAGGCTTGCAGAACAAGAACAAATCACTCGATAAAGTTGTTGCGGTTATCGGGAGTTCTATTATCCTGCAATCTGAGATAGATATGCAGTATGCTCAATATTTATCGCAGGGAAACCCTGATAATCCAGATGTTAAGTGCCAGATCCTGCAGGGACTGATATCACAGAAGATTCTTGGACAGCAGGCGATCATTGACTCAATAGCTGTTACTGAAGATGATATTGATAATGAGATCGACCGTCGTCTTCGCAGTAGTATTGCCCGTGCAGGCGGACAAGAACGTCTGGAGCAATTTCTAAACCGGTCCCTCATTCAATATAAGGATGAAATACGGCCGGATATCAAGGAAATGCTTATTGCAAATAAAATGCAGGCAAAAATCACAGAAAATGTTTCGGTAACGCCACTGGAAGTTAAGCGTTATTTTGATGCCATACCTAAGGATAGCCTTCCTTTTTTTAATACTGAGGTGGAAATAGGGGAAGTGGTTGTTTATCCGAAAATGAATAAGCAGGAAAAAGAACCGTTTCGCGATAGAGCTGAAGCGTTGCGACTGAGGGTGAAGGGCGGTGAAGATTTTGCCACACTGGCACGTCTTTACTCTCAGGATCCCGGATCTGCCCGCGAGGGTGGCGACCTCGGTTTTATGGATAGAGGAAGCCTGGTAAAGGAGTTTGCAGCGACAGCTTTCAAGCTTAAACCCGGAGAGCTCTCCCAGGTCATTGAAACCGAATTCGGCTTCCATGTTCTTCAGCTAGTAGAAAGGCGCGGCGAGCAGGTCAATGTACGTCACATCCTGATCAAGACCGAGCCTGTACCTGCAAGCTTAGAAAGAGCAAAAGCACATATAGACAGTGTTTATAAGAAAGTAGTTAACAAAACCCTTGACTTCGCTACTGCCGCGTCTTTATATTCTGACAATAACGATACGAAATACAATGGCGGAATGATGCTTAATGCTGAAAATGTTCAGAGCCGTACAACATTTATACCAACAGATAAACTGGATCCTTCTATCTTCCTGACGGTCGATACCATGAAGGCCGGATCAATTTCAGAGCCTGCGTTATTTACCGGCGCAGATGGAAAGCAGGGTTATCGTTTTCTGTTGTTAAAGTCCAAGACAGGGCCTCATCAGGCTAGCCTTGAGCAGGATTTTCCTAAGATCAAAGAGGTAGCTTTTGAAGACAAAACAAATCGTACAATAAGCGAGTGGTTTGAGAAACGCAGAAAGATCACGTATATTAAGATAGATTCAGAATTTCAAACCTGCTCCGGTTTAGCCAACTGGACAACAGCTCAGAACTGACCGAATGAAGACTTACGCAACTGATGTAGAAGCCGTAGATGCCCTGAATGATTCCTATAAGCAAATAAGGGAAGAGATAGCCAAGGTAATCGTTGGCCAGGACGAAGTTGTTAAGTCTGTCCTTATTTCGATATTCAGCAATGGTCATTGTTTGCTGGTGGGTGTGCCAGGCCTGGCCAAAACGCTACTGGTTCAAACCGTAGCGGCTGTACTTGACCTGAGCTATAACCGTATCCAGTTCACGCCTGATCTTATGCCCTCGGATATCATCGGGTCGGAGATACTTGGAGAGGACCGTACCTTCAAATTTATTAAGGGCCCCGTATTCTCGAATATTATTCTTGCCGACGAGATCAATCGTACGCCGCCTAAAACGCAGGCCGCATTACTGGAGGCTATGCAGGAGAAAATTGTTACTGTTGGTGGAAAGACTCATAAGCTGCCCCAGCCTTTCTTTGTACTGGCCACGCAAAACCCTATTGAACAGGAGGGAACCTACCCTTTACCCGAAGCGCAGCTTGACCGGTTTATGTTTAATGTCTTATTAACGTACCCTTCATTTGAGCAGGAGCTGCAGGTGGTTAAGAATACCACGGCTAACCGTACCTTAGATCTTAAAAAAATACTGAACGCTTCGGAGATCAGTGCTTTTCAGCAGCTCATAAGAAATATTCCGATTACCGATCACGTGCTGCAGTACGCAGTATCGCTGGCAGCTAAAACACGGCCGGGTACAGCTACTGCTACTGACGAAGTAAATAAGTTTTTAAGCTGGGGCGCTGGCCCCAGGGCATCACAGTTCCTCGTATTGGGGGCCAAGTGTCATGCTGCAATTACCGGTAAATACTCTCCGGATATAGAGGATGTTCAGGCGGTCGCCGAATCCATTTTAAGGCACAGGATAGTAAGGAACTATAAAGCTGAGGCTGAAGGACTAAGCACTGAAAAGCTTATTAGCAACCTCCTTTAATTTTCTACTACTTCGATGTCGGCGATAAACGCATTTTTGTGTTCATCCGCGTAAGCTCCGTAGGCATCAATCAAAATTCCCTTATGACCATCTTTGCTTTCAATAGCATAGATCACTGAATTATCTTCCGGGTCACTCATGCCCTCAAAGCGATAATATTCGGTTATTTTCAGATCGCTTGCGCTATATTTCTCACTTATTTTGTCGCAAAACAGGCAGGCATTTTCATAATTGAAATCGTAGGTATAACCCCTGCTTTTTAAGCCATTTACTGCTTCGAGGAGATTGCGATAGTTTTCCGGACTCATAGGAGTTTTATGTTTTATGTTTTACGTTGTACGTTATACGTGCAATGCGGATAAAATATTTAATTAGCTCTAATTTACAAAAAACTCTTTAGACGTTGCGTAAGAAACCTACAACGTAAAACGTATCACGTATTACGTATCACGTACATCTCATTCCGCCGGCGAGAATAGTTCTACAACTACATTCCATTTAAATCCTTCCTGGGATTCCCACAACCTTACGTAGTTGTATTTGGTGATCTTATTATCCCGGGTGATCTGGGCCGTACCATACGTATACGCGAAATCGCTGCCAATCGAGCGATCAGCATGCACCGCCTCAGTGAAAATATTAAGACCTTGCTGATTGATGAATCTTTGTATATTTTCTTTGCCTATAATAGGCTCTGTACCCGGGAATATAAGTCGCGCATCGTTAGCCAGAAAGGTATCATACCCGATTGCCGTACTTTTGGTCAATGTACTGGCGAACAATTTGTCGGTGGTAAGGATCATATCTTCCCGCTGCTTCAAGCGGGTGGCAGAGATCTGTCTGAAGAACTTAGAGTTTTTAGGATCGATAAAATTGAGGCTGGGTTCAGTAGTGGGCTGAGGATGCGGAGTACCAATGTCTAACGCCAGTTTCCAGACACCGCGTTTATTTGCCTTCCACACCGAAAAGTATTGTCCGTGCGATCTTGCCGCAGTGTCATCGCTGGGGATATAGACGTAGGGTCCGGTTGTAAAGCCCCAGTCGCCACTCCGGGATATCCTGGCATACGATGGTTCCCAAATCAATTCGCCGGGGTCAAGTTGTTTCTTGTCATAGAATTCCTGAGCTTTTACTGCATTAGGCCTGAATACAAGGGTTTCCTCATCAGATACCCTGAGAAAAGCATCCCGAAGCCCGTTTTCTTTAGCCGTGGCAGCGAAATAGTTCTCGGCGGCTACCAGGGAACTGACCTTGCCGTCACTTGTTTGAGAGAAACTAAATTTGTTTACTGTTGATATCAGAGTGATTAGAATTATGAACAATCTCATTTTTAGATATAAGGTTTATTTTGTTCGACATGAATAGTGCCATAATATTACAGGTGTTTTTTGTGTTAGAGCTATGAGAGAGTTATATTTAAGTCTTCCTGCTCTAAAAGCCCGTTTGCTATGAAAAAATATCTGTATTTATTGATTATCTATTCTATCCTGTTTGCTGCAAATATACATCTTGTAAAAGCACAGTATTCAGAAGATTTCAGGGCAAAAGCTGTCCTGGAAAAGCAATATGTAGATATAAAAGGCAGTCCTTTCTTAAATGAGGACTGGGCTGTCGGCGTGGTGAAAATGGCTAATGGCTCCACGATCAAGGACATGTCGCTAAAATTTGACCAGGTTAGCGGAGAACTTATCTTTAAGAGCAGGGATGGTAAAACTATGGGCTTTGCCGATCGTGTGAGTGAGTTCAGTTTTGCTGATAAAAATAAGACGCCCCGTCTCTTCAGAAATGGTTACAAAACGGGAGAGGCAAATTCCGAAACGTCTTTTTACGAAGTACTTTATGACGGCGGTACTATCCTTCTCAGGGATCCGAAAAAGAATATTGTGGAGCATCGTGCATACAATTCGTCTACCGTGGTAAAATCTATTGTCGAAACCCCCGTCTATTATTTGCAGGTCAACGGCGCGTTAGTCAAGGTCAAAAAAGACAAAAAGGCTATTCTTTCAGTATTAGGAAACTCAGCTCAGCTTGAAAAATATATCCAGGATAATAAACTCAATTTAAAGGACGACTCAGATCTTGCGAAACTGATGCTTTATTATGACAGTATAAAATCTTAAAAACTGAAAACTGAAACCATCCGAATCAGTTTTGATCTTTCAATTAAACCCGGTTCCAGGTTGTTACATTTTCTTTATTATCCTTCAACTGTATTCCTAAGGAGTTGAGTCCTATTCGGATTTTATCAGAGGTCGCGTAGTCCTTATTGAATTTTGCTTCACTTCGCAGGCCAATAATGAAATCCATAAGCTTGGCCAGGTCGTCAGTCTGCGTGGTTTCTTCTTTTAATCCCAGCACATCCAGAACGAAGCTGTCCATAAGTTTTTTCAGGTTGTCTATGTCTGACTGGGTTGCCGACAATTTACCGTCATAAATGCTGTTAATCAGATGTACCGCCTCGAAAAGCTCGGCTATAAGAACAGGGCTGTTGAAATCATCGTTCATTGCATCGTAGCAGCGGCGTGAAAGATCATCGATATTCATTTGTGAAACCGGGGAAGCTATTAATTTCTCAAGCAGGCCGTAAGCGTTCATCAGGCGTTTGAATCCTTTGTCGGATGCTTCGAGCGCTTCATTTGAAAAGTCGAGCGTGCTTCTGTAATGTGCCTGCAGCATAAAGAACCGGACAGACATAGGAGAAAAGCCCCGGCTTAACAATTCATGATTTCCGGTGAAAAGCTCACCAGGCAGAAAGCCGTTTCCTTTCGACTTGGACATCCGGGCGCCGTTTACCGTCAGCATGTTAGTGTGCATCCAATATTTTGCTGGCTGAACCTGGTTGCAGGCCTGAGACTGCGCTATCTCGTTAGTATGGTGCGTTGCCGCGAGATCCATCCCCCCGCCATGTATATCGAAACTATCGCCGAGATATTTGCTGCTCATCGCAGAACACTCAATATGCCATCCAGGAAAGCCTACGCCCCATGGAGAGGGCCATCTCATAATATGTTCCGGCTTTGCTTTTAACCAGAGCGCGAAATCAAGCCGGCCACGTTTTTCATTCTGGCCTCCAAGCTCCCTGGTGTTTTCCAGGAGGTCGTCGAGCTGCCTGTTTGTCAATATGGTATAGTTATATTCGCGGCAATATTTTTCCACGTCAAAATAAACTGTTCCTTCAACCTCGTAAGCATATCCGTTGGCAATGATCTGTTTGATCATCTCTATCTGTTCAATGATATGACCGGTGGCCGTGGGCTCAATCCCGGGAGGAAGAGCATTGAAAAGCCGCATGACGTCATGGAAGCCAATGGTATATTTCTGAACTATTTCCATTGGTTCAAGCTGCTCAAGCTTAGCTTTTTTTGCGAATTTATCATCACCCTCGTCCATATCACCCTCCAGGTGGCCGGCATCGGTAATGTTGCGGACATATCGTACTTTATAACCCAAATGAAGCAGATAGCGGTATATCAGGTCGAATGAAACAAAAGTCCGGCAATTACCTAAATGTACATCGCTATATACCGTCGGGCCGCACACATACAATCCGACCAGGGGCGGATTAACAGGTTCAAACTTTTCCTTTGTTCTTGTAAGGGTATTATAAATGACCAGGTTGCTATCCATGCTGCAAACATAAATATTGGAAATCGATTTTCAGGATTTCAGGCGCTTATTTTAATTCAAGATCAGTCCTGACAGGGTAATGATCGGATAATTTCTTTTTCACGATCAGATAGTTTTTGACAGTAAATTCGGGTGATGCAAGGATATAATCAATCTGGAAATTGGGAAATTCTCCATTGTAGGTTATCCCAAAACCACTGCCTTTTTCACTGAAGCTGT
Source organism: Daejeonella sp. JGW-45 (assembly GCF_029360805.1). Taxonomy (GTDB): domain Bacteria; phylum Bacteroidota; class Bacteroidia; order Sphingobacteriales; family Sphingobacteriaceae; genus Daejeonella. The sequence continues at coordinate 162,024 of NZ_JARKNC010000001.1, read as the reverse complement.
TCTGAAGATCTTTCGAAATTGTTTTTACCGTATAGGACACCGGTGTATCGTTGAAATCGCCAGCTATAAGATATGGTGTTTTACAACTGTCCAAAGCATGTGTGCGTAGTATGTTTACCTGATTGGCACGCTTTTCAAATGCCTTCTTCAGCCGGCTGCCGATCTTGCGTGATGATTCCACATCTGTATCAATTTCCTTCGTGACCTTCTTTAAGTACTGATAATCTTCCGGTTGAAAACTGATTGATTGGAAATGCACGTTGTAAACCCGGAATACTTTTCCCCGAATTTTGATATCGGCATACACCGCTTCATTCCAGTTCATCGTCCTGGCAAACAGAACCTTGCCGGTATTAATAATAGGATATTTAGAAAATATTGCCGTACCCGTTGCTTCGTACCCGTTGTCCGTTGTAGGCTTAAAATAATAATAATTGCTGTTTAGTATTTCCGGTACCAGTTTACGGAAGTTATATTCTCCCCGCTGCCGTGAAAAGAACTCCTGAAAGCACAGCACATCGGGTTGTTCCTTTCTGATGATGTCAAGAATCTGGTCTTTCGTAAATTTGTCGTTTTTGTCGCCAAACTGTTTGAAATTATGAACATTATAGGTGAGGACTCTTATAAAGCTTTCAGAAGATTTTGGGACCATAATCCCCGAACTTTCCCGGAAGCCGATATAGGCAGTCAGAACATTCCAGCCAGCGAGGACAGTTATTGTGGAGAGAAGAGCATACCTTGGGAAGCTTATCAGCCAGTAAACAATAAAAAGTGCGTTAACCAACAATATAGCCGGGTAGGCCAGCCCGAAAAAGGCAGGGATCCAAAATGTATTGGGGTTGATGTACGATGCTGCATACGCCAGGAGCAGGGAGATCACAGCCAGCACATTTGCAACAAGTACGAGCTTGTTGAAAAGATGTAAACCTGCTCTCTTTTTTTTTCTGCGCATTATTTTTTGCTGGCTTTAAATAGCTGTTCCTTCTCTTCTTTTGTCAGGCTGTCGTATCCTGATTGTGAAATTTTATCGAGTATCCTGTCGATGACCTCCTGGTCAGGAAGTGCTGACTGGGTCGGGCCAGATCTCTTATTCTTTAACACCTGGAGCCGGCTCTTTCGTTTAAACATATTACTGAGATCAGTTCCGCGGTTTAACAGCTGAATATACATAAAACCTAGTAAGGCACCACCAATGTGAGTGAGACTGCCCCCTGGTTCGGAGCCGATACCAATCAGATCAAGAACGAAATACGCTAAGGCCAGGTATTTTAATTTTACATTGCCAAGAAACAGAAGGCGGATGGTGAAATTCGGGACAAGGGTAGCGGTAGCCACGACAACGGCCATTACACTTGCAGAAGAGCCAAGCAGGATTGAGTTTTCAACGGTTCCCCTAAATACGGGGAGGAGATTGAATGCCAGTAAATATAGTACTGCACCCATAATTCCTCCGGCCAGGTAGGTGAAAATGAATTGACGCTTGTTTAGAAAGTCAAGGAAAATTAAACCCAGCCAATAAAGCCACAGCATGTTAAACAGCAGATGGAAGAAGCCTCTCTGGGTGAACATGTAAGAAAGGATAGTCCAGAACCTATATGGAAGTAATTCATAATAGGCAGGCATAGAAAGCATGGAGGTCAGCCAGTCGGCGCCCGCACCGCTGCCGCCTGTCAGAAATTCACCCGCAGCTAAAAGGTTAATGGCTACAAATACGATTACGTTTATCCCAATAAACAGGAAGAGCGGGTTTCCTGATTGGAATACCTTGTAATATAATTCGCTGAAAAGAGATTTATTCATAGAAACGGTCGTTGCGGCGGAGGCCCCATAGTTTTACTAAGATAAACCCAAATAAAGCTCCGCCCAAATGTGCAAAGTGGGCTACGGAGTCTCCCTCTGCTTGTTTTACACCTAAGAATAGTTCTAAAAGTATATACGCAGGAATGATGTATTTAGCCTTAATGGGGACCGGAATAAACATAATCATCAGTTCTACATTCGGGAACAATACAACGAATGCTATTAATAACCCAAAAACTGCACCTGATGCACCAACCATCGTCGAAGCATACACGCCGCCCAGCTTTGCTACCTGGTCGGGATTGAGCACCTGCGGGTTGTATGACATGGCGCCTGTAACTTTGTCGATCACGAGCAGGCCATTGTGGGTAAAGCTTCCCGTTACGCTGTACACTTCGAGTCCCTGAACCATCATCTGTAGAGCAAGAGCGCCCAGCCCCGTCAGCAGGTAAAAGTTAAGGAATCGTTTGGAGCCCATTACATACTCCAGGGTGGTTCCGAAAGAATATAAGGCGAACATGTTAAACATAATATGGAATAGCGACTGGTGGCTATGCATAAACATATAGGTTACCACCTGCCAGATCCGGAAATCAGGACTGTCAAAGTAGTGTACCCCAAGCAGATTCGTCATTTCCTGCGCGCCAAACATCATCATGGCGATATAAAATATGACATTGATGATAAGCAGGTTCTTGACTACAGGGGGGATATTAGCAAGTGGATTCATAATGCAGTTCAGTGCTATTTTTCAAATCGTTGTGTTAGTTCTTCTATCGTAAAGGTGCTTATTACCGGCTTTCCGCTCAACGATGTATTAGGTGTTTCGCACGCAAAAAGCTCGTCAATAAGAATATTCATTTCTTCGCCCGAGAGCGCTGTCCCTGCTTTTATTGCTGTATTACGTGCCAATGCGCGTGCCAGACTGTCCCTTTTATTTAATTTCAGGGCACTTTGATTATTTTTAAAGCCTTCAATAAGATGTTCAAGCATTTCCACTTCGCTGATGTTGGGTCCGATATCAGCAGGAATGCCCTCGATGATTACGGTGTTTTTACCAAACTCCCTGATCTGGAATCCGAGAGACTGTATATCAGGCAGGAGATCTTTAACCAGTTCGAGATCAGAGCCATTCAGCGTAACGGTTTGCGGGAACAGGCTCTGCTGGCTTGCCCCCTGCCTGCTTTCAAGCTGCTGGGCGAAGCGCTCGTAAAGGATTCTCTCGTGAGCCGCCTGCTGGTCAATAAGCATAAACCCCGATTTGATTTGCGAGATGATAAAACGATTGTGCAGTTGAAAGATCTGTTTTCCTGACGACTGCAGGCTTTGATTTTCAATTTCTACATCACGGTGTCCGGGTAAGTTGAATTTCTCCTGCCTGGATTCGGGTTGGACGATCTCGTAAAGTGAGCCCCAGTTTTTTGCGACACTTTGTCTTTCTTCCCCGGTACTTCTCAGGAACGGGATCTTACGTTCGTTCCTTGCGGGGCTGAAGGGATTAAAGTTGGGGTTAAAGCTTATTTGTGGTGGCACTATATCTTCCTGTGCTTTGGGCGTTATCATCTGGCTGAAGCCAGTTTCCTGGTTAAAGTCTAAAGTAGGGCTTATATTGTATTTACCAAGCGACCGTTTTACGGCCGAGCGGATAATCGCGTACATCGCCTTTTCATCCAGATACTTTATTTCAGTTTTTGTGGGATGCACATTGATGTCGATGTTAGACGGATCGATATCGATAAACAAAACATACAGCGGATAACTATCCGGTGCAAGCACTTCTTCGTAAGCGTTTAACACGGCGTGATTAAGATAGGGATCACGGATATAACGGTTGTTAACAAAGAAAAACTGTTCGCCTCTGGTTTTCTTCGCAAATTCAGGCTTGCCTATATAACCCTTAAGCTCAATGATGCTTGTAGCCTCTTCTACCGGAACCAACTTTTGGTTGTAAGCATTGCCGAAAAGGTGGATAATCCGCTGTTTTAAACTTCCCGGCGGCAGGTGGTAAACTTCGTTGTTGTCATGATGCAGGGTGAAGAATATTTGGGGGTTAGCTAGTGCCACCCGCTGGAATTCGTCGTTAATATGACGCATTTCGACGGGGTTGCCCTTTAGGAAGTTTCTCCGGGCGGGTGTATTGTAAAAGAGATTCTTAACGCTGATACTTGTTCCCGGCGTCGAAGAAACCGGCTCCTGGCTTAAAACCTCAGAACCCTCGATCCGGACGCAGGTGCCAAGCTCGTCTTCATGCCGGCGGGTTTTTAATTCCACCTGCGCAATAGCTGCTATTGAAGCCATTGCCTCTCCCCTGAAACCCATCGTGCGGATGGCAAAGAGATCTTCTGCCTTACGGATCTTCGAAGTAGCGTGCCGCTCAAAACACATACGTGCATCGGTAATGCTCATGCCGCAGCCGTTGTCAATTACCTGGATTAGAGATTTACCAGCATCTTTTACGATGACCTGAATCTTATCTGCACCTGAATCAACAGCATTTTCAATCAGTTCCTTAAGAGCCGATGCGGGTCTTTGCACTACCTCTCCCGCTGCAATTTGATTGGCAACAGAATCAGGTAAGAGCTGTATTATATCAGACAAATTATTCCTCTTTGATTTTATGGTTATTATCTTCTGGTCAGCCATGCCGATACTGAAGGGTCTTCAAACGATCTGACCGGCTGATTTCAGAGTCTAAAGATAAGGTGTTTTAATCTTTTCTCGTCGGGATAGTTATATTTACGGTTTCAATCCCAATTTTCATGAGAAATTATCTTCTGCTATTAAGTGTTTATTTCTTATACGCTTGTAACAGCCAGCAAAAGGCCGATCTTATAGTCCACAACGCAAAAGTTTACACTGTCGACGAAAAATTCTCTGTCGCTGAGGCGTTCGCTGTGAAGGACGGGAAGATCCTCGAAGTAGGAACTTCCGCCGATTTGCTTGGGAAATACTCGGGAGAGAAGATCGATGCCGGCGGTAAGGCTGTTTACCCGGGATTTATTGATGGACATTCGCATTTTTATTCCTACGGCGAGGGTCTGCAAAACGTGGATTTGACCGGCACTAAAAGCTGGGAGGAAATATTAGGCAGGCTGCTGGCCTTCTCAAAAGAAAATAGCCAGGGATGGATAGTTGGGAATGGCTGGGACCAGAATGACTGGGAAGTAAAGGATTTTCCTGATAACCAAAAACTCAATGAGTTGTTTCCGGACCGGCCGGTAATGTTGTCGCGCGTAGACGGGCACGCTTCAATTGCAAATAAGGCGGCTCTTGACCTGGCTGGCGTAAAGCCGGGCCAGGTAGTTAGCGGCGGTGAAGTAGAAACTATTGATGGTAAGCTTACAGGTATTTTAGTTGATAATGCCGAACGCCTGGTATATTCCAAAATTCCTGATTCGGGGAAGGAGCAAATCGAAAAAGCGCTTTTGGATGCTCAGAAGAATTGCTTTGCGGTAGGGCTGACAACCGTGACGGACTGCGGAATAGGCCACCAGCTTGTGGGAACCCTGGAACAGATGCAAAAGGATGGTAAGCTTAAAATGCGGGTGTACGGGATGCTGTCTGACAATAAAGCCAATATTGATTATTTGTTCAAACGGGGCGCTGTCAAGACTGACAGGCTGAACGTAAGATCTTTCAAAGTATTTGCAGATGGTGCGCTGGGATCAAGAGGTGCTTGCTTGTTGGAGCCCTATAGCGACAAGCCCTCGTCTTCAGGTTTTCTGTTAAGGGATAAGCAGCATTATACCGAGCTTGCTCAGCAGCTGGCCAGTAAAGGATTCCAAATGAATACCCATGCTATAGGCGACTCGGCAAACCGGGAAATACTGAATGTGTATGCAAAGGTACTTAAGGGTAAAAACGACCAGAGATGGAGGATAGAGCACGCGCAGGTAATTAACAAGGCAGATTTCAGGCTGTTTGGCGAGAATAACGTAATACCATCTGTGCAGAGCACTCATGCCACGTCTGATATGTACTGGGCTGGCGAGCGGCTTGGTCCTGAGCGCGTAAAAGGAGCTTATGCTTTTAAACAGCTGCTGGACCAGAACGGCTGGATCGTTCTTGGAACCGATTTTCCTGTCGAGAACATTAACCCCATGTATACATTTTATGCCGCAGTAGTAAGGAAAGATATGAAGGGGTATCCTGCGGAAGGTTATCAGGTTGAGAACGCCCTGAGTCGCGAGGAGGCAATACGCGGAATGACGATATGGGCGGCCAAAGGAAACTTTGAGGAGAAGGAAAAGGGCAGTATTGAAAAGGGCAAGTTCGCAGATTTTGTCATCCTTGAGCAGGATATCATGCACGCGGATGGCAGCAGCTTATTCGATGTGAAGGTTTTAAAGACCTTTGTAAACGGAGAGAATGTTTATTCCCGGTAGGAAGATGCCTGATTAATTCTGATGTGTGTTAATTCTTTGCTCACATACAGCATTCTTACATAATATTAACACTTATCTCCTTTTATTCAATTTACTTTGCATCAATGAAAATTGGAATTGTATGTTATCCCACTTTTGGAGGTAGCGGGGTTGTAGCTACGGAGCTAGGTAAGGCATTGGCAGATAATGGCCACCAGGTGCATTTCATTACCTACCGGCAGCCTGCGCGGTTGGATTTTTTCTCTGCTAACCTGTTTTATCACGAGGTTTCCGTTTCTAATTATCCACTGTTTGATTATCCGCCATATGAACTGGCCCTTGCGAGCAAGCTGGTCGATGTGGTAAGGTTTGAAAAATTGGACCTGCTGCATGTTCATTATGCTATTCCGCATGCCTCGGCAGCTTTTATGGCTAAGCAGATACTTGCCACTTATGGCATTCATGTGCCGGTTGTAACAACCCTGCATGGAACCGATATCACTTTAGTGGGAAAAGATCCTACGTATAAGCCTGTAGTAACTTTCTCAATCAACCAGTCTGACGGCGTAACAGCAGTTTCCGAGGACCTTAAAGACGATACCTACAAGCATTTTGATATTTGCAAGGACATTAAAGTGATTCCGAACTTCATTGATATGAGCCGGTTCAGCCTCAAGGCCAAAGATCACTTTAAAATTGCCATAGCGCCTAATAATGAACGTATCATTATCCATACCTCCAACTTCAGAAAGGTAAAACGTACTCAGGATGTGATACATATCTTCGAGAAGATTCAAAAGGAGATCCCCTCGAAGCTGTTAATGGTGGGCGACGGACCCGACCGCGTGTATTGTGAACAATTATGCCGCGATCTTGAGATTTCTGAGAACGTACGGTTTTTAGGAAAACAGGATGCGGTGGAAGAAATACTTTCGGTGTCAGACCTGTTTATCATGCCTTCCGAGTCAGAGAGCTTTGGGCTGGCCGCCTTAGAGGCTATGGCTTGCAAAGTTCCTGTCATTACATCAAATGCCGGCGGTTTGCCGGAGTTAAATATAAATGGCGTAACTGGTTTTATGGATAATGTAGGAGATATCGATGCAATGGCCGAGCATTCGATCTATATCCTAAAGGATGATAAGCGCTTGGCTGAGTTCAAAGAAGGAGCATTGAAACGTGCGCATGAATTTGACCTGGGATTAATATTACCGATCTACGAGGAGTATTACCGGGAAGTGATCGAACAATTCAAATCCTGATTCAGACATTTTGATCATTGATTGAAGCCCTCTGTTGCAAGTAATGTCCACGTGCGACGTTTCGGGTTGAACAGAGATATAATTAAAGTCACACCGCTTGGCAATAGTTGTGGGCACATGGTAGCTATGCAATGAGAGCGGGGCTCGCACCTCGCCACAGATAATTCAAATACAAAAAAGCCCTTCCAGAATTTCTGAAAGGGCTTTTTTGTATAGTTATGTGTGCTTATTGCTGTGGTGGAGCAGGTATCATTGCTGATCCGGGTTTTGCAGGAATGATATTAACCATTTCAATTTCAAATACCAGCGGAGTGAACGGCGGAATACCCTGGTTGCCTTGTTCGCCATATGCGAGCTGTGAAGGCAGGATCAATGTTGCTTTACCACCTTTAGGAAGCAGCAATAAACCTTCTTCAAATCCAGGAATAGAGCCCTGTAATCCGACCGGCATTTTAAGCGGTTCGTACGGACGTTGCGGATTGAAGGTGCCGCTTTTCTTGGCAACATCTGCCAGGCTGCTGTCAAACACCTTTCCGCTTAGGAAAGATCCGGTATAATTTACAACGATGGTATCGCCGGGATTAGCTTTAGGACCACTGCCTGGTTTTGAGATAACATAGTTTAATCCTGAAGGACTAACTGTTGTTTTCAGGCCTTTGGCAGAAACGTATGATTTGATCTTCGCACCTTCGCTGCTTTTTGCCTTATCCATTTCGGCTTTCAGGAATTCGTCGATCTTTGTACGGAAAATGCTATCGGTTAAATTGCCTTTAGGGATAACTTTATCAATTTTAAGAGTATATACCAAATACTTAGCGGTTGTATCAGCAGGCTGAGGACGCCCCATTTTTAAGACCATTGAATCAACATTAAGCTTAAACGTTGCACTGTCGCCCTCACTTAAAAGACCCAGAGCAGCAGCAAAATCTCCCTTAAAGATCGATTTTTCCTTAACAGTTAATGAAGGGCGGTCATAATCGTATGAACTGTATAATACGGAATCGCCTTCCGTTTTCTCAATCACCCCAAAAACTACAAAGTCGCCCTCTTTGATCGTTTCGCCACCCTTGTCGGTGTGGATCTTATAGAGCATATCACCCTCACCTTTTTCAAAATTATTACAGCCGGTTAATGCCGTTGCTGCAATACCTAATACGATTACTAATTTCTTCATTGTGTTTAGTCGTTATTAATTGTTTTTGTTTTCTGCTGTTATTTACAATGTCTTATTGTATCAATAATGCTTTATATTCGGGTAAGATACTGTTAAATTTTTGTCTGACAACATCTATGGGTTCATCAGAGAAGCCTCCCGCCGCATTCCTGTGTCCGCCGCCATTAAAATATTTCTTGCAGATCTCGTTAGCAGGGAAATCGCCGGTAGATCTGAGAGATAACTTTACCTTGTCCTTGCGTTCGATAATCAGGGCAGCCAAACGAATGCCATTGATAGAAAGAGCATAATTGACGATACCCTCGGTATCGCCGGTGGTGATATTGAACCGGTCTAGATCTTCACTATGGATGACGATAATAGCGGCATTAAATTCCGGAAAAACTTCCAGTTTATTAAGGAGGACGTGTCCCAGAAAACGCAACCTGCTTTCTGCGAAATTATCGTACACCAGCTGATGGATTCTGGAGTTTTCTGCGCCATGTTGTATCAGGTCGGCAACGATGTGATGAACGGCGGCGGTAGTTGTGGGGAAGCGAAAAGAACCTGAATCGGTCATGATGCCGGTATACAGGCAAGTTGCAACATCCTTGTTGATCAGTCCTTCTTCACCCATGATGTTTACTATAAAATCATAGATGAGTTGGGCAGTTGCACACGCGTTAATGGTCCAATGGCGGTAATCATCAAATCCTTCGGGTTCCAGATGGTGATCGATCATCACCTTAACGGCTTTCGACGCCCTCACAAATTCACCCAGTTCATTTATCCGCGATAAGGCGTTAAAATCCAGGCAAAATATTATGTCGGCCTGTGCTACCAGTTCTTGGGATTCCGCCGGTTTATCTGTGTAAATGATCACATCGGGGTTATTCGGCAGCCACTGCAGGAATACCGGGTAATCCGTAGGAGTAATCACCCGTACATGATGTCCTTTTTGGATCAGATAGTTGTATAAGCCCAGGGATGAGCCCATAGCATCACCGTCCGGCTTGTGATGTGTTGTAATCACAATGTGCTTTGGCTCAACTAATAACTCTTTAAGAGGGGCTAATTCTGACATGTAAATAAAAAAGGAAATGCAAAGCTATCAAAATTACTGATTTCATACAGCTCATTTTGGAAAATCCTTTAGCCTTTGATTTATTAGCAGTACTTTTGCAGCAAATTTGAAATACCAAAATGGCAACGAACAGAACTTTTACTATGATTAAGCCCGATGCTGTAGCCAATGGCCACACCGGAGCTATTTTAGATGATATGATTAAGGGAGGCTTTAAAGTTATTGCTTTAAAATACACCCGCTTAAGCGATGAGATTGCGGGCCAGTTCTACGGCATTCACCGTGAGCGCCCGTTTTTTAAGGATCTTGTCAGCTTTATGTCGTCAGGACCTATTGTAGCGGCAATCCTTGAGAAGGACAATGCGGTAGAAGATTTTCGTAAGCTGATTGGCGCGACTGACCCGTCAAAGGCAGAACCGGGAACTATCCGTAATAAATACGCAAAATCGATCGATGCAAATGCAGTTCACGGATCGGATTCTGACGAAAACGCAGAACTGGAAGGAAGCTTCTTCTTTACAGCATTCGAACGTTTCTAAGAACAAAACACATCGTCACGGAACAGCTGGCCTTTCCGTGACGATTTCTTCCCAATGCCTATGAAGATCTATCAACCCCGTTTTGTCATCTTTTTTCTTGTGATGCTTATCGTGCCAGGAATGATCTCATACATTGGAGGCTGGGATACAAAACTTGACAGACTTTTTGTTCTCAAGGCCTTTTCAATAGCCTGTTTTATGACCGTACTGTATTACCTCTTGTTGAAGAACGGGTTGGGCAGATCGAAGTGATCAGTGATCAGTAACCAGTAACCAGTAACCAGTAATCAGTATGAGAGCTAGAGCAGGACGATATCGTCGATAATATTACTTCCCGCTTTTTCGTTCATTTTCTCGATAATGCTTGAGCGCATCATCATCAGGTCATTTCTTATCACAGCAGACTCCAGCCGGATAAACAATTTCCTGTCGCGTATGAAAATGTCTTTAGTGCGGTTCGCGACAGCCTTTCCCATCATCTCCGGCCAGGCGATGATAAGAGATGTTTCATCAAACTTGCGCCTCAGTTTATATACCTGTAGCATTTGTTCGATGGCCTCCTTGAGGGGTTTGTCATTTGTGCGGCCCATTTTTCGGTAATCGGTAATCGGTAATCGGTAATCGGTAATCGGTAATCGGTAATCGGTAATCGGTAATCGGTAATCGGTAATCGGTAATCGGTAATCGGTAATCGGTAACTTGTCAAGTTACGATTTTTTAGTTAGGTATGTTTGTTTTTCAGTTTTCAGTTTTCAATTTTCACCTCACCCTTCTCAACCTCAAAGATACTAACCTGAACCTTTAGATCCTTAAAAATACCCTCAACACGTTCCCGGCTTGTATCAGTAATGAATATTTGTCCGAAGTCTTTGTCGGAAACCATCTTCATTAGCTTGGTCGTACGTTTGTTATCAAGTTTGTCGAAGATATCATCCAGCAGGAGCAAAGGTTCAAAGCCTTTTTGCTGTTTTAAAAAAGAATATTGAGCCAGTTTCAGGGCTATTAGAAATGATTTCTGTTGTCCCTGCGATCCAAATTTCTTTAACTGCATACCATGTATCGTAAAGCTTAACTCGTCTTTATGGATGCCGCTCGTCGTTCTCTCCAACAAGCGGTCGCGTTCGAGGTTTCTTTTCAGCAAGCTCGTAAAATCATCATGTAATAGCGGCGAATCATAAACGAGCTCAACAGTTTCGACGTCCTCACTCAGGTAACTGTAATGTTTATTAAAAATATCCCGGAACTCCAGCATAAAAGCCTTGCGTTTTTCAAAGATATTTGTCCCGGAACCTATAAGGTTCTCGTTGTAGATCTCCATTAATGCCGGGTCATATCTGCCTGAGCTGCCTATCTGCCTCAATAAAGCATTTCGGTTCGCAAGGTTTTTATTATAGATGATCAGTTCGTCTAAATAAGAGCTGTCAGTTTGCGAGATCACATTGTCGATAAATTTTCGTCTTTCCTCACTTCCCTCGATGATCAGGCTGATATCATTGGGTGAGATCATGACGAGTGGGAAGGAGCCTATGTGGTCGGCGAGACGCTGATATTCTTTTTTGTTACGCTTAAAGACCTTTTTTTGAGCTTTCTTCAGCCCGCAATATATAACCTCGTTTTCTTTTTCCTTTTTGAACGTACCCTGGATCATGAACAGATCCTCACCCTGCCGTATCTGCTGGCTGTCTACCGGATTGAAATAACTCTTGCAAAGTGATAAATAATGTATCGCATCCAAAAGATTGGTTTTGCCAGCCCCGTTATCACCGGTAAACGCATTAACCGTTTTGGAAAAGCTTAACTCTGCTTCAGAATAATTCTTGAAATTTATAACAGATAATTTTTGAAGCCACATATCATTAGCAAACCCGTAGGCGATACCGCAAATTTAGTCTTTTCGCCGTCTTTTAGTCTTAAGAGCAAAAAAAATCGAATCTCACTGATTTAAAAGTTGATACTTACTCCGAAAAATGTATTTTTGCGGATAATTCGTTTCGGTGGAACGGATTTTTATTTTTAAACGGCAAATGTCAAAAACGCAAAAAGAAAACTTACCAGAAGCTGAAAACCCTCTTGGAAATACCGGCAAGTTTGTACAGGAAAATTTAAAAAGCTTAGCAGTAATAGGAATAGCCATTGTGGCCCTGATATTATTATATGTAGGGTATCTGAACTTTTACCTTGCTCCAAGGGCTGAGAAGGCTGCAAATGAAATGTTCAAAGCTGAAGAATATGCAGCTATTGATTCCCTGAATGATAAAGCCATCAACGGTGACGGATCTTATCCTGGCTTCGAGAAAATTGCCGAGGAATACTCAAACACTAAATCAGCAAATATTGCAAATGCATACCTTGGAGGCCTTTATCTTAAAAAAGGAGAATTCCAAAAAGCAGTTGATGTACTTGGAAAATACAGCAGCACAGGAAGTCCTGTAGTTGATCCGCTTGTCCTGGGTATGCTAGGTGATGCGTACAGCGAGCTTAAAGATTATAGCAAAGCGGTTACTTATTACAAGAAAGCAGCAGACAAGAATAAGAATTCGTTTACAAGCCCATTGTTTCTTAAGAAGCTGGGTCTGGTTTATGAAGAGCAAAAGGAGTTCAGCTCGGCTGCCGACGTTTACAAGAAGATCAAAACAGACTATTCTGACAGCTTTGAAGCATCGACTATCGATACTTATATAGCGCGTGCTGAGGCACAGTCTAAGTAATATAAATCATTTTAAGAGTGGTTGTCAGTGCCCGCTGACAGCCATTTGTTATTTAAAGCAATGGCTACACATTTAAAAGGCTTATCAGATTTCTCCCATATAGAAATACCCTCCGCGAAGGCGTTTAGGTTTGGAATAGTTGTCTCTCAATGGAATGCTGAAGTTACCGGCGCCTTGTACGAAGGGGCCTATTCGGCTCTGATCAAAAATGGAGCTGTAGCTGAAAATGTTATTGAAGTTCAGGTTCCCGGCAGCTTTGAACTAACCACAGGCGCTGATCTTCTGTTAGCTTCTAAAGATCTGGACGCAGTTATCTGTCTGGGATGTGTGATTCAGGGTGAGACACGCCATTTTGACTTTATCTGCAATGCTGTAGCCAATGGAATTACCCAGGTCTCAGTGAAGTACAACAGGCCGGTAATATTTGGCGTTCTTACTACCGACAATCTGCAGCAGGCTAAAGACAGGTCGGGAGGCAAGCACGGAAACAAAGGGGAGGAAGCAGCTGTCACTGCTATTATGATGGCTCAAATTAAGGCATCACTCGACTAATTGCATTTATATATAACTATTTTTACTGGATTTCGTATATTCATAAAACTGTACGCAGAAACAATGACAGCTGGAAAGCTTGTGCAAGCTTAATCGCCGTTAAACAACAAAACAACTGATGAAAAAAATAATTGTCGGCATTCTCGCTCTATTCTTAGTTACCTCCTTCCTGCAGGCGTGTTCCTCCAAATTATGCCCCGCCTACGGTACCTATCCTAAATCAAGACGCTAAATCAATCGTCCTTCACTACTTTATTTGACATCCGTATTATATCAATTTGATATGCGGAGTGTAATTTTGTGTCCTTAAATAATTTGTTTACTTCCCTTGGGATTTAATATTTGATATTAATGAATTGGATTCAATTAACTACGCTTGAGCAGTTGCAGGAAATCAAGAATGCACCGGGGTACTCCGCAATTTTCAAGCACAGCACCCGCTGTTCGATCAGTATGATGGCAAGAAAGAGGTTTGAGATAGACAGGGATGCCATTCCTGAAGGAACTCCCTTGTATTTCATCGATTTGATAGCCTATCGGGAAGTTTCCAATGCAACAGCCGAAATATTTCAGGTTCATCATGAGTCGCCTCAACTTCTTCTTATCAAAGATGGCGAGTGTATTTATGAAACATCGCACGGAGAGATCTCGGCTGAAGAAATGGCTGAGCAGATAGTTTTGGAATAGAAAATGGGGGAATAGGGAATAGGAAATAGAGAATAGGAAATAGAGAATGGCTTAAGTCTATTTCCCATTCTCCATTCCCCATTCCCTCTTAATAATTAAACGTCACATTCTGAACCAGATCCGGGTGCAGGCTCTTTGCTACCGGACAGGTCAGTGCCGACCGCTCCAGAATTGCTTTCTCCTTATCGGTGTAATTTCCCTTGGGGAAGTTTAACACTACCTGTATTTCACTGACGCGCCTTGGATCGGAGGCCATGATCTTAGTCAGAGAGCAGGTAGTTCCATCGATGTTTATTCCGTGTTCTCTTGCAGCGATTCCCATGATAGTCATCATGCAGCTTCCAAGAGAGGCAGTAAGAAGGTCTGAAGGAGAAAATGATTCTGCTTTGCCTTTGTTGTCAAGTGGAGCATCGGTAATTGTTTTGTTTCCTGAATAAACGTGGGTTGCTTCTGTTCTAAGCTCGCCGAGGTAGGTTGTTTCTATAGTTGCCATTGCTTTTTACTTATGTGATCAAAATTATAAAAAAAAGCAGTTAAACGTTGTACGTTTTACGTCTGGGGCGGATAGCGAGTTACTCATTTACAGCGTGTAGAAACTTACAACCTAAAACGTACAACGTACAACTTTTTCATATCTTTGTACCATGATCGATTTACCGGTTATTCCCGCCAATCAAATGCAGCGCAAGCCGGACTGGCTACGTGTTAAGCTTCCGGTTGGGAAAGAATATGCCCACGTTCGAAGTCTTGTAGATACCCATAAGCTTCATACGATTTGTGAAAGCGGAAACTGTCCGAATATGGGCGAATGCTGGGGCGCCGGTACTGCTACGTTTATGATCCTCGGGAATATCTGTACCCGCTCATGTTCTTTCTGCGCCGTTGCTACGGGCAGGCCTCTTGCTGTCGATACCGGTGAACCCGATCGTGTGGCTAATTCCGTGAAACTTATGCAGGTGAAGCATTGCGTGATCACATCGGTCGATCGCGATGACCTTAAAGACGGTGGCTCAACGGTCTGGGCTGAAACGATCAATGCAATTCGCCGCGAAAGTCCTGATACTACTTTGGAAACCTTACTTCCTGATTTCAGGGGGATTTGGGATAACCTTGATCGTGTTCTGGCTGTCCGGCCCGAGGTGGTTTCGCACAATCTGGAAACTGTGCGACGCCTGACCAAAGAGGTTCGTATACAAGCAAAGTACGATCGTAGTTTAGAATGTCTTCGCAGAATAAATCAAGCTGGCCTTAGAACCAAATCAGGTATTATGCTCGGGCTTGGAGAAACAGAGGAGGATGTTTTTGAAGCTATGCAGGATCTTCTTGATGCCGGCGTTCACATCTTAACCCTCGGCCAATATCTTCAGCCAACGAGAAACCATCATCCGGTGATCGATTGGATCACACCGGAGCAATTTGAGAAATACAAAGTGAGGGGACTGGAAATGGGATTCAAATATGTAGAAAGCGGACCTCTGGTTCGTTCCTCATACCACGCGGAGAAACATTTATTTGAATTTTAATAAAGTCCGTCAATAACAAACGGCAGTCTCTGTATCACGTGCCGGGGTGGTATACTGCTCATCCCTTCTTTTTTTAGTCCGTCTCCAGTTTTCCCATGTAAATAACAGGCCAGTATAGCCGCATCTTTTGCAGCATACCCTTGTGCCAGGAAAGCTGCGATCATTCCCGTAAGCACATCGCCCATTCCTCCAACAGCCATTGCCGGGTTACCTGTGGGATTAATAAGCACGTTTCCATCAGGCAATACAATAAATGAGTATTGATTTTTCAGGAGAATAATAATATTAAACTCAGAAGCCTTTTGACGTGCTGTTTCAACCCGTTCCCACCAGGAGCTATGCGGACCAAACATGCGGTCAAATTCTTTCATGTGTGGTGTAAGAATGCTCATAGCCGGGAGCTGACTGAATAGCTCCTGATGTCGGGAGAGGATGGTTAACGCATCTGCATCCAGGACCATAGGGTTTTGGTTGCCAGTGAGAACGTGTTTTAAAAGCTTAGTGGTTTCTTCATCATTTCCCAGTCCGGGGCCAAGGGCAATTGCTGAATAGTTTTCAAATGCGCCAGTTGGAATACTTTCGTTTCTGATAAGGGCCATGATCTCCGGAGAACGTGTATTTAATGCAATAAGCCCGCTCTCAGGAATACAGGCTGTAGTTAGACCGGCACCTGAATAAAGGCATGCATCGGCGCAAAGCAATGCTGCTCCCATTGTTTCTTTGCAGCCTGCAATGATCAATGCGTGGCCGTAGGTACCCTTATGACTGAAGGGCTTTCTGGGTTTTAAAACCATCCGGATATCCTTCTCTTCAATCAGCCTCCAATGAGAGGCCTGAGTTTGAATATATTTGTCGTCGAGTCCGATATTTACAGCTTTAAATCGTTCAAGAGCTTTTGAAGTTTCAGGAAAGAAGAAGTTGATCTTTGGGAGCTGAAAAGAAATGGCAAGTTCCGCTTTAATGGTGGTTGCATCGGGGTCAATTATACCTTCTGATTTTAAACCACTTGGTACATCTACAGAAATAATTTTCGCGCCAAGTGAATTAATGTTTTGTACAACTTGCTTCAACAATCGGTCCACGGGTTTATTGACACCTGAACCAAGTAATGCATCAATAATAACGTCTGGATTTTCGGGGAGGAGTTTCTCAGTGAAAGCGGAATCGTCTATCGCGACGTCCGTTTTTTTTAAACGTTCAAGGTTAGAATTGAAGTCATTGCTGACCCCCTTAGAAAATGGAATGATCTTTACTGAAATATTCTCGTAGCCATCCTGCCAAAGCAGGCGGGCAATCGCCAGGCCGTCGCCGCCGTTGTTTCGGGTACCGCAAAATATACTTATCAGCAGGTTTTTATCAGGAGCTTCCTTTTTAAACTCTTCAACGAAAGCAGATGAAGCAGCTTCCATCAGATCAAGCGAACTTATTAGTTTGGTGGAGATGGTGTGGGCGTCTGCTTTGCGAATCTGCTGTGAAGTGAGGAGGTTCTGCATAGAGCTAATATACTAATCGGTGACCGTAATTATTTCACCCCCATTTCAATCCCCAGATACTTTCCTGTATGACTTTTCTTAACCTTTACGAGATCTTCCGGGACACCTTCAAATAAGATCTCGCCGCCGCCAGATCCGCCCTCAGGTCCAAGGTCTATAACCCAATCTGCGACTTTGATCACATCCAGGTTGTGCTCAATCACCAGGATCGTATTGCCGTGATCAACCAGGCGGTTAAGCACCCCCAGCAGTACGTTGATATCTTCGAAGTGAAGCCCGGTAGTAGGTTCGTCGAGTATGTAGAATGTGTTGCCGGTGTCTTTTTTTGAGAGCTCCGTTGCCAGTTTCACACGCTGTGCTTCCCCGCCGGATAGAGTAGTTGAGGACTGTCCCAACCGGATATAACCTAAGCCAACATCCTGTAAGGTTTTTATCTTGCGATAAATTGACGGGATAGGTTCGAAGAATGCGACAGCATCTTCAATGCTCATGTCCAGTACATCGCTGATTGATTTTCCCCTGTAGCGAACTTCAAGCGTTTCACGATTGTATCTTTTTCCCCCGCATTCTTCACACGGCACCTGTACATCAGGAAGGAAATTCATTTCTATCAGCTTCATTCCCGCACCCTGGCAGGTTTCGCAGCGTCCGCCTTTTACGTTAAACGAAAACCGCCCTGGCTTGTATCCCCGGATCTTTGCCTCGGGCAGCATGACATACAGGTTCCTGATATCGGAGAATACTCCCGTGTAGGTTGATGGATTCGAACGGGGAGTGCGACCTATTGGTGTTTGATCGATTTCAATAACCTTGTCAATATGTTCAAGTCCCTCGATCTTTTTATAAGGCATCGGTTTTTTCTTTGCCCGAAAGAAATGATGATTTAAGATCGGGTATAATGTTTCCGCGATTAAAGTCGATTTACCGCTGCCAGAAACTCCGCTCACACAAATGAGTTTGCCCAGGGGAAATTCCACTGAAACATTTTTTAAATTATTACCGGTGACGTTTTTTAGCACAAGTGACTTACCGTTGCCGCTTCTTCTTTCCCCCGGGATTGCTATCTCCTTCTTACCGCTGATATAATCATTAGTAAGTGTCTTAGCTTTGGAGAATTCTTTCGGGGTTCCTTCACCCACAACCTCTCCGCCATGCTCGCCTGCAGCCGGCCCCATATCTATTACATGGTCTGCTTCCATGATCATATCCTTGTCGTGCTCGACAACGAGAACCGTGTTGCCGATATCCCTCAGGTTCTTCAGGGCTGCGATCAAACGCGCATTATCGCGCTGATGAAGGCCGATGCTAGGCTCGTCTAAAATGTAAAGAACATTTACAAGTTGTGAGCCGATCTGGGTTGCCAGCCTGATCCGTTGAGCTTCGCCGCCGGATAAGGTTTTAGCTGTCCTGTCGAGTGTCAAATAATTCAATCCCACGTCCAGCAGAAAACCAATGCGGGAGCGGATTTCTTTCAGGATCTCCCGGGCAATGGTATTTTGCCGTTCGCTTAACCGGGATTCAACATGCTCAAACCAGTTGTACAAGCTTGCTATATCCATGCAAGCCAGTTCATAGATATTCTTCTGATCTACCTTAATGTGAAGAGATTCTTTTTTCAGCCGCGCACCTTCGCATTCAGGGCACTTTTTCAGAGCACGGTAATTCTCCAGGTCTTCACCCACGTCGTCGCCCCTCCGTTCGGTCTGTTCCTCGAGCATCTTAATAATGCCGTCAAAAGAAATCTGATAGTTCTGAACGTTCCATTTATTGTATTCGACAGGAACCGTCACTATATCCGGAGAGCCATTCAGAATGATCTCAATGATGTCTTCAGATATCTTCTCCAGCGGTGTTGAGATGGAAAAGTTGTATTTTTTTGCAAGCGCCTTAAGGATCTGAAACACCCAGGTCTCACGATATTCGCCCAGGGGCGCCAGCCCGCCCTGCATGATACTAAGTTTTGGGTTGGGGATAACTGAATTCCTGTCTACCTCAAAAATATATCCCAGTCCGCTGCATCGCTCGCAGGCACCATACGGAGAATTGAATGAAAACGTATTTGGCTGAGGTTCATCATAAGATACCCCAGACACCGGATCCATCAGATATTTACTGTAGAAATATTCTTTGTTTTCTTTGTCGCTGATCTTGATAATGCCCTTGGAAACTTTAAGCGCTGACTGGATCGAATCATACAATCGCTTTTTGTCATTCTGACTGACGAGCAAGCGGTCGATAACCATCTCGATGTCATGGATCTTGTAGCGGTCGAGCTGCATTTTTGGGGTAATATCCAGGATCTCGCCGTCAACCCGCACCTTAAGATATCCTTGTTTCCGGATCTGCTCAAATAATTCCCGGTAATGGCCTTTACGCCCTTTAACCACGGGAGCCAGAATGTTTATGGCCTGATCGTTGAACTTCTCCTGAATGCTTTTCAGGATCTGGTCCTCGGTCATACGCTCCATTTTAAGCCCGCTTATATAAGAGTAAGCTTCGCCGGTACGGGCAAACAGAAGGCGCATAAAATCGTAGATCTCAGTAATAGTGCCTACGGTTGACCTAGGATTCTTACTGGTGGTCTTTTGCTCGATGGCAATCACCGGGCTTAAGCCCGAGATCTTATCAACATCCGGGCGCTCCATACCACCAAGAAACTGGCGGGAATAGGCACTGAAGGTTTCCATGTACCGGCGCTGCCCTTCAGCGTAAATAGTGTCAAAAGCAAGAGATGATTTTCCGCTGCCGCTCAGCCCGGTTATGACAACCAGTTTATTGCGTGGGAAGGAAACATCGATATTTTTTAAATTATGAACCCTGGCTCCAAAAACTTCAACTTCACTTTGCTCGCCAAGATCGGGGTTAGTTTTATTCATAGAAAGAATACTCGATCAAAATTTATACAAAGATGCGATTTTTTCTGCCAGGAATTATTTACCGGAGGGTAGAAAACTTTAGAGATCAATGGGATATAGCGATGCCGCAAACAAAGAAGGACCGGAATGCCCGGCCCTTCCTGCTTGGGTTATAAATGGTTAGTTTATAAGTATGCCCTTGTTGCCAATTTCGGAGTTGACAGGGGCTCCGTAAGGAAAAGTATTATGTGTAGTGGCATTATTTTTAGCCAGCAGTTTACTCACCTTGCTGGTATATCCATATCGGGTTGGATTTTCAATTATTTCTTTCATAGAGATCAGTTTGTATACGTACGATGCTGTTTCCCTGTTAAGCTTCATTTTGAAATAATTATCCTGGTTCTGGTGGTTTATATGTCTTTTTAGTCTTCCCTCGCCAATATTGTACGCAGCTGCGGCCAGCGTCCAGCTATTGAACTCACGGTACAGCGATTTTATGTACTTTGCTGCTGCAATGGTCGACTTATGAATGTTTTTACGCTCATCGACGCTCGAATTCACCTTTAAGCCAAAACCTCTTGCTGTTTGAGGCATGAATTGCCAGAAGCCGGCAGCCCCCTTTGGAGAGACCCCGGCTTTAAGGCCACTCTCCACAAGCGGCATATATTTAAAGTCTTCCGGGATACCATATTCAGCCAAAATTGGTTCGATAATAGGAAACCATTTGCTGGCCTGATTATGAAGGCGGGACGTCTGAAGCTTTGCGCGTGAATGTGCGTGCAATGTCCGGTTCATTTTTGTAACAATGCGCGAATCTCCTAACGGAAGGAATTCGTCAGCAAAGCTCAATGAGTTAAAGTAAGAGTCAACGGGTTTTTCAGCTTTTTGGGATTCTGAGCTGATATTGATAAGTGAAGTGATCGAAGCCGGAGCACTATAAATAAACATCTTGGCGGTCAGTGATATAACTAATATCGCTGAACACATGATCAAGTGTTTCTTTAGCATTTTTACCTTTCTTTTTAGTTCCAAATATTAATACCTTTTGACAAAGGTATAAAATATATACCTAATTATCAAATAGTTATAATTTCACCCTTGTAAATGACCGCTTTAAGTCTTAGTTTTCTAGGTTGATTCCAGGTTTGATTTTTTGACCTCCTCCACCTCTAGTTGCTTATTTTTGCGTATCTTTGTTGCCTCTTTTGAGAGATAAAACTTAACCATGCCATTCAAAAACAAAAGGAACAGTCGGGACGACAAATCCGAAAAACCAAACCGGTCGTTTAAACCTGCCGCCGGTTCTGCCGTCAAGGGTAAATCAGACAGATCCGAAAGCAGTAACAACACGAAAAGGAAATTGTTTGGCGATGATTTCAAAAAGCCCTTCAAAACCGGAGCAAAACGGTCAGATGATAAATCTGGTGGCGGATTCTCTGGTGAAAAACGAAGCCCGAAAAGCTTTGGCCGGTCAGACAGCGGCGACCGTGCCGAAAGAAAGCCTTACCCGAATCGTCCGCAGGGCGAGAGGAAGCCTTATGGAGACAGGTCGTTCAGCGACAGAAAGGCGTATGGCGACAAGTCACAGGCTGAGAGAAAGCCATACGGTGACAAGTTTTCCGATAAGAATGCCCCCTCGAAAAAGTTTAGCGATAAGCCTTTTCGTTCCCGTTCCGCAGAATTTTCAAGTACATCGGAAAAGCCTAAATTCAGAACCGATGACAAAAAATGGAGTTCGGAAGAAAGGTTCGATAATAAAAGAAGCAAGAAGCCTGCGGCCGCCAAGGATGATGGCCTGATAAGGTTAAACAGGTTTATCGCAAACGCAGGGATCTGCTCCCGCCGGAAGGCCGATGAATTGATCGCGGCAGGCGTAGTGTCGGTAAACGGAGTACCTGTAACAGAGCTTGGTGCCAAGGTCGATCCTGCAAAAGACCAGGTCCGCTATAACGGGCAAAGCCTCAAGCGGGAGAAGATAGTATACGTACTTCTCAATAAACCTAAAGATTACATCACAACCACAGACGATCCGCAGGAGCGTAAAACCGTGATGAGTCTTGTAGAAAAAGCCTCCAGGGAGAGAATTTATCCTGTGGGCCGCCTGGACCGTAACACAACAGGTCTTTTACTGATGACCAATGATGGCGACCTGGCCGATAAGCTATCCCATCCAAAGAATAATATTACCAAACTTTATAATGTTGAACTCAACCGGAGCTTATCTCAGGGCGACATGAATAAGATTGCTTTCGGCCTGGAGCTGGAGGATGGTTTGATCAAGCCTGACCAAGTGAGTTACGTGGCCGGAGGAAGCAAGAAGGAAGTAGGAATTCAAATCCATAGCGGGAAGAACCGGATCGTGCGGAGGATATTTGAAAGCCTGGGCTACGAAGTCGTAAAGCTCGACCGGGTAGTATATTCCAATCTTACAAAAAAGGACCTGCCAAGAGGAAGATGGCGCTACCTGGAAGAAAAGGAGATCATTCAGCTTAAGCACCTGATCAAATAGAGCCAAGAGCCAGGATCCAAGAACCAGGACTGTATCGGTGATATGATATTTTATCCAGAAATGGAGTCTAATGTATGTAATGTAATCGATAGGAGACCATTTTTAAATAGTCACGGCACAAAGTCTTGATTCTTGGCTCTTGATTCTTGCTTCTTTAGTATTTTGCGCTATGACTCTTACTGATACCCACACTCACCTATATTACGAAGCAGATCCCGAAAAACTTACCCTGTTGATGCAGCGCTGCTTTGATAACAAAGTAGACCGGTTGTTTCTGCCCAACGTTGATTCTTCATCGGTCGCGCAGGTATTTAACCTTAGTAAATTGTATCCTGAAAATTGTTTTCCGATGCTGGGCTTGCATCCCTGCGATGTGAAGGAAAATTACCCGGGGGAGCTGGTATTAATCCGTAAAGCCGTTGATCTGGGGAAGATCTATGCTATCGGCGAGATCGGAATTGACCTTTATTGGGATAAGACAACACTCCAATATCAGAAGCTGGCATTCAGAGAACAAATTGACTGGGCCAAGCAAGCGGGCTTGCCGATAGTGATCCATTGCCGGGAAGCTTTTGATGAGATATTTGAAATACTCACTGAGCTGAAAGATTCAAGGTTAAAAGGGATATTTCATTGTTTTACGGGCACTGCGGAGCAGGCAAGGAAAGTTATAGACCTTGGTTTTTACCTGGGGATAGGAGGAGTGTTAACCTACAAAAATTCGGGGCTGGATAAAGTGATAGCGGATGTCAGCCTGGATCATCTCGTTCTGGAAACCGATTCGCCCTACCTGACACCTGTTCCTTACCGCGGCAAACCTAATGAGAGCAGCTACCTGGTTTATGTTGCACAAAAGCTGGCCGACCTGAAGCGGGTTTCGATAGAAGAAGTCGCCCGCATAACGACCTCAAATTCCAAAACCATCTTTGGCATCTAGCTCAAAGCCCACAGCTCAAAGCCCACAGCCCAAAACCGATAGCTCATAGCTCAAACCTCAATACCATTTTTTATATTTACCCCTCCTTCAGCCAATTATTAAATGACCAATGTTCTGATTATATATACCGGTGGAACCATCGGGATGGTTACCGACCCTAAAACGGGCGTGCTGGTTCCATTCAATTTTGATCAGATTACAGACAATGTTCCGGAGCTGAAAAGGCTAAACTATAGTTTTAAAGTACACTCGTTTGATCCGCTCATCGATTCATCAAACATGAGCCCGGAGATATACAAAGAACTGGTTACCCTGATTGAGGCCAACTATGATGATTACGACGGCTTTGTCATACTTCACGGCTCCGACACGATGTCCTTCACCGCTTCGGCATTGAGTTTTATGATCGAAGGACTGAACAAACCTGTTATATTAACGGGCTCCCAGCTCCCGGTTAACGGTATCCGCACTGATGCCAAGGAGAACCTGATCACCGCGCTCGAAATTGCGGCTGAAAAGAAAAAGGGCAAGGCCTGTGTTCCCGAGGTATGTATCTATTTTGATTATAAGTTATTCCGTGGCAACCGCTCCTTTAAATATAATTCTGATAAGTTCGAGGCGTTCAGGTCGCCAAATTGTCCGGTGCTTGCCGAGGCCGGCGTGTACCTCGAATTTAATAAGAACGATATTTTGAAACCAGGGGAAGGTCCTGTTAAGTTTCATAAAAAGCTGGATAGTGCTATAGGGGTGTTAAAGCTCTATCCGGGAATAAGCCCTCATATTGTAAAAGCTGCCCTCTGTTCCGACTGTAAAGCTATCATTATGGAAACCTTTGGCTCAGGCAACACTTCAACCCAAAAATGGTTCCTCGATCTTCTTCGTGAAGCAATAAAAGATGGCAAGCTCATACTGAATATCTCTCAATGTAAGGTTGGAACGGTAGAGCTGGGCAGATATGAAACCAGCCGGCAACTCAAGGAAATGGGTGTGGTAAGTGGTTATGATATGACATTCGAAGCTGCAGTAACCAAGCTGATGTACCTGTTTGGGAACGTTAAGAACAGGAAAAAGATTGCTGAACTGCTGGAAACGAATTTGAGAGGCGAGCTGACACTGGCTTAATTAGTAATCAGTGGCTCCGCCGGGTGATCAGTAATCAGTATCGGTGACTGTATTAACAGTTAGGTACGTTCGCACTGATTACTGATTACTGATTACTGATTACCGATCACTGATCACTCCTCAAATCTTTCTTCCTTATTTATTCCAAATTTTTTAATAGGTTTATTTAACCAAGCTATTAAAAAATGCAGACGCCCGATTACATTGTATTTCTAATCTACTTCCTGATTGTAAGTGCTTATGGTTTATATGTCTATAATCGCAAAAAACACGAAGATTCTAAAGATTATTTCCTGGCTAAGGATTCACTTACCTGGTGGGCTATCGGGGCTTCACTGATAGCTTCGAACATTTCAGCAGAACAGTTTATTGGCATGAGCGGCTCCGGGTTTTCCATGGGGCTGGCTATCGCCGCCTATGAATGGCTGGCTGCAGTAACTCTTATTATTGTGGCTGTGTTTTTTATCCCGATCTATATTAAGAATAAGATCTACACCATGCCGCAGTTCCTGAAAACCCGGTATAACGATACGGTGGCAATGATCATGGCCGTTTTCTGGCTTTTGCTTTATGTAGTGGTTAACCTTACGTCTATTTTATACCTCGGGGCTCTCGCGATAAGCAGTATATCAGGGCTTGATCTCGGCCTGTGTATGATAGCCCTGGCGGTGTTCGCCATCGTTATTACCCTGGGCGGGATGAATGTGATAGGCTATACGGATGTTATACAGGTGGTATTTCTCATACTCGGGGGCTTAGTGACCACCTACCTTGCCCTTGATCTGGTTGCCCAGCATTATGGGTCTGCCGGCCCCTTAAACGGTTTTAACCTGATGACCCAGAATGCAGGCGGTCATTTCGATATGATCTTTAAGAAAGAGGATCCCCATTTTATAGACTTGCCGGGCCTTACTATTTTAGTCGGCGGTATGTGGATCGTGAACCTGAACTATTGGGGCTGCAATCAATATATCACCCAGCGGGCACTTGGTGCGGATCTTAAAACCGCGCGCAGTGGAATCCTGTTTGCTGCATTTTTGAAATTACTGATGCCCGTAATTGTAGTGCTTCCGGGAATAGCAGCATTTGTTCTTTATAAAGAAGGAGTGTTCGCAACAGAGATGCTTCAGAACGGCGAAGTGGTGGCAGACCGTGCTTATCCGGTGCTGCTTAATTTGTTACCTGTGGGGTTGAAGGGCTTATCGTTTGCGGCATTAACCGCGGCAGTAGTGGCTTCACTCGCCGGGAAAGCTAACAGCATAGCAACGATCTTTACCCTTGACATCTACAAAAAAAAATTGAACCCGGATGCGGATGAAAAGAAGCAGGTTCAGGTAGGCCGGTGGGTTATTGTCATTTCCATGATCCTTGCAGTGGCTATCGCGCCCTACTTAGGTATTGATAAAAAAGGTGGCTTCCAATACATACAGGAGTATACCGGGTTTGTATCCCCGGGTATCTTTGCCATGTTCCTGCTAGGATTCTTCTGGAAAAAAACTACTTCGAATGCCGCACTTTTTGCGACTATCGGAGGGTTTATTCTTTCCTGCTTGTTTAAGGTTTCGCCGGATTACGTTAACCTCGAATTTCTTCATTCATCCGGTTTCGCGGTGCTGAATGCAGATGGCGTTTATGAAATACCGTTCATCGACAGGATGGGATTCGTATTCCTGATCTGCGTGATTGTGATGTTCTTCATCAGTATCTACGAGAATCGCAAAGGCATTAAACCCAATGGACTTGAAGTGGATAGCAGCATGTTTAAAACCGCGCCTTCCTTTACTGTCGGTGCGCTTATCGTGATCGGTATCATAGTGGCGCTATATAGTATCTACTGGTAGTAAATTCTGATATAGCTTAAGATTCCCTATGGTAGAAATATTTATCTTGCATCTACTTTTATTTAAACCGGGCTTAAGCGTATCAGAAGGATCTGTCAGTTGAATGAAGGATGCACGATTTTGTAACCAATTTTGCGCGATTTCGTATAATTCTGACGGTTCTCTTCAAGGGCGCTCGATTTTTAATATCTCGTCAGAGGCATGAAGCTCATTTCCAGAATATTAGTCTGTTCCCTTTTTATCCTTCAGGCTTGGATTCCCGACATATTTGCGCAATGCGGTCCTAATACTTTGGCATTCGTAGGTGGACAGCCCGTTTATAATACGGCTTGTGGCGACAATTCATACCAGGTAATAAAGGGCACTGCGCCAACCGGAACGGGAAATACCTTTCGATGGGAGGTGTCCTTCAGTGGATCGCCTTATTCAACCATTGTCAATGGAGGCGGAGTTCCGGTGAACTCCGCAGATATTTCGAAAAATGATATTACTAATTATGTACTGACCCCTGCCGGCAATGCTTCAGGCGATTACCGGATCAGACGGATCGTTACCAACTCCGGTGCAGGATGCTCAAATACTTCACAACCTGTCTTTTTATACTATTCTCAAAATGCTTCTGCGACAAGTGGGGGTACTATCACGGGTGACCTGATCGCCTGTTCGCCTGCAAGTGGGACTCTGACTGTTTCCGGAAATACCGGGCCGGTTTTGCAATGGGAGTCATCCGCCGATGGAGGGGTGACCTGGACACCCATCAATAATAATACTAATACGCTTACCTATTCAGGGTTAACTTCAGGGACATGTTACCGGGCATTAGTAGATAATATTTGTACCGGTAGTGCAGGAAGTATTGATGCCAGCGATAAATATTCGACAACAGTTTGTGTCACCGTTAACTCCATCCCGGCAATAACTGTACAGCCCCTCAGCGATGGCGTTTGTATTGGATCAAGCCTCAACCTGAGTGTAACAGCTACCAGCACCACCGCCATGTCATACCAGTGGAGAAAGAATGGTTTTGACATTAACGGTGCAAATGCTGCCACTTTTAACATAGCCTCTGTAGCTAATTCAGATGCGGCTTCATACGATGTCGTGATAACCAATAGCTGCGGAACGGTTACTTCAAATGCAGCCGTAATAACGGTCAATCCTATGCCCGTTGCCACGGTACCTTCCAATTCGGTGGTATGTCCTGGAGTTGTTGTTCCAATTACCGCATTCAGCAGCTCGCCCGGCGGTGCGAGCTTCACCTGGACAAACTCAAATCCGGCGATCGGGCTCGCAGCCGGCGGTTCTGGTGATGTGCCGTCGTTTACGGCTGCTAATGGAACAACAAGCGCAATAATAGCCACAATAACGGTGACGCCGGTTCTGAACGACTGTATCGGCCCATCCTCAAGTTATACCATAAGGGTTAGTCCCACGGCCGTGGTCACTGTTCCTGCAGATTTTTCTGTTTGCGAGGGCAATACCGTATCTGCAACTAATTTTTCCAGCACTCCGGCAGGGGCCACGTATACCTGGACGAATTCAAATACTGCGATCGGACTTCCCGCTGGCGGTTCCGGCAACGTGCCCAGTTTTACAGCTACTGGCAGTGGTTCAGCTACGATAACGGTAACCCCTTATGTTAATGGGTGTGCAGGTACTCCTTCTTCTTATGTAATTACTGTGAATCCGTTGCCTACAGTTTCAGCAATTGCAACGGATGAGACCTCTTGTGGTGCGAATAATGGAACAATTACAATCACTGCTTCCGGGGATTCTCCTCTCGAATACTC
Organism: Daejeonella sp. JGW-45; assembly: GCF_029360805.1. GTDB lineage: Bacteria > Bacteroidota > Bacteroidia > Sphingobacteriales > Sphingobacteriaceae > Daejeonella. The sequence goes on along the minus strand of NZ_JARKNC010000001.1, from coordinate 133,808 downwards.
CATAAACGGCGGCGGCGCATATTCTACGGGAGGAACCTTTTCCGGTCTTTCTCCTGGAAGTTATGCGGTAATGGTAAAAAGTTCAAACGGGTGTGTTACTGCAGGCCCGATTCTTACGATCTCGAGCCCGGGTGCGCCGGCAGCGCCGGATTTAAATACAACGAACAGCCCTGTGTGTGAAGGACAAACGATCATAGTTTCAGTTAAAACTACCATACCCGGGGCGAAATATCACTGGACCGGGCCGGGAGGGTATACTCTCACTGAATCAACAGGCACTATGACCCGGCCAAACGCAGATATTTCGATGGCTGGAAATTATGTGGTGACTGTGTCTGATGCGGAATGTGTCAGTGATGCAGAGCCTTTTACCGTAGTCGTGAACAAACGGCCGATCGTAAATCAGCCTCCTGATTTACGATATTGTGCCTCATCTACTGTTACGGCCAGTGCGTTTATCAGCACACCAGCCGGTGCCACATATAGCTGGATAAACTCAAATACTGCGATAGGACTCGCAGGCAGCGGTTCTGGTGCCCTGCCCTCTTTTACGGGTACGAATACGACCAACAGCCCAATCACTGCCACGATTACCGTTATACCCACCCTGAATGGATGCGCCGGTGATCCAGTTAGTTTCACTATTACAATTGATCCGCTGCCGGTTATTGTTGCGGTTCCGAACATGCCAGCCTGTCATGGGTCCACGATTCCTGAGCAAATATTTACGAGCAACATTCCCGGAGCCACCTTTGCGTGGACAGTCACAGGCCTGGGCGCCACCTATAGCGGCAACGGATCACTTCCTGCTTTTACTGCTATCAATAACGGAACAAGTCCAATAACGGGAACAGTAACAGTTACAGCTAACGCCGGTGATTGCAGCGGACCTTCAATGAGCTACCAGATAACTGTAAACCCTTTACCCAGGATCACCAATGCCCCTCTAAACCAGGTAACCTGTGCAGGCGTCAGCACCACTGAAGTGGTCCTGACATCCGATGTCGCCGGAGCCACTTTTTCCTGGACCGCGGTTCCCTCCTCCGGTAATATCACAGGATTTACGGCTAGTGGAACAGGAAATATTCCGGCAGAGCTGATCAGCAATAGCGGAACCGTTGAAGGTACAGTTACCTATACCATTATTGCTAGCGCAAACGGATGCCCTGGTCCGGCAACCACGTATGTCATCCATGTGAATCCACCGCCAAAGCTTCTCAGCTCGATAGCTTTAAGCCAGACGGTTTGCTCTGGTAGTCCGAGTGCCGCAGTTAACCTGAGTTCGGAAGTCGCCGGAACTACATTTAACTGGACGACTACAGTTTCAGGTTCAATAACAGGTTTCCAAAGTACGGGGACAAATCAAACACAGCTTCCTTCCCAAACCCTCTTTAATTCGGGTACCAGCCCCGGAACAGTAACTTACACGATCGTTCCCATCTCCGATGGATGCCCGGGTCCGGTAAGCGTATATACCATTCTTGTGAACCCGCTGCCTACTGCCGCGATCAGCGGAGATGCTACTGTTTGTTATGGGGCGGATGCAACGCTGAATGTTGCGCTGACCGGTACCGCGCCCTGGACTATTACCTATTCTGACGGAACGGGCTCATTTACCATCCCTAACATCAATACCAATTCCTATAGCTTTTCAGTCAGCGCGACCTCTACCAAAACCTATACAATTGAATCCGTTTCTGATGCCTTATGTTCGAATTCGGGTTCGGGTTCTGCTACGATTACCCAGCCATCAGCCCCCTTAGCTGCTTTAGCTGGCAGTACGAATGTGAGCTGTTTTGGGGCGGCAGATGGAACAATAACCTTTACCGGAGTTTCGGGCGGATCTGGCTCTTATCAATTCAGTATTGACGGCGGCGGAACCTGGCAAGCCGGCGCTGCTTTTACCGGCCTGATACCGGCTACTTATAACCTGCAGGTCAGGGATGCTGGAAATGTATCCTGTACGTTTCTTGTCAATAACGCCCTGGTGATCACTCAGCCTGCAGCTCCTTTAACCGCCGCGATCAGCGGTCAGACGAATGTTCTGTGTTTTGGTGCAAGTACCGGTTCGGCAAGCGTTGCAGCTTCAGGGGGTACCGCACCTTATTCATACCTGTGGAGTAACGGCGTTACTCAGGCAGACTTGATCAATGTGCCGGCTGGCACCTACACCGTAAACGTTTCAGATGTCAACGGATGTACTATAGGCACAGCTTTGTCAGTAACGATCACTCAGCCTGCATCGGCGCTTAGTGCTGCAGCAAATTCAATAAATGTGAGCTGCTTCGGCGGCAGTGACGGGTCGATCAGCCTGGTTAGTATCAGCGGTGGTTCAGGTACTTATGAATACAGCATTAACGGCGGCATTATCTGGCAGGGCGGAACGGTCTTTAATAACCTGGCTGCAGGGTCTTACCAGGTATTGGTTCGTGATGGATCTGCCCCTTCGTGTATATTTACGGTAAACGCTTCGCTTACGATCGGCCAGCCGCCGGCTCTAAGCGCGCTGGCAGCCGCTTCCAATATAACCTGTTCTGGAGCCGCCGATGGGACGATCACCATTTCAAACATCAGCGGCGGCTCAGGCAGCTATCAATATAGTATCGATAACGGCGCCGGCTGGCAAAATGGAAACACCTTCGGTGGTCTGGCTGCTGGCAGTTATTCCGTCCAAATGAGAGATGCGGTAAACCCTGCCTGTGTATTTATTATTGACGCAAACCTTATTCTCAGCCAGCCGGCGGTCTTAAGCGGAACCGTAGAATTCAGAAACGTTACCTGCCGCGGCGCAGCCGATGGGAGTATCACCGTAGTAAACGCTGCCGGAGGCTATGGAAATTATGAGTATAGCAAAGACGAGGGCATAAGCTGGCAAGGTTCACCGGTCTTCAGCAACCTGTTACCCGGCACTTATCATATACAGATCCGCGATCTGGCAAATCCAAACTGCCGGCAAGTATTAAATTCGAATGTAATTATCCGCGAGGCAGCAGAACCACTGGTTTCCGGGATAACAGGGATCGTCAATATCGACTGCTTTGGTTCGAGCACCGGGGCTGTAGCTTTATTTGTAAGAGGCGGAGTGGCTCCCTATACTTATGCGTGGAGTAATGGAATGACTTCGCGCGATATCAGGAATGTCCCGGCCGGAACTTACAGCGTTACCATCACAGACTCCTATAATTGCATCTCTATGCAGACAGTTATCATCAACCAGCCATCTGAGCCGATAAGCATCAGTTTCTCTAAAAATGATGTAAAATGCTTTGGAGAAAGCAACGGGTCGGTCAGCCTGACGGTCAGCGGCGGCACGGCTCCCTATCGTTATATCTGGAGCAACGGCCGTACAACCAAGGACCTCATCAACCTGACCGCAGGAACCTATACTGTAACTATCACTGATGCAAAAGCTTGCTCGCAAACCCAGGAGATCACGATCGGGCAGCCCGTGCAGGCGCTCGCGCTTAGCGTGGCGAAAACGAATGTAAGCTGCTTCGGGGGGGCTGATGGAGTCATAGACCTAACTGTCAGCGGGGGCACCGCGCCATATAGTTATAACTGGTCCACCGGGCAGAGGACGGCAAGCCTTAACGGGATCCCGCAAGGCAGCTATAGCGTCACTATCCTGGATGCCAATGGCTGTTCTTTAACCCGGAACGTAACCATCACCCAGCCCTCTGCTCCTCTGCGGGTTTCATTGACAGTTAAAAATACGGTTTGCAGAACATCGAGCGATGGCATGCTCACCGCAGTGGTAAGCGGCGGAACCGCACCTTACAGATTATCATGGAAAGATCATCCGCAGACCTCCAACGTATTATCCGGCCTTCCGGCAGGTTTGTATGAGATCAATGTAACGGATGCCCTGGGATGTACGTTCAGTGCAAGTGCAGAAGTCATCGCCGGCGTTTGTCCGCCAGTTGCTGTCGACGACCCTTTCAAAACCTATGAAGACGCTGCTGTTTCCGGTACAACGGCCCCGAACGATTTCGACAGGGAAAGCCTGGCGCTCACCTTCAGCCTTGCAGCACAGCCAGAGAATGGATCGATCATCTTCAGGGGAGACGGAAGTTTTACATATACGCCGGTCGCGGGCTATTGGGGAACAGAAGTTATTCCATATAAAATATGCAATACAGCCGGAGTCTGCAACACAGCTAATCTCATTATCCAGGTTGTTCCATATACGATAGTACATCTTACCCCCGCTATTTCTAATGTCACCGAAGGAAGGAAGATAACTATTACGGCCAGGCTCGAGAAACCTTATAAGGACGATGCGGTGATAAAGATCGCTTATTCAGGAGCTGCTATAAGAGACCGCGATTATGCCCTGCTCGATCAATACATGCAGCTGCTTATTCCCAAAGGCCAGCTTGTCACTACCCAAAAGATCACTGTCGCAGCCCTGACAGATGATATTGATGAAGATGAGGAAATCATCAACGTGCAGATCGCTTCAACCTCAGATCCGGAGGTCAGGATCGGCAGGAGCGCAATCGTCGTCATCGGGGATGTTTACCCGCCTGTGATCTCTGACCTTGTTAAGGACAGTGAGCCGCTTCCAAATCCTGACATTAAAATTGATCCGTTGTTTTCACCCAATGGTGACGGGCTTGGTAACGACACCTTTATCATTGAAAATATAGTTTCATTCCCGGATAATGAAGTCCGGATCTTTAACAGGTGGGGGAACGAGGTTTTTACAATGAACGGCTACGACGAGCGGGAACGCGTGTTCAAGGGTTATGCCAATACCGGCATGCTTACCAACACCAATGTGCCTCTTGTCGACGGCGTTTATTATTATCTCATAAAAACCCGTAGAACTCTAAACGGGGAGGTGATCACCGCAATCAACAAAGGGTATCTTATTCTGAAACGCTAGCAGGCAGACCAGTGCCATTGATGGGGGAGAATCGAATATTTATGGAAATGTGTGATGAATACTCTTCCGTAAGATCTTTCAGATACAAGAATCTTTATGAGGAAAAAGCCGGAAGATTGATTGATTGGAAAATCTCTAGTGTCCGATTAAAAGATTTCGCTTTTTGACCCCGAAGGCGGTCACATGTTTATAGTGATCGATATTCCAGATAAATCGACCCCGAAGGTGGTCGTATATGCTTAAAATTTTCACACACGACCACCCTCGGGGTCGGAAAAGGCCATAATGAATTCTTCTATAAACATGTTGACCCCGTCCTAACGGCGTTCATCCGGGCGGACACCTTAGGGGTCAAATCTGCATGTATTTTTATAGGGGGCTTGCTTTTTTAAAAATCAGTAATAAATATCCAATACTGAGCATAAGAACATATTAATTGAAATTTCAATTTTAACCGGATACTAGTGATTGGAAAACCTGTTGATAAAATGGGGGACATGACTTAAATTCAATAATGAATAATCATCCTGAAAAATAAATTTAATCACTTAATAAATAATGCAATACAAATTAGAAAATCCGGTTCATGGAACAATCGGCACCGGGAAATACCAATGCACTATTGAGTGGCGTAACGGAAAATTTATTGCTGATGAACCTGTAACATCAGGAGGAAAAGATATGGGCCCCGACCCATTCACACTTTTGCTTTCATCGCTTGCATCATGCACCTTGGTTACCATGCGCATGTATATCGACCGTAAAGGTTGGGATATCCCTGAAATCGTCGTCAATGCGAATATGTATAAGGAAACAAAAGAAGCCGGCCCGGACGACCCGGTGGGACGGGGGAAGATAACAACCATTATTGATCGTGATATAATTTTTCTCAGTCCGGTTGAAGCTGAGCAAAAACAACGATTGCTGGAAATCGCAAATCATTGTCCTATTTCAAAAATCCTGGAAGGGGATATTAAAGTCCGGACATTTCTTTTCAAAGACAGTGAAACCGAAAAGAAAATCAACTATGCTAATGATGAAATAACGGTTGTTTGGAAACCGGAGTTCTGCCAGCATGCGGCAAGGTGCTGGAAGCAATTGCCTGAAGTATTTGATTACAAGAAAAAAGCCTGGATAAACCCGCATGGGGCAGCATCGGAAAGGATAATTGAGCAAGTTAAAAAATGTCCTAGCGGCGCTCTGTCATTTTTTTATAATAATGAAACCGCAAATGGCAGCAGAATATGAGATCATAAACAACGAGCAGCAGATGCACTTTGAAATTCACGAAGGGGATGAAATTGCTTTCCTGGAATACCGGTTCTATAAAAAGGATATTGCTTTTATGCACACCCTGGTTCCTGAACGCATGAAAGGAAGAGGCCTCGCATCGGCATTAGCTGCCTACGCTTTTCAATATGCTAGAGAACATAAAAAGCCGGTGATGGTTTATTGCCCTTTTGTTTCAGCATACGTGAAGAGACATCCTGAAGTCCGGGAGCAATTGGATAAAGAATTTCATCATTAAGACATGAAATTAATCTTATTCGGAGTGGTGCTGATCGCTGATGAAAAGAAGTGCCATAGCGCATTTTTGGCGAGATTGTAACCGGAAGACGGAATATTGATAATATTTTGAACATAACAGGCTGGCTTTTGTCTTAATAAAGGGTTATATTGTTATTAATATTCACATAAATTACGGGTTATGGCTTATTTAAGAAATCTATCGCTGGCAGGTGTTCTCTTGCTGGCCACCGCGTTTACGTTCTTTCATCATGGCTGGGCTGAGTACGATCAGACCAGGGCTATCGACTACAAAGCTACCATTGAAAAGCTGGTTTGGGAAAATCCGCATGCCCTGGCAACGGTAAAGTATAAGGGGGCTTCGACAACAGTCTACCTTGCGCCGACGACCCGCATGAATGACCGCGGCCTCTCGCCGGAGATGGTTAAGGAGGGTACAGCTGTAAGGTTAGTTGCCTATCCTCACAAAAGCGGGAAGAATGAGATGCGCGCCGAGCGGATCTATGTAGGCGACAAAAAATACGAGTTAAGATAAGGTGTTTTTCGATGTAGCCCGGGTTGCCGACTGGCTGGAGAATACGAGCTGGGCTGCCGGAATACGCCAGTCGCTCTGGTTATACCCGGCTCTTGAGATCGTACATATCGTAGGAATTGTCATGCTGGTTGGTGCAGCGTTTATGTTTGACCTCCGGCTCCTGGGCTTTTCCCGGAATCTTCCCCTCTGGGGAATGTCCCGCCATCTATTGCCATGGTCCAGGAGAGGGCTATGGCTGATAATCCCTTCAGGCATCTTACTATTTATGACCAATGCAAAGTCGCTCAGTACAGATCCCACTTTCTGGTTAAAAATAGTCCTTATTATCGTGGCAGCAGTCAATGTATTCATCTTCCACCGGTTTGTCTTTAAGACGGATTCTGGCGGACAAACGGAGCTTTCACCGGTTTCTAAGGTATTGGCAGTTGTTTCGATAGTGGTATGGATCGGGGTTATTGCCTGTGGGAGGCTGCTGGCGTATTGAACAGAAGTGTTCGTTAAAAATAGTCGGATGCGAACTATTAATATGCCTGGATCAGAACCTCTGCTGGAATATTCAGTATTTCAGTTAGTTTACGAATCATCGACAAGCTTAACTTTCTTTTCCCCGATAAAATTTCGGATTTCCTCGAACGGTTTCCTAAGATATTGCTCAACTCATTCTCAGAGCAGCAACGAAATGCTGTCGCTTCGTTTCACTTCGCTATTGTCATTTTTTGTTTCCTCGATTTTGCAAGCTTGGGCTCGCAACGCTTAAAACAAAAAATGCCGTCCCGACGTTGTCGGAACAGCATTTTCTTGCGGAGAGGGTGGGATTCGAACCCACGGTACCATTGCTAGTACACGAACTTTCCAAGCTCGCTCGTTCGGCCACTCTGACACCTCTCCGGGTAATTCTGGCCTTTCCTGCTGGAGGGATGGCAAAAGTATTAAATTTTCGTCAAACTACACCTGTTAGGCCTTATTTGGTTCGAAAATATTTTATCCCTTGTGGGGTTTTTATTTAGCTGGCAGATAAATCAGAATATGGTATATTTAATCTTATATGTTTGAGAGACATATACTTTCAACAATGGAGCAGTGCCCATTTAAAAAACGGGAGTGACCGAAAATCCAGAAGAGTAGGGAATCTTAAAAGGACCAACATGGAACTAAACCTAAACATGGCTGCGATATTGGTTGCAGTAGTTGTCAACTTCTTTATTGGATTTATCTGGTACACGCCTCTTTTCGGGAAGATATGGGGAAAAGAGATGGGGTATGATCCGAAGACGAAGCCGGACCCTAAAGTGATGATAAAAGGAATGATCTTTATGGTCATAGGGAATTTTTTCTTCGCATGGGTACTGGCGCATAATTTGGCTGCGTGGCAGTTCGTGCCGGGCGTTCCTGAAATGGGCCCTTTTAATAATGCCTTAAGCTCTGCTTTCTTTCTTTGGTTAGGATTCTATTTCCCCGGCCATCTTGGTGCAACTGTATGGGAGCAGAAATCGTGGAAGCTATTTGGCATCGATGCAGGGTATAGTTTAGTTTCTTTATTGGTAGTATCGCTGATCCTGACTCACTGGAGATAGGGGGATGGGCCTTTCCCTAATTCGTGCCGAAATTATCCCGCATTTTCAATATGTTTGCAGAAATAATTTCATACTAAACGGTTCCAAGAATTAATGCTAAGTCTCGACGAGATCAAAAAACCTATCGCCGAAGAACTTGATACTTTTGAAGGGAAGTTCAAAGCTTCCATGCAGAGTTCTGTTCCGCTTCTTGACCGGATCACGCACTATATCGTAAAGCGGAAGGGAAAACAAATTCGGCCAATGTTCGTGTTTTTCTCTGCGAGTCTTTGCGGAGGAATTACCGAGGCCACCCATCGCGGTGCGGCATTGGTTGAATTACTTCATACAGCCACGCTTGTCCATGATGACGTGGTCGACAATTCTTATGAGCGCCGCGGCTACTTTTCTATTAATGCGCTGTGGAAGAATAAGATTGCGGTCCTTGTGGGAGATTTTTTACTGTCAAAGGGCTTGCTGTTATCGATCAATAGCAATGATTTCGAATTGCTGAGGATAGTTTCTGAGGCAGTAAAACAGATGAGCGAGGGAGAATTGCTTCAGATAGAGAAGGCAAGAAGGCTGGATATTGACGAGAAGGTTTATTACGAGGTTATTCGCCAGAAGACTGCTTCGCTGATAGCTTCCTGCTGTGCCTGCGGGGCTTCCTCAGCGGGTGCCGATGCGGCTACGGTGGAAAAGATGCGTCTGTTTGGAGAAAAGGTTGGTATCGCTTTCCAGATCAAGGACGACTTGTTCGATTTCGGGACGGATGAGATCGGTAAGCCTTTGGGTATAGATATTAAAGAGAAAAAAATTACGCTTCCCTTAATCTATGCTTTAAGCAAATCGAGCGCTTCGGAAAAGCGCAAGATGATCAACCTGGTAAAGAATCACAATGAAGATGCCGATAAAGTTTCTGAGATAATTGATTTCGTACGAAGCAGCGGTGGCATGGATTATGCAGCCGGGCAAATGGCGGCCTACCAGGAAGAAGCTTTTAATATATTAAATGATTTACCGGCACATAGCTCGCGCGATGCATTGCAGCAGCTTGTCCGTTTTACTACTGAACGTAAAAAATAATGTCTAACGAGTCTATATTTTTCGGCAGCTTTCTGCTTTTTATAATTCTGATGCTGGCAATCGATCTTGGCGTTTTTAACAAAACTGACAAGAAGGTTACCATGAAGGAGGCTGCAGTGATGAGCTTTATCTGGGTTAGCTTTGCGATCGGGTTTTATTTCATTCTTCTGAGCGAAGGAGAGGTGCTTCATGGTATCACCAATTTTGCGCAGCTGCAGGAAGTGACAACGAAGCACCTTCATAACATCACCCTGATACCCGAGAATTATTCGGCGAGCCTGGCTATCTATAAACAAAATCTTGCGCTTGAATTCCTCACGGGCTACGTAATTGAGTATGCCTTGTCGGTAGACAATATATTTGTGATGGTCCTGATCTTCTCTGCCTTTGGTGTCAATGAGAAATACTATCATCGTGTATTGTTCTGGGGTATCGTGGGCGCAGTTGTTATGCGTTTCCTGTTTATCTTCCTTGGTTCAACACTGATCAATGAGTTCGGATGGATACTCTATCTGTTCGGAGCGTTCCTGGTCTACACGGGGGCTATGATGTTTGTCAACAGGAATCAGGAGGAAACGATAGATACCGAAAACCACCGGGTGGTCCGCTTTGCATCCAGGTACTTCTCGGTTCATCCCGAGTATGTCGGTAACAAGTTCTTTGTGAAAATTGACGGGAAGAGGATGATCACACCGCTTTTCATTGTTCTTCTCATTGTTGAATTTACCGATCTTATTTTCGCGGTTGACTCAATTCCTGCGATCTTCGCTGTTACTAAAGACCCTTATATTGTTTTCTTCTCTAATATCTTCGCCATCCTGGGATTAAGATCTATGTTCTTCCTGCTGGTCAATGTTATACACAAATTCCACTATCTTAAAACAGGCTTATCGTTCCTGCTGGTATTCATCGGAGTGAAGATGCTGGGCCATCACTGGCTTAGTGACATGGGCTTCAAGACGAGCCATTCGTTGTTTATAATTCTGTTTATTTTAACGACGAGTATTGTGGCGTCGCTGGTATTTCCTAAAAAAGGGAGCAAGGAATAAGGAGCAAGGAACAAAGACTGCAAATCGGAGAGCTGGGCTCAAATCTTTGTTCTTTGCTCTTTACTCTAATTGGTAGTTTTCCGGTCTTTAATCCTTTCTCTTTGTTCCTTGATCCTTATAGCATTTTCAGTATCTCTTCCACATAGGTCCTGTCATTTGCCAGTCGCGGAACTTTATGCTGACCGCCCAGTTTCCCGCGATTTTTCATCCAGTGATAAAATAAACCGTCTTTGGCAACGTGGACCAAAGGCCGGCGCAGCGCCATATCCTTAAAACGTTTGGCATCGTAATCAGAATTCACCTGGCGCAGGGTTTCATCAAGCAGGTCTGTGAATTTTTCAATATCATCAGGCTGCTGTTCAAACTCTATGATCCACTCGTGCCCACCAGCATCATTTCCTTTAAAGTAAATTGGACAGGCCGTATAATCCCTTATGATGGCATTCGTTTCTGCACAGGCTTTTGAAAGAGCTTTCTCGGCGTTGTCGATAATAAGTTCCTCACCGAACGCATTGATAAAATGTTTAGTGCGGCCGGTAATCTGAATGCGGTGAGGCGAGAGCGAGGTAAATTTGATCGTGTCGCCGATCATATATCTCCATAAACCGGCGTTCGTGGAAATGATCAATGCATAATTCTTATTGAGTTCGACGTCTGCCAGCGCCAGCGTTTTTGGATTTTCGGAGTTAATATGCTCCATAGGCAGAAACTCGTAATAAATGCCATAATCCAGCATCAGGAGCATCTCCTCAGAATCAGGCTGATCCTGGATCCCAAAAAAGCCTTCTGAGGCATTATATGTTTCCATATAATACATGTTATCAGAAGGGATCAATTTTTTAAACTGCTCCCTGTACGGATTGAAATTAACAGCGCCATGAAAATAGAACTCCAGGTTTGGCCATACTTCCAGCAGGTTATTCTTACCGGTGATTTCCAGCACCCGTTTGGCCAGTACGATATTCCAGGTTGGAACTCCCGAAATATTAGTAACATTAACATTTATTGTAGCCTGAGCCATCTTTTCCACCTTTTCCTCGAAGTTATCCATCAGAGCGATCGACATATCGGGTGTGCGGTAAAACTCGGCCCAGAATGGTAAATTCTTTATCAGTACGGCAGAAAGGTCGCCATAACATGAGTCTGCATTCAGCTGGTTTATCTGATGGCTTCCTCCCAGCACGAGGCACTTCCCCGTAAAAATCTTAGCATCGGGCCGGTTATCGCAGTACATCGTCAGCAGGTCTTTCCCGCCCTTGAAATGACATTCTTCGAGAGACTCCTCGCTAACCGGAATGAATTTACTGCGGTCGTTGGTGGTGCCGGACGACTTGGCAAACCATTTAATTTCGGAAGGCCATAGCACGTTTTGCTCGCCGGCAAGCATACGTTCTATATAAGGCTTAAGGGAGTCGTAATTTTGGATAGGTACCCGTTCCTTGAACTGATCCTGGGTATAGATACTGGCATATCCGTATTTTTTGCCCCATTCGGTATGCTGAGCAGCAGATATCAGGTTTTGAAACCATTCGTCCTGTACCTCATGCGGATATTTTATGAAAAGCTGGATCTGATGCATCCGCTTTTTCATAATCCAGGTAAAAATAGAGTTTACGATTGTCATGAGATGAGATATTGCCGCTCTTAGATTTTCTTTTTACGCAACTCAAAGTTCTGGCCAAGGTAGAATTTCCTGGCCATCTCGTTACTTGCGATTTCTACAGGGGTTCCTGTAAGCATGATCTTTCCTTCGGCCAGCAGGTAGGCCCTGTCGGTTATTGAAAGGGTTTCCTGTACGTTGTGGTCGGTTATCAGGATTCCGATATTTCTCAGTTTAAGCTTGGCTACAATGCTTTGTATCTCTTCCACAGCAATGGGATCGACGCCGGCAAATGGTTCATCAAGAAGAATGAAGTTTGGGTCGGCGGCAAGCGCCCTGGCGATTTCTGTCCGCCGCCTTTCACCCCCCGACAGGAGGTCGCCGCGGTTCTTCCTTACCTTATGCAGGCTGAACTCATCAATTAATTGCTCCAGTTTATCGGCCTGCTCGGTTTTACTGAGCTTGCCCATCTCAAGGACGGCTTTGATATTATCCTCAACCGTGAGTTTTCTGAATACAGAGGCTTCCTGTGCGAGGTAGCCGATCCCTTTCTGCGCTCTGCGGTACATCGGGTCTTCTGTTATGTTTGCATCATCCAGATAGACGTTGCCCTCGTTGGGCTTGATAAGACCGACGATCATATAAAAAGAAGTGGTTTTCCCGGCACCATTCGGGCCGAGTAGTCCCACAATTTCACCCTGCGATACGTGGAAAGATACATCGTTAACAACAGTACGCTGCTTATATTTTTTTACCAGGTGTTCAGCTTTTAAGATCATTTCTTTGAGAAGCTAAGCTGTTTGTAGTGTACGAATGCCTTTAATATTCAACTGCAATGATGTTTTATCCATCCAGGTGTTCTCCTCGATGGTATAGCAAATGTCAAACGGTATACCACTGTTTATCAAAGGTAAGTGGTCGCCGAGGCCAAATCCTATACAGTTAAAAAATGTCTGTTTATCCTGACGTATGGTCATCTTTAAATGCTTTCCGCCAACGGTAGAAGCGGAGCCGTAAGTATAGACATTTCTGCTAAGAAATATGGGCGCCATATTTTGCGGGCCGAAAGGTTCAAATTGTTTTAATATGCGATAGAATTTCGGGTCGATACTGCTGAGCTCGATTTCAGCATCAATAGATATGGCCTGAACCAGCAGCTCATCCGGGATGCTTCGGGAAACTACTTCCTCGAACCGTTGCTGAAATGCCGGAATGTTTTCAGTCTTCATGGTTAGTCCGGCAGCATATTTATGCCCGCCAAACTGCTCGAGCAGGTCACTGCATTCTGATAATGCTTCATACAGATCAAACCCTAATACGGAACGGGCTGATCCTGCGGCATGGCCATTGGAAAGGGTCATTACGATCGTCGGCCGGTAATATTTTTCCGTTAGCCGGGATGCGACTATCCCAATAACCCCTTTATGCCATTCCTGGTTATACACTACGGTGGTCTTGCGGCTGATCAGTTGAGGATCAGCGGCGATCAATGCCAGGGCCTGTTCGGTAATAGTGCTGTCATGCTCCTTGCGCTCAGTGTTTTTTATGTTGATGACCTGGCCTTTTTCAAGGGCTATTTCTTCTGTCTCGGCTATCAGCAGGTTCACGGCGTGTTTTGCGTCGTCGATACGGCCGGCGGCATTGATACGCGGACCTATTGTAAAGACAACGTCAGTGATGGTGAAGTTCTCCCTCCGGCCGGACAAGTTCATCAATGCAGAGAGACCCTTGCAGGGATCGTCATTTAATTTTTTCAAGCCATACCAGGCAAGCACCCGGTTTTCACCTGTTACGGGAACGATGTCTGAGGCAATGCTAACTGCTACCAGGTCCAGATAGCAGAAAATATCACTGAGCGGAATGTTATTTTTTTGGGAATAAGCCTGTATAAGCTTAAACCCGATACCGCAGCCTGACAGTTCTTTATAAGGATACTCACAATCAGCCCGTTTAGGATCGAGGACTGCAAAGGCAGCAGGAAGGGTATCGCCAGGCAGGTGATGGTCGCAAATGATAAAATCAATACCCATGCTATTTGCGTAATCAATTTTATCAATGGATTTTATTCCGCAGTCCAGCGCGATGATCAAGGTAAATCCATGTTCGCTGGCATAATCTATGCCCTGAGAAGATATCCCATAGCCTTCTTTATACCTGTCTGGAATATAAAAATCTATCGCTGAGTGATACTTTTTAAAAAAGCTATAAACGAGTGCAACAGAGGTGGTTCCATCTACATCGTAATCGCCGTAAACCAGGATATTTTCATGATTGGCAATAGCGGTCTCTATACGGGCTACGGCAAGGTCCATATCCTTCATTCCGAAGGGGTCATGAAGATGTTCGAGGGTCGGCCTGAAGAAGTCCCGGGCTTTTTCAAAGCTGTTTACTCCTCTGCCAACAAGAAGCCTTGCCAAAACAGCATCAATTTTGAGAGCTTGCCGAAGCTCTTCAATCTCAGCAAGATCCTGAACCTTCTGCTCCACCCACCTTTTTTGCATATCTTTGACCTGGTAAGCCGTAAAAATAGAATTTAACCTCATAAAATACAAAGACATTGGAAGCTTTAGCCTTATACGAAGGATCATATTCGGTAGATAGCTCGAAAACATTTTTACCTTTCGACCGTGAAATACACAATCCTAAAGACCGGCCTGGCTCTCTGTTTATTTACGTTCAGCCTTTCCTTGTAAAGACCAAAAAGGACCTGATCGTTTTGGATGCGGGACTTGGATTCCGGAACGATGAGAACGAGCTAATAATCCACAGCAATATCCGTAAGGCCGGTTTTGACCCGGACGATGTAAGCCTCGTTTTGATGTCGCATCTACATTTTGACCATTCGGGAGGGATGATAGATCAAACCGGAAACAGTATATCCCTGAGCTTCCCGAATGCAGAATATGTCATCCAACGGGGCGAGTGGGAAGCGGCTTATAGCAAGCCTTCAAGGTCATATAAAACTGAGATATTTGACTTTCTTCAGCGCAGCGGTAGTGTACACTTTGTAGAAGGGAACGGTAAACTGAATGATGAAATATCGTATGAGCTTACTGGTGGGCACAGTGAATTTCACCAGGTTTTTCTTATCGAAGAAGATAATCAGACAGTCTTTTTCGGCGGTGATATTTTACCTGAGCCTGAACAACTTCTTCGCAAGTTCATGGCTAAATATGACTTCGACGGCAGGCGTGCAATGGAGCTGAGAGAAGAATACGGAATAAAGGCAGCCGAAGGTAATTGGGACTGCCTGTTCTACCACGCAAAATCTAAAGCAATTGCGAAAGTTGGGTATGAGGGGGAGGGGTTTAGGATACTGTAATTGGATCAAGGAACAAAGAGCAAAGAATAAAGACCGGTAACATACCCGGCGTGAAACAAGTAGCAAAAGACGAGAAATACCTATCCGACCTGCAGTCCTTGTTCTTTGCTCTTTGTTCCTTATTCTATTTATTTCTTCGCTACCAAATTAATATTCAGTTCAAACTCATCATCTACAGCTCTGTCGCCGATGTCAAGGAAGAAAGTCTTTGACCTGAACTTAATGTCATATTTTGTGCGGTCTACACGGATTCCATTGGCTACTGCTACTATTATATCTTTCTGTTGTTTCACGGTAGCCGGGAATGATATTGGTTGACTAATACCTTTAATTGTCAGGTTCCCTGCGATATTTACCCTGTCTGCACCTGCAGCTGTTACCTTGGTGATCTCAAATTTTGAATTCGGGTTTTTCTCAGCTGCAAAGAAATCGTCAGACTTCAAATGCGTTGTAACACGGGCATTATCTGATGTAATGCTAGACATGTTTATCAAAAAGGTTCCTTTTGTTAAGGCCTTGCCATTAGCTACCAGGGTGCCCGAAGTTATTTTAATGGTGCCGGCATGACCGCCGCCGACTTTCTTTGCGGTCCATTCGATCGTAGACTTTTCCGTATCGACTGTATAAGTCACGTCTTTGACTGGCTTGTCGAACGACATAAAAGCTACCATTCCTGCCAGGATACTTAGAGTTAAAAAGATTTTCTTCATTGTATTTATTAAAAGATTTGTAAACAAGTTATCGTATAAATATATTCTAAAAATATACAGATGTTGATGTGATATAAGTCTGTCACTGATATATTACGGCCAGATATATTTACGGGCGTGCCGACTTGCTGAAAGAAACTTTGAACGTTGTGCCGACATCCGGCATACTATCCACCTCTATTTTTCCGTCGAGCGATTCAATTTGTGATTTTATGATGTATAAGCCCAGGCCCTTCCCGTCTATTTCGCTGTGGAAACGTTGATATAGCCCGAATATTTTATTTCCAAACTTGTTCATATTCATACCGATGCCGTTATCGCTAAAGTATAGGACGGTAAAATCCTTCTTTATACGTGTTTTTATAGTGATGACCAGCTTTCGTTTATCTGATCGGTATTTGATTGAGTTAGTTAGCAGGTTCAGCAAGATGCTATGGAGGAATCTTTTTGGGAAATAGATATTTTTTACTTCTGCGAAGTTTGTTTCAATGCGCGCTCCCGAATCACTCACCTGTTTTTCGATACTTCGTACAATCAGGTCAAGCTCTGCCTGTATGTTGAGGTTTTCCTTTAGCACATGGCTTCCGGATTTGCTTGCGACAATTTCTATTAGGTCATTTAAAGTAGAGTCGAGCTGCTGTACGCAATAATGGATCTTTTGGGTTATTTCTGCATTAAGCTCCGGTGTGAGTGCTTCTTCGGCCTGTATTTGTGTCAGGCTCATTAAGTTGACAACCGGCGCCCGGAGATTGTGGGAGGTGATATAAGCAAATTTCTCAAGCTCTGAATTGGTCTTCCTGAGCTCTTTGGTTATATCCTGTAATTCACGTTCCTTTTCCTTTACAAAATCGATATCGAGATGCGCGCCAATGAGGTTGCCAGCTGTTCCATCTTCTTTAAAGGCTAATATTTTGCTGAATGAAAGTATCCACTTCCATTGCCCGGCCTTAGTTTTTATACGGTAGGCGAGACTGCTGGCAGGCAATTTCCCGGCCAGTAATCCCCTCATATTTTCCCTTAC
Organism: Daejeonella sp. JGW-45; assembly: GCF_029360805.1. GTDB lineage: Bacteria > Bacteroidota > Bacteroidia > Sphingobacteriales > Sphingobacteriaceae > Daejeonella. The sequence continues at coordinate 116,517 of NZ_JARKNC010000001.1, read as the reverse complement.
GTTGTCGCTGTCTTCAGGGTGAACAAGTTCTAGCCATGACATCTCTTTTAGGAATCTATCGGGGTCGTAGCCGAGAGCCCTCACCCATTTCGGGTCATAATTAATTCCATTATTGTCCGGATTCCATTCCCAGATCCCGAGCCCGGCTGCTTCAATAGCAAGCTCAAGCCTTTGTTCGGCGTCCCTGCGGAAAATTATTTCCTTCTGAAGGTCCATGGTTTTTTTGTGAACTATCTTTCTTAACTGCCAGTTCCAGACGAGAGCTATGATGAACAGAGACGCTCCGATTGCGAGAGAATAAAGGAGAATGTCGAAGTACATTATTTTTTTATAGCCCAGTCCCGCGAAAAGAAGGCCTTCTATTGTGTCATTCTTTTTTGCCAGGCCTAGCTGCTTGTAGGTATCCAGCATGGCCTGCCATCTTCCGGGATTCATATGGACTATTTCCACCATGTCTGGTAAAATGAGTTTGTGCATCTCCTCAGCCTCATTCATCAAGTCGGCTTTAGTAAGCCCTCGCTCTTTTACCCCCGGAAGCGTTAAGATATAGTCTGCCATTTCGGAGGAATGCGACATGGCATACGCCCATCCTTTTAAACTGGCCTGGGTAAAGTTTTCGACCTTTGCCGTGTGTTTATCCGCGAACTCCCTGGTTGTGAAAAGGAGGTCGCCGTAGAAGTCTATCCCATAATCTATTGGCCTGATCAGGTTTATGCTTTGGCCCATTTTTCTGAACTGAAAAGGCTCGGCCGTGCTGTAGCCAGTGATTGCGTCAACTTTGCCATCGACAAGGTCATTGTTATTCCAGCTGTGCTCGATCAGTTGAATGCTTTTAATGGGAATGCCTTCGCGCAGAAATAGCGCCTGTAATAGCAGCCAGCCCTGATCGGGCGATGCCATTATTTTTTTTCCGGCAAGGTCGGTTGCAGAGTTGATCTTTTTATCTGCCATGGTGATAAAGACATATGGCGAATGCTGGAAGATCGCAGATAGCACAACCACAGGTTTTTTATCGATATGAAAACTTAAGATGTCCGATCCCGTGACACCGAAATCAGCCTTACCCTCCAGCACTGTTTTTACAGGAGGGTTTACTTCACTGCCCTCGAGCATCTGCACATTTAATCCGGCGTCCTTATAATATCCTTTTATCTGTGCAGCATAATAACCTGCAAATTGGAATTGGTGATGCCACTTTAGCCGGAGCCTCAATGTATCGTCCTGGGCATAGCTATTCGTGCAGAGCAAAAATATGCCGGCAAAAAAGAGAAAGTCGAGACGTTTGAATTTAGATAGCGTAATCAGCATCATGCAGCCGACAAATTTAGCTAAGATACTAATTTGTTACAATTGAATTAAGCGTTTGAAAATGTATCGGTTATATTCTTAAAAAGTGTGTTTTAGATCCCGTAATGAGTAGTGATTAAAAAAGGAAAACAATCCGGTAAAAGTGCAGAGGTTTTAAACTAAAAAAGGCTACGGAGTCCGCAGCCTTTTTTAGTTTAAATGCAAGAATACTAAGCCAGCTCTTCGGCGTAGCTCTCTATTGGCGGGCAGGCACAGATAAGTGTCCTGTCGCCGTGGGTATCATTGACTCTGCCAACCGATGGCCAGAATTTGTAGTCAGCGACATAAGGAAGCGGAAATGCAGCTTTTTGACGGCTATATGGATGATCCCAGGAATCTGAAGTTACCACAGCTGAAGTATGCGGTGCATTTTTTAACGGATTATCGACCTTATCAAAAATGCCGCTTTCCACTCCCTGAATCTCAGCGCGAATTGAAATCATCGCATCACAGAAACGGTCGAGTTCATGTTTGGGCTCCGACTCCGTTGGTTCGATCATTACTGTTCCAGCGACAGGGAAGGATACTGTGGGGGCATGGAAGCCGTAGTCCATAAGCCTTTTGGCGATATCTGTAACTTCAATACCGAAACCTTTAAATGAGCGGCAATCCAGGATCATTTCGTGGGCACAGCGGCCCCTGGTGCCTGAGTACAGTACCGGGTAATGTTTTTCCAGGCGGAATTTGATATAATTAGCGTTAAGTATAGCGTGTTTTGTAGCATTTGTCAATCCTTCGCCGCCCATCATCGCTATATAAGCGTGAGAAATAAGGAGAATAGATGCGGAACCCCAGGGGGCTGAAGATACAGCCGGAATAGATTTCTCATTGCCAATTTGAACCACCGGATGGCCTGGTAAATATGGAACCAGGTGTTTTGCAACACCAATCGGACCCATTCCGGGGCCACCACCACCATGCGGTATACAGAATGTTTTGTGAAGGTTAAGGTGACAAACATCAGCGCCGATGGTGGCGGGACTTGTTAAACCTACCTGGGCATTCATGTTTGCTCCGTCCATGTAAACCTGTCCGCCGTAGGCATGGATCGTTTCGCAGATCTCTATGATCGACTCCTCGAAAACACCGTGGGTAGAAGGATAGGTAACCATCAGGCAAGAAAGACTTGCTGCATGCTCGGCCGCTTTTGCTTTAAGGTCAGCCACGTCGATGTTTCCCTTGTCATCGCACTTAACGATGACAATCTTCATTCCAGCCATCGCTGCAGATGCAGGGTTAGTGCCGTGCGCTGAGGAAGGTATGAGAGCAACGGTACGTTGGAAATCACCTCTGTCCTGGTGATATGCACGGATAACCATTAAGCCCGCATACTCACCCTGGGCTCCCGCGTTTGGTTGTAAGCTCATAGCAGCGAAGCCGGTGATCTCACTTAGCCATTTGTTCAGTTCGTCAAAGATCTGCATGTATCCGCCGACCTGGTCTGAAGGTGCGAAAGGATGCATCTTGCTAAACTCTGCCGAGGTGACCGGCGCCATTTCGGTAGTTGCATTAAGTTTCATCGTACAGGAGCCTAAAGCTATCATCGAATGGCAAAGAGACAGGTCTTTAGCCTCAAGCGACTTGATATAGCGCAGCATTTCATGCTCTGAATGATGTGAGTTAAATACAGGATGGACCAGGTACGATGAAGTACGCTGGAGTTCTGTTGGAATATGTGATTGCAGATCTGCTCTCAGGTTATCGGTATCAACATCATGAAGGTTTTTGCCTTTTACCTTTGCAAAAAGACGAACCAGGGTTTGCACGTCGTTGAATGATGTTGTTTCATCAAGCGAGATGGTAACTACCGAGCCTTTATAATTCAGGTTAACTTCGTTATTCAAAGCTTCTGCGTGAATTGGATTTACCAGGTCGCCCAGATTAAACTTTAAAGTGTCGAAGAAGAATTCATTTTCCTGTTTAAAGCCGAGGCTTTCGAGTGAATCCTTAAGAAGAACGGCCAATCCATGAATGCGCTCTGCGATGAGTTTGATTCCGGCAGGACCGTGATAAACGGCATACATCCCAGCCATGATCGCCAGGAGCGCCTGTGCAGTACAGATGTTCGATGTAGCCTTATCTCTCCTGATGTGCTGCTCTCTCGTTTGCAGTGCCATACGCAAAGCGTAATTTCCTGCATTATCAATAGACACCCCAATGATCCGTCCCGGCATCGAGCGCTTATATTCGTCTTTTGTCGCAAAGAATGCAGCGTGCGGACCACCAAAGCCCATCGGTATACCAAAACGCTGGGTTGAGCCGACAACAATATCAGCACCCCATTCTCCGGGGGGAGTTAACAGGCTCAATGCCATGATATCTGCTACAACCGTCAGCTTGATTCCTTTCTCATGGCCCTTTGATGCAAAGGCAGAATAATTATAAACCTCCCCGCTGCCTGCCGGGTATTGAACAATCGCACCGAACATAGACTCGTTAAGTTCAACGGTCCGGTGATCGCCGATCAGAATTTTAATCCCATAAGGAGCTGAACGCGTTTTTAAGATATCTATAGTTTGAGGTAGAACCTCTTCAGAGACAAAGAACACATTTGCTTCAGGGTTGTTGCGAAGGCTGTACTGCATAAACATTGCCTCCCCGGCGGCGGTGCCTTCATCCAGCAGAGATGCATTGGCGATCTCCATCCCGGTAAGGTCGACCACCATCGTCTGGAAATTCAATAGGGCCTGCAGACGTCCCTGTGCTATTTCTGCCTGGTACGGAGTGTATTGGGTATACCATCCTGGATTTTCAAGGATGTTTCTTTGAATAACTCCAGGAACGATGACGTCGTTATAGCCCTGGCCAATGTAAGATCTAAAGACCTTATTTTTTGAAGCAGTAACTTTCAGATCATTCAGGTAATCGAATTCACTTTTGGCATCTGGAAGGGATAAAGGGTTCTTTAACCGGATATTCGCTGGTACAGTTTCTGCAATCAGTTCGTCCAAAGAACCTATGCCGATCATTTCGAGCATTTTTGCGGTGTCATCGCCGTTTGGAGCAATGTGTCGCTGCTCAAATTTTTCCTGATAATCTATGTTAAGCTTCATTAAATGAGTGGGATATTGGTTGCGCAAAAGTACGGATTTTCCCGATTATTTTTTGCTGCTAAGCCTATCAATGAGCTTTTTTAAACGCCAAAACCGCAAAGGTTTGCGCTAAGGTCGCGAAGCAGGTAGGAAAGCTTTTATGCTAGTTAATCTCCCAGCTGTTATCTTTTTTTAGTTTCAGCTTGTAGGTTTTGGTAATAAAGTCGCTATTGGAATCTTTATTCATGAAGGGGTAGAATTCTGTCTTTTCCTTTTTTAGCGAAACCGTGGCTTTAGCAGTCTTATTGTTCGATTTAACGAAGTTTACCGGCTTGCTATCGTCCAGGATGTAGTTCAGGGCTTTGACTGTGGCACGGTCTTTCCCTTGTTCGAGTACCAGAGGTGCGGCTTTTTCGGTTAGTGTAACACGGTATACATACGTGCTGTCTTTTGAAAGGAATACTTTTTTCTTTTCGTCAAGTTCCATTTTTATGAAACCACTGTTTCCCAGCTCCTCGTAGTTGTTCAGATCTTCCCGGTCCTTTCTGCTGTGGAACTTTAACTCGCCGAACCTGAATGTAGCTGTTTTATATTCCGGATTGCTCTCGAGGTATTCTGTTATCACCTCTGAAGCATCGTCCTGGTTGATAGATGTTTCGTTTTTACAAGCCGTAAATGCCGTTAAGAGTGATACTATTAAAATTGAAAGTGGTTTCTTCATGGTCAAAGTCAATTTATGAATGTGTTATTTGCACGCGATGTGGAGCAATCAGTTATGCTGCCCGAAATGGCGATGCTCATATCTCATATCTCAAAGCTCATAGCGTTAATTGTCTAAGATACATCTGGATTGTATTTTCCAGACCTAAATATAAAGCATCTGAAATTAATGCATGCCCTATGCTTACTTCCAATAATCCTGGGATCTGTTGGGCGAAATATTTCAAATTATGGAGATCAAGATCGTGTCCGGCGTTAAGCCCAAGCCCAAGCTCGGCTGCAAGGTTCGAGGCTTCAATGTAAGGTTTAATAGCCGCTTCTTTCCCTGAATGATATTGCGATGCATAAGCTTCCGTGTAAAGCTCAATGCGGTCCGTTCCTGTACTGGCAGCGGCTTCTACCATTTTATTGTCCGGGTCCACAAAGATTGAAACACGGATCCCTGCAGATTGAAACTTTGCAATAATATCCTTGAGATATCCCTGATGTTTAATAGTATCCCAGCCGTGATTTGACGTGAGCTGGCCTTCAGCATCTGGCACGAGAGTTACCTGAGCCGGTTTGTTTGCCAGAACGAGATCAACGAACTTCTGTTCAGTAGGATTACCCTCGATGTTGAACTCTGTTTTGATCACAGCTTTTAGATCAAAGACATCCTGGTAACGGATGTGCCTTTCGTCGGGGCGGGGGTGAACGGTTATGCCCTGGGCACCGAAACGTTCACAATCTAATGCGACTTTGACCAGGTCTGGGTTGTTGCCGCCACGGGAATTGCGGAGGGTTGCGATTTTATTGATATTGACGGATAGATGTGCCATAGTGTTTATAAGAAGCACTAAATATGAATTTAGCAGCTATTTCAAAGATAGATAAATTGTGATAAACTGTCCCAAGTGATGAGCACAGGCTTTTACAAAATAAACGGGGGCGGCAGCAGTAGCTTTTGCCAGATGTGATTTTATTGTTTTAAGAGGAATGGGAAGCAAAACTACTGCAGAGCACCCGGCTGGCGGAACCGAATGGTGCAGGCCATTGCTTTCCAAAAAAAATGCTATGTATATTTCCAATGGCCCCTCCGCCCAAGCGGACAGCTCCCCTTGGCAGGCTATCGTGTACCTACAATTTATATTTTTAATTCAATGCAATGACCCGGAACGGGTCAAATGTTTATAGAACATTTTTCTAGCCCGAAACCCCGACCCCGAAGGTGGTCGCATGTAACAAAACGACATATGCGACCACCTTCGGGGTCGACAAATCATTATTAATGCTTCCCTATAAACATTCGACCACCTTCGGGGTTAGCCTGGCGCATGATTTATACGAGATAAGTTGTAGATACACGATAGCTTGGCAGGGGAGCGAAGACGTACCTATCGTAGCATCTTTAACAACATACCCGACAATAAAAAAACCCTTCCGAAATAATCGAAAGGGTTTTTATACTTAGCCGCCGGTAATATCTGACTCCAGACCTCCGAGCTCAGTTTAGTACCTGTACGTATCCGCTTTGAACGGGCCTTCAACCGGCACACCAATATAATCTGCCTGGTGCTGATCCAGTTCTTCAAGTTCAACGCCAATCTTAGCCAGGTGTAAACGCGCTACTTTCTCGTCTAAATATTTAGGAAGAACGTAAACTTTGTTCTCATACTTATCTGTGTTAGTCCAAAGTTCCAGCTGAGCCAAAGTTTGATTCGTAAAGGAGTTAGACATTACGAAAGACGGGTGACCAGTTGCGCAGCCTAAGTTTACCAAACGGCCTTCTGCAAGGATGATGATATCTTTACCGTTGATGGTGTATTTATCAACCTGTGGTTTGATCTCTACTTTTGTGTTACCATAGTTAGAGTTTAACCAGGCCATATCGATTTCGTTATCGAAGTGGCCGATATTACAAACGATAGCTTTGTCTTTTAAAGCAAGGAAATGCTCGCCGCGAACGATATCACAGTTACCGGTAGTTGTTACCACGATGTCAGCTTCTTTAACAGCAGTCGCCAACTTTTTAACTTCATAACCTTCCATTGCCGCTTGTAACGCACAGATGGGGTCAATTTCAGTAACGATTACACGAACGCCCTGTGAGCTTAAAGATTCAGCAGAACCTTTACCAACATCGCCATATCCGCAAACAACAGCTACTTTACCAGCCATCATTACGTCAGTCGCACGGCGGATCGCGTCAACAAGTGATTCGCGGCATCCGTATTTGTTATCGAATTTGGATTTTGTGACCGAGTCGTTCACGTTGATCGCAGGCAAGTGCAATGTTCCGTTCTTCATACGCTCGTATAAGCGGTGAACACCGGTAGTGGTTTCTTCAGAAAGACCTTTGATCCCGGCAATAAGCTCAGGGAACCTGTCGAATACCATATTAGTTAAATCGCCGCCATCATCAAGGATCATGTTCAATGGCTTGCGGTCTGGCCCGAAATGTAAAGTTTGCTCGATACACCAGTCAAATTCCTCCTCGTTAAGACCTTTCCAGGCATAAACCTGGATGCCCGCAGCAGCAATTGCAGCAGCGGCGTGATCCTGAGTTGAGAAAATGTTACATGATGACCAGGTAACTTCGGCACCCAGGGCAGTCAATGTTTCAATTAATACTGCAGTCTGGATGGTCATGTGCAAACATCCTGCGATGCGTGCGCCTTTTAAAGGCTGTGACGGACCGTACTCCTCGCGAAGTGCCATTAAGCCTGGCATTTCTGCTTCGGCTAATCCGATCTCTTTGCGTCCCCATTCTGCAAGGGAGATGTCCTTAACTTTGTAAGGTACATAAGTTGTCTCTACTGATGACATAGTTTGTTGTTTAAATACGCATCTAACGCATTGATTAATAAATCGATTATTGTTTCTTACCAGTACGTAAGAAATAGTTTGCAAAGGTAAGGGATAGGGTTGTTAATTCAAAAAGTTGAAAGTTGAAAGTGGAGAGATGCGAGGTGAATTGGGAAATGAGGAGCCATAGTGATAACCAACAAACCAAGGGATTAAGAGAAAGAGTCTGTTTCAATGATAACGGGGCAGTTAAGCTGCACGCTGCCGGGCAGGTACGAAAGCGTTAGCTCCGCGTTGGGAAATGACGTACTGCCTATAACTCATTTCGTAATTTAAACGTCAAAACCATCTTCCCATGCATCACTATCATCTGCAAATACTTAACTTTGTAATTGAATTTAGAGAACGTTAATAATTAAGATATGTATCCAGAATATTTAGTTGCACCGATGCGCCAGGAACTGGTTAATGCAGGCTTTCAGGACTTAAGGACTCCCGAAGAAGTAGATCAGGCCATAAAATCAGAGGGAACGGTGCTGGTAATGGTTAATTCTGTTTGCGGTTGCGCTGCTGCAAACGCCCGTCCGGCGGCTAAAATGTCGACCTCTTTCGAGAAGCATCCTGATAAATTCGTAACTGTGTTTGCAGGAATGGAAAAAGATGCTGTTGATAAGGCGAGAGCTCATATGCTGCCTTTCCCTCCATCTTCTCCGGCAATTGCTTTGTTTAAAGATGGTAAGCTGGTTCACATGATCGAGCGCCATCAGATTGAAGGTCGTCCTGCACAAATGATCGCAGATAATCTGAATCAGGCTTTTGATCAGTACTGCTAATTAGAAAAATATTGTCTGAAAGGAAATCCGTCAGTGATGACGGATTTTTTTTGGGTTGCTTCGCTCCGCTCGCAATGACAGCCGTAGATGAAGTAAGGATTAGGCGTTAGGTACGGTTCCTCAGACTTCCGACATTCAGTCCTCAGCTCCCCGGTTAAAAATCCTTGTTTAACAACTTCTCTAATTCTCCCAAACTCATTTTCATTTTAACCCTTCCCTGCTTGGCGTAAGAGATCTCGCCGGTTTCTTCAGAGACGATTACCGCAACAGCATCACTGCTTTCTGAGATCCCGATCCCGGCGCGGTGACGTAAACCGAATTGGGGGGGCAGCTTATCATTTTCGGTAAGGGGAAGGATGCTGCTGGCACATTTGATCTTATTCTCCGAAATGATCACTGCACCATCATGCAGCGGGCTGTTCTTTTGAAATATACTTTCCAGCAGGCGTTTTGAAATGCGTGCATCAATGATCTCCCCGCTGTTCTGATAATATTGTTCATCATAATACTTCGCAAAAATGATCAATGCGCCGGTCCGGCTTTTCTGCATGCTTTTGCATGCGTCAATTATTGGCTTGATGCGGGCTGAATTATTCTTTTCAATTTCCTTGCGGCCGAACAGGAACGACCACCATGCCTTATTTTTTTGAAGCGAGGCATTTCGCCCGATCAGCAGCAGGAACCGCCGGATCTCCTGCTGGAAAACCACGATCAGGGCGATAAAACCTATTTGAACAAATCCATCGAGGATCTCCGTGAGAAGCTGCATATGAGCTTGCCTGACGACCAGGTAAACTGCATAGATGATCACTAATCCCAGCAGGATATTAAGCGCTATTGTTCCACGGATGAGGTTGTAAACGTAATAGATGATAAGTGCAACGAGGATGATATCAATAATGTCCAGCAATCGCAGGTCAAGAAAACTGAAATCAAATCCTTCCATGATTTAAAAGTAAAGATAAAATATGATTTAGTTGCTTTGCTTCGCTCGCAATGACAAACATCATATAAATGTGCGTCATTGCGAGGAGGCACGGCGGAGTAACAATTAACTCACCTTTTCAAAAATCTCAATAGCCTCGCGGGCTGCTTTTACATCGTGCACCCGCAATATATTTGCGCCTTTCATCAGGGCAATGGTGTTGGCCGCGACTGTTCCGTTAAGCGCACTTTCCGCATCGGTGCCAAGTGTTTTATAGATCATTGATTTCCGAGAGAGGCCGGCGAGTACGGGGTGCCCGGTGATCTTTAACTGGTCAAGATTCTTCAGCAGTTCAAAACTGTGCTCAGTTTTTTTTGCAAAACCAAAGCCCGGATCAACAATTATATCCACTATCCCCAAATGTTTCAGCTGATCGATCTTTACCGAAAAATAATGGCAGACTTCAGTCATAAGGTCGTCGTATTCCGCCATCGAGGCCATTGTTTGGGGAGTACCTTTCATGTGCATCAATATATAAGGCACATGCAAGGAAGCCACAGCTTGAAACATTTCTTTGTCCATTTCACCGCCCGAAATATCATTCACGATATGAGCCCCTTCATTAATAGCAGCTCGTGCAATTCCGGACCGGAACGTATCTATCGAGAGAACGGCATCAGGAAATTCTTCGACGATAGCCTTCACTACGGGGATCAGCCGTGTGTGCTCTTCGTCTTCACTAATATGACCGGCCGAAGGGCGGGAAGAATATGCACCGATGTCCAGGATATGTGCCCCTTCGGATAAAAGTTCTCCCGCTTTTTTGATCGCATCCGTAAGGTTATTATTTCTGCCCCCATCATAAAATGAATCGGGTGTAAGGTTCAGGATCCCCATAATTTTAGGCGCGGAAAGATCCATCAGCCTGCCCCGAATATTTAACGATAATTTTTGCTGAAAAACTGTATTTTTATCCGCCATGTAATGGCAAAATACCGATTAATTAGTCGTTCTAACAAATAAAAAATCATCCACTTGGCTAAAAATACATCATCCGAATACGATGCAGTGATCAGAGTTTGCAGGGAGCTTTTCATCAAAAAGACCAATGACTACGGCACTGCATGGCGCATTCTCAGAATATCTTCAATAACTGATCAGATCTTTATCAAGGCACAGCGTATCCGCACCCTCGAGGAAAAGAAAATCTCCAAGGTAGGAGAGGATATCACTTCCGAATATATTGGTATTGTTAACTATTGTATCATCGCGATGATGCAACTTGAACTGACTGATGATAGCCGGACAGAGTTGCCTGCCCATGAGATTGAAGGATATTTTGATAAGATGGTGAACGAAACAAAAGAGCTGATGTTTGCCAAAAATCACGACTACGGCGAGGCATGGCGGGATATGCGTATCAGCTCCTTAACAGACCTGATACTTATGAAGATATTAAGGGTCAAGCAAATCGAAGATAATTCAGGGCAGACCCTGGCATCGGAAGGGGTAAGGGCTAATTACCAGGATATGTTGAACTATTCGGTGTTTGCGCTGATAAAGCTGGGGTAGGATGGGAAGCGGGAAGAATATAGCATTAACTATCAGCAGGACAATAGTCGGTTTGCTTTTTATTTTTTCGGGGCTTATAAAGGCGAATGATCCGTTGGGTTTTGGATATAAGCTCCAGGAATATTTTGAGGTTTTCCATATTAGTTTCTTAAATGACTATGCTCCTGCAATAGCGATATTACTATGTACGCTTGAAATTGTGCTGGGTGCCCTGCTTCTTTTGGGTTTTTGGGCAAATAAAGTTGCATGGGGATTATTGCTTCTTATTATTTTCTTTACCTTCCTGACATTCTATTCAGCATTTTTTGAAGTAGTTACCTCCTGCGGTTGCTTTGGAGATGCGATTCCTTTAAGCCCATGGCAGTCGTTCGGCAAAGATATCGTCCTTTTGGCGCTGATCCTCGTTATCTTTCGTTACCGGGGGGAAATAACATCCTTGATCTCGGGCCAGAAGTCAATGCAGTGGATCTCCGGAGCAGTAATTTTACTTTCCCTTGGCTTTGGTCTTTATACCTATAATTTTCTTCCTATCCTGGATTTTCTTCCTTATAAGATCGGGAATAACATCCCATCTCTTATGGTCGTTCCGCCGGGAGCACCGTTGGATGTGTATGAGATAACCTATACTTTGAAAAATAAGAAGTCGGGCGAAGAAAAGAAGTTGACAGATAAAGAATATATTAGTACGGAGATATGGAAGGACAACAGCTGGGCGATAGTGGGCGACCCGGTGAACCGGCTTGTTAAAAAGGGGTACGATGTTAAAATTAAGGATCTGAAGATCACCGATAGCCAGGGCACAGACTATAATAAGGAAATTCTTGAGAATCCGTACTACAATCTGATGGTTGTTGCTTACGATCTGTCAAAAGCTAACAGGAATGGCATTGGGGATTTGAATGCACTGGCTATCAATGCAGCGGAGAATTATAATATCCGAACCGTTCTTCTTACCTCCAATTCTGCTCAAAGTGCGGACGAATTCAGCGATCAGAATAAGCTGGTGATGGAAATTTTCTTTGCTGACGGCATCCCACTGAAAAGTATGGTCAGGTCGAACCCGGGCCTGCTGCTTCTTAAGAACGGAACTGTTGTAAATAAGTGGCATTTTCATAATTTGCCATCTTATGACGAGCTGGTCGCCGAGTATTTTCAAAACAATTAAGACGGTTATACATTTATAGGATACCCCGGGGTTGATATTCCCTGGGAAATCAACGTGAAGAGAATTTATGAAAGTGTTCCTGATTGGATTTATGGGCAGTGGCAAGACCACCATAGGTAAAAAGCTGGCCAACTATTTAAAGTACGATTTTATTGACCTGGATAAGTTTATTGAGGCCAGAGCCGGAATGACCATTGTAGAATATTTCGCGGCACATGGCGAAGCGGCATTCCGGGAGATGGAGAGTGAAGTTCTTCAGAAGACCGATTACCCCGAAAATGTGATCATTGCCACAGGCGGCGGGACGCCATGCTATAGCAACAATATGGAGTGGATGAACGAGCATGGGAAAGTAGCCTACCTTTCCTTGCCGCCCAAAGCTCTTGCCAGCCGGCTGGAAAACTCAACCGCCGACCGTCCCCTGATCAGGAACCTTAAGGGGGATGATCTTGTCGATTTTATTACAGAGAAGCTAAAGGAAAGAGAAGTTTTTTATAACCAGTCTAAATGTGTGATCAGTGCAAGCGACCTTACCGCTGAACGACTGGCATATTATTTGAATTTGGGTTTTGAGGTATGAGGCGTTTCCAACTCCATTATTATCTTTAGCTCAAATAAACTGCATCCGGTTCGGACTTTACGCCCATCACCACATCCACGTGCTCTTTCAGGATAGTAGCCAGCTCAAGGCCGGTGTAGTCAGGCGATACAGGGAAGATGCGGTGATTGCGGTCAACCAATACGAGGGTGCGTAGTTTCTTGAGCGGGATGTCCAGGAAAACCCCAAGGCCGTAAGCCAGAGTCCTGCCGCTGTTCAGTACATCATCCACCAGGATAACGACTTTATTGGATGCTTTAACCACTTCAATATCTGTTATGGCCTGAAGATGTGTGCTGTTTTTATCCAGTTCGATCTTCATTAAGGTAACTTTGATCGGGGAGATCGATTCGAGAGCCTTTTTGATGTGCTTAGCTATGGTATATCCTTTATCTACAATGCCGGCCACTATGATCTCAGTCTCATTCAGATTATCTTCCAGGATCTGATAAGCCATCCGCTCAATCTTTTGCTGGATCTGTTTTTTGTCGAGTATTATTAATTTCTTTTCAGCCATTTCGCTCAAATTTCGTTTGAAAATACATGTTTTCCAAGACACCCCGCAGCTTAATTAAATATTTTACCCGGAGATGTAACGGCGGTCACGTCGGGCGCGTGTTAGTTATGTTTGAACACGAGATCCGTCAGGATCTGAGCAGGGTATGCTCGCCAGGTGAGGCATACAGGTACTTTGGTGGCTTATTGGTAAGGGAAGAACACAAAATTTGCTCCTTCAGGAACAATGACAAACACACACATGTAAGCATAAGGGTCTTTGTATTGTTTAAGGAACTTTTCCTGTTTGTCGGGCAGGATGAGGCCTTTCTCTGCAAACTCTTCCATGGTTGAAGCATGGATGCTCCAGTCAGTATTCAGGTCATTCTTGTCGAGTATAACCTCTCCCAGCCTTACCTCATGCTGATGTGCAACAAAAATGGGATAGGCTGATATCCCTTCCGTCATAATTTCAACCGCGACTTCTTTTAGTGATTCGTTATAGAATTTAAGATCGGTTTCAAGGCTTTTAAGAGGGCTTTCCTTCTTTTGCTCTCCATTAGTACCTTCCGGATTTAACAGGTCTTTTATATCCATAATGTGTTTATTGTTTAGCCGACAGGTTTTTGTTGAGCCTTAATAACGCGACATTTTCAACATGCTGGGTATGCGGGAACATGTCGACCGGCCTGATCCTGACTACATCGTATTTTTCTTTAAGAAGGGAAATATCTCTCGCCTGGGTGGCTGCATTACAACTTACATATACAATTTTATCAGCTTCCATCTCCAGCAGGCGGGTAACCACATCCTGATGCATACCAGCGCGTGGCGGATCTGTTATAACCACATCCGGTTTACCATGAGCGGCTATAAATTCCGCATTGAGGATATCCTTCATGTCGCCTGCGAAGAAGACCGTATTATCTATTTGGTTTATCTGCGAATTGATCTTTGCATCTTCGATAGCTGTAGGCACATATTCAATTCCGACAACTCTTTTGACATCCCTGGCAACGAAATTGGCGATCGTTCCGGCGCCGGTGTAAAGATCATAAACAAGTTCATCTCCTTTAAAACCTGCAAAATCCTTAGTGATCTTATAAAGCTCAAATGCCTGCTCAGAGTTAGTCTGGTAGAACGACTTTGGCCCTATCTTGAATTTTAAGCCATCCATATTCTCGAAAATATAATCAGGTCCGGAGTAAATATAGATGTCCTGATCAAATATGGTATCGTTCTTTTTCTGGTTAACTATATAAAGCAGCGAGGTGATTCCAGGAAATTCGGTTTTGAGAAATTCCATCAGGCCCTCTATCTGCCCCTCCGCGGGATAGGCAAACACTACAATCACCATCAGTTCTCCAATACTGGAAGTGCGGATGATCAGATTCCGTAGCGCACCTTCGTGATTGCGCAAGTTATAGAATGAAATACTATTGGCAAGCGCGTAGTCGCGGATCCTGTTCCTGATATCATTTGAGGGGTCGGCCTGAAGATGGCAATGTTCAATGTCGAGGATCTTATCAAACCGGCCGGGAATGTGGTAACCGAGAGCATTCATTTCTATACTTTCACCATTCCGCATATCCTCGTCTGTTAGCCAGCGCTTATCCGAAAAGGTGTATTCCAGCTTATTGCGGTAATAACGGGAGGCTTTAGATCCAAGGATAGTTTCCATTCCTGGTACATCGGCCTTAGCAAGCCGTTGCAACGCATCGCTCACGCTCTTTTGCTTAAACTGTAACTGGGATTCGTATGTTAAGTGCTGCCATTTGCACCCACCGCATACACCGAAATGCTGGCAGAAGGGATCAGTCCGGTGTTCCGAAGGCCTCACTAAGGCGGAGATCCTGCCTTCAAAGAACTTCTTCTTGCGCTTTATGAGCTCCACGTCGACGAGGTCGCCGGGTACGGCTTTGTCAATAAATATTACAAGATCATCTGATTTTCCTACGCCCTTGCCTTCTTCAGCAATATCTATTACCTCAATGTTTTGCAAGAACTTTTTATCTGCCGGCACTTTTTTCATGAGCGGCAAAATTACGGAAATTTATTGGTACGAGGTATCAGGTATGAGTGGCGTAATAAATCTTACAGTCCCTCAGAAATCAAATAGCTCATCAATCAAAATAGAAATCTCTAAAGTCTCTTTGCTCATGGCTTTTGTATGCTTATTGTTACAAATATAACATAATTATACTAAAAACTAAATCGGTATCAATAGTTTCCAGCTAGTACGTTTTCAGCTGGTACGTTTTTATCTCATATCTCATATCTCATATCTCATATCTGATACCTCATACCTGATACCTGATACCTGGCGGCTGATACCTATTTCACAGCTGCTTTAACCAGATATGGAAGGATCTCCTTCTGGAAAGAGATGAAATTTTTCCTGACGTCAGAATCACTTACGGAAGTAAAGGCGAAAGAGAATACAATGCTTTTACTTGCTTTAATCAGAAAACGCAGGCGTTCGATATAATCATCAGCTTCAAAGAGTTTAATTTCATTGAAGGAGTGGATAAGGAGGTCCTCGAGGTCGTCGGAGAGTGATTTAAGGAATTCCTGGGAGTTAGCAGATTCGCGTATAAATTCCCAGCCGATAAACTCGTTACAAACAGTATAAGAGAGGCGGCTGGTCTTTAAGATGATGCTGCTTAAATAAGCTTCCTGATCCAGGTCTTCCGACGGGTTATGAATGATCTCATGAACACTATGCTGGATGTATTCCATTAAGATGGCTTGTAACAGTAACTCTTTGCTTTCGAAGTATTTATAGATGGTTGCTTTAGCGATCTTCGCCCGCTTAGCGATTTCATTGACACTGGTTTTATGGTAGCCGTATTTTCTAAACAGGTCCTGAGCTGCTTTTTTTATACTTTCCTTTATTTTATCGACTTCCATTTTAGTTTGTTACCGTGAGGCCAAAATTAGTAATTATTACACGATATTCTTTTAACCCTCTTTTGGCAGGCGCTTTAACGGGTGATCCGTCGGTTAAAGAAAATTTCGCACCGCTGCAGGGGTCTGTTGCGGTGAGGTTTAGATCATCAGGCACCACCGCGCATGCTTGCTCGGGATTTACTGAACTGCAGCGGTCGAATGCCACATAGCTATTATATGATCCTTTGTAGATGATCAGACCGGCAACTCCTCCGCCGGCATTTCGATTCACCAACAATAGACCGTTAGTGCTCGCAGTTTTTATACTAAATTCCTGGTGGGTTATTTGGAAATTTACATAAGCATCAGGAATCCTGCCACCCTCGTCTTTAGAACAGGAGAGCAGTGTGCAGGAGATTAATATAAAAATCCATAATAATCTCATCAGATCATTTCTGATTGGAATTGTTTCAGGAAACGGATATCATTTTCTGAGAATAGACGAAGATCCTTTATCTGGTATTTCAGGTTTGTGATCCTTTCAATTCCCATCCCGAATGCGTATCCGGTATATTTTTTACTATCTATATTGCAGTTTTCCAAAACATTAGGATCAACCATTCCGCAGCCCAGGATCTCCACCCAGCCGCTGTGTTTACAGAACTGGCAGCCATCACCTTTACAGATAGTACAGGAAATGTCCATTTCTGCAGAGGGTTCGGTGAAAGGAAAATACGAGGGGCGGAACCTTACTTTAGTGCCCTCACCAAATAGCTCCTGCACGAAGTAGAATAGTGTTTGCTTAAGGTCAGCAAAAGATACATTCTCGTCGATATACAAACCCTCTACCTGGTGAAAAAAGCAGTGTGCCCGCGCAGATATTGCTTCGTTACGATACACCCGTCCGGGCATAATGGCTCTGAATGGCGGCTGTCCCGCTTCCATCATCCTAACCTGCACTGAGGAAGTGTGGGTGCGTAATGCGATATCACCGACCTCACTGTTCTTTTTTATAAAGAACGTATCCTGCATATCACGGGCCGGGTGTTCTTCGGGGAAGTTTAATGCAGAGAAATTATGCCAGTCGTCTTCGATCTCCGGTCCTTCGGCAACATGAAACCCAAGCTTATTGAAGATACCGATGATCTCCTTACGCACCAGCGAGAGCGGATGGCGGGATCCCAGCTCAAAGCCCTGCCCGGGAAGTGTAAGGTCCTGATCCGAGGCTTTATCCGGTCCTTGCGACCCGGTGCTGTCTTTAAGGTCCTGGTAGCGTGCTTCAGCAAACTGCTTGAATTCATTCAGCACTTTTCCAAGAACGCGTTTTTCCTCCGATGAAACGCTTTTAAACTCTTCAAAAAGATCCTTTATAATCCCCTTGGTGCCAAGGAACTTTATACGAAAGGATTCGAGTTCGCCGGCGTTCCGCGGTTGGAATACGCTTATCTCTTTAAGGTATTGATCGATCTTTTGCTGCATGTTAATTCTTATAATGATATACGGATATTTCCGTTCGAATGATTTATTTATCTTTTAAAACACCTAATTCCCTGCCAACCCTGGTAAAGGCTGCTATGGCTTTATCAAGATGCTCTCTATCATGGGCCGCCGATAGCTGTACCCGGATCCTTGCTTTTCCTTTCGGTACCACAGGGAAATAAAACCCGATGACGTAAATGCCTTCTTTAAGAAGCTTTGCTGCAAATTCCTGAGCAAGCGTTGCCTCATAGAGCATAATAGGAACAATCGGATGTAAACCCGGTTTAATATCGAAACCAGCTGCGGTCATTTTTTCACGGAAGTACTTCGTGTTTTCCTCCAGTTTATCGCGCAGGTTGGTAGTTTCACTAAGCATATCAAGCACGGCTATAGACGCACCAACTATGGATGGCGCAAGGGTGTTTGAGAATAAGTAAGGCCGTGATCGCTGGCGTAAGATATCAATAACTTCTTTTGGCCCGGAGGTGAAACCGCCGGAGGCGCCACCCAGGGCTTTACCCAGGGTGCCTGTAATAATATCAACGCGGCCCATCACGTTATGGTGTTCATGGGTGCCACGGCCGGTTTTTCCAAGAAAACCAGATGAGTGACATTCATCGATCATGACCAGGGCCTGGTATTTATCGGCAAGGTCACAGATCTTGTCCAATTGGGCGATAGTGCCGTCCATCGAAAAGGAACCGTCAGTTACGATAATGCGGTGGCGCAAATGCTGACTTTCCAGTAATTTAGCTTCCAGGTCGGCCATGTCATCATGTTCATAGCGATAGCGCTGTGCTTTACATAAACGCACTCCGTCAATAATTGACGCATGGTTAAGTGCGTCAGAGATGATAGCATCCTGTTCGTTAAATAAAGGTTCGAACACTCCGCCGTTGGCATCAAAGGCCGCCGCGTAAAGTATAGTGTCTTCCGTGCCCAGGAATTTAGAGATCTTCTCTTCCAGTTCTTTATGGATATCCTGGGTTCCGCAAATGAAGCGCACCGAAGACATCCCGAAACCATGTGAGTCGATAGCTTTTTTCGCTGCTTCTATGACCGCCGGGTGAGACGAAAGTCCCAGGTAATTATTCGCGCAGAAATTGATCACATCCTGCCCTCCCTGAACCCGGATATCAGCCCCTTGCGGAGAAGTTATTATCCGTTCACGTTTATACAAGCCCGCTTTTTCAATTTCTTCAAGCTCTTTTTCGAGTACCGGTTGCAGCGTTTTATACATAAAGGTTGCTTTTGAATATGCAAAATTAAGAATTCTGCAGACTTTAACCTGTCTTAACCAAACATCGGTATGTATAGAACTATAGCGAGGTATATCGGTCTGGAATATTTAAACTTCAGAGGAATGTATGGAATGTCGCATGTGGATGGCAGGCGGGTTAACACGGGGCAGGATTGCTTATGGGTTTTAATCAGCATAAATTAATAGGCACTACGCCTTCTTGACAAATTCCGATTTTAATGCCATCGAGCCGAAGCCCTCGATCTTGCAGGAGATATTATGGTCGCCATCTGTTAGACGGATATTCTTCACTTTAGTCCCTGCTTTTAAAGGTTTTGGTGCCCCTTTAACGGGCAGGTCCTTAATTACCACGACCGAATCACCATCATTTAGCTGGTTGCCGTTTGCATCCAGTACTTTCAGGCTATCATCGGAGTCAACTTTTTCCTCCTCTATGATCCACTCATGGAAACATTGTGAACAAACCATTTTATCGCGATCAGGGTAAGTGAATTCTGAATTGCATTTCGGACAAGCGCTAATATTACTCATTTGTATGGGTTTAGTATGGCAAAGATAAAAAAAGATGACCGGGAAAACTTTCGGGAGGTGATTACTGGTGCACTATCTCAGAAACGTTGCGAAACCCGGCGATAAATGTATTCCTTGTTTTTAGGCTTTCTTCGTTCAATGGGCTTTGCACAACTCCGAGAATAGTTTCCGTGCTAAGGTCGAATTCCAGTATGCTTGCCCAGAACTCGACACCATTGATAGACATTTTTACGATTGTGTGTTCATCAATTGATTCAAATTCGGAGGGCTCTGGCTTATCGGAACCGGTAATGATAGAAAGCGTTACAGCGTCATCAAGCTCGGGGCATTTGATTTCGGCGTCCCCGGATTCTTCTAATCCCTCTTCCAAAATATCCCGCCGGTATTCAATCCACCAGGCTTTAAGCCTTTCCATCATAGCGTCTATTTCTTCCTTCGGGTAGGCGTCGAATCTGTCGATCTCGTCAATCACGGAGAATTCCATTTCCTCAACGCCATAATCTTCCAGCTGAATTAAAGCACGTGGCGTCCTGGTATGATATGCATACCTTAGAAAGCCGTACTCAGAGAGCTGATTCTCTGCGAATAAAAACTCGGCGACTTCTTCCATCCGCCAAAGATAGGGACACCTTTGAGATTTGCAAAACACCCTCCAGCTTTGTATCTTTGCGCCGCATTAAACGCTGTTTGCAGCAGTATCAATGATTTTATGACTACATACAATACACTCCTGTACTATTGCTATAGTGCAATAGAAGACGCTGAACAATTTGCAGCCGATCATCTTAAATTTTGTAAGAGCCTGGGCCTTGTTGGACGTATCATCGTAGCCGACGAAGGATTGAACGGCACCGTTTCAGGTACCGTGGAATCCTGTAAAGCCTATATGGACCATCTGCATGCAGATGCCCGATTTGCCTCAATCGATTTCAAAGTGGATGAAGTTGCTGAGCCATCCTTTATCAAGATGCACTGCCGTTACAAATCGGAGATCGTGCATTCCGGTCTGCGCGATCCGCAGATTATCAACCCGGAAAAGAAGACCGGTATTCACCTCGAAGCGGATGAATTTATTAAGATGAAAGACAATGAGGATGTAGTGGTACTGGACGTTCGGTCGGACTATGAGCACTCAATTGGCAGATTTAAGAATGCAGTTACCCTGGATATCGAAAATTTCCGCGACTTCCCTAAAAAGATCAACGAACTGGCGCAGTATAAGGACAAAAAGATAATTACCTACTGTACCGGTGGCATTAAATGTGAGAAGGCCTCCGCTTTATTGCTGCACGAAGGTTTTGAAAACGTTTATCAATTGCATGGGGGAATCATTAAATATGGGAAAGAAGCGGGTGGGAAAGATTTTGAAGGTAAGTGCTACGTTTTCGATAACCGTGTTGCAGTTGATGTCAATTCAGTAAACCCGGTGGTTATTTCCATTTGCCGCAACTGCGGGAGTCACACCACTAAAATGATCAACTGCGCAAATCCTGAATGCAATGAACATTTCACCCAATGCGATGCCTGCGGCGAAAAACTGGAAGGCGCGTGTTCAGAACTTTGCCAGTCTCACCCCAGAAGGCGTGTGTATGACGGTACAGGCTATTATGTAAAAGTTCCGCAACCAGTCAATATTCATAAACAAAAGCTTAGCCGTGCAGACCAGTGAAGTTCTTTAATTTTCGTTAATTTGATCTCCTGAAATCAAATTAGCTATGAAGAAGAGTTTTTGCCTGACGATGTTGTTGGTGATCCTGCACGGTATATCAATCGCACAAAATAATACGTATTCCAAAGAGACCCTTATCGAAGGGGCGGACAGCCTGCGTTACCGGCTCCTGCTTCCCGAGAATTTCGATCCTGCGATGAAGTATCCTGTTTTATTCTTCTTACATGGTTCTGGCGAGCGTGGGAATGATAATGAGGCACAGCTAATACACGGCGGTAATCTTTTCCAGAGTAAAGAGGTAAGAAGTGGATTTCCGGCTATCGTAGTATTTCCGCAATGCCCGAAGAATGATTTCTGGGCAAACGTGAAATTCGGTACTGGTGCCGATAGATTTATGTTCCAGCAAGGCGGTGATCCCGGCAAGGCCATGAAACAGCTGCTCAACCTGGTTGACCACTTCAGGTCGTTAAAGTATACCGATAGAGACCAGTTCTATATCGGCGGGCTCTCTATGGGTGGAATGGGTACGCTCGAGGTGCTCCGGCGGAAACCGAAAGTTTTTGCAGCTGCTTTTTCTATCTGCGGAGGCGATAATGTTGCCAATGTTAAAAAATACAGGAAGGTTCCGCTCTGGTTCTTCCATGGCGGCAAAGATACTGCTGTACCGCCTGAGAGATCCCAGGTTGTAGTGGCTGAGCTGCAGAAATATAAATCACCGGTTAAATTAACTATGTACCCGGATGCAGGTCATAATAGCTGGGATGCAGCATTTGCGGAGCCTGAGTTGTTGCCATGGCTCTTTTCTCACAAGAAATAGCTTTTTGTCAATGCTTAAGGACTAGTCTTCGTTCTTGGGCTTAGTGATGGAAGGTTTAAACCGGGGTTTGTAAGCGGGCTTAGTTTCTATGACGGCTTGAGCGGCAGTTTCTGAAACCGGGTCGCCGGAATCTGAAGCACGGCTGTTTGCGTCTGAATTTTCTTCTTCTTGTTTCTGCTGATCTTCCGGGTTTAGTTCCTTCGGCGCGGATGCTGGAGGCACTGGCGGGGCATTGGTTATACCTGGCTTAAATCTTGGTTTAAAGGCCGGTTTAGCTTGCTCTGCGGGCGCGGCCTCTTTTATTTCAGGATCATTTTCCCTTGGAGCAGCAACTGCCGCTTTAAATCTTGGCTTGTATGCAGGCTTATTTGTTTTCGTTTCAGTTTTTTCCTCTTTGACATATTTATCCTCAGTTACTTCGGAAGGCGCGCTGCTCGTCAGCCTGGGCTTAAACCTTGGTTTAAATGCCGGTTTAGTTTCTTCTGACTGAATGCTTTCTGGATTCTCCTGCTGTGTGGTGGGAGGCGGCTTAATAGCGGCAGGCTTAAAGCGCGGTGTATAAACTGTTGCTTCCACAGAAGGGGAGAGCAGGGGTTCGGCTTGGGAAGCAAGTTCATTTACTTTAGTCACTTCCGCCGGAGGTACCGGTTTAGGTTCTTCTTTTGTATGATACACGCGGCGAAGCTTATTAAAAAGAAACTTCTTGCTGTGATCAAAGCTTTTTTCACCCATCTGCCTATAGTGACTCTCGAATTCCGAGTATAGACCTGGCTCGGCAGCTTTTAGCTGAGCCAGGTCTATCTTTTTCTTTATAAAGAATTCTTCGAAAGTCATCGTCGGTACTATTATTCTGACATATTGTGGTAAACAGCCTGCACGTCATCGTCTTCCTCAAGCTTATCGATAAGTTTGAACACATCAGCAGCTTGTTCTTCGGTTACTGTTGTGGTTGATTCTGAAACCCGTTCCAGCTTAGCACTGATCACCTGAATGCCTTTTTCTTCGAGCGCTTTCTGCATTTTACCGAAGTCTTCAAAGGATGTATGAATTACGCCAACGTCTTTACCAGCCTCGTCTTCCTCTACATAAAGGTCTTCCAGTCCGGAATCGATCAGTTCAAGTTCCAGTTCATCCAGCTCCATTTCGCCCGGATCAAAACGGAAAACAGATTTGCGGGTGAAAATAAAATCCAGTGAGCCGGTTTTACCCAGAGTACCATTGGTCTTGTTGAAATAGCTTCGTACGTTGGCAACTGTCCGGTTGGTGTTATCAGTTGCAGTTTCGATCAATACAGCAACGCCGTGTGGTGCATAGCCCTCATAAACTATTTCTTCGTAGTTACTTTCGTCTTTGTTACTGGCACGTTTAATAGCCGCTTCTACGGTATGCTTAGGCATGTTCACCGCCTTGGCATTTTGCATCGCTGTGCGTAAGCGGGAATTTGCTTCAGGGTTTGATCCGCCGTCCTTCACGGCCATCACGATCTCTTTACCAAGCCGGGTGAACTGAACGGCCATTTTCGCCCAGCGTTTAAATTTTCTTTCTTTACGGAATTCGAATGCTCTTCCCATATTTTATTGTATGCTTTTTTATCGGAGCTAAATTGCTTATTTATCTTTTATTTTACAGCCTAACAGGAAAGGTTTTTTAAGTTGGGATCCGGGAAAATTTGCAACCCTGCCATAGTGTTGGTTATCTTTTTAAATTATTGAACATTTCCATGGCTAGTTTAGACAGGTCAAATTCCGGTTTCCAGGCCCAGTCTTTCTGCGCCTGGCTATCATCGATGGATTTAGGCCAGCTTGATGCTATTGCCTGGCGCTGGTCATATTCGGTATAGTATAGCTTGAAGCCTGGAATATGTCTTCTGATCTCTTCAGCAAGGGTCTCCGGGGTAAAGCTCATGCCTGTAAAATTATAGGACGAGCGAATATTTATGCTTTCTGCAGGGGCATCCATCAGTTCAATGGTACCGCGAATCGCATCATCGATATACATCATCGGCAACTCGGTATCTGCCGACAAGAATGAATGGTAACTGCCTTTTTTCAATGCATCATGAAAGATGTGTATCGCGTAATCTGTAGTGCCACCGCCAGGTGCAGCTTTCCAGCTGATAAGTCCCGGATAGCGGATACTTCGTACGTCTATACCGTATTTCTGGAAATAATATTCACACCAGCGCTCACCGGCCAGCTTGCTGATACCATAAACCGTATTAGGATCCATCACACAATACTGAGGTGTTTGCACCTTCGGCGAATTTGGGCCGAAAACAGCAATTGAGCTCGGCCAGTAGATCTTAGGAGTTTTAAATTCTTCCGCCAGATCCAACACATTCAGCAGCCCGTTCATGTTGAGGTCCCAGGCAAGCTTGGGGTTCTGCTCCCCCGTGGCCGACAAAAGCGCCGCCAGCAGGTATACCTGGGTGGGTTTATATTTTTGGAAAATATTCTTCAGAATGTCTTTCTCAAGCACATTTACAAATTCAAAGGGCCCGGCATTTTTGATGTCGTAATCAGGACGGCGGATGTCGCATGCTATGACCTGCCCATCGCCATAGATCTTCCTTAACTCACTTACAAGTTCCGTCCCAATTTGCCCGTTCGAACCGATAACTACGATTGTATCACGCATAATAATTGGTTTTATCAAATGTAAGGATTTCGGACGTGTTCCAACCCTAATGGGTCGCACCTTATAGTTTAATTGCAAGGGCAAATGCTTTGCGGAACCGTTCTACGTTGCCACTTGCGTCAAATATCTCTGCGTAGATGACATATATCCCCGGGCCGGACAAGTTATTCTGCTCGTCAAGGCCATCCCATGTAAGAATGCCCTGTTTGTTTAAGGTCGAATTTTTTAATAAGCTTTTGATAAGGAGGCCTTTGTCGTTCAGGATCTTCACTGTTGCGACCATGCCGGGAACCGTCATATTATAGCTTACCTCCATAAGATCTTCAAAACCGTCACTGTCGGGCGAAAAGGTTTTTGAGCTTAAGGTAAACTCCTCCGTGCCGGGCTGAAAGGAACTGAATTGTGAATTTTTATAGCCGGGTGTTGCATATCCGGAGGCAGCGGTAGCTGACCTGAAATTACCCGGAATATTTGCATCCAGGTCGAAGCGGCTTCTTTCCAGGGAAATTCCCTCGAATTTCTTAAGTAACTGGAAATGCATTTTCTCCGAATAGTTGAACCTGTCAATGATATTGCTGCCGCTTAAAAGCAGCACGGTTCCGTTGTTATCATTAAACGCTGGCATCGGTGCGATCTTTAAAATGTGTGCGGAGGCTCCAATGGAGTATTCTTCAGCGATGTTTTCCGGATCTGCCGTGAAGACCAGATGCTGCCCGGGTGCAATTAATGACTGGGTTGTACTTATTTTCTTAACGGAACTGATGCTGTCTTTTAGCATGGTAGCAATAAAGAGCTCCTGCAGGTCAAGATCGTGTTTGGTGTTGTTGTAGACCTCAACAAAATCTGCACCTCCGGGCCTGGGGTTAAATAGAACTTCATTGATAAGGATGTCGGATTTTAGAATAGGTTTTGTCAGGGTGAACTCTGCCCGGTCAAAGTCTTTGGATATCTCTGATCCTGTGCAGTTTCGCAATCCTTTCACTTCAAGCGCATAAGTATGGCCCTTTGCCGGTGGGGCTTTAAGCCTGAGAAGTATTGTGTTAAAATATGGCGCGATGGGTGTTATGGATGCCGGTGCGCCAACACCGTTGTTTATAGCATAGTTTCCCGGGTCTAATGCTGATAAACTATCAACCGCGTGGTTAAATGTCAGCAAAAGGTGTATACTGTCGGCCATAGACGCGTGCTGCAGCTTTAAAGACTCGGGCTCGGAAATCAGATAAACAGAATTTATTTTTCCGGGTGTTCCGCCGGAAGCATCTTTTGACGCCTGCCAGTTTTGAATGCCGGCACATACGGAAGCGGGGTTAATCATTTCCAGGGAATAACCTCCCGCTTTTTTTCCGGTATCTTTATACCATGACTTGGCGTATGCGACTTTCTGAAGCTCCCTGCCTTTGTTATTTTTAAGGAACAGGACATCACTGTCATTATTTAGTGCTGGCCAGATATTTAAACCATGCACCTTGCCAAGCTTAACAAAATTTAAAGTATCCTTTTCAGGACAAAGGATCAGGTAGCCTCCCGGGTCTATACGTCCCGAAGTAAACTTATACTGATTTCTTTCGTCGCCGTAAATCAGACCCGCCAGGCTTACCGTATTTGCAGTTAGGTTATGCAATTCAATAAACTCGGTTTCCGGTAGATCTACCGAAGGCGAGGGGGCCGCAAAGATCTCGTTGATTATAATCGGGAAGTCTAAATCCGGCTCAGCCGGGATCGTAAATGATGCCTGCGCCTCCTGAGCTTTGGATCTCAGTCCTGAACAATTGAAAAGAGAATCTGCCGAAAGCAAGTAGGTGATGCCTTCTTTAAATTTCGAGGCAAAGCCAAGAGTGACCTGTTCATAGTCATCGGATACGATAAGAGTTTTCGCATATCCCATGCCATTGTTAACAGAGAAAAAAGTGGGGGTTAAATAGGATGTATCGGGAATGGTATTTAGTTTAATGACGATTGTGCTATCAGACGTGTGTTTTATCCAATCTATTCGGATCAGCGCTTCATTTCCGTTGATTTGCCGGCTGTTAGCTCTTCCGGGCGTACCTCCCGAGTCATCCTGGGATGCGACCCAACTATAAAAACCGCTGCACGAGCTGTTTGAAAGGTTGATTCTTTCCAGAGACCAGCCACCATTTTTTTTCATCCGGCTTTTGTACCATTTGTCGGAATAGTCGACAGAATCAACTAAGCGCTGACGGAAGCTTTTTATAGTTAGCCGGTCGCTACTATTTCCAAGTGCTGGCCAGGGGTTTAAGCCGATCACATTGCCATATTGTTTAAACGACAGCGTATCAGCAACCGGACAAAGAATGACATATTCTCTGGCACCGATAGCTTTGGACGGAATTAAGCTTTTTGTGTTTACGTCACTTAACACCCATTTCGAAAGATCAATGGTTCCCAAACCCGGATTGTATATTTCAATGTATTCGGTCAGGGGCAGTCCAATCTCCGGCGAAGGATCCGCAAATATTTCAGTTATTATCACCCGGCCTGTATCAATCTTCACTATTGGCAGCGGGGCAGTTTTAAACTTAATTAACTGCGTGTCGATGAGCTTATTACCGGAGCAATCCATAATGTTTGAGATCATCAATTCGTAATCGCTTCCGGGGTCGAGCTTGCTTGGCCAGGTAAGGCTTGCTTCCCTGGCTTCCCGGCCGAAAGTGAGTGTTTTAACCAGGGGGCCGGACGATAGCTTAAAGTTATCGATGAGCAGACTAGCTTCGTAGACCGGCCTGTTAAAGTATATTTTCATTGTCGTATCCGAGACGATCTGTACGCTATCTGCTTTTAATGCCGTGCGATTTAGGCCGGCTGAATTTCGTTTGCCCGGCGTGCCGCCAACGGTGTCAACCGATGCGGTCCAATTAAGAAAATCGTTGCAGATGGATTTGAGATCAATTCTTTCGAGGCTCCAGCCTCCTGTTTTTTTTGACTGGTTGTGATACCAGGTGTCGGAGTATGAAACGGAGTCTGCCAGGCGGTTCTTATGACTCCTCAGGCTGATCTGGTCTGAACTATTGTTCAGCGACGGCCATGGGCTCAGGCCAATTGTTTTGCCATACTTTTTATAAGTCAGGGTATCTGCTGCCGGGCAAAGTATAATATACTCCTGCGGTAATATTTTTTGCTTGGGAAAGATAGTTTCGGTACCGGGATCGCTAAGGGTCCATTTGTCGAGCTCTACAGTATCTTTTGATGGGTTATAGATCTCAATAAACTCTACCAATGGCAAAAGAACCTCGGGTGAAGGATCGGCGAATATTTCGGTTATTATGATCAGCGCGCTGTCGGGTCTCTCTGGTATGGGGTCAGGGAGATTTGTGGTTTTAAATTTTAACGTACTCTGATCTCTGGAAAGCTGGATTCCGCTGCAATCGGTCACGTTCGAAATAGTTAGATTGTATTCCGTTCCCGGCTTAAATTTTTCATTATAATAAATGGTTAACCGCTTTAATTCTTCATCAGCCGTAATTTTCCCGGTAATGCCAGCCGGTGGCGTAAGGGTGAAATTCTCGGCGATCAGCGCCTTATTGCTCAGCGACTTATTGAAGAATACTCGGATGGTAGTATCTGAGAGTTGCTTTAGGCTGTCCGCGTACAACGGCAGAAGGTCCGTTTCGGAAAGATAGATTGAGTTTTCCTTCCCGGGAGTCCCCCCGGCTGTATCATCAGACGGGAGCCAGTTAAAGATCCCCTCGCACGTTGACTTCGGATCTTTTCGCTCAAGAGTCCATCCGCCTGTTTTCTTTGCTGCACTTCTATACCATGTATCTGCATAGTTTACCGAATCAATGACCTCCCCCGTGCTGATCAGCTTCAGAAGATCGCCGGCGTTATTCAATGATGGCCAGGGTGAGAGGCCAATCGTTTTTCCAAAGGGTTGAAAATCTGAGGTGTCAGTGCGAGCGCAAAGAATGATAAAGCCGCCCGGGTCGATGCTGATCTCTCCGAGTGTGGACGAGCTTCCTGAATCACTGAATTTCCAGTTTTTTAATGAGATAGACTGATCGCTGTTATTGCGTAGTTCGACAAACTCTGCAGAAGGGAGGCTTATAGGAGGAGAAGGATCTGCAAATATTTCATTGATAACTATATCGCCGGGTTTAGGCAAATAGGGTTTCACATAGGTAAACGCTTTGCTGTCCTCCATCAGGTTACCATTTCTGTCTTTAACAGCTGATACATGGAGATTATAAGTTCCGCTGGCGAGACCGCCCGCTAGTTTTAATACGAATCTTGCGGGGTCAACGGTCGTTGATACTCCGGTAACGAATACATTGGGATTGATCGAAAAATTACTCGCGGTTTTTACCGTCAGGCTATCCATTGCTTCGTTGAAAGTAATTTCCAGAGTATTTGAGTCGATGGCCGAAACTGAAACCAGGTCTGGCGGCATGATGTCGAGGAGGATAGGCTCAACCTTAATATTATCGAAAAAATGCTTGAAAAAGAAAGATGCTGTCGATTGCTGGACAAATACCCCGAAGTGTGTAGAAGTTACATGTGTAAGATCAGTTATTGATCCCTCTGTGAGATAGGATGAACCCGCAGATACAATCTCGCGTTCCAGGGTAAAAAGCCCATTGATATCTCTTTTTAATTTGACTTTAACGGTGTTATTCGACGATCCTACAGCCCCATTTATTCCGTCAATAATTTTGATGCTGGTATTGATCGCCCCTGACCTTTTATACAGGCTTATTTCATCATCTGTGTTGCCAATCCTGATGAAATATCCGTTAATGGATGCAGCTTTAAGATCTTCCTTATCGGAAATAACGTAGATGTCTGTATAATTTGCACCAGAGGTGCTAAGTTGAAGATTTACCCAGATTTCCCATTGAGTTCCGGTAGCCAGGGTACTGGCGGTGCTGATAAAGAAACTCGAATTTGCAGTACTCGAGTTTGATCTGAGTTTATTATCCGAGATGATGAAGTCCGTATTACTGTTGTTCCCACTCCACTCTGGGTTAACGGTAAAGTTTCCGTCGCTAAAATCGTCGCTGACCTGGGCGTGAAGAATGCCACATACAAAAATTCCTAATAATAACAGGATCTGTTTCATATTGCGTAAAAACAGGAATAAAAATCGTTAGTGTTTTGACAATACTGGCTCAGAATGAGTGAGTGGTAGGAATTTTTCTCTATAGGGTAAATTATCGGACATTAAATTCCTCAGCCGTTGATGCGTGCTAAACCTATGCTATCGATTTCAGTACGTTTTAGCTTAATGACCTAAAAAAATCCCATATTTGCTTAATTAAAATAATAATAACGTATAAAAAACATTAAAAAAATGAAAGTCGCAGTAGTAGGCGCTACCGGCCTTGTAGGCTCGGTGATGTTAAAAGTTTTAGCAGAGCGCAATTTCCCAGTAACAGAATTGATTCCCGTAGCTTCTGCAAAGAGCGCCGGTAAACAGATCGAGTTCAAGGGAAAGAAGTACACTGTTGTGACCATGGACGACGCCGTGGCGATGAAACCGGATGTGGCTCTATTTTCGGCAGGTGGAAGCACGTCGCTTGAAAATGCACCGCGTTTTGCTGAGGCTGGCACTACAGTAATTGATAATTCTTCAGCGTGGAGAATGGATCCGTCAAAGAAGCTGGTTGTACCGGAGGTCAATGCCTCGGTATTAGGAGCAGACGATAAGATCATCGCTAACCCAAACTGTTCAACAATCCAGATGGTGGTGGTGTTAAAGCCGCTGCACGAGAAATATAAAATTAAACGGGTGGTGGTTTCAACCTACCAGTCGGTTACCGGTACAGGCGTAAAGGCTGTCGACCAAATGATGAATGAGCGTAAAGGTGTGAGTGGCGAAATGGCTTATGCTTACCCTATCGACCTGAACGTGATACCCCAGATTGACGTGTTTACAGCCAACGGCTACACCAAGGAGGAGATGAAGATGATCCTTGAAACCAAGAAGATTATAGGGGATGATTCGATCCGTGTTACTGCAACAACTGTTCGCATCCCTGTAATGGGCGGCCACTCTGAATCGGTAAACATAGAATTTGAGAATGATTTTGATCTTGCCGAAGTACGTTCTATCCTGGAGAAAGAGGAGGGTATTATTGTGGTTGATGACCCGGCAAACCTTAAATATCCGATGCCGATGGACGCCCACGAAAAAGACGAAGTTTTTGTTGGAAGGATCCGGCGTGACGAGTCGCAGGCTAATGCCCTGAATCTTTGGATCGTAGCAGATAATCTCCGGAAAGGCGCAGCAACAAACGCAGTGCAGATCGCTGAATATCTGATGGAAAATAAACTGATATAGGGAATAGGAGAATAGGAAATGGGGAATAGGATAAGCTAAAAAGTCAATTCAAATTCCCCATTTGCTATTTCCCATTTACTATTTCCCATGCTATTCCCTTTATCAACTAGCTTTGCTCAGGGAAACCGCCATAGCTGAACGGTAGCTGGCTAATTCTATCTGTTTCTCGAAGGTTTTTTCCAGTACAATGCTGGCAGATACTTGCAGGCCGCCTACATTCCCAAGGTTGGACAAGGCTATATGTGTATTTTCCCGGATACGGGTGCTGCAATAAATATTTACCGCGTGTTTGATAGGGATGGTGATATATTGTTTGGCTTCAGCTATTTTTCCGCTCAGGATGATCAGTTCGGGATTGAACAACTGTATAAGCGTTGATATCCCCTTTCCTAGATTGTGACCGACTTCAGCGAGAATATTTATGGCATATTGATCGCCCTTGTTTGCGGCATCAATGATAGCCTGCGGTTCGATTTGTTCGACCTCTTCATCGGGTATCACATTAATTAGTGAACTTTCTCCGTAGTATACTCCCTGCTTGGCCATCCTCGCTATCGCCATGCCCGAGGCTACCGTTTCAAGGCATCCTCGTTTACCACAAAAGCAGTACTCGCCTTCATCTACAAAAGGAATGTGGCCAATTTCACCAGCAAACCCCGAAGTCCCACTTTGAAGTTTACCGTCCATGATTATTCCCAGCCCCAGCCCCCAATCCATAAGAAGTACGAGCACATTTTTCCTGCCGGAGGCTAATCCAAATCGAAATTCAGCCAATGCATTTGTCTTTACATCATTTTCAATATAAACCGGCTTTTGGAATAATTCTTCAAGTGTGCCCTGTAAAGTTTTTGAATCATTCCTTGAAAAAAGGAAGGTGTAGTTTTTCCCAGAAGTGGCATCTACCAATCCCGGCATACTTATTCCAATACCTACCAGCCTATTTGTATCGATTCCGGATGACCGGATCACATCATCGGCATACTGGTGCAATTGGCTTATTGCACTTTTGTCTTTAGTCATACGCAGGGGAAAGCTGCGAACGGCAGTTATATTGTTGTTATTATTGTCAAACAGAGCAATTTCAGTTTTGAAGCGCTCCATCCCGATGCTCAATACAAAAAACGAATTGTCCTTAAGGCAATAAAGCTCAGGTTTACGACCACCTACCGATCTGCCTTTACCCTTCTTCTCAATCAGTCCTTCAGAAAGAAGTTCATTTAATAAGATGATCGATGTAGGTGAACTGATATTGAGCAAGCGGTAAATATCAGCATTGGATTTAGCTCCTTGCGCGTGCAGAAGCTTCACTAACCGGACTTTCTGTAAGTACTTTCTTCTTTCAATATTGCTGAGCGTATCTAAGTAATTTTTGTCTACAAGAAAATATTTCATTGATGTCCCGCCAATTGTTTAGACATATTTACCAATTATTTTGATCATTTCATAACTATGAATTTGTAAACCATGTAATTAGCAATCAGAGACGGTTAAATTCGATGTCAGACGGAGAACTCCAGTATTCAGGCAATACTTTGAAAAAAATCAGGTGCCTGGCCTGAAATTAGGCTGTTAAATAAATAATTCCAATATTTACTACGCCCTGTTTATTATCGAGATTTTAATAAAATTCAAAATAGAAATTGGGGATTTTGAACTTATCTCCGGGCCCGGGATGCGAGGCAACCCGGATTGCTTTTGAGTTCCACATAAACGAACTGTAGACAAACTAATAAATATGAAACGTAGAAACGCAATTAAGGGCATGGCGATACTTCCAATAGCGGGGGGATTCTTATCAAAAGATTCATTGGCCGCGCCATCTGACGTCACGGCTTTGCCAGCGATCAAGCCGCTGGGAGATTCAATCACAACCACGACCTCTTTTATGGACGAGACAAATATTTTCCGTTCTATTGGCGTCGAGCCGGTAATAAATTGCATGGGTACTTATACGATTATTGGGGGATCTATCGAACGGCCGGCAGTTCGGGAAGCCATGGATGCCGCTTCACATAATTTTGTGCAGTATGACGAGTTGGCTGAAGGTATAGGTCAGAGGCTGGCGGATTTAACCAAAACCGAATGGGGGATGGTATCTGCGGGTTGTGCCGCTGGCCTTAAGCATATTACTGCTGCATGTGTAACGGGGGGTAATCCAGAGTTGCTTCTTCGCATACCCGATCTGACAGGGCTGGAAAAAACTGAAGTGATCATTCCCAGATACGCGCGTACTTCTTATGATCACGCAATACGGAATATTGGGGTTAAGATCGTGCATGTGAATAATGCTGAAGAGCTTGAGAAAGCAATCAATCCCAGAACGGCAATGATCTACGTGACTACAAGTAATACGTCGGCTACCGGGCAGCCCTTATCTCTCGAAGTAATTGCTGGAATAGCGAAACCTAAGAATATTCCGATTTTGGTCGATGCCGCTGCAGAGGATTTGACTATTCCGCCGGTTCACCTGAAACGAGGGGCGACGATAGTAGCATACAGCGGCGGCAAGGCTATTTGCGGTCCGCAATGTGCGGGGTTGATGTTGGGAGATAAGGCAATATTAAAGTCGGCGTGGCAAGCCAGTTCGCCGCATCACGGTCCGGGACGTGATAATAAGGTCGGCAGGGAAGAGATGATAGGAATGCTTGCAGCGGTAGAGGATTGGACTAAACGTGATCACGGAGCTGAATGGAAAAGGTGGATGGGATGGATAGACACGATCGTTAGGAAGGTCTCGCCTATACAGGGGGTAGAAACGAAAGTTATAGAACCTAAGGTCCTTAATAATAAAACCCCGGTTTTAAGTGTTATCTGGGACCCTGAAAAATTAAATGTTACCAGTTTTGAGATTGCTGAAGAGCTTGGAAGGAGTAAGCCGCGGGTTGCATTGGCTGCTAAGAACGAAGCTGACGGTAAAACGTCCGTTAGTATTACGACAGGTCAGATGCAGGCGGGTGAGGAAAAAATCGTTGCAGATCGTCTTTACGAAGTGCTTTCAAAGAAGCGGACTGCTAAACCGGAAATGACTTCTCCGGTGGCAGATCTTTCCGGCCGCTGGGATGTGAGCGTAAATTTCTTCAGCAGCACCAGCCAACACGCGTTTACTCTTGAGCAAGATGGTAACTGGCTTAGCGGAACACATAAGGGCAACCTGAATACAGGGAATGTTAATGGTACCATCGACGGAAACCAGGTAAAGCTTCGGAGTGCAATCCCACTCGTCGGCGATAGCCTGAGCTTTTTGTTTTCGGGAATGGTCACCGGTGATACGTTTTCGGGGAATATACATTTAGGTGAATACCAGACAGCCACCTTTACAGCTACCCGGAATAAGAAAAAGCCAGCAAGAGAGAGAGTAATGATACCTGGAGGCCCGCCATTGGCGACATGATTTGGAAAGTGAAACTTAGATTGAAAACTGTTAAATATACTTTGTCGCTGCTCAGCATTATCATGCTCTGTAGTTTTATTGTATTATCTCAAGAGATGCCGGAAGTACATCCGGCAGGACCGAGCTATAAAGTGAAGAAGCTGAAGGGGAATATGAAGATTGATGCAGACTGGAATAAAGCCCAATGGCGCAATATTAAGCCGTTGAATATAACGAACTTAATGGGTAAGGCCCCGTCATTTATCCCTGCGGCACAGGCAAAAATGATGTATGATGAAAAAAACCTGTATGTTATTTTCCGGGTTAATGAGCGGTTTATTAAAGTCGTCACAGACAAGATAAACGGGCCGGTCTGGAGAGACTCCGCTGTGGAGTTTTTCTTTTCACCGGATGCCACTGAGCCTTTAAAGTATTTCAACCTGGAAACGAACGGTGGCGGGACACCCTTATTGGGCTATAACGGCGATCGCAGGATCCAAGTCGATGAGATGGATATCAGGAAAATAGAAATAGCGCATACTCTACCCAAGCTAGTGGACCCGGAAATGACTGAGCCGCGTGAATGGGTTATTGAATACCGGATACCTGTTTTGATGTTGGAAGCATATTCTAAAATAACCCGTCCAGCAAAAGGTGTCGAGTGGCGAGCTAACTTTTATAAGATTGCAGAAAATACATCGAACATTCATTTTTTGACCTGGTCTGTAGTTAAAAATGACAAACCCAATTTTCATCTTCCCAGATTTTTCGGGACGTTAAAGTTTATGTAGCTGCCACTAAGCCTGCACTTCACGAGGCATGGCGAAAGGTGTTGTCGTGATTAATAAAATATTTAGACATGAAGATAGTTGTACTGGATGGGTATACACTGAACCCTGGCGACATAAGTTGGGATGGAATTAGTGAACTAGGCGATTTGAAGGTGCATGACCGGACGCCCGAAGATAAGATCGTAGAGCGTGCCGGCGATGCTGAAATAATTTTTACAAACAAGACACCTCTAAGAGAAGGTATTCTGAAAGAGCTGCCACACCTTAAATATATTGGTGTATTAGCTACCGGATATAACGTTGTTGATATCGACTACGCTACAGCACATGGGATAGTAGTAGCGAATATACCCGGCTACGGCACGGCCTCGGTAGTTCAGATGACGATGGCCCTGCTGCTTGAACTCTGTCTGCATGTACAGGAGCACAGTGATTCGGTTCGTAAGGGTGACTGGGCTGCTTCTCCGGATTTTTGTTATTGGAAGTTTCCTTTAGTTGAGTTGGCCGGGAAAACAATGGGTATTATCGGATTCGGGGATATAGGGAGCAGCGTTGCTGATGTTGCCACTGCCTTTGGCATGAATATTATCGGTTCATCCCGAACTCAGAGCGATCAGTCAGCGCGGAAGAACTTTAAATGGGCTGAGGTGCCTGAGCTGTTGAGAGAATCAGACGTAGTTAGTATTCATTGTCCTCTGCTTCCCGAGACAAAGGGCCTCATTAATTCAGAAAGTCTCAGAACGATGAAACCCTCGTCATTTTTGCTGAACACATCGCGCGGACCGATTGTTGTTGATCAAGATCTTGCCAATGCCTTAAATAATAATATCATTGCCGGGGCAGGGATTGATGTACTATCGGTAGAGCCACCCCCAGTTGACTCTCCGCTTTTTAGAGCTAAAAACTGCATCATCACTCCTCATATTGCCTGGGCAACTAAAGAAGCCCGGTCACGGCTAATGGATATAGCGGAAAAGAATTTAATTTCGTTCCTGGAGGGTAAGCCTGTTAATGTCGTAAACAAATAAGCTGCACATAATCGAGTATTTGTACATTTAGGTCTTGGTTGATAAATTTATTGAAAGACGCTGAATGCATATACTTATAGCTCCGAACGCTTTTAAGAATAGTCTTGACGCCCGTGCTGTTGCCGAGGCCATAAGCAGGGGATTAATGTCTTCGACGCTGATCTGCACTACAGAATGTTTTCCTATTGGAGATGGCGGAGATGGAACCGCGGCTATTATCATCGAACGCTTTAACGGCACAAGAGTAGGTCTTGAAGTCAAAGATTCTTTGGGAAGACAAATTGAATCGTCGTTTGGTCTTATTAATGGAGGTAAAACAGCCGTTATAGAAATGGCGGATGCTTCCGGTTTGCGCCTGTTGGGCGAGGACGAATTGGATCCGCTCAAGACGTCGTCTTTTGGTACAGGCCAGATGATTATCGCCGCACTTGACAAGGGCGTTACCGAAATTATATTAGGATTGGGTGGATCAGCGACGGTTGATGGCGGTGCCGGCCTGCTCAACGCCCTGGGTGTAAGGTTTTTAGATAAAGATGGTAGGGCTTTAATGCCTGATCCGCAGAGTCTTGCTGTTCTGGATAAGATCGACTTGGCCAGCCTGGATGAGAGAATCCTTGGGTGTAAGATCACGGTTTTATGCGATGTGGACAACCCTCTGCTTGGTGCGGATGGAGCTGCTGCTGTATTTGGTCCGCAAAAAGGGGCGAAGTATGAAGATCTGCCAAAGCTCGAAGGGGTGCTTTTCAAGCTAAATGAGCTTATTTTTAAGCAAAATGGCAAACGAATGGATGTCCTGAAGCACGGGGGGGCAGCTGGCGGCACGGCCGCAGGGCTTCACGCTTTTATCGATGCAGATTTGGTTGAAGGCGCTGAGCACCTTTTAAAGATTACAGGATTCGATGAAAGACTGGATAAATGCGATCTTCTTATCACGGGAGAGGGCAGTTTGGATGAACAAACCCTGCAGGGCAAAGCGCCCTATGCAGTCGCACTCCGGGCAAAAAAAAGAAATATCCCGGTAATAGGTGTGGGAGGCAACCTGCCTTTACGCCGGCACGGAGAATTAGAGAAATATTTCGATGCTTTAGTGCCCATCGGGCATCGTCCCTCAAACCTCGTAACAGCCATAAGTAACACAGAAGCCAATTTAGTGCGCACCGGCATAATGATCGGAAATTTATTGTCCGTAAAAAGATAAATAGCCTATTTTTACCCTTAGCGTCTACTCCTTAAACTTATTGCATAACATTTTATGAAGTATATCTTTTCCTTGTTCCTGATTCTGAAAGTCTGCACCGTGGCAGCTCAATCTCTCCAGCAGCGAATTGAAAATGCATTCCGCAAATTCGAATCGGATAGTCAGATGGCATTTGGCACAGCTTCCCTTACCGTAGTGAATGGCGAAACCGGTGAAATAATATTTTCAAAAAATGGGAATACAGGACTGGCATCGGCATCTACTCTTAAGACGGTTACAGCAGCAACTGCTTATCACTTACTTGGAAAAGATTTCATCTGGGAAACAACATTAGGATATACAGGTTCCATCGCCGCGGATGGGATTCTTTATGGGGATATAATAATTACGGGCAGTGGCGACCCCAGTCTGGGAAGCGAACGATACGAGCAGACAAAAAGCGAAAAAATGTTGCAACGATGGGCAGACGCGATACAGAACGCGGGAATAAAGAAAGTAGCTGGGCGCATTATATCAGATGACAGATTGTTCGGAACACAGACATTACCCGGGGGGTGGACATGGCAGGATATCGGTAACTATTATGGTGCTGGCCCTTCAACGCTTACCTGGAGGGAAAATCAATTTGACCTGATCTTCAAGGCGGGAAGAGTTGGCGAACCCGCCGAGCTAATACGCACTGAGCCCGACATGCGCTATTTGAAGATAGTTAACGAAGTAACAACAGCGCGTCCCGGAACCGGGGATAATGTGTACGCATATTCTGCGCCTTACTCGAACGTGGTTTATTTGCGGGGTACTTACGGTTTAGACCTTAAAAAAGTTATTTCAGCATCTGTACCGGACCCTGCACTGGATCTGGCTCATAGTCTGTTTAATAAATTAAAAGCCTCAGGGATATTTGCAGAGGCCGTCAGTACTGCGAGAGAACTGAGTAAAGAAAAGCTCGATTTCCAGCCTGCTGCCCGCATACTGGACATCTATACATCGCCAAGTCTCGAGAAGATTGTGTATTGGTTTAATCAAAAGAGCATTAATCTTTTTGGTGAGCACCTGGTTAAGACTATGGCTTGGAAACAAGGAAAGGAGATCACGATACCCGAAGGAGTCGATATAATTAAAGATTTTTGGAGTAAAAAGATCGGCATTGATAAAAATGCCATGAATATTTATGATGGTAGCGGCCTTTCTCCCTCTAACCGGATCACAACCTTGTCGATGGCTCAGATATTGCAGTCACTTAAGCGCGAACCTTGGTTTAACAGTTTTTATGAAAGTCTGCCGGTTTACAATAATATGAAAATGAAAAGCGGGAGCATTGCCGATGTTGTAGCGTACGCTGGATATCAGACAAGTTCCAACGGTACCCCATTGGTTTTTTCATTTATCGTTAACAATTATAGTGGCAGCAGCTCCGCTACACGGCAAAAGCTGTTTAGTGTGCTTGATGTTTTGAAGTAGCCGATATATCTGGCCATTTTATGATACTAATCTACTTTATCTTCCTTTTCATGATATTGCGGTTTACCGTGACGCTTTTTAATTTCATATCAAACCCAAAGCTTACAATCGCTCCTCGTTCCTATGATGAATTTGTCTCCATTCTTATACCGGCCAGAAACAAGGAGCGCAATATTTTAGACCTTTTGCAGTCAATCCGCGGGCAGGAGTATAGTAATTATGAAGTGATTATACTTGATGATCATTCTACTGATGAAACTCTGGCAGTTTGCCGGAAATTCTGCGAAGGAGATAAGAGGTTCAGAGTTGTTTCAGGCAAAGACATTCCTGCGGGATGGCAGGGAAAAAATTATGCCTGTTATCAACTAGCCGAACACGCGCGGGGGGCGTTTTTAATGTTTCTTGATGCGGATGGGATAGTCAATGACGGCCTTATTAACAATTCGATCCATAGGATGAAGTTCTACCGGCTGGATCTGTTAAGCTTGTTTGCAAATCAGTTGATGATTTCATGGGGAGAGCGAGTTATCGTGCCGTTAATTCATTTTATCCTTCTGAATTTGCTCCCGTTAAGGCTTGTCAGGTTATCGAAAAGTCCTGCCTTCTCAACTGCGAGTGGGCAGTTTATGCTCTTTAGTACCAGCTCTTATCAAGAAAATCAATGGCATGAGCTTGTCAGGGAAAGGGTTGTGGAAGATATTGAGATTATGAAGCTGTTGAAAGCCTCTGGTTTGAGGGGCGAAACGTTGCTGGCTAACCGATATATTTTCTACCGCACATATAGAAACTTCAGTGAAGCTTTCAGGGGATTTAGTAAGAATTTTTTCGCTGGCTTTAACAATAATGTAATCGGACTGTTCCTGTACTTGTTTCTTGTAATCCTGGGCCCCTTAGCTATAGCTTATATTTTGAGTGCTGAGCTTTTATTCTTTGCTTTATCACTGATAGTCTTAAGCCGGGTTATGATTTCATTGATGTCTGGCCAGAATGTATGGTTAAACATACTACTGCACCCTATTCAAATGGCTTTAATGATATTCCTCGCCGTGGTATCGGTAAACAACTATTTCACTAAAATACCTGCCTGGAAAGGCAGAACGATAAAGAACTGATTTAATAGGCACCTGAAAAGATTTTCGTATTTTTGCTGGGTTCTTTATAGTCAGGGAGATGCATGAAATGAAATTGAACCTCAATGTTACCATAGATCAGGATTCCGGATTTTGTTTCGGCGTGGTTTATGCCATTGATATGGCCGAAGAGATCCTCGCAGAAGATGGTTATTTATATTGTCTTGGAGATATCGTTCATAATGATGATGAGGTGGCCCGCTTAAAGCAAAAGGGACTTAAAATTATTAGCCATCAGGACCTGGCAAACATACGAAACGAAAAGGTGCTGATCCGGGCGCACGGCGAGGCACCTGATACATATAAAATAGCACTTGAAAATAATATTACCCTTATAGACGCTTCCTGTCCTGTTGTCCTCAAGCTGCAGAATCGCATAAAAAACACTCATGATAATAAGGAAAAGGTTTTAATATTTGGCAAACATGGTCACGCTGAAGTGATCGGCCTTCAGGGGCAGACTAACAACGAAGCGATAGTATTCCAGGATATTGCAGAGCTGGAAGATGTAGATCTTCCTCATAAATTTACTTTATACAGTCAAACCACAAAGAGTACTGCCAAATTTTATCAGATTAAAGATGAGCTCATAAAACGCGGCTACGATATTAAAGCTAACGACACGATATGCAGGCAGGTTTCGAACAGAGACGAAGATCTAAGAAAGTTCGTTGTTAACTACGATCATATAGTATTCGTTTCGGGTAAGAAATCCTCGAATGGTAAGGTTCTTTATGAAGTTTGCAAACAATATAACCCTAACACTTATTTTGTATCCAACGAGAATGAAATAAATAAGGAAATGTTCAGTCCCGGCGATAAAATAGGTATATGCGGCGCTACATCTACTCCAATGTGGCTGATGACACAGGTCAAAAACGCCCTTGAGTCTTTTTAACTAAATTTTGATCTTATTTATAGTTTACACCGGCCTTCTCGCCAGAGGGGCGCTGAACGTTTGTTACAAATAGCTAAAAGATAGATTGTTTTTATAAAGTCAAATCGGAGGAAGGATTTCTTTATGAAAGCTGTCAAGACTATCTTTGGCGTTCTTTAAAGCATATGAATAAAAAAGGCGTTTTACTTGTTAATTTAGGCACACCCGATAGTCCGTCGACTGCAGATGTGAGAAAATACCTCGACGAATTTCTAATGGACGAGCGGGTGATCGATATTCCCGCCTTTAACAGAACACTTTTGGTAAGGGGTTTAATCGTTCCTTTTAGGAGTCCAAAAACCGCTAAGCTTTACAAAGAGATATGGGATGAGAACGGCTCGCCGCTTTTGTATTACAGTGTTCGGCAGCAGGTTTTACTACAGGAAAAGCTCGGGGACGAATACCAGGTTGAATTAGCGATGCGTTATCAGAATCCTTCTATATCATCGGCGCTCGAACGTTTAAAAGCATCGGGGGTATCCAGCATAAAAGTGCTGCCCTTGTTCCCGCAGTATGCTTCAGCAAGTACTGGATCTGTTATTCAGAAGATAATGGAGATAGTAGCAAAATGGCCTACGATCCCTCCAATATCTTTTATTAATTCGTTCTATGATGATGAATTAATGATTAGGGTGTTTGCTGAAAATGGGAAGAAGTATCAGCCGGAAACCTATGATCACATACTTTTTAGCTTTCATGGCCTGCCTGAGCGGCAGATCGTGAAATCGACATACCCGCCTAAAAATGAGAGCAGGGAAGAAAGCCTCAGCTTTGAACTCACAGATGCCAATCAATTTAGCTATCTGGCGCAATCCAACGAAACAGCCCGGCTGATCGCCGAAAAGCTTAATATTTCAAAAGACAATTACTCTATCTGCTTTCAATCCCGTTTGGGTAAAGAGCCATGGGTTCAACCCTATACAACTGATGTTCTTAAGAAACTTGCTTCCGAAGGGAAAAAGAGGCTTCTCGTATTTAGTCCGGCTTTTGTAGCTGACTGTCTTGAGACGTTATACGAGATAACGGTTGAGTATCATGAGGAATTCAAGGAAATGGGCGGAGAGCATGTTCAACTGGTTGAGAGTCTCAACGAGCACCCACTTTGGATAGAGGCTCTTGCCCGGATGGCGAAGTCTTAGCGGAAGAATCCTTTATTTTCGAGGTGCTCAAGAATAATATCCGTAGCACCTGCATTTTTTAGGATATAATCTTTAGCTATCCGGCCTGCTTTTAGCCTGACGCCATCGTCGGTTAAATATTGCATACGTTTTAAGAGATCCGCTGAGTTTTGTATGGAAAAGGCCGAACCGAGCTCTATCATGTCTACAGCTTCCTGAAATTTGTTGAAATTAGGTCCGAAGATTACGGGTAAGCCAAAAGCTGCCGCTTCCTGGGTATTATGAATCCCAACGCCAAACCCTCCGCCAATATAGGCTATATCGCCATATTGATAAAGATTGGACAACAATCCTATACTATCAACTATAAGAACTTGTTTGTTCGTGTCATGCGTTTTAATTTCCGATAGTTTAACCGAATTTGGGAATATTTTTTCTACCTGGAGGATATGTTCATTGTGGGTTTCGTGAGGTGCGACAATAAATTTCCAATCAGGATTATCCGCAGTCAGCGAGGCTAGCAAAGCCTCATCTTCCGGCCAGGTGCTGCCAGCGATGAACGTCTTTTTATTCCTGCAAAATTTGCCCACCTCCGGTACAGGTACCGGCTGGTTCGAATTTTTCACTACCCTGTCGAAACGCGTGTCTCCGGTTACAGTAACATTTGTTAATCCCAGCGTGTTTAGAAGCTCTTTACTTGCTTCATTCTGGACAAAGAAATGTGAAACCATGTGAAGCATTCTGCGATGCAGGCTCCCGTACCATTTGAAGAAAGGCTGATTCTTCCTGAAAATGCCCGAAACGATAAATAGGGGGATCTCTTTTTGCTGAAGTTCTGCAAAGTAATGATACCAATATTCATATTTTGTAAAAACAGCAAATGCAGGATTTATTAACGTGATAAATTCACTGGCATTTTTTTGCGTGTCTAAGGGGAGGTAAAATACGTGCTCAGCAAGTTTGTAATCCTTCCTGACCTCATAGCCGGAGGGCGAGAAAAAAGTGATTACTATAGAGATTCCCGGATGTTTTATTTTTATTCCTTCCAACACCGGTCTCCCCTGTTCAAATTCACCGAGGGACGCGAAATGAAACCATACACGATTTTCGTGAGCCGGTAATTGATTCCCGATATGGTATAAAAGATCTTTCCTCCCGTTAATCCATGCTGCCGCTTTTTTGTTTTTTAAGGATGCCAATCCGATAACAAAGCGATATACATGAACACCTAAATCGTACAAAAAAAGCATTTTGAAACTTAATTCTTATCTTCGTCGAAGATAGGTTAAATACTTTATTAGAGATTAAAATATAAATGAAGATCGCTGTAGTTGGTACCGGGTATGTTGGTTTAGTAACAGGCACCTGCCTGGCTGAAACGGGTAATTCGGTTGTTTGCGTTGATATAAACGAAGAAAAGGTGAAGATGATGAAGGCATATAAATTGCCCATCTATGAACCTGGCCTTGACTTATTGTTTCACAGGAATATCGAGCAGGGGCGATTAAGCTTCACCACCAAGCTGGCCGATGCTGTAGAAGATGCTAAAGTCATTTTCCTTGCACTTCCTACTCCACCTGATGGGGATGGTGCTGCGGATCTGAGTTATGTTCTTGGAGCATCGAAAGATATAGCCGGGCTGATTAAAGACTATAAGGTTATCGTAACTAAATCAACCGTACCGGTCGGAACGGCGGATAAGGTTGTTAAAGTTTTCAAGGAAAATTCCGCAATAGAAGTGGATGTTGTCTCAAATCCT
This sequence comes from Daejeonella sp. JGW-45, assembly GCF_029360805.1. GTDB lineage: Bacteria > Bacteroidota > Bacteroidia > Sphingobacteriales > Sphingobacteriaceae > Daejeonella. The sequence continues at coordinate 72,676 of NZ_JARKNC010000001.1, read as the reverse complement.
GAATTTCTTCGTGAAGGGGTTGCCGTAGACGATTTTATGAAGCCGGACCGGGTTGTGGTTGGTACCGATAGCCCCACCGCTCAGAAACTTATGACTGAGTTGTACGGACCATACGTGAGGCAAGGTAATCCAATCATATTTATGGATACCCGCTCGTCGGAATTGACGAAATATGCCGCTAACTCCTTTTTAGCTACTAAGATCACGTTCATGAATGAAATAGCTAACCTCTGTGAGTTGGTAGGCGCTGATGTGGACGCAGTGCGGCGGGGGATCGGTTCCGACGAGAGAATTGGGAAAAGGTTTCTTTTCCCGGGAGTTGGTTACGGAGGGAGCTGTTTCCCAAAAGATGTTCAGGCTTTAGCCAGGTCGGCTAAAGAAAATAACTATGATTTTAAGATTCTGGAATCAGTGATGAATGTTAACGATTCGCAGAAGACTCTCCTGGTTGAGAAGATGAGGAAATATTACAACAATGAGATAAAGGGGAAGAAGATCGCGATTTGGGGACTGGCATTCAAGCCTGAAACCGATGATATCCGGGAAGCCCCGGCTTTGTATATTATCGGGGAACTGCTTAAAGAGGGTGCAATCCTCAGTGTATTTGACCCGGAAGCTATGGAGAATGTACGAAAGATTCAGGGCGACACGATCAACTATGGACAAAATCAGTACGATGTTCTAAAAGATGCCGATGCATTGATAATTGTTACTGAATGGTCTGTATTCAGAACACCGGATTTCGACCGGATGAGTTCACTTATGAAAAGCCGGGTCATATTTGACGGGCGAAACTTATATGATCTTCAGAAGATGATTGATTGTGGTTATTATTATAACAGTATAGGCCGGAAAACTATTGACAAATGAAACCAGGGAAACGCATATTGATTACCGGTGCTGCCGGCTTCCTGGGATCTCATTTATGCGATCGTTTTATCAGGGAAGGTTTTTATGTGATCGGAATGGACAATCTGATCACAGGCGACCTTCGCAATATTGAACATTTGTTCTCGCTTGAAAACTTCGAATTTTATAATCATGACGTTTCGAAGTTCGTATTTGTTGCCGGGCCGTTAGATTATATCCTTCACTTTGCTTCTCCCGCAAGTCCAATTGATTATTTGAAAATTCCTATTCAGACCCTGAAGGTCGGCTCCCTGGGAATACATAATTTGCTGGGATTGGCCAGATCCAAGAAATCCAGGATCTTGATCGCTTCGACCTCTGAAGTCTATGGTGATCCCACCGTTAATCCTCAACCGGAAGAATATTGGGGGAATGTCAATCCAGTCGGTCCCAGAGGCGTCTATGACGAAGCGAAAAGATTTCAGGAGGCGATGACGATGGCATACCACACATTTCATGGCCTTGAAACGCGCATAGTGAGGATCTTTAATACTTACGGGCCACGCATGCGATTGAATGACGGAAGGGTTCTGCCAGCGTTTATAGGCCAGGCGCTGAGAGGAGAAGATTTGACAGTTTTTGGCGATGGATCTCAAACACGCTCTTTTTGCTATGTTGACGACTTAGTGGAAGGTATTTATCGCTTGTTATTTTCAGATTATGCGCTTCCGGTAAATATTGGTAACCCCGATGAGATCACAATTCGTGAGTTTGGCGAAGAGATTATCAAACTTACCGGCACCAGGCAAAAGATGATATATAAAGAGCTGCCGACCGATGATCCTAAACAACGGCGGCCGGATATCAGCAAGGCCAGGCAGCTTTTAGAGTGGGAACCGAAAGTTGGCCGGGCTGAAGGTTTGAAGATCACTTATGAATATTTCAAGTCATTGCCAGAGCAAGAAATTAAACACAAGGATTTTACTTATTATAATAATAAATAATGGCTGGGAAAAAGATTCTGGTTACAGGCGGCACTGGCTATATAGGTTCGCACACTGTTGTGGAACTAATAAGTTCCGGTTACGAGCCGGTGATTGCAGATAATTTAAGCAATTCAAATTCAGGTATAATCAGGCAAATTGAGAAAATCACAGGCAGAACTCCTGAATTTTTGAATGTTGACCTTTGTGATGAGAAAAATGTCAAGAATCTTGTCGAGCTGCACCCTGATATCAGTGGCATTATTCACTTCGCTGCATTTAAAAGCGTCGGTGAATCAGTAAGTGAACCCCTGAAATATTACCGGAATAACATCTATTCACTTATAGGATTGCTTGAAACCTTTGCCGGTAAGAAGATCGACTTTGTTTTTTCATCCAGTTGTACAGTATACGGCGAACCGGATAATTTGCCTGTAAATGAGCAGGCAAGAATAAAGGACGCAGAATCGCCGTACGGTAATACGAAACAGATTTCTGAAGAAATACTGAGGGATTTCTCGTCTGTAAATAATAATCTTAATGCAACAGCCTTAAGATATTTCAACCCGGTGGGTGCGCATTCGTCGGCGCTTATCGGCGAACTTCCGATAGGTGTGCCCCAAAACCTCGTTCCTTTTATCACTCAGTCTGCTATCGGTAAACGAGGTAAGATTGTTGTTTTTGGTGACGATTATAATACTCCTGACGGCTCATGTATTCGCGATTATATACACGTTGTTGATCTCGCAAAAGCCCATATCGCGGCGTTGAAAAATATGGAGGCTAAAGCTGCGGGCGGTTCATTCGATGTGTTCAATATTGGAACAGGGCAGGGACATACCGTTCTCGAAGTTATAAAGTCGTTTGAACAGGTGACGGGTGTTAAATTAAATTATGAAATTGGACCACGCAGAAGCGGAGACATAGAAAAGATCTATGGCGATGTGACTAAAGCAGAAAAAGAGCTTGCGTGGAAAGCTGGCTTAGGTCTCAATGAGATGATGAGCTCTGCCTGGGCCTGGGAAAACTATATAAAGCAAAATCCATTCGAATAGAATAGCTCGATCATCAAATAATGAAGAAGATTTTAATTACAGGTGGTGCGGGCTTCATCGGCTCACATGTGGTCCGGCGTTTTGTAAACTCCTATCCGGAATATGAGATCATAAACCTGGATAAATTAACATACGCCGGGAACCTTTTAAACCTGAGAGATATTGAGGATAAACCTAATTATCGTTTTATTAAAGGTGATATTGTAGATTCCGGCTTTATCAGTGAATTGTTTAACACGGAGAAGATCGATGCTGTTATTCACCTTGCCGCGGAGTCTCATGTGGATCGTTCGATAAGCAATCCCCTGGAATTCGTCCTTACAAATGTCGTCGGTACTGTTAATTTGTTGAACGCGGCAAAGGCCAGTTGGGAGGGTGAATTCGAACGACATCGTTTTTATCATGTTTCTACTGACGAGGTCTATGGAAGTCTCGGAGACGAGGGCTTATTCACTGAAAATACCTCGTACGATCCCCATAGTCCTTATTCAGCTTCAAAGGCGAGCTCCGATCATTTTGTCAGAGCCTATCATGATACTTACGGAATTGATACAGTGATCTCAAATTGTTCAAATAATTACGGTTCGTATCATTTTCCAGAAAAGCTGATCCCGCTGGCGATCAATAATATCAAGAATTTTCAATCTATACCTGTTTACGGGAAAGGAGAGAATATTCGCGATTGGCTATGGGTGGAGGACCATGCGCGTGCCATTGATGTAATTTTTCACCATGCTGCTTCAGGAAGCACGTACAATGTGGGAGGTCATAATGAGTGGAAAAATATAGATCTGATTAGATTATTATGCAAGATCATGGATGGGAAACTAAGCCGTGATCCGGGAACTTCCGAGAAGCTGATCACCTTTGTGACAGATCGTGCCGGGCACGATCAGCGTTACGCTATTGATTCGTCAAAACTTCAAAACGATTTAAACTGGACGCCCAGCCTTCAGTTTGAAGAGGGCTTGTCAAGAACGGTTGACTGGTACCTTCAGAACGAGAAATGGTTGCAACAGGTTACTTCGGGAGACTACCAATCGTACTATGCAACGCAGTATAACGATCGCGAGGGCTCCGGTAAGTAAGAACTTTCTTGTTATTCGTACCGTAGCGATTCTACAGGATCTAATTTTGACGCTTTTACGGCTGGGTAAAGACCTGATACCAAACCAACACCAATACATAAGGTCAGACCCAGGAAAGTCCATGCCCAAGGCATAATAAATGAACCGCCCATCACCATCGAGAGCAGGTTGCCTATCAGGATCCCCAGAAACACTCCTGTTAAGCCACCCATCAGGCAGATTACTATCGCTTCGATAAGAAATTGTCGCCGGATCACCATCGGCGTAGCTCCTATTGCCTTACGTATCCCAATTTCGCGGGTCCGCTCGGTGACAGATACGATCATGATATTCATTAAAGCGATAGCGGCACCGATCAAGGTTATGGCTCCGATCACAATACCGCCCCAGCGCACGTATTTCAAATTGTCAATAAAGGTTTGAGCAATAGCATCGCTCTTAGTGATTTCAAAGTTGTTCTCATCACCAACTTTCAGGTTTCTGACGTTTCTGAACAGAGCTGTAGCTTCGCCAATAGCGCCTTCCATTTGCGCGGGGTCGTCGGCTGTTACCGAAATGGTGTAAGAAGGATTGGTAATGGTCATTATTTGCTTAGCGCGTAATAAGGGCACTACACAAATTTTATCTCCGCCGAAACCAACGCTAGATCCTTTAGCCGCCAGTACGCCTATGATCCGGAATTTGTTGCTTCCGATGTGAATGATCTTATTTATCGGATCAGATCCCGGGAATAGCCTGGTTTTTATTTCATCTCCCACTATAACAACACTGCTGCCATATTCTAATTCCGTCTGTGAAAAATTACGCCCGGCAGCCAGTTTATACCCTGCTGATGGGAGATAATTCTCATCGGCGCCCAGTACTGAAATATTAGGATTAGTTTTTTCGTTGCCGTATTTAACCGTTCCTCCAAAAGAGGCAAATACGTTGACGGATATCATCGCAGGAAAATTAAAGTTATTTTTGAATTCAACTGCCTGCCGGTAATCTATAGCTTTATACCTTTTGGGACGCTGCCCACCACCACCAATGCGGATTCCTATGCCTCGGTTGCGGATGGTAAAGGAGTTTGCACCCATGCTTGAAAACGTATCATTTAAAGAGCCCTCTATGGCTTCAATGGAAGTCAGGATCCCTACCAATGCAGTGATCCCTATCGCAATGATAATGGCAGTTAAAAATGTGCGGAGTTTGTTACCCTTGACAGATTGCATAGCAACCTTGACATTTTCAGAGTAACTCATCTTTGCAGCCATAGTATAAATATAAAAAAGTCCTGCAGGTTTGACAGCAGGACTTTGCAAAATGTTACAATTTATTATTTTTTAGACTGAGAAGGATGTGCCGCATCCGCAAGTGCTGCTTGCATTGGGATTGCTGAACGTAAAGCCACGCGCATTCAGTCCATCCTGAAAGTCTACTTCCATGCCAACCAGATAAAGCCCATGTGCTTTATGCATGAAAATTCTTATCCCGTCTATTGAATAGACCTGGTCTCCTTCTTTTTGCTGATCGAAGCCTAAAATATAATTCATGCCAGCACACCCCCCGCCTTCAACACCCAAACGCAGGCCATAGTCTTCACCGAGCTCCTGCTGCTGTATAAGCTTTTTTATTTCTTTCTTTGCTCCGTCCGTCAATGTCACGGGAGCTGTCGCAGTTGCAGTTTCTGTACTCATTATTTCTTTTAAAATGATATACAAATATACGTGAAATTGCTCACTTTTGTTCGGGCCAACGGCTTTTTGACCATCCGCTAACAAACACAGCATCCATGAATTCCACACTATACCTTCTCGATATCTTAAAATTTGCCGTCGCAGGTCTCATCGTATTCTTCGCCGGCTGGGTCTTTATAAAGGGCTATTTGGACAAACGGTTTAATTTCAGAATGATTGAATTGAAAAAGGAAAGCCTTAAGCAGATCTTGCCGCTTAGACTTCAGGCTTATGAAAGAACAGTCTTATTTCTTGAACGAATAAATCCGGCGAACATGCTTCTGAGGCTCCACGTGCCGGGTATGAGCGCGAAGGAAATGCAAAATATTATTATTGCTGATATAAAAGCCGAGTATCAGCACAATATTTCACAACAGATCTATGTTAGCCAAACGACCTGGAATGTGGTCAAAAAGATTAAGGACGATACTATAACTATTATTAACAGCGCAACAAGCGCCCTCCCTGAACACGCAACGGCTGCAGATCTAAGTAAGTCTGTATTAAGTCATTTAGCCCATCTTGATTCCGAAAATCCTTATGACGTTGCTTTGAATATCGTAAAGCAAGACGTACAGGCATTATTTTAATGATATGGGAGAGAAGAACATACGCACGACCTCAGGAATAGAGATCAGGGACGTTTACTCTGAGCCGAAAACCCTGGAACAACCCGGCGAGTTTCCTTACACCAGGGGAATACAAAAAGATATGTACCGTGGCCGGATGTGGACCATGCGCCAATATGCAGGGTTTTCTACCGCGGAGGAGTCAAATAAGAGATATCACTACCTCCTGTCTCAGGGCACAACGGGTATTTCAGTTGCATTCGATCTGCCCACACAGATAGGTTATGATTCAGACCATGAGATGTCTGAAGGAGAAGTCGGTAAAGTTGGTGTGGCTATCGACTCGTTAAAAGATATGGAGACTTTGTTTGAAGGGATTGATCTTCAGAAGGTAACCAGTTCAATGACAATAAATGCTACGGCGCCTATCTTGCTTGCTATGTATATAAGCCTGGCCAGGAAACAGGGAGCTGACCTTACTCAGATCTCGGGAACTGTACAAAATGATATCCTCAAAGAATATGCCGCCAGGGGGACGTATATATTTCCTCCGCAAGCATCTATGAGATTGATAACGGATGTTTTTGAATATTGCAGCAAGGAAGTTCCAAAGTGGAACACAATCTCTATTTCAGGATATCACATCAGGGAGGCAGGTTCTACAGCCGTTCAGGAGCTTGCATTTACGCTGGCTAATGGCAAAACATATTTACAGGCTGCTATCGATAAAGGATTGGACATTAACGTTTTCGCAAAGCGCTTATCTTTCTTTTTTAACTGCCATAATAATTTCTTTGAAGAGATAGCAAAGTTCAGGGCTGCGAGAAGAATGTGGGCTGAAATAACGAAATCCCTGGGTGCAACTGATTCCGGCGCGCAAAAGCTTCGGTTTCATACGCAAACCGGAGGGTCGACCCTGACTGCGCAGCAGCCACTGAATAATATTATAAGAGTTACGAACCAGGCTATGGCCGCTGTCCTGGGCGGAACCCAGTCTCTTCACACCAATGGTTACGATGAAGCCCTTTCCTTGCCTACAGAAGCTGCTGCAAAAGTTGCATTAAGAACCCAGCAGATAATCGCTTTTGAAAGCGGGGTGGCTGATACGGTAGATCCTTTAGCAGGGTCTTATTTTGTGGAGGCGCTCACGGATGAAATGGAACAGGCCGCATGGAAGTATATAAATATTATAGACGCCAAAGGCGGGTCAGTGAGCGCTATTGAAGAGGGTTATATTCAAAATGAGATAGCAGGTTCAGCGTATAAATACCAAAATGATATTGAAAGCGGAGAAAGAACGTTAGTAGGTGTAAATAAGTATGAGGATAAGGATAAGGAAGGCATTGGCCCGGAAGTTTTCCGCGTGGACGATTCTATCCGGAAAGTACAGATTGACAAACTCAACTTGTTGAAGGCGGAAAGAAGTAATGCACAAGTTAAGGTAGCGCTGGAGAATCTAGCCATATCTGCAAAAAGCGGCAGCAACATTATGCCTTTCATACTCGCAGCGGTCGAAGCGTATGCAACGCTTGGCGAAATTTCAGACGTATTGAGAAATGAATTTGGCGAATATTAAAGGATGAATTATCGTAAACTGAGCCTGGCTAAAAGGAATCTTCTGGCATACCTGATCATTTTGGGGATGTTTTCATGCTCACCAAAGCTACGTTTAACCGGCTCCGAGAAAAACCAGTATCCCATATCTTCTGATCGTCCTAAGGATGAAAAGATCATCGAGTATTACCTTCCATATAAAAAGCGCGTAGATTCACTTCTCAACGGTATCATAGCCGTATCAGCAGTTGAAATCGTAAAGAGCCGCCCGGAGGGCCCGCTTAATAACTTAATGGCGGATGCCATGTTTGCAGCAGGAAAGTCCAGGAATATTGATTTTGATCTGGCCTATACGAATTACGGTGGCTTACGCGTTCCTCTTCCTAAAGGTAATATCCCATTGTTTAAAGTGTATGAACTTATGCCATTTGAGAACCTGATCACTACGGTTAAGTTTTCAGGGCCTGACATGCTTTCGTTCTTTGATTATATGGCTGCAATGGGCGGCGATCCTATTTCGGGAGCGAGTTACATCATTAGGAATAAAAAGGCGGCCGATATTAAAATCAATGGACAGGCTTTTGATCCGGCGAGGAGCTACACCGTGCTGACCTCCGATTATATGGCAAATGGCGGCGATGGGGGAGAAATATTTCTTAAGTCGACCGACCGCAAAGAGTACGATCTTAAACTACGGGATGCTTTAATTATTTACTTGCAGCATCAGACGAATGAAGGTAGAATGCTAAATCCTCAACGTGATGGCCGAATCAAAGTGGAATAGGAGAGAGTTCATCAAAGGTACCGCTGCGGGTGCAGCGCTGCTGGCCTTAGGAATAACACCTGGAAGCCTGTATGCAAAGGACGACCTGGTTAAACTGGCATTCCTTCATACAAACGATGTACACAGCAGGATTGAACCATTTCCGATGGATGGTTCCCGTAACCAGGGAATGGGTGGTGTAGCGGCGCGGTCTGCGTTGATTAACACAATTCGACGTGAAGAAAAGAATGTTCTGTTGTTTGATGCGGGTGATATTTTCCAGGGAACCCCTTATTTTAACTTTTACGGCGGTGAACTGGAGTTGAAAATGATGAGCATGATGGCCTATGACGCTGGTATTATGGGCAACCATGACTTCGATAACGGCATTGAGGGGTTTAGCAAACAATTACCCCATGCAAATTTCCCTATCATTAACACCAATTATGATTTTTCAGATACTGTTTTGAGTGGTAAAACCCAGCCGTATAAGATATTCAGGAAGGACGGAATAAAGATCGGAGTTTTTGGATTGGGTATAGAACTCACCGGATTGGTAAATAAGCAGCAATATGGCAATACACTTTACCTGGATCCGGTAGAGACAGCGCTGAAAACGGAGAGGTTTCTTAAGCTTGATCAGAACTGTGATATCGTCATCTGTTTATCGCATCTGGGATACAAATATGATAGTAAGAAAGTCTCCGATGTGGTGCTGGCTAAGAACACAAATTTTATCGATCTGATCATCGGCGGGCATACCCATACCTTTTTGCAGAAACCAGACTCAATAAGGAATTTAAAGGGGGTAGAAACGCTCGTAAATCAGGTTGGATTTGCGGGTATAAATCTGGGCAGGATTGATTTTATTTTTCAGCGAAAAAATAGTGAAAAAATAAGCTACTATTCTGATACGCAACCTATTAAAACTATTTTCAAAATTTAGTTTTTTAATCGGAATTTTTTCTGAATATTCGATGTTCCAAAGAGTTATTAACATTTCTCACGGCATCAGTTGTAAATCAGATTATTAGTAAAATCATATGGAAAAAACTTGTACACAGGTTTGGAATAACTGCCTCCAGATCATTAAGGATAATATCCCGGCTCAGAGTTTTAAGACCTGGTTTGAGCCGATAAAAGCCTTACGTCTAGAGGGTAACGTGTTAACCATACAGGTGCCGAGTTTGTTCTTCTACGAGTGGCTTGAAGAGCACTACGTGGGTCTCCTCAGAAAGACAGTGAAAAAGCAGTTAGGTGAGGAAGGAAGACTGGAATATAACATCGTTGTGGAAAAGTCTTCGAATAGTATTCCATATACAACCAATATGCCATCAAATGGCAACGGAGCAGAAGGCAAAAGCCAGTCGATGCCGATGCCGATCTCGCTTAATAAAGACATCAAAAATCCTTTTGTAATTCCGGGCTTAAAAAAGCTTCAGGTAGATCCTCAGCTCAACCAGAATTATACGTTTGAAAACTTTATCGAGGGCGACTGTAACCGCCTGGCCCGTTCGGCCGGTTACGCTGTTGCGGGTAAGCCGGGAGGAACCTCATTCAACCCACTTATGATTTATGGCGGTGTCGGATTGGGAAAAACCCACCTCGCCCAGGCGATAGGGAACGAGATCAAGCGGAACCTTACTGACAAGCTTGTTTTATATGTTTCCTGTGAGAAGTTTACCCAGCAGTTTGTTGATGCACTTAAAAATAACAACATCAATGATTTTGTGAATTTCTATCAGGCAATGGATGTGCTTATTATGGACGACGTGCACAACTTTGCAGGTAAAGAGAAAACGCAGGACATTTTCTTCCATATCTTTAATCATCTGCACCAGTCTGGCAAGCAATTGATCATTACTTCAGATAAAGCGCCCAAGGATCTTTCAGGACTCGAAGAACGACTGCTTTCAAGATTCAAATGGGGATTGTCTGCAGATCTTCAGATCCCAGACCTGGAAACCAGGATGGCTATCCTTAAAAAGAAGATGTATTCTGATGGAATAGAGCTTCCGGGAGAGGTAATAGAATATGTTGCCCATAATATTGATAATAACGTCCGTGAGCTCGAAGGAGCGATGGTTTCGCTTTTGGCGCAGTCAACCTTGAACAAAAAGGAGATAGACCTTAATCTCGCTAAATCAATGCTGAAGAACTTTATTAAGAACTCCAGCAAAGAGATCTCGATGGAATATATTCAGAAACTGGTTTGTGAGTATTTTGAAGTGCCAATTGAAATGGTGAAGTCTAAAACCCGTAAACGGGAGATCGTTCAGGCACGTCAGATTTCCATGTACCTTGCAAAGCTGCATACTAAAACTTCGCTTAAGTCAATCGGTGCGTTCTTTGGAGGACGGGATCATTCAACAGTTATTTACGCCTGCCAGACAGTGGACGACCTTATTGATACGGATAAGAAATTCAAAGGATATGTTGCGGATATTCAGAAGAAGTTGAAAATGAGCTAGGAGCTGTCAGCTATGAGCTATCAGCTCTTGGCAAGCGTGTTGAACGGGGGTTGGCATTTATACAAAATCCCTACTCACATCTCAAAGCTCATATCCCCAGGCCCATATCCCGCATCTCATTGCAGGTAACCCAGCTTAATAAGAGCATAAAATATGCCGCTGGTATGCAGTGCCTGCCCAAACTTGTTATCAAGAACTAATTGTTTGAGTTCTTCCAGGCTAACCAGCTCAACTATTATTTCCTCGCCTCTATCAAGACTTTGTTCTGAAGTTTTCCTTCCGCCGGTAGCGAGAAAGCAGTAGGTTTTATTTGTTGCAGTTGCGGGATTAGCGTACAATTCAGAAAGGAACTCTATTTTGTCGAACTCATATCCGGTTTCCTCAAGAAGCTCCCGTCTCGCAGCCTCTTCCGGAGTTTCATCTTTCTCGATAACACCGCCTGGTATTTCCAGCACCTCTTCACCTGCCGCGTGCCGGTATTGCCTTACAAGAATAACCTGGTTTTCTTCAGTAAGGGCGATAACATTAACCCAGTCAGGATATTCTAATACGTAGTAGTCTTGAATTAGAGTACCATCGGGCATTCCGCAGGTGTCTACCCGGAGAGTAGCCCAAGGTGCCCGTACGAGGTATTTTGAAGAGATCTTTTCCCAATTTAGAGTACTCATTTTATAGACATGAGAGGTGAGAATGGAAATAGCTACCACGACCCGCTTGCACCACCACCACCAAAGCTGCCACCGCCAAATCCTCCAAAACCACCGCCGCCGCCAAAACCACCACCGCCACCGGAGAATCCACCAAATCCACCACCACCTCCGCCGCGGCCCAGTTGAGAACCCAATAATAGCCACCAGAAAGGGCTTGCGCTTCCGCGGCCGCCGATAACCTGGCTGCCGCCACCGCCACCCCCGCGCTTGATAGCCAGGATAATAATCACTATAAAGATGATGATAAAAGGTACTATACCACCTCCTGATTTGCCACGTTTCCGGGGCGAATCGTTTTTATATTCTCCTTTGGTATATGCAATGATCGCGTCGGTACCCTGGCTAATGCCAGCGAAATAGTCGCCAACCTTAAAATTCGGAGTTATCTCATTTTCAATTATCCGTCTTGCAATAGCGTCTGGCAAGGCACCCTCAACTCCATAACCTGTTTGTATAGTTACCTTACGGTCGCCCAGAGAAACCAATAAAACTACCCCGTTATTGTTCTGTGCACCTCCCACTCCCCAGCTCTCTGCCAGTCTTACGGCATAATCCTGGACATCATAACCCTCAAGAGACTTAATGATGACTACTGCAATCTGAGTCGACGTAGAATCGTCAAACGCAACTAATTTCTGCTCAAGCTGATTAACCTGGTCAGTAGAAAGAGTCTGTGTATAATCGTTTACCAGCCTGTTGGGCTTTGCAGGAAAAGTCTGTGCAAACAGCCCGGTAGTTAGCAATAGCAGAATAACAGTAAACAGGATATTTTTGAATTTCATTTGCAGGGGGCGTTGTATTTTTTTATTGGATCCCATTATTTGCCGTCCATGAACGAGATGTCATTAGGCAGTTCGTTAACATCACTATCGAGATATGGAAAGAAAGCTTGCAACTGTTCGCCCGCAAGTTTAACTCCCGTTACAATTCCACCTACCAGGTCCTGATTCCTGAAGTGACCAAGCATGGCGTCCTTTGTACTGTTCCAAAAATCATGTGGAACGAGCCGATTGATTCCCGAATCGCCTATTATAGCGAACTGGTGGTCTTCCGTAGCCAGGTATATCAGTACGCCATTGCGTTTGGCAGTCTTATGCATATCCAACTGTTTGAAATAGTTGGCGGCGCGGTCCAGGACCGGTTCACTGCATTTCTTTTCGATACATACACGGATCTCGCCCGACGTAAACCGTTCTGCCGACTCCACAGCTTCACTAATAAGCTGCTGTTCTTGTTCACTAAAAATTCCCATGACTTAAATATGGATCGCCCCGGTCACACCGGGACGATCAATGTATGATGATCTAAGCGATCGCTTAAAATTCAACTTTAGGCGCTGCACTTGCACCGGCATCTGCTTTGAAGTATCCCTTTGTTTTGAACCCAAACATACCCGCTGTCAGGTTATTAGGGAAAGTACGGATCTTTGAATTATAGGTTTGCGTTACTTCATTGAATTTCTGACGTTCTACGGTGATACGGTTCTCTGCACCTTCAAGCTGTGACTGGAGTTCAAGAAAGTTCTGGTTAGCCTTCAATTGCGGATAGGCTTCGACGGTTGCTAACAATCGTCCAAGCGACTGGCTGAGCTGACCTTGTACAGCCTGGAATTGAGCGATCGACTCTGGTGTCAGGTTCGTTGGATCAACAGTAATTGAACTTGCCTTGGCACGGGCTTCAGTCACGTCCGTAAGTGTCTTCTGCTCAAAATCTGCTGCCCCCTTCACGGTAGCAACCAAATTTGGAATAAGCTCTGCGCGACGTTGATAAACGTTTTCAACCTGAGCCCACTGTTGTGTAACCTGCTCATCCAGGGTAACCATGCTGTTGTAGCCACATGAACTAAGGGACAGCACAGCAAAGAATCCAATGACGGTAAATATTAATCTTTTCATGTTTTGTGAGTTTAATTTTTAAATCTACACCATAGGAATCAATTTTCATACCTTTGTTACACCTCCGGGATAATACCCGGCAATAAATTATGATAAAAGAGATTGAACTGGTCCTTCAGCCAGAGCAGGCCGCAGATCAGAATTCCATTCGGGATGCGGTAATAAAGGCTATTGGATTGCCTGCAGAGCGTATTATCCAAGTTCAGATACTTAAAAGATCAATTGACGCGCGCGGCCGGAAAGCTGTTTATCGTTTGAAAGTCAATATTTACGTTGACGAGAAGCCGGTCCCTGAAATATTTGCTGTCAGGTACCAAAATGTCAGCGACAAAAGGCCGGTTTTGATCATAGGCGCCGGACCTGCCGGGCTATTTGCCGCAATAAGATGTATAGAGCTCGGCCTGAAGCCTATTATTATTGAGCGGGGTAAGGATGTGAAACAAAGAAGGCGCGACCTCGCTCTTATAAATAAGGAAGGCATTGTTAATCCGGATTCCAATTATTGTCATGGAGAAGGCGGGGCAGGAACCTATTCTGACGGAAAGCTCTACACTCGGTCTAATAAGCGTGGCGATGTCCAGTATGTTTTAAAGGCGTTCGTGGAACACGGTGCACCAGCCGATATCCTGATCGATGCCCGACCTCATATTGGTACAAATAAACTTCCGGGCATTATTACTGCCCTTCGCGAAAAAATATTAAATGCAGGAGGTGAGGTACACTTTGATAGCCGGGTAACTGACTTTATTGTTTCCGGGGATAAACTATCAGGCGTGGTTTGCGGCGACAAAGCCTTTACCGCAGAAGCTGTAATTCTGGCCACAGGCCACTCGGCCCGGGACATCTATTATTTACTCCGCAAGCACAATATTAGTCTCGAAGCTAAGCCCTTTGCCCTTGGGGTCAGAATTGAGCATCCTCAGTCTATCATTGACCAGGCACAATATCATTGTGACGTCAGGAGCGAATACCTTCCGCCCTCTTATTATAGCCTGGTCGACCAGGTTGAAGGCCGGGGAGTATTCTCATTCTGTATGTGCCCGGGTGGTATAATCGCACCTTGTTCAACCGAGCCAGGCGAGATTGTGGTTAATGGCTGGTCGCCATCCAAACGGAACAACCCCTTTGCAAATTCAGGCACAGTGGTTCAGATAAACCTGGATGATGTTGCGGGAAATCCTGCCAATTCACTACGCATGCTCGAATTTCAGGCCAGTGTAGAGAAACTCGCCTACCAGGCGGGAGGGGGTAATCTGGTCGCACCGGCACAGCGGATGGTGGATTTCGTGAAGAACAAACTCTCCGTTGATCTTCCGCAAAACTCATATATCCCAGGCACCAGAAGCGCAGACCTAAGTACAGTACTGCCGCCTTTTATTCATAAACGGCTCAGACAGGCACTCCCTGCCTTTGGAAAAAAAATGAAGGGCTATTTTACAAACGAAGCTATTCTGGTAGGAGTAGAGTCCCGGACTTCGTCGCCAGTGAGGATCCCAAGGGACAAAGAAACGCTGCAGCATACCCGAATGGCAGGACTCTTCCCATGTGGTGAAGGCGCAGGTTACGCGGGCGGAATTGTTTCGGCGGCAATTGATGGCATGAACTGTGCAGACGCTGTATTTAAATACATTGAATAGAGATATGAAAAAGAGGACATTAATTTTAGGAGCAACCGATAATCCATCACGATATGCTAATCTTGCAGCGAACCGTCTTGTTTCACACGGGCACCCTATTGTTAATATCGGCATAAAGTCTGGCCAGGCCGGCGGCGTTGAAATCGAGAAGGCCGGCCAGGTGTATGAAGATATAGACACCATTACCCTGTATGTAGGTCCCCACAACCAGCCTCAATATTATGATTACATCATTGAATCAAAACCTAAGCGTATTATCTTTAACCCCGGAACAGAGAATCCGGTGCTGGAAGAACTGGCGGAGCAGAACGGCATTGAAACGTTAGAGGCCTGCACACTGGTGATGTTGTCTACCGGACAGTATTAATCTCCCTCTTACCTTATATTCTGGTTCACGATCCTCATTTCTTTCGGGAAATAATTATTCATCCTATTACCCAGCATTTTCGCCCATCCCAGGGCATGTCCCTGATAACAGATCAATGCCCATCCCCGAATATCTGTTTCCAGTTTCAGTTCATCGCGTTTCAAATAAGATATCGCCTGCTCCCGGGTAACATCAACGCGCTGGACATTTTCATTTAATATAAGGCTCAAAGCCAGCTCATGATTGGGTACCAGGTCTTTGCCCATTACCTTACCTATCCTTACCCCTGATTTTTTAAGGTATAGGTGAGATTGCAGAAACTGCAGATCGGCTTCATGGTTTTTATGTATTGCAAAGAAGTCGTCCTGGAAGCCCAAAATTCTAAGGTCATCCGCCCCCGCTAGCCATTCCCGGATAATAGCTTCACCATTTTGATTGATCCTTGTTTCCTTCGCACGTTTTACCTGCGCCTCGGGTGCCGCTTCGGTTTTCTTAAAGGCAGCAATGAAAAAGCCCTCGCCTTTCACTTTATGAGGATAAAAGCGATAGCCATAACATTGGTGTTTATCAGAGCGGGTCTCCTCTATCCTCCATTCCGGCTGTAGGGGGATCTGTATCGGTTGCACATTGAACGTATCACATAGCCAGTCGGATATGTCTTCGTTCTCTTGCTTTGAATATGAGCAGGTAGAATATATAAGCGTTCCGTTCTCTTTAATGGCAGGATAAATATCGGCCAGTATTCGCTGCTGTCTTTGGCTGCATAGCAGAACCGCGCTTTCAGACCATTCATTGATCGCATCGGGATCCTTTCTGAACATTCCCGATCCGGAGCATGGTGCATCAACCACAACAATATCGAAATAGGCATTTAATCTCTTGAAGTCACGAGGATCGTTATTGCTAACAAATGTATTAGAAGGCCCCCATTTTATCAGGTTATCTGCCAGGACAGGTACGCGGGTTTTAATGATCTCATTAGACAGCAGGAGGCTTTCCTCATTGATCAAAGAACTGATCAGTGTACTTTTTCCTCCCGGCGCGGCACAGAGATCTAATACCCTGTTCGCTGAAGAAAGATCAGATGAATGTTCAAGCACTTGCTCCAGAAACATGGAAGATGCCTCCTGAACATAGTAGCAACCAGCATGGAATAAAGGATCGGCAGTAAAAGAAGGACGTTCTTTAAGGTAACGGCCTGTTGTACACCATGGGATCACCTCATTATCAGCGTATACATCAGAAGGCTTATAGTTATTCAGCCTGACGGACGTGAGTTGTTCACCACTTTCGTGGGATTTTATAAACTCTTCCCCCTCGATATTATAATTCTCTATTAGGGACCTGATAAATGCAGAAGGGAGTTTATTGCTCATAGGGAGTTATACGTTTTACGTGTACGCCCGCCTGCGGTAGAGGTATACGTGTTGTCAAAGATATTTAAAATGTACCGGTTAATAGGTGATTTGCGCAGATCGGGTCTCTCTCAGGCATTTTTTACTTCGCCATGGGGTTGTTCTGACCATGGTCTGATAGGGTTCTTGTTCGTAGATCCTTCGTTCAAAGGGCATTTTGAACGAAGGATCTGCCATTGATAGCCCACTATGGCCTTATCCAGTCTAGCCTCACTACTATACTGTCCTGCCTCTGTCTTTTTGTATCCTGGAATCTGCTTGCGGGGTTTGTGAGAGAGAGGTATTTCGGGAGGGTGTGTACTGACCCGCTTTGGTCATTCATTTTTTCCTCTTCGTTAACAGGTAGTTAAGAGAAAGTTATCAATTAAAAGGGGATTGCTGTTGCAGGGGAGTTGGAAAGTTGTTACCTTTGCATCCCGCAAGTAAGAGAAGCGGGTTGTTTTTTGAGCGGTTTTGGAGTTTAGTGGTGTAGGGTTGTTAGGGGCCTGTGGGCGTGATTCGGATTGAAGGGGTTGATATGCAGGGGGATCAAAAAAACTTTAAAATAAATTTTGCGAAGGTCAGAAAGAATCCTACCTTTGCAGTCCCAAACAAAAGGGGAGATAAAAACAAGCGGCCGGCGCGATGCTGAAAGCGACAAAAGATGAAAGATTTGAGGGGTAGCAATACCACGAAAATATAAGCCGGCACCGTGATGGGAAAGGCGCAAAGTTCTTTAAAGAAATGTCAATAGAAGTATAACGAGAAGAGACCATTTGGTCTTGAAGTTAAAGCGAGAATAGAATACAATAATAACTAGTTCTATTTGAGATATAATAGGGCTAGGACAGATTCACATTTTACAATGGAGAGTTTGATCCTGGCTCAGGATGAACGCTAGCGGCAGGCCTAATACATGCAAGTCGAACGAGATCCAGGGGCTTGCTCCTGGTGAAAGTGGCGCACGGGTGCGTAACGCGTATGCAACCTACCTTAATCAGGGGGATAGCCTCTCGAAAGAGAGATTAACACCGCATAAAATCACCTTCCGGCATCGGGAGATGATCAAATATTTATAGGATTAAGATGGGCATGCGTGTCATTAGTTAGTTGGTGAGGTAACGGCTCACCAAGACCACGATGACTAGGGGATCTGAGAGGATGACCCCCCACACTGGTACTGAGACACGGACCAGACTCCTACGGGAGGCAGCAGTAAGGAATATTGGTCAATGGAGGCAACTCTGAACCAGCCATGCCGCGTGCAGGAAGACGGCCCTACGGGTTGTAAACTGCTTTTATACGGGAATAAACCTCACTACGTGTAGTGAGCTGAATGTACTGTAAGAATAAGGATCGGCTAACTCCGTGCCAGCAGCCGCGGTAATACGGAGGATCCAAGCGTTATCCGGATTTATTGGGTTTAAAGGGTGCGTAGGCGGCCTATTAAGTCAGGGGTGAAAGACGGTGGCTCAACCATCGCAGTGCCCTTGATACTGATGGGCTTGATTACACTTGAGGTAGGCGGAATGTGACAAGTAGCGGTGAAATGCATAGATATGTCACAGAACACCAATTGCGAAGGCAGCTTACTAAGGTGTCAATGACGCTGAGGCACGAAAGCGTGGGGATCAAACAGGATTAGATACCCTGGTAGTCCACGCCCTAAACGATGAATACTCGATGTTAGCGATATACAGTTAGCGTCAAAGCGAAAGCGTTAAGTATTCCACCTGGGGAGTACGCCCGCAAGGGTGAAACTCAAAGGAATTGACGGGGGCCCGCACAAGCGGAGGAGCATGTGGTTTAATTCGATGATACGCGAGGAACCTTACCCGGGCTTGAAAGTTACTGAATGATTCAGAGATGAGTCAGTCCGCAAGGACAGGAAACTAGGTGCTGCATGGCTGTCGTCAGCTCGTGCCGTGAGGTGTTGGGTTAAGTCCCGCAACGAGCGCAACCCCTATGTTTAGTTGCCAGCATGTTATGGTGGGGACTCTAAACAGACTGCCTGTGCAAACAGAGAGGAAGGAGGGGACGACGTCAAGTCATCATGGCCCTTACGTCCGGGGCTACACACGTGCTACAATGGATGGTACAGAGGGCCGCTACCTGGTAACAGGATGCCAATCTCAAAAAGCCATTCACAGTTCGGATAGAGGTCTGCAACTCGACCTCTTGAAGTTGGATTCGCTAGTAATCGCAGATCAGCAATGCTGCGGTGAATACGTTCCCGGGCCTTGTACACACCGCCCGTCAAGCCATGGAAGTTGGGGGTACCTGAAGTACGTAACCGCAAGGAGCGTCCTAGGGTAAAACCGATAACTGGGGCTAAGTCGTAACAAGGTAGCCGTACCGGAAGGTGCGGCTGGAATACCTCCTTTCTAGAGCGCTTTAACTGCTCTTGTTATACTTCTTTGATTTTCTTTATTAAAAAACAAAAGACAACCCAAAAGATGAGCCATTAAGAAGTGCTCCAATTTGAGACGGGCTTGAAGATGTGGGGTACAGCGTTGAGGAGATCTCACTACTTGATACTCACTACTCAATACTCATTAACAGAGTCCCGTAGCTCAGTTTGGTTAGAGCACTACACTGATAATGTAGGGGTCAGCAGTTCAAATCTGCTCGGGACTACCAGGTCCGCAGTTCATCCCGATAGCTATCGGGACTGCTCGGGACTACTTTGAGTTATACGTTATAAGTGATACGTTTTACGTTAAACCTAGCGACCATAACTTGATAACTACACACAGAAACGTATAACGTAAAACTTAAGACGTTCAACTCATTTTGAAGGGGGATTAGCTCAGCTGGCTAGAGCACCTGCCTTGCACGCAGGGGGTCAACGGTTCGAATCCGTTATTCTCCACGCTGCTTCATAATAGGGAGCAAACGTTCTTTGACATATTGGAAAAAAGTAATTGAAAGAGAAGACAACAGTAGGGAAGTTGTTGGAAGGAGTAAAGAGCAAAGAAAAAAGAGCAAAGATGCGCAAGTGTCTTTGATCCTTGATCGTTGTTCCTTGATCCGGAAGGCAGCAGACCAAAAAAGCATTCTAACTGAGCAAAAGGCAGTTAGAAGAAGAAAGTAAGAAAGGGCACACGGGGGATGCCTAGGCTCTCAGAGGCGATGAAGGACGTGATAAGCTGCGATAAGCTTCGGGGATTAGCAAATATGACTTGATCCGAAGATTTCCGAATGGGGAAACCTAACTAGTTGAAGACTAGTTGCAAACATGCGCAAACCCGCTGAACTGAAACATCTAAGTAAGCGGAGGAAGAGAAAACAATAGTGATTTCCTGAGTAGTGGCGAGCGAAAGGGAAAGAGCCCAAACCGGGATTGTTACGGCAATTCCGGGGTTGTAGGACTACGATGTGGTATATTAAAGTGAAGTGGAATGGCTTGGGAAAGCCAATCATAGAGGGTGAGAATCCCGTACACGTAAGCGATAGTAACCTAGTAGGATCCTGAGTACCGCGAGGTCGGAGACGCCTTGTGGGAATCTAGCGGCACCATCCGCTAAGGCTAAATACTCCTGAGAGACCGATAGTGAACTAGTACCGTGAGGGAAAGGTGAAAAGAACCGCGAATAGCGGAGTGAAATAGAACCTGAAACCGTGTGCTTACAAGCGGTCGGAGCAGACTTGTTCTGTGACGGCGTGCCTTTTGCATAATGAGCCTACGAGTTACTCCTCTCTGGCAAGGTTAAGTGATTAAGTCACGAAGCCGAAGCGAAAGCGAGTCTGAATAGGGCGTATAGTCAGAGGGGGTAGACGCGAAACCTTGTGATCTACCCATGAGCAGGTTGAAGGTGCGGTAACACGTACTGGAGGACCGAACCGATAAACGTTGAAAAGTTTCCGGATGACTTGTGGGTAGGGGTGAAAGGCTAATCAAACTGGGAAATAGCTCGTACTCCCCGAAATGTTTTTAGGAACAGCGTCAGTATTAAGTTTCATAGAGGTAGAGCTACCGATTGGGTGCGGGGGAGTCAAATCCTACCAAATCCAGACGAACTCCGAATGCTAATGAAATATGACTGGCAGTGAGGCGCGGGGTGCTAAGGTCACGCGCCGAGAGGGAAAGAACCCAGACCATCAGCTAAGGTCCCCAAGTATACGCTAAGTTGAACTAACGAGGTCCGATTGCACAGACAGCTAGGATGTTGGCTTGGAAGCAGCCATTCATTTAAAGAGTGCGTAACAGCTCACTAGTCGAGCGATCGGGCATGGATAATAAACGGGCATTAAGTGTATCACCGAAGCTATGGACTCGAAAGAGTGGTAGGGGAGCATTCTGATATCAGTGAAGCTATACGCGTCAGCGGTGGTGGAGAGATCAGAAAAGCAAATGTAGGCATAAGTAACGATAAGGCGGGAGAGAAACCCGCCCACCGAAAGACTAAGGTTTCCTGATCAACGCTAATCGGATCAGGGTTAGTCGGGGCCTAAGGTGTACCCGAAGGGGGAAGCCGATGGACAATGGGTTAATATTCCCATACTTTTTATAACTGTGACGCGGTGACGGAGTAGTGACACTGTCGCGATCTGACGGAATAGATCGTTAAAAGGCGTAGGTATAGTAATCATAGGCAAATCCGTGATTATTGCTGAAACCCAATAGTACTGCAAACCTTCGGGGGCGTAGATAGAACAGGTAATCAGACTTCCAAGAAAACCCGCTAAACTTCAGGTTATAAAAACCCGTACCGTAAACCGACACAGGTAGTCGAGGAGAGAATCCTAAGGTGCTCGAGTGAATCATGGCTAAGGAACTCGGCAAAATGGCCCTGTAACTTCGGGAGAAGGGGCGCTGTCAGCAATGGCAGCCGCAGTGAAAAGGCCCAGGCGACTGTTTAACAAAAACACATGGCTTTGCAAAATCGAAAGATGAGGTATAAGGCCTGACACCTGCCCGGTGCTGGAAGGTTAAGAGGGGATGTTAGTCGCAAGGCGAAGCATTGAATCGAAGCCCCAGTAAACGGCGGCCGTAACTATAACGGTCCTAAGGTAGCGAAATTCCTTGTCGGGTAAGTTCCGACCTGCACGAATGGTGTAACGATCTGGGCGCTGTCTCAGCCATGAGCTCGGTGAAATTGTGGTATCGGTGAAGACGCCGGTTACCCGCAACGGGACGGAAAGACCCCATGCACCTTCACTACAACTTAACATTGATATTGGATACAGGATGTGTAGGATAGGTGGGAGTTAGTGAAGCGGCTTCGCCAGGAGTCGTGGAAACAACCTTGAAATACCACCCTTTCTGTATACGGTGTCTAATCCGGCTAAGTCGGAGACATTGTTTGGTGGGTAGTTTGACTGGGGTGGTCGCCTCCAAAAGAGTAACGGAGGCTTTCAAAGGTAAGCTCAGTACGCTTGGTAACCGTACGGGGAGTGCAATAGCATAAGCTTGCTTGACAGTGAGACAGACAAGTCGATCTGGGTCGAAAGACGGATATAGTGATCCGGCGGTTCTGCATGGAAGGGCCGTCGCTCAAAGGATAAAAGGTACGCTGGGGATAACAGGCTGATCTCCCCCAAGAGCTCATATCGACGGGGAGGTTTGGCACCTCGATGTCGGCTCGTCACATCCTGGGGCTGGAGAAGGTCCCAAGGGTTCGGCTGTTCGCCGATTAAAGTGGCACGCGAGCTGGGTTCAGAACGTCGCGAGACAGTTCGGTCCCTATCTGTTGTGGGCGTTGGAAGTTTGAGTGGGGCTGTCCTTAGTACGAGAGGACCGGGATGGACAAACCGCTAGTGAATCTGTTATGGCGCCAGCTGTACTGCAGAGTAGCTACGTTTGGAATAGATAAGCGCTGAAAGCATCTAAGTGCGAAACTAGCCACAAGATGAGACTTCCATTGAGGGTCGTAGAAGATGACTACGTTGATAGGTTACAGGTGTAAAGGTGGCGACATCATAGCCGAGTAATACTAATTGCCCGAAGCTTTCTTCGCGCTCCATTAACTGGAGTGCAAGGCAGATAGACTACTACTTGTAGTAGCTAATAATGCTGTTGTTTTCTTATTCAAGTACTTTTTCCTGTATGTTAAGATATTAGCGGAGTTAAACGTAATACGTTTTACGTAATACGTTGCAAAACGGATAAGTCAAGTGTTGCAAGACGTAGAACTTATCACGTACAACGTACAACTCCCAAAGTCTTCAGGTGCCTATATCGGTGGTGTCCACCTCTTCCCATTCCGAACAGAGAAGTTAAGCCCGCCAGAGCCAATGGTACTGCCGTAACAGGTGGGAGAGTAGGTCGGTGCCCAATTTTAAACAAGCCCTTGTTCCTGATGGAATGAGGGCTTTTTTTGTGGGCGAAGGTTTCTATGGGAGTCCATCAGCGCCAATGGTACTGTCCGCCCGGGGCGGATGGGAGTCCCGATAGGTATGGGGTAGGTCGCGGTGCCCATCCCGATAGCTATCGGGATTAAACAAGCCCCTTTCGAACGATCGGGGTTTTTTGTGGAAGATAATTCCCTCCTGACCGATGTGTTTGGAATATGGAACGAAGAGCAGCTGGTGCATTACCTGCATGATCATGGAATGTTTCTGAATGTGCAGTTTGTCCTTATTCTTTGTTCCTTGCGCTTACTCATCAGTCTTTAAAATTCTTTAAAATATTCTGTCACTTTGACATTGATACAGAACTATATCTTCCGGATATTCGTATATATGTGTAAAACCCGGATTCAATATATTTGGCATACTCGTTGGTCTGAATATTCGTTATCTTGAACATACATTGAAAAAATAAACAGAATGAATTTTATTAAAAGACTATTATACACTGCGGCGGTCTTTGCATTGCCCTTAACTTCCTTTGCACAGGGCAGCCCTGATGAAAAGCCAAAGGAAAATTGGCAGAACCTGGACTTAGTAAAGGATGGTGTTTTCGGCATTAGCACAGAGAAAGCTTACACTGAATTATTGAAAAATAAGAGCTCGAAGCCAGTGGTGGTAGCGGTTATCGATGGCGGCATTGATGAGAACCACGAGGATCTGAAACAAGTTATGTGGGTAAACGCAAAGGAGATACCTGCAAATGGTATAGACGATGACAAGAATGGCTATATAGATGATATACACGGCTGGAATTTCATAGGGTCGGCTAAGGGAACAAATGTTCACCACGATAATATGGAAGTTGTGAGATTGATCAATAAGCTTCAGCCTAAATATGCTGCTGCATTGAATTCGACTCCCTTTACCGAGGCTGAGCGTAAAGAGTTCCAGCTATATAAGAAATTGGTTACGGACTATATGGCCAAGCTTCAACAGGCTCAAATGGGTCTCCAAAACACAACGATGATTCTCAAATATCTTGACGAGATCCTGGTTAAAATGAATAAGACTGACCCGACGATCGATGACTTTAATGCATATAAGCCCGAGGGCGACATCGAGCCGCAGGTTGTTAAGTTCCTGAAGCCTGAGATAAAAAAGACTTCCTACAAAGAATTCAGGCAGGAACTGGAGGACGGTAAGAAGCATTACGACACGCAGGTTAAGTATCACTTGAATCTTGAATTTGATCCCAGAAAAGATTCTGTCGGAGATAATTATGCCGACAGTAGCGAACGGTATTACGGCAATAACGACATTACAGGACCAGATGCTGAACATGGGTCGCATGTAGCCGGAATTATCGGAGCAGTTCGGACAAATAATACCGGTATTAAGGGCGTTGCGGGTAACGTAAAGATAATGGCCATCCGTACTGTTCCTGACGGTGACGAGCGTGATAAGGACGTGGCTAATTCTATCAGATATGCAGTTGATAACGGGGCGAAAATTATCAATATGAGTTTTGGTAAAGGTTACTCCTGGGATAAGAAGGTGGTGGATGAGGCTGTGAAATATGCTGTTTCTAAAGATGTTCTTTTAGTGCATGCCGCTGGGAACGAGGCTAAGAACACGGAGAAAGAAGATAACGTGCCGAACAGGTTTTATGTCGACAGTACCGGTGTCACAATGGGCACAGCGGAAGGATGGATCGAGGTAGGTGCATCCAGCTGGAAGAACGATGAAGACCTGGTTGCTTCATTTTCAAACTACGGTGGCAAAACAGTTGATGTATTTGCACCCGGTGTTAAGATCAATTCGACAATGCCGGATTCCAAATATAAAGAAAATGACGGTACAAGTATGGCATCACCGGTCGTTGCTGGCTTAGCCGCGCTGATCCGCTCGTATTACCCTCAGTTCACAGCTGTGCAGGTTAAGGAAATAATCATGAACTCGGTTACTAAGGTTGAGCAGAAGGTTAAGATCAGAGAAGAAGGTACTTCAAAAAAGGTTGCGTTGAGTGAGATATCGGTATCTGGTGGTGTTGTAAACGCTTATAATGCTTTGTTACTGGCCGAAAAAACCAATTCCACTGCTGCTGTTAAATCCAAATAATAGAATAACATTTTAAGAAAGAGGGGCGCCGGTAACGGACCCCTTTTTTTATGCACTGTCAGAACGATAAGCCGCTTTTGAGTGTCAGATAGTGACCCTCCTTTGAAAAACCGTATCCGCTCGATACCAGGAATTTATTATAGAGATTAAGCCATATGCCAGGCCCGTATCCTTTATGCCATTTACTGGTGTCAGGAAGGTCTGAGTACACGCGCCCTGAATCAAAAAAGCCAAATAGCCCGAAGTCGCCGGTAAATATGTAGTTTCTAAAATGAGCTGCCTTGAACCTTATTTCTGTGTTTTGATACAGGTAGGATCTTCCTGAGAAGCGGTTATTTCTAAAGCCCCTTAAGTTGGTATTGCTACCTAAGGAGTTTGCCTGAAAGAATTTATAATCGCCAATATTTATTGCGGCACCAAACCGGACTGCGGCGGTTACCGGAAAACTAAAGTTCGGTGTAGCATAAAAGGAAATATCACTCTTTAGCTGCAGATATTTTTGTTTTGTGTTAGTAAACTCATTGAAATAGTTAATTTGATTAAACCATCTTACTCCGGAGCCCGGGAACAATTTATCATCCACAAAGTCAATATTGGCGAAAGACCGGATGCTTCCGTATTTTGAAGGGGCAGCTATCTCTGCTCTTTCAGGGAAAACCGGAGAGCTTACATACCTGTCGCCTGGCTTTTCAACACGGAAGTACTCATAGCCCGGGCCGATGCCGACGCTGAAAACCTTAGTGAAACGGTGTTGGTAAAAAGCAGCAAGGCTCAGGTTTTTTGTTCTCACCCTGAAATATTCGATATCGTCGCCAATATTAAGAGATGAGTTGCCCTGGCCATAGTAGTTAAAAGTATATTTCGGCCCATTAAAGCTGGCTCTGAAGAGGACATCATTATTTTTCCCGAAAATGGAATAGATGTCAGCCTTGTACCGGATCGTGTAAGCACCTGTTTTAGGTGCATAGTTGCCTGTCAGGCTCATATCATAGCTGGCAGGGAATTTCCTGAAGCCATAATGCTTAACGCCGAAGCCTCCGCCTATAAAAAGCCTGTCATCTGCGTTAAAATCAAAAGAGGGCCTGAATCCTTTGTTATCGTAATTAAATGAATTAAGCTCATAGCTATTGATATCGCCGTCATTTGATAGCCTGGCCGCTGGATTTCCCACCACTGAATTACTGTCCGATTTAAGGTCATAATATATGGTTCTTTCTGTTGAAAGATCTGTAATGGCGTCTCTCTTCTCACCACCAACAACACGGATTTTAATCGGATTATCAGACTGGCCGTCTATCAGTATGCTGTCGCGCCCGCTAAGGGCGAAGATATTTAGTTCCCTGGTGTCGGCATTAACAAAGGTGCGGTTGTACAGGGGACGAGTTACATTTTCGTTAGAATCAATTTTGTGAACAGTAAGGCGCGTTGTATTCCCGAAGCGTTCGATTCTGAAAAACTCCTTCTTATCTGAGCCTGTAACGGTTACTTCTTTGGCGAGTATGCGATAATATTCATCTGCTACTGCGGCGAGTTGTGCGCGCCGCGACTTAAGTTTGTCTATAATTTCCTGACCAGCCTCGCTATATACTTCTACGGGCATTTTCTTCACCGCACCTTCAATGATCGCATCAGTAAGGTCAGACTGCATTTGCACCGCTATGCGCTGCCAGTCCTCCCTCGTTAGTTCAGTAAGCAAATTCCGGTCAAGGTTCCGGGCTGCGATAGAAAGGTCCGCTGGCTTTCCTATAGTCATTTCGAACGATTGAATATCGGGCAGTACTTTACTAACAAATCTCGGAATCAGCCCGTCAAATTTGGTGAATGCCTGGTCGCGGTCGCGTGGAATTGGGCGGAAGATAACTCCATGCTGCTTCTTGAATTCGGCCCATCTCCACTGATCTTCATGACGGTCCCAGTCGCCTATCAGAATGTCAAATAAGCGAGATTTCAGGAACATTTCCTGGTCTACTTCGTTGTCATTGTCATCCTTTAACTCTTCGTACATTTTAGGGGTGCCCACAGCGTTTTTAGCATTACCAAAAGAGCTGAAATCTGAGAGATCTTCATCCGGCCTTACTTCAATAATACCCAGCTTGCCACCTACCTGCTGTATATAAGGGCCAAGCAAGGTGGAGTAGGGCATATAAACCAACTCGGGGTTTGTGTGATAAATACCAACGGCTTTAGCCATATCAGGAATCATAAGCGCGCCGTAGGGATGGGCAGACGAGATCTGATCCTGAATAAGATCTTCGGCAAAGGTTTTTAGGAAACCTTCAGGCAATAAAGCCGCCGGATTTTTTGCTACGGTACGGAACTGATAAAGGTTTTTATCCTTGCCTTCCATCTGCAGGCTGGTGGTTTGTTTACCCCCACCAAGTTTTACGGGAGTCAGCCCACCACCGAACGTATTAAGATCTAAGTATTTCACTTTTATAGGAATCGCCCAGGTATCTCTGTAATGTTCACCAAATAGCTGTCGTTTCAACGGCCCGGCGGTAAATGCGTCTCCGGCAATAACGGTTTTGACACTGTCTTTGTAACTTATTATCTTTTCTTCAGCGGTTTTTTCTTCCGTGTTCGATGGGATAGCATACAACGGAGTCCGGTACGAAATCCGGCCCTTCGAGCCATCACCCACAGGCTCCCAGAATTCGAGCCATGCCTGCCCGTTGTCGTAGTAATTCAGCCTGGCAAAACCCTGCATACTTCCCCCGCCATAGGAGAACAAAGCATCATTACCTTTGATCATGGAGGATGACTTTGAACCTGCACCGCTAATAATGTGGTTTATGTCATTGTACTTGTTGAACTGTAAAGCATGTTCATGGCCTGTGGCTAACACGATGTTCTTTTCATCTTCCAGTATGGAAAGGAGGCCTCTCTTTAATTGCTGGTAGTCTTTATTCGAAAGGTCTTGGCGGGATATCCCATATTGCCGCATTAATGGATAAATAGCCCCGATTATAGGAAGCGGTATGTAATAGTTGTCCCGTACCAGGGTAAGAGGGAACAGGTAGTCCTTAAGCGTATAGTAGCCACCATGACGGCCATTGCTGAATAGAGGATGGTGTTGCGCAATAATAATGTGCTTGCCTTTATTGCGGAGAATTATATCCTCCACCTGCTGGATGATCTCTAACCTGCTAGAAACCGTGCAGCCATTGTCTGGCGCCATAGATTTCTCATGTTTGCTCAGCCACCACTCAGAATCAATAGCAATAACGACAAGATCTTTGTTTAGCTGGACTTCTACCGGGCCGCCGCAGCCATTACTGGGCATCAGTACGTCGCCGGAATTCAGATACTGTTCAATGTATTGTTCCTGGCGGTTAATGGCAGCCAGGCCGCCCGAACGCCCTTCATTCCAGTCATGATTGCCAGGTAAGAATATTTTTCGCCCCTTGAAGTTTTTAACGACGTTCATTTGCTCATTGATCCGGCGCTCTTTCTCCTCCCGGTCTGCGTCGTCAGGCTCGGGCATTCCAGTTTCATAGATGTTGTCGCCCAGGAAGATCACTACATCTTCTTTGCGGGAGTTATTGACTGCACCAGTATCAGTCGAAGTGTACACCTTTGAAGTGTCATGATGAAATACCTGCGATTGCAAGAGTTTAAGCACGGGCTCCTGCCGGTCTTTGTCAGGAACTCCTCCATCGCCAAATAGCCACACAGAATATTTTAGCTTGAGCGTATCGGGGCTATTGGCAGTTTGCCAATTTAACTGGGTTTTATCGTAATAAGGTTTCAGGCTGGTACATGCCTGAATGGTAATCAGTCCTGCAAGAACAAGTACGGCTATACAAAAATTATTTTTCATGTATTATTTCTAAAATATTCCCAATGCCCGATTTACCCCCTTCATTTGAAACATACAGCTTACCGTTCGGAGAAAATGCCATACCTTCAGGTTGCTTATATTCAGGCCCGTTCAATTGTATAATTCTCTTGATTGTACCTTCAGGGGATAAGATCACTATCAGCCCATTAATGGATGAAAGAATATATATATCGCCAACCTTCTCGTTTACGGTAATTGCAGATGATCGAAAAACTTTGTTCATATTCTCATTACCTAGTGCCTTCAGGAATTTTTTAGAACTTTCTTCCAATGCATCACCTTCGAATTGCTTTTCAATTTCAGACAGTTTAAGGGTGTATACAGGTTTTTTTTGAAATGTCATGGTTGCTAAATCAAAACCATAAATATGCTTGCTTGTTTTATCTTTAGTAATTCCATACTCTTTAGGTGCAATTAAGAGCCTGTTGGTTTTGGAATCGTAACCCAGACCCTCGATGTCGTTGTCTTTCCCGAGTGGAGTAGTAAACGTCTTTAAGACCGGGTTAGATGACTCAAAATCTTTTATTTGCGAAATTATTCCCTCACTGTTTATGACATAGACGTCATTGCCGACTTTAACCAGGTCTTCATAATCGCCTTGTCCGGCAAAGCTTTGTTTTTTAATTATTTTGCCCTGTGCGATGTTATAGTAATACAGCATACCTCTTTCATCCTGTATGGCAACCAATACACTATCATTTAAAAATGTGATCCCTGAAATTTCAGCTAATTCTAATGGCAGTTCATGAATATCTTTTTTTGCCGACTTGACAAGTTTTTCGTTCTGATTAATTTTTGCCGAATTAGGGTCTGCAAAAGGGTTATTGCATGAAGTCAGGAGAATAATAAACAGTATAGTACGAATTATTGCCATAATTTATTAATTTCAGTACCAGTGATTTGCTATAATCATACCAAAACAGTCCCCATAAAATAATATTCTTAACAGATGATGGCATAGTTTTTACTTATAAGAATAAGAATTAACAGAACTTCCATGAAAAGTAATACAATTGTTAAAGATGCGTCGGAGTACGTTTTTAATTTATTTAAGGATAAGCTTCCCGGAGACTATGTTTATCATAACTACAACCACACAGCGGAAACAGTTAAAGCCTGCAAGAAGCTCTCAAAATCTTATAACTTAACCAGCCGGGATTACGAGGTTCTGTTGCTGGCAGCGATCTTTCATGATACCGGATATATTTCTGCCTACGAGCATCATGAAGAGGAAAGCGTTAAATTCATGAAGGAATATCTGCAGGGTAATTATCCGGACGATGATATCAAGGAAATAGAAGACTTGATACTTTCTACTAAATACAGGAACTCACCTGATGGCTCGCTACAGGAAATTCTTCACGACGCGGATTATATAAACCTTGGCAGTAAAACATTCGACCACCGGGCCGACCTTTTGCGTATTGAATGGGAAAGAATACTTCAGAAAACTTACAGCGAAGAAGAGTGGGCGCAGATCCAGCTTCAGTTTTTGCTGGATACTCAATTTAAAACCGAAGATGCAGTCCTTAAATATAACGAGCAGAAGGAGCTGAATATCCTTAAGCAAAGGAGTAAAATCGACGACTACATCAAGGCCACTGCCAAAGCTGAACAGAAGGTTAAGGCAAAGCCAGTTAAAGACGGACGCGGAATCGAAACACTTTATCGCTCGGTTTACGACTATCACATCAATCTGACCTCCATTGCTGATAATAAGGCTAATATGATGATCAGTATTAATACGATCATTATTTCTATCGTGATCACCCTCTTCGGAACGGGCTTCACGTTCTCAAGCCAGAGTGAGTTCGCCAGTGTCAGGTTCGTATTTCCGATGGCATTCCTGCTGCTTACCAGTCTCCTTGCAGTTGTATTTGCTATCCTTTCTGCCCGGCCTACAGTAACAACTAAAGAGAAATATGAGCTTAGCAAGAAAGACAGCAGTATTCTCTTTTTCGGAAACTTCGCCCAACTTCAGCTAAGAGAATTTGTTGAGAAGATCAAGGAGCTGAAACAGGCGAAAGAAGAGTTGTATGACAGTATGTCTATCGACATTTACTATCTTGGAAGCGTGTTGATCAAGAAATATAATTACCTGAGCTGGTCGTACAATATCTTTATGTTCGGAATGGTGATCTGTGCGGTCGGATTTGTAATTATAATGCTGTTTTCTTACTAGGTTTCAGCATAAGCGAAATTTCCTCTTCCAGCAGATATTCCATTTCATCCAGGGTGATGTAACGATAGCCTACTTCGCCTATAAATTCATAAGTTTCGCTCCCTGTCCGGATATTTTCCCAGTGGAACCATTGCTGCAGGTTTTCCCTGTCCTTAATCTTAGACAGGTATTTCTCTGTGAGTAGGATATAATTGTAGTCCTCAACTTTATTCTTCAAAAGTTTATGCGCTATAATTACATCCTGTCCCAATAATTTTATCCTGCCTTTAATATTGGCAATACTTATATCCCCATAGTGGATAATGATTTTTAAACCAAGCTGGCTGTCGGCAAGGTAAAGCTCATAATTCTCAGGATCATTCTCCTTAACGGAGCGAATAAAGTCGGAAAAGGTTTTATAAAGCGCTTTACACTGCGCCGCTACCCGGCCTACCGCGGGTAATCTCCCTGTTTTGTAGAAAAATATCGCGTCACCTTCTATTTCACCGATCTTCATTTTGAGGACGTTGCAATCGATCAGCTTTCGAAGTAATGCGGGAATAACTTCCCTCGAGAAATTAACATCAGTTGTAGCGATGAACTTAGTGAAACCTGTAATATCCGGCACGCAAAAGAATGCTGGCTCAGTTCCGTCTTTATTTTCCATATCAGGTTATAACCATCATCAATAATACAACTAATATACCACCTTTGGTGCTAGCTGTCAATTATCAGTTGAGCGTGCCTTGTTCGAATTACATATGGCCATCACCTGGCCCATTTTAGCAAACAATACCCTATTATTTGCCTTCTGTATAAGTTACATCAATTCCCCGGAGGAAGTCTGCTTCATTTTAGATATCCCGTTCCGTTTGAAATAGAAATTACCCCAGTTTTACCGATGTCATCGTCAATGAACCTCCTACGGCTGTGTCATTGAAAAATGAAACTTCGTCTTTCCCGCTTTTCAAGCCTAAGGTGTACATCAGCGGCAAATAATGTTCTGGCGTAGGAATCGCAAGCATGGCTTCCCGGCCCAGGCTGCTGTAATTGATCAGCGGCTTATGATTGTCACTTGAGATCAGTTCCTTGAAGGTATTATTCATCTGTTTCGCCCAATCGTAGCCGTAGTCAGCATCGTTCATTTTATCCCATGCAACCATCCGCAGATTATGTACCATGTTGCCGCTGCCGATTATGAGCACACCTTTTTTCCTTAAAGCATGTAATTCTTTAGCCAGGTCGTAGTGATATTGCGGTCCTTTAGTATAGTCAATACTGAGTTGCAAGACCGGGATATTTGCCTCAGGATACATGTGCCTTACCACAGTCCACGTTCCGTGGTCCAGGCCCCAGTCGTGATCTAATTCGACGCTGGCCGAATGCAGTAAGCTGACCGTTTCTTTCGCCAGAGCCGGATTGCCCGGTGCCGGGTACTGCACTGCAAATAACTCCTTTGGAAACCCTCCGAAATCATGAATAGTTTCCGGGAAATCCATAGCAGTTATTTTCGTGCCTTTGGTAAACCAATGTGCTGATACCACAAGCACTGCCTTCGGCGTAGGTATTTCCCCGGCCATTTTTGTCCATCTGCGGCTGAACTCCGTGTCTTCAATACCGTTCATTGGCGAGCCGTGTCCGATAAACAGGGCAGGCATTGTTTGTTCCTGCCCGTCTAAGTTGCTTGTAAAGCTTTTAAATGCTGCTAATGTTGTCATACCTGTTGCTCCTGTAATGATGGTTTTAATAAATTGATTCCTTTTCATGGCTGATGTGCCGTGGTCTTATTTGTTAAGTGTCCGGGAGTTCTGCTCAGGCCTGACTTCCGAAGGAACTCTCCTTAGACGTCCCTGAAGGAGGTAGTCGACCGAGTATTTGCCGCTGCCCATAAACAAAAGAACCACATATACCAGCAAGTACTGAAAAGCCGATTCCTGCTTGACAAATGGATCTGCACCATGAACTAATAAAGCTGCCACTAACATGGTTATGATCAGAGGAACTACCGCCAATCTTGTTGCAAGACCTGCGAAAAGTAAAATCGAACAAGCCACCTCTGCGAAAACTGCGAGAGCCAGTGAAAGCTCCGGGCTTAAACCCACTACTGCCGGGAACTGTACAGGTACTCCGGAAAACAGCATCATCATTTTGGGTATACCGTGTGTTAACATTAGTATTGCAATTCCGGCTCTTGCTATCAGCAAGGCTATATCATTAATTGCAGGGGCGGTGCTTACGTTTATTATTTTTTTCATCAGTGTATAATTATTTTTTAGTGGATGAGCTTGCATGAGCTGGGAACAGTTGTCTATTCGATTAGTCTTTAAGTTTATTAATTATGCAGGATCTTCCAGCCTGCCAGCCAGTTGTAGTTGTATTTCATGCCTAGCCGGATGAGTAATAGCTGCATGTTTTCCAGTGTCCGGCTAACATGCAGGTCGCCTGCAATAATTGGGCGGAAGCCTGCTGTTGCAACCAGTTCAGAAACTATTTGCAGGGCATCTTCATCGTTTCCGGCAATAAAAGCATCGACTTGTTTACCATCGATCACAGGTGTGGAAAAATCGGCAGCGAAGGTGGTGTTGAACGCTTTAATTACCTTTGAGTTTGGCAATAACTTTTGCAATTCCTCTGCAGCGCTGGTATCTGGTGTGGTCAGCAATCCGTCGAAAGTACCGTTTAGCGGATTAGCAATTGACACTACAATTTTTTGATTAGCAACCTCCCTGATCCTTTCAGCCGCTTCTTTTTCGGCCTCGTAGGGAATCGCAAGGATTATAATATCGGCCTCCCATCCGGCTTCTACAGGGCATACAGCCGCTTCTATATCGGCGTTTCCGTTCCTGGATTTGATCTCTTTCACCAGGGCGTCGAGCTCATCCTGCTTATTGGATTTTAACAGCAAACGGTAATTTCCTTTAGAAAGGCTCTTTGCAATGGCTGAGCCCATATTGCCCGTTGCACCTATTACTGCTACAGTTTGTTTCGTTTTCATTTCTTGTTTTTTGATATACAAAGGTACCCCGGCAGCCGGCTCCAGTCCATTGCCTGTAAACAAGAAAAAGCATTGATTTCAGTCAATGCTTCGATGTATTATTGCACTTAGCAGCTACACGCAAGAAGCTTTTATCTTCCCGTCGCAGCCTCATCAAAAGAGTTTAGCACCGGCAGGTAGATATGGAACTTACCTGCGGTTTCCGAAACCGGCATCAGGCATTAAACTTCCCACTGCTTTTCAGCTGCAAGTGCATTTTTGCAGCATGCGCCATGGTTGCTACCGAAGCTCCCATCATAATTACGTCTTTTATGACAAGCCGTCCTCCGGCGCTCAGATACGGAACTCCATGCTCTGTATCTCCGAGTGCAGGCACCCAGGTTTCCGGGGTGGTAACAAGGAAAGAAAGCGTAACCAATGACATGATAAATGCCAGGAAACTGCCTATGGCAGACAAGGCAGGGGATATTGGATATAGTGCGATCAGGATGCCGATCAGAACTATATATGCCCCCAGGCCGTAGGAGAAAGCATAGGTATTGTTGTCCTTATGCCATTGAATATTTTCCGGCTTATATTCACCTTCTTTGTTCATGTGCTTTTTATATTCCGGAGCATCATATTTATAGAAAAAGTTCATTGTGGGACTATTGGCCACAAAAGGAACGATCCCTACCGCTTCATATCTGAATGCTTTCAGGCCGCCGATCCAAAGCAGTACTATGACAATTCCCCAACGGGTTAAATGTATTCCGGTATTTTGCAGGCTGGCTGCGTAAGAAAATAATTTATTCATGTTCTTCAATTTTACTCCACAGACTGCCTTTTTTCGAATCGTACCTGGAAATCTTATTTTGTTTGTGTAGTTCTGTTAGAGATGCTTCAGCTTCCGTCAATGATTGAGCACTTAGCACTGCAGCTTCTTTCGTGGTTAATGTTGGATAATACCCGAACAAACTGCTGATCGAAGTGTCGACACTCTTTTTAACGGCCTCAGGGATTAGTTTTAGCAATGCTTGTTCATAAACCTCATAGGGCTTCGATCCGTACACTTTAAACCGGTTGTCATCTTTATCGGTAAAGAAGATGGTCGGAAACCCTCTTACACCCAGTTGACGTCCCAAATCAAGGTCGTCTTCAAACGCCGTATTTGCTGCCCCGTCGAAATCAGTTTTAAATTGGGTAATATCCAATCCACTGACTATGGCTGCTTCCCGCAAGTGCTCCCATCTTGAAATATTTTTCTTTTCCAGAAAAACCATCTCTTTTATTTTTCTCAAGAAGTCATCTGCTTTGTCTGTCCCCTGCATCTGAGCCGCTTTGAAAGCAATAGACGGAGGGTAAGAAGAATCCAGGGGGTCTTCCAGCCAGAGGTCTCCGTCAATAGGCATTTCGTAATAATCACTTGCCTCGTCCCAATGCACCGCCACGTCTGCAGGGTTGCCTACATCGCTCCCGCCATAGCTGTCCCAGCTTTTAAGGAGGCCGCCGGTACGGTAGTCTATCTCAAAGTAGTCACCATACTCCAGCTTAAGTTTTCGTAACTGTGGTTCAATGCCCCAGCAAGACGAACATATCGGGTCTGTAAAATACAGTAACCTGATTTTATCCGCTGTAGCAGAAATGTCGGTTGACTGGGTGGTGTTTTCCGATACTGGAATTTCGCATAGGCCAGTCTCAGTATCACATGTCATTGGGTTTATTTTATTTTCTTCCATCTTTTTTCAGTTTTTGACTGGGGCGTGTATCCTACCGGACACCGCTGTCGTTTGCTTATAAGTAATAAACAAAGTTACGCCGGGCAGGAAGCCGGGCCCTTGCTTCCAGGCAAGAAAAACCATTGACTTTGGTCAACGATCCGGTACCGGAAGCCTATTTATTTCGAGAGGATCCTGCGCCTGATGCGGCTCAGTGTTTCCGGAGTGAGCCCCATGTAAGAGGCGATCATGTGCTGTGGCACACGTTGCACAATGTCAGGATAGATTGCTATGAAATTTGAATAGCGTTCTTCAATAGGTGAACTGATTATAGACGTCAGCCGCCTTTGCATAGCAAGATATGCATTTGTAATGTTCAGCCTGGTAAAGGTTTCATATTTAGGAAATTTCACCAATAGCTCTTCGTGTGCAGCTTTGTTTATAAGCACTAATTCAGAATCCTCTATGGCGTCGATATTATAAGTAGCAGGCTCCCCTGTCAGGAAGCTGTAGAGATCGGCAATGATCCAGCCTTCCAGGGCAAACTGAATAATGTGTTCATTGCCATTGTCGTCAACAGAGTACGATTTCAGCGCGCCCTTTTCGATGAACGCAATGTTTTTACAAATATCTCCATCCTGCAGCAGGTATTGCTTTTTACGAATTTTCTTAGGGCTGAGGTAGTTTTTGATCAATGCTTCCTCTTCAGCCGTAAGCGCCACCTTGCTGTTGAAATTTCGAAAGAATGATTCGTACATAAACCGGTCTGATAAAGGGTGCAATTACGAAGGTAATAATTCTTTATTCGTGCGAATAAAGATTTGGATTATATTACCCCTGCTCTTCCTTCAGTTTTCCCTTATAGCCGTTGATCCCATAAAATAAAATGTAGGCATAACATATCAAAGGCAAGGCAAAAGCTATCTCCCACGAATACTCGTCGATCAATACACCCTGAATATAAGATATGATAGCTCCGCCTACTATCGCAGTGGATAGTATCCCGGATGCTTTGGTTGTATAAGAACCTAAACCCTGAACCGAAAGTGAAAAGATAATTGCGAACATGATAGAATTACACAATCCAACTCCCAGCATGGTGTAGACTGACAGATATCCCGTAGTATTAATCGAAATACCGATAAACAGGAGAGCCGCAACCGCACAGAACGTTAGAACCTTTGATGGCTGAATATAGTTCAATACCAGAGACCCTATGAACCGTCCCACAAGCATGCTTCCCCAGTATACAGAAACATAGGTATTAGCTTCGCTTTCGGCGATGTTGATCTTAGCTGAGATATAATTTGTGAGGAAGGTGCCTATAGCTACTTCCGCACCTACATAAAAGAATATGGCCCAGGCACCGAATTTGAGGTTCCGGAATGAGAATATACTTTTTGTCTCTTGAGAGCCGGCCGTGCCAGGTACGGATGCAGGTTTTATAGCAGGGAGTTTGAGCCGGAAGACAACAAATGCTATAAACAGCAGGAAGAAAGCGATGAATAAATAAGGGTATTTCACCGCATCGCTTGAAGCATGTGATTCCTTAAAACCTGCCAGTATAAAATAAGCACCAAAAATAGGAGCAGTAGTTGTGCCTATTGAACCGATCCCCTGTATCAGGGTTAACCGTGAAGATGCGGTACGGGCCGGGCCCAACACGGTTATATAAGGATTCGCTGCAACCTGAAGCAAAACAATTCCAATTGCTATGATGAACAGCGCACCCAGGAAAAGATAGTATTGGTTCAATATAGCTGCAGGAAAAAAGAGCAGCGCACCGATAGCAGCAATGAAAAAGCCCAAAACCATCCCATGCTTAAAACCTATTTTTTCAACTATTCGCCCGGCGGGAATCGACATCACTCCATAAGTTAAGAAGAAGTAGAACTGTACAAGCGACGACTGTGCATAGGTGAGTGTGAAGCCCATCTTAAAGAACGGCACCAGTGTATCATTCAGGACAGTAATAAAGCCCATCATGAAATACAGCACAGCCATTGCGATAAGCGCCGGCGTATAATTGTATTGAACGGATGCGGAATCGTTGGCAACAACCGTGTTGCCTGTTGGAACTATAGCCATATTATAAAGTGGGAAGCGCTAATTTATTTCTTTTTGTTATCGATCATGTCCAGCAGTTTATATGCCTGGTATAAGGATCTCGGAACATGAAAGCAACCTTTCCATTTGCCGCCTTTAAGAGGTAAAAGAACCTCACCCTTCCGGTTCAGATAGCCAAACCACTCACCGTGTTCCTGATCAGGAAAGCGTGCCCAGGTGTATGCATGTAGTTTCTCAAACCACGCCCAGCAGCGCTCGTCGCCGGTATGGTAATAAGCTTTCAGCATACAAACGATAGCTTCGGCATGAACCCACCATAACTTCTGATCCCATTCCAGTTGCTGCGGCGGGTGCCCCTTGATGTCAAGGAAATAAAATATACCGCCTTCTTTCTTGTCCCAGCCAAAGTCCATAATGTTCAGGCTGATATCCGTAGCTTTTCGTATCAATTTTACGTCGCCCGTCCGCTCTGCCAGGGCCATTATAAACCACATTGCTTCAAGCCCGTGCCCCGGATTGACCAGCCGGCCTTCGAATGAATCTGAAAATTTTCCTTCAGGAGTAACGTTTTCAAGCAAGAGACCGCTGTCTTCCTGGTAGAATA
Organism: Daejeonella sp. JGW-45; assembly: GCF_029360805.1. Taxonomy (GTDB): domain Bacteria; phylum Bacteroidota; class Bacteroidia; order Sphingobacteriales; family Sphingobacteriaceae; genus Daejeonella. The sequence continues at coordinate 33,846 of NZ_JARKNC010000001.1, read as the reverse complement.
CATTCATTACGGTATGGATACCCTGTGAAATGGTCGTTTCCACCAGCTGAGGTTCCAATATATGTTCGATCTCCAGGACCAGGTTTGAAAGTATCATTGGGAGAGAAAAGCTTTGCAAAGGCCTGGTGCCCGGGTAAGCCTTTGTATATTTCCCTTTGGGATTGTCCTGGCGTGACAGGATGTTGAAAAACGTAGTCTTTGCTATATCGGCATATTCCTGGTTGCCGGAAGCTTTCGCCAGCTGGGCGAAAGCCATGGAAGCAAAGCAATCTGAAAAGATGTTATAAGCCTGAATAAGAGGCTTGCCCTCACGGGTAAGCGAAAAATACCAGTTACCTTCGTCATCCCGGCCATGCTTCTTTAAAAATTCAGCACCCTGAACAGCGAAATCCAGCCATTCCTGCTTTTTCTCGACCTGGTTATAAAGCATGGCAAAGCACCATACTTCACGGCACTGCAGCCAGACAAATTTATCGGTGTCAAACACTTTTCCGGTGGTGTCCAGGCAGGTATAATAACCGCCGAATTCTTTGTCAGGAGAGTTCTTCATCCAGAATGGAATGACGTCATCCAAAAGGTTATTCCTGTATAAGCTGCTGTATTCCTTTATTTCCATTTTTTTGTTTCTAGTCTAATCTTTTCAAAAACCAGTCTGGCGCGTTTTAAATTTGCAGACGCTTAATCAAACTTATTAAATATTTTTAATAAGTTACGCTAAGAATAATAATTTTGTTAATATTATAACAGAGTGTCCATGGGAAAATCGTTTTTCGAAGAACTAAGCAGCAAGGAAGTTACCGGTGTCGCATATAAGAACGTTAATTTAAAAAAATTGATCATCTCTTATTTTGCTGACAACGGGAATACAACCATAGCTGATGTTTGCAAAGAACTGAATCTAAGCATTCCTAAGGTAAATAACCTTATCGGCGACCTGATTAGTGAGGGTTTGGTGCAGGACTATGGGAAGGTTGATTCCTCAGGAGGACGAAGGCCGAGCATTTACGGTCTCGTGGCTGATTCCGCTTTTTTTATCGGCGTTGATGTAAAGCAGTCTCATATAAACATGGGGCTCGCTGATTTTAAAAACACCATTTTAAAAGTGGCAAAGAGTCCCTATACACTGGCAAATAACCGGGAGTCGCTTGACAACTTATGTTTTCTCATCAATGAGTTTGTTAATGGGCTGGGTATATCAAAGGAAAAGATTTTAGGAGTGGGCGTGAATTTATCAGGCAGGATCAATCATTCGACAGGTTACAGCTATAGTTTTTTCTACTTTGACGAGCAGCCTCTTACCGTGCTGATAGAAAATCAAATTGGAATTCCTGTTTTCCTGGAAAATGATTCCCGGGCGATGGCTTACGGAGAATTTAACCAGGGAGGCTTAAGCAAGACGAATGATGCCCTTTTCCTAAACCTCGACTACGGCATCGGTATGGGTATTTTACTGAACGGGGAACTTTTCTACGGTAAGTCGGGTTACGCCGGGGAGTTTGGCCATATGCCCGTCTTTGAGAATGAGATCATTTGTCATTGCGGTAAAAAAGGCTGCCTTGAAACCGAAGCTTCGGGATGGGCCCTGGTCAGGATGTTCAGGGAAAAGATTAAAGCAAGTTCGTCTACACTCATTACGAAGCAGAAGATCAAGCCTGATGAGATTACCATGGCCGACATCATTCAGGCGGCAAAAGATGACGATGTTTTGGCAATTGAATTAATTGCCGAGATCGGCACAAAACTGGGCAAGGGGATAGCTTTGCTTATTAACCTTTTTAATCCCGGGATCATCATACTTGGTGGCAGACTTTCTCTAACGGGAGATTACCTCCGGCTGCCCATCAAGAGTGCCATGAATAAATATTCTTTAAGCCTGGTCAGTAATGATACACAGCTGGTCATCTCAAAATTGGGTGAGCAGGGCGGCCTCGTGGGCGCCTGTTTATTGGTCAGGGACCGGGTATTGTCTTTAATCTGAAGATACTTGTCTGCTCCTTAAGGTTTTCTTTAATACGCTGGGTAGATTTTAATTAATACCCTCATGTCCTTCTCCCAGCATATATCTAAGCACAGCAAGCAACCGAAAACGGGAATATAAACAGTTAGATCAGGCTTTAATGTTTGCTCAACTGCTGGATCTTCTTTTTATGGCCAACCACCCATAAAATGTCGCCCCACTCCAGTACAGTGGCAGAATCAGGGTTTAAAATCCGTTCGTTTCCGCGTTGAATGCCGATCACCAAACCGTCGGTACGCTCGCGCAGCCCCGAATGGCGTATATCCTTTCCTTTCAATTGTGTATGCTCGTTAACCAATATTTTCTGAAGAACTATATTTTCAATATCAATTCCGTCCAGGCCATTTGTTTCAGACGCATCGAAAACCAGTTTGAATGGTGGCAGCTGTTCATCGGTAGCTATAATCCCTACACGGTCAAACGGCATTATCCTGCTGTTGCGGTCCGGAACATGCATCAATCTGTCGCCGCGTTTGATATAAGCGATGTTAACCCCAAACTGTTCGCGCCACCCGATTTCCATCAGCGATTTACCAATATATTCAGCATGCGGGTTAACCTCCATTTCTACAATATGGGCATCCCAGGGCACCAGGTCCGATTGCAGATCTGCATTGGTATCCGAGGCGCCATTTGTTGCGGCGGCAGTTTCCCGGGCATTCAGGTTCGTAATAAACCGGCCTTCTATCCGCTGATACAGGCTTTGTATCCTTTTAGAGAAAAGTACCAGCACCAGGATAATAATAGGCGTTATTATTAAGAGGGCGACCTGCGTGGAGACTAAGTTGTCAACCCAGAAGGCTATGATCAGCACACCCAACAGCACCCGCACGATCTCGATGATCAGCAGCGGCCCGCGGTTATATTTCTTTTCCAGCCACAGTTCTTTATAGGCCATATTATTAGGCCTTTTGGTCATGAAAGCCCATAAGAAAGGTGCCGCAGCTCCTAAGGAGATAATAAGTACGATTGCGCTTCTCCACCTGTCATCAGCAACATGCTGCTTGACAAATGGGTCTACGAAGTTTAAAGAAAGCAGCACCAGCGCTATTATCAGAATACCATTGGTGAGGGCAATATTCGTATAAGATTTTATCACTATTTTAAAATCACTTTCTGCCTGAAGGCTTTCAGCGCCCGATGAATACCGGTTAAGTTTATTAACCCATTTGTCGGGAAGTACCCTGGCAATGAAATTATAAAAGGGCTCCGAATACTTGATCATGTACGGTGTGGTGAAGGTGGTGATGGCAGAGGCCCCCACGGCAATCGGAAAGAGGAAGGGCGAGATCACGCCCAGCGACAGTCCGAGCGTAGCAACTATAAAAGCGAACTCGCCAATCTGCGCCATACTCATTCCCACCTGCACTGCGGGCTTCAATGCCTGTCCTGAAAGTAAAGCTCCTAAGGTGGTGCTGAACAATTTTCCGAACAAGGTAAGTAAGGTCACCCACAGAATAGGCCAGGCGTTTTCAACCATCGCAGCGGGATCTATCATCATCCCTACCGAAACAAAGAATATTGCTCCAAAAAGGTCCTTAACTGGCTTAATGAGATGTTCTACTTTCTCCGCAGAGGTTGTTTCTGCTATTATCGAGCCCATAACAAAGGCTCCAAGTTCGGCTGAAAAGCCAACCTGTGTGGCCAGCACCACCATCCCCAGGCAAAGGCCTAAAGAAAGGATAAGAAGGGTTTCTCCATCCAGCAGCTTTTTTGCTTTTCTCAGGAATGTAGGTAAAAGGAATATTCCGGCTATAAACCAGATGGCTAAAAAGAATAATAGTTTAAAAACGGTGAAAGCCATCTCAGTACCCTCAAACTGGCTGGTAACAGCCATGGTAGATAGCAACACCATTAACAAGATCACCACGATATCTTCAACGATCAGCACGCCAAACACGATCCCCGCGTACCGCCTGGTTTTTACGCCCAGTTCGTCAAAGGCGCGGAGTATAATCGTGGTTGAAGAACTGGCCAGCATACCCCCCAGGAAAAGACTGTCCATCGTGCTCCAGCCCAATAATTTCCCCAGGAAATAACCTGCCACAGTGATGAAGACAATCTCCACGGTGGCCGTTATAGAGGCTGTGCCGCCAACACCCATTAACTTTTTAAAACTGAATTCCAGCCCCAGGCTGAACAAAAGAAATATAACCCCTATCTCGGCCAGTGTGTCGATGTTTTGAAGGTCAGCAACCGTTGGCACAAGGTCAAAATACGGCCCCACCAAAAAGCCTGCAATTATATAGCCTAACACCAATGGCTGCTTTATACGCTTAAATATCAGGGTGACGATGGCGCCAGCCATTAATATCAAAGCTAAATCGGCAATCAGGTTAGGAAGGTGACCCATGTATTGTATTTGTGTTAGTGGTAAATGCCCGGAATATGCGTATTGTCGCTAAAATATTAAAAAAATAAGATAAATCCGGCGCTTTATTGAGGTTTTTGGTCACGGATTTGTAAATCAGGCTGCCCCGGAAATGCGGGTTGGCAGGGTAATTTTGTAACTTTGGAGGAGAGAGCTTTGGAGAAAGGTGAAAATCGGCACACGCTTCTCTGAACTACAAACGAACGTATGAAACTCTATATCAAAAACATGGTATGCAACCGTTGCAAAATGGTTGTAAAATCTGAATTAGAAAAAGCCGGGCTTGAACCCGTTTCGGTGGAGTTGGGTGAGGTCCAGGTTAAGGAGGATACGATCGACGGTGTAAAAGACCAGCTGCTCGAAAGCCTCCAGTCATTGGGCTTCGACCTGATTGATGATAAACGGAGCCGCATCATCGAAAAGATAAAGAATGTGATCATTGACCAGGTCCACCATCACGATAATCATGCGAAGAATAATCTCTCCGATGTGTTGTCAGCCGAACTGCATTATGATTATAACTATCTTTCCAATCTCTTTTCTGAAGTAGAGGGAACTACTATCGAGAAATATTTCATCGCCCAGAAGATTGAAAAGGTCAAGGAATTGCTGGTTTATGATGAGCTTACTCTGAGTGAGATCGCTTTCCGCCTTAACTACTCCAGTGTGGCCTACCTGAGCAACCAGTTCAAAAAGGTTACCGGGCTTACTCCAAGCCACTTCAGGCAGGTAGGACGGAATAAAAGAAAGACATTGGACGAAGTGTAAATCTTACAAATCAATCGCTGAATAGCGCAAAGTTGTCCCCTCTTTTCTGCTCATCTTTGTATTAATAAAAATATACATTATGGCAGCTAACAATAAGCAAACAATATTCCTTCCGCTGGAAGATGTTGACAGCGAACATTGCGCATTAATTGTAGACAAGGGGCTTTCACAGGTTGGGGGGATAGAAACCCACCAGGTCGAGCTGAATAACCGCCGGGCCGCGATTACGGTGAGTGATGCGAATGCTGTACCCCAGGCAATTAAAGCGATCAAGGATTTGGGATATGGGGTAACAACGGTAAAACATTCTTTCCCCGTATTGAACATGACCTGTGCTTCCTGTGCGGTAAGTGCTGAAAGTACCATAAACTCTGTAGAGGGAGTTGTCAGTGCATCTGTTAATTATGCCAATGCAACCCTCACGGTAGAATACCTTCCTAACATGACTAATGCTGCCGCGCTGCAAAAGGCATTGCAGTCTATTGGCTATGATCTGCTGATCGAAGAAGAATCCGTACAGCAGGAAACCCTGGAAGCGATCCATGAAAAGAAATTCCGCGCATTAAAGCAAAAGACCATTTGGTCAATCATCCTGTCTCTTCCGGTGGTAGTTATCGGGATGTTCTTTATGGATATTCCTTATGCTAATGAAATTATGTGGCTGTTCTCTACCCCCGTTGTACTGTGGTTAGGCAGGGACTTCTTTGTAAACGCCTGGAAGCAGGCAAAGCACCGCTCTGCCAACATGGATACCCTTGTGGCCCTGAGCACGGGAATAGCTTATGTTTTTAGTGTGTTTAATATGCTGTTTGCTGATTTCTGGCACCAGCATGGATTGCATGCCCACGTATATTTTGAAGCAGCAGCTGTTATTATTGCATTTATCCTTTTAGGTAAACTGCTCGAGGAACGGGCCAAAGGAAATACCTCATCAGCGATCAAAAAGTTAATGGGACTGCAGCCTAAAACCGTTATTGTTATCGGGGCTGATGGGATTGAACAGCAAACGGCAATTGAGGATGTAAAAAAGGGCGATGTTATACTGGTTAAACCGGGCGAGAAGATTGCTGTCGATGGTATGGTCATTTCCGGCGACTCTTATGTTGACGAAAGTATGCTAAGCGGCGAGCCGCTGCCCGTGCAGAAAACTGAAAATGAAAAGGTGTTTGCAGGAACCATCAATCAGAAAGGCAGTTTCCGCTTCAAGGCCGTGAAGGTGGGTAAGGAAACCATGCTCGCCCAGATCATTAAAATGGTGCAGGATGCACAGGGGAGTAAGGCCCCGGTGCAAAAGCTGGTCGATAAAATAGCCGGTATCTTCGTACCGGTGGTTATAGGCATTGCTGTTCTCACACTCATCTTATGGATCATATTGGGAGGCGACAACGGTACAGTTCACGGCCTGCTCGCAGCAGTCACCGTGCTTGTTATTGCCTGTCCCTGTGCATTGGGGCTTGCCACTCCGACCGCTATTATGGTGGGCGTGGGTAAAGGAGCTGAGAAAGGCATCCTGATCAAAGATGCGGAAAGCCTTGAGCTGGCAAAAAAGATCGATGTCATTATTTTGGATAAGACCGGAACAATTACCGAAGGCCGGCCGGAAGTTGCCGGCAGCAAGTGGCTTGGAGGAGACGATACCGCAAAACCCGTTCTTTTAAGCCTGGAAAAGCGATCAGAACATCCTCTGGCTGATGCTATAGTAAATAACCTTGACGGCGCCGAGATAGTTTCTTTGTCATCTTTTGATAGCATCACCGGTAAGGGGGCTAAAGCCACATATCAGGATGAAAGTTATTTTGCAGGGAACAAAGCGCTTCTGGCTGAAAATAATATCACGGTTTCCGCCGAACTGCAGCAACAGGCTGATGAGTGGGGCAAAGAATCTAAAACCGTTATCTGGTTTGCAAATAGTAAGGAAGCGCTGGCAGTATTTGCAATCTCTGATAAGATCAAGGAAACCTCAGTGGCCGCCATCCGGCAAATGCACGAAATGGGCATAGAACTTTATATGCTCACGGGCGATAATGAAGCCACAGCCAAAGCTATCGCCAGTCAAACGGGCTTAAAACATTATAAAGCAGAAGTTCTGCCGCAGCAGAAGGCCGACTTTGTAAAGGAACTGCAGCGTCAGGGTAAAACAGTAGCCATGGTCGGTGACGGGATCAACGACAGCACCGCACTGGCAACGGCAGATGTGAGTATAGCAATGGGTAAGGGAAGTGATATCGCTATGGATGTCGCTAAAATGACGATCATCTCATCCGATCTGTCCAGGATTCCGGAAGCTATCAAGCTATCGAAGCAAACCGTTGCCACCATTAAGCAGAACCTGTTCTGGGCGTTTATATACAACCTGATCGGTATCCCCCTGGCAGCAGGTATTCTTTATCCGGTCAACGGCTTCCTGCTTAATCCGATGATAGCGGGGGCGGCAATGGCTTTGAGTAGTGTCAGCGTAGTAACGAATAGCCTGAGGTTGAAGTGGAAGAAGTGATGACAGAGCGAACTCCGGCAGTCAGAACAAAAAATAAAAAAACTAAAAAATAGAAAAATGGAAAATAACAATCAGAACTTCAAGTTCAAAACGAACATCAATTGCGGCGGCTGTATTGCCAACGTAAAGCCGCATCTCGACAATGCAGACGGGATTGACAAATGGGAAGTGGACATCGCAGATAAAGAAAAGATCCTTACTGTGAAGTCGGACGGGATCAGCGAGCAGGAAATAATAGAAACAGTGCAGAAAGCGGGTTATAAAATCGAGCCGCTTCCCTGATCCGTTCGTCTGATGCGGGATGCTTTGCGTAAGACTGATCTTTTCGGGTCGCTTTAGTTGAAGCAGGAATTGGCAGAAAGTGTTGAGATGATTACCTTTCTGAAAATTCATGCAAATGGTACGTAATCCTACATCGCGTTTTAAAATACTGTTCTCGCTTCTATGTGCTGCTGGTATGTCTGTCTACGCTCAGCCCGGCAGCACCATAAACATTCCAGGTTTGCAATTACCCGTAGAGGTTCTGCGTGATAAATGGGGCGTAAACCATATCTATGCATCCAACCAGCACGATCTCTTTTTTGTTCAGGGCTACCTGGCGGCAAAAGACCGGCTGTTTCAGTTCGAGATATGGAGAAGGCAGGCTACCGGAACAGTGTCTGAGCTTACAGGTCCGTCAGAACTAAAGCGCGATATCGGAGCACGTTTATTCAGGTACCGCGGCGATCTTGATAAAGAGCTGAACTATTACCATCAGGACGGCAAAGCGATTATAGAGGCGTACACGGATGGTGTCAACAGTTATATTGATGAGGTCGTTAAAAACCCTGAGCTGCTTCCGCAAGAGTTTAAGATGCTCGGCATTAAGCCCGGTAAATGGACGCCGGATGTAGTGGTTTCACGCCATCAGGGTTTAAAGGGTAATGTCAGCAAGGAACTCGATATGGGCCTGGCGGTTGCAAAAGTGGGCGAGCAAAAGGTAAAAGGGCTGGCTTGGTTACATCCCAAAGAGCCCGATCTGCGTTTAGATCCCTCGATCACCAAAGAGATGCTGTCTGCAAACATCCTGGAAGTTTATAACCGCTTCCACAGTGCATTTCCCTATTCCGCCCTGAAGCTTGCTGTGCCATTTGGCAGCGCTATCGAGCCACTGGAAGAAGGCGCGGAGGGAAGCAATAACTGGATCGTCAGCGGCAGCAAAACCCAAAGTGGCTACCCCATCCTGGCGAATGACCCGCACAGGGCTATCAGCCTGCCATCCCTGCGGTATATGGCACACCTCAACGCACCGGGCTGGAATGTTATCGGCGGGGGTGAGCCGGTTATCCCGGGTATAAGTATCGGCCACAATGATTTTGGTGCCTGGGGACTAACGATCTTCCAGACCGACAGTGAAGATCTGATGGTTTATGATCTGAATCCCGCCAACCCCGGCCAGTATAAATACAAAGGAACGTGGAGGGATATGGAGGAGATCCATGAAACGATTCCTGTCAAAGGAAGCGCGGATACGGCTATAGCCCTATTGTTTACAGTTCATGGTCCGGTAACCTATGTCGACTCTTTACGCAATAAAGCTTATGCTGTCCGGTGCGGCTGGCTGGAACCGGGAGGCGCCCCGTACCTGGCCTCACTGAGGTACAACCAGGCTAAGAACTGGAACCAGTTCCGGAAAGGCACAAAATACAGCAACCTCCCCGGCGAGAACATGATATGGGCCGATAAAAAGGGCAATATCGGCTGGCAAGTGGTGGGAATAACACCTTTGAGAAAAAACTTCAGCGGCCTGGTGCCTGTTCCTGGCGACGGACGTTTTGAATGGGATGGATACCTGAATATCAAGAAGCGCCCTCATACCTACAACCCTGAAAGCGGGTTTTTTGCCACTGCCAACCAGAATGTTACCCCGGATACATACCGGATTTGGGAAGGGATAGGTTATACCTGGGCAGACCCCTTCAGGGGCGACCGTATTAACGAGGTACTGGCGGCTGACAATAAGATCGACGTAGATAAAACTGCAGCCCTTCAAACCGACTATCTTTCTATTCCTGCCAGAACCCTGGTGCCCATGCTGAGCGGGCTTCGTTTCAAATCGGAACTCTCGCAGCGCGCACAAGAGCAGTTCAAAGGATGGGATTTTGTACTGGATGGAAGCTCGATAGCTGCCGCAATTTATGCGATGTGGGAGCGCCGGATCGATTCAGAATCAAATGCCAGGTTTGTGCCGCAGGATATAAAGAGCCTGGTAAACGTGCAACTAAGCAAAACCCTGTCCTGGATCAGGTCGCCCGACCAACGCTTTGGCGCAGCTCCAGAGCAGGGAAGAAATGATTTTTTATCACAAACATTTGAGCTGGCGGTTAATGACCTTAAAGCCAAGCTGGGCGACGATATTTCGAAATGGCAATATGGACAGGAAAGATATAAGCATGCAGCCCTGAACCATCCCCTCAACTCTATTCTCCCGCTTAGTTTGAAGGAAAAGTACAACATTGCAGCCTTGCCCCGGGGCGGCAATGGCCACACGCCGAATTCGACGGGCGCAGCCGACCGGCAGACCTCAGGCGCCAGCTTCAGGCTGATCGCTGACTTGTCGGACTGGGATAAAGCCCTAATGATCAATTCGCCCGGTCAATCCGCAGATCCGGAGAGTAAATACTATAAGAACCTGTTTGAGCTATGGGCGAATAATCAGTATTTCCCGGCATTCTTCAGCAAGGAGAAAATTATGGAAGCTACTGATGCACGAACCGTTTTTGAACCGGTCAAATGACCACGAGGGAGCGTTTAGCGGTCTATTAGCTTTTCCATAAATCCGCATATTCTTCCGGATGGCGTTTGAACTGTGCGTGAACAAAAGCACAGAGCGGCTTTACTTTAAGCTGGTTTTTTCGGGCATGCTCCACCATCGCCGCCAGGAGCTTTTTAGCCAGACTCCGGCCTTCGCCTTTAGGTGAAACTTCCGTGTGATATACTGTCAGATCGCTTCCTGCGATACTGATCACCATTTCTGCGAGTTGTTCATCACCTTCAGATATGGAAAATTTACCATAGCCTTTGTCGTCGAAAGTTAGTTTTACGTTGTCCATAGGAGTGTGGTGGTTTAGTTATAGATTAAGGTAAGGAAATAATTTGTCTATTCCCGCCTCGTGCCGGCGGAGGGGCACTTACTTTTTGCTATAGGTCAAAAAGTAAGCAAAAACCCCAGCGCTGCGTCTGCTGCTTCGGACGGCACAGCTGGGGCCTGAATTGTGCAAGCCGCACCAGCCGATGCGAATGAAAAAGGTGAACGGAGATGCTGTGCTTGGGCCTTAGAAACGTACCTAACGTCGAGCTGGCGTAGAGGTGCTGGCGTTACGGCCCGCTGGGCATACGAGTATACAAACGGGCCTCGCATCGTATGTTTTAGTGCCGATACACTTACGGTGGGTAACAAACATTAATTCATCTTCTGTCACTGCAAGTTGCAGAACTCGCCCTCCTGAGATTTGCAACAAATATCAGGAAGGTGCGGCTCTTTTGCTTACTTTTCCAGCTGCAGGGAAAAGTAAGTGCCTCCTCCGCCGGCACGAGGCGGGCATAATCCCTTTTATGGATATATCATTAAAAATATAAACGCAAACAAGTTAACCAGCAACACCACTCCGTAAACAATATTTGATTTCCCGCTGCTTAGCGACAGCATCACGATAAATACAGAAAGACCGAGAAGAACGATAGATTTTATATCCAGACCTAAAATGACGGGCATGTTCATCAGGAGACAAACGATTGCTACGGCAGGTATGGTCAGGCCGATACTTGCAAGGGCCGAGCCGAGCGACAGGTTTATACTTGTCTGGAGCCTGTTTTTCCTTGCAGCAATAATCGCGGCAATAGCTTCAGGCAGCAGGATGATCGCGGCGATCACAACCCCCACCAATGATTTTGGCAAGCTATAGCTTGTTATAATGCTCTCGATGGTTGGAGAAAGGGTTTTAGCAAGCAGTACAACTATGCCAAGGCTAATGATAAGGAAGGCCAGGCTGGTAATGAACACGCTGTTGCTGATCTGGATTGGCTCGGCTGCTTCTTCGTTCTCATCAGCGCCAATGGTCAGGAAGTATTGCCGGTACCTTCTGGTTTGGGCAAAGAGAAATGCAGAATAAATAATAAGACAGGCAATGGAAGCGAATACAAGCTGCGGCATGGAATAATAAGATCCGGAAACGCTTTCAGTAAAAGTTGGGAATACCAGGGTAAACACCAGGATGGAAACCAGCGAAACCAGGGCAATAGTTACAGATGATGCGGAGAAATTCTGTTCATAATGTTTTAGCCCCCCGATAAGCAGGCATAGTCCGATAATACCATTTAGAATAAGCATTGTTGCTGCAAATACGGTGTCTCTTGCTAAAGAAGCCGCCGCCGGTCCTTCAGACATCATCAGCGACACGATAATCGACACCTCGATGACGGTAATAGAGACAGCCAGTATGATGGTTCCATAAGGCTCGCCCACGCGCTCTGCAATTATTTCGGAGTGGTGAACGGCCGACATCACACTGAGGATAAGCAGTACGCTTGCTACTATTTGAAAAAGGCTGCTGTCAGATACAAGGCCTGTAAAAAATAAGATCCAGGCCAGTACCGGAATAATTGTCGTCCATTGAACTAATAACTTCATCTTTCTGATTTAAGTGATATCTAACAGGTATTATCTTATCGTTGCAGGGGCCGAACCAATCTGCTGATGTGAGTTTGCGGCACGAGCTGCAAGCGCATGCCAGTGAGTCTTGAAAGTTTTGCAGAACCCCAAAGCCTCAAAATTACAAAAAACAGGTTTACCCGGTGCCTGATAGAAGGCTCTAATTTGCACTGTTGTGTAATTTTTCTGCTGTTGGCAATGACAGAGGTTTCCGTATGCTGTAAGTGTATTTTGGTTTTGAGGAGTGTAACTTTTGTAGCCGTGTCGGATTTCTTCTATTAGGACCTTTGTACAAATAACGGTTAGACATGATAATTATAGGTTTAGTATTGGCAGTAGTAGTTGGAGTATCACTGGGATTAATTGGAAGCGGCGGCTCTATATTGACAGTCCCAATACTTGTTTATGTGATGAAAGTGGATCCAGTCCTAGCAACAGCTTATTCACTATTTATAGTAGGAATCACATCCCTGGTGGGCGGTGTTCAAAGTGCTGTTCAAAAGAAGGTTGACTTTAAAACGGTACTGATCTTCGGCGCGCCGTCGATTGTCGCAGTTTACCTTACCCGGCTATGGTTGGTTCCGTTCATTCCGCAGCATATAGCGTCTATCGGAACATTTGACGTGACTAAACCTATAGCAATGATGCTGCTCTTCGCAATTGTCATGATCCTGGCTTCTTTCAGCATGATCAAACAAGAGAAGAGCCCGGCAGGTGACGATAACATCCAGTTGAAGTATAACTATCCAATGATACTCATGGAAGGATTCGGGGTGGGGATACTTACCGGACTAGTCGGTGCCGGTGGCGGATTTCTCATCATTCCGGCGCTTGTTTTATTAGCGAAGATGCCCATGAAGCTTGCTGTCGGAACATCGCTTTTTATAATAGCTGCCAAATCTTTATTTGGCTTTGCAGGCGATCTGCAGGCAAGCCAGACAATCGATTGGAAGCTATTGAGTGCATTTACAACATTGGCTACTGCGGGTATTTTTGCCGGAATTCTATTATCAGCGAAAATACCGGGTAAGAAACTTAAGACCTCCTTTGGCTGGTTCGTTCTGATAATGGGAATCTATATCATCATAAAGGAAACTTTCTTAGTTTAATGGGTCGCGTAATTGCTTAAAATCGAGCTGATTGGTAGTGAGATCCGGAAAAGGTCGCGCCGGAAGAGGCTGAATGCAACTAATGTTACCTAAACCAGCAGAAAATCCCCGGAGATTTGTATAAACATTTAATCATCAATTAATACCCTTTAAACCAATTATTATGTTTTTTCAACGCGTTTATGATAAGAGCCTGGCACAGGCAAGTTATTTTATCGGTTGCCAGAAAGCCGGAGTGGCTGCGGTTATTGACCCTAAAAGAGACGTGGATACCTATTTGGAGATAGCTAAGGCTAACAGTATGACAATTACACATATTCTGGAAACCCATATCCATGCCGATTTCTTGTCTGGCTCCAGAGAGCTCGCCAGCCTTACTGGTGCCAGCATGTATTTATCCGACGAGGGAGGCGATGCCTGGCAGTATGAATTTTCCCATGTGGGGCTGAAAGATGGCGATCAGCTCCCCCTCGGCAATCTCTTGCTTGAAGTTCTTCATACTCCCGGGCATACCCCTGAAAGCATCAGCTTTCTGTTAACCGATACACCGGCAATCGATAAACCGGTCATGCTATTTACGGGTGATTTTGTGTTCGTCGGTGATATTGGCAGGCCAGATTTATTAGAAAAGGCTGCCGGTATGCTCGGAACGCAGGAGCTGGGGGCTAAGCAAATGTATGTCTCGCTCGCTAAATTCAAAAACATACCTGATTATGTCCAGGTCTGGCCGGGGCACGGAGCCGGGTCTGCCTGTGGAAAATCACTTGGCGCAGTGCCGGGCTCAACAGTGGGATATGAAAAGCTAAGCAACTGGGCTTTTCGATTTGAAAATGATGAAAAGGGTTTTACTGATTTCTTGCTGGAAGATCAGCCTGAGCCGCCCAAATATTTTGCGATGATGAAAAAGCTCAATAAGGTTGACCGGCCATTGTTAGCCAAGGTGCCTAAGCTCAAAGCGCTTTCAGCAGAAGAACTCAGAGTTAACCTGGCAACGGGATTGACGTTGATTGATGCCCGCGAAAAAAAGGCGTTTGCAGCCGGGTTTATTCCCGGAAGTATCAATATTCAGGGAAATAATTCCTTTTCCACCTGGGCTGGCTGGTTCTTAAAGTATAATGAGCGCTTTATGCTCCTGGCGGACGAGGATCAGCTGGACGACCTCACCCGAAAATTGATGCGGATCGGTCTTGATAATATTGAGGGTTATGTTTCCGGCACTTCTGTATGGGAGGAAACCGGCGGCGTTTTACAAAAAGCTAACGTTATTTCACTTCAGGAAACAAAGACACTGATACATAATAATAACGTACAGGTCATAGATCTGAGAGGAGCCGCAGAATATAAGGCCGGGCATATCGCCCAGGCTAATAATCTCTTTTTAGGGAACCTGCCTGAAAATATCGATAAGATAAGTAAGGATAAAAAAGTGATTATTCACTGCCAGGGCGGCGACCGGGCTACAATAGGTTACTCAGTACTTGCCCGGAATGGGTTTACCAACGTGGCCAATTTTTCAGGAAGTATCAATGAATGGGTTAGTGCAGGAGAAACACTTGTTTAAATATCAAAATAAATAGTTCTTATCCGCCGATGCCAATCATGCCAACAACGCTATGGAAAGCTTAAAGATTCTCATTATTTCATTTCATTTAAATTCACGTATCAAATCATGAGCGAGTTCATTACACAGACATGGACCTGGTGGTTTTCCGGAACTATGATAGCCGCTATTATGTTCTTCCTGCTATATTTTGGACGGTACTTTGGTTTCTCTTCAAATTTACGGACGATTTGTGCGGCAGGCGGGCTTGGCAGGCGGGTGAAATTTTTCGACTTTAACTGGAAAAGCCAAACGTGGAATCTGGTGTTTTTAGCAGGTGCTATTATAGGAGGATTCATAGCAAAGGAGTTCTTGTCCTCCGGAGAGCCAGTTCAAATTTCACAGGCGACTGTTTCCGATCTACAGAAACTTGGTTTTGCCGCGCCCGAATCATTGCAGCCAGCGGAATTATTCAGCCTGGAATCCGCATTTTCACTAAAGGGATTCCTTATTCTGGCACTGGGCGGACTTATGGTCGGATTTGGTTCCCGTTACGCCGGCGGCTGTACATCCGGTCACGCTATCAGCGGCCTGTCAAACCTGCAGTTGCCCTCGCTTATAGCCGTAATTGGCTTTTTTCTCGGCGGCCTGGTCATGACCTTTCTTATTTTTCCTTTAATCTTCTAATCTTGTTTACCCTAATCTATGAAGTTTATAAAATTTCTTTTGCTCGGCAGCCTGTTTGGAATTTTAATGGCGAAGTCAGAAGCCATCTCCTGGTTTCGTATTCAGGAAATGTTTCGTTTCCAGTCCTTTCATATGTATGGAATAATTGGCACAGCCGTGATACTGGGTGTAGCCGGGGTGGCGCTGATCAAAAAGTTCAATATACGCGATTATCAAGGTAACCCTATATTATTTAATCCTAAAGATAAATCAACGACCAGATATCTGGCTGGTGGTTTTATTTTCGGACTTGGCTGGGCGTTGAGTGGTGCTTGTCCGGGTCCGATGGTTGTGAACGTTGGATACGGCTTTTTAACAATGATCATTGTTTTCTTCTTCGCCCTCGTCGGCACTTATTTATATGGCGTGATTAAAAACCAGCTTCCTCATTAAAATACTTATCGAAGAAATTCAATGGGATAATGACTAATTTACATGGGTTATTCTAAGTCTGGCTTTAGTAAATTCGGATTTAACACAAGCTTAATTTGATATTTATGATTAACGCACCCGGATTCGCTTCAACATTTGAACCCGCTCTGTTAGATGAAATTCATGAATACGGGGAAATAAGATATTTCGGGGAAGGCGACATCATTATGGACTACGGCAAATACATCAGGATGATGCCCATCATTGTAAAAGGAACAATAAAAGTCCTGCGTATGGACGAAAGCGGGAAAGAGATCCTTTTGTATTATTTGTCGAGCAATGAAAGTTGCTCGATGGCATACAGTTGCTGTGTGCAGGCCAAACGAAGCGAAGTCAAGGCAATTGCTGAAGGCGACGTCGAATTGATAGCTATACCTCATTCCAAGCTGGATGAATGGTTATGCAAATATCCGAGTTGGAAGAACTATATCATGAGAAGTTTCAGTGAACGCTTTCTGGAACTGCTTAAATCTATTGAAAGTATAGCTTTTCATAAATTGGATGAACGCCTCATCTCCTATCTTAAGGAAAAAAAGCGATTGTCAGGGTCCAGTATTATAAGAGTTTCTCATTATGCGATCGCTGACGATATGGCAACATCCCGGGTGGTTATTTCCCGGCTGCTCAAGCAACTGGAGAACGACGGAAGGATACTGCTTTACCGGAATGAAATTAAACTGTTAAAGGATTTCTAACTCATGCGGTTCTTTTCCAGGATCTACTGTAGGGCTTAGTGCTATTGATGAAAATCATTACTGCATGTGACCTGCATCACTATTGGTGTTCTGCATAAACAGCAAATTTGAGTGCGCCGGACAACCAGCTGGCGATGAACAGACCTGGAGCTATGACACATTCAAAAGAAGCAAGTATATCCTTTTATCAACTGTTGGGCAAAGTCTTCTATGCTGTTGCAGCCGCTGATCAGCGAGTAAGGAGCGAAGAACTGGAAGTTCTAAGAACTATTATCAGATCCGAATGGCTTGATGTTGATCAGGCAAGGGATGAGTTTGGGACAGACTCAGCTTTCCAGATCGAAGTCGTGTTCGACTGGCTTGACGACCAAAAGATGAATGCAAGCAGTATCTTGAGCAGTCTGCAGGCTTTCAAAAGCGATCATCCCTCATTCTTCACGAAGCAGGTAAACGATCTGATCTTAAAAACTGCCAAAGCAATTAGCTCCTCATTTCACGGAAATAATAAGTCGGAACTGGTGGTTTTAAGCAATCTTGAAGCAGTTCTGGCAAAATAGATCGAAAAAGACTCTCTTACTTTCCCTATGAATAATATGATCGTACTGCAATCTCTGGGTGCAGCCGGAACCGTAACCGGGTCCAAGCACCTGCTTAAAACACCGGGATTAAATATATTAGTTGACTGCGGACTCTTCCAGGGAATAAAATCTCTGAGGGAGCAAAACTGGCAATCACTACCCCTTCCTGCCCGGGACATCGATGTGCTTATCCTGACACATGCCCACCTGGATCATTGCGGATATATTCCCCTCCTGGTAAAGTCCGGATTTAAAGGAAAGATCTACATGACCCGGCCTACTTCTGCGCTTACTAAACTGATCCTTCTTGATAGTGCAAAGATACAGGAGGAAGATGCTGAACGGGCTAACCGATTCCGTTATACAAAACATAAGCCTGCTTTAGCCTTGTATACTGTCAGTGACGCTGAAAGATCTTTCGAACACTTTGTAACGATAGGGAACGACGAGTTCGTCCAGCTCGATGAATCTGTAAACTTCAGGTTTAAATTAAGTGGTCACATTCTGGGTGCCTGTTCGGTTGAGTTAAATTGTTTTGGCAAGACCATCGTATTTTCCGGAGATATTGGACGGGTTAGCAGTCCTGTGCTGGACAGCCCTGACTATTTTACGTCGGCCGACTATGTAGTCATGGAATCAACTTATGGAGATAAATTACATAGTACAGAAGACGCGTCTGAACAGTTAGCAGAGATAATCAATGAAACTATTGCGCTCCGGGGTAATATTTTGATCCCGAGTTTTGCAGTCGGCAGGGCGCAGGAGCTGATGTACCTGGTTACACAGTTAAAAGAGACCGGTAAAATTCCGCAGACTATCCCGGTCTTTCTGGACAGCCCGATGGCGGCCCAGGCTACAGATATCACTCTTCAGTTTCCCGAATTTTTTAAAATAGATAAGAATGCCTGGGCTCATGTCAAAAAGCAGGTCACTATTAACCGGGATTTTAGAAATACGCGGGACATTATCGAAAAGAAAGGCTCCAAGATCATCATCGCTGCGAGCGGAATGCTATCCGGTGGACGTGTACTTGAATACATGAAGCACTACGTCGGCGATAGCCGGAATGTTGTTTTGCTCATGGGATACCAGGCAGAAGGTACCCGTGGCAGGGCGCTTCAGAACCAATCGCCCGACATTAAGATCCATGGACAATATTACCCGGTAAAGGCGCGGGTCCAGGAAATCAGCAGTCTTTCAGCGCACGCCGATCAGTCGGAATTACTGCACTGGCTCGGCAAGTTCAAAAAGAGACCAACTCAGGTGATGCTGGTGCATGGCGAACCTTGTGCCCAGGAAGCTTTGCGTGTTAAGATTCAGGATACGTTTAAGGTCCACGTGAAAATTATGCAGCAGAATCAGGACGTGCTTCTGTTTGTAGACAAAGATGCGTCTGCCTGAACCGTCTCCGGGTATTCCACTTAACTATTTCGTACCAGATAACTGACAGGAAGCCGGTACCGATGCTTAAGGCTAACTGAGGAAGGGAAAGCGGGCTGAGCTCGAAAAATCGCGCGAAAGGCTTTACGAAAATCAGCATTCCCGTAGTGACTACCGTTATCGATATCATGTAAAAGACCATATTATTATGATAGGCGAGCGTTTTGAGAAAAGAGTAGTAAAAAGAACGGTTGGTTAGTGTCAGAAAAATATTAGCGGCTATCAGCGTCGCAAAAACCATGGTTCGTGTTTGGCTCTCCTCTGCATTACTGCTCACTGAGTATTGATACATAAACAGGAGGCCGGTGGTGATGGCCAGGCCCTGTATAATGCTGGTAGCAAGTTCGCGCGTTCTGAAAAAGGTATCGCTTAAAGGGCGCGGTGGCTGGCTCATAATATTGCGTTCTGCCGGCTCATTTTCAAATATTATTGAGCAGGTGGGCCCCATAATGAGCTCCAGGAAAATAACGTGGGCCGGCGAGAAGATAGCAGGATATACCCAGCCCAGAACCAAGGGGATGAACACGATCAGTATGATCGGAATGTGAATCGATATAATGTACTGGATAGCTTTTTTAAGATTAGAATAGATGCGGCGGCCCATGTGGACAGCTTCCACCATCTTGCCAAGGTCATCATCGACCAAAACCATCGAGGCGGCCTGCTTTGCTATTTCGGTCCCTTTCTTGCCCATAGCAATGCCGATATGCGCAGCTTTCAGTGCCGGCCCATCGTTAACACCATCGCCCGTCATAGCAACTACTTCGCCCTTTGCTTTAAGAGCATTTATTATCCTCAGCTTTGCTTCCGGGAACATCCGGGTGAATATGTTTGTATCTGAAACGATCCTGGACAGGCCTTCTTCGCCGAGTTTCATCAATTCCTCGCCTGTGATACTCTTTTCACTGCCCCTAAACCCGATACTATTGGCGATTGCCGCTGTCGTTACCGGATTGTCGCCGGTTATTATCTTTACTCCGATCTGAGCGGCGTAGAAATTCTCAAGTACAGATCGTATATTTTCTTTAGGAGGATCGTAAAAAGCCACAAGTCCTTTAAATGTGAACCTGAAATCCTGCTGCTGTTCAGGGAAGCCGGTACCCGGCCAGGCACTCGTGCCAACTCCCAGTACCCGATAACCATCAGCACCAAGTGTATTTATCGCATCAGAGACCTGTTCCTTCTCAGCTTCAGAGAGGTCTGAAACTTTTAAAAGTGCTTCGGGCGCGCCCTTTGCAGCTATAATACGTTTGCCCTGATCATTTTCAAAGATGTGCGTCATCATAGGAGGCTTCCCTCCCAGGGGGTACTCGTGTATCATATAATACTGGTGGCGCTCGTCCTGAGGTGTATTACTGACATATGATTCGTGTAAAGCCACTTCCATAGGGTCGAAAGGGATGGGCTCGCTTGCCCACATCGCAGCGTTTATAAGAGCCCGCACGCTGGGACTCGAATCGGAACCCATGAAAATTTTATTTTCAGAATGGATGTACACTTTAGCCAGGGCCATTTTGTTCTGGGTTATGGTCCCCGTTTTGTCAGTACAAATTACAGACGCACTTCCCAGGGTTTCTACCGTTTTCATCTGTTTGACCACAACACCCATTTTCATCAGGCGCCAGGCGCCCAAAGCCATAAAGGTGGTAAAGGCAACCGGTATTTCCTCCGGAAGAATGCTCATAGCAAGCGTGAGGGCCTTGAGCAGGCTGTCCGGAAGGTCATATGATTTCAGGAAATTGATCAGCCAGACGAATATGAAGAAAATCACCCCCGTCACCACCATTTTCTTTACGAAGCTCCCTACCTGTAATTCCAGCGGTGTCTTTTCCTCCTTTATTTCAGTGAGGCTTTTGCCGAGCTTTCCAAGCTTCGTATTATTCCCCGTTTCGGTAACCCTGATCACTGCGAGTCCTGTTGCGATGGTCGTCCCCTGATAAACGCGGTTATCCTCTTTCGCGCGGTCTTTGAAAACGGCCATGGATTCACCGGTAAGTACAGACTCGTTCACCGAAAAATCATTGGAGTGAATAATAAGCCCGTCAGCGGATACAAACGTGCCCTCTTCAAGTACAAGGTTGTCACCAGGCACGAGATCATCACTGTTGATCTCTGTAAACCGGCCGTTGCGTATTACCTTTGCAACTGGCTGCGTGAACTGCTTTAGTTTTTCAAGCGCATTGCGGCTTCTCGAATCCTGAAAAAAAGAGATAGTAGCTACCAGAATTATTGCCACAGCAAGGAATAAGGCATCTGCTGTATTTCCGCTGACTAAATAGATCGTTGAGGCGGCCAGCAGGAGAAGCACCATAGGCTCCTGAATGATCGCCCTGATGATTTTCAAAAACTGGTTTTCCTCTTTCAGGCGCAGCTTGTTATCCCCGCTTTCAGCGCGGGCAATAAGTACTTGTTCGTCAGTTAAACCCGGGATGTTCGCTTTTGACAGGACAGATTGCATTTTTCTTATTAAATGGGAACTTCAAATCCCTTGCACAGGTTACCGTTCCCGTCTATTCATCCAAACTACCCGTCTTCAGTCGTAATAGTAACAAAACATTTCCTTTTAGGAAAGCGAATACTCAGATATCTTGGTACCCTTACAGTCCTGATCACCTGATGTGACAAAGTGGTAAACTGTTTTTCCGAGTAAACAAAAGAGGGCCGGCATCAATCAACGCGGGATTATCCGGACAATGTGCCGCTACGGATTAGCCCTTCAATTTCCCCGATCTCATCGCTGGAATTATATGAATTATACCATGACTCCGCTTCCGGGTCGACCGAGAGATCGCCTAAATGGAACTTCACCGCGGTACCATCCTTGTTTTCTTCCAGATGATACTCGTAGGTTACGCTGTGTTCCGGAACGGTGGGCGGCCAGCTTATATCGCGAAGCGAGATCACCAGTTTCTTTTCGGTTATAAACTCGATTACTTCACCTTCGAGATAGGTGCTACCTTCGTCATTGATCCATTGAATTTTGCTGCCTGACCGGAGCTTCCGGTTGCCTGCAACCTGCCCTGGCACAAACATCCATTGGTTAAAATATTGAGGCGTGGTAATTACTTCCCAAACCTGCTCAGGAGATGCCTTGATAGTCTTTTCCTTAATTACAAAAAGCTGTTTAGTCATTTCAGATTCTCTGTTTAAATATTTGCTGATCAGCGCCGTTTATTTCTTAAGCCAAGGTAGGGCTGGCAGCTGATCCTTCCGCGGGTCGGAAAAGACAAATAAGAGGGGGAATTGCGACAACCAGACGAAACAGCTTATCTGAAGGGACCGGTGATTGCTTGTGGCCAGCCATTTAAGCGGGGAATTCAGAAAAGCCTTGATCAGGATCAAGGTTTTTTCATGTTTATAAGCAATGAAAAAGGGTGGCTGATGCCTGTACTTTTGTATTGCCGGCAGATAACAAGAAAGCCCGCAGCCATTAATCTATAAACAATAAAAAAGCAAAACATGGAAATAGCAATCACAGGTGCTACTGGTCAGCTTGGCCAATTAGTAGTAAGCAAATTAAAAGAGAAGATATCAGCAAAGGATATCGTGGCAGTTGTACGTTCATCAGCGAAAGCAGCAGGGCTTGGTGTGGAGGTAAGAGAAGCCGATTATAATAGTCCTGAGGCACTCAGCGCTGCGTTGAATGGCATAGATGCCCTGTTGCTGATCTCATCCAGCGAGGTGGGCCAGAGGTTTGTACAGCACAGTAACGTTATTGAGGCCGCTAAGAATGCAGCCGTCAAACAGATCGTTTATACCAGCCTGCTGCACGCAGACACATCCGCATTGAGCCTGGCAGACGAGCACCGCGCAACTGAAGCCCTTCTTAGATCTTCGGGAATTCCGCATACGATCCTTCGAAATGGCTGGTATACCGAAAATTATACAGGATCCATCGGCGGCGCCCTTGCTGGCGGTGCATTTATAGGCAGTGCTGGTGAAGGTAAAATTGCTTCCGCTGCCCGCGCTGATTTTGCCGAAGCCGCCGTTGCTGTTTTAACAAGCGAAGGCCATGCAGGTAAAACCTACGAGCTTGCGGGTGATGAGGCCTATACCCTGAATGATCTGGCAGCGGAAATTTCACGCCAGACAGGAAAGAACATCCCTTACAAGAATTTGCCGGAAGCTGATTATGCAGGGGCGCTGACCGGATTCGGTTTACCGGAGGACCTTTCGCATGCTATCGCCGGATGGGATAAGGCAGCCTCGCAAGGAGCTCTCTTTAATGATGAGCGCCAGCTTTCGAAACTTATTGGCAGGCCTACAACGAGCTTATCTGCAGTCGTAGCAGAAGCGTTGAAAGCGTAATTATTGCCAGAGTATCTCTGGCGGTGCGTTAAGCAGCAGTTTCAGCGAGGTTACAAATAGGATGCAAATTCATGAATGAAAGGAGCGCGTGAATCAGGTGGGTTGGGAATACGGGAATTTACGTATTTTACACCTGATGAATCGTGCTGCTTTTAGTGAATCTTACATGAGGCCACGTTCGACATGAAAAGAAAAATCTATGCCCATCAATAACAAGATAGCGTTCTTAACCGGGTCGGCCAGGGGAATCGGGTTTGAGATTGCAAGGCAATTTGCCAAAGCCGGCGCTAAAGTGATCATTGCCGATTTAAATGATACGGACGTATCAAATGCTGTTTCATTATTAAAACAGGACAAATTGTATGTGTCAGGGATTACGTGCGATGTGACCTCGGAGAGCCAGATAAAGGCCGCAATTGCAAAAGCATACAAGACCTATGAGCGGATCGATATTTTAGTTAATAATGCTGGTTTACAGTTTATATCACCTATTGAAGATTTTCCACTAGAAAAATTTGAGGAGCTCATTAAAGTGATGCTTATTGGGAGTTTCATCACCACCAAAGAAGTATTTCCTGGGATGAAAAAGCAGGCATTTGGCCGGATCATCAACATGGCCTCAATTAATGGCCTGGTCGGGTTTTCCGGGAAGGCGGCTTACAACAGTGCCAAGCACGGCCTCATAGGACTTACCAAAGTTACCGCGCTGGAAGGCGCTGAATTTAATATTACAGCTAACGCACTTTGTCCCGGATACGTGGATACAGATCTGGTGCGAAATCAAATTTCCGAATTATCGAAATTGAGAAATATTCCATCCGAAAAGGTCATTGAAGAAGTCCTCTTTCCGCTGGTACCTCAAAAGCGATTGTTATCTCCGATGGAGATCGCAGACTATGCTCTTTTTTTAGCCGGTGCCGGCGGTGTTACCGGTCAGGCGGTTGTTATTGACGGTGGGTATACAGCTCAGTAGCATACGCGGGAATGGCCTAAGTTTCCGGTCTTATTTTATCTTCGATTTAACAAAGTCCGCCGCATACACCTTGATCATATCCCGGACCCGTCTGAATTCATTCATGATCTCCTCTTCATTGCCGGTTGCCTTTGCAGGATCAGGGAAGTTGTGATGAAAGCGCTGAACATTTCCCGGAAAGAAGGGGCAGGCCTCATTGGCATTATCGCACACCGTTATCACATAATCAAAAGGTATATCGATATATTCATCCACATGGTTCGAGGTATGCCGGGAAATATCAATGTGATCCTCTGCCATAGTCCGGATTGCCCGGGGGTTTACGCCGTGCGTTTCTACTCCCGCGCTATAAACTTCTGCACGGTTACCGGCGAAGTGTCTTAGATAACCTTCTGCAATCTGGCTTCTGCAGCTATTGCCTGTGCATAGAATTAATATTTTTTTCATTTCTCAGTTCCGCTTTAACAACACCCAGAGCCCGGAGTACAGGAATCTGCAGCTACGGCCAGGTTTTTCAATTTAATTTCAGGTTTTTCGGCAGGTGTGCAGCACTCGGCGCCATTATCATCCGTGCCACAGCTTCCGCCGCGCCCGATAGCTTTGCATTGCGTAAGATCAGGCTGCAGGTCTACGATAAGATCTTCACCCGCAGCGGTAATGCTGCCCGGAAACATCTGGCGGGTATCAAACTGTGAATTGCCGAACTCTATCTTCACTACAGCCGCAGGATCGAGCTGAAGCTTCTTCTCGACGATGTCGATGATAGACAAAGCTTTCCTGACCTTCATCGAACGCGCCTGTTGATTTTCAGACGGCTCCCACAGCTGGACAATGATCTCTGTCCATTTGTTCATAACACCGCCGCAGTCTACGGAGACAATAGGCGCCTGTTTAATCTCCGTGATGTGATAGGATGCGTCCACCCATTTGTTCTCAGCATATTGGAATTGGAGGTCCAGCCCTGGATTTTGCAGCAGCGCTTCCTTGAAGAGCTGCCAGTTTAAAGTTTGCGTCGTGTCCATATTATCGTAATATTACGTTTGATTTTGACAAATTTTTTTAGCAGCAGCTGGGGGTCGGTTTGTAAGACGCCATAAATTCAGAAAAGTAGCGTTCCATTAGCTTCCATGCCTCAGGGTCTATACAGTAACAAACGCTTACCCCTTCAATCGTACCTTGTATAATTCCGGCGCTTTTCAATTCCTTCAGGTGCTGGGAGATAGTTGCCTGGGCTAACCCAAGCTCTCCAACCAGGTCGCCGCAGATGCAGGTGTTCGCGATAATGATGCGCTGAAGAATGGCAATCCTGGCAGGATGAGCCAGGGCTTTAAAGAGCACTGCAAGCCTGTTCTGTTCGTCTGTAAAAATTTCCGTTTTGCTTATTCCCATTACATCGTAATATTACGATTGATTATCCGAACCTGCAAATATATATGCATATTTTTTCAGTCTCCCGGCGGGCTGGTACCTGACATTCCAATCCCCGCAGTCTGCCAGTGAATAATTATTCGCTATTTGACCTTACGCCTTATATGAAACAGCTGATAACGGATCGTATCGTAAAACATAGCAACAACCAGGGAAGCGGCTGCAAACAAAAGGGTCTTTAGACCATATATGCCGAATAGAAAGCCACCGGCCACACACCCGATAAAGAAAAAGCTAATGATCATTAACCGTAAGCGGATACTTCCTGACAGGCGTTGAATTTCAGCGGGTTTCCGGTAAAATATAAGTTGAGAAAGTTCAATCCCCAGGTCGGTAAAAAGGCCGGTTAAATGGGTGGTCCTGACTTTCGACGCCGAGATCTGGGTTACCAATGAGTTTTGCACTCCCATAGCAAACAACAGGGCGCATGCTATGGAAACTATTTGGAAAGGTTGGTCCTGCGGGTTATGGTAGAAGCTTATGAAGACCAATATGGAAGTTTCTATTAGCATTGGAAGTGCATGAGAAGCAGCCGGTTTTTTCCTGGATACCAACTCTATCAGCACATTTGAAGTAAAGGCTCCGAGCAGGAAAAATAAAATAAACAGGAGAAAGGACAGGGAAACGGAATAGTTATTCAGAACGAACTCTTCAGAAAAATAGGCAAAGTGACCAGTAACGTTCGTGGTGAGTATACCGAACGATAGTACCCCGGTAATGTTGACAATTCCTGCTGTGAGGGAGAGTGTAGAGGCTAAACGCAGATTGTGGATGTGCGTTCTTCTCTTCCCTTTATGACGAAACATTCATGAGTGCTTTACTAGTTTGTACTATATCCCATAATGGTTATTAACATAAGCTATCGACTCTTTGCACAGCTTTTCCAGGGTAGGGATATTGATATCAGCCAGCTTCTTTACATAAATACAGGCTTTACCCATTTTAAATTTCCCCAATTCTTCCAACAGCCGTTTATTTTCATCTGTAGGAACATATACATACAGTGAAAATTCCGCCTTACGTGGTGAAAATCCAAGGACAGGCGCATCGCCCTCGTGGCCGCTGGCATATTTATAATGATAGCTTCCAAACCCGATGATGGTAGGCCCCCACATGCGGGGTTCGAAACCCGACCATTGGGTCATGAGTTCGATCAGTTGGAAACTGTCGGCTTTCTTTTGTTCGTTATCAACCCAGGAGTTGATGAAGTCTTTTACGTCGGCGGCGGTTTCTGCAGTCTTATTTTTAGCGACCATTTTATGTCTATTAGCAAGACAATTTACGCAAGATATTTGAAGAATACAGTGGCCTCTAAAAACGGGGCGGTTGTAAAAACAAAGCCCGCTGCGCTGTTGGGGGACTTTGTTTTACTGATTACTTTTTGCAGCAGCAGCTGTCTTTAACACAGCAGGTGCTGTTTTTCTTTGCGCAGCAATCTGCACTGTTAGCATATAATGTGCTACCTGTAACAAATAACGCTACAACGGCAGTTAAAATCATCTATTTCATTAGAATATAATTTATTTTTATCGTTCATGAAGCTTGCTGCCTGCCGTAGTGATCGTGTCTTATGTCTTCCAGTTGTCTTAGTCCTGTCTTTCTTCAGTCTTATATCAGACTCCCAATTTGCCCGAACAAAATGATTTAAGAACGCTTCGCTGAACTTAATCCAAGGGGTGTCAAAACTTCGACTTAATTGTGTAGTGTCAACGATCTTTATTTTTTGTACTCAAGAATATCTGCCGGCTGACAATCCAGGATTTCACAGATCTTTTCAAGTGTTGAGAAGCGAATGGCCTTCGCTTTGCCTGTTTTCAGGATTGAGATGTTCGACAGCGTAATATCCATTTTTCCGGCAATTTCCGACAAGGACATTTTCCTTTTGGCGAGCATCACATCTAAGTTTACTATGATCGGCATAATTAAACGGTTAAGCTGTGTTCTTCATAAATCTCAAGACCCCGCTTGTATACAACTGCAATAATCAGGATGATTAGGCCGATGATCAGATTATCTCCTTTTTCGGTTATTTGGTGAAGGGTATTTTGCTGCATGGCATTGTTAAGGAGTTTACCAAGTACGAAATAGTGTATAAAACCAAGCACTTCCGAAATGATGTATAAATACGCAGCCGTGTGTAATAACCTGACAACACGTGAGTTGAATGGCGCATCAAGGCTAATCTGACTGAAAATTTGCCAGAACATTCCTAAGATCAGAGCTCCCAGGCTCACAAATATGAGGGTAGATACCATGTAGTAATATCCAACTGGTGAATTTGGCCTGATGTCTACTGAATAATTTGGCTTATTTTGTTTATACCGGGCAGCTTTATCTGGCGAATAGATGAAGCTGCTTGCCTCATCTGTTGCCGTACCCATAAATTCATGCCGCATGTTATCATCCTGTATTGTGATATAACTATCCGGATTATTTTCATACAGTGTGGATGCATATCGCACGGTCATACCCACGGTGACCAGAACGACAAAGCAGCAAAGGATTGCCGTTGCCCATTTAAAAATTGTCAAGATCAGTTTCATTGTTTTTGAATTTGTTTATTCAAAGGTAATAAATAGTATTTGATAAGCAATATATATTTATTGTTAAACAATAAATATATATTGACAATAATTATTGCTCTATTCTGTCTTACAGCTGACCCCGAGGTTGGTCACATGTTTATTAGGCAACGATCTGGGATAGATTGGTCGACCCCGAAGGTGGTCGCATGTGTTAAGTGTCATTATTATACGACTGCCTTCGGGGCCGGCACAACGGGATAGCATGATTTTCTATAGGCATTTGACCCCTTCAGGGTCATTAAACGAAGATAAAAAGAGCTTGAAAAGAAGCGTGTCCACGGTAGCCTCACGCCTGACACAGGCCGTCAATCAAAACCCTTCGTGGCAATTCGCGGCAATCTCACGGCAAGTTTCAGCAATTGGCGGCAAAAATTTGGCGGTTCTTCGCTTTATATCCACGTTTGTGTTGTACCGGTACATAACAGATTTTTTAACCATTAGATTTTAAAAGCATGGGAACACTTAGAACAGAGGGAATGGGACCTTCCTCGGCAAAGCCGGAAGTTTTATCACCCAAGCATGCAAAATCCATATGGTAGATTCTACCTTTTATCAGATAGTGCTAATTTTCCAGAAAGGATTTAAGAGCGCTGGGCTAAACTTAAACCAATGGCGCATTTTCTTATTTTTATAGCTACCGACCTTAAATAAATCATAGATTAATGAAAGAAATAATCATCACAGGCCTTCTTTTTTGTGCGCTTGCTAC
Organism: Daejeonella sp. JGW-45; assembly: GCF_029360805.1. Classification (GTDB taxonomy): domain Bacteria; phylum Bacteroidota; class Bacteroidia; order Sphingobacteriales; family Sphingobacteriaceae; genus Daejeonella. Next base: position 4,983 of record NZ_JARKNC010000001.1, on the reverse strand, counting down.
AGCATCGGCGCAGAAAAAGAAAGCTATATTTATAATCATCGATGGGGTGTCGAAAGACGTCATCAAAAAAGTCGCTACGCCGAACCTGGACGCCACAGGTGTCTGGTTTAACAAGCACAATGTGCCTGACAATGCGATCAAAGCGCCGAACTATCACTATCCGACCATCTTTCGCCTGTTTGAAGACCAGTTTCCGGGCAGGAAGACCGCAATTTTTTCCAGCTGGCTGGATAATCGCACTAAACTGGTTGGTGAAGGCCTTGCCCAAACTGGCAACATCCGCCTGGATTACCATTTCGACGGCCTTGAACTGGATACTGTGAAATACCCGCATGACAAGTCCCGGAAATTTATGTCTGATATTGACCAGGCTGTTACCGATGCTACCGTAAGCGCCATCGGGGAAACAGCTCCTGATCTTTCCTGGGTTTATTTGGAGTTTACAGATGACATGGGGCATATGTATGGCGACAGCGAACAGTTCACCGATGCGGTTGAGCTGGCGGACCGTCGTATTGGCCAGATCTGGGCGGCCATTAAGGAACGCAAGGAGAAATACAAGGAGGACTGGCTGATCATAGTAACTACTGATCATGGCCGTGACGAAAAAACCGGCAAGGGGCATGGCGGACAATCAGACCGGGAGCGGGCTGCATGGATTGTTACGAACGTCAGGCTTAACGATCATGCAAGGCACGCAAAGCTGGTCAGCGTGGTAGATGTCCTGCCAACCATTGCCCGTTTTCTCGATATCAAGCTTTCTTCAGACAGGCAACGTGAACTCGACGGTATACCGCTGATCGGGAAGGTGTCACTGACGCGGCTCACTGCTGCCAAAGTTGCTGACGAGATCAAGCTCACCTGGGCGCCCGCCGAAAGTGAAGGAAAGGTGAAAGTCTGGCTAGCGACAACTAATAAGTATAAACAAACCGGTAAGGCTGATGCGTACCGTCTCGTGAGTGAAGTGCCGGTAGAACAGGGTAAGTTTGATATTGATCTAAGCCAGGAAACAGCTTCTGATTTTTATAAAGTTGTGGTGGAAGGAAGGTATAATGTAGTTAATAGGTGGGTGGTGGGTAGGTAGCGGGGGCAAGCTATCAGCCGCAATCAGAGGGTAAGAGCGATTCGCCTGAGGCCTTGATCCTCAGCAACCCCTATTTTTGCTGAAGTCACGTTTAAAAAGCACCTTGCTATTTCGCTCGATATAGTCGCCCGATACAATTAAATAGGGATGATTAGGCGAACGTCCTGCGCTGCGGCTTCTTATAGTTATTTTGTCGCCGGCTTTCAGGCTATTTAACAGCTGAAAATCCTTTGGAATAAATTGCATCATGTATTCTTCGCCATCGATTCTCACTATCAGCCCTTTTATCCCTGATGATTTCCCGCTGCGCTGAAAATTAGTAGATGTTACCGCGGCCTCCATATCGCTGAAAGTCTCCAGGTACTTCCTTATTTTATCATGACTGGCATGCACTTTTTTACCTTCAGGAGACGCTTCCCATAGTTTGAACTTTATACCGTCAGGAGTGTTCTCCCATATTTTCCTCGCTTCCAGGCCGGCTTTCCTGTCGGCAATAGAAAGCGGTTTCGGGGATGGCTTCAGAGAAGTTTCATTTTTAATTTCACGACCGGCAAATACTAGTCCGCTCACCACAACAAGGGGTAAGATCAGCGCAAAGATGACTTTTTTCATGTTTTTTGGGTTTATTAACCTATCTATTAATCGATAAGTAAAGCTACATCCTATCCTCGCCGGTAAAGTGTAAAGAGTTGTAAAACAATGTAAAATACCTTTGCAGTGTATCTGCTATCGGCGAGAATAGCTTACTTTTATATATGAATTTTAAGTACCTGTCAATTTTTATTGCTGCTTCTCTGCTTGTCTTTTTTTGTGCCGTTCGCGGAAGCCAATTAAATGATACAGATTTTGAGGAGGCGAAAGAAATTATCATTATGAGGAAAATCGGGCATGAAATACTGCTTCATGCCAGCGACAGTACGTCCAGAGTTTTGCCCGTAAAGCAGATCGCTGAAAATCAATATCAAATTCAATTTGCTAATCAGTTTGCCTTTAACCCTGATTCCCTTGTAAAGATTATACACCGAACGATAAAAGCCAGCCAGCTTCCTTCTGACTACATAGTAAATGTAATAGCGTGCGCAAGCAATGAAATAGTATTTGGGTATGCCATATTGGAAGCTGAACAGACTAATATCATTCCCTGCAGAGGCCGGGAGCAATCTAAAGACTGCTCCGGGAGCAATCTAAAGACTGCTATTCAATTACCATATCATTCAAGAATATCCGGCCTCTGGGTTTGCCGAATAAGTATCTTACTGCAGGAATAAGCCTCTTTGCGTTGGTTTTACTATTTTCAGGAGCACAGATTTATTATAGAAAGAAAAGCACAGCAGACAACAGCGACAAGAACCGGGAGGATAAATCGATCCGGATTGGGAAATATCATTTTTATCACGACAAGCAATATCTTACAGGTAATAATGAGCAAATTGAGCTTACCGATAAAGAGTCCAGATTGTTATACATTTTTGCAAGCACTCCTAATGAAATTATAGACAGAAGTAGGTTGCAAAAAGAAATATGGGAAGATGAGGGTATAATTGTGGGCCGCAGCCTTGATATGTTCATATCAAAACTCAGGAAAAAGCTGGAAAACGATCCCACAGTTAAACTTGTTAATATTCACGGGAAAGGGTATAAGCTTGAAATTAGCTCTTAAAAAGAGTTTACCAAGCCTACAATCTCAATTTTCTGAAAATGATGATCAAAAGCATTTAATCCTTTTGTTTAGGTTCTTACTGATTGCTAACAAGTATAAATACCAGGCTATTTGTCCAGTTGTGATAATTTAACTTTCATCTGTGCTATTTCAACCCGCTGGCTTTCGATTATTTTTGCTTGAAGTGTCTTGATCTCAGGGTCATTTGAGGGAGCTTTTTCACTCATTAAGATTGCGCCTGCATGATGCGGAATCATCGATTTCAGAAACTCCCTATCAGAAACTGCGGCCTGCTGTCTGATACAAATATATGAGCCTGCCAAAACAACTAAGCTACCTGCTATAATCACTGCATTGAGCTTTTTATTTGCATACATTCCTCCCATCACAGCCAACTCAATAACAATCATTGAAGCTGTCATCAACGCTGCCATGTAAAATTGATTAATGTTCGGAATAACATTGCCCCATGTATCAACCATTGCGTACATAAGTACGTACATAGAAATGTAAGAGAGCACAGCCATAATTAGTAGTTTTCTATAATGGTTGCTATGCCCGTGCGTCATGCTCATTTTCTTGTTTTCCATAACTGTAGATTTAAATTATCAATAAGTTAATGCAATACCAGTACCAATGTAACTATCATAGTGAGTATAAAAACTGAAATGCTTTACCGGTAGCAGGAAACAGCATCGAAAGCCGTCCGCCCCGGCGGATCAACCGCCCTTAATAATTTTCCAAATCTCATCTCTGCCTCTTGCGCCTTTCAAATTTTTCTCTCTTTTCATCGCTTCAGCTTTGGTTTGGAATTCCTCTGTGAGTACCAGTTCCCAGGGCCGGAATTTTATTGTCCAGCCTTTTGTTCCTAGCTCGTTGTGAGATTTGAACCGGTTTTGCAGATCAGATGTGAAACCTATATAGATTTTATTATGCCTGGCAGAATAAAGTACGTACACTTTGAACATTTGATAACCCTCCGGGAGGTGATGATACAATATCGGGGGAAATACGATAGTTATGGCCGAGTGTTCTTATTAATGAGCTATCGGCTATAACGAAAAAAGCCACCGAGAGGTGGCTTTACAAGTAGCGGGGAGCAGGATCGAACTGCCGACCTCAGGGTTATGAATGCGCTCATAAACACCTGAGCTACCTCCTCGTTGCTTATTTAAGCCTTTTGTGCAGGTTTATAAATAATTTTAATTCTCTGAGTTGACGCATTAATCTGTGTGTTTTTCTTCACATAAATCCGTCCTCAGCTAAGCTAAGATAACCATCTTTTGTAAGAATGATGTGATCTAGGATTTGAGTGTCTAATATCTTTCCACCTTCCGTTAATTTCCTTGTCAAGTGAATATCCGCTTCACTTGGATTCAGATTTCCACTTGGATGGTTATGTACTAATATAACCCCACTCGCCGCAGATTTTAAAGCAGCTGCAAAAACCACTTTCGGATCTACCAGAGTTCCACTTGTACCACCGACACTTATGTCAACTATCCCCAAGACTCTGTTGGCTCTGTTAAGAAGCACAATTTTAAACTCCTCAATAAATTCGATAATCTCAAAGTTCCAATGTTTCTGTAGGATCGAATAGACATCTTTTGATTCTGTGATCTTTGGACGATCTGATGCTTTTACTTTCGACTTGTAACTCAGTTGCACTTCAGCAACTTTCATGTTTTTACTTTCCATATTCTTTATTTGATTAATATGGAGCACAATCATGCTTTAAGATCAACTAAGCCAAGGAGGAGTGGAATAAATGGAATTGAGGGTTTAGGGTTGTGGGTTTATGCCAAGCTCCTTGAAGCGTGTTGAGCTTACAAGCATATTTTTGTGAGAATATCTAATGGAATAAATTGTAAAAGTCTGGTAGTCGTAGACAAAATCTTAAATATGTGTCTATATAAACCCTTTATTGACTTTGTCTAAATTCTTTCAGTCCAATAACGTCCTTTCTAATTTCCCTCCTCCATCCTTTGCCAAACTTCGAATCAAGATACTCGAAAATATATTTATTATATTCCACCGCAAACTTAGCTGTTGGACCTATGCAGCCAGATTCAAAGTATGTGATATTATATTTTTCTTCAAATGATCTATCATTTAAGTATACAATTGGTGCATCGCTGTAGCCTTCCCATTTTTAAGACACCGTTAATTTAGAGTTATTTCCTCAATTAATACATTCTTCGTGTTGACCTCAGTCTGTTGTTTGGAGATCATAGCAGGT